>CAZOVM010000031.1:0-1097 GCA_964583395.1 uncultured Pedobacter sp. | reverse complement strand
GCAAGGAACAAGAGAGCCGTTGTCATTTCTAGATCAACATTCGTATCCTCAGGAAGATATGGAGGACACTGGTTGGGAGACAACAGTGCGGGATGGCCTGATTTACAGGTTGCAATCATTGGTGAGCACGGTTTTTAGCTAAACACAGATAACCTTCTTTCAGGTGTGCAAGAGTTCAACATATTCGGTATCCCTTACGTTGGTTCAGATATTTGCGGGTTCAATGGAGTGACAAATGAGGAGCTCTGTCTTCGTTGGCAACAACTAGGAGCTTTCCACAGTTTCTCTCGCAATCACAACGCCATTGGAAACCCTCCCCAAGATCCTGCTCAATGGGATTCTGTTGCTGCAGCTGCCAGAAAAGCGAATCTCTTCAGATACCGTCACCTACCTTATCTGTACAGTCTTCACTTCAGAGCTGCTATCTCAGGAGGCACTGTAGTTCGACCAGTCTTCTTCGAGTTCCCTGAAGATCCCATCACAGTATCATTGTCTCACCAATTCTTGTGGGGAGAGGCATTGATGATAATTCCTGTTATTACGACTGGAGTACAACAAGTTTATGGCTATCTCCCTCCATCTGCTAATTGGTATTCCCTCTATGACAGCTACTACGGTACCCCAGCAACCTCAGGAAACATCTCCAGATCTGCTCCAAAGACCAGTCTCATCCCTGTCTACATTAGAGGAGGTTACATTCTCCCCAGACAAGCTCCTGGACAGACTACAGTATATTCGAGAAACAATAGAATGGAACTCGTGGTTGCTTTGACCAAGGAAGACACACCTTCAGCTCAAGGAGAACTCTATTGGGATGATGGGGAATCATTATTCTCAGACATTTCCAATCACAATTATCATCAGTTCACCTTCTTCGCAAGTGTCTCATCAACAGAGTCCACGATTCAGATCAACAAAGTGAGATCAGCTAGTGGAGTGACAATGACGAAACTAGAGAATATCGAGATCTTCGGTCACAACTACTATCCGGATCTGACTAAAGCTACAGTGAATGGAAAATCAGTGAAAATCGACAATCCTACTGGATCCTATTCCCCGTTCACCCAGGTCCTCAACATCACGGGATCCGGATTGAT
>CAZOVM010000030.1:0-1321 GCA_964583395.1 uncultured Pedobacter sp. | reverse complement strand
TGAGTCGTCCTAAAATAGGTTGACAGATTTAAAGATCAAATATAATCCTTGTCAGGTATACCTGGCAAGGATTTTTTGTTGATGAACTGTATGTGGTGTTTTAAAGTTTAAAGCCAGATGCGGCCTGCGATTGTTGTAGGCTGCAACAGCTTGGTTTATCATCATTTCCGCTTGGTGAATATCTGTTGGTTTAACGATCAGGAACTCATTTTTTATGATACCATTTATGCGTTCTGCCAACGCGTTTTGATAACAGTCATAACCATCTGTCATGGAAGGGGTAATACGATGTTTAGCCAATAACCGCTGATACTGTGCGGAACAATATTGCAACCCTCTGTCAGAGTGATGTATCAATGGAGCATTGATGTGCTCGTGTCTGACTGCCATTTTCATAGCAGCAGCCACACCATCGGTATGTAAGTTCGGGTGTAAATGATACCCTACAATCTTTCGTGAATAAGCGTCGGTAATCAGGCTAAGGTATGTCGTTTCGGCCTTGGTGTCGATATAGGTTATATCACTTACCCATACCTGGTTAGGCCTTGTTATTGCGTCCCTATACTTTAGTAGGTTAGGGTACTTATGTAACCAGTGTTTAGAATTTGTTGTTTTATGATAAGCATGTTTTGGTTTGATCAGCATATGTTCTGAACGCAGAAAATTGAATAAAGCGTCTCTGCCTATTTTTATTCCCTGATCTCTGATCTGTTTACTTAACCGATAGTAAAGCTTACGCGTACCTAGCCTTGGTAGATGTATACGCTCTTTAATGACCTCAGCCTTTACCTGGCTAAGTTCGTGTAAGCGCTTTTCTATACGCTGCTGTTTTTGATAATAGCCCTGACGGCTGATCCCAAACAACCTGCAAGCCTTTGAAAGGCTTACTATTCCTTTGACTTTGAGCCGTTGGATTGCTTGGGTAAAGACTTTTTTGGCAAGGTAACACCATGCTCTTTTTGAAGAATATCGAACATGGTCTTGTAGATCAAGTTTTTATCCTGCTCGTTTTTTAACGCAGCTTCTAATTGTTTGATACGCTGCTCAGGGCTGAGTTCTCTATCGTTATCCAAGATGTACTGTTTGGGTAATGTCCAGTCTAAGGTACCATGTTTTCTCAACCAAACCAATACCGTACTTCTGCCTTGAATACCATAATGCTTTTGAGCTTTTTTGTAAGTAAGCTCGCCTTTCTCTACTTGTTGAACAACATGCAACTTGAAGGCAAGACTGTAATCGCGCTGACTGCGCCGTTGTGGGGGAATTGTACGTTTTTTCATATAAAGTCAACTTTGGTGTCAACTTATTTCAGGACGGGACA
>CAZOVM010000029.1:0-1462 GCA_964583395.1 uncultured Pedobacter sp. | reverse complement strand
AATCGAATTATTTTGCTACAAGTTTCTCGAATCGATTGGTGTCGGTGCAAAAGTCCTGTTCATTCAAAACCGTGTTGATTCTCCGTATATAATCTACATAGCTAGTGAATGGATACCCGAATTCAAGGAATTTCGTCTACTTAAATCTCATGAAGGTTAGTTATATAGTTATATATTCTTTATAAATTGTGATGAACATTTTTCAGGTGTTTCACCTGAAATCTTGCGTGCCGTTGTCCAAATCAATTTCTTGGCCAAGTTTCTTTCTCTCGATCTTCACGATGATAATTTCGGATTGGGCGCTGGTTCCCGTCCTATAATTGTGGACTTTATGATGGCGAATTATTATGATCCAAAAGCGGAATTCTTGAATATGAATACGACTCTTCCCCTTCTGGACCGGCCTTTCAACAGAATATTCTACAACTGCCCTTCCGCTGAGCGACTTAAAATTGCTATGGAATCGCTACAGATGTGGGATTTCGAACGCAAGTTAGATGATGTCTTCGAACAAATGGATACCGAAAAACGAAATTTTAATCGACAAAATATGGATTTTGACAAGAAAACAGAGGATTTGAAAAACTTTATTGCTAAAGTTAAATCTGACGTCCATAAGCTGGTTGCGGGTTGAAAAGTGACTTTTAACATTAATTATTACGTTAAAGAATTGTAGAAGCTACGATCCGAGCACAACGAACGACTGAAACAACTCTTAATTATGCTCCGGATGTATAGTCGTATTGTTTAACTAATTTAATATTATCTTTTGTTTGTATCAAATATAAAAGTGAGTGAAATTTGCCCAAATATAATAATCCATCGCATCCCAACTGTCAGATGGGTCGAAGTGGGGTTGGATGCTTTATGGAATTGTCCTATGTGATTTTACATGGTATTGTTACTAAATTATGGCATTTTTGATCAATTTATACCTTATTTAATGAGTTGTGGTCTCAGTGGGTGAAAAATGAGGTGAGCCAGAAACGCCTCTTTTATACTACTAAATAACATTAAAATCTTAATTTGATCTTGTTTGAGTTTTGTTTGATCATTCATTCAATAAATCGTCGAATAAAACCAAACTCGAGTGGAGTTCTCTTCGGACAAGGGCAGTAGCTGAAAACATTTGATCGTCATCATTTTAAATAAACATTACTTTAAAAAAATGATTACAATTGAAATTTTAAAAAAATCACTTTTTAATTTCAATTTGTTTATATTTTAAGAAATACTTACATTCCATCGGGTCCGGGTTCTCCTATATCCCCATCAATTCCGTCGTTTCCAGGTATTCCAGGAATTCCATCGATTCCCAGAGTCCCCATAGGTCCTGGAGGTCCGTAACCAATAGCACCTGGAATTCCAGGCTTACCCATAACACTAGAAAGCCCAAGAGGTCCTGGAGGTCCGGGGGGCCCTGGGAGTCCCATTCCAGTAGGAATATCATTCCCCCTCTCCC
>CAZOVM010000028.1:0-1543 GCA_964583395.1 uncultured Pedobacter sp. | reverse complement strand
TAATATTAGGTCAGACAGTTGAAATTTGTGAATTTTTTTCAAATTTAATTTTTTAATTTATCTTCTTCTAACTAAACCAAAGTCAATCTACATATAGACCATTATTATCCACAACCTGTTGCCAACGGTCTGGCAGAGACACTATACCTTTGCGATAGAACTCGGGAGGTTTCGAAGCGAAAAACTTTGACAACCATGCGCGAAGGTCATTGCGATCATGGAAGGCTAGATCATTCAAATGGCTCTGAAGGCTTCTGAAGAGATGGTAGTCAGAAGGAGCAATGTCAGGTGAATAAGCTGGGTGCGGTAGAACAGTCCACCCGAAATCCTTTAATTTCTGGTAAACGATCTTAGCAACATGGGGGCGCGCATTGTCATGAAGGTAGTACACTCGGTCTTGTTTCCCTTTCAAAGCTTTCTGAACTTCGTCTAATTGTTCACAATACTTGTTGGCTGAGACTGTCTCTTGCGATTCTAGAAGTTCCCAGTGAACGATTCCACGTACATTCCACCAAACACTGATTAGAACCTTCTGGCTGAATCGATCGGGTTTTGGAGTAGATAATCCTACTTGATTCGCAGAGAGCCACTGGCGCTTCCGTGTGAAGTTTACATAGAGCACATACTTTTCATCTGCCGTCACAAGATTGTCCAGCCATGCCTTGTTCCGTTTGTAATCCAGAAGAAAAGAGCACGTCTTGACTCGATCTTGCAGCTGACTACCGTCAAGTTGGTGTGGAATCCATCGGCCCCATTTCCAGCGTTTGCCGATATCGTGGAGATGACTCAAGATAGTAGTATGACTCACACTAAATTCTTCTCCAAGTTCATATGAAGAAAGACATGGGTCATCTTCAATCCGTTTCAGTAAAAGAGCATTATTCAACTTGGGTTCGGCACCGGGATGAGGTTTGTCGTTGAGGTCATAGTCGCCAGATTTGAACTTTTGGAACCAAAGTGTCGTAGTATTGTAAGACAACATACCTTCACCCATCGACTGATTGATATTCTCATAGGCTTCCTTGGCTTTCCGGTTCAGACGGTATTCGTGAAGTAAAAGCAGTCGTACCCCCTTACGGTCCAAGTTCTCCATTTCGAAAAGAGTAACAGTAATTGGAAATGTTACAAGCTTAATTTACTTAGTGAACCTCTACCCTTATATACTAAAGAGATTGGTTTCCAGAAGTTTCTGGAAATGCCCTAAATTTTTCCAGAAAAAAATTCACAAATTTCAACTGTCTGACCTAATATTTATGCAGTGAAACCTCTAAAAACGACTTACTTGCGATCCCGGCCACGTTCTGTATATTTTCTACTAGTAAATCCCTTGATAAGCACAGATTTTGCAAATGTAAATTTTCTTCGGTCCCTACAGTAGTACAATAGTTTCTGTAAAGACAATTTTGTGTCTCGAAACAAATACCTGTAGATTTTTCCTACTAATTTTTGAAAATGAGGATTCTTGAGCAGTATGGGAAGCCTGATGGGATAAAAATCGTCGATAAAATAGATGAACTTTTCTGCAAAAAACGTTTACAAGACT
>CAZOVM010000027.1:0-1750 GCA_964583395.1 uncultured Pedobacter sp. | reverse complement strand
ACCGCCAGCGCAACCGCGAATTGTGGGAGGTCATGCAGTACGCCTTCGCCGCCCGCAGGCAACCCCTGCTGTTCATCATCACCACCGCCGGCGACGATCTGGCCAGCATCGGCTACGAGCAGTTCCAGTTGGCGCAAAAAATCGCCACCGGCATCATCGAAGACATCCACACCTTCGTATACATCGCCGCCGCCGACGACAAGGACGACTGGACCGACCCCAAGATTTGGCGCAAGGCCAATCCCAGCCTTGGCCTGACCATCAGCGAGCGCCAATTCGCCGCCGATTGCAAAGCCGCCCAGGTGAACCCGGCCGAAAAGGCCAACTTCTTGCGCCTGCGCCTCAACCGCTGGGTTGGCCGCACCAAGGCCTTCGTCAACATGGAACTGTGGATGCGCGCCACCGACGAGGTGGACCGGCGCGCCTTGCTGGGCGCGTCCTGCAATGGCGGCCTGGACATTTCCAAGAATGACGACCTGACCAGCCTGACCCTTAAATTTAATGTGGACACGGCCAAGAAATTCCTATCCTGGTCATGGCTGCCCGAGGATAAGTTGGATGAAAAAGCCGCCGCCCACGGCGTGAATTACCGCCAATGGGTGGAAGAAGGTTGGTTGGAACTCACCCCCGGCGACTGCGTGGATCATGAATTCCTGCGCCGCCGCATCAACGAGATCAACGAGGCCCACCCCATGAAAGAGGTCGCCTTCGACCCCGCCTTCGCCAGCGGCCTTGGCAGCCAATTGCTCGATGACGGAATCCCGATTTTCAGTTTTTACCAAACCGCCCGCATGTACACCCCTTGTTTGTCCGAAATGGACCGCTTGCTTCGCATGGGCCTGTTCCACCACGGCAAAAACCCCCTCCTCACCTGGGCCGCCTCCAACATGGATGTCAAAATCGGCGCCGACGGCTTTATGAAGCCGGTCAAGCGCGAAGGAAAGATGGTTGGCAAAATCGACCCCATGGTGTGCGCCTTGATGGCCTTAGGCTTCGACCTCAAGGGCAAGAAAGAGGAGCCGGCGGGGGCGTTTGAGTTGTTGTTGCTTGACTGAAATTCACCTAACAAATTGGTGGTTTATAATGCAGGTATGCCCATCAACTTCCATCCCACCCCTGGAACAATTCTCATCTGTGATTTTCAAGGCTTCAAGGAACCAGAGATGGTTAAGCGTCGGCCTGTGGTGGTGATATCCCCACGAATTCGCACACGGGGAAACCTCTGCTCCATCGTCCCATTCAGTACTTCACCGCCTTATCCAAGCGAGTTGCACCATTTCAAATTGCGAACAATTCCGACGCTTCCAAAGCCGTATGACGCGGAAGAACATTGGATTAAATGCGATATGGTGTATACGGTTTCTCATGCAAGACTTTATGTCATGGCAAAAGAAGATCGTGATATTTACAACAAAGTCCAATATGACCAAAGGGTCATATCAAATGAAGACTTGCAAAAAATACAAGCGTGCGTTTTGCATGGCTTGGGGTTTTCTGGGTTGACACAGCATTGGCCGATAGCGTAGAATTTAAGGCGTTCCCGCTCTGCTTCGGCATCGGGCTTAAGTCCCTCGGAGGGCCACTGTGAGGGAGGTTGAAAGGAGCAGATTCCTTCCCACCCAAGAGAAAACGCTTTACTCCTCTCACAGCGTCTGAAACCCCGCCACAGGCGGGGTTTTTAATTACACGCATCGTCCCCAATCCCCGCCCCCATCCGTCTTCCCCGGATGTTCACCGGCGCCTTTGCCAA
>CAZOVM010000026.1:0-2080 GCA_964583395.1 uncultured Pedobacter sp. | reverse complement strand
CCCATTGTCTATCCCACTCTGGTGGTATCGCCTACTGCTGCCCGCAATTATGTATTAACCAGAACCTTTAAAGTTGCTGGGGTAACCACCGCTAACTTAAACACAGCACGTACCGTAGACAAAGAAAATGCCAACATCGCTTATTTCGATGGACTGGGACGCTCCATCCAGTCTATACAGGTAATGGGCAGTCCGGGATTTAAAGATATTGTGCAGAATCAGAGCTACGACAGCTATGGAAGAGCACCGGTAGAGCTGCTTCCTTATGCTGCTCAAACTAGCAGCAACGGCTCTTTCAAGTCTTCAGCAGCTACCGAACAGGCTACTTATTACTCTTCTTCGAGCTGGGATCCGGGAATCGTAAGAACCCCTTATCCGTTTTCGGTAGCAGTCTATGAAATGAGCCCATTAAACAGGGTTAAACAGCAGGGCTTTGCAGGAGCTTCCTGGCAACCCTTTATTCCGCCCGATACAGTGGGCACCATAAAAAGCGTCTATCTTTCTAATGAAGCATCTGAGGTAAGATTATGGGTGGTAAACACTACAGGAGCAACCGCCTCTGGTTTTTACCCTGCAAACACCCTTTATAAAACCATTACCAAAGATGAAAACTGGAAAAAAACGGATGAAAGATCAGGCACAATAGAAGAGTTTAAAGACATGAATGACCGGGTAGTGCTTAAAAGAATATGGGCCTCAACCGGAACTAATGTAAACACCTATTATATATACGATGATTTAGGGAACCTGAGTTATGTAGTTCCTCCGGGAGCCAATGTAACCACCTTTACCGAAGTTGCTGCTGTATTCAACAACTTCATTTATGCTTATAAGTATGATAGCAGAAATCGGGTAATAAAAAAGAAGATTCCATCTAAGGGCTGGGAAGAGGTGGTGTACAACAGCTTAAATCAGGTAGTACTCACCCGGGATGCCAATCAGCAGGCTGCTAATAAATGGAGCTTCACCAAGTACGACGGTGTGGGCAGGGTAATCCTTACAGGAGTGATCTCTAGTAACGTTTCTCAATCTACCTGGCAAAACAGTATCGATGCACAAGCAGCCCCCAACCTATGGGAAGACAGAAACAATACCAACTCAGGTGGAACAGGCGCAGGTACTGGTTACACCAACCGCAGTTTACCTACTTCGGGCATTGATGTATATCATACCATGCATTACTTTGACGATTACAGCTTTTATAGGTATAGTGGCGCCTATGCAGCTACAGGAAGTGTAAGCAATAGAACAAGAGGCCTTGCCACAGCAAGCCGCATCAACGTACTGGGATCAACAGACACTCTTGTAACGGTACTTTATTACGATGATCAGGGTAGAATGGTAGAGTCGGTAGCAAAAAATAGTCTGGGGGGCATTGATCGGGTTCGCAACACTTATAACTTCGCATCAGAGCTTACCACTTCTGTGCGTACACATACTGCATTCAGCAATACCACCACCATCACCAATGATTATGAGTACGACCATATAGGCAGAAGCTTAGGGGTAAAAGAAAAGATCAATGCTCAGAGCTATGTATGGCTCAATAAGATGGATTACAATAGTATTGGTCAGCTAAAGCAGAAACACTTGCACAGCACAGATGGCACCTCTTTTCTTCAAAACACCAAGTATGCTTACAATGAGCGGGGTTGGCTGAAAAACAGTGCCAGCAATGAGTTTAGCTTTAAACTGGGGTATGATACCCTTTCTACTCCTCAGTACAATGGCAATGTCAGGGTGCAGTTATGGGGAAGTGGTGCCAGCTATCCAAACAGATTTAACTACACTTATGATAAACTGAATCGTTTAAGAAGTGGCACCAGTACAGGTATAGTCATGAGTGAGGTCATTACTTATGACAATATGGGCAATATTGTCTCTCTCAACAGAGATGGTGCAGGGGTGTCTACTTACAACTATACAGGTAACCGGTTAAATAGCATCAGTGGTGGTAGTCTTACCACAGGCACTTATCTGTATGGCGACAACAATGGTAATGTTACTACAGACGGAAGAACCGGAGTAATCTTAACTTACAACTATTTAAACCTGCCGGTTACAGCTACTAAAACAGGGT
>CAZOVM010000025.1:223-2393 GCA_964583395.1 uncultured Pedobacter sp. | reverse complement strand
CGTGGCCTATAAATAAGAAGGGCATGGTATAGCCGTTTTCAGGAAACGTATCACTTAGCTTTTTAAATGCAGAAAGACTGCTGCCAAGGCCTGCCATAGCAGCAATACTGAAAGAAGTCTTTAAAAAGTTTTTTCTGTCCATATCCGGTTTTTACTTTTTCTGGTGTAAAGCTAGCATGATTAAAAGAACAAAGAGGCTGTCTAAAAAGGCCTTTTATTAAAAAAGGTCCCCGATGCTAAAAAAGTATCGGGGATTTTTGTGTTTGTTCGTCAAAAGAAGTATTTTGACGTTGCACAACAAACTTCTATGAAAGTACAATTCAAATCTTTACCGGCCAATAGTCCAGAGCTTTTTCCTGAAAACATTTTTGAGAAGATCCCTGATAACCATGCAGTACGCCTGGTTAATGAAGTGGTGGACAACCTGGATATTGAACATATCCTTAAACAATACAAAGGCGGTGGTACCACAAGCTTTCATCCCCGTATGATGATCAAAGTATTGTTTTACGCCTACCTGAACAATATCTACTCCTGCCGTAAAATAGAAAAAGCCCTGCAGGAGAATATTCACTTTATGTGGCTGTCCGGTAACAGCTTGCCGGACTACCGCACTATTAATTATTTTCGTGGAAAGCGGTTGAAAGATCATATTCAACAACTCTTTGCCGATGTAGTACGTATGCTGCATGAGTTGCAGTATGTGAGCCTTCAGGTGCAGTATATTGACGGTACAAAGATCGAATCCGCATCAGGCCGCTATACCTTTGTATGGAAAGGCGCTGTAGAAAAGAACAAAGCAAAGTTAGAAGGCAAAATACAATCTGTACTTTGTGGTATTGAATCCCAAATTAAGGAAGACCAGGCACAGCTCAACAAAGAGCAAACTCCCCAACCTATTGACAGCAGGGAGCTCAAAGAGCGACTCAAAGCATTAAACGCAGCTATAAAGGATAGAGATCAAACGCCTAAAGAAGTTCAAAAGCAAATCAAAAAGATAGAAGAGCAGCTGCCGAGATTAGAAAAATACGAGCAGCAATTAGCTATATTAGGGGATAGGAACAGCTATAGTAAAACGGATGAAGACGCTGTATTTATGCGTTTGAAGGACGATCATATGCAAAATGGTCAGCTTAAGCCGGCCTACAATACACAGATCAGTACCGAAGACCAGTTCATCACTCATTACAGTATCCATCAGACGGCAGGCGATACGACTACATTGAAAAAACACCTGGATGGTTTTGAAGAACATTATCAAACCCAAAGCAAGGAAGTAGTAGCAGATGCGGGCTATGGCAGTGAAGAAAACTATGAGCTGATGGAAGACAAAGCAATAGATGCTTATGTAAAGTACAACTACTTCCACAAAGATCAAAAGCGTACCCAAAAGAACAATCCGTTCTTGGTTCAAAATCTATACTACAACGAAGCAGGAGATTATTATGTATGTCCTATGGGTCAGCGACTGGAGTATTGCTATACAGGCAAAAGAATAAGCAGCAATGGTTATGAAGCTGAAGTTCATTATTACGAAGCCAGGCGATGTGAAGGATGTCCTTTACGTGTGATATGTCACAAATCAGCAGGCAACAGGCGTATCGAAGTCAACAAAGATCTTAATCGCCTCAAAGGGCAAGCCAGAGCAAAGCTGATGTCTGAACGGGGTTTGTATCACAGAAGCAAACGACCGGTAGAAGTGGAAGCGGTCTTTGGTCAGTTAAAGAGCAACAATAAGTTTACAAGGTTTAGCTTAAGGGGCCTTGTAGGGGTAGGTATTGAATTTGGGTTAATGTCGATAGGTCATAATCTACGTAAACTGTTAGCCAAACAGCTAAAAGCAGGAGGCAAACCAATAACTAAGGGTCAAAATAAGAAAAATAACGTTATTGCATTAGGCATATTTAAATATGAGCGCAATAATGCTATAGCTGCCTAAACATATCTGAAAACAATAAATGCCACTGAATAATAAAGTAGCTGACCTTTTGGGACAGCTACTTTTGCACACAATACAAAACTAAGTCCGGCCTGTAAACCACACATCCTACCTATGATTTCAACTGATACAATTAGTTGACATTAATATGTTGCACCTTATTATGCTCTGCTTTTACCTTGGGCAGGACAATGTGTAAAATACCGTCTGTATAGCTGGCACTGATCGCGG
>CAZOVM010000025.1:0-213 GCA_964583395.1 uncultured Pedobacter sp. | reverse complement strand
CAATAAATGCCACTGAATAATAAAGTAGCTGACCTTTTGGGACAGCTACTTTCAGCTGAATTATAAGATAAAATTTATATGGCTATTATTTTTTGCAATAAGCCGGTTTTCACATTATACTATGTCTTACGCGGTTTCTTTTTAGCTGCCGGGAAAAGAACATTGTTGAGTATAAGGCGGTAGCCCGGCGAGGTAGGGTGCAGTGATAATTCG
>CAZOVM010000024.1:0-4389 GCA_964583395.1 uncultured Pedobacter sp. | reverse complement strand
CCAGAACCTGTCAAAGAAGTCAAGAAACGAAAAGAGAGGAAAGTGATTCCACCAGAAGTAAAGCCTACAGAAACTGTAGTTGAAGAATCAACGACTACTGAGGATATAGTAGTGAATGATAAAGATGTTGAAGAAACTAAGAACGAGACATTGGTAGGTTATGAATTGTACTTGAGTAACTTTTTATCATTAATTACAGGAACCTGAACCAACCACTAGTTCAGAAAAAACTCCCAAATCACCTAAGAAGAAGACTCCTACAAAGAAGGAAAAGAAACTTAAAGATAAAAGTGTGGATGAGCCTGTGAAGACTAATGTAGAAAACCAGAACAGTGAATCTGTGAAACCCATCGAAGAGAAGAAGTCAGATGATAGTAAAAAATCGGATCTACCTTCGAAAAAGAGTTCTGAAATTACAAAACCACCTAAGAAACTTGAAGAGAAGAAGCCGATTCCATCAGAAGTGAAACCTGCAGAGGTAGAAAAACGACGATTGTCTCTACAGAAGTCATCTGAGTCAACACCGAAGATAATCATACCAGTGAAACCTGCGAATGTTGTGAAGAAACCAGCTCCAGTGTCTCAGAGGCAATCAACAACTTCTGTGGATCTCTTGGACACAATATTGGATGATCAGAGTGCTATGTTGACTCAGAAGTACAAGACCGAAGATGAACGATCAGAAGAACGTCAGAAAATTGAAATGGAAAAGAGAATGAAGAGTCAAGGATCTTATATTCTTCCTCCAATGGAGAAACGAACTCCTGTTCCGGCAAGAAGAGATTCAGTAAGTGGGCCCTTGAAGGTTACGACTCCTGACACTCCTCAGTCTGGACCTCGTTCCGATCCCATCAAACAACCTTCGAGACTTTCATTGTCTTCAACGAATTCTCTTCCTCACGATTCTGGCAGAGGGATTTCAATAGAACAAAGACTCCATCAGATCTTCAGCGATGTTTCTCCTGTTCCTCCTACACCGGAATTTTCATCTCCTCAATCTCAATCATCATCAGGTTCAACGAAGCTAGTTCCTCCACCTCCTCCAGGACCAAGACCTCTAGCAGTCAGACCAATTCGACAAGGTCCACCTCCACCTCCTGGACCTAGACCTTTAACCGCTCGACCCTTGGCTGCTCCACCACCTCCACCTGGACCTAGACCAACAACTGCTCGACCTTTGAGGCCTCCAGCACCCCCAGGACCTCCACCACCTACTGCAAAACGAATTGAACCAGTTCCTCAGGTGACTCCTCCACATTCTGGACCTTCTCCAACTCATGTCAGAGGTAATCCTGATTTCCCTTCATCGATTCCACAAATTTCTCCTGGTGTCAGTGAGCTTTCTGTATCTGCAGCAACATCAACCGAATCTGCATCGAGACCGAGGACCAAGTTTGATCAACCACCTCCTGCATTACCCGTGAATGTTCAGCTGCCTCCTCCTGGTTTAAGACAACTTCCTAAAACGAGATTTGATCAACCTCCTCCTGGAGTATCAATGGTACCACCTATCCCACCTCCACAGATCATACCATTACCAGTCACTCGAGTCTCATCTCTTTCTGAATCAATCGAACCGGAGTTCAAGTCTGAAGATGCTCCAATACAAACTTTACCCCCACCGCAATTGTTGACTGATCTGCCGAAGAAAATACTTCCACCACAACCCGCCTTGATCACACCTCCTATTATGTCTTTTCCATACAATGTTCCAATGTTTGACCCTACTGTTCCACCTCCTCTTATTCCAATGATGCCACCTACTTATATTCCTCCTCCACCTGTAAGTCTACCTAAAGAGAAGGAACCTGAAGTTCCAGAAGTTAATTTCATGAATGAAGTGAACCCTTATGAATCTGTTGCACAAGAAGAACAGCCAGAACCTATGGAGATTTCAGATGATGGGGAAGGGGGTGAATCGGATGCTCACAACAGCTATTTGATACCCCTAGAAACTTCAGCAGAAGACGGTGGATATGATCCATTGGAAGCTTCGAAGATAGTGCGGACTAGGGAAACCTTGTTGGAAGAGGAAAAGAAAGTCAGCGTTGATGAAGACAGTGAGTCTTCTGCATCTGAGGATGAAACGGATGACAGTTCCGATACTTCTTCAGAAACTGAAAGTGACGACAATGATTCGAATAGAAAAGCAAAAGAGATTTCAGTGAAAGATTCAGAGAAGAAAGATGAAACAGCAAGTCTTCAAATTGCAAAAGAATCGGATGCTCAAGCGGCTGAAAAAGTGAGTATTGATGCATTGAAGAAGAATCCAGCATTGTTACTCCAAAAGGCATCAGATGTCTTGAAGATATTGGAAGGATCGAAGCCTCAGATTCTTCAAGAAGAACTAATTGGAGAATACGAGGTGATTGAAGAAGAGAAACCACCCCCTGATTTCCATGGTGAACCTGTTCCTGAGGATGAAGAGGATGATGATGCTCTCTTTGAATTGGCTGCAGGTATGCCAAGGAAGAAGAAGGAACCCAAACCAATCGTAGAAGAACCTTGGCCTGATGAGAGATTCATCGAATTGGATTACTGTGAGTTGTTTAATTTCGATTAACAGTTGATTATTGGTTGTTGATTTTCAGATAACTCTGATTTCAACATAAAGGCGAATGCAGATAACAAGTGGTTGATTGATCCAGATAATGGAGATGGATTTGCTCTAATGTGGGGAGGAGTCCGATCCAACTACGGCATCGTTGTTCCTGAAGGAGGAGGGTGTCCGAGAATAGCGTTCCAAGTATCCATTGCAGAGTTCCTTTCGACAAAGCATGTTCCATTTGAAGAGCTGGATCCCCATGATATCAGAGTTGGATGGTCTGCTTCAACTGCTTCCAACACTCTCGGAGAATCCCCGAAATCATATGGATTCTGTTCTACAGAAAGGAAGTGTGGTGAAGGAGTCTTTGCGGCATTTGGAGAGTCGTTCCATCTAGAAGATATTATTACAACTGTTTTGGATCTGTCTGTTCAGGAAATTGTTTACTACAAGAACGGAGAGTTATTAGGAACTGCCTTTTCTGGAAAACTTTTCAACCCAGGAGAAGTTGTTTATCCTCATATCGCTTCAAAGAATTGCAAGGTTTTTGTTAACTTTGGAGTGGAATGTCCTGACAAGGAACATCAAGAGATATGGAGGTTTGTATTTTATTTTTAATAGATTGTGTATGAAATCCTTTCAGACTTCCTGATGCAGAGAAGGAGAAAAGAGCAGTTTTCGTTGGTCAATTAGATATGTCTACACAATTGAAATCAAGCAAACGACCACCAGCAGACAAATCTGATTGCACAGTGATCTTGATGGTAGGACTTCCCGGAGTTGGCAAAACAACATGGGTGGATAAGTATCTTGGAGAACATCCAGATGAAGAGTGGATTCATTTCAATACCGAGAAGATTCTGGATATGATGAAAGTTAACGGTATTCCGAGAAAGAGGATTCAAACGGGTAGATTGGATATGGTTCTTGGATTGACGGCGAAAGCACTGTCAAGAAGTCTCCAAATGGCTTGCAGAAGAAGACACAATTATATCATTGATCAGACTCATTGTAACAGAGAAGCAAGGAAAAAACGATTGACTTTGTTTGAAGGATTCACGAGAAGATGTGTTGTGATACTTCCGAGTGAAGCCGAAATTGAGGATAGAAGAGCGAAGCGAGCAAGAACTGATCTTTCTGGTGAATTACCAGTGGAAGCTTTGTTGGAATTCAAAGCAACAATGTCCCTTCCCACAATGGAAGAGGAACCATTGGAAGATGTGGCCTTTGTAGAGCCAACATTGGACAGAATTAGTGAAGCTATCGAACAGGTTCAAAGGTATAATGAAGAGGGACAACCATGGATCAGAAAGAACATTAAGAAATTCAAACCTCAACCAATGATCAGTGACCATCGGAATCAGAATGTGAATCCTGGATGGACAGACAACCGAAAACAAAACTGGCAGGCAAATGTGAATAAAGCTACAGAGAAATCCAATGCTGAAAATTATCTGCAAGTCTCTCTCGGACCTATTCTTCAAACAGCTAATCCAAGTCAGATAACCCCACCTGCGAATCTGAGAGCAAATGAGGGTTATGCTGGATTCGGAATTACTGTTCCACCTCCAGTTTCTATTCCAGTCACATCAAATGTCCCAGAATTCAATCCAGCAGTTCCACCTCCACCAATTATGCCGATGGCTGGACAACTACCTCCTCAGATCTCTCCAGTGATTGGACAACGACCTCCAATGAACACGCCACCAATGTGGACACCGGGAAACCAGAGTATTACTCCTCGAGAGAATAAGTGACGGGTTGCGGATAGTTTCCAAGTTTGTTAATGAGTAGTTGTACATTTGTTAAATCGTTTCTATTGTTTTGGAAAATGAAAGATCAAT
>CAZOVM010000023.1:0-8301 GCA_964583395.1 uncultured Pedobacter sp. | reverse complement strand
AATTACTGCTCTTAAGATTGCTTTGTCGTTCCTCCGCGCAATGACGGTTTATGGGTATAACAATATCCAAATCAGAACTTGACAGTTAAAATAACACAGACGCTTTTCACATGAGCAATGGTTTCAGGTCTTCCGACTTCAGACTCTCGACTTCATTACCACCGTCTTCGTAAAGGTCTGAGCTATGAGCCTCAAGCCTTTATCCTTTCCGTCTTTTAGCTTTTAGCTTTTAGCTTTCTGCTTTTAGCTTTCTGCTTTCCGCTTTCCCCTTGGCACTCATCGCTCAAAACTTAACTGTCTCCCTTCTTGGGCTGCTTTATTATCTAATTGTTTTCCAAAGGCCATTCCAATTGGAATTCCAATAGCTAAACCAATTCCTATATATCCAAAATTACCCAATAATAAACTCATAATTATACCGAAAGGCATTCCAAAAACTGTCAAACCCAGAACCATCCAATGATTTCTATAATGGTTAATAGCCACTATTTTAAGTTCATCTTTAAGAACGGAGAGCAATGTTACTTGTGATTTTTTAATAAAAATAAACAGTTCGCCATTTGTGCCTTCAAAATTGTTAACTTCATTAATCTCAATTTCAATTACTTTATTTACATTTTCCGGTATTTCCTTTTCAGAAAGTGAATAGATCAACTTCTCATAGCTATCATAAGCCCCTTTTACTTTAAGGTCGTTTGCAGCAGTTTCTTTTCTTTGGATAGGAGAGTAAATCATTTAGTTATTAGGTTTGGTTACGAAAGTTGACTTCAATTTATTTTAAAATTTAATGGTATAGAATGTTTAACTTTTAAAGGCTAAAGTTTAAAGGAATACTATATCTAACATTTACTGGTCTTTTATCCATTATGCCTGGCTGCCAATCGGGTAAGCTTTTAACCACACGAATAGCTTCTTTTTTTAAATCGGCGTCTATCTGGCTTTTGGAAACCACATCTACTACTTTTCCTTTTTTATTGATAGTAAATTCTACAACCACAATGCCTTCTATTTCTTTTTCAAAGGCTTTTTTAGGATAAACAATGTTTTTTCCAATATAAGCATACATCGCTTTTTCACCCCCAGGGAATTTAGGTTTAACGGTTACACCAGGTATTTCATGAAAATCAGTATCTGGAATTGTCGCCAGATCTGATTCGGTTTTTTTCTCTGTCTGACTGTAACAAGATATAGCTATGAATACCAGTAAATTCGTTAAAAATAATTTGAATTTCATTATTTATTTATTTCATTTAATAAGTCTTGTAAATCGAGCGAATGCGTATACATCTCAAGAGAGCCATCTGGTTTAGAAGGCCATTCTTCTTTTGGTTTATCCCAATATAATTCTACGCCATTTCCATCTGGATCGTTTAAATATAACGCTTCAGAAACGCCATGATCGCTTGCTCCGGTAAACGAATAGCCCGATTTATGTATTCTATCGAATATAATAGCTAAATCTTTTCTTGTTGGGTATAAAATAGCTGTGTGATACAAACCAACGCCATAGGCCGACGCGGGAGGTGCACCCTTGCTTTGCCAGGTGTTTAATCCAATATGATGATGGTATCCGCCTGCCGAAATAAAAGCCGCCTGATCTCCATATAAAGTCGTGATTTCAAAACCTAGCAAGCCACAGTAAAAATCTAAAGATCGTTGCAAATCAGCAACTTTTAAATGAACATGTCCAATTTTGGTAGCAGAAGGTACAGTATATTTTTCCATTTTATTTATTGATAAATATGATCGATATGTATTTCCATTTGTCGGTCGGGATTTGCCAACGCTTTAAACCCGAACTGGCTGTATAATTTATGCGCATCTAGGGTTGCAAGCTGGTAACGTCTTAGTCCTTGTAAACTAGGGTGAAACAGCATGAGCGACATTAGTTTTTTAGATAATCCTCTTCCTCTAAACTCATCTAGAATGTATACATCACATAAATAAGCAAAGGTTGCTTTATCGGTAACCCAACGCGCGAACCCAACTTGATGATCATTAGTATATACCCCAAAACACAATGAGTTTTCAATAGAACGCTTTACAATTTCGAAGGGAATATTTTTTGCCCAATAAGATTCTTTGCTCAAATAAGAATGTATGGCATCAATTTGTAATCTGTTTGACTGATCACTAAAAATAAATCCGTCTTCAATAATTTCCATTAATTGCGCATGTTTATAAATTGTAATGGCTGACCAAAATCCTCGCCCCTGCAAAGGCTTATTACTTTTTGTAAATCATCTATATTCTTAGACTGAACACGCACTTGATCGTCCATTATAGATGCTTGCGCCTTAATTTTGCTGTCTTTAATTTTCGCAACAATCTTTTTTGCGGCTTCTTTGTCTATACCTTCTTTAACCTTAACTTCCTTTCTGATCATGTTTCCGGAAGCTACCTGATCTTTTCCAAAATCAAGGCTCTTTGCATCAAGATTTTGCTTCATCATTCTCGAAATAATAGAGTCTACAATCGCTTTTAAGCGCATGTCGTCTTCGGTAATAATGGTTATTACATTCGTTTTTTTGTCTAATTCCACTGAACTGGCTGATCCGTTAAAATCAAAGCGATTCAAAATTTCTTTCTTGGCGTTATTTATCGCATTATCAAGGGTTTGAGCGTCAACCTTACTTACTATATCAAAACTTGGCATATTTATTTTATTAAAAAATTTAATTAAATTTAATAGATATTTATAATCGTTTAATAATTATTCACGAATTTATAAACATTGTCAGCATATTTATGTTTAATGCAATTAACTAATCAACATAATTAAGTTAATCTCAATATACAAATCCTATATGAAAACAAATAAAGCAAAAGCACAAAAAGACAAATCCATGAAAAAAGCAGCAAAAAAGAAGATGGAATCTACTTTAACAGATCGCTTTTTAGCCGTTGTGGGTGATTTAGGACATAATGCAGAATTTTTTGCAGCCGATATTGCAAAGGCAAGTAAAGGAATTGCTAAAAAGCTGGGTAAGCAGCTTAAAAATGCTAAAGATGCTATTTCTGATAAAATTGATCAGGTAAAAGGCACTAAAGCTAAAAACGAAAAGAAAAAAGGAGCCAAGAAAAAAGTTGCAAAAAAGAAAATACTAAAAGCTAAAGCTGCACCAGTTGTAGGTAGTGTTAAAGTAAATACTGCAAAAGCGGTAGATAAGACAAAAAAAGCAATAAAAAAGACGGCTAAAATGGCTGATAAAGTAGCAACTAAAGCAGCGGAAAAAACCGCTACAGTTGCCAAATCGGTAGCTAAAGATACGGCAACGGCTACGAAGAAAGCTTCTACAGCAGTTAAGAAAACTGTAAAGCCTGTAGCTACAACTGTTACGGCTAAAGCACCTGCTGCAAAACCTTCTACGCCTGCAAAGAAACCAGTTGCTTCTAAAGCGCCTGCTAAACCTTCAGCTAAACCAACAGCCGCTGTCAAATCTTCTACGGTAACAGCGAAAAAAGCAACTGCAACTACTACGGCTACAAAGCCTGCTACAACCAGTTCACCATCGGCCGCTGCCAAAGCAGAGCCTGTTGCGACTACGACTGATAAAAAAGCAGATTAACAATATTTGTTTTAACAGTTATTTAATACTATATTAACATTATAATATACAGTTTTGAAAGTCCCTCATAAGTAGGGACTTTCTTATGGAAAGTTTAGATATGCCCACCAAAAAATACCCGTTCTTAAACCGCGAAATAAGCTGGTTATACTTCAATGAGCGCGTATTACAGGAGGCTGCCGACGAAACTGTTCCTCTTTTAGAACGCTTAAAGTTTTTAGCTATTTATTCGAGCAATCTCGAAGAATTTTATAGAGTACGGGTAGCAACTTTAGTACGCCTTTCTAATTTAAATGAGCAGGCAAAAGCATTATTAGGTTATAATCCAAAGAAAATTTTAGCCGAAATAAAATCAATCGTTGTTAAACAAGAACGAAAATTTGAACACCTTTTTGCTGATAAATTGGTTAATCAGCTGGGTAAGGAAAAGATCTTTATTCTTAACGAGCAGCAATTAAATGTTGCAAGAGGTAACTTTGTAAAGAAGTATTTCAGAGATAAAATTCTTTCTAATCTGGTGCCCATTATGGTGAGGGAAGACACGCCATTTCCAGAGCTTAAAGATAGAGCGCTTTACTTTTTTGTAGAGTTTATAAAAAAAGATACAAAAAAGTCCGCTACTTATGCTTTAATAGAGCTCCCTGCTAATTTACCCCGATTTTTGGTTTTGCCAGAAACAAATGATCTGAACTTCGTAATATTGATAGACGATATTATTAAATATTGTTTAGATGATGTGTTTTATATTTTTGAATACGCATCGGCCGCTGCCTATTCTATACAACTTACCAGAGATGCTGAACTGGATATTGATAGCCAGGTAGATGAGAAGTTCATTGAAGATTTAAAGAAGAGCTTAGATAAAAGAAAAAAAGGCCAACCTATGCGGTTAATCTATGATGGAGAAATGCCAGCCAACATGCTTAGTCGCATAACTAAACAGCTGAAAATTGATCGTGAAAACTTGATTAAAGGTAACAGGTATCATAAGTTTTCTGATTTCTATAAGTTCCCGGATATTGGTGGTACTCATTTAAAATATCCAAAATTTACTCAGTTGCCGGTGAATGGTTTGGCTAATGAGAAAAGTTTGTTTGCAAGTATCGATGCTCGCGATTTTTTAATAAATCTTCCCTACCAATCGTTCGATTATATCTTACATTTTTTAAGAGAAGCAGCTATTGACCCGAAAGTTGAAGAAATAAACATCACGCTTTATCGTTTAGCCGAGAACAGCAGAGTTATAAATGCGTTGATAAATGCTGCAAGAAACGGTAAAAAGGTAAATTGTTTGGTAGAGTTAAAAGCCCGTTTTGATGAGCAAGCCAATATTTACTGGACGGGCAGACTGCAAGAAGGTGGTGTGAATGTTATTTATGGTTTGTCAGATTATAAAGTGCATTCTAAAATTTGTCTCATTAAATCTGTAGAAAAGGGTAAACCAAAATATTACGCCAATCTTTCGACCGGTAATTACAATGAGCAATCGGCCGGCCTTTATTGCGATCATAGTGTTTTTACCACTAATAAGTTAATCATAGCAGATTTAAAACGTCTATTTGCTGCTTTAAATAAAGGAAAAGTGGCGGGCGATTTTAAGACGCTGATTGTTTCTCCTTTAGATACTAGAAGTCGTTTTCATAAGTTGATAAAACGAGAGATTAAACATGCCCGTCAAGGAAAAGAAGCGTATATTATTATTAAAGTAAATAGCCTGGCCGACGAGGATATTATACAAACTTTGTACAAAGCAAGCAAGGCAGGTGTAAAAGTAAAACTGATTGTAAGAGGGATTTGTTGTTTAATACCGGGTATTCCGGGATTTAGTGAAAATATATCTGTAATTAGTATTGTAGACAGGTACTTGGAGCATGCTCGTGTATTTATATTTGGTAATAATGGCAAGGAAGAATTGTATTTATCGTCTGGCGATTTAATGAGTCGGAATATTGATAGAAGGGTGGAGGTTGGTTTTCCGGTTTTTGACGCTGAGATAAGAAAAGAGATACGTGATATTATTGATTTCCAGTTAATGGATTCGGTGAAAGCCCGCATCATAGATAAAAAGAACAGTAATAAGCACAAGAAAAATAGAAGCAAGCATAAAGTTCGTTCTCAATTTGAGACGTATAATTATTTAAAGCATAAGCATCAATAATATGTTAAGATATGCAGCAATAGATATAGGATCTAATGCAATACGGTTATTAATTGCCGATATAATTAAAAGCGATAAAGGTTATAAGTATACAAAAAACTTATTGGTTAGGGTGCCTTTGCGTTTGGGCGATGATGCATTTATTGATCAGCACTTATCAGAAAAGAAAGCTGCTGATTTGATAAATTCGATGATTGCTTTTAAAAAGTTGATGGAAGTGTTTGGTGTTAAGGCTTATATGGCCTGTGCTACATCGGCCATGCGTGAGGCAAAGAATGGTTTAGAAGTATTAAAAGAAATTAAAAAAACAGCAAAGGTTGACGTAGAAATTATTGAAGGTCAGCGTGAAGCTAATATAATTTATGCAAATCATATTGAGCGAAGTTTAGACCCTGATAAAAATTATCTTTACATAGATGTTGGAGGGGGAAGCACAGAGCTATCTATCTTTATAGGGGCCAAATTAAAAGAATCTAAATCGTTTAATATTGGTGGTATAAGAATGCTGGACAATCAGGATAAGCCAGAAACCTGGGATGAAATGAGAGCTTGGATAAAGGAGCATACCCATAAAATTAAAAATTTGTCAGGAATAGGTACCGGAGGAAATATAAATAAGCTTTTTAAGATGAGTGGTGAAAAAGAGCACGCTGCTTTAACTATATCTAAACTCCAAAAAATGTATACTGAGTTAAATAGTTACAGTCTTAAAGACCGGATGAAGAAATTTGATTTAAAGGCAGACCGCGCCGATGTAATTATACCTGCAAGCGAGATCTTTTTAACTGTAGCCAAATGGTCGGGCGTACGACAAATTTACGTGCCCAAAGTAGGTTTAGCCGATGGAATAATTAATCTGCTTATTGAAGAAAATTTGGAAAATTCAAAATAAATTCGTAACTTAATAAGTAATAACCTGATCTTCTAATGAGGCAGGCATTTCTCTATAATTGTATTGTTGACCACGTAATTGCGGTTCAAATCCAGCTTCTCTTATAGCTTGTTGAATACCGCCGGCTGTAAATCTATGTGGAGCACCCGCTGCCGATACAACATTTTCTTCAATCATAATGGATCCAAAATCATTTGCACCAGCGTGTAAGCATAATTGGGCTACATGTTTACCTACAGTTAGCCAGCTAGCCTGAATGTTTTTGATATTAGGTAGCATAATTCTGCTTAAAGCCAGCATGCGAATGTATTCATCGCCAGAAACATTGTTTTTAATACCTCTTAATCTTCTTAGTAAAGTACCATCGTCTTGAAATGGCCACGGAATAAATGCTAGAAATCCTTTCGCATTTTCCGGTTTTTCACTTTGAACTTCTCTAATCCATACCAAATGCTCAAAGCGTTCTTCAATAGTTTCTATATGCCCAAACATCATGGTTGCAGAAGTAGTGATGTCTAATTGATGAGCAGCACGCATTACATCTAACCATTCTTTTCCGCCACATTTACCCTTGCTGATTAATCGTCGGACGCGGTCGTTTAATATTTCGGCACCAGCTCCCGGAAGTGAATCCATACCCGCATCTTTCAGTGTTTGTAATACATGTGTATGGGTATGTCCGCCTATTTTAGCTACATGCGCAATTTCTGGTGGGCCTAAAGCGTGTAATTTTAAGTCTGGATAAAGTTCTTTCAGCTCTTTAAAAAGGTTAGCATAGAATTCTAATCCTAAATCTGGATGGTGGCCGCCTTGTAAAAGAAGCTGATCGCCCCCTAATTTAAACGTTTCTTCAATTTTTTGCTTGTAAGTGGGAATGTCGGTGATATAACTTTCATCGTGTCCGGGGCGTCTAAAAAAATTACAAAATTTACAATTTGCAATGCATACATTAGTAGTATTTACGTTTCTGTCTATCTGCCATGTAACTTTACCTGACGGAACTTGAATTTCTCTGAGCTTATTTGCTACATAGGCTAATTCAGTTGTACTGGCGTTGTGATATAAGAAAACACCCTCTTCTTGTGTTAAAAAGTCAAATTGAAGTGCTCTTTTTAGCAAATCGGAAACATTCATATGCAAATATACTGAAAAGGGGGGAAAGGATAAAGCATAAAGCTGGGAGCTGAAAGCTAAAAGCTTAGAGCGGGAAGCTAAAAGTCGAAAGGACAAAGCTGAGAGGTAAAAGCTGAAAGAGGAAAGGGAGGTGAGGCAAAAGTCGGAAGTCCGAGAGTCTGTTGGAACAAGGTGCTGAGATTGGGCGCCTAGGATGAAATACTGGATGGCGTTATTCTGGAGGCCCAGCGCAGAGCGGAGGCAAGCCTTGCGCAGCAATTCTTCGGTCGCTACACCAGACCTTTACGAAGACGGTGGTAATGAAGTCGAGAGTCTGAAAGTCGGAAGACCTGAAATCATTGCTCATGTGAAAAGCGTCTGTGTTATTTTTTGTGTCCAGTGGTGATTTGAATATTGAGTATTGTTATACCCCATAAACCGTCATTGCGCGGAGGAACGACAAAGCAATCTTAAGAGCAGTAATTAATTTTTTTAAGATTGCTTCGTTGCCTCGCAATGACGATAATTCTTAAGTGCCATTCCGCGGCGCAGAAATGAAGTCGAGAGTC
>CAZOVM010000022.1:0-14484 GCA_964583395.1 uncultured Pedobacter sp. | reverse complement strand
GTACGTTTTTTCATATAAAGTCAACTTTGGTGTCAACTTATTTCAGGACGGGACATATAAAAAGTAAAAAGCCCATTTATTTAATAAATGGGCTTTTTACTTTTTATAAGGCTGATGTAATTCGGTGAGTAAAGAGGTTTCTAGTAGTTGTCGTTCAGAATTTTTTCCGTTATCAGTATAAACCCATTTTATTAAGTTAATGTGGCCATTTGCTATTTCTATACCTGTTATATCGCCATCGCTGTAACAACAGCATCCGCTATTGAAGTAAGTTGGTTTATACGCTTTAAAGGTCGGAGCAGTTTCACCTTTTTTTATCTGTTCACTTAGCTTTTCTTCAAAATGCTGTTGCAGTTCTTTATCATCGCTAGCTCTTGCTTGCTCTAATTGGTAATATAAACGTTCTAAAAATGTTAGTGATTTAAACACGGGTTGATGTGTATGTCCCGTTATTAAAGACAAATTTTCTTGTTCTGAAACCCATTCATACATTAACTGGTTATGTAATGATTTAGATTCTTTATCGTATGCGGGTGTATTTGGATTGATTTGTAAATAGGATTGTAAAGGAGCCCAAATATTTGATACAAACCATTTACTAAACCAATTTCCATCACTTTGTTTATCGCCCTGATGGCCATGTGTTAAAAATATATTTGTGGATTTTGTAGGGTGACTATACTTTAACAGAATGCCTTCATGAATTTTTACAGTTCCACCATATAAGTCATTTAGATGAAATGCGGCTAATGGATCATTGTCCCAATACAAATCGTGGTTACCAAAAACTTTATAAAAACTAGCTCTATCATGAAATTTGCGCTCAATGTCAAACGACTTCTTGTTGTGTTTTTTGACTTGTAATAAGGTGTTTTCCCAAAACTCTTCACTGTCACCGAGGCTAATAAAACTATAGTTATGGAGGTTATACCATTCCAGTGCGTTTACATAATTGTCTTCAGATAAGGCAAAATCATCTGCAAAATCTTTCGCTCCTTTATGTTGATCGGAAAATATTATTATTCTTGAATCGTCAGAAATTGGAATATTTATTCCCCGTTTGTTGGGGTCATTTTTAATTGTATTTAGCAGTTTAGAAAGAGCATTAAATACCCTGCTGCGCACAGGCCTGCTAGAATATTTCTTGGTAAGGCGCAGAACAAAAGGAGATAGTTTTTTTTGTAGAATTTTTTTAATCAACTGCAAAAGATTTTAAAATACCTTTAAGATGGCAAATTAATATAGAAATGTACAAAAAATGAAAATAAAAAATCCCGTTAGAATTAACTAACGGGATTTTAAAGCTGTTTAAGGTAGTTAAATTAGTTCTACACTTCTACTTACAAAAGCAGTAAGTTCAGGGCCTGTAAGCATTCCTTGTGCCAATAGTGCTAAATCTACGGCTTGTTGTGCTAATTTTTCTTGTTCCTGATCATTGGCTTCTAAAATTTTAGAAATTAATTTATGGTTTCCGTTAATAGTTACTTTATAGCTATCAGGCATTTGACCATAAAAGCTCATTCCGCCACCCATTTTCGCCATATCTTTCATTCTACGCATAAACTCGTCCATAGAAACTGTAACAGGTAATTCTTCTGGATGATAGCCTTCTACTTCTACAGTATAACCGGGTTTGGTAATAACTTTTTCGAATAAGGCTTTTACTTTTCCAGATTGTTCTTCAGATAATACGCTTTCAGTTTTATCTTCTTTGTCAATTAACTTGTCGGCTAAACCACTATCAACACGTTTTAAAGATGTTTTCTCTAATTTTTGCTCCATCTGATTAACAAAGTGCGTATCAATAGGAGTGTTTAACAAAAGTACGTCGTATCCTTTTTTGTTGGCCGATTGAACAAATGTATCTTGTAAAGACGGGTCGGTAGCATATAAATACACAACTGTTCCGTTTTTATCAGTTTGAGCAGCACTAACTTTTTCTTTATATTCTTCTAGTGTAAATAAAGCTTTTTCGGTATTTTCTAACAAAGCGAAATCTTTTGCTTTATCATAAAATTTTTCTTCACTAACCATTCCGTACTTAACGAAAAGACCAATGTCGCTCCATTTATCTTCGTAAGCTTTACGATCTTTATTAAAGAGTTCCTGTAATTTATCAGCAACCTTTTTTGTGATGTAGTTATTTATCTTTTTAACATTTCCATCTGCTTGCAAAAAGCTTCTTGAAACATTTAAAGGAATATCTGGAGAATCAATTACACCGTGTAATAACATTAAAAATTCTGGAACAATATCTTTTACGTCATCAGTAATAAATACCTGTCTGCTAAATAATTTAATTTTATTACGTTGAAAATCGAAATCATCTTTAACTTTCGGGAAGTATAAAACTCCGGTAAGATTAAATGGATAATCAACATTTAAATGAATCCAGAACAATGGATCTTCAGCAAAAGGGTAAAGCTGTTTATAGAAATCTAGATAATCAGCATCTGTTAAATCAGCGGGGGCTTTTGTCCAGATTGGGGCGGTTGTATTAATTATATTTGCACTTTCTACTGACTTATACGTTGGTTTTCCTTCTGCATCTTCACCGTCTTTTTCTTGGGTAGTTTTAATGCCAAATTGAATAGGGACAGGTAGAAATTTACCGTATTTATCTAAAATTTCCTGAATTTTATTTTCTTCTAAAAATTCTTCGCTTTCACTATTGATATGAAGCGTTATGGTTGTTCCTCTAGTGGTGCGTGAACCTTCGGTAATTTCAAACTCTGTGCTTCCATCACAAATCCATTTTGCAGGTTCTGCATGATCTTGATAAGATAAAGTGTCTATTTCTACCAAATCTGCAACCATAAATGCAGAATAAAAACCTAGACCAAATTTTCCGATGATTTCGTTTGCATCTTTCGCATCTTTAAATTTTTCTACAAACTCGCTAGCCCCAGAAAATGCTACTTGATTAATATATTTTTTTATCTCATCGGCTGTCATGCCTAAACCATTATCACTAATTGTAATAGTTTTTGCTGCCTTATCTACTGCTACTTCTACTAATGGTGCGCCAATTTCGCCATTAAATTGACCTAACGATCCTAGTCTTTTTATTTTTTGAACTGCATCTACGGCGTTGCTTACAAGCTCCCTTAAAAAGATTTCATTATCCGAGTATAAAAATTTTTTAATAATCGGAAAGATGTTCTCAGTGTGTATGGAAATACTTCCTTTTTCCTTTATGCTCATATGTATTATAAAATATTATTGTTTTTAACTACCTTATCAATACATATTCCAAACGTAAATTATTGTCAGATTGGCAGGTTCTAAGAAATTAAAAGTATTCTATAAAAAGTTAAGGTTTTTTTAATGATATCCTTACTTTACATCAACAATTAAATAAAATCATTAAATTTATATTTGGTGATGAATTATACGAGTTCCTATAAAGTTGCACAGCAAATATCGTCTTCAATAGAAGAACATTTTTCTATGCATATCAATGCCGCTTTATTACAGGGTGAAACTAATTTAGCAGCTAAACCAAGTGCTAGTGTTATAGAAGCCATCATTGATATAGCCTTTTGGGCTAGTTTTAGAAAGGAAGAAGGCCATTCTCCAAAAATATCGTTGGCGTATGTTAATCCAAGCCAGTTATCAAACACTTTACTATTCTCAAAGGAAATGCCATTATCGGCTGCCATGTTAACCAAATTAGCTCCAGGTGTTGAACGTAGTGGAATTCATATTGGGGTTTGGGAAAACGATGAAGGAGAGTTGTGTGCATGGGGAACAACTATGAATATCCCGAATTACTGTTTGGTTGTGGATGTATCTGAGCCAGGATTATTGGTTATAAAACATCGCCGTGTTACCGGATTGGGCAAATTTACAAATGTTGCTATTCTAAAAGGAGATCAAGTGAAAATTATTGTGAATACCAATGCTTGTTTACCTGATAGCCCTGCAATGTTGTACGCTCTTTTAGATGTAGAGGCAGAAGTAAAATGGAGCGATTCAGCTAATATTATGGTGCAATTGGCTGTATCTATGCGCAGTCATGGTAGGGGTGGAGCATTAATAGTGGTGAATAATGAGCGTACAGATTGGCGTTCTTCTGTAGTTAATCCAATTAATTATGAAATCAACCCCTCTTATAATGGACTTGCTAATTTGATTTATCAGGATAGAAAGAATTCCAGTGAGATATTCTGGCAATCTGCTTTAAAAAGAGAAACTGATTATTTGGCTGGACTAACAGCAATTGATGGTGCTACTATTGTAACGCAGGATTTCGAGTTATTGGCTTTTGGGGCAAAATTGGTTAGAGCAAAAGGAAGTTCGCAGATTGGAAAAATTATGTTTTCTGAACCGGTAATTGATGGTCATCCTAAAGATGTTTATCCGGGTGTGGTAGGGGGAACCAGGCATCTTTCTGCGGCACAATTTATACATGATCAACCCGATGCCGTTGCGCTGGTTGCCTCTCAAGATGGCCATTTCACAATTTATAGTTGGGCTAAAACCTTAGGCAAAGTTCAAGCTCAAAGAATAGATACTTTATTAATTTAAAAGTAGGGAAATATTAAATTATTGCAACTACTATAGCCGCAATTGTTAGCGCTATGATAAATATTCTATCTGCACTAACCCACTTATTTTTTAAAATTGGTTGATGTAAATGAAGTTTTTTAAAAGAAAAAACAGAAGACATCTTGATAGACATAATAGGTTCTTTTTATAGTCTAAGTAATTAATACCTAAACAACAAATATTTCTGTGTTTTAGTTTTTTACTTTTTTGTAAAAAAAATATATTTCTGATTATCAATGTTTTATGATTTATTTTAGTACTATGTATTGCATGGTACATTATAAAACATATATCTTTGTATTATGATAGCAGAAAATACACAAACTCAAATGCGAAAGGGCATATTAGAGTACTGCGTTTTGTTAATTATATCGAAGTCTGAAATTTATGCATCTGATATAATTTTAGAATTACGTAGCGCAAAATTATTAGTAGTAGAAGGAACTTTGTATCCGCTGCTAACTAGATTAAAGAATAATGGGTTATTAAGTTATAATTGGGTTGAGTCTACTACGGGGCCACCTCGAAAATACTATATGCTTACAGATAAGGGTAAGGAAATTTTAGCTCAATTAGACACCACTTGGAATGAATTAGTACATGCTATTGATTGTTCTAAAGCACAGAAAATAAAACCAGAAACTATCAATTCTTAGAAAATGAAAAAGACATTAATTATAAACATAGGAAATTCAATTATTCATTTAGAAGAAGATGCTTATGAAGTTTTAACAAATTATTTGTTAGGAATTAAAGCACACTTTTCTGGGTCGATAGACAATTTTGAAATTGTAACAGATATTGAAAATAGAATTGCTGAATTGCTTTTAGAAAAACTTAAGATACAGCAAAAGCAAGTGGTGAACTTGAGTGATGTTGAGGAAGTAACTGGAATTATGGGAAATGTGAACGATTTCTCAGAAGAGGAATCAGAAATTGATGAAAACACCATTCATAGTGTTCGAAGACAATTATATAGAGATATGGATCAGAAGATATTTGCTGGTGTATGCTCTGGAATGGCTCAGTATTTAAACTTAAGTGTTTCTTGGGTTCGTGTTTTCTTCTTGCTTTTTATATTATTCTGGGGTTTTGGAATATTATTTTATTTGATACTTTGGATTATTGTACCCCCTGCAAAACGCAGATTAGATAAGATGGCAATGCGTGGAGAAGCGCCAGATTTACATGGATTTAAAAGGAGTTTTGAAGAGGAGTTAGTGGCAAATAGCAACTTTCAAAAATCTTTTCCGGCTCAGTTAGGTCAAGTAATTGGAGATATTTTTCAAGGAATAGGTAAGGTATTTAACTTTACAGCACAGTTTGTTTTTAAGGCCATAGCATTCTTTATAATTATAATGGGTGTTGGATTTTTATTAACACTTATTGTGGGGGTTGCCGGAATTTTGGGATTTATGGATGATAATATTTTCCAGTATTTCCCATTTAGTATAGTAAATCCTGACTATCAGGATGGATTATTGCTGGCTACTTTTATAACTTTCTTTATTCCAATTTTAGCTTTGGTATTACTTTCAATACGCTATGTATTTAATAAGCAAGTAATAAATAGAACTTTATCATTTGCTTTGTTGATTATATGGATAGGGGGAGTATGTTTTACAACATTCTACGCAGCAAAAATTTCATCAGAGTTTAAAGAAAGTGCAGAAATAACTCAAAAAAATGCTCTTCCAATAGCAAAGGAATATGTTTTAACCCTAGATAATTCTATGTTATTTAATCAGGCTGATAGTTTGCAATATGGTTTAACCTATAATAGAGTATCTGGAGGAGTAATTGTCGACGATTTAAATGACCATCCTTTTAAATGGCCTAGAAATGTACGAATCGACTTTGAATCGAGCACGAAAGGAGATGCATATTTAGTTAAAAACTATCATTCGCAGGGCTATAATTTTAAAAATGCATTGGATAATGCTAGAAATATTGATTATAAGTATTCTATTAATAAAGATACTCTAAGCTTTTCACCTCGTCTTTTATTAACGAAAAATACTAACTGGAGAAATCAAGAAGTGAAACTAATTTTAGGACTTCCGGTTGGTAGCAGATTAAAGATAGAGCGTAATTTAATTGATTATTTAGGCTTTGGTTACTGGGAGTGTACTTCAGATTACTCGGCTTTTTCTGACTGGATTATTACTGAGAACGGGATTCAATGCTTAAACAATAATAATGAACACGAACATAATTAACCTGTTTGTTTAATGTAAAGGGGGAGCTTTAAATAAGCTCCCCCTTTGTTATTTAACTGTATATCTAAATATGGTTCTTGCTACATTCCCATTTGCATCAATACCCTCGAGCGTGGCTTTATAATTACCTTTTCCATCTGCATTAAAAAATTCAACTACTGATTGTCCTTTTTCATCAAATGCTATTCTTGGATTCCAATAAACGGTTGTTCTTAAATCCGTAAAGTTTAACTCAGTTGGGTTTACACTGTATTTAGGTTCATAAAATTTTCTCTCTACACTATAGCCTTTAGGTTTAAATTTTGTTGTGTGGCTTTCGGGTAATAATGCTTTTAAGTCGCTTAAGCTCATTTTTGTGCCACCATCACCTAGTGGTTTGGTGTTTATAACCAATACGCCATTTGTATTGTTTGCCTTACTTAGTTGACCTATAGGGTCTCTTAAAAATATCTGTATATTTAAAATTTCTGATGGATTAATTGTAGACATAGCTGCATAATCAATCATGAGGTTATTTAAATATATAAGCATAGGAATTCTGCTTCCCGCATTGAAATCACGAGCAACGTAAAAATTATCTTCGAAATAGACTACCCCTACTAATTTAGACCTCAAGCATTGGGTAATAATATTACATGGCATTATATACGAAGCATCTAAAACATCGTCGGCCATGAGGGGCAAGGTACTTAATACCGGGTGGTCTAAATGAGAAGCTTTTTTAGCGGCCGTTCTTACAACGTCAACTTGCTCTATGGTTTGTAAAAAACGGAATTGCTTACTATTGTTGTCAATATATTTTGAAATAGTACTATCTATGTTAATGATTTGATCCGGATAATTTTTATTTTGCCCAATTGCAGCTTCAGGAAATCCATCAATCATCATCATTAGATTATTTGGATTAGGGTTATATCGGGCAGTAATAACAACTTCTGCAGAATCTGGAAACACCAAATCAGTAAATTTGAAATTTCCAATTGTACTCGTAGTAAGTTGTTTATTATATCTTATAGAGGGTATTGTTAGTAACAATGTACCTTTATTAATTGGTAACCCGGTTTTGTTCCTTAAGGTTCCAGTAATATTAATTCCTTGTTCAGGCAGTAATCTAATTTCTGGGTATTTGTCTTCTAATATATCTTTATATTCAAACCTTCTATATCCTTGAGTTAGTAAAAGTAGGTCTAATTTAGACAGTTTGGATTCATTTACATCAGTAAAATAATAATTGGGCTTTTCTATATAACCATTTAGATCTGCCGTCAACAATAAAGTACTTAATACAGTTATTTCATTTTCTTCATCGTTAGGAACTTTAGATTCATCAACTACCGATAATGATACGTTGGTATAAGCAGTTTTTAAAGAATCGTTTGCATTTAAGGTAAGTTTTACTTTTTGCTTGATTCCGTAGCTTGGCTTATCTGATTTTACAGCTAGTTTAAGTTCTTTTTCTTTTGAAACAAAGATTAATCTCTCACTAATTGCATGACTTTTGTCATTAAATAAAGTTACCTGTAGCAAGCCTAATGGTAAATCTGTTTTTGGTATTTTGAAAACAACGACTTGTTTTTGCATGGGAATGGTTGCAGAAAAGTAAACTACTCCATTCATTTGTCCCACAACATAATAATTTTTTGAATTTTGTGAAGCAATTATATCTTCGGTGGCCATTAACTTAACATTAATCGCATCTTTATCTATAGAAGACGTTTGAATGGTCACCCCGGTTTTTTTAGCGGTAGGAAGTTTATATTTTGTAATGGTTCCGTCGGGAAATGCTATCTCGGCAGAATATTCATTGTTTTCTTCAGAATTTAGGTAAAAAGAACCCATTCCAAGATGAGAACTTTTAATGTCTGTTAATTTATTCCCATTTTTATCAGTTATTTTTCCAGTAATATTTACACCTAAACCCATAGAGTTAATGGCCTTAAATGCGATTTGCTGGGGAAGGTTAATTAGGAGATCTCCTCCTTCAGGAAAGAATTGTACATCATAATTTCCAATAATACTTGGTATTCTAATGGTGGTGGTTAGCGGCTTATTACCATCACCTAAATCTATTGAGGCATTTATCTGTGCAATTTTTCCTAGGATATCTTTTTTCGGATCGGTAATAATGGGAATAATGGCTGAACCACCCATATCCGTATTTATTTTCCCTTTGTTAATTACATCAAAGTTGGATAAAATTTGCCAGTTAACGGACTTGGTACTAATGATTTTATTGGCCTGATCTTTAAACGAGATTTTTGCAGATATTTTCCCGTCTTTATCTTTTATATATTGAACATGTGTATTTACCTTTTTATTTACACCTTCTCCTATAGGAATATTTTTAAAGAAAAAATAATTGGGATCAAAATTTAGCATCCACTGTGTATAGGCCCTGATATAATAATTGCCTTGTTTAAACTTTTCTATATTTAAAGGTATATGACCTGGAGCTCCTCCATCAATAACCGGTAATTTTAACTGAGTCATCAAAGAATCAGTGTCGTTATACATTTCTACATATACAATTTTGCTAAGCTGAGTTGGTTGATTTTGGCTTTGAGTTACATAAGTTTTAAGCCAAATAGTATCTGCAGCAGCATAGTAAGGTTTGTCAAAATGTATATGAACTTTTTCAGAGGGACTAGATAAATCGAATTCTTGGATTTTCGAAATTATGGTATTTAAAACTGAAGTGTCTTGTTGGGCTTTTACTTGTAAGCTAACGATACTTAACAGGAGGGTAATGAGAACAGTTTGATAAAGTTTAATCATCTTGCTAATATATTGATAAAATTTTTTGGATAAACCTTTAAATTTTCATTTTAACATAATTTAAGAGAATATTATTGAGTGCCTTAAAATAAAGAAACCCCTGATGTAGAATAACATCAGGGGTTCTTAGTTTATATGTGTGTTGGATTTATTATAATTTACAATCGATAGTTAGGTTCTTCCCTTTATAAAAAAGATAGAACTCAGATCTTCGATTTAATTGATGTACATCTTCACTACAATTAACACCATCACTACAGCCATTTACAAGAATACGTTTTCCAAAGTATTCACCTGTTAAACGTGATCTTTTAATTCCTCTTTCAACAAGCCAGGTTATTACTGCATTTGCTCTGTTGTTAGACAGTTTTAAGTTATAGGCTGCAGATGCTCTACTATCTGTATGAGATTTTATTTTTAAATCAAGATCAGGGTAAGTGTTTAATACACTTAACAACTTGTGCATGGCTGGTAAAGCATCGTTTCTGATAAAGAACTTATCTAAATCATAGAAAATGTTTTCCAGTTTTAAAGCACCTTGAGCAGCTTCACAATTCACTAGAGGAGAAGTTACTGGGACTACTTTTTCAGGTGGAGTCTCACAATCTAGGGTTAGATTTTTTCCATTAGCAAATAGGTATAATTCAGACCTTCTGTTTAATTGGTGGAAATCTTCTGTACAATTAGCGTTATCGCCACAGCCGTTCACTAAGACTCTTTTTCCAAAATATTCACCGGTTAAACGTGATTTGTTGATACCTCTTTCTACTAGCCAATTAATTACTGCATTTGCTCTGTTTTTAGACAGTACTTCATTGTAAGCAGCAGAAGCTCTGCTATCTGTATGCGATTTTATTTGTAAGCTTATTTCAGGATGCTTATTTAAAATGCTTAATACTTTGTTCATTGCCGGTAATGCATCATTTCTAATAAAGAATTTATCTAAATCATAAAATATATGATCTATTTTGATGTCAGTACCTGCATAAATACAACCAGATATTTCTGGGATAACAGGAAGGGTAAGCTCTAAGTCTTTTACTAAAGTTGTAGACTTTATAATTCCTAAAGTAGATACTTCTGCATTTGCCGGCTCTTCATAGCCAGTTTTTGAGGCTGTAATGGTATATTCTAATTCTCTATTTAGCGGGAAACTATAATATCCTGAGTTATCCGTGTAAACGCTGTCAGTTTTACTTCCTTGTTTTAAAACTACTAATACATTTGAGATAGATTCTTTTTTGTTATTAGTGTTAGCATAAATCCTACCTTCAAGTTTTATTATTATTGGATTATAGTTAAACTTGAAAATATCGTCACTGCCAAATCTATTAGAACTAAAGTATCCACTTTTAGTTTTTTCATCAATGATAAATCCGAAATCATCTTTTGATGAGTTAATAGGATAGCCTAAATTTTCTACTTCAGAAATGGGTTCATGATTTCTTAATTCAACTTTTAATAAATCTAATCCGCCTAATCCGGCATAACCATTTGAGCTAAAGTAAAATATACCGCTGGCAGAAACATACGGAAACGTTTCATCACCTTCGGTATTTATTTTAGGGCCCATATTTATTGGGGTAGACCAGCTATTGCCAGTTTTTACACTATAGTATAAATCTTTACCTCCATATCCACCAGGCATATCAGAAACAAAATACAAAGTATTTCCATCTGGAGATAGGGCGGGGTGGGCGGTAGAATATTCAGAATTGTTATGCTCAAAAGGCCTTACAGCAGACCAAACACCATTTTTGTAAGTAGCAGAATACAAGTCTAATTTTCTAATACTTGCAGCATTTTCAACATCACTTTTAACATTTTTGTTGCGATTGAAAAAAGCAAAATCCTGAGCGGCATTTAAACTCATTGGACCATCATGTCTTTGAGAGTTAATAATACTACTTAGCTTAACAACATTTGTGGTGTCAGTATTAATACCACTTGTTTTAATAATGGCAGGGTAAGAAACCTCTCCTAAAACTTTGGAGTCTTGGATGGTTTTTGGTAGTTGACGTTCTTTGTACTCTATTTTAACGTCGTTGGTAAGGTCACTAAAATAATAATCGGGTTTTAGATATTTAATACCTGTAGTATCTGGCAAAAGATATAAATCTGTATATGGACTTTGATTCCATGAAAAGGTATTTTTAATACCCTTTTCGGCCATTCTATTAGAGGTAAAGATTAAACCTTTGTTAAAGTATATGGGAGAAAACTCATCCATAGGTGTGTTTAATGCAAGATAAGAGATATGCCAATTAATTGAATCCCTTTTCATTTCATTTAATTTACTAAATGACTTGGCTTGATTAATTGTTCTAACATCTTTCGGGCTTATAGCCAAGTATCGTTTATAAAATGTTTCAGACTCACTGTACCTTTCATTATTAGCCAGAATTTCGGCATAATCTAAAAAGAAGCTAGAAGGTTGGTTTTCTAAAAGCGCCTGTTTATTCATCCAGTATTCGGCTTCTTTATAAAAATTGATTTTTTTATATGCAATACCCAATTTAGAAATCACATCAATATTGTTGGTGTCTGCTTTTAAATAAAGCTCTACCGCATGTCTGAATCTAAACAATTCATACTCTTTATCTGCTCTTTCTTTAAAACTTTGAGCAAATGAAAGGCTAAAGGTAGAGGCAAATAATAACGTTAACAAGTAAAATTTTTTCATATTGTTTTAGAAATAACGAGGTGCAACAATTCTACTTTTAGAAAATCCAAATTCATATCTAACCATAATTTCGTGTGAGCCCGAATTATGTCTTCCTAATTTAGAAACTGTATGATCATAAGCGTATCCAACTCTAAATTGGTCAGATATTTGGAGTTCGAATAGTCCGGCAAAAGCATCTCCCGTTCTATATTGGCCACCAATACTCAATTTATCTTTAATCCAAAGATTCGCATTCACGTCTAATTGTAATGGAGCGCCCATAACCCCTTTAAATAGGGCCGATGGTTTTAGTTTAAAATCATCACCTAAATTAAGCACAACTCCTGTAGTAACGAAAAGGTGCATGTACTGCTTTGCAACAAGTCCATTAGTAACTAAAACAGAGTTGTCGTCGGTAAATCTATTATCTAAAAGATGAGGTGTTGCAACTCCTAAATAGAATTTGTCTGTATTGTAATAAATACCAAATCCATAATTTGGCAACATTTTATTAATGTTATTGCTAAAACTAGGATCTATAGGACTTCCCGTATTCAGGTCGACAGCAGAAAAGTCGGCTCTGAAGTTAGCTACACCACCTTGAACACCAAGTGCTAAAGTTCCATTATTTATAGGTATTCTATAAGCATAGCTAAGATATGCCCCTGTGGTTTTAGTAATACCTAATTGATCATTAAATATCTGAATACCTAATCCAACTCTTTTATTTGGCATTGCGGCATCAAACGAAAGTGTTTGAGTTCTCGGTGCTCCATCAATTCCTACCCATTGAGTTCTACTTAAAGCAGTAGCACTTAAAACATTTCTACTTCCTGCATATGCGGGATTAATTGCTAAAGTATTAAACATATATTGAGTGTACAAGGCATCTTGTTGCGCAACGGCCGATAGAGATGTAAATACCCCAAAAATTATGATTGCTATTTTTTTCATTCTTAATCTTGTTTAAATAGTTCTCTGCCTTTTAAAGCAGAGAACTATAACTTTATTATGTTATCTATTGATAGTAATGAATTTAACTGGTCTAAGAACTCCGTCGACTTTAACTATATAATAATATGTGCCATCAGGTACTTTTTGTCCAATGTAGATTCCCGAATTAACCGTTCCATCCCAATTGTTTTTATAATCAGTGCTTTTGTAAACAATGTTACCCCATCGATTATAAATCTCTAAATCAATTCTCGCATTACCAGTATTCTCGATAATAAACAAGTCATTTATACCATCACCATTAGGTGAGAATCCTTCAGGGATTTTGATATCTGCCCCCGTTAAATCAACAGGAGTTTTAATATCCTCATTAGGATCATTAGGTACATTGTTATTATTAGGGTCTGTATTCGTACCATTTGTAGAAACATCAGAAGTAGTTCCGCCAACCTGATCACCTACAGCGGTTGCTGTTGCAGTATTTTGGAAAGTTCCAAAAGTTCTATTCTGCATTAGGTTAACAACCATGGTAATGGTTTCTGTTCTACCAACAGCAAGTGTACTTGTTGACTGTAATAAATTGATATCTGATGTGCCATTATAAGTATTACTACTTCTTAAAGTACCTGTAGCTGTTACACTTCTTACAGAGATGCCTATAGGCATAGGGAATACTGCACGTAAGTTATCCTGTACATTTACATTAATTAGTGGAACATTTCCATGATTTTTTACCGTAAATAAATAGGTAACTGTTTGACTTCCGTTTAGCTCTCTAGTTACGGACACTACAGATTTAGCCAATCCTATGCTTAAATTAACTGTACTCATCATAGTAATAGTAGCGTTCGAAGATAGACCGGTACTATTTTCAGTTAAAGTATATGGAATAGGAGTAGGGTCTAAAATAAATCCAGGATTTGGAATGAAAGTAACCTCTCCATTTAATGGATTATACGTCCATGTACCTTGGTTCGGTACCACTAAGGTATGCTGAACACCAGGTGTACTAGGGTCTAAATCTATTGTTACTTTAGACACAGTGGCTGTACTTCCGTCTGCTAGCTTATCATTTGTAAGTAGATTAACTACAGGAGGAACACCTGGAATTGAACTTACACCTGTATCGTTATTTGCTATTGGAGGTATTCTTGTATAAGTAACGGTAATGTTTGCATCATCCGTCAATCCTGTAGCTTTTTCGATTAATGTATAGGTAATCGGCGTTGGATCCACTGTAAACCCAGGAGTTGGAGTAAATGTAGCAATGCCTGTAGCCGGATTATACGTCCAAGTACCTTCGTTTGGTACTACCAGCGT
>CAZOVM010000021.1:0-17069 GCA_964583395.1 uncultured Pedobacter sp. | reverse complement strand
TACGTTTTTTCATATAAAGTCAACTTTGGTGTCAACTTATTTCAGGACGGGACAGTATAAAGCAAAAAGCCCTATCGTTTTCACAATAGGGCTTTTTAACTTATATTCTAAAGCTTAATGCTTCATATCATATTCATGAACATCTACATGGTCATAGTCTTCTATCATTAACTCATCAATTGTTTTTTCTTGTTCCTTACTGCTAAACTTAACAATCAATTTATCGAATATCTGATACATAACCGGCACGATAATTAAGGTTAAGAAGAGCGAACTTATTAAACCTCCAATAATTACCCATGCCAAACCATTTTTCCATTCGGCTCCAGCCCCAGCCGCCATGGCAATAGGCAACATACCAAACACCATTGCAATGGTGGTCATTAAAATTGGCCTTAAACGCGCCTGATTAGCTAAAATTAAAGCTTCCATTGTCGACTTACCTTCGGCTTTCATCTGGTTCGTAAAATCGACCAATATAATTGCATTTTTAGCAACCAAACCAATTAACATAATTACCCCCAAAATGGTGAAAATATTTAAAGAATTATTGGTCAATCCTAAGGCAAGTAATGCTCCAATAATAGATAGAGGTATAGAGAACATTACTACGAAAGGATAAATAAAACTATCATATAAAGCAACCATGATTAGATAAACCAATATTACAGAGGCCAACAATGCGATACCTAAAGTACCAAAACCTTCATTTTGGTTCTCAATATCTCCTGCCCATATATAGTTAATTCCGTTTGGTTTCGGCATCTTGTCTAATTTAGTTTGAAAATCAGAAACGATGGTACCGGTTGGTCGGCCTACAGATTGCGCCTGAATAGAAACGGCTGTACTTTTATCCCTTCTGTATAATTTACTCGGGCCAGAAGCTTCCTCTACATTAGCAAACTGTTTTAACTGAATTTGCTGACCACTTGCATTTACGAAGATCAGGTTTTTAACATCCTCTAAATTCTTACGGTTAAAGGTCTGGTAACGGATATTGATGTCATACTCATATTCTCCTTGTCTAAATTTACCATCCGTATTACCGCTAAATGCAGTTTGCATAGTACCACCTACAGTTTGTAAGTTTAACCCCAATGCGGCCATTTTATCTCTATCTACCTGCACCATAATCTCCGGATTTCCGGCTTCCATTGATAATTTGGTTTCAGTAGCACCCGGAATTTTCATCAACTCCAGTCTGGCCTGTTCAGCATAATCCATCACCGAATCTAGATTAGATCCTGTCACAATTAATTCAATTGGTGCTCTCTCTGCCATACCTAAAATACTTACCGGTACAGTTTTAATTTTTGCACCAACTAATATTTTCTTTAATTCCTGCCCCACTTTTGCAGCATACACGGTTGCATCATCAGCACGATCCTTTTTTTCAACCAATTTTACGGTTATTTCCGAAGCATAGGCTGTAGATAAACTTCCACCCATACCTTCGCTTGATTGACCTACAGAGGTAATCAAAGAAACAATCTCTGGCTTTTTACTTAAAAATTCTTCTGCCTGAGTAGTTAACTGATTGGTTTGCTCAATTGATGCATCTTTTGGTAGTTCTATCTGAACTATAAACTCACCTCTGTCACTTTTTGGGAAAAATTCTGCTCCTATATAACCTGCATATAATAAATATACGGAAGCAATAAGCAAACTAAATGTTCCAGCTAGAGTGGTTTTCTTATGTGCTAAAGACCATTTTAATATTCCGGTAATCCAATGGGTAAATCTTCCCAAAAGTCTTTCAAAACCAAGGATAAATCTACCCATAAATTTATCTCCCGAAACGCGTTCTAACTTACCAAATCTGGAAGATAATAAAGGAACAATTGTAAATGATGCAACCAACGACAACATGGTCGATATAATTACCACTACACAAAATTCACGTAAAATATCAGACACTAACCCTGTACTAATAGCAATTGGGAAGAACACTACTACAATTACCAAGGTAATAGATGTAACGGTGCCTCCAATTTCTTTTGTAGCGTCAAACGCAGCTCTCACTTTGTTTTTCCCCATCTCCATGTGGCGGTAAATATTTTCCAATACCACAATCGCATCATCCACCAAAATACCTACTACGAGCGATAGACCTAACAACGACATTAAGTTTAGAGAGAATCCCAATAAATTCATCCCAATAAAAGTTGCAATTAGGGCTGCCGGAATGGCTACCATTACTATTACCGCATTTCTAATACTATGTAAGAAGAAAAGCATTACAATAGCAACCAATACAATTGCCAATACCAAGTCGAAGATTACAGCATCTGCTGATTCTAAAGTATAAACAGAACTATCGTTCGCAATTTTAACTTTCAATCCATTAGCCGAATATTGTTTTTCTATTTCACCAACTATTTTCTGAACACCTTCACTTACTTTTACAGCATTTGCATCAGACTGTTTTAATACTTGTAAAGCAATAGAAGCCTGACGATCTACACGAGATATTTTTTCAATATCCTTTTGCGAATCCTGAACATCTGCAACATCACTTAACCTTATCTGAGCACCACTAGAACCTGTGCCAATTACTAAATTTCTTAAATCTTCTACCGAAGCGTATTTACCAGTTAAACGAATTAAGATATCCTGATTTTCAGTTTTAACACTTCCTGTAGGGAAATCTAAATTGGAAGTTAAGATTGTTTGCTGAACTTGTAATAACGACAAACCATACCCTTCCAATTTATCTGCATCTATTCCTACTTGAATTTCACGTTCCTGTCCACCTATTAAATTTACCTGAGCCACACCCTGAACACGAGAAATCACTGGAGAAATTCTCTTATCCATTAAGTCATAAAATGCTGCGTCGTCCATTTGAGCAGTGGCCGACATGGTAATAATCGGCAAATCATCTAACGAGAACTTATTTAAGGAAGGAGATTGAACATCATCTGGCAAATTACCTAATATAAAGTTCACCTTTCTTTGAGCATCATTTAAGGCCAAATCTACATCGGCACCCGAGTTTAAAGTAATGGTAACAACAGATAAACTCTCATACGAGTGGGCATCAATCTTTTTGATATTTTCTAAAGAGGAAACTGCATCTTCAATTTCTTTAGTCACGGTATTTTCTACCTCACTGGGAGAAGCTCCCGGATAAACCGTACTTACAGAAACTACTGCAGGCGAGAATTTAGGTAATAACTCATAATTAAGGGAAAAATAACTTAATATCCCCATTAAAGTGAGCACGGTAAAAGCAACAATTACCAAGGTAGGTCGCTTTATAGATACTTCTGTAATTTTCATCAGTATATAATATTTTAATTTTTGTAAAGCCTGCAGCAAAAGCTAAAAGGCATATAATTTTCCAAATAGTCTAACCTTATTTATTCAACGGAGCTACTTTTGTTCCATCAATTAAATTAATCTGACCACTTGTAATAACGATTTCTCCTTCTTTTAGACCATCCAAAATCTCCACCATGCTACCTACTACACGACCTGCAATTACTTTTCTTTCTTTAGCAGTATTGCCACCTTCCAAAACATATACTTTATTACTGCTTACGCTACCAATAAATGCTGTTCTAGGTACGGTAACAGAAGCCGCCTGACTTGGGAATTCGAATACAGCTGTACCGTACATACCCGCTTTAAGCTTATTTTCCGGATTACTGTTAAGCTCAATTTCGACAGGAAAGTTTAATGTATTATCTGCCTGCGGGGCAATAAACGAGATTTTTCCGCTAAATTTCTGTCCGGGAAAAACACTTGTTAAAATATTAACAGGGCTTCCTACCTTTAATAAAGCTACCTGCGATTCATTTACCGTAACCGCTAACTTTAATTTAGAAACATCAACAATTTCAAACAACTGATTGCCCGGAGATACGTATGCCCCCTGCTCAATAAATTTCTTGTTTACAATTCCGTTAAAAGGTGCGCGAATGTTCGCGTCTCCAATTTTAACTTTAGCCTGTATTAATCGAGCCGCAGCATTTCTGGCAGACAAACGTGCCTGATCTAATTGTTGCTGGGTAACCCCTCCTGTTTTATAAGAACTTTCGTAACGCTCTAAATCGCGCTCTGCATTACTTAAAGCATCTTGCGCTGTTTGAACATCTACTGCTAAAATATTCGTTTCAATACTTGCTATTAATTGACCTTTACTCACTCTCGTTCCTTCTTCGGCATAAATTCTGGTAATTCTACCGGAGTTTTCTGCATTAAAAGTAATGCGTTGATTAGCTAAAAAATTACCATTAACGCTAAAGTTCATGTCTACCACTTCCTTAGCAATAACAGCCGTACGAACACTAACATCTCCTTTAGCTCCTTCGGCTACTACAGCGGTTTTAGCCTCGTTTTCTTTCTTATTTTTAGATAATACATAGCCAATAAGCGCCACAACTGCGATTACTGAGACGATTGATATAATAATTTTTTTCATTTTATAATAAGTTATTAAGCGTTGTAAGTTTATACTTACTAAGTCTTTTAATTAAGTAGTGATTTAATAGTTCCGTTTGATTTTTCTAACTGAATTTCGGCCAGTTTATAATTTAGTATTGCTTGAGAATAACTATTTTGTGCGGTTGTTCTTGCAGTCTCGGCATCTAAAAGATCTGTTAAAGTTGCCAACCCATTTTTATAATTATTTTGGGTGCTTGAATAAACTTCTTCGGCTAATTTCACATTGGCTAATTGAGCATTAATCGTGTTCAGACTGTTTTTAATTTGAATTTTAGCATTCTCATTTGCTAAGTTTAAAGACTGACTATTGTCTTTAATATCTTCTTCAAGCTGCAACAAATCAATCTCTGCTTGTTTAACTTTAGCTCTGGTAGAGCCTCCATTAAAAATTGGAATTTTTAATGATAAACCTATACTACCCATATCGTACCAAAAAGCATCACTACTTCTATTAAACAAATTAAACCTATTACTCATACCGTTGTAAGAATAATTACCAACCAATCCTAATGTAGGATAGTATTCAGCTTCATAAGCTTTCTTTTGGTAGTTCAACAATTCTTGTTGTTTTCTCAAAAGTCTAAATTCAACTCTGCCAGCAAGGTTCACAGAATCTTTAATTTTCGATGCAGCATTTAATTCAACCTCTTTAAGTTCCTCATTAGGAATCTGAATCTGAGTAGTTACGGGCATACCTATGTAGTATTTTAAGGCATTTTCCTGCTGAATTACTGAATTTAAAAGCTGATCGCGTTGCGTACGTAAATTGGTTAAATTAACACGCACTCTATCTAAATCTATGCGTTTTGCTAAACCATTTTGAAACTGATCTGCCACCGATTTCTCTACTTGTGAAACAGTTGCAATATTTGACTCAATCACTTCCATTTGTTTACGAGTAACCAAAACCTGATAGTAAGCAGTAGCTGCTTGTAAAATCACACCTTCTTCTGTTAAATCGGCGCTTAAATTATAATATGCTTCACTGGCTTTTGCTGCTTTTAAACCAGTAAAAACCTGCTGATTAAAAATTTGCTGACTAAAAGCCACACCTGCACTTGCATTATAAGTTGTTCCGCTTTCTAAGGTTACAATTTCACCTGGTCTACCAAGCGCATCACCAGGTAACACAAATTGAGGTTTTATAAACTGATCGGTTAAAGTTCCATTACCAGTAATTTGAGGCAATGCCTGTGCACGTACCTCTTTTGTTTTATATCGACCACCTTCAATATCCAATTTTGCTTTGCGCAAATTTGTATTATTCTCTACAGCATAATTTAATGCATCTTTAAGTGTTAACGTAACACTTTGAGCAAGGCTAATCTGTGTTGTAGAAGCAATTAAAATGGTCATCAATGCCCCTCTTACAGAGCTTTGTATTGAAATTTTCATTCTGCTTTATATATGTATTTATTAATAAGTTCTTTTCCAGAATAACTAGTTATGCTATGCAAATAGAAATTGGTTAGCGTAATCAGTATATCACGGGTTTGCCATCCGGCCGATAAAAATGTAGTGTTGGTAAATGCATCCTCAATTAACGACAAACGAATTAAAGCTACTTCAGAAGGAATTAATTCAGGTCTGTAAATACCTAATTCCATTCCTCTTGTAACATTATTTTCAATTTTATTAATTAAAATATTGTGTTTATAGGCGTTCATTTTTTGCATTAATTGCGGATATGACTTCTCTAGCTCATAAAAAAAAGCCATTTGTATACATTGAACCTGATCATTTATATTAGATACCAAGGCATACTCTTCTTGAATTACATCTTCTGCACGATCCGTAACTTCTTGCATTTTTTGCGCTGTATCTTGTAAAAAATCGTCTACGACACGCTCAATAATTGCATTTTTATCGTCAAAATAGTTATAAATGGTCTTTTTAGATATCCCCAATCCTTTAGAAATATCTTCCATCGTTATGCTTTTTATACCGTAAGAAAAATATAACTGACGGGCTTTATTTAGAATTTTTGCTTCCATTATTCCTATTTCTTAATTCCGTTTATAAAAATTCGGGCTAACTGTTTCTGATTTAAATAAACCTTATGAAATTCGTCCTCATCAGGAATAAAAACTTTGTGTAATTGTAATAGAAATCTCAATCCAGCGCTAGCATTACAAAAAAGCTCCGATATTGCTCTCGGATCTTCAATATTTAATTCTCCAGCATCCAACGCCTGTTGTAGTAACTGAGCTATGAGTGAAATTTCCCGTTCTCTTAAATCTTGAATCAATGCTATTAACTTATCATCTTTTAACGGCTCATATTCTGCTTCGCCCATATGTAACATAAAGTACCGTTTAGAAAAAGTATACTTATGATCAATTAGCGATAGCATTGCATCAGCATAATTCATCTTTAAATCAAAAACATCCTTTACTTCCTCCATATATTCAGCTATAATTTTCTTTACCACAGCGTAAATTACAGCAGTTTTATCTGGAAAATAATAATACAGAGAAGGCTTAGACATCGATAAGTCTTCAGCAATGTCATTCATGGTTGTTTTAGCAATTCCGTAATGACAGAACCTTTTTAACGCTCCAGATATAATCTGTTCTTGTTTAGTGTCCATAATTTTACTTTCTGACTTTTTTAATAATAAAGTCAAAAGTACAAATAATATTCCATTCCAAAAATTTTCAGCAAAAAAAGTAATGATGTTACACGTCTATGACAAACTCATTCATAAATGCGTAATGCCTTATATAATAGCATATTGAAATACAACCATTCTATTAATAAGTACTTAAAGAAAAAGCTAATATTAGATTTTACTTAAAACAAACTGATTAGAATATCTTTGCGGTGTACATTTGTTTTTTAAAATATTATAGTGATGAGCAATAAAATGCAGATAGAAATATGGAGCGACATAATGTGTCCTTTTTGCTACATAGGAAAAAGAAAACTTGAAGAAGCTTTGAGTAATTTTTCGCAAACAGCTGAATTAAACATAGAATGGAAAAGCTATCAATTATCGCCCAATATGCAAACTGATCCATCTAAAAACATGCATGAGTTTTTAGCTGTGCATAAAAATATCTCTATTGAGCAAGCAAAAGCAATGAACAGTCAGGTGACAGATTTTGCCAAGAGTGTAGGTTTGGACTACAACTTTGATAAGGCTATACCCGCTAATTCGTTTAATGCACATCGATTATTACACCTTTCAAAAAAACATGGTCTACAAAATGAAATGGAAGAAAACATATTCAGAGCCTATTTTACTGAGGGTTTAAATATAGATGATATTCCTACATTAGTATCTATTGCAAAAGCTACCGGGTTATCAGAAAATGAAGCATTAACTGTTTTAAATAGTGATGCTTACGCAGAAGATGTGAGAAAAGATATATACGAAGCTCAGCAAATTGGAGTAACTGGTGTTCCATTTTTCGTATTTAATAACAAACAGGCTATTTCTGGTGCACAAGATCCTCGTTTTATACTAGAAGTGTTAGATAAGAGTTATAAAGAGTGGAAGTAAAGAGCGGGAAGCTGAAAGCAGGAGGCAAAAAGCTAGAAGCTCAGAGCTAAAAGGGAAAGACTGAAAGGTAAAAGCTTGAGGCTAAAAGCTCAAAGCTAACAAATCCGCTCCCTCAACACCTCTTCAGAAACATATTGTTTCCCTAATGGAATAGAATATTTTCCAATTAAAACTTCCTGTTTACCTATAGAATCTATTTTATCTAAATTTATAAGATACGACCTGTGCACTCGTATAAAATGCTTTGGAGGCAACAAATCTGACAAATATTTCATGGTCATATGCGTTACATACTCGACACTACCTGTATTAATAATTATATAATCTTTTACCGACTGGGCAAATAGAATATCCGTATGTTGAATCTTAACAAATTTCCCATTTACCTTAAAAAATGTATAATCCTTTATTGGAGCTTCAGAGATATTGAGCTTCATATATTTATGAATACTCTGCATAAACCTTTCTAATGTGATAGGTTTCAACAAATAATCTATGGCATTTAATTCGTAACTTTCTATTGCATAATCGCTATAAGCAGTAGTAAATATAAAAGCAGGCGGATTTTTCAATGTTTTTATAAAATCTAAACCACTAATAGAGGGCAACTTAATATCCAAGAATATAAGATCAATCTCTTCACGTAGCAATAAATCAAAAGCGGATAAAGCAGTTCCACAAACGGCTACCAATTCTATATTTGAAAACATCTTAAGATGACCCGAAATAACTTGTTGAGCAAGTGGCTCATCTTCCACAATCATACATCTAATCATCCCGATTTAATTTAAGAGCAAGATAAACTGTATAAACAAATTCTTCATCGGTTATATCTAAAGTGTAATTACCCGCATAAAGCAACTCCAGTCGCTTGCGAGCATTGGCTAATCCAAATCCGCCATCTGTCAACTTTGTTTCACACTTACTATTCTTTACTTCAATAGACAGCTCATTATCCATCAAACTAATAACAACAAGCACAAACCCTTCTTCCATCTCCTCTCCTATGCCATGTTTAAATGCATTTTCTACAAAAGGTAAAAGCAATAAAGGAGCAATTTTATATTTATTACTCATAACCTGTACCTCTAACTGAATATCTATTTTCTCTGAATATCGTATAGACTCTACCTGGATATAATTCTCCAGAAATTCTATTTCCTTCTCCAAATTCACAAAAGAGACATTATTGGAATTCAATATATAACGCATTATATCGGCATGCTTGGCAACCAAAGGTGGGGCTTTCTCCGATTTTTGAAGCGTTAAAGAATATATATTATTAAGTGTATTAAAAAAGAAATGTGGTTGAATTTGAGTTTTCAGATAGTTCAATTCTGCAGCCGTTTGCTGTGCGTTCATTTCAATAATCTTCTTTTCCTGACGTGCAGACCGGATAAAATAAGCCAAAGAAGTTAATACCAAAAACTCTCTAAACATATAAATGATACTAAAACGCAGAACGGCATTATTGCTATACCATCGGGCAGCATTTTCCCTCATCACATCTGGGAAAAAAGACATTTTTGACACCAATAAATATCCGTATAACTTATAAAAATTTAGAAAAACAAGATATAAAACCAGCCCTAAAAAAAACCACACGTAACGCTTATTAAATAAAAATTTTTGAATAATAATCTTGTAGAAAAAAATAGCGGGGAGAATAGCTTTTAACCCATCGAATATTTGCGAAGGAAGATCTTTAAAAGATAAGGTCACATCTTTCCGCTCCAACAAGCTGAACTCCATGGAACTCAATATAGAAAAACCCACATAGTAGGTTAAAAAAAAGAATACTTCTAACCTATTGTATTTATCATTCCAAATGTTCTTAGCCCACATGATATGCAATATACAGTGTATATACTGATACCATCAAGTTGTTGGCTGAAATTTTCGACAAAACAGACTTTTCTTTCGACCGAATAATAGAATTCATCATTGATCTAAAAATGAACTGCATTCTCCGAATTGGGATTTCAAAATATTCTCAAACAACTTAATTTCAGCCCATCAAATAATCATACAATGAAAAAAATCAATTGCACATTCCTGTTTTTTATATCACCTTTTCTTCTGTTGGCTCAAACCAGTCAAGAAATTATTCAGAAGGTTGAGCATCAGCAAAATAAAATAAACAACCTGAGTTACCATCTTGAAAGAACCGACACCATAGGGAAAGTTATCCGCAGTATGAGTGGACAGGCTATTTTTGAAAAAAACAGTATAGATACCGTATTCGGGTTTAAATTCTGGGCAGAAAAAAATGGTGATTCCATTAATAAGTTTTTTGATGGAAAAGTTGGATATGAAATAGACAAACTCCAAAAAAACTATGAAACTACCGTCTCCCGGTCAGGATTTAAAAACTTGTTAATGGGTGGCGGGGGACACATGGTAGTACCCGATCTAATAAAATTAGACACTACCAATGCGATAAAGATTAACTTAACAGAAGACGCCAAACATTACATATTAAAAATAATATATGCTGATTTAGAGCAATACGATGTTAACAATAGATTTAAAGAAATTTACATTGATAAAGTTAGCTTCTTACCAGCTTCAGTAAGAGAGCATCAAGAATCTTATGACAGAATACAGGATTTATATTATGAAATATCTCAACTAAAAATCAATGATGCTGCTAATCAATATAATTTTTTAGAGCCGAAATTCATTTCCGAGTATAAGCACTCCATTCCTCAACATAAAGAACACCCCATATATCAATTAATAGGGAAAAGCATGCCTAAATTCAAGTTAAAAGATTTTAACGGTAAAGAAGTTAATTCCGATAATTCCAAGAATAAGGTTGTACTATTAGACTTTTGGGAAGTATGGTGTGGCCCGTGTATAGAATCAATGCCCAAGGTAGAGGAACTTCAAAAAAAATACGCTTCAAAAGGATTACTCACCTATGGTATTGTAAATGATCTTGAAAATATAGAAGCAAGCAAAAAAATGGTAAAAAAAAGAGGTTATAGTTTACCCATGCTTATTGGAAATGAACAAATAAAAAAGGATTTCAAAATTCATACGGTCCCGTTGTACATGGTAATTGATAAAAAGGGAGTAGTTATTTTTATCAGTGAAGGTTATTACGGGAAAATTGAAGAAACTATAATTAACGCGCTTAAAGAATAAACGACTTATTTAAAGAAGTTTATTCTTTACTACTAAAAAATAAGTTTTCATTTTATTGATTTTGCTTAGTACATTTAATTAAAAAAAGTACTTAATGAACTAAATTATGAAATCGAGACTTATTTTTATTGCAAGCTTATTATTTGGTTTGGTTTTTATCAATGCCGGATTAAACAAATTCCTTAATTATATGCCAATGCCTGAAAATTTGCCCGAAAAAATGGTGAAACTAAATGCGGCATTTATGGAAATTGGATGGCTTATGCCACTATTAGCGATCGTAGAAATAATTGGCGGATTACTATTTATTTTTACAAAAACCAGGGCATTGGCTGCCATAATGATCTTTCCGATTATGGTGGGTATAACGCTAGTTCATACTTTGCAAGCTCCAGAAGGAATTTTAATAGCACTGGTACTTTTATGTATTAATTTATGGGTAATCTTTGAAAACAGGGCAAAATACAAACCTATGATTGAAGGATAAGATTTGAGCGGAATAGATTGTTGTGGGTAAGCCGATAAAAACAGTATTTTTTTTGCGAGACCTTAGAATTAAGCTCATGCAACAAACTAAATTATTTAATACTAGTTTACTAGCGTGAATTTTAAATTATAAATATTTTCTACGGCTTGTACAAAACCTACTTTTGCCACATATATAACTAAAATTATTAATGCTAGCATAGCATATAAAGTTAAATTGGCTATGGTACTTTGTAGAACGCCGAGCCAAAATTGCTTCATTTTATTCGCTGGAATAAGAGGTTTTATAATACTTTTTAGAACCTCTTTATGATTTACTATAATATCTTCCTTAACCTCCTTTATTAGCTCTTCTAAAGTATCTTTAACAAACCATTTTAAAATCGTTTCCGCCCTTCTTTTGTAGGCATTGATAACAAGGTCTTTGCAAGACATTTCATGAAATCTTTCTAGCTCTTCGCGCGTAATTTCTGTATTTTGCGTTTCTAAATGATTCACAATATAATTTACCTTATCTTGCTTATATAGAGAATAGGCTATATGACCCACAAAATCATATTCATCTTCAACTAATTGTGCAAATATGAAATTATATTTTCTTACCACTTTTTAGAAGTGCATTACGATATGCTGTCGAAATTTGATCTTTAGTAATAATAATCTGTTTACGCACAAACGTACCGTTATACGTTATACAAATGTCTCCAACGCTACTGCTGTTTTCTGTGGCTAAGTATTGTTTTAAAGCTCTACGTTTATTATTAACCTTCCTAATTGTGTGTTCACTTACGCCTTCATACGTGCTCAAATTTTCCATAACTTTTCATCATTTAGATACTCCAAATATACACTCTAAATAAAGCTATCGCAACTTCAAAATCTAGCCTAGCACATCAAAAATCGCAAAAAACAACTGTAGCTTTACATTTTATAAAGCTACAGATTATTTAAAACAAGGATTAGGTGGCTAAAAATTTTTAAAACGTTTGCCCATTATTCAACCTCCCCTAGAACTAACCTAAATGTGCGCGCAGCATCCAGGCCATTTTTTCATGTTCTTTCATAATTCCAGTTACGAAATCGGCAGTACCTTCGTCTTTTAACTCCTCTCCTATGCGACCAATTTGCTCACGAATATGAATGACAATAGATTCATGATCTTCCAGTAACGCTTTCATAAACGTTGCGCTATCATTTTTATCTGTCATTTTCTCTGTAAGATGAGTCAACTTTAAATACTCGGTTAAGCTTCCTTCCGCAAAATGACCAATAGTTCTTACCCGTTCTGCAACCTCATCTATCATTAACTCAATTTGCTTATACTGCTCCTCAAAAAGATTATGTTTATTTAAAAAATCTGGCCCCTCTACATTCCAATGTGCCTTACGTGTCTTTATATACAAAATATGCTCGTCTGCCAACAATACGTTTAACGATTTTGCAACTTCTGCACGATTACCCGAAGTAATACCAATTGATGTTTTCATGATAATTTATTATTTTATTTATATAATTCTTTCTAATAAACACCTCTGTATTTTATTTGTTTTTCACCTCACTTTTCTGCTTTCAGCTTATTGCTTTTTTGGGTGTTACCCTTGTTCCTCGGTTCGGGTTCAGCAGGGATACCTTCTGCACTTTCCTTCACATAATGCCTCCTCAGGGCTGTATCTTTTTAAGCTACGAGCTTTTAGCCTCAAGCTTTTATCTTTCAGCCTTTATCCTTTCCGTCTTTCAGCTTTTCCCTTTCACCTCTCAGCTTTATGCTTTATGCTTTATGCTTTTAACGCTTTCTTTTTTAAAAAATATTTGAATAAAAAAAGCCGGATAAAAATACTTTTACCCGGCTTTCAAATAATTAAACTAAACTAAATAATACAATTATTAAATACCTTTAATTTTCTTTCACAAACTCTCCGTCTGCCTTAATGGTAACTTCTTCACTTAACATAGATGCAGGAAAGGTCGGACCAATTCCAAAATCGGCCCTTTTTAACTGGCCCGTGATTTGAAACCCCGCAGTTAACGCTTTAGATTGTGGATTTGTAACTGTACCTCTATACCACATATCCATGGTAACAGATTTTGTAACACCATGCATAGTTAAATCGCCCGTAATTTGATATTTATCTTTTGCAACCATTCTTATGGCGGTACTCTTAAAAGTCATCGCCGGATATTTAGCTACATCAAAAAAATCAGGATTTCTTAAATGATCGTCACGCATTTGAACCTGTGTATTAATAGAAGCTACATCAACATTTAACTCAAAAACTGCATCGCTAAAATCCAGCTTTTCTGCCTTTACAGTTGCCGTAAACTTGTTAAATAAACCATCTACGGTAGAAATTCCTAAATGTGTAATACCAAACCCTAATTTAGAATGCATAGGGTCTGCTTTCCAAACAGTTTGCGCCATTACGGCCGATGAAATTAATGCAATTGCTATAAATAAGACAAGTCTTTTCATGCTTTTATGTTTATAATAGAGGTAAGTTATTTCTAAAAACAACTGTATTTTTAACACAAATCTTAATAAATTGTTTTAAAAAAAATTACAACAACCTACTAATGAGCATTATTCTCACAAACAAAGTACTTATATTATAAAAAATGAAAAGACTTAATATTTTAAGGAAATCCTAAAATTCGGTTCATGGAAATAAGTATTAATGCCTTCTTTCTTCTCTTTTCTGGTGGTAGCCGCAGCGGTATAAGACACTAAATATTCCTCCCAGTCTTTCTCCATAAACCTGATATAAGTTGGAGTTGCTGTTGCAGATTTACTACTCGTAAAATAAGGATCAATATTATTTGATGAGGCCGACTGACTAGCATCTCCTATCCACTCTAACGCTGCAAATACCCCCTTGCCCTGAAGATATACATTTTGATCTTTTAGCTTATAATGGATTTTTTTCTGCCCTACTTTAACATTTACAATATTGTTATCTAATATGATCTCATCGCCAGGTTCGCCAGACTGCTCATCAACCTTAAACAAACGAACCTTTACAAAGGCTTCATTCATACTCGATATACCAAATTTTAATGCGGTTATTAATCCTAACTTCAGACTTTTGGGTTCAATATAAAAGGCTACTGTTCTACCTTTCATACCAGAAATTAACGAACTTTTATCTCTAGATAAATTTCCCAGCTCAGTTCTTTTATTGCCAATTTTATTGCTCATTAAATTCACAATCGTTACATCTTCTAATTGAAACACTTGTTGTTCCATTTTAATGTCTAATTGATTGGTAAGCTGAGCAGAAGGAATTTCAATTTTTTTAAACCCGATAGCACTAATAATCAACGTATCATTAGGTACTAAACCCAAGCTAAAAGTCCCAGAATTGTTACTATAAACGCCAGAATTTTTCACTTTATAGTAAACTGATGCATAACCAATGGGCTTAGCAAGGTTCACATCGGATATTCGCCCGTTTATAGTTTGCGCGTAAGAATTTACCCCTACAAAAAGTAATAATACAAGTATAACCTTATTCATGTATCGCTTTTTACATTATAAAAACTGGTAGACAAGTGCTAATATATGTTATATAATTAAAAAACAAAATTTATCGCCATTAAAACTAAAAACATGACCATTCACATTAAAAAATTATTTAAAAAGAGAAAAACAACATTAAAACACGAGCGTAAACAAAAGAAAAACAGACTCTTAACTCCATTTTTATTAGATTTTAATAATGTCGATATTAAATTTACGTTATAGGGTTTAAAAAGCGTGTTATTTTCACTTAATTGCATTATGAAATTCAGAACCTTACTAACCGTATTTTCTTGTGCTGTAATGACTAATATGTCATATGCTCAAGACCGCATTAGCAAAGAAGTTGCAACAGCGATGGAATTAGCAAGTGCAGATCAGATAAAAGCTGACATAACTTACCTTGCCGACGACAAATTAATGGGCAGAAAACCGGGTACACCAGGTTATAAAATGGCTGCTGATTACGTAATTGAAGAGTTAAAGAAAAATGGTGTTAAGCCAGCCGGCGATAATGGCACCTGGTTACAGTCGTTGTTAATGCGAAGTGCTACTTTAGATCTTAACTTCACGGCATCATTAACTTCAAAAAATTCAAATGATGTGTTGGCTTTTGTAAAAGATCTAACCATTAGCCCTAATCCTACTGCAGCGCAATCTAATGTAGATGCAGAACTGGTTTTTGTTGGATATGGCATCACTGCCCCGACAAAAAATTACGACAGTTATAAAGGAATAAATGTAAAAGGTAAAATTGCCTTCGTTTTAAGAGGTGCACCCGAAGGCTTTTCGACGAGTGAAGCTTCTGCAAGCATGAGCGTGGCTACGATACAAAAAACAGCATTAGAACATGGTGCTATAGGCGTTATTATGGCAACAGTGGTTGACAGACCCGCAAACCCTAATATGTCTGCTTCGGCAATGAACAGACCAACTACCGCCGTTATGACACCAAAAGGCGAGTTGGTAATTTCATCTGCATTTACTTCCGATAAATTAAAAATCGCAGGAACACTTAACTATAACATGGTGAACAAAATATTCACCGCAGCAAGTAAAAACATTCCTGAGGTTGTAGAATCTCTTAAAAAAGGTAATCAGCACTCATTCGCAACAGGCTTTAACATTAAAGCGGCTTACAAAACTGCGCACAGCGATTTCACAACATTTAACGTTGCCGGAAAAATTGAAGGTTCTGACCCTAAGTTAAAAAATGAGTACGTTGTGCACAGTGCACACTTAGATCATATGGGTGTTGGTCGTCCGATAGAAGGCGACTCTATTTACAACGGCGCTCACGATAATGCATCGGGCGTTGCCAGCTTATTACAAATCACTAAAATTTACGCTGGTTTAAAAGCTAAACCAAAAAGATCAATCTTAATTTTAATGGTTACTGCAGAAGAAATGGGCTTATTAGGCTCTGCATATTTTGCACTTCGCCCTACAGTAGATATCAATCAGGTAGTTGCCAATGTAAATACCGACATGCCAGCAATTATTGCTCCTTTATTATCTGTTACTGCTTTAGGTGCTGATCACTCAACCTTAGTTAACCCGGTTAATGAAGCTTCTGCTTTTCTCGGATTAACGGTTGAACCAGATCCAGAACCAAATGAAAACAGATTTGTAAGAAGTGACCAGTACAGCTTTATAAAAGAAGGTATTCCTGCGTTACATATTAAATATGGTAACAAAACTGCTGATGGTAAAAATAATTTAGATGTTTTTGTAAAAGAATGGCGTGCTAAATATTACCACAAACCTCAAGATGATATCAATGGTATTTTTGATTTCAATGCGGGTAGAAAATATTCTCAGCTAAATTTCCTAATCGGCTATTTAGTTGCCAACGATGTTCAAAGACCATCTTGGAATCCAGGTGATATTTTCGAAAAGAAAAAATAAACTGAGTCGTCCTAAAATAGGTTGACAGATTTAAAGATCAAATATAATCCTTGTCAG
>CAZOVM010000020.1:0-21835 GCA_964583395.1 uncultured Pedobacter sp. | reverse complement strand
ACCTCCACATCCCAAATGTGGCGCGATACCGGGCTACGCTACACCCCGAGCTATTCATTTCAATTAATCCTAATCTCCCTGAACAGGTTGCAAAAGTAAAATTATTCTGCACAACTAACAAATATATTTTAAATAAAATTTTAGATTTTTCTTGCGATTTAAATAAGCACCGAATCACATAATTAGGAATCAACCAGTTAGACTATACTTTATCAGAAATATTCTTTTTCTTTACACCATGAAAAATATAGTTTTCCTTGCCTTATTTCTATTCAGTGGCCAATTTTTGTCAGCACAAACAAAATACAACCTAAAAAATTTAGACGAAATTAAGTGGATAGAAGGATTATGGGAGCGCACCAATGACAGAGCCGGCCAAAAAACGACCGAATTTTGGGAAATTATGCCCTCAGGCGAAATAAAAGGCTACGGACTAACCACTAACCCCGACACCCTGAATTACGAGCGCCTAGCGCTTAAAATGACTAATAACGAATTGGTTTATGAAGTAATTCTTAAAAACAGTACCAAGCCCGTTAATTTTAAGATTACACAGTTAGATAAAAACGGGTTTAAAGCAGAAAATCCAGAAAATGATTTCCCTAAAGTTATAGAGTACAAGAAAACTGATGTAGGTATGACGGCAACTATATCTGTACCTGAAAGAGCCATAGATTTTTTGTTTAAACGAAAATAGATGACGGAAGAGTGGTTTAGTTAGAAGTCTAATAGTCCGCAAAATCGGGTATAGCGATAAACCTTAAGATTGCTTCTTCGTACCTCATCGCAATGACGGGGTTGTACAAGAGATTGATTTATACCTCGTAAAAACATTTTTACTTTTAGCTTCTCGCTTTCACCTTTCTGCTTTCCCCCTTCTAGCTTTCCGCTCTTTGCTTTTAGCCTCAAGCTTTCTGCTCTCAGCTACCTCTCTAAATCAAAAAACCGCACCTCAACATACGCTGAAGCACGGTTTTATGTAAACTTCTTATTTATTAAGACTGTCTGGTTTTGACCACCTTTGTATTAGAAGTTGGTATTTCAACGGTTGTTTTACCCATTACCGAAGTAATACTTGAAATTACCCCTGCAATATCCGATAAATCGGCAGGCACAATCATAGAATTATTGGTTTTAGCTAATTTACCGAACTCATTTAAGTATTGTTCTGCAACACGCAGGTTTACAGCATTCATTCCGCCTTCTTCATTAATAGATCTGGCAATCTCAGTAATACCTTTAGCTGTAGCCACGGCAACCATTTCAATTTCGGCCGCTGTACCACTCGCCTCGTTAATTTTACGCTGCTTCTCTCCTTCTGAGCGGGCAATCATTTCTTGCTTATCACCCTCTGCACGGTTAATTTTTGCCTGCTTATCACCTTCCGATTCAGCAATCATTGCACGTTTCTCACGCTCAGCACGCATTTGTTTTTCCATCGCATCGCGGATACTTTGAGGCGGCGAGATATTCTTAACCTCATAACGAGACACTTTTATACCCCAAGGCTCGCTCGCTTTATCTACCGCACTTACAATGGTTCCGTTTACAGTTTCACGCTCTTCAAAAGTTTTATCAAGCTCCATTCTACCGATTACACTACGCATGGTAGTTTGTGAAATCTGAATAACCGCAAAACGATAATTATCTATACCGTACGAAGCTTTCTGAGGATCCATTACCTGTAAATAAAGAATACCATCTACCTCTACTGCAATATTATCTTTCGTAATACATATTTGAGAAGCCACATCTATGGCTTGCTCTTTTAAATTTTGCTTGTAAGCAATCTTATCTATAAAAGGAATCAGAATATGAAATCCTGCATCCAGCGATCTGCTGTATTTACCCAAACGTTCTACAATAAAAACGGAACGTTGTGGCACGACCTTAAAAGTTGATAAAAAAGCAACCAGCACAAAGACTGCCAGTACAATAAGAATTATAGTTGATGCATTCATATATTTATTTGTTTGTTGATTTTACGATTAATACAATACTTCTTGTTGCGGTAATCACCACATCTTCGCCCGCAGCTATTTCATCCTCTGTTTCGGCATCCCAGCTGGTACCTTTAAAGGTTACTTTACCATGCTTTCCCATACCGAACGAAGTTTCGGCCACTGCCCTTTTTCCAATAAATTCATCTTCTAATACCATAGGTACCTCAGCATAACTCCCGAGCTTTGCACGCACCCACTTTCTAAAAAACACCACCGAAAGACCCGAACTGGCAATAAATAAAAAGATCTGAATGTTTAAATCTATATCGAAAAAGAAAGACAATAAGGCCACTATCCAGGCGCCCACGCCAAAGAAAAATAAGATAAACCCAGGAATTACAAATTCCAATAAGAAAAAGGCAAACCCGATGAGAACCCAGATAACCGAAATGTTTAGAATGTTTAAAAAATCTTCCATGACTTAGTTTGTTGTTTGTCGTAATTTAAAGAAAAAATCGCAAAAATGCAAGCAACAAACTAAATTTTCATGAAAATTTAACAGAGTTAATTAATTTATAAGCACCCAAGCACTATTTATTTCCATAATGGCTATTTATAGTACATAATCATCAGCTGCTCAACCATCTATTCTCCTAAACTGACTAAATATAATCACAAGATGTACCAAAAATTAATCACTCTTTTAATACTATAAAATTTTCATTTTAAGCCTCTATATTAGCTTTATAAAAACATACTAATTAAAATGGAAAGTACCGACCCTAGCGATATGTCTTTCGAACGGGCATTCGAATTATTTATTAAAGATAGAAAAGTTGTTGGCTGGGGATTTAGACAACCTCACCCAATATTGTTAAAAAATGGTTTTAAAGACTATCCATGTGGCTATTATACCGAATTCGACAATGGCTATAAATTTATTGCAAATGGCTTCTCAATAGGTTCAGAACACGCACAAGAAGCAAGAATTTTAGACCCTAACGATATGCCTGTTGGATATAAAGACAGAGAAGACATTATAGATCAGGGAAGTTAAACGAACAGAAAACATATAATCCAAAATTTTGAGCATTCAGCTTTTTTTTCTTCATAAGGTTTATAACATCACCATCAAAGCAATTATTCCATTCTCTATTAAATATTTCTATTTTTGTGAAACGGGACACAAAAAACCTAATGCCTCTAAACAAGATAACCTACTACAGATTCCAATAGTTTTGTAGAAAATTTATATGACCAACCACTTTTATGAGCACAAGCTTGTTAAACTTCACTACTATAAATTTGGGAATGGCCCGAAAAAAATGCTGTGTTTCCATGGTTTCGGAATGCATGGCAAGCAATTTAAAATATTAGAGCCTGAACTTGGAGATCAATATACCTTTTACGGATTCGATTTGTTTTTTCACAAAGACACAAAATTAGTAAGCCAAGAACTATCATATATTAAGCAAGGCATAACAAAAACCACTTTAAGTGAAATCTTATTAGATTTCTGTGATTTTGAGGGCATAGACAAGTTTTCAATAATAGCTTATTCTATGGGCACGCACTATGGTTCTGCTTTAGTAGAAACATTTCCTGAACGCATAGATCAAATTATATTTGCTGCTCCAGCCGCACTACGCCCGGGCAAAATAGTCACTTTCTTCAGTTGTAATCCTATAGGAAACAAAATAGCTGAACGCCTGGCTCTAAGCGATAAAGGATTGATTAATTTCATAAATTTATTAAAAAAGACAAATATAATTGATCAGAAAATCCATCAAATTTTGTTACAGGAGTTGGGAACACCAGAATTACGGCTCAACCTCTATGCTTCCTTGTCTTTTTTAAAACCTTTAAAGCTAAACAAGCAACAGTTTATTGAACAATTAAACAGTTATGCAATTAACAGTCTTTTTATTTTTGGCGACAAAGACCATGATTATCCGGAAAGTATGTCAAAAAAATATGCTTCATACATTAACAACGGACAGTTTATAACCATACCGGCTAATCATGATATGATTAATGTTGAATTCAGCAAAACTGTTTTAAAACACCTAAGATGATTCTAAAAGCCAAAATATTGCCTTATCCCTTTATTAAGCTATTCTTAATATTAGTTTCCTGGATTCTAAAATTAAAGTTTAATAAACTTTTAATCAACGAAATCGAGATCAAACCCAATCATTCTTACTTATTGATGTTAAATCACTTCAGCTTTATGGATGGTTTTTTAGCTTACTACTTAATCTACAAATCTGCTTTAAAGCACAAAGATTTCAAAGGAGCTCATTATATGATATTGAAAAAACAATTGGACAAAAACCTTTGGATGCGCTATTTTGGAGCCTATTCTATTGACAGAGGAAGTAGAACTGCAATTGAAAGTATAAAATATACTTCAGAAATCTTAAGCACAGCAGGCAATATTGTAGTAATGTATCCGCAAGGTAATTTAGAATCTCAACATGTACGAAAAATAGATTTGCTACCTGGTTTAAACACGATACTTTCAAAGATACACGGCAATTGTCAAATAATTTGGTGTAGCAACATTATAGAATATTTTGAAAGCTTTAAACCAACTTGCCATTTTAATATGTTGGATTGTGGAACCAATCACAATTTTGAGTTTGAAAAAGTACAAGAACAAATTAATCATTTTCACTCTAATGCGTTCAAACAACAAATAAGATTTACAAAGAATGACTAAATTAATGTCCTATCCTTTTTAAAGCCGCCTTAGCTTTTCCTTCAATACTCTTCTCGTATTCATGATTTTTCATATCTATAGCCTGTTTATAGTATTGAGCTGCTTTTTGAAAGTCTTTATTCTTCTCGTATATAGCACCTAAAAATAAAGCTGCGTTTGCTGCGTAGTAGTAAGATGTTTCTTTCCCCAATTGTATAGATTTTTGATAATTTACAATTGCTAAACTGTCTCGGGCAATTTCATCATAAATACGCCCCAATCTATAATATAACTCTATATGATCTCTTACTACCTTAAAATCCTTTAACTGCTTATTATTTAATTGCGCTAAGGCTTTGTTATAATATCCTCCATCAAAATACAAGCGTGCTTTTAAAAGATCAATATCCGGAGTAGCATCTTTAGCTTCTTTTAAGGCCTGCTTATCTTTTTCATCTACTAAAGAGCCTTTGTCTATTACTGCCTTCAAATAAGTTTTAAATCGTGCATTATCATCCCTGATCAGGTAATAATAAGCCAACTTTAAATAACTGTCTTTTATATAATTTACCCCCGTATATTCTTGTATGTATTTTGTTAAATACACATTCGCATCATTGTCCCCTCTTTGTAATTTTGCATTACCCAACACATAATAAATAGCCGGAAAATCAGCGTATTCATTCCCTTTCGGACTCTTCAACAAGTAGTCAATAGCCTTATCATTCTGTCCGCTTTTTGCAGACACATAACCTTGCAAATAACTCTTTAATAAGCTCGACTTGTTTAAAGTTTCTGTATAATTCATTAACCTATTGTAATTGGCCTTATTGTGTACCAATTCAGTCTCTATATAGCAAAGAAAAAACACCACTTCATCTCTATAAAATTGATATTCTGTATTAGATAAAGAACTCATCAATGATTCTAATTCCTGAATACCGCTAGATGCATTCCCTTTAATGCCAACAATAGAAAACATTCCTTTTAAATTTGGCGGAATAGAGCCAAAAACAACGTCTATTAAACCCGAACTCTTTTTATTTGGCAAAAACCCGGGATACTTCTTTGAATTTGCACTCAACAAACTATTGGCCTTTTTAATATCCAATCCGGAAGATAAAAACTCTTGAAACTTACTTTTAAGCATTCCTGATTGCAAATTTATTTCTGCCTGAGCATATAAGTAATAAGGCGAATCTTTATCCAATTTCTCTAACGCAGCCAACCTAGGTGCTTTCATATTTTTTAAGCGCTCAAAATCGACCTTATTCTCGGAAGTCATAGCCGAGAAATAATCTACATAATTATCAAGCAGAATAGTTATCCCATTATTGGGATTCACCTTCTTCTCATTAGCTATAATAGCTTTAGCATCATTTAAACGAAGATCAAATATGGCTTGAAAAGCTGATTTACAATTGTTATTAAAGCTAAAACTTGCAGAAGATTGAAAATTAAAAAAGGAAAATAAAAGGGTTATAAAAAGTAACTTTTTGAGCATAGATATTCGTTTTCGTTCAAATTATTTTAAAACAACCTTTTACAGCAATAAAAATACCAATCTGGCAAATTATCTTAACCAATCAATTTTATTTAAGGTTAGAAAATTTAAAGCACTGTAAACAAATTAGTTTAGAACAAAAGAACGTAAAGATACTATTAATATTTTAGGCCTGTCCCTTACTATATTATGGTTTTGTTTTCCAGATTGTATCAGAATAAGGCAGATATTCGGCCAGAGCAGCGGATCCAAACCAGGTAAAAATATCAAAATCAAGTAATCCGTTTTTTATTGCCGGATCGGTTAATAAAATTGCTTTTGCATCCTCTATTTGTTTGATGTTGTTTAGGATAAATATACCTCTGTAATTTTGATCATTTTTTCCTAAAGGACCGGCAACAATCAATTTCTCTTCCTTAACAAGCTTATTAATGTTGTCCATATGCCCTTTAAAGCTTTCATTAATAAAATCTTTATCTGTAGTGGTATTTTTTCCGGTTTTTAGAATCACGAAGAAATAGCTTTTCATTCCGTATTCATCAGCACCTAATTTTTCAGCTAAAGCTTTATCGTAAACCGGATTAGCTTGCGCAAAGCAGAAACCAGATATAAGCAAAATAGAAAAGGTTAATATATATTTCATGGTCTTTTATATTGATATTTTTCAGATAAAATTTTACGCTCTACTATTTGTAAATTTAAAAAATAAATGGTATATTAATAAGATGTATTAATTACAATTTCTACTGTTTAAATACGCTATTTTCCTTTTCTAATAAAATTATATGAAAGCTGCTTTAAAACCATTATTATTTGTTTTACTATCCTTTATATTCTTTGGTTGTGAACATAAAGAAACTTCTTTATTCGAACCTAAAATAATTTATCAGTCAGACCACTTGATTATTACTCAAATTTCTGAACATTCTTTCGAACATACCTCCTACTTGCAGACAAATGATTTTGGAAATGTTCCGTGTAATGGGCTCATAGTAACCAACAATAAAGAAGCAGTTATTTTTGATACACCTACTAATGATGAAGGAGCTGCCGAGTTAATTAAATGGATAAAAGAAACACTCAATTACAAAATCAATGCGGTAGTTGCCACACACTTTCATAACGATTGTTTGGGTGGTCTGAAAGCCTTTCATGACCAAAACATATCATCTTATGCTTACTCGAAAACGATAGAATTGGCAAAAGAAAATAATTTTACAGTCCCACAAAACAGCTTTGATAATTCTGTCACAATTAACGTGGGTAATGAGAAAGCCATTGTTAAATTTTTCGGGGAGGGCCATACCAAAGATAATACTGTGGGTTATTTCCCGAAAGAAAACATCTTATTTGGAGGCTGTTTAATAAAAGAAATAGATGCTACCAAAGGTTATCTGGGCGATTCTAATGTAGAAGCCTGGTCAGCAACTGTTCAAAAAATAAAGGAAGAATATCCAGAAGTAAAAATAGTAATTCCGGGGCACGGTAAAACGGGCGATGATAAGCTTTTAGATTATACGATTAATTTATTTAAAGGAAGCTAAAGAGCTGAAAGGATAAAGCAGAAAGAATAAAGCCGAAAGGAAAAAGCCGAAAGGAAAAAGCTAAAGCTTCATAGCTAAAAGCTTTTAGCTGTACTTCTCTGAATAGTGTTGACCGATTTATATCGTTTTTACTATTATCAAAATAGTAAAACCTTCTGCAATTTTTATGTCGTTTATATTGCGAGTTTCAATGTTCATTTCATTTGTCAGTGTTTTTTTATGCGGTCGCTGTTACAAGGAATCCTAATAATTTTTCTGTTCAACTCATATCCGTTATAGATTTAATTTTTCCGTCTTCAAATTCAAATTCAGATTTTCCTTGTAAATTCAGGGTATCACCCATTTTAAGACCGCTGTTTGGTAAATCAACTGCTAAGGTCGCTTTATAGTCAATTTTTATGGCGACTTTTAAATCATCAAATTCCCAAGACTCAATAATTTGCTCTCTTTGCGTAAAATATTGCTTTGCTGATTCGGCTTGCTTCTCAAATTCAATTATTCCTTCAGTTTGCAAGTTCACATTCCCATTTGAAATATTTTTAAAAACAATATTTTTAGATAAATTTTTAGTCATACCATATGTGTCAAAATCGTTATATGACTTTACATAGCCTTCAATAATCTTCTTTTGTTGCTCTTTCATAATTTTATCCTAAGTTGTACCTACCTTAAAAAATGTCCTGAGATTCCATTTTAATTTAATCATCCAATCCTTTTCCGTCAAGTATATGCTGATAATATTTTTCAATTCTTGCTTCTCTTGTTTTAGATTGTTTGGCTTGATTGAAGTAAAACAAATACCCTTTTTGTCGTCCTGATGTTAAAGAATAAAATGCTTTTTGCAGAACGCTGTCTTCGTCTAAAGCCTTTTGAAACTCTTCCGGAATAGGATAATCGGCAACTTTTTTTATCGCTACTTTCTTTCCGGATTTTTCAATTTCGACAGCTTCTTTGATATAATCCTCAATTACAAATTTGAGCTTTCTGATTTGCTGGACATTGGTAAATCGGATTTGTCTTGCCGACTGAACATTTTCGGTTTGCTGTATTAGAACACCTTGTGGGTCTTTCAGCAACACACCTTTATGAAACAGCAATGCACAATATTCCTTAAACCCGTGAATAAGTACGATATTTTTCCCCTGAAAGGTGTAACAAGGATGCATCCATTTGTATTCTTCTTCAAGCGATTTATTTTCACAAACGATTTCACGCAATAACTGAAATTCGTCTTTCCATTTTGTTGCATTCTCAAAAAATGTTTCTACCTGCTTGTCCATAAGGTTTAATTTAGATTTTCTTAATGAAGATTTTTCTGTCGACAGGTCTGAAATACCAAGACGCTACTGTTACCAATAATAAAATTAATGACGGAACAGCTTCGGTAAATACCTGTCCAACTAATAAATGTGAAACAAAAGCACCCGACATCGCAAAGAAAAATCCTGCGTAAGCCCATTCTTTCAACAATGGAAATTTTGGAATGAGAATGGCAATAACACCCAATAGTTTCCATACGCCAAGAATGCTTAAAAGATACAGTGGGAAACCCAATGAACTTACAATTTCATTATAGCCACCAATTTGTAATAGTTGTTGTACACCGCCTGCCGTCATGCCTAACGACAGAAATATAGTAGTAACCCAATAAAGGATTTTGTTCCGCTTTTCCATATTTCGTTATTTTAGTTTATTTACGATTTCCTGCAACCTGTCGTGAGCCATATTCAAGCCCTGTGCGAACGGCATTTGCATTAATTGGTTTCTGAATTCTGTGGACTTAAATACAATATGCATGGTTAACTTACTTCTGTTATCCGTTAGTTTTTCAAATTCCAAAAATTCAAGTTGAACGGGAAATGGTGTGTTTTCCATTTCAAAAGTTCGTGTGATTTTTTGGTTTAGAACAAAATCATGTATCGTTCCATTAGCACGAAACATGACGTTACCATTGTGTGATGTTTCAAACGCATAAGAACCGTGCTTTTTATTTTCCATTTTCAAGACTTTCGTTCCCATCCATTGTTCAAAAAGCTCGGGTTCTTCATAAGCCTTAAAAAGCAATTCCAAAGGTAAATCAAACTCTCTTGTGATGACGATTTCCTGTTTGCCGTTTTCGGCATTGACCTTGGTTTTTTGTTCCATATTTAGTCTATTTTTTTGATTGATAGTTTTTCATTACAGCTTCCAATTTATTAAATCTATCGTCCCACATTTGGCGGAACGGCTCGATGAAATCTGCTACTTCTTTCATCTTTTTTGCATTCAGATGATAATAAATTTCTCTACCGTTTTGCTCCTGTTTAAGCAATTTACACTCAGTAAGAATTTGTAAGTGCTTTGAGACCGTTGGTCTCGCAGAATCAAAATTGGAGGCAATTGTACCTGCGGTCATAGATTGCGAAGCAACTAACACAAGTATTGCTCGTCTCGTCGGGTCGGCTATTGCCTGAAAAACATCTCGTCTTAAATTCATTATGAAGCTATTTGACTACAAATATAAGTGTAGTTATTTGACTACGCAAATTTTTAACAACCTATTTTTAGTTATGAGTAGGGAAATGGAACAACAATTAATGATTTAATATTTTAGGCCTGGAATTGGAATAGTAAAGTGGACACCTTTTTAAGCTGCTTCTGTTTTTTTGTGTCCGATATGTTGCAAGAAAAAGAATTTGGGAACAGGATGTTCGACCCTTCTTGATGAAGAGCCTCTCAGCAGAGAGAGGGATTAATTTCATTAATCCCTTAATGTTTTTATTAAGGTCGACATAAATGCATCTCTCACTACGTTCTAGATTTCATTTTTGTTTATCAACGAACTTCCAAGCAAGCTTGAATTCCTTGATAAACAAAAAATGCTCCCCACTTTCGTGGGAAGCATTTATGGCGGGCTGACAGGGATTACAGTCGAACTCTTAATACCGTTTTTGACGTTTTTGGACAGTCTTAAATAGAATAAAATATGTATGTATTATTAGATGTATTGAATTTAGGTTTTGTGTAAACTTATCTTTTGTGCTAAGCAGATAGTGAAAAAAGATTTTTTTATTTAACAATTGTTATTTCATCAGCCATATAGCTGTATATAAAAATCTTATCAAACTTACTTTGTATTATAGAAAAATCAACTAAATCAGTTCTTGTCGCTGATGCTTTTGTTCCAAATCTGACACCATCAATAGCCAATTTTCCTCATATTGTTTAAGATATTTTTCGATATTCATTTCCTTTTTCTTAATGATACCTTTTAGCCATTCCATATCAATCCATTCTACAAGATAAGCTCCGAAATGTTGCCAATGACTAAAATTTTGAACATTATCAATAGAAAAACTTTCTATAGTTTCAGAAACCTTTTCTTTATGTCTTTTGGAATCTATTCTAAATTCAAAACTACGGTTGTTAAGATATATTTGTTCGATTAGGTTATATACTTCATCCACATATTTTTCTTCAGCAATTTTTCCTCCTTTTAATTGTATGTTCCTAAAGGTTATCAAAGCATACAATCTATCAGAATATTTTGATTCAAATCTTTTTTGTGCTGTTTTAATAATTCTATCTCTATAATTTTCGACTTGTTGAAGTTGGGGATTTATCAGTCTTGTATGCTCTATTGAAATCCAACGGTTATCTATATTAACTTCAAAATCTGGGGTTTCCGAATCTTTAATTTGATAAACAAGTAATTTCAGATTTTCGTTGGAAACAAATTTCTCTAATTGGTAGCGTTCAATCAGCTTTTTCTTATCCATTCCTCATAAACTTCATTACTAATTTTCTTACCGAATACTTTGAAGCAACGCTTCGTATTGGTCAGCATCAGACATTTTTATTTTATCAATAACCAATTTTGAAATTTTAGAAATTTCATCAATATCTATAGGTTCCATTCCTCTGTCAAAGTGTTCGCCTATATGAGAATATTCGTTAATAACCCTGTTGATGAGATTAATAGAAACGCTATCATCGTTAAAGTATTTCTTTATCCTTTCATCATTTGACATTTTATGACTCGGATATTTATAGAACAAGTATGCTTCTAAAAATTTGCGCATATTGTTTCCGAAATTATATTGATATTCGTGGGAAATAGCCGACGTTTCTGATATAGAGCAGTTGTAAATCTGGCTGAATAAATAGTTAAACTCCGTTATGTAATTTTTAAGATAGTCTGGAGCTAATTTCAAAAACGTATTTTCCTTGTTTTTTCTATCAATAATAAAATTCTTAATATCAGCTTTATCTCCACCCTCAGGTTGTGGTTTGTATTTGGGTACGGTTAGCTTTTTGAGATATTTAAGAAAATCCAAATTATGTGTTGATATAAATAATTGTCCATATTTCTTTGGTTTAGCTATTATACTTTCAATCAAGCTGAACATAAAAAATATGTGATTGCTATCCAAACTGGAAATAGGGTCATCAATGTAAATAATAAGTTTACTACTATTAGCCTCATCTTTAAGTTCATCCTCCATTTTGGCAACAAAATAACAGAATGATATTAAGCTACATTCGCCCTCGCTCAGATTATTTGCAACGACGCCCTCTCTATGAATCGTAAATTGCATATTTGGCGTTTCGCCAATTGCAACTAATTTTAATTCGTTATGCCCAAAAAAATGAGTTAGATGCTGGTTTACAAGTTCTGCTCCTTTGCTTTCATCTTTTGCTTGTGCCTCTAATGTTCTCTTTTCTTCTAATAAATCATCAATGTTTTTCTGCAATGGTTCAATTTCAAGTTCAGCATCTTCGTATGTTTTCTTTAAGCCTGCAATTATCCCTATTTCATTTTGATAATTAATATCTGTAAGAAATTGTGCTATATCCGCAAACCTCAATTCTGACCTTGCTTTATTTTGGTCTTTTGATAAAGAATTAGTCTTGTTATTATGTTCTGATATAAGCTGATTGAAGTTTTTTAAAGTTTCCACTATGGTTTCTGAAACATCAGCTATTGTAGGGATTTCTTTCTCTTTAAAAATATCTTTTTCTCTGTTTTTTAGCTCTGTAATAATGTCATCAATACTACCGCTGTATGTTTTGATGACAGAATTCCAATTCTTTTGGACAGCATCAAATTTAGGAGCAAGGCTACCATAAAACATGTCTCTGTTTAGCGTAATAAATTCTGACAAATTTTTCTTTGCCTGTTCTAAAGCATCTATATGTTGCTTTAGGGCTTTTCTTAAATCTTCTGATTCTTTACTAAAATGAGCATCTAATTTACTCCAAAGATTTGCGTCTATTGGGTTTCCACAAAATCCACAAGTATCTCTTTTATCCTTGTGACGTTCGATTCCTTGACGAACCCATTCTTGAAGCAGACTGTCATTTACCAAATCAACAATTGGCTCACTCGGTTTTATTTTCTTGCTCAATAGTTCCTTTGCCTGTTCATAATACTTTGAGAAATTAGGCTTAGTTTCTGCTAATGGAGTGATATTATCCATTGAAACCTCTTTTAATAAAGTGATTCGTTCATCAATCTGAGATGTAGATAATAGGTGGTTTGCAAGATTGCTTCCGATTTTTAAAATGTCGGCTTTAATATCATTAATCGTATAACTCTTTTTTGAAGCTGTTGCAAGGAATAAATTGCTATCAATTTTTATTTTGTCATTGGCTCTCTTTTTTAATTTATCGTCTAACGTTAAAGATTTTGAATTGTACTCGTTCTTTTTTGTGTCAAAGTTTTTCCGTTTCTCATCTAAATCATAAAGTAATCCTGTTTTTTCCTCGATGCTCCCTAAGCTCCCATCAATATTTTTAATTTTAGCGTCTATTTCAATATTTTTAGCACCAAGAATTGTAAATGGTCTTATTGTGCCATCATCATTATGTAACCAACTTAAATTCTCCTTTACAAAATCAGAATTATAAACTCTTATTCTAAAGTCACAGTCTAAATTTGAGTTGGTAATAGTATTCCCGTCGGAAAGTGTAATCGTAAAACCGCTATTGAGAAAGTTTTTATGTAAGCACTTATCTTCAACGCACTTAAAAACTCTTGACAGGGTGGTTTTCCCCGAATAATTTCTACCATAGATAACATTAAGTCTTCTGAAAGTATCTTGCTTACTAATGGCTGTATCCCAAGCATAATTCTTAAACAATCCAAAACTTGTTATATCTATTTTTGAAATCATAGGGCTAATATTTTACGGTGTTATAAAATTTCCGATTTATAATTTTTTCTTCACAAGACTTTCATTTCTATCATTAAACCACGCTTATTATTGACTCATCAATTTGTTCCATTACTTGCAAAATCTACTTTCAATTGTTTCGCTTGTTGTTTGAACAAATCCATTCCTGGAACATCATCGTATCTGTCACTAAGTTTTTGTCGTAATCCAAATAATCTCTTTTCTGCGGTGTCAACTAATTGCCCAAATGTTGTGATACGAATTTTACCCATTTCGACAGAGTTGTCATTTGCAACTTTTGTGATTGGTTGAACTTTTTCACTGAATGCTTCTCCTACCACAAATGCTTCAATGTATGGATTGCCAATTATGTTTCCACAATTCATAAAATCCTCCACATATCCTTGCGCTTGGTTTCTTTCTTCTCTCGTTAATTTGAAACCACCTCTTTTTAATTCAATAATCAGAACTTTATTTAGTGTTGCTAAATTGGATTCAGTGTCAAAAAATTCTGTTCCTGTTATAGATGCTGTAGAATCGTTTAGCACCACAATATCAGGGCGTTTTTTGTGATTATTGAATACTTCTTTACCGATTTTCTTTTTGAAAACTGTTTCTACTGCGGTTTGCAATTGTCTGTTTGATGAATATTCGGCTGATTCAAATTCAGGTCCGAACAACCATCTTGCTCCTGTTACCAATGGATGCAAAACGTGTAACTCATCTACATCCTTATCTTTTGATAGTTTTCGAATAGCTTCTATCACTGAAATTCTATTGTCAATTTCATCCAAAACGCTTAACGCATCTCTGACAGACCATTTTTCAAGCAATGTGTTCAGACCATTAATATCATCTTCTGAAAGTTTAGCAAGTTTGGCTAACAACTCTTTTCCTGTTCGAGTTTTTTCAAGATTGATAATGGCTTCTACTGCAATGGATATAGATTCAGGTTTTGCTGTCGGATGGATAAGTGTAATACTTTCTATTGCTTCATTTACTTCATACTTTGCCAATGGTGTGAGTTGTGCCAATTCTGAACGAAAATCATTTTTGATTTGCTGTTTGGTTTCCTCAATCGTATCTCTTGCAATTTCAGCAAACATCTTGTTTACATAAGAGGAAACCTCTTTGTAAACTTTATCCATTATTCCAAGTTTCTTGAAGCCTGTCCAATCTTCATAAATATATTCCGCCAAATCGTTTGTTTCAATTACAACGGTATAACGTTTGGCAAATTTTGTTCTTCCGTCAATTACAACCTCATTACCTAAAATCCAAGAAGGCTCTCCAACAAGTCGGTTACTTTGCCAAAAAGCAATTCCCTGATACAATGTTGAACGAGCTGATTTTTGCGAATCAATGAAATGGGCTATTAGTTTAATATTATCAACATCAATTTGCGTAGTATCAATCAAACCTGAGTGCTGTTCTAATTGTACAGTTTGCCTGTTGATAGAAACAACAAACTTAGGGTCATGCAAGAACCTTGCTGAAATGATTTGCAGGATTCTGTTTGGATTCGGTAGATTCTTTGTAACAATTACTTCTAACCGTGTTCCAAATGTGTCTGATTTATCAAAATGAGCTTCTTTTATTACAAACGGATGTGTTTCGTCTTGGGTCGTAATTACGAAAGTTGATTTTTTACCACCTGAATTTGTTATTACGGTATATTCTTTATCGAAACACAGCAGTCCATGACGACCAACTCCATTTCTACCATAGGCTAATCGTTTGCCCTCAACATTTGGTGGAAATATTACATTCTTCCCTTGATGCTTGATTCGGTTATAACCAAGTTTCATCCAACGCTCTTTAAATTGTTCTTCTGTTAGTCCTGTTCCGTTGTCCTCTACAATTAACTTTTGGTGGTAATCTTCAGGAATGAATATATCAACAGTCGTTGCTCCTGCATCCCAAGCATTTGCAACAAGTTCGGTCAAAGCAATTTCGGAATAATGAACTAATGTTCCCAATGTTCGAATTAGATAATCTTCTTCAAATAATGAGCCTTGAAATACTTGGTTTTGATTTTTATCAGCCATATCAATTTAATCTTTAACGGCAAATCTTATTCTATACAGGTGTAATAGCGATTCTTTTATGGAATCGTAATACTCTGCAATTCCGTAAGTGTTGAATAACACTTGCTCAAAATTAATTCTATCTTCTTGTAAAATCTCCTGCTCTAATGGCAGTCTGTTTCTTTGGGTAATTGGTTGAAAGGCGTTTATAATTTCCGCCTTTTGCTCGTTGTTCAATAAATTAGGATTAAGGATTTTGAAATCCCTTTCAAACTTTGTCGCTCTTAAGTCAAGAGCTCCCAATCCTCTACCAAAACCAAAACTTTCAATAAAGAACATACTAAGTATGCTATTGAAAAGTGCAAGGAAAAGAGTCTTGTTTTCGGCTTGATAGTCTTCTTTGATAGAAAAACCTATCATTCGTTGGTCAATAAATGAACGTGTCTCAAATCGAGCGATGAATAAGCTTTTATCATAGTTCACATTGGCAACATAGTCAGCCATATTGTTTGTGTTCATCTCATACCAATACATATTTGCTCTACGTAATGATTGAGTCAAAGGAACACCTGTTTCATTTACCTGATTTTCAAATGACCTAATCCAATTTAACGCACCTGTATGACCTAATGCTTCAAGTTCTTCAATACTTCGTGAACAACAAAAGGCTTCTGCCTCTGCCACACAAGTTAAGGATGGTGTACCTCTAAGATTTTTTAGAACGGGTTGTATATATTCATTTTCTATTCCGTGTCCTATTGCTGGATAAAACAAAGGATTCCAACCTCTCCTTTCTCCACGTGTAAAATCAAAAATTTGATTAGAATCAATAAGTTTATCAGCAATGATTGGAAGCCAATTTAGATTGGCAAAATAACCGCACCAAGGCACTCCAATTTCTTCTAATTCCCTGATTTGGGTTAATGAATAGGGTTGAATTTTAACCTGCTCTGATTCTGTTTCAAGAATAATATTGTTGCTCAATTGCTCAATATCATCGATTTCCTCAATTTTTTCTGTTAATGTACAAAATGAAATAGTCCTATCTATGTTTTCAGGCTCGGTAGGGGCTCTCTTGGTCGCTATCAGAAAAGTTGTGACAACATCTGCATTATGAAACCATTTACCTTTTCCTGAAATAACAACAATATCAATATCAAAGTATTTTTGAACTAACTCTAAAAATATTTCTCCGTAATCTGTACCAAGCCAAGCATTGGAAAGAATTAAACCAATCCTGCCATTATCTGACAAAATATTGTGCAAGTAAAAAGGTATATAGGCAAATATATCACTCTTGCCACTTAATGATTTGGGCGTATTGGTTTGAGCTTGGATTACACCATTTATTTCCGTAATGTTTGGATTCAGGACTTCTATCTCTTTGCTTTTTATAAAAGGCAGATTGGAAACCACATAATCGACACGAGGCAAATGCTTTTCTATATCATTACCATTGTTAGGGTCTTTAAAAGTAACCGTTTGTCCAGTTTGTAAGTCTATTACATCTGCTCTGAAAATATTCAAAACCCTGCCGATGTTATCAGGCTTGGCTAAAGTCAGCGTAGATAACTGTATCGGAAAAGAATGCTTATCAGAAGCCCATATACTTTCAAGAATACTGTCTTGAGCAATTTCGTATTCTTCTTTAAGTAAATATGCTTGTTTTATAATCGTTCCTGTTCCACAACAAGGATCTATCACAATACCATTCTTGTCATTAATGGTTAATCTTGTTAATAGGTCAGCTAATTTTTTAGGAGTTGCAAATTGCCCTGCAACCTTTCTTTTGGCAGAAGCAATTGATGATTGCAGTAAATTGTGTAAAATCTCGATTTCAATACCGTCAATATTAATTGTCGAAAGGAATAAGTTTAATTGAACTATTTGTTTCCAAGCCGTATCTGAAATCAACTCAATAGCAAGGTTGTCACTAAAAATATTCCAAAAATTACAATGCTCGGATATTCCAGCAATTACCTGCTTTGCTTCATTTACTGTCGTATCATAATCAACAGTTTCAATAGCCCTTGCTTCATTAAAATGTCGTTTAAGGACATTGGCAAAGACGATTTTAAAAACCCAGTCCGTCAAAACCACTTTTGATAGGGTTGGAAATTTGTTAGGTTTATCTTTTGCAGTAGTTGGACTATAACCATATTCAGTTGCAGACGAAAGCCACCAATTATTTATTTGAGCATCGAGTCTTGCATTTCTTCTTGTTTTGTTCCGTATGTTTTCAACAGTTGACGGTATATTTTCAAGTACTACATCAATAACTTTATCAATAGATAGAATGTCGTCTTGTGCATCATCAGAAATATCTCCCGATTCAAAATAATTGTTTAAATCTTCGAGAATTGTATGTAAAAGTGTCTTCCAAAGTGCTTCATTCGCCCTGACTTCTAAACGAGTGTTGATAGCTATATCATTCCACGTCTTTAGTATAGAATATGTTTCTCCATTCTTAACATATAAAACCGCACTCTTTACATTCCAAAGAATAAAGCTGTCCCTTTGAAGAATTTTCGCTTTCGTTATGGCATTACTTATTAACTCTGCATCATTTATCGGCGTGTCAGGCATTTTAAGCTCCCAACCCTGTAAAATGATTTCTTTGGTAAGGTCTTTAAAAATCAGAACATCAGGGAATAAACTTGATTTTTCGTTTCTAATTGTACTTTCCCCGCCAGCACTTTTAAAATGCCAACTTTTATTTGCAAGGTATAAGTTGATTTCACTGATTACATCAATTGCCCAACTTCTTTCATTATAAGTAACTATTGCCATTCTTTCTATTGTAATTCAGTGTGTGATACTTTGCTATTGGTTCTTTGAAAAGAAGCAATGTTGATTCTTCAATTTCTTTCCTTTTTAATGTTTCTTCGATTCTGTCTGTGCAAACTTTAATATAATCAACAGGCTGTACTTTGTGCAACAGTACATCTTCGTTTTTCTCTATTCCAATAAAATTCCTGTTTTCCAAGATGGCTGAAAGTAGAAAACTTCCACTTCCACAAGCGTTATCTAAAACAATATCGCCTGGATTGGTAAAGGTTCTAATTAAGTAGCGTCCTAATTCTATTGGTTTTTGTGTCGGATGATAAACAGTTCCCTCAGATTCAGCCGTTTTTACATACACATAATCATCAATATTTTGCTCTTCGTAAAATACAACATCATTCGGATAACGTTCTCCGTTACTTTTAACGTGTTTTGGCTTAAAATCTCCGTAGCTTCCCGTGTATTGGTCTTTCCTAACTCCTTTGTCGTACGCTTCGCCTTTTGTCATTTGAGGATTATATGCCGGTTGCTTTTTGTAAAAAATACAAATGTCTTCGTGCTTGCGAAGTGGTTGTTTTTTTGCGTTCAAAAAGTTAGTTGGTTTGGATTTTATCCAAGTGATTTTATACTTGAATAATTTTTCATTACTCAAAATCAACTTTGCCGTAAAAATACCTTGTGATGTTAAAACAATTGCCCCATTATCTTTTATAATTCTTTCGTACTCCGCCCAAAGTTTTTGCAAGTCAATAACAGAGTCCCATTTATTTTGCGTTGTGCCATAAGGTAAATCGCAAAGAATCATATCTACTGATTTATCGGGGATGGATTGCATTACTTCCAAACAATCTCCTTGAACAACTTTGTTTACAAAGTCGTTGATTTTTCTTTTGTGCTTATGCCCCTTTAGTGATAAAACAAAGCCGTTCGTATGATTCTGCCCGTTGGTTGCGTATTTAATTTTTTCTTCTGCAACCTGCATCGCTTGCAACGCAAAATCTTCGTCTTGTACTTCATAAACAAGTTTATCACTAAGCCATTGAACAATAATTTCGTTCTTTTCAGCCTTGTAATATTTACATAGTTCGTTTACCTGTTCTCTTGTTGGCAAGCGTTTCCCATTCTCAATTCTGCTTAACAAAGTCTTGTTTATACCCGTCTTTTTTGTTACATCTTCTAATAACAGTTTTCGCTCCTCACGTATGTTTTTAAACGTCAAGCCTATCGTTTGCATATAGTCAATTTAAAGTTGTCAATTTTTGTCAAATTTAGTTATTCTGTCTTTGATGCCAAAATTTTTAGTTGAAAGATTTACTTTTCTTTTTCTGCATTCAAAATCAACAAGCGTATTTACAATCGCCTCCCTTTTTCCTTCTTTTTCTTCATTCTTTTGGCAAACTGTTCTTCCTCGTAATCCACGCCCTGTGCATCGGGTAACAGGCTGAACAATCCCATATCGAAATTATGAGAATATTCCTGCGGGATAAACTCAAAAAGGTCTTTCGTTGGTTGGTTGTCTATTGTATTCGTTTTGGAAACAGGGCTGTCCTGTGTTTTCAGTTCGGGTTTGTTGCCGTTGTTCCACCAATCATTAAAAACATTTGCAGACAGGTTTCTATCTAAGGTTGAACCGTTCCAAACACTACGGCTTTCGTGGTCAATAAAGGTTATACCGTAAATCCGTCCGTTATCGTTCCTGCGAACTACCGTATTGATACCCTGCTCGGTCAACTGCTTTTTAAATTCACTTTCGTTGCTTGTGGTATGTATGGCAAGCTCCACCGTATTTTTCAGTACAGACCTTACAGGGGTGGTTTTCATTTTTTCTTTGGACTGCTCAAAATGCTTTTGTAGTTGTGCCACGCCTGCATCCTTTCCGAATAGCGATGCTTTGAACGGATTGCTTGCCTTGTTTCCGTTTTCGTCCAATGCCATATAGACCAATCCGTTTACGGTCTGACCGTTACGCTCTCCTTTGACTTCCTCTGCTGTGATATTGAAAAGAGAAAGTAACGCATTGTAGCTACCCATAGTTGAAAAACTGTAATACTTTGGTAGATGTCGCACTACCGAAGCAATTTGGCTTTTTATGTCGCCTTTATGGTAGTCCACAGGTCTGAAAACTTTGTTGCCCTGTTTCTGCTCCTGTTCGGTTGCTTTGTGCAGGTTGTATTTCTGTTCCAGATCCCGACAGATTGCCATAGAACGTGGGTGGTCGTAATCATCGGGGATTTTCTTTCCGTCAATGCCCACGCAGGTCGAAACGATATGGATATGCGTTCGGTCAATGTCCGTATGTTTGAAGACAATATAGGGCTGATTGCCGTAGCCCATACGCTCCATATATTCCTGTGCCATTTCCGTAAACTGCTCATCGCTTACCTTGTCTTTCGGGTCGGGGTTCAATGAAATGTGCCGTACTGTCTTTTCCGTTTTAATATTTGCCGACAGGTACGGCTCAAAACATTTATTAAAATACGCTACGGAATACCTGCCGTCCATTGTATCGGGTATCTTGTTCAGCAACAAAACCGCTCCGTTTTCTTTGTCCACTTTTTGCTGATTGTACAAGATAGCTCCGTACATATTGCTTCCCTTCCCGATTTTTGCAATCATAATTTCACTCTTTATTCAGGTATTTCTTTTCAAATTCATCGGTAAGAATTAAAACCTGTAGCAACAATTCTTTCATTTCTGCTGTCTGTTTTTCCAATTTATAGAGGTATGCAGATACTTTTTTATCCGAAAAATTGGCGTTCAACAGCTTTACAATCTGATTGTAATTGGTTGCTATTCCTCTGAACTGTCCGAAAAACTTGGTCAATCCTGCGTGGTATTCTACCGCATTCATATCAATTTTTACGGTTTTTACCGTCTTTTGAAAGATACAAGCCGTAATGAAATGTGCCTTTATGTTCATTCCCGATTGGTCGAAAACGCCAAGTTCCACAACGGAGATCCCGTCAACGCCGAGGCCGTGCGCTATTCCTTCGAGCGCGGTCTCACGCTCAACAAGGGCGTGGCCTGGATGCTGAAGGACTTCCTCGCGCCCGACGGTATCACTGTCGTCGACGACTATACGGTCAAGTTCGAACTCAAGGCTCCCTACGCTCCGTTCCTGTCGTTCCTGCCCTGGTGGTACATCGTCAACCCGGAAGAGGTGAAGGCCAACGAGGT
>CAZOVM010000019.1:0-24732 GCA_964583395.1 uncultured Pedobacter sp. | reverse complement strand
ATTATACCAGTGAAGCAGAGTTATCGACGAACGCCCGATTTTTCAAGACGAAAAATTTTAAACCTCGACGAACCGACTTCCTTTTATTGTAATATTAAAAATTATCGTGCATGTAGGCGGTTTTATTTCTTTAATCAAATCGTTTATAATTTGATTTTTAATCAAAAAGATCGTTTTAAATTAAGATCGGATAACAACATTAGGTGAAAGCGAGAAATTAAAGTGCTTGTAAATCAGGTTGTAGCTTTAAAAAAGAGACTATTAATGCTTTTTTGGCTTAAAAATGCAAGTATTTTTTTTATGCAATTAAATATTTTTTATCTTTGCACGCACTAAGGGCCTCGGTAGCTCAGTTGGATAGAGCAACGGTTTTCTAAACCGTGGGTCAGGGGTTCGAATCCCTTCCGGGGTACATCTAAATCCTCTTAACGAAAGTTAAGAGGATTTTTGTTTTATAGGTATTTGTTTACAGGTTAAAGTTTGTGTAAATTAGGCTGTATATATAAATACGTTATGATAAATACGGAGAAAACATTGTCGGAAGTAATGGAAGTATTAAGAGGGAGAGGGTATGTTGAAGATTTTAATCTATTGGAAGAAAATATATCTTATCGTGAAGGGGGAGAGAAAGTAGATCTGAAAGATATTATAATAGATAAGATTTATCGTTTTTCTGGTCAGAATGACCCTAATGATGAGGCCATTTTATACGCAATGCGCAATGTGAAAGACGGTGCAAAAGGTGTTTTTGTAAATGGTTTTGGAATTTATACAGACGATAATGCAGATGCTATAATAGAGCAACTGAATTTTGAAGAAGATCATTCAGGTATTTGGCCTTAAATAAAAAAGATAAGTAATGAAAAAGGGAAAGATATACACCTTTCCCTTTTTATATGTCTTTATTTTATTACTCTTTTGGCTTTTACCTTTCAGTCACGTATGGATTCCTTTGAAGCTTTCAGCTTTTACCTTCCAACTTTTTACTTTTCGCTTCTTTTAACTGCCTCAACCATCTTTTCAGTTACCATTTTCTTGTTTACATTTCCCCACGAGTTTTGAATGTAGTTCATAATGTCTGCTACTTCATCATTAGAAAGTCCCGGATTAGGCATCATTCCATCGTATGTAACACCGTTGACTACAATCTTTCCTTTCTGCCCAAATTTTACAGCAGCAATAGACTCAATAGGATATTTTTTTAAGTAATCTGATTGAGCGAGCGGAGGGAAAGTACCTTTAAGTCCCTTTCCACTTCCCAGATGACAGGAAGCGCAAGATTCTTCGTATAAGAGTTTTCCTCTTTTAATGCTTTTATCGAGTTCCGATTCTTGAAAACCCGTAATACTTCCCGCAATGGTAAGTCCGTATATAAGTGTAATGAAAAACTTCATCCGGTGTATTTAATGTATAAGATTAGGATTTCGGACTAATTTTTATAACGCTTCCGGAGTTTTCAACCACTACATATATATTGCCATCAGGTCCCTGACGTATATCTCTTACTCGGCCTATATTTTCAAACATAATCGTCTTTTTAGCTACTTTATTGCCTTCCATTTTTAAATGCTGAAGATAATTGAACTTTAAAGATCCTACTAATAAGTCTCCATTCCACTCTTTAAATTTATCACTTGTAATAACTGCCATTCCACTTGGTGCGATAGAAGGTGTCCAATGGATTATAGGTTGCTCCATCCCAGCTTTTGCTGTGTCGTTAGAAATGATACTTCCGTTATAATCTATACCGTATGTAATTACTGGCCAACCATAGTTTTTACCTTTTTCAACAATGTTGAGCTCGTCGCCACCCTGCGGACCATGTTCATGTTCCCAAATTACACCAGTGGTAGGATGAATTACTAAACCCTGTGGGTTTCTATGTCCGTAACTCCATATTTCTTTTAATGCACCTGAGGTAGAAACAAAAGGATTGTCGGCCGGTATTTTCCCATCTTCATGTAAGCGCACCACTTTACCTTGTGCTTTTTCCAGACTTTGTGAATCTTCTTTTTTACCTCTTTCTCCTAATGTTAAAAACAAATATCCTTTGTTATCGAAGACAATTTTTCCACCAAAATGTGGTGTAGAGCGAACATTTGGAAAGGCTTTATAAAGGTGTTCTATTTCTACCAAAGTATTTCCTTGAAGCTTACCTCGAATTAAAGCTGTATTTGCACCGCCATCATCACCGGGCTCCCCTTCTGCTTTAGGTGATGAATAACTTATGTATATCCATCCATTTTTTTCATAATCAGGATGTACTACGACATCTAATAATCCACCCTGACCTCTATACAAAACTTTAGGAATACCTGTAACTTCCTGAGGATCTACTTTGCCATCTTTTACAATGCGTAGTTTTCCAGTACGCTCGGTAACAAGCATCCTGCCGTCAGGTAGAAAAGCTACTGCCCAAGGCATATCTAATCCTGATGCAACGGTGGTTTGAGTATATTTATCATCTGTATTTAAAACTTCAGAAGATTTTGTATCGCTCGTAGGATAAAAATGTAGAAATAAATACAATAGAGAGAAACCAATCAGTGCAGGACTAACAAACTTTACGAGCAGAATTTTCATTTTTTTATTTTTATTTGACATGCTGAAAATACAATACTATTCGGATAAAATCAAAATTGTGAACTATTTATAATGTATATAACAATTAAATGGGTGTTTGGTTGGGGAAAAACAGAAAGACAGAAAGACAGAAAGGGTATAAAGTCGGTAGTCCGTAAGTCTGTGCGAATCTGAGTAATCAGTGTATTTACATGTTTAGAGGAGAAGTTTGAGAGTTGGTAGTCCGTAAGTCTGTGCGAATCTGAGTAATCAGTGTATTTACATGTTTAGAGGAGACGTTTGAGAGTTGGTAGTCCGTAAGTCTGTTCAAATCTGAGTAATCGGTGAATAGATATGATAAAGATTAGTCGGCCAGTCTACAGTTTATAGTCCAAAAATATATTTAAAACCAACCATTAAAATCAATAAAATAAAACTACCATGACAGAGAAGCTTAATTTTCATGCCTATATTTACCATTATGTTTGATAAATCTATATACAACGCACGAAGAGCAGCTTTAAAATCTTCGATATCTTCAGGTTTGATTCTTTTAATGGGCAATGAAGATAGCCCTATGAACTTTAAAGATAATGTTTACCATTTTAGACAAGATAGTACCTTTTTATATTATTTTGGTATAAATGATGCCAATTTAATGGGAGTTATGGATGTTGATGCTAACCAGGACTTTGTTGTTGGTGATGAATTAAGCATGGATGCCATAGTTTGGATGGGTAGACAGACCACATTAAAGGAGAAGGCATCACTTTGTGGCATTAGTACTGTTCTTCCTAATAAAGATATTGCTTCTTATCTCGATAAAGCAATTCAGTCTAATAGAACCATTCATTTTTTACCTCCATATAGAGGAGAAAACAAAATTAAGCTATCGGGTTTACTTCATAAATCGATAGCAGAAATAGAAGCTGGTGCTTCATTAACTTTAATTAAAGCGGTAGTAAAACAACGCAGTCATAAAGCACCTGAAGAGGTTGCAGAAATCGATAAAGCTGTTACTAGATCAGCCGAAATGCATAAAATGGTGATGCAGTTGGCAAAACCAGGTATGAATGAACGTGCAATAGCTGCCGCTATTCAGGAATTTGCATTGTCTAGCGGAGGAAATTTGGCTTATCCGGCTATTTTGACTATTAATGGACATATTTTGCACAACCATTATTATGGAAATACATTAAAGAGCGGTCAAATGTTATTGAACGATTCGGGTGTAGAAACAGAAATGGGTTATGCGGGCGATTTAACCAGAACTTTTCCGGTAGACAAGCAGTTTACCAACCAGCAGAGAGAAATGTATCAGATAATTTTGAATGCACATAATCATGCAATTAGTATGTTGAGCCCTGCAAACAGATATTTAGATGTTCATTTTGAATCGTGTAAAATGCTGGCAACAGGCTTAAAAGAAGTTGGCTTAATGAAAGGTAATGTAGAAGATGCTGTAAAAGCAGGTGCTCACGCTTTGTTTTTTCAGTGCGGAACCGGTCATATGATGGGTTTAGATGTACATGATATGGAGGATTTGGGAGAGCAATATGTAGGTTATACAGATACTTTAAAGAAGAACACAGATACATTCGGATTAAAATCTTTGCGTTTGGGCCGACAATTAGAACCCGGCTTTGTACTTACAGTAGAGCCAGGATTGTACTTCATTCCTGAACTAATTGATATGTGGGAAGCAGAAGGTAAATTTAAAGAGTATATTAACTACGATCAAGTTCAAAAATTTAGAGATTTTTCAGGTATTCGTATAGAAGACAATTTCTTAATTACTGAAAATGGGTATCAATTACTAGGTAATCCGCTAGAAATAAAGATTGATGAAGTTGAAGCTATCAGAGCTGCAGCTTATTAAGATAATTTAATGAGTTCTAGCCATTCCGAATATAGAATCGGGATGGCTATTTTTTTGCCAATACATTGCATATTTTAACATTCTTTAAAACTTCGATATATTGCATTGTATATTACACCTTTAATAATGAGATTAAATCCTTTTCCAATTATTTGAATCAAACACAATGAGCATGGTAAAACATATTTTTAAACTTCTATTAATAGGTGCATTGTTTGTAAATGTTTCGGCATTTGCACAAAATGCAAGACCTCCGCAAACTTTTAAATTATCTGATACATTAAGAGGAACTTTAACGCCCGAAAGAACCTGGTGGGATGTTCAGCGATATGATGTAACTGTTAAAGCAGATTTTGCGACTAAGACTACGTCAGGGTCTAATAAAATAACCTATAAAGTTGTGAAAGCTAATAATGGATCTACAAAAATGCAGATCGACCTAAAAGCACCATTAGTTATTGATAGTGTAGTTTATAATAATAAAACGAAGTTGAAATTTGAGCCTAAAAATGGTGTATGGTATGTAACGGTACCTTCGCAAAGCGTAGGAGCGGAGAATGCAGTTATGGTATATTTTAACGGTAAACCACATGAGGCCGTTAGACCACCATGGGAAGGTGGATGGTCATTTAAAACCGACTCTTTAGGCAGACCGTGGATGACAGTTACCTGTCAGGGCGGAGCAGGTGCTTCTATCTGGTATCCAAATAAAGACCATCAAAGTGACGAACCTAATAAAGGAGCGTCTTTAACAATGATTGTTCCAGATAATCTAGTAGGTGTTAGTAACGGTCGTTTAGAATCTAAAAAGAGCAATGGTGATGGTACAACCAGTTATAAATGGGCGGTAGTTAACCCAATTAATAATTACTGTTTAATCCCTTACATAGGTTCTTATGTTAATTTTAAAGAAGTATATGCTGGTGAAAAGGGTAATTTAGATTTAGATTACTGGGTTTTAGATTACAATTTAGAAAAGGCTAAAGCTTATTTGCCTACACAAACGCACAATATGCTGAAAGCTTTTGAGCACTGGTTTGGTCCTTATCCTTTTTATGAAGACGGATTTAAATTGGTGGATGTAAATTACCCTGGTATGGAACATCAAAGCGGTGTTTCATACGGAAACGGATATAAATTTGGTTATGGAGGGAGAGATGGATCTGGTAGTGGATGGGGAATGAAATTCGATTTCATTGTGATTCACGAGGCAGGACATGAGTGGTGGGGTAATAATATTACTACTAACGATTTAGCAGATATGTGGGTTCATGAAGGCTTTACCAATTATAGTGAAACGCTATTTGTAGATTATCATTATGGAAAAGAAGCCGGAGATGCATATAACCATGGCGTTAGAAGAGGTATTAGAAATGATAAAACCGTTATTCCTGCATATAATGTAAATGCCCAAGGAAGCGGCGATATGTATCCTAAACCCTCAAATATGCTACATTCTATAAGACACGGTTTAGATAATGATGAGCTTTTTAGAGAAATATTAAGAGGTATGAATAAAGATTTTTATCATAAAACAGTAAATACAAAAGATATTGAAGATTATATCTCTAAAAAAACAAAATTTAATTATGAGAAGGTATTTGATCAGTATTTAAGAAATACTCAAATTCCAAATTTGGAATATTATTTCACTGAAGATAAAAAACAGGTATTCTTTAGATATACCAATAGTGTTAAAGGCTTTAATTTGCCACTTAATTTAAAAGGAGCAAATGCAACTTTAAAAATAATTCCGACAGATGTCTGGAAAAGCCATACTCTAAAAGATGGCGAAGCTGATTTGTTTAATAATGATACTATTATAAAACAATATTATATTGGTGCAAAGATGGTTGATAAACCTTAATTAAGATAAATTACCCTTACAAAATCCCTAGCTCTAATAATAGTGCTAGGGATTTTTTTATAACCATATTTCTCTACTTATATTTAATTCGCTCAGGAAATAAGTGTCGTGCGAAATGACAATCAAAGTTCCGTTAAAATCTCTTATAGCGTTTGCCAATATCTCCAGATTTTGTATATCCAGGTTATTGGTAGGTTCATCCAGAATAATTACAGACGGTTGATTTTGTGTGATAATTAGTGAGCATAACATTAATCGCATTTTTTCTCCGCCACTAAGCACTCCACAGGTTTTGTCCCAATCGTTTTTTGTAAACAAAAACCGATGTAATCTTATTTTAACCTCATGCTCCAATAAATGTCCGGAGTTAAACTTTTGTGCTTGTTCATATACGGATAACTGGTTGTTTATAAGTGAATAATTTTGATCGAAATACAGAATGTTGCTTTCAAAGCTTTCAAAAATACCTTCTGAAGGTTTAATTTTGTTTATTAAAACATTAATTAGCGATGTTTTACCGCTGCCATTTGCTCCTTTAATTGCAATACGTTCTCCACTTAAAATTTGAAAGCTTAAAGGTCTCTTCCAGAGCTTTATTCTTTCATAATTTAAATTGATGTTTTTGCCTTTAAATAAAGTTTTTCCATTGTGTAATGAGTGATCTTCAAAGGTTATCTTCATCGGGTTTATCTCATTTAAACTGTTGCGTAATTGAGAAAGTTCAGAAGAGAGGTTGTCAATTTTTTCCTGATGTTTACTTTTTAGTTGGGCAGCGCTGTTTTCGGCATTATTTCTTAATGTATTTAACATTATTTTAGGTAATCCTGCTTTCTCCTGTTTTTTCTTGCCTTTTACATCCATTTTTTGCTTCCGCTCTGCTGCAATTCTTTCCGTTTCTTTAGCTTGTTTAATAGATTTTTCTTTACTCAATATATCATTTTGTAAGGCATTGTTTTGGATGTTCTTTTGTTCAATATAAAAATCATAATTTCCGCCATAATGAGTGAGCCCTTTCCTGTTTAATTCTATCGTATGAGTCATTAAATTTAATAATGTCTTATCATGACTTACAATAACGAGTGTTGATTTGGTTCTTTCAATAAAAGAGTAAAGCTGATCACGTCCTGATGCGTCTAAATGATTACTGGGTTCGTCCATTAATATGACCAACGGTTGGTGAATAGAAATGCCTGAAAGATATATTTTAGTTATTTCTCCTCCACTAAATTTTTCTACAGGGTCTGATAGGTCTATATTTAATAATCCCCAATCTGCTAAAGCTTCTTTACTACGTTCTTCTATGTCCCAATCATCGTTTAATAAATCGAAATTTTCGATAGTGGCGTTGCCGGCTAAAACTTCTTTTAAAGCCTTTATTTTAGGGTAAATGTTCAGTACGTGTGCAACAGTAATATTTTTTAGCTTACTGATTACCTGCGGTATATAATAAGGTTGTGTATCTGTTTTTACTAATCCGGATTGAGTTAGTAACTCGCCCGTTAAAAGTTTTAAAATGGTAGATTTACCCATACCATTATTGCCAATTAAAGCAACTTTGCTGTGTTTATGAATGGTAAGGTTTAAATCAGAGAATTGTACATCTCTATTTGGATGTAAATAGGTGATATTTTGTAATAAAAGCATGAAATTTCTTTAAAAGGGGAATAAATGAGATAAGCTGAGACAGCTTTATTTATTGGTTTTTAAAAGAAATGAAATCCTACATGCGTTTAAAAATTGATTATTAAATAAATATACGAATAATATTTTATAATTAAGTAATTAATAGAGGGATATATCAAAAAAAAGCCGACTAACAGAAAAATTAGCCGACTTTCAAACGTAACTTATTATGAAAAAGTTATCTGCCTCCTGGTGGGCAGTGTAATTTTAAGAAGTTGGTCATTAGCTCGTTGCGGTGATCACGTGTGCCTTCGCCTTCTGATATGCCATGCCCTCTGTTAGGGTAAGGCACTATGGTAAATTGTTTTTTATGTTTTACCAATTCATTAATCAACATTTCTTCACCTTGATAATGAACATTATGATCGCCGGTGCCATGCATAATTAAAAGGTTTCCTTTCAGATTTTTTGCATAATTGAGAGCAGAGCCTTTTTCGTAAGCTTCTTTGTTTTCAGGTAATAATCCCAAATATCGTTCCGAGTAAATGCTGTTGTACACGTAGTGCGATGGTACCCCTGCACTAGCTAATCCGGTTTGGTAAATTTCAGGGTATCTGAATAATAGGTGTAATGTAGTAGATCCACCACCGCTACTTCCAAATACAGCTACTCGACTGGCATCAATAAATGGCCATTTTATAATTTCTTTAGCTGCCATTGCCTGATCATTGGCATTTATCCAGCCCAGATTTTTGTAAATAGATTTTCTCCATTCGCGGCCTTTTAAAGCAGGTGCACCGCGGCCTTCTACAGAAATATAAATGTAACCATCTTCAATATTGAAAAATCCGCCTCTAGCACCTGTGCCGGCAACATCATTTACTGTTGTAGAGAAAGGTTCTGAGTAAGTAGTAAATACAACCGGATATTTTTTAGCGGGATCAAAATTTTTAGGCTTTACCATCCAGCCATCTATCTCAATTCCGTCTGATGTAGTTACTTTAAAAAATGATGTTTGATCTGCTGTTGCAGTTTTTACTAATGTTTTTTCGATCGTAGCATCTGGATTAATTGCTTTATTATCTGGAAATTTTAAGAATTCGGGCTGTGAACTGTACTGGTGACTGGAAAAACTATGTCGCGCCCAAGCACCGTTAGGCGAAATATCATAAGAATGGGTTCCTGCTAAGTTGGCAGGAGATAAGCGCTCATTTTTTGGATTTTTATCTATTTTGGTACGGTATAAGTAGCGTTGAGTAGCATTTTCAGGCGAGGCAGTAAAATAAAACCATTTGTTTTTTTCGTCATAACCATTAAAATTAGAGATGTCGAAATTGCCTTTGGTTATTAAAGTTTCCGTTCCATCAGAATCTATTTTATAAAGATGTCTCCAGCCATCTTTTTCGCTCGGCCAAATTAATGACTTACCATTGTCTATCCAGTCGAAACTGTGTTTGCCCCGCATCCAGAATGCCTGAACGTCTATCCACGCAGCGTCTCTTTCTTCAAAAAGTAGTTTTGATGAACCAGAAACAGCATTGGTTAACCACAATTTACTATGGTTTTGCGCTCTGTTAATTTGCTGTACTATTAACTCATTGCCAGCTGGTTTCCAATCCATACGTGATAAATAATGTGCATTTGGTGCGCCCGGAATATTCATCCATTGAATAGATGCGTTGTCTAAATTGGCTACACCTACTCTGGCTTCTGCAATATCTGTTCCCGGTTTAGAAAATAAAATGGGTATTAATTGAGGGTATACATGATCTGTATTATTCACCATATAATAGGTGCCAATTTTAGAAACATCATTTTGCCAGAATGCCAGTTGTTTGCTATCCGGACTCCATCTAATACCATCTGTACAAAACATTTCTTCACTGTAGTTATAATCAAAATAACCGTTCAACAGTTTCTCATTTCCATCTTTTGTAATTTGAGTAATCTTATCGGTGGTAATATCATGTACGTATATGTTATGTAAGTATACAAATGCTACTTTAGTGCCGTCGGGAGACAATTTGCTGTTTAAAAATTTCTCCTTATCCAGACCTTTACCTACCTCGGTAATTTTTTTTGTAGGGATATTTAAAACCCAGCTTTTGCTATATGTATTGTGGTACTTAGAGCTGCCATCTGTTAAAAATAATAGGCTGTTGTAGTCGTCAGAAAACTGAAATCTTGTTAATCTAAAAGGTGTTTGATTGTTAGGGTTTACTAACCATTGTTGATCTACAATAGTAGTTTTTGTCATACTAGGAAGCGTAATCTTCACAATTGATCCGCTTTCTAATGTTAAGTAACTATTTCCGTCTTTGGTCCAGTTTAATTGGGCCTGCGTTATTATTGAGCAGAGTATTAGAATAAATGCGCATAATGCTGAAATTTTTCTCATGTTTGTTTAGTTTGGGTTGGGCAATCTTATAAAATACATCTAACTTGAAATTCAATCAATGTTTTTTATCTAATCTATTTTCAAAGCTATTGGGAAAGCATTTCAATATTTAGCAATTATTTCACTAATTTGAATTAAATTTTAACTATAAATCATCTGTTTTAAAATAATTGTAGTTAAAATCCAATCATCAAATGGTAATTTATAATTAATAAAAAACGACTGCCCATCTTAGATTTGAAAAAAAAATATTTATGAGTATTAACTGGAATGGAATTTTTCCTGCGGTAACCACAAAATTTACTGCAGATGATCATATCGACTATGAAGCATTTGATAGAAATTTAGATGCTCAATTAGAGGCAGGTGTTAACGGATTCGTATTAGGAGGAACATTGGGCGAAGCTGCTGTTCTTTCTGAGACCGAGAAATATGAACTTTTAGCGCATACATTAAAATACGTTAATGGTGCTGTGCCCGTTTTGCTAAATATTGCAGAAGCAACAACTAGGAATGCGATTGCATGTGCGCAAAAAGCAGAAGCATTAGGCGCCGGCGGATTGATGCTGTTGCCGCCAATGAGGTACTATGGAGATGAAGATGAAATATATACCTTCTTTGCTGCTATTGCAGAGAGCACAAAGTTGCCTATTATGTTGTATAATAATCCTGTAGATTATAAAACGTTGATAACGTTAGACATGTTTGCAAGATTGGAAAAATTTGAAAATATTCAGGCGGTAAAAGAAAGCACCAGAGATACAACCAATATTACAAGAATGATCAATCGCTTTGGTGATCGGTTTAAAATTTTGACAGGTGTTGATACCATTGCAATGGAGAGCATTATTTTAGGCGCACATGGTTGGGTTGCCGGTTTGGTAGATGCATTTCCAAAAGAAACGGTTGCTATTTTCCGTTTGGTTCAGGAAAACCGTATTGCCGAAGCTCTAAAAATCTACAGATGGTTTATGCCGGTTTTGGAGTTAGATATTCATCCTAAGTTGGTTCAATATATTAAATTAGCAGAAGTTGCGGCAGGAGTGGGCACCGAAAAAACGAGAGCACCTAGATTGCCGCTAAAAGGAGCAGAAAGAGAAAGAATATTAAAAATTTTAGAAGTAGCAATCGCTACACGACCTACTTTACCAGCAGGAAGCTGGGGAAACTAAATAATAAATTATGAATACTGAAAATATTGTTGCTGGCGCTTACAGTCAGAATGGAGGAAGGCTTTTTAAAGCTGCAAACCCTTCTACTGGTGAATTTATAGAGCATGAATACGCTGTAGCTACAGATCAACAGATACAGGATGCGATGCACAGTGCTGCACAGGCTTTTAAGATTTTTAGAACCATTAATAAGGCTCAGAAATCAGGTTTTTTAAGGGCTGTAGCAGCAGAATTGGAAGCAATTAAAGAAGATTTAATTGCTATTGCAATGGCCGAAAGCGGGTTAACAGAAGTTAGATTGCAAGGCGAGTTGGGCAGAACAACTGGTCAGTTACGCATGTTTGCCGATTTAATTGACGAAGGCTCGTGGGTAGATGCTATTATTGAAACAGCAATTCCAGACAGAAAACCTATGCCTCGTTCTGATATTAGAAGAATGATGGTGCCTATTGGCCCCGTTGTTGTTTTTGGTGCGAGTAATTTTCCTTTGGCATTTTCTGTTGCGGGTGGCGATTCTGCTGCGGCATTTGCTGCTGGCTGCCCGGTAGTTGTAAAAGTACATCCGGCACATCCGGGTACAAGTGCTTTAACAGGCTCGGCAATATTAAAAGCGGTAGAACAAACCAATATACCTAAAGGTGTTTTTTCTATGTTGTATGACGATGGTCATTCTGTAGGTACTAAATTGGTACAGCATCCTAACACAAAAGCAGTAGCCTTTACAGGTTCTTTAAATGGAGGTATGGCTTTACACAAGCTTGCTCAGAATAGACCAGATCCTATTCCTGTATTTGCCGAAATGGGTAGTACCAATCCGGTATTTATTTTTCCGGATGCAGTAGCACAAGAAGGCTTAGATATTGCCAGTAAGTTTGCTTTATCCATAACCAACGGAGCCGGACAGTTTTGTACCAAACCCGGACTTTTGTTTGCTATAGAGTCTCCGGAATTGGAAAACTTTAAAAAGGACCTGGTAAATGCGGTTTCTAACGTTCAGCCAGTAACGATGCTTACAAAAGGTATTTACGAAAATTATGAATCAAAAGCGGCAAAGGCATTTAACGAAAATGGTGTAAAACCTTTGTATAAAGTTGAATCAGAATCAGGAAACAACGTTGCGATTCCAAAATTAGCAGAAGTTGATGCCTCAACATGGTTGAAGAATTCGAAATTAGCAGAAGAAGTATTTGGGCCGTTTGCCCTGCTCATTGTTGCTAAAAGCGATGTTGAATTAACAGCAGTTATTGATGTGTTAGAAGGACAATTAACAACTACCGTAATGGCCAAGGGCGATGATACAACGAAATTTAAATCTCAGATAGATAATTTGGCTGATAAAGCCGGAAGATTGGTGTTTAATGGTGTTCCTACAGGTGTAGAAGTTCATACAGCTATTAATCACGGCGGACCATTTCCGGCAACCAATAATCAGTTTACATCTGTTGGCGCCACGTCAATTTACAGATTTGTACGACCAATCGCTTTTCAGGATTGGCCTAATGAATTATTACCCGACGAGCTAAAAATTGAAAATCCTTTAAATATTTATAGAAAAGTAAATAATAAACCTGGTCAGAACTAAATATGAGCTCTAAAACTTTTTTTTGCATTGATGCACACACCTGTGGCAATCCTGTGCGCGTTGTTGCCGGTGGCGGACCAAATTTAGTAGGGTCAAATATGAGCGAAAAACGCCAACATTTTTTAAAAGAATATGATTGGATTAGAACGGGGTTGATGTTTGAGCCACGTGGGCACGATATGATGTCGGGCAGTATATTATACCCACCCCATAATCCAGAAAATGATGTTGCTGTATTATTTATAGAAACAAGTGGTTGCCTGCCTATGTGCGGGCACGGAACAATAGGTACTATAACTATTGCTATAGAAGAGGGATTAATTACTCCAAAAATTCCGGGGATTGTGCGTATGGAAGCTCCTGCCGGATTGGTGCTCATTGAATATAAAACGGAAGGCGCAAAAGTAACTTCGGTTAAACTAAAGAATGTTCCTGCATATCTGGCTGCCGAAAATTTGGAGGTTAACTGCCCGGGATTGGGTATGTTAACACTCGATGTTGCTTATGGAGGTAATTTTTATGCAATTGTAGATCCTCAGAAAAATTTTAGCGGGTTAGAAGCTTATACAGCCTCTCAATTAATAGCTTTTAGTCAGGCCTTAAGAGTAGAGATTAACAAGCATCACACGTTTGTTCATCCAGAAAATCCGACTATTAATACCTGCAGCCATATATTATGGGCAGGAGCAACCTTATCTGACGAAGCTACAGCCAGAAACGCCGTTTTTTATGGCGATAAGGCTATAGACAGGTCTCCATGTGGTACCGGAACATCGGCCAGAATGGCTCAATGGCATGCTAAAGGTTTGCTAAAGAAAGGTGAGTCTTTTATTCACGAAAGTATTATAGGTAGCAAATTTATAGGCAAAATAGAAGAGGAAACAACGGTTGATGGAAAAAAAGCCATTATTCCGAGTGTTGAGGGATGGGCCAGAACTTATGGATATAATACCATAAAAATAGACGACGAAGACCCTTATGCTAAAGGTTTTCAAGTAATTTAAAGAGATTTTATGTCAAAAGTTATAGTTATTGGTGCTGGAATAATTGGTTTAAGCAGTGCTTATTACTTAAAAAAGGCTGGTTTTCAGGTTTTAATTCTAGATAAAGGTGAAATAGAAGGAAATTGTTCTTATGGAAACGCGGGTATGATTGTGCCGAGCCATTTTGTTCCGTTGGCTACACCCGGTATGGTGAGTCAGGGTATAAAATGGATGTTTAATAGTAAGAGTCCTTTTTATGTTAAACCTTCTTTAAACTTAAATTTAATTAAATGGGGATTGCGCTTCATGCGTTCTGCCAACGAAAGTCATGTGCATAATTCGGCTGTTCCGTTAAGAGATATATCGCTGCTTAGCAAACAATTATTTCAGGATTTATCTAACGAGCAAGGTTTTGAATTTGGCTTGCAGGATAAAGGTATCTTGGCGTTCTTTAAAACTGAAAAAGTAGCTGAAGAAGAAACAGAATTGAGTGAAAAGGCCAATGAATTAGGTGTTAAAATGTCGGTTTTAGATCAAAAAGCTTGTAAAGCCTTACAGCCCGATTTAGAATTAGATGTGCTGGGTGCGGTGCATTATAATTGTGATGCGCATTTATACCCGAACGCCCTGATGCAAAATTTGCAGGATTATTTAATAGCAAACGGAGTAGAAATTATAAAAAATAAAGAAGTTACCGCAATAGAATCTAAAAATTCGAAAGTTGTAAGAGTATTTTCCGGTAACGAAGCCTTTGAAGCAGATGAATTTGTATTGGCAACAGGATCATGGTCGCCGGCAGTAGCTAAACTTACCGGTGAAAATATTTTGTTGATGCCAGGCAAAGGTTATTCTTTTCAGGAAGATGAGTCTCTAAATAGATTAACTATTCCGGCATTATTATGCGAAGCAAGGGTTGCAGTTACACCTATGAATGGAAATATCCGCTACAGCGGAACCATGGAGTTAGACAAGATTAATAACCGTGTTAATATAGATCGGGTAAAAGGTATTATAGAATCAGTTCCTAAATATTTCCCTGATTTAAAACCTAGTTTGCCTGCTATAGAGCATATATGGTATGGCTTTAGACCTTCTTCTCCAGATGGTTTGCCTTATATTGGAAGAAGTAATAAAAAGAGTAATTTAACAATTGCTACCGGCCACGGAATGATGGGACTGAGTTTAGGACAAGCCACAGGGAAATTAGTAAGTGAGCTAATTAGCGGGCAAAAGTTGAGTATGGATATTAAAGCTTTTAGCCCGGATAGATTCGCTTAAATTTTAAAATATTAACGTCTTGTAACAGTATTTTAACAAGAATGTATCGTTTTTATTTATTGAGAAGTTAATATTTGTATATTATCGTCTTTATTTCCCGGATATGAAAGTACTTCCATTCACTATATTGGTTCCCGACGATCGGAGTGTTATTTCGGAGCAGGTGGTATTGCCTTATTTTTATCAATATCTGCACCGGCATGATGAGTGGCAAATAACGTGGGTAGAAAAAGGCAGGGGAACTGTTATTGCCGGAACCAGTATGCATACTTTTCAGGAAGGAGATGTGTTTATGATTGGGCCTAATTTGCCACATCTTTTCAAATCTAATCCCGAATATTTTATGGGGAATGATGAGTTATCTATTAAAGCCTGTTCTTTGTATTTTAACCCGAAAGGACTGTTGGCTCCTTTGTTTCAATTGCCTGAAGTAAATAGATTATATAGTTTTTTAAACAAGCGTATTCATGGGTTTAAAATTCCAAAATACTCGTCTAAAGATATTGCCAGCAGAATTTTGGAAGTCCACAATAGCAGTGGGTCGGCTGTCATTTATAATTTATTGAATTTATTAGAATCATTGCAGGTTTTAGACGATGCGTTAGAACCTTTATGTAATACAGTTTATTCTACCAAGATCTCCGAAAATGAGGGGCAGCGATTAAGTAATATTATAAATTTTATTATGAAAAATTACAATCAGCAGATTGCATTAAATGATATTGCCAATGCTGCTTGTATGACGCCTCAGGCTTTTTGTCGTTATTTTAAACAGCATACCGGTCAAACATTTATTAACTACTTAAATGAAGTGCGTATTCACGATGCCTGCAAAAGTTTAACCGCCGAAAACTCTGTTGATTGTATTTCTAGTGTAGCTTATAAGGCTGGATTTAACAGTATTACCAATTTTAACAGAGTCTTTAAAAGTATAGTGGGGCAGTCGCCCAGAACATACATAGAATCATATAAAAATATAAGTTCGGTAAGTAAGGAATCTGTGTTACCCTAAACTAATTAGGAATAATAATTTCTTATTTAGTTTAGAATCTGTACTTTGGTAAAAACAAACTAATATGAAAAAGTTATTCTTTATTTTTCTTTGTATTCCGTCGTTCATTTTTGCTCAAAAATACAGTTTACAGGAAGTTGCGTCTGGCGTTCAAACGAGTATGCGCGGACTTTCTATTGTATCTAATGAGGTAGCGTGGGTAAGTGGGAGCAATGGAAATATAGGAAAAACGTTAGATGGTGGTAAAACCTGGGAGTGGCAACGTCCTAAAGGATATGAAAAATTAGACTTTAGAGACATTGAAGCTTTTGATGAGCATAAGGCTATAGTTGTAAATGCAGGGTCGCCAGCATTTATATTATTAACAACAGACGGAGGAAGATCTTGGCAGGAAGTATATAAAAACACGCATGCCGATATATTTTTAGATGGAATGGACTTCTGGGATTCTATGAACGGAATTATTTTTGGAGATGCCATTGCCAATAAAATGCAGCTGTTAAAAACCACTAATGGAGGTTATAGCTGGCAAGATATATCGGCTCAGTTAAAGCCAGAATTAAAGCCGGGCGAAGCAGGTTTTGCAGCAAGCGGAACTACTATAAGAACGCTCCCTGGAGGATATACCTGGGTGGCTACAGGGGGATCAGCTTCTAATACTTACTATTCTAAAAACTATGGTAAATCGTGGAAAGTCTTTGCGATGTCTATAGATCATGGTAACAACAGTTCAGGGCCATTTTCTATAGCTTTTTACAGTAAAAAAATAGGTGTAGCAGTGGGTGGCGATTATTTAAAACCTGCTAAAATGGAAAACAATGTTTTGTTAACCAAGAATGGAGGAAAAACCTGGATTAAACCAACCACACAGGTAGGAGGTTACAGATCGGGGGTGGCTTATATAACGCGCGATTTTTTAGTAGCTACTGGTACCAACGGAACAGATATTTCTGTTGACGGAGGTATGAATTGGAAAAAGATTAGCGACAAAGTGGGTAATGCAGTACAGAAAGCAAAAAATGGTGATTTGGTGTTGATTACTGCAAATGGTGGTAAAATTTATAAATTGGTCGTAAATCAATAGAATTTATTACTAGTTTTAAGTTTGAATTGTTGAAAACCCCTAATTCAGGTAGCAATTTTGTTATGCCCTAGTTTTCAATAGTTCGATTTTCTATCTTAGAATTTTAAAAAAGTAAACCAATTAATATGAAAACAAAATTACTCTCTCTTGTATCTGGAGCGGTGTTTATGGTTTCCGTTGCGGGAGCACAAACAAGAAACACGGTTATAGATAACATGGTAAAGGAAGCAACTGAAAATTCTCAGTTAAAACCTATGGCCCACGAATTATTAGATGTTATTGGCCCACGTTTAGTTGGTACGCCACAAATGAAACAAGCTCATGATTGGGCCGTGAAAAAATTCAACAGCTGGGGTGTGAGTGCAAGCAACCAACAGTATGGCGAATGGAGAGGCTGGGAGCGTGGTGTTACCCATATCGATATGATCTCTCCAAGAGTGAAAACTTTGGAAGGTATGCAATTAGCATGGTCGCCAGGTGCAAAGAAAAATATTATTGCAGAAACAATTATTCTTCCTAAAGTTGCCGATTCTAATGCTTTTAAAGCTTGGTTACCAAGTGTAAAAGGTAAATTGGTGATGATTTCTATGGCTCAGTTAACTGGTCGCCCGGATTATAACTGGGATGAGTTTGGTACACCAGAGTCTATTAAAAAAATGAAAGACGATCGTGCTGCAGCAACGGCTGATTGGGCTGCCAGAATGAGAGCTACAGGAATGTCAGCTAAGAACTTGGCTTTGGCTTTAGAAAAAGCTGGTGCTGTTGGTTTATTAGCAAGTAACTGGTCTGCAGGTTTTGGTGTAAATAAAATTTTTGGTGCTAACACAACTAAAATCCCTACTATCGACTTAAGTTTAGAAGATTATGGTTTAGTTTACCGTTTAACAGAAAGCGGAAACACACCTAAGTTAGACATCCGTTCTGAATCTAAAGAACTTGGCGTTGTTCCAACTTTTAATACAATTGCAGAAATTAAAGGTTCTGAAAAACCAAATGAATATGTTATCCTTTCAGCACACTTTGATAGCTGGGATGGTGGTACAGGTGCAACTGACAACGGAACTGGTTCTTTAGTGATGTTAGAAGCTATGCGTTTAATTAAAAAATTCTATCCTAATCCAAAAAGAACTATTATTGTTGGTTTATGGGGTAGTGAAGAGCAAGGCTTAAACGGATCACGTGCATTTGTTGAAGATAACCCTGAAATTGTTAAAAATTTACAGGCATTATTTAATCAGGATAATGGAACCGGACGTGTTGTAAATATCTCTGGTCAAGGATTTAAAAGATCTCAGGAGTTCATTCCTAAATGGTTATCTTATGTGCCTCAAGATATCCGCAGACACATAACTACAACTTTCCCTGGTTCACCAGGTGGTGGTGGTTCTGATTTTGCATCATTTGTTGCTGCAGGTGCTCCGGGATTCTCAATCAGCTCATTAGGATGGAGCTATGGTAACTATACTTGGCATACAAATCGTGATACATATGATAAAATTGTGTTCGACGATGTTCAAAACAATGCAATTCTTACAGCTATCTTAGCGTATGCAGCAAGTGAAGATCCAGAGCGTTTTACTACTGAAAAAATGACTTTACCAAATAATCCACGTACAGGAACTCCGGGAACATGGCCAACGCCAGTTTCTCCAACCCGTAAAGGTGGTTTGTAAAATCTAATTTATAATCTATAATTTTAATGGCAAATGACTCGTTCATTTGCCATTTTTATTTACCGCTATTCTAATGTATCGTGAATCGTAAAAGTTTTTTAAATATTGCAATCCCAGGAGGTTTGGCTGTTAGTTTATCATCGGCCGTGCCCACACATGCTTTAAATTTACTGCCGGATTTTGGAATCCCTCCTTATTTAAATACTGGAGACACCATCGGAATTACTTCTCCGGCTGGTTATATAACCTTAGATTCTATACAGCCGGCTATTGCTCAGCTTAAAGAATGGGGATTTAAAGTCGAAATTGGTAATGCCGTAGGTAAGAGAGATGGAACGTTTGGAGGTAGCGATTTTGAGAGGCAAGCAGATTTTCAATATATGATGGATAGCGATCATATAAAGGCAATTATGTGCGCAAGAGGCGGATATGGATTTACAAGAATAATAGATCGACTGAATTTTGATAAATTTATTAAACAGCCAAAATGGGTAATCGGATTTAGTGATATAACGGTTTTTCACAGTCATGTAGCTGCTAATTATGCCATTCCATCTATTCATTCTAAGATGTGTAATAGTTTTCCTTCTAATCCGCTAACAGCAACCCAAATTCAGAAAGACACTATAGAGTCTATTCTGAAGGCTTTAAAAGGAGTTAAAATGAATTATGAAGCAATGCATAATGCATCAAATAGATTAGGTATAGCGCATGGTAAATTAATTGGCGGTAATTTAAGAACGTTAGAGAATTTAGCCGGATCTGCATCTCAAATGAAAACTGATGGTTGCATACTGTTTGTAGAAGATACAGGAGAGTATTTGTACAGTGTAGATAGAATGTTCTGGAATTTAAAAAGAGCGGGTATGCTCGATCATTTAAGTGGTTTAATTATAGGTGGTTTTAAGAATAAGGAGGAAGCTGAAGGAGAGGGGTTTGGTAGAACCATGGAACAAATAGTGCATGAAAAATTAAGCGGAAGTAATTTTCCTGTTTGTTTCGATTTCCCGGTAGGACATCAGGTAAATAATTATGCTTTAAAATGCGGTATACAACATCAACTTCATGTTGCACCCAATGGTACTGTTTTAATAGAAGCTTGATTTATTTAATGGGTAGGGTAATAAAGAAAGTACTTCCTTTACCCAGTGCGCTTTCTGCCCAAATTCTGCCATTGTGTTTATCTATAATTTCTTTGGTTATATATAAACCTATTCCTAATCCAGACATCTCGTGTTTAAGGCCTTCTACCCGATAAAATCTCGAAAAGATGTGATCTAAACTTTCTTCAGGAATACCTATTCCAAAATCCTGAACAGATATGGTGATTTCTTTTTTGTGTTTTTTTATAGTTAGAATAACTTCTGAGTGAGCAGGTGAGTATTTTACAGCATTTGTTAATAGATTAATAATAACCTGATCTAGACGTTGCTGATCGCCCATAATTTCAATTTTTTCAGGCCAAGGGTTAAATATTATTTTATGGGTTTGCTGACTATAATTTAATAATTCAACAGACTCGTAAACAGCTTCGTTAAGGTTTATAATTTCCCTGCCAAAAGTGAGCTTTCCTGCCTGAATTTTAGATATATCTAAAATGTCGTTTACCAGACTGGTTAATTTGCCGACCATTTTTAAAGTCTTATCAATAAATTTTTGCTGATGCTCTTCTTTAACTATTTTGTTTAAGATCTGTAAGTAACCAGAAATACTGGTTAATGGAGTTTTTAATTCGTGACTGGCAAGACCAATAAATTCATCTTTCTTTTCATTTAAAAATTTTACTTCTTCATAAAGCCTGGCGTTGTCTATGCTAATAGCGGCCTGAGCGGCTACTGCTAGTAAAATTATTTCGTGTTCAGGTGTAAAAACGGCTGTGTTAGGATGACAAAATATTAGAATACCAAGAGAGGTACCGTCTGGTTTTTTTACAGGAATACTTAAAAAACTTTTAACATCCAGCTTTTTGAAAGTACTGGTTACAACCGGATTTATATGTTCGAGTCTTATATCTTCATTTATATCAATAGATCTAATTATTGCGCTGTTAAGAATAGATTCTCGAAATTCTTCCTTACTGGTAGAAAGATAATCTATATCTAATTCTTCCTTAGAAATTCCGGAAAGTGTAAATAACGGATAATATTTTCCCCCATCGGTTATTTTTCCATGTAAAAAGGCTCCGTATCTTGCACCTACAAGCGTAGTAGTTGCATCGATAACTATCTGAAGTATTTTTTTAAGGTTTAGCTCCTGTGATACCGATTTAGCAATAGAATTAATAGATTCTAAGTTTTTAATATAGCTTAAATTGTTCTCCAGTAATTTGTTTCTCAGACTGATATCTCTAGCAATTTTTGATGCGCCAATTATTTTACCAGTACTGTTGTAAATCGGTGAAATGGTTAATGAAATAGCTACCTCAGTGCCATCTTTTTTAATTCTTATAGTCTCAAAATGTTCTATTCTCTGACCTGCACGAATAATTTTTATGATATGATCTTCTTCCGTTAACCGGTTGGGTGGTATAAGTACAGAGATATGTTGCCCAATCATCTCTGATTCGGTATAGCCAAACATAATTTCTGCGGCTCTGTTCCAGCTGGTTATGATTCCATCTAAGGTCTTGCTTAATATGGTATCATCCGATCCGTCTACAATAGCTGCTAATATCGATTGCTTTTGTACGGCAATTTGTAAATCACTAATATCGTGCGCAATTTTAGAAATCCCAATAACCCGATTTGCACTATCAAGAACCGGAGAAACAGATAAAGAAACATGAACTTCATTTCCATTTTTATCCAAGCGAATGGTGTCGAAATTTAAAGATTTGCCTTCGCTTAACGCTTTTTTCTGAAAAGCTTCCGCTTCTCCTGCTTTATTTTCGGGTATAAATGCCGAGATATGCATTCCCAAAACCTCCTGTTCAGAGTAGCCGAACATCTTTTCTGCGGCCTTATTCCAGCTGGTAATGAAGCCATCTAAAGTATGACTTAAAATGGTATCTCCGCAAGTTTCAACAATGGCGGCTAATCGGCCATTTTTTTCTTCATTCTCCACTTTATGAGTTATATCCATTAAGGAGTTTATAACACCTATTTTTTCTCCTTTAGCGTTTATTAAAGGCTGTGGATTGGCAAATACATTTATTTTCTTTCCGTCTTTGCGAATACATAAATAATTTATTTCACCTACTATAACATCTTTTTTAATGATTTTAGAAACGGGTCCTTCATCTTTTTTAACAAATGTGCCGGTTTCATCAAATACTTCGGCAAATCCACCCCATTTTTCGTCGGCCCCTGGTTTTTCACCCCATAGTTCTGTTGCTGCATCATTATAGTATATTATTTTGCCGTCTAAATCACAGATATAAATGGCAATGGGTACAAAATTGTATAAAGCAGGGTCGAAGGGCAACAATTGGTCGCTATGAAAATTTTGAGTGTTATCAAAATCTGATGATTCGTTCATTTTCATAGTTTATTTGTTATTTCGGGGCTTAGCGAAGGGATAACACCATATCCTGCCTTTTGTTCTATATAAATGGTTTTATAAGGGGCAAAAATTCATTAAACTTTTTTGCTGATTTGTTTGAGTATTAAAACGCCTAATATTCCTGCAAGAGTAGAAGCTACTAAAATACCGTATTTTGCCTGATCAATTAACGTCTGGTCTTTAAAGGCTAATCCAGCAATAAACAGAGACATAGTAAATCCTATTCCGGCTAAAATAGCCACTCCGGCAATATGACCCCAGGTAGCACCATTTGGTAATGCTGCAATTTTTAGCTTTACCATTACCCAGCTAAATAATATAATACCTGTAAACTTTCCTGCTATCAGACCGAAAATAATACCCATTGAAACCGGATTGATTAATAGCTCGAAAAAATCAGCACCTATAGAAACTCCTGCATTTGAAAGAGCAAATACAGGCATAATTACAAAGGCAACCCAAGGATGAAGTTTATGTTCTAAAGATTGTAGAGGTGTAGCGGCTGCTTTAGATAAAAGGTTGATTTCGTGTACCAAATGGTTTTGATATGGAGTAGTTAAAATACCTCTTTTGGGTATTTCTGCTTCAAATTCTTGCGATAAGATTTTTAAGTTTTTGGAGAAATATCGTTCATTAACTCTTGAAACCGCCGGAATGGTAAAAGCTACCAATACGCCCGCAATAGTGGCATGAACACCCGAAAGTAGAAAACCTGTCCAAATGCCCAGCCCAAGCAGTATATAAAATAATCGGCTTCTAATACCCATTACATTGCCACCAATTAATAAAAATAGAAATATGCCTGCCACGCCTAGGGCTGTGAAATTTATTTCTGCCGTATAAAAGAAGGCAATTACTAAAACGGCTCCCAAATCATCGGCCACTGCCAGGGCCGCTAAAAATACTTTAACCGCAATTGGGATGTTTTTACTGGCCATAGATAGTAATGCCAGTGCAAAAGCAATATCGGTTGCCATGGGTATTCCCCAACCTGCAGCAGCATCAGTGCCTTTATTTAGGGTAAAGTAAATAAGTGCGGGAACGAGCATTCCGCCTAAGGCTGCCGACATAGGCAAACAAGCTTTTTTAAACGATGATAATTCGCCTTCAATAAACTCTCTCTTTAATTCTAATCCTATCAGAAAAAAGAAAATAGCCATTAATCCGTCATTAATCCAGATGTGTAGAGGATAACTCAGTTGGAAATCGGCAATGCCGATGGTCATATTGGTATGCCAAAGATGATCGTAAGACTCCGAAAAAGAAGAGTTGGCCCATATTAAGGCTGCGATAACGCTTAAAAGAAGGATAATTCCACTGGTATATTCTAAATGAATAAATCTTTGCAATGGGGCAAGTATTCGCTCTAATTTAGTTGGCTTCATAGTCAAATATACAGCTTTTTGATTGTATTTAGGATATTTTAAAGAAGTAAACGCACGAAAAATTAACTTAACTTTGCGTAAGATGGATCAACTCGAAAAGAAGAATATAAAATTAACAATGAAGGCTGCTTTACCGCGCATTCAGGGTTGGTGTGCTTATCAGGAGCGTTCGCATAGCGAGGTTAAAGAGAAGTTGTATGATTGGAATTTGTTTTCTACAGAAGTAGACCAGATTATAGGGATGCTCATTGAAGAAAACTTCTTAAATGAAGAACGATTTGTGAATGCGTATGTATCAGGGAAGTTTAAAATCAAAAAATGGGGGAAATTAAAGATTAAGCAGGGGTTAAAGCAGAAGCGGATAACTGATAAAATGATTACTGCCGGACTTAATTCTATAGATGCTGAAGAATATGAAGACACTTTAAGCGATTTAATGAATAAAAAATTTCAATTAATTCACGAAAAAGATGCTTTTAAACATAAAATGAAGCTTGTAGGCTATCTGCAAGGCAGGGGATATGAAAAAGATATAATATTTTATGTTTTGAAAGCCAATAACTTATATAAATAAGCTAATTTTTTATAAAAAAAATATTGCTCGAAAGATAAACTTGTTTATATTTGCATTCCCAAAGGCAAACAGCCTGCAGGATTACATCGGATGATGTAAAAAATGCGAAAGTAGCTCAGTTGGTAGAGCACGACCTTGCCAAGGTCGGGGTCGCGAGTT
>CAZOVM010000018.1:0-30419 GCA_964583395.1 uncultured Pedobacter sp. | reverse complement strand
TAGAGCACGACCTTGCCAAGGTCGGGGTCGCGAGTTCGAATCTCGTCTTTCGCTCTAAATGCCTTCCTACCAGGAGGCATTTAAATTTAAAAGCTTGTGCTTTTAGGCTCAGATGGTGGAACTGGTAGACACGCAGGACTTAAAATCCTGTGCCCTTTAAAGGCGTGCGGGTTCGATTCCCGCTCTGAGTACGAAAACCCGGTAGTCATGCTTGACTATCGGGTTTTTTTATGTACATGCCTCTACTTTTGACTTGCGTCAATTGGGACCTAGCCTATCTTCTATAATTTACAAGGGCGTCGATACTTTGATCTTTTTCACCGACATTCTGCAAAATATAGATATATCATTTTCAGCATTAGTTAATTACAACGAAATATCATAACTTGGTATATCTCAACCATCATAATTAGTCTTTTATGTATAAATATAGTTCGACCACTAGCGGAACATCAAATCAAGCTAGGCGAGATGCTTGGTACAGAAAATTTCTTACCGCCGAATGGGCAGGGGTACTCGTAAATGCTATTCTCGCATTATTTACATATGCTCTGTTTTGTTTGACAAGCCGGCAAGCAGAAATTTCTGAGAGTGCCTTAAAAATCACCGAAAATCAATTCGTTGTACAACATGAACCAATAATCCATTTTAACACAGCTAATTTCACAAAAGCTTTACCTAATGATTATCTTACAGTAAAAATGATTTTTACGAATCTTGGTGATTATCCCGCAAAATTTATTGACCTAAAATACAAGATGGTTGTATCTGATTCGACATACAATAATTTTGATCAAATATTTTTGGATATTGAAAAATCAGAATTAAATATCTTGAATATGTATTTATCGAGAGAAGAACCTCTTACTTTACGTTTTTCAACGGATAAATTAATTACAACAGATGAGTTTTTAAAATTAAACAGCTATCAACTTTTTGCCTACGTTAGCTTTAAGGGAACATATCTTAATCTCCTTACAAATAAAAAGAAGGAAATGAAATTTATCGTAAGATTTAATAGGGACAATGACGCCAAAATGTTTGTTAATGAACAAGAGTATGTGAAATAATAATTATTAATTTTTTCTTCAAATCAAAAATCGGCTATTGTTTCGTGTCATTTATTTATTTAACTATCGATGGCAATGGATTCTTATGTGTCCTCTCTACAAACGATGGCAACGGTGATGGGAAACCGGTATCAGACTAACCTTAAAACTATAAGCGAATAAGACCGAAAATAAAACGAGCTTGTTTAAGCTAGACAGGTCAATATTTGAAAAGTATGGTAAGAAACATCAAGCCATACACGATCACTTGATGGAATTATGAAATACGTGCATTGCACATCGTTATGATAATGCACATGAGTAAGCTATTATTTTTATCAAGGTTTCAAAAACTGGGTTTATGCTGTATAAGGATTCAAAAGACATAATTATAACATGGAAATTAGCAAGTCCGAGGATAAGTGATCTTAAGTCCCTAATGGAATTATTGAACTTAATAGTTAACGAGGCGACGATAAAATTCAAAATATTGGAAATAAGGCTCATAATGTTTTTTTTAACAAGTATACTGTCGGAAAAGCAAGGTGTTTTTTGATTAATAATATGAAATCCAAATAATCTTCATGTCAAACGATCGGATATTTTTCCCGTTATCATTAAAACTTTAGATTTTTTAATATTGTATGGAAAAGATGTTGTAAGTTGTTTTGGAAATGATGAGAAATTTGCACCGTTTGGAGTACAAGCCTCGCAAGAAATTTGCGAGGCTTTTTTTATTAATAAGTTTTTGATTTCGCTTTAAAGTCTATTGGCTTTTTTTGATTGTTTTTAAGCTTTCATAGTTTTTGGATAAATTTTACACTGTGAGTACAGATAGGAAGAACCTTGTTAAACTAGATGTATTTATTGAATTTTTAAGAGGAATGCGCTAAAGGTGGGTGAGTATGTATTACCGATAGGGTCCCGTATAGGGATATGGTGTTGAAGAAGATGAGATAGGGAAGGAGTGTTGAGAAAAAATTCAAAAGAATTCAACTTGAGGATTTCGCGTGACGGATGGCAAGGGTTTGTTCGCCGTAAGGCAACCGAAGCCCTGAACAGCCGGACCTGAGGAACGAAGGGCACGCCCAAAATACTAAGAAACGACTCTAAATATTGCTGGAAATTCTTCTGGTTAGATTCTCCCACAACGAAGTAAACTCTCGCTAATCTAGGTTCTCCAGAATGACCGTGTACAATAATACCAGCATGACTGTGTTCAAATCGTCCTTGCGAGGTACGAAGCAATCTTTAGAGTTACATTCATTTAGATTTTACACTACAGCTATAAACATCCGCTAGGTTAGACCTCCAGAATAATGGCATAATCGTAAAAACACTTCAAATATATTTGCATTTTTCCTATCTTTTTTGTATATTTATATATACGGTTTAATTGTATCTAATCCTCCTTTAGTTCCTGATATTTTAGCTAAATTTATCCTCATTTCGTCATTTTTAATCTCGTTTTACCAATCCCGACTTCTAATATTACTTTTTTTGTAAATTGGTTAAACCCTATTTTTAAACGGTGTTTATTATATGAATAAAGTAGAGATTTTTGAAAAAGAGCGCGCCACCAAATACAATCAATTTGTAGAAAACTGGATTCCCAATTATCATTATTTTTTAGATAAATTACCGAAGCTGTTAAGTGAAACTAGCGAGAAAAGTTTATTAGTAGTGGGCTGCGGTACAGGCAATGAAATTGAGCGATTTATAAGCTCGTCTAATGATTGGAATATTACAGGTATAGATCCATCGCCCGAAATGGTTACACAAGCACGTCAAAAATTGGATGCTTACCAAAACGTAACATTGGTTGAAGGCTTATTAGAAGAGTTAGATATAGATAAAAAATACGGCGCAGCTACATTATTGTTGGTTTTACACTTCTTAGATGATCAAGGCAATAAATTAAGTCTTTTAAAAGACATAGCAGCTCGACTAACTGTGGGGGCACCCTTGGTTTTACTAGACATTACTGGTAATAAAGATCAGTTTAAGCAAAATTTGCAAATATTAAAGTTTCTTTTGCCGGATGGGATAGACGAAGAAGAAATTAATTTTCGCTTAAACAGAATAGAAAATGATCTTTTTGCAGTTTCGGAAGAAAGATTGGCTGAGTTGTGTATAGAAGCTGGATTTGAACGACCGTTGCGCTTCTTTCAATCATCCATTTATATGGGGTGGCTAACCAATAAAAAATAATTAAAAAGATCTTCTTAATTATACGGTTAGTGATTGTTTATACCATCTATGCTTTTGTAATTTCCGGATGGTTGGGTTAATTAACAATAAAAAGAATAAAGATGTAAAAGCATTGCTGATGGTATAAGCCATGGCTACCTGTAAGGACGGCTCGCTACTGAACGACATGGCAATGTTTTTTAGTACTCCAAAAAATGGGAACATAATTACAACACCAATAATGTTAAAAGCGGATGCCGACCAGGCTACTAATTTTGATATAGATGAAAATTTAAAACTCACCATTAAAGCTGTAGAGGTGGTTCCAATATTGGCGCCAATTACAATTGGAATAGCAGCATCTATATTGATGGTTCCCTGCGAAAGCAATACTATAACCAATCCTACAACTACCGAACTCGATTGAACAATAATCGTAATAATAATTCCATATATAATGCCTAAAAATGGATTGGTAGCCATAGACAAGACTTCTATTAGGTATGGATCATTTTTAATGGGTTCCATAGCTTCACTTATAAAAGAAAGCGAGAAGAAAATAAAACCAAAATAGAAGACAGATTTACCTACTACTGAAATTTTGGTAGGAATCATACTGATTAAAGAACCTAGTACAATAAAGAAAGGGCCTAAAAACCCCGAATTCATAGATACAATCCAAGCCGTGGAAGTTGTACCAATATTAGAACCTAATAGGATAAGAATACTGTCTCTAAACGTAATAACTCCACTATTCACCAGTGAAACGGTTAAGGTAGAAACCAATGTGCTCGATTGTATAATCGCTGTAAATATACCGCCCAATAAAAATCCGCCTAAAGGTATTTTCGTTATTTTACCAATCCAGTTAGATAACTTTTCAGTCCCTAAATTTTCTATCTCCTTACTAAAGCTTTGTAAACCAAAAACGAATAACGATATAGAGGCGATAATGATAATTACTGTCTGAAAATTCTCGAACATGGGTGGATTCTGTTGTAAAGTATTGTTGCGTTAATCTGCTCCTTTGCAGATGCTGTAAGGACAGTGATTAAGGATTCCAAAATTAAAATTTTATAAATAGAAAGCAACTTTTAAATTCTAAATGAATACTGGACTTTGTTTAACCTTTTAATCTGATAGTATTATTCTATCTTTGTAATGCTTTTGGTTTCCGATAACAATCGGAATTAATAGGGAATCCGGTGTAAATCCGGAACTGTCCCGCAGCTGTAAGCTCCTTATAACGGATTTCTATTCATTTGCCACTATTCTAATTTTTAGAAAGGGAAGGCGAGAAATACCGGGAGATAAGTCAGAAGACCTGCCACTTGCATTTAATTATTCTATGCTTTCGGGTAAAAGGCAGGAATAGGTACTTTTTATGATGAAGTTGTTTTTAAGGAAAAACGAGTCGGCGTTTAATAAACGTACTTGGTTATGGATAGGTCTTTTTATGGGAAATATCTTGCTGTGCCCTGTTTTAATGGCGCAAACGGCAGATACTGTAAAAACTTATAAAATTAAAGAGGTAAGTGTTCTTAAACAAAAGCCTTCTCTCAGAAATACTTCAGCCACACCCGCTCAATCTATATCTGGTGCGTCTTTACAGCGGTTAAATAGTTTCTCAGTTGCAGATGCATTAAGGTATTTCAGTGGAATACAACTAAAAGATTACGGAGGGGTTGGCGGATTAAAAACTGTAAATGTAAGAAGCTTAGGAAGCAATCATACCACGGTTTTCTATGATGGCGTGCAAATGGGTAATGCACAGAACGGGCAGGTAGATCTGGGCCGATTTTCTTTAGATAATCTAGAAGAAATAACACTTTATAACGGACAAAAGAGTGATATTCTGCAAACTGCTAAATCATTTTCATCAGCAAGCTCTATTTATATGCAGAGCCGGCAACCACAATTTTCAGAGAATGAAAGCTCAAATATCAGAATCGGCATAAAGGCCGGTTCTTTCGGGTTGGCTAATCCATCTCTTTTATACGAACAGAAAATAACTGAAAAGATAACTGGTTCTGTAAGCAGCGAATGGGTAAAGGCACACGGTCAATATAAATTTAGATATACCAACGGTGTTTATGATACTACTGCAGTAAGAAATAATACAGATATTGATGCTTATCGGATAGAAACAGGACTTAGTGGAACCCTGGTTGATAGTGCAAAGTGGTCATTAAAAGCATATAGTTATTCATCGGCAAGAGGATTGCCCGGAGCAATTGTTTCCAATAAATTTAATTATAGTCAGCGCCAATGGGACAGGAATTTTTTTCTACAAGGGCAGTTTAAAAGTCCTGAGAAAAATAACTACGCTTTTATGTTAAATTTTAAGTATGCTAATGATTATTTGCGGTATCTGGACCCCGATTTTGTAACATTAGAGGGAGTTCAGGATAATAAATTCAGACAACAAGAACTTTATTTATCTGTAGCAAATAGATTTCGTTTATTACCCGTCTGGGAAGTTTCATTGGCTGCCGATTATCAAAAAAATACTTTAGACGCCAATTTATACCGTTTCCCTTATCCAACAAGGCATACTGCACTTGGTTCGGTTGCTTCTGAATTGCGTTTAAATAATTTTAGTATACAGGCATCGTTATTAGGGACATTTGTTTTTGATCGGGTTAAAGCTTATACAAGCGCAGGTAATAAGCAAGAGCTAAGTCCTACGGTTATGGCTACTTATTACCCATTTCAAAGCAGGCAATTTATGCTTCGGGCTTTTTATAAAAATATTTTTCGGTTGCCAACCTTCAACGATTTATATTATACTTTTATTGGTAATTCACTGCTCCGGCCAGAGTTTAACGATCAATATAATGTTGGTTTTACTTATAGCACGCAACCAGAAAGTAAATCCCTTTTATCACTTTCTATTCAAACAGATATTTATTACAATGAAGTGAAAGATAAAATTGTTGCCGTACCCAGCGCAAACCTGTATCGGTGGACGATGTATAATATTGGAAAAGTAGCCATAAAGGGAATAGAAACCAATATTCAATCTGCTTGGTCTATTGCTAACAGCTTGTTGTTAAATGCGTCATTAAGTTATACATTTCAACAAGCTAGAGATGTTACTATTGGTAATATATATCCATATAATATACCTTATGTGCCTTTGCATGGTGGCTCCCTAACCTTAGGGATGGATTGGCGTAAGCTGGAGTTAAATTACAGCTATATCTACGCTGGAGATCGATACAATCAGCTTAGTACTCCACAAAATGCAGTTTATAATTATATGCAACCATGGTATACGCACGATATAGGTGTTGGCTACATTTTTAAAGTGCAAAAGAACGATATAAAAATGAATCTGGAAGTCAATAATATTTTTAATCAGGATAGAGAGATTATCTCAAATTTCCCGATGCCAAGAAGGTTTTACCGTTTTAAGCTTAATTACACGATATGAAAATGAAAATTAAATATATGCTTCTGGGTCTTTCTGTTGTGCTACTTTTTGGAGCTTGTAGAAAAGACCCGATGGTTACGCCCGAGCAGGGAGAATCGGTTTTCCCTCCCAATCAGACAAGTGTATTAAAAGGTATGTATATTCTCAATGAAGGTAATATGAATATGAATAAAGCCTCTTTAGACTATATAGATTTACGCACAGGATTTTATAGAAGAAATATTTACGGAAAGGCCAATCCTGAAGTAACACGAGGCTTGGGCGATGTAGGAAATGATATAGGTATTTACGGTTCTAAAATGTATGTGGTTGTAAATGTTTCTAATAAATTAGAAATTCTGGATGTAAAAACGTCTAGAAAGATCAAGCAGATAGATATTACAAATTGCAGATATGTAACTTTCCACAAGGGTAAAGCTTATGTAAGCGCTTATCTGGGCACGGTAGGAGATCCGAATGCACCTAACGGCAATATAACTGAGATTGATACCGCTACACTTGAAATAGGACGTAAAGTAACGGTAGGACGCCAGCCAGAGCAAATGGCCATTGTGGGCGAAAAATTGTATATAGCCAATTCAGGGGGGTATAGTCCGCCAAACTATGAAAGAACATTATCTGTAATAGACCTCCATACTTTTACCGAAACTAAGCGGATTGATGTGGCTATAAACTTAAGTAAGGTTAAAGCAGATCGATATGGAGATTTATATGTAACCTCCCGTGGCGATTATTACAATATCCCATCCAGATTATTTGTGATTGATACGCAGACCGATCAAATTAAAAAGACATTTGATATAGCGGCGAGTAATATCTGGATAGATGACGATACTGCTTACATATATGCCTCAGAATGGAGTTATTTACAGCAGAAAAGTACAATTACCTATTCAATGATTAATGTGAAGGATGAAACCATTATGAGTAAAAAATTTATTACCGATGGAACGGATGCGCAAATAAAAACCCCTTACGGAATTATTGTAGATCCTTTTACAAAAGATGTGTATGTAAGTGATGCTAAGGATTATGTAACTCCGGGCACACTGTATTGCTTTGATGCAAACGGAAAGAAAAAGTGGTCGGTGGTGACGGGCGATATACCCGCTCATTTTGCCTTTGTGCATTAAGTTTCGACCTATGATTGTAGAATAGTTTATTTATTCTACCTTTGCAGCGCATTTGGTTTCCGATTACGATCGGAATTAAAAGGGAATACGGTGAAAATCCGCAACTGTCCCGCAACTGTAAGCGCTAAGACGATTTTCTATTCTGGCCACTTTTATCTTAAATGATATTGGGAAGGCAGAAAATCGGGCGCAAGTCAGGAGACCTGCCTCTATGCATTATTTTTCTGTAACCCTCGTGGAATAGGGAAGCAGATTTGACGTACAATTTGTATTCAAATATTATTGGTTAAAGCTCTAAGCTATAGGCTGGAGTTAAATTTTGGCAAAATCAGGATTCTCCTTCTGCGTAAGGTATTGTTTTTTTATTGCCGCAAAAGAAAATGAACTATGAGAAATAGGGTATTCTTATTGGCTGGATTTTTATCCATCGTGCTTTTATCATGTAAAAAGGAAAAGATAAAAGAGGAAATTGTAGAAAAATCACCTTATATCAGTAAGATTTATGATTTTAAACAGGCGCCCGGACAGTTTACAAACGATTTGATAGGCACAGATATTTTGATTGGTTCTGATGGTAATGGACTGGTTTCTCTTGGGGGATATGGAGGTTACATTGTTTTCGGATTTGATCATTCAGTAGAAAATATACAGGGTGCTGATTTGGGTATTTTTGGCAATCCTTTAATAAATGCTGGTGGAGGATATTCAGAACCGGGTATTGTTTCTGTTATGCGTGATGACAATAAAAATGGGTTACCCGATGATACTTGGTATGAACTGGCCGGAAGTGAGTATAATCATCCTGAAACTATTAAAAATTATACAATTACGTATCACAGACCGCTAAGTTTGGCTGATGATATTAGGTGGACAGACAATCAGGGGAAAGAAGGATTTATATTAAGAAACAGATTTCACACACAGGATTATTTCCCTTCATGGGCCACCGGAAATACGATTTCTTTTACAGGAACATTGTTAAGAAATACACTTGAGCTTTCTGATATCATTCATAATAAATCTTTTGAATTTGGATATTCAGATAGTGGTTCAAAGGAATTTATAGAATTACAACAAAAGTTTGGCCGTGGTTACAACACTTTTGATATTGACTGGGCAGTTGACGCTACAGGTAAAAAAGTTGTTTTAAGCTCTATAGATTTTGTGAAAGTATATACTGGCCAAAATAGCAATGGAAATCCTTTTCATCCAGATACAAATAATGAACGGTCGAGACTTATTGGAGAAGTATCCACAGAGTTTGGAGGAGCAGTTGATCTTAAATTTTATAAAAACAAATAATATAACATGAAACAATTTAACGCTAGAAAAGTACTGTTTACAGTATTAATTCTTACAACAGGTTTAGCTGCTTGTAAAAAAGATGATGATATAAATGGTGGTAGTGAGTCCCGGAAATATAATAATGGATTTTTCCTTCTTGCTGAAGGTTCTTTCGGACGAAATGCAGGTACCCTTAGTTATTATTCTTATGGATCAGATGAAGTAGTACCTAGAGTATATGAGGCAGAGAATCCAGGTAAAATTTTATCTAACACTGCATATAGCAGTACATTGCAATTTGCAACTGTAATTAATGAAAGTATTTATTTAGTAAGCAAATACAGTGGACCTATTGTAAAAATTAACAAAAATACCTTGAAAGAAGAAGCAAGATTTGATCAGGAATCGAGTAATTGGAAAGATATTATTCAGGTTGAAGGGTCTAGAGGTTTAGTAAGTTCTAATGATGGTGTTTATCAGATAGATTTGAATACTTTGTCAGTACAAAATAAGTTAACATCCGTAGGGGCCTTAAAAACCGGAGATATGTGGAAAAATGGTAACCATGTATACTTATTGCAAAGCAATGGTACTAAAATTGTTTCTGCTAGTAATTATTCATTAGTGAAAACCTTTTCTGATGTTAACAGAGGTTTCGTGCAAACACCTAATGGAAAGGTTTGGGGTTCTACAGGTTCTCGTTTAATCGCATTTGATAGTAAATTAGATACCGCAGGTGTTGCTTTATCAGTACCTGTACCTTCTACAGGTAATGAAGCACCAACCAGACTTACTGCATCTACCAAAGAAAATGCAGTGTTTTATCATAATGGAAAATCTATTTATAAGTATATTGATGGCAATGAAAAGTCTTTAGATCAGCCATTCATTACTATTTCTGAGAATCCGTTTATTCTTTACGGATCTATTCGCTATGATAAAAACAAAGATTATATCGTAGTTAATGGTATTCCTGGATATGGTGCGGCTTCTACAATTAACTATTTACTTATTTATAATGCTAGCACAGGTGCATTGGTTAAAAAAGTACAATATGGTGGAGACGGTGTAAATGTAGATTTCTCTAAAATATTTTTTAATGCCTTAACCATATTTAAATAATAGCTAAGTTTTAATTATTTGAAAAGAGTCTCGCAAATGCGGGACTTTTTTTTTGGAAATACAATTATTAATTATTTACTTTGTATTTCAAAGTACTTTATATTTAATTAATGTTTTGGTTTTTAAATATTTGTGTAGGGTAGAGTGCTTTTAAACTATTAGAATTTAAAAAATAATTTATCAATCATGACAATCACTAATCCAACTTCACAAAGTAACAATTCGAAATCTGTACTAACCAGACACCTGCTCATCGGCGCAGTTATCAACTTAGCTATTATGGCATTGTTTATTTCTGGTGTAAATAACCCCAAGCCAGAATGGGGAGAGTTTTGGTATGTACGACCTTTGGTAGTGGTAACTATAGCCGGCGCTTTTAGTGGATTATTTTATAACAGATTAAGTGCTTTAAGAGCTGAAGGCGGATGGAAATTAATTGTGGGGATGCTCTTAAGTCTAATTGTGTTTGTGTTTGTTTTATGGATCAGCAGTGTACTGGGTTTAGCCGGAACGCTTTGGAATTAAAATAAGTTAACCCATTTATGGTAGTTTATAGGCCATAAATGGGTTTTCACTTGATTTAATAGGTGTTATATATTAAATGCTGCTTTAAGTACAGCCATTCTTCCTCTCAGGTTGTATTGGTTACTTATAAACTGATTTGCAGAAACTATAAAGGCTTCGTAATTTTTGATGTTTCCTAAATTAGTAAGGTCTAACTCAAAATCGGCTTTTAGTTTTTTAGCCTTATATCTGATGTTGGCATCTGTAAAAAGATAGTTTATATTTTGTGTGGAAGGCTGTTTTATAAGTTGGTGTCTTCCGCTGACTCTAACAAAAACATTTGTTAAAGGACTGTAACTCATAGAGAGCGACTGATCCAGATTATGTATTTTTTGTGCTGTTAAAGGAACATTACTGGAGTTTTCTAAAGGTTTGCTTTCTGTCCAGTTTGCAACTGCTTCGTATTTGGCATTTATTCGCTGATTAAAAAGCCTGGTTTCTATGGTTGGTATAATTGAATAAGAGATGCTGTTAAACGGGAGCAGATTTCCATTTATAAATTGGTTAAACCTACTGGTATTTAGATTTGATTTTAAACTTCCGGTTGCACCTAAAGCGTATACATATTTGCTAAATCCAAAATTTCCGCTGAGTGTACTAACATTGTTCTCATAAGGCAATAAGATAGTTTGAGATATATTGTTATTTATTACTCTGGATGCTATGCTATTGGCAGTTGCGCTGGAATAATTAATACCCATATTCAAATAAAGCATTTCTAAGGTTCTTTTGAATTGGTAGTTAAGTCCGGTGCTATGGGCGTATCTTGCTTGCAGTTCTGCTGCATTAGCTTGTAAACTTCTGTAATTTGTTAATATAGTTCCTCTAAATACTCCGTTTATGTTGCCTAAATTATTACTATAAGCATAGTTTATGGCAACATTATCTTCTGTATTTATATGATATTTTATATTTACGTAGGGAGTGATAAGCCAATTTTTTTGTTTTTCATTTAAAGAGAAAGTATGGTCTCTATAATGAATATTCTGTAAAGCAATAGGTAATGATAAACGCATTTCCCACTTATTGTAGTTTAATTCATAACCGGCGTTTAAATAAGTTCTCATTCTATTCCAGTTGAGTTGATTGGCCGATTGATCAGCAACATTGATTTGTCCGCTCAATTGTGTTAATTGTATTTCAGAATTTAATTCTTGCCATTCATTTAATACGCCGAACTGGTAGTTTTGTTTAATAAGTCCTTTCGCAAATCTGTAGCCAACAGTAGCATTGCTAAACCAAGTGGGCGTTTCTGCAATTTGGTTAATCGATTCAAATGGATTGCCGTTGTTAAGTGTTGAAGCATGTAGACCAGAATTTATTCGTAAATCCTGAGGTTTGTTATAATGATTCAGATACCAATCTATAGAAATAACATTTTTCTTGTTGATTGCTGGCATATATTGTAAATGATTAGAAAAATCACGGATACTATTGTGTAAACTTTGCGTCATTCCAACATTGTTGTTTATTAAATGCGCATTTTCTCGTTGTTTGCTATAGTTTAATTTTAAAGTGTTGTTAAAAAAATACTGGTCTTTATTAGCCTCTAATTTTAAAGATAAGTCTGTTAAAAAAGGGTTCTTATCAATGTATTGTTCTTCCGTGAAATTAAATGTTTCATTGCCTAAGGTGAGTTGGTTCAAACTGTTGTAAGCCATTTCATTTTTATCTGCGAACATGCTTAGATTAGTCTTTAGTTGCCAATCGTTAACTCCAAATTTGAACAAATTGTTAGCACTTACGGCAACAGAATTGTTTAGATAATAACGGTTGGTAGGAAGACTGGGGTTTCCTACTGTTCCTAATGAAAGCAGGTTTGAGGGTCTACTATTACCCGCAGTTGTTAATCTGGTATTTTCATTAAATCCAGTTAAGTCAGCTTGTAAATCATAACCTGTATTATTCCCTTTGGCAGAATTAAGCATTTTGAATGTTTTGTTAAACAAGATGGAGTTAAGTTCACCCTCATACTGCCCCGGAAGTCCAGCTCCAGCTTTTGCCTGGCCGGTTAATTTTAGCTTGGCATCTTCCTTTATTTTAAGGTTAATGCTTACATCGTCACTAAAAGCTTTCCCTTTTAATACTTTTTTAGACTGGTGATTTTCCAGCACCTGGAGGTCCTGAACCATTTCAAAGGGAATAGTTTTTGTTCCGATGGCGTATTTGTCGTCTAGCAGATCATCTCCATCAATAGTTAAATTAGATATATTCTTCCCATTAAATTTAATCTTCCCATTTTCCTCCACCTCCATACCAGGCATTCTTTTAATGACATCATTAATTGTGCGGTCTTCTTTTTGTGCAAAAGATGCTACATTGTAACTGGTAGTGTCTCCAATTTTTCTAATCAAAGGCCTGCTTTTGATTTCTACTGCTTCTAAATCAAATGACGATTGTTCTAATGTTATTTTATAGGTTGTTTTACCTTCCAATAGATAGGTAGTAGATTTTTTAAATCCTAAATAAGCTATTTCTATATATAATCCTTTTTGGTGAAGCGAGTCGGGGTACGAAAGTGCAAAAGCGCCATCATGGTTGCTTTGGTTATAATGTACAAGTATATTTTCTTTATTCTTTAGTGTTACCATAGCATTTGAGACAGGTTGCCCGGTTTCCGTTACTAAAGAGCCTGTTATACGATGTTGTGCAAACGTTTTTACCGAAAAAATCAGGCAAAAAGCAATCAATATAATTCTCATTTCCGTTATTTTATGGGAAGTTCAATAGGGTTAAGCGTACCAACATTAGGCTGTTTGGCCGCACGTGCTGCATCCATCTCCTCTTTAGAGATTTCTTTTCCAGACTGATCTTTGTAAACTATTTTTGAAATTGCATTTGGAGGAAGACTATTAGAAACGGCTGCCATCGGATCTTTTTTAAATGCTTCATACGCGCGGTCAAATGCAACTTGGGTAGTCTCTGTTGCGTCTTTTGGTAGTTCAATTAGAACAGGATCTCCCGCTAATTTGTCAAACCCTGCGTATTTAAATACAACTTCTTGTTTGCTATCTTCAGCTTGTAGAATTAAGCCTGGAAGACCACCTAATTTCCAAGGACCAAATGGAAAGGGTAATTCTGTTGTAAACCAAGCAGTATAAGATCTTCCTTTAAAATCAGTTGTTGCTTTTTGACAAGTATATCCGCCAATTTCCATCGTTTCACTGGTGATGTTCCAATTAATTTTTGGATAATCCTGAGGGATGAAAACATTCTTAAGACCAATTTTCTCCAATTGATTAAATTTTTGATCAGCAGAAAAGTTGTAATACTCAGTATTGGTTAAGTTTGGCGCATTGAAAGAAATGCTGCGCATATTAACAGAGTTTGTTTGCCCAAATTGCTTCATCATCTCTGCTTTTTTTGCTGCCAGGGCATAACTCTTATAAACACTGGATTGTTTACCAATATATAGAACCATTTCTTCTTTTAAAGGCTTATCGGGCTTACTTAAATCATTGATATGTGTGAAATCATACCTTATTTCCGCCAAAGCTTGTTCATTTGTTTGGGCATTAGCTACGGTAGTTGTTAATACCAAGCCTACCACCGCTGTAAAAATGTGTTTAATCGTTTTCATATTTTCTCGTTTTGAACAACGAATTTAGATGCCCTGTTTTTTAAAGCAGATAATGCGATAGTTAATTAGTGTTAACGTTTAGATGAAGTGTTAATTAGTGTTAACGATTGTTAATCACTGTTATAAAAAAGATGCGCATTGTATAATGTATTATCTTTGGATGAGTATTTTTTATATATGCTGAACAAAAGAATAAGATTTATTTTTATTGCAATGATTCTATCCCTGACTGGAATTTTTCTATTTCAGGGATATTGGATATATAATTCTTATAAAATATCTAATACCCAATTCGAATCGGAAGTAAATGCATTGTTGCAGAAAATTCAATCCAAATACACGCTAAATGATTTAGCAGAAACTGGGCTAACGAGCGATCGCTTATCAATCGAATCTTTATTGAGTTTAGCGGCGGCTATGCGTCCCGGTTCGCAATCTATTAAAAGAAATAACAAAGACAGTCTGGTTATAGAAAGCTCTTTATCGAATAAACCGGGTAGAATAGCTTCAATTGTTTATACCGATACTTTGCGTAAGTCGTTAGATACTAACAGAATTACATCGAGAAGTTTTTTGAGTAATGAAAAATTTAAGATTACAATTAAAAAGACGGGAAATATTAGCAGAGCTGAATTAGAACAAACCGCTCTTTATTTAAAAAAAGATTTAGATACTGCTTTTAAAAATGCGGGCATAAAGAATAAGATTAACTTCTTATTAACTAATATAGATACTTCGGGTAGCACCTATGCTACCAGCAATCATTTATATAAAGCCGATAAAGAGAAGTTATTTCAAATTAATATCGGCATCGCCAAACCAGTAGCTTTATATTTAGAGTTAGAAAATCAGCTAGTATATGTCTTAAAAAAAATGCAATGGGTTTTGGTCGCCACTTTTCTAATAATCGGTATCACCATCGTTGCATTTGTTTATATGTTGAGGACCATTTTCGAACAGAAAAAATTATCGGAAGTGAAGAACGATTTTATCAACAACATGACGCACGAGTTTAAAACGCCTATAGCAACTGTATCGCTTGCTGTAGAAGCGATGAAGAATTTTGATGTAATGGAAAAGCCTCAGCAGGCGAAAGAATATTTAGAGATCTGTCAGCATGAGTTAAAGCGTATTTCTAACATGGTGGAGAAAGTACTGAAAATAGCTGCGCAGGAAAAATCGGAGATTAACTTAAATATTCAAAAAGTAAATATTGGTAAACTTATAGAGGGGGTAATTTCTAACATGAAACCCGCATTAGAACAAGCAAATGCTAAGTATACAATTAATACAAATAGTGTGAAAATTGAAGCTATGGTAGACCCCGACCATTTTTCTAATGTGATTTATAATTTAATGGATAACGCATTAAAATATGCAAATAATCAACCGGAAATTACAATTAAATGTGCTCTTTCTAACCATAATACATTTCAGGTAAGTGTTCAGGATAAAGGCATAGGCATTCCTAAGACTTATCAGGATCGGGTTTTTGATCAGTTTTTTAGGGTTCCAAAAGGTAATTTACACAATATTAAGGGATTTGGATTGGGATTAAGTTACGTGGCTACAATTGTTCAAAAACACAATGGTAATATACTTTTACAAAGTGTAGAAAACAAAGGGACTACCATACTAATTACATTACCTGTGCACGCAATAACTTCTAATTTTTAAAGTGATCAAGATAAAAATATTATTAGCAGAAGATGAACCTTTTTTAGGTAAAATCATCAAAGAAAGTCTCGAAACAAGAGGCTTTGAAGTTATGTGGGCACAGAATGGAATAAAAGCGTATTCTAATTACAGAACTTTTAAACCAGATATCTGTGTGCTAGATGTGATGATGCCAGAGCTGGATGGTTTTAGCTTAACAGAAGATATTCGAAAAATTGATCAGAAGATTCCTATCATTTTTTTAACAGCTAAATCACTTACAGAAGATGTTATTAAAGGGTTTGAAATAGGAGGGAATGATTATCTTAAGAAACCTTTTAGCATGGAAGAGTTGATTGTTCGCATAAACGCATTGTTGTTGCGCTTCGATAAGGCCAAATCCGAAATTTCGGTTGAAAAGTTCTCTATCGGCAAATATGAATTTAACAATACTGCTCAGGAACTATTGTTTGGTAATGACGCCATAAAATTATCTTTTAGAGAATCGGCATTACTGAAACTACTCATTGAAAATAAAAATCAGGTTTTAAATAGAAAAGTGGCTTTAGATTTATTGTGGGGAGAAGATAATTTTTTTAATGCCCGGAGTATGGATGTTTTTATCACAAAATTAAGGAAGTATTTAAAACGGGATGAGGATATTGAAATTGTAAATATCCGTGGATTAGGCTTTAAACTCCTCATTAATAATTAAGTTTTTAGAGATAGTATACATAGTTTGGTAAATCTCAAAAAAAAGTATCTGTAAACCATGTTTTTGATCAACAGAAGAATGGATTAGTTGCTCTTTTGTTGTTGTCAAAATCGTATCTTTGTATATAAGAGTTCTTAATTTTATTTTATACAATAATAGGTATTACTTAGTTGTAATTTAATAGGGAATCGTGTGAAAATCACGAACTGTCGCGCAACTGTAAATAACCAACCATTTTTCACTACTAAGGTTCACGCTCTAATACAGTGGAAGGACAGTGAAAAAGTTATAAGTCAGGAGACCTGCCTGTATTGTTTTGAAATGCTTTCGCGGTATAAAGCGTGTTCATATGTATGTTTTTAATCGCCCCTTATGGGTTGATTATTGGTTTTCTATGCACTTTATACAGTTGAATGTTTTAACGCATAGAGCTCCGTTTATTTAAATAACATATGATAGAAGAAAAAATAAAAAAATCAGAAACCAGAATTTTTAAAGCTGTATTTCCGAATACGACCAATCATTACGATACCTTGTTTGGGGGAACTGCTATGCACATGATGGATGAAGTTGCCTTTATTACTGCAACCCGCTTTAGCCGTCAAATTATGGTTACCGTAAGTAGCGATAAGATAGACTTTAAGAAAGCCATTCCCGCCGGAACAATTGTAGAGTTAATTGGTAAGGTTATACATGTTGGAAATACAAGTTTAAAAGTAAACGTAGATATTTACATAGAGCAAATGTATGCTGAAGGCAGGGAGCTGGCTGTTCAAGGTGTTTTTACTTTTGTAGCTATCGACAAAGATAAAAAGCCCGTAAAAATTATTTAATGCAATTTTCACGGGCGTAGAATACTTAATCTGATATTAAAAACTAGACTTATACTAGTTTTTAATATCAGCTAAATTGTCATCTAAATTATTGTCTAAAATATAACCATAAGGATCTATTGCCATAGATTTTGGTCTTTTATTGGTCGTGATTTTTAATCGGGTAACAGCATTTTTTAAAGTAGTTTTTTGTATGTGTAGGGGTTGTGTAAATCTATCCCACTGACTGGTTTCTTTATCAAATAGCGCTACGTCAACTATTAAGAATGGTTTATAGGAAGCTCCGGTATTTACATCATTGTTTTTAAGATTTACTTCTACTTCTGTTTCGTACTTAGAATTTTTGAGCAATTTTGTAGAAACGAGGTTAATCTGTAATACGTTAAACGTTGTTTTTCTAAATAAGTCTTTTACAACAGGTAATTGTGCAGGTAGCGCCTGCTTTTCTAATATTTGGATCAAATCATCGGCCGTTGCCGTGTTATTTGGAAATTTATGCGTTTCTATTAAATCTGACAACGCTTTGTTTAGTTTTTGTTCACCCATTATTTCTTTAACAGTGTACAGTGCCAGTCCACCTTTTTGATAATATACATGCGGTTGGTTGTAGGTACTATCTAACGGGAGCTCTCTTTTATTGACGTCTTTATTCGCAAAATATAAGTAGTTGTCAAACTTCAGGTATTTGCTTAAATACATTTTTCCGAATTTTTTTTCAATTAATACAGCTTCTACATATTTGGCTATACTCTCTGTTAAAAAGGCTCTTCCATAAGTTTTGGAAGGGGTTAATACATTTGCCCACCATTGATGTGCTACTTCGTGCGCAGTAATAGCATAACTCTGATTTACTTTCTCGGGATTACTGTAATTGGTTAGATAATTAATACGTTCTGAATTAAATACAATCCCCGGATAAGCGGTAGCTGCACCTTTATAATGCGGAATTGCCGCAATAATTAGCTGTTTGTAAGGATATGGTGCAAAATGTTGTTCTCCATACATTAAAGCATCTTTCATTCCTTCGAATATGGAAGTAATATTTGCTTCCTGACCTTTCAGGTAATATAATTTTAAGGTAATTCCGTTAACAGTGCGCTGCTTTTCCAAATAAGTTGCAGAGCTTAAAGCAAACATGAAGTTGATGGGGCTTTCCGTTTTGTAATGAAAGTATTTTCTGTTTCCTGTATTCCAGGATCGTTTTAAATTGCCCACAGTAACAATGGTCTGGTCTGGATGGGTAGAAATAATAGACTCGTAATAAATTTTATTTTGTTTTTTATCGACGTTTAAATAAGGTTTATATTCACTTAAACCTGCTTTTAATCTGGTTTTGCGGTCTTCAATTTCTAAATTAGAGTTGTACCCAAATTGAGGAACAAATTTTTCTAATTCAATATAACTTCCATTTTTTACCAGGCTGTTTTCAGTGTCAAATTCTACAAAGCCGTTTCTAATAACTTCAAATGAGAAACCCATCGATAGCTCTGCGCCTGGTTTCAACGCGGAGCTTAAAACAATGATTTCTACTTTATGCGTTGGGTCTGTATGCTTTTCTTTTACATTGTTTATAAAATAATGATAGGTATTTACAGAAGGGTGTATACCAATCACAAGTGTATCTATTGCTTTATTGGTTTCATTTTTTAAGGTATAACTGCCTTTAACTTTGTATGCTGCATGAGCCGTAAATAAATCTACCTGCGTATGTACCGATTTGATGGTTGGCTGCGGTAGGCTGGCATATTTTTTATATGATTTTTCATAAGCTATAAATTGTTCTTCTGTTTGAGCGGCAGTTTTAAAAGATCCTCTAATATTCGTTTCATAGTAGATGTAACTGCCTGAAGCTGCGCTTACACTAATCGCAATAAAAATTAAATATTTGTATTTCCACAGGCCAATAAACCTTTCTTTAGTTTTGTGTTTAAAAGATATCTGTGTTCTTCTTTGCCAAAATACGATGGCTAATATTCCGAGAATCCATGCAAAACCTGTCCAATAAAGCATATACCAATTAAAAGACCCCGCATAATGGCCAAACTTATTAAAGTAGGAGTACTGCAAAAAAGGTGTGTCTGCAAAACGTAGTAAATAATGTGTTATGCCAAATTTAGAAGCAAATACAGTAATTAAAACCACTACCATGTTTGCCATCATACCTAAGTATTTATTAGAGAACTGACTCTGAACAAATATTAACAGTGTTGTATAGATAATTATCGGAACGCCACTATAATAATAGAGGGATAAATAACGGCTTAATTCAAAGTTGTAATATCCGCTGAATATTTGAAGACCTATTCCTAAAGCTATATTTATGGTAATTAAGAAAAAAACAACCAATACCATTGTTAGAAATTTTGCCAGCCAGAAAGTTGTATTTCTTACCGGGGTGCTGTAAACCATTAAATACATTTCTGATGATTTTTCTCTCGAAACCACATCTGATATAAAATAAACCAGTAAAATTAATGCGAACTTTAAGGATCTTATTTCTTCCAGAATATTGCCAGTGGTGGGAAAGTATTCTATCCCGTATGGACCGTGTAGAATAGCGTCTTTTAATTCAATTCCGAATAAAAATGCCCATAATACCAGCATTACTACGAAAGGAATGTGCTTGAATAAGGAAGAACATTCAATTTTAAACTGCCACCAGATAGTATTAATAAAGTATTTCCAGCTTTTTACATTTACGTTCAGCGCTTTATATACAGTGTTTTTTGGAGTCGTTATGCTTTTATAAGCTTTGTTGGTATTTCGCAGTAATATTTTAAAGTTAAACCATTTATAACTCAAGATGATAATCAATAAACTAATACTACTCCATAGTAATCTGTTTGCTAAGAAAGTAGATTTTAAAGGAAATAGTGCGGTGTTTCTGGTTGCATCAGACCAGTTACGCGTTTCAATAAAAAATGAACTCAGTGCAAACGGATCAGATAAAAAAGGTAGTAGGTTTTCTTGAGTTAAAGTTTTTTCTGAGGTAGCTAAAAGAGGAGAGTTCCCCAATATAGAAGCGAGCATATATAGTATGTACAGCATTATTCCGGTGGCATAAATTGCTTTGGCACTTTTGGTTAGAATGGCTACGCTAAACAATATACTGGTACTAAATACGATATTGGGAAACCCAAAAATTAGAAAAGGCTGTAAAAAATGCATGAAATTAAAAGTGCCTATTTCTTCAGGGCTGGCAAAAAAACGTGCTAAAAATATCCCGACTTCTGTAGCTGCAATTAAAGAAGCAACGGCAGTAATTAAAGCTAATAATCGCACAGAGAAGTAGGTTCCTTTGTGAATAGATGTGGTGAAAATGACAGATTCCATTTTATTATCTACATCTCTCAGTAACACATTTGCTGTAAAGTTGGTACAGGCAAAAATGGTTAATAATGAAAATAGTGCAACAATATTGGTTATGACATAAGGTGCATTTTTATAAACTTCATTGGATCCAAATCCACCTTGCAGAGCAGAAAACAAACCTAAAATTAAGAATAATAAGAACGATAACTTAAATACACTTTGTTTAAAATGGTATTTACATTCGAATTTAAAGAGTTGATACCACATTATTGTAAGCCCTTTCCTTGATTAAGTAAGCTGGAAAAATATACCTCTTCCAAGCCTGCATCAAACAACTCAAAATCCGCTTCTGGTTGTTGGTGGCTATAAACTAATGCAGTAATGCCACCCTCTGTTATTTTTGTGGAGATAACGAGGTGTGTTTTTTTAAAGTTTTCTATTTCATTTTTAGCAATTCGCTTACCCCAAATTTTACCCCTAATGCTGTTAACCAGTTCTTTCGGTTTTCCTTCTTTTATAATTTGTCCGCCTGCCAAAATGCCCATTTCGAGGCAAAGCTCATATACATCCTCTACAATATGGGTCGATAAAATGACTACGCGTTCTGTGCCTATTTCAATTAATAGATCGTGAAATTTATTGCGTTCATACGGATCTAAACCAGCAGTAGGTTCATCTACAATTATTAACTGAGGGTTTCCAAGTAATGCCTGTGCTATTCCGAATCGTTGGCGCATACCACCTGAGTAGGTACTTACAGATTGCTTTTTAAAAGCATATAAATTGGTTTGTACCAACAAGCTTTCTACTTGTTCTTTTCTTTCTTTTGCAGATTCAATTCCTTTTAAAACGGCCAGATGTTCTAATAAATCTTGTGCAGAAATTTTAGGGTATACGCCAAAATCTTGTGGTAGATAGCCGAGTTGTTTTCTGAGAAAAAAGGGTTGTTTAAGTATGTTTACGTTATCAAAAAGGATTTCGCCCGAATCAGGTAGCTGTAAAGTAGCTAAAGTGCGCATAAAGGAAGATTTTCCCGCGCCATTTGGCCCCAACAATCCGTATAATCCATTAGACAATTCTAATGAAATATCATTTATCGCTTTGACCCCGTTTTTATATTCTTTTTGTAGATTTTTGATGATTAACCTTTTCATGCATTAAAATTTGATGTGGGCAAGGTATTTACACTTCAATAATCCAGAAAATTAAAATGACGTAGGTATCGAATTAAGTTACAACCATATAAAAATCATTGAAATTCTGTTTTTTGTACGTTCGTCATTAATAAAGCGCCGTTTGTCCTCAATTATGTAATAAAACTTAAATAAGTTGTTCTTTTACATATTCATGTTTATAAATATGCTCCAGAAAATTTCATCGGCTTTTAATAGAAACATAGAGTTTATTGCCTTTATAGGGCTTTGGTGCTGGTTATCTGTTACCCATGTTCACGAAAATGAAAAGGGTAGTTGGATTTATTATGGTATTACTTTATTGGTTTTATTACCTACACAGATGCCGGGTCTTGTTTACTATTGGAAAAGCAAGAATATAGATTCTAAAACCTGGCATTTTTGGAGAAAATGGGCATTCTTTTTTCTCATTTTACTACCTTTTTTAACAACCATGGTTGTTTATTGGGCACCATTTAATTATAATGCTTGGTTTTTTATAAATGCGGCTTTAAGTTCATTTTCTTTGGCTGTATTAATTATGGTTAACAACCTCTTTTATGATAAAGCGCAAAACAGTAAATGGGTTCAAAAAATAGGTTTAGAAAAAGCAGTTTTGGTAACCATTATTTTATTGGCATGTGTATTAGCCGCCATGGCAGTTTCTAGTTTGGGCAACCCCGAGTTCGATAAGCCCGACAACCTGCTCATTGGCTTTGTATTTAAACCCAAACACCTGCTGCTCTATTTCTGGAGTTTTTGCAGTATTGCTGCTCAATTGTTGGTGATGTATTTAAGCGGGTATTTTATCTTCCTTTTTAACAGCAGGATTCTGGTTTCTAAAGTATTAAAACAACGGGGAATTATACTTTACATAATTAGCGCTCTAGCTTTCGTTGGAATTATATTTCCGCTGCTGGCCCAGTTATTAATTGCACTTCCGCTTAATGAGATGTTTGGAAGAGACATTTTTGGATACAATCCTTTTGATCTAGAAAATGGATTTGGGGCATTGTTAATCATATTTTTGAGTCTTCCTATCGTTTTAGCGTTGCAATGGGGGCAGCAAAACATAAGGATATTAGCTTTAGAGAATGAAAAATCACAAACAGAATTATCTCTTTTAAAACAACAGATTAATCCGCATTTCTTTTTTAATACGCTCAATAATTTATACGCATTGAGTTTGCAGAAAGACACCAGAACTTCAGAAAGCATCCTGCAATTATCGGAATTGATGCGCTTCACTATTTACAAGGGGCAAGAAGATCGGATATTGTTAACTGAAGAGGTTAAATACTTGGAAGATTATATTGAATTACAGCAAATGCGGTTAAGAATACCTTTAAAGCTTAGTTTTGAAAAGGAGATTTTAAACGACAATTTTTTAATTGCACCTATGCTGTTAATCGTAATTATAGAAAATGCATTTAAGCATGGTATAGAAACAGCAGATCAGGAGGCATTTTTACATATTTCACTAAAAGTAAGTAATCATCAATTAGAATTTACGTGTATAAATTCGGTCGAAAATAAATTAGAAGATCATAAACCAGGAATTGGATTGCAGAATTTGAGAAGCAGATTGGATTTAATTTATCCAAATAATTATAAATTAGTACTTAACAAGGAGCCTGGTATATTTAAAGCAATGTTGCATATTAACCTAATATGAGTTTAAGGTATTTAATTATAGACGACGAACCGCTTGCTCATAATGTAATTATAGAGTATGCTAAGGATATCTCTTTTCTCGAATTAACAGGTCAGTGCTATAGAGCAACAGAAGCTTTAGAATTTTTAAGTAAAAATGAAGTAGATCTACTGTTTTTAGATATTCAGATGCCTAAAATATCAGGTCTGGAGTTTTTAAGAACTTTACAAAATAAACCATTGGTAATAATAACTTCCGCTTTTCAAGATTATGCACTCGAAAGTTTTGATCTGGCGGTATGCGATTATCTTTTAAAGCCATTTAGATTTAACCGGTTTCTGCAGGCGGCCAATCGTGCGTTGGAGCTAAAGCAGCTTACACAAAAGTCGTTGTTGCCTTCTACAGGTTTAACCGCAATACCCGAGGCAAATAATAAAACGATTTTAATAAAATCAGATAAAAAGCAACTCTTAATGGAGTTAAATGCTGTTTATTATTTCGAGAGCTTAGGTAACTATGTAAAAGTGTGGGAAGATGAAAAATTTATTTTAACACCCAAAACGTTAACTAGCTTTGAAAGCCAGCTTTCCGAAGATCAATTTGTAAGAATTCATAAGTCTTTTATAGTAAATAAGAAATGGGTACATTATGTAGAAGGTAATAGGGTATTCTTGAAAAATGGTGTAGAAATACCGATTGGCAAAAGCTATAAAGGAATAATCAAGAAGCTTATAGACTAATATAATATTAAATATACTAAATTTTTTTTAATTATCAAAATTTTATTTTGTTTTTTAATGTAAAACAAGATTCTTATTCTTTTTAATGGTAAATAAAAATTAATGACGACCTTACCCATCAAAATTTAGAACCATGATTAGATACTTATTAAGCTTTTGTTTGATTGGATTTTCCTTTCTTGCACAAGCACAAGTTTTAACAACGGGTGGTAAATTAAAACCCGAACAAGCCATTATGGATGTAAGGCATTACACCATAAATTTAGATGTAAATATCGAGGATAAATCTATTGCTGGAAATACAATTGTTAAAGTACTCTTAACAGAACCTACTAAAGTATTGTTGCTCGATTTAATGGATAATTTTTCGGTCAGTAAAGTACTAGTAAATAATAGGCAGGAGACTTTTACTTTTAGTAACGAATTAATAAAGATTGATTTAAGAAATACTTTGCCTGTAGGCAAAGCCAGTATTCAGGTATTTTATTCCGGTAAACCCCATGTTGCTATTAGGCCACCTTGGGAGGATGGTTTTACCTGGACCAAAGATAAAAATGGAACACCACGTGTTGAAATTACAGCAGAGGGAGGAGGGGGCAAGATTTATTTCCCCAGTAAAGACCATCCTTCTGATGAGCCCAATGAAGGGGTAGATATGCACATTACCGTACCCGGTAATTTGGTAGTTGCAGGCCCTGGTTTGTTAAAGAAAATTACTAGAAAAGGAAATAAAGCAACTTATTTTTGGCAAACAAAGTATACCATAAACAATTACAATATTGTATTTAACGCTGCTGATTATACGGTTGTAAAGCGTCCGTATACCACTGTAAATGGTAATGTTGTTCCGATGGAATTTTATGTTTTGAAGTACAATGCAGAAAAAGCAGCAAAACATTTAGATATTTTGGAGCGTAGCCTGCAAATGCAGGAAAAATATTTTGGTGAATATCCTTGGCCTAAAGAGAAAATAGGTATTGTAGAAACCGAACATTTAGGAATGGAACATCAAACTATGAATGCTTATGGCGCTAATTTTAAGTATTCGAAAGTAGGAACGCACGATTTCGACGGACTCATGCACCATGAGCTGGGTCATGAATGGTGGGGAAATAAAGTGACTGCCAAAGACTGGGCCGATTTCTGGATTCAGGAGGGCATCTGTACTTTTGGTGATGCGTTGTTTATCAGAGATCATGAAGGGCAGGATGCTTATGTGCAGCATTTTAAACGTGTCGGACAAAATAGTATTCGAAATAACAAACCTTTGGTTCTAGGAAAAGATATTGATGGTAAAACTGCTTATCAGGGCGATATATACCCGAAAGGAGCATTTTTTATGCATACACTAGCCTATATTATGGGCGACGAAGCTTTTTATCCTGCGCTGAAAAAGTTCGCTACCTCAGCCCAATACACGTATGACAATCCTGTAGTTACGGCAGATGTGGAACAGTTTTTCAGTAAAGAAGCAGGCATAGATTTCAAACCGTTGTTTGATTTGTTTATTTTTTCTACAGATAAACTGGAAATTTCAATGAAAGAGATGACCAATAATAGATATTCTCTACAATTGAATAATATTAAAATGACATTGCCGGTAGATGTAGTTACTGACGAAGGATCCAAGCGTTTAATGTTGAGCGATAAACCCCTTGTTATTACCAGTAAAACAATGCCGGTAGTAGATCCTAATTGGTTTTATCTGCGAAAGATTATTATAGAATAGAAAGTATAAAAAGGGGCAGTTTCAAATTTGAAACTGCCCCTTTTCTTTATAGGTAGATAATTAATTATAAATTGTTAATTGCATCTTGCTCTTTTAATTTATCAATATTGTTCTTGGTACTAAACGCATCTCTTTGAGCACCAAAATCTTCAAATATTTCTGATATACCATCTAAATTGTCTGCTACTCTTTGATGCATATCTGGCAATACTTTATCCAGTAATTTATTACCTAGTTCAATATTGTCTACTTCAATCTGAGCCAATTTTTTTATGATTGCCTGCTGACTATTTTTAAGATCTTCTAATTCTCTTACAATCTTATCCATCAGGTCAAACTTTTTGATCTTATCCATATTTTTAAATAATTAGTTCAGGTTTAGAACAGTATACAGTTGTAAATTGTTTCAGTTTTAGTTATTTCATCGTTGTAACTTTAGCTAAAAAATAAAATTTTATCTCTTTAAAATGCGGTTTATTTAGTCGTTTGCCCTTACATTTATAGTATTCCATGAAAATATATCAATACCCCATAATCCTGCAGAAAAAGAGAGGATTTCATTTAATTACACAACATATTCTAGATGCGGTGAAAGATTTAAATGAAATTAAAACAGGTATGATGCAAGTGTTTATTCAGCATACATCGGCTTCTTTAACCATCAATGAAAATGCCGATCCTTCTGTGCGGGTAGATTTTGAAACATTTTTTAGTTCTCACGTTCCTGAAAATATGCCGCATTTAACGCATGTTTATGAAGGGGCAGACGATATGCCTGCACATCTTAAGACCTCTATCTTGGGTACAGAGGTAAATATACCGGTTCGCAATGGGAAATTATGCTTAGGAACCTGGCAAGGTGTGTATCTTTGTGAACATAGAAATAATGGAGGTAACCGTCATTTAATCATTACCTTGTGGGGAATTTAGTAGTTAATTTGTTTGATATATAAAATATGAGCTTAGTATCCTATACTATTCAGGAGATTTCCCAGATTGTAAATGCAAAAGCATTTATTGCAGTGCCTGAGCAAAATATTCAAACTTTAATTACAGATAGCAGGCGGATTAATAATCCGCATTATGCGTTATTTTTTGCGATTATCGGACAGAAAGACGGGCATAGGTTTATTAAAGATGCTTACAGTAATGAAATTCGAAATTTTATAGTCAGTGAGTTACCTCCGTTAGATGATTATAAAGACGCGAATTTTTTATTGGTAGAGAACACATTAAGCGCTCTCCAAACTTTAGCTGCTTATCATAGATCTAGATTTAACTTAGATGTAATTGGAATTACCGGGAGTAATGGAAAAACAATTGTTAAAGAATGGTTGTATCAATTACTTGCACTTAATTATTCAATCGTAAAAAGTCCCGGTAGTTATAATTCTCAGATAGGAGTACCGCTTTCAGTTTGGCAGTTACACGACCGACATGAACTTGGAATATTTGAGGCTGGTATTTCTAATAAATCAGAAATGCCTTTACTTGAGAAGGTTATACAACCTACCATAGGTGTTTTAACCAATATCAGAGAAGCACATGCTGCAGGTTTTGATTCGCCTAAAGATAAACTTTTAGAAAAGGTGCAGTTGTTTAAAAATTCTGAATTGTTTATTTATAATGTGGCAGATGTTGCTAATATCTCTTCTACGCAAATACCCGGCAAAAAACATTTTACATGGGGAAGAGATAGAAAAGCAGACTTAAATATCATTGATGAAGAACCGATAGAAGGCAGATATTATTTACGCGCCTTGTTTAGAGGTACAGAAATAGAATGTTTAATTCCGTTTTCAGATCAAGCTTCTGTAGAAAACAGCATTATTTGTTGGGCAGTTTTATTGGCGTTGGGTATTTCTCCGGCAGTTGCCGATGAGCGATTGGAAAATCTTACTAAAGTGAAAATGCGATTGGAGCTAAAACCGGGGATCAACAATTGCTCTATTATAGACGATTCCTACAGTGCCGATATCCCTTCACTGGCCATAGCGTTAGATTTCTTAAATCAGCAGAATCAGCATACCAATAAAACAGTTATTTTATCTGATTTATTCGAAACAGGGAAGTTGCCCGATGTTTTATACCGGGAAATAGCAGCCTTATTAAAGTTAAAAAATGTAACCCGTATTGTGGGTATTGGCGAGTCTATTGCTGCTAATAGCAGTTTTTTTAATATAGAGAAACAGTTTTTTACAGACACAGCTCAATTTTTGGCAGCTTTTCCGGGTTTGTATTTTAACAATGAAAGTATTCTTATAAAAGGAGCCAGAAAATTCGGTTTTGAACAAATCAGCAAAATGCTGACATACAAGAGCCATGATACTATTCTGGAAATTAATTTGGATGCGATGACTAAAAATCTAAATTTTTATCGCTCTAAATTGCAAAAGGATGTTAAAATTATGGCTATGGTAAAAGCTTTTTCGTATGGTAGTGGTTCGTTCGAAATTGCCAATCTGTTACAGTTTAACAAAGTAGATTATTTGGCGGTGGCTTATGCCGATGAGGGTGTGGCTCTAAAGAAATCGGGCATTAAACTACCTATTATGGTTATGAGCCCGGAGCCGTCTGCTTTTGAAACCATTATTCATAATAAGTTAGAGCCTGAGCTTTACAGCCTTGAAATATTGAATGCGTTTTTATCTTATTTGTCAGATAATACCAAAGATTATCCGGTACACATTAAGCTGGATACTGGAATGCATCGTTTAGGATTTAGTGAGGAAGAAGATACTCAGTTAGCGGCCTTATTATTGTCTAATTCAAAAATTCAGGTTAAATCTATATTTACGCATTTAGCGGCTAGTAACAATCATAATTTAATAGATTTTACACACCAACAAATTGCTTCCTATAGAAACCGGGCCGTCAAATTATCTGATAAATTAGGATATTCTGTTATACAACACGCTTTAAATACTTCGGGTATTAATAATTTTCCGGAAGCTCAATTTGATATGGTAAGATTGGGAATAGGCTTGTATGGTTATGATAGTGCATTAAATAATTACACACTTCAAACGGTTGCCACTTTAAAAACAACAGTTACTCAGGTTAAAGAAATTAGCCCGAACGATTCGGTGGGTTACGATAGAAAAGGTGTTTTACCAAATGGAGGAATCATTGCTACAGTAAGAATTGGTTATGCTGATGGTTATTCTCGGTTTTTTGGAAATGGAGTTGGTAAAATGCTGGTAAACGGATCTTTGGTCCCTACTATTGGGTCTATATGCATGGATATGTGTATGTTAGATGTAACCGGAGTTGATGTAAAGGCAGGTGATGAGGTGATTGTATTTAATGATAAATTAACGATTAAGCAGCTGGCCGATCAGATTAACACCATTCCATACGAAATACTTACAAATATATCACAAAGAGTAAAAAGGGTGTATTTTTATGAGTAATTTTGCAGGATGAATAAACTAGGGAAAAAGCTACTGAATTATTTAATAAGAGGGTTATTAGTTGTAGTACCCATAGCTTTAAGTGTGTTTATTGTTTATTGGGCAGTAACCACTGTAGATAGCTGGATAGATTTAAACTATGTGTTGGGCGTAAATCCTGCTACCGGAGCAAGTAGAAATATTCCTGGTTTAGGTTTGTTAACCGTATTAGGAATTATTTTAATAGCGGGCGTTATTGTTACGAATTTGGTAACTGAGCCTGTGTATAATTGGTTTCAGCGCATTATGAAGCGTTTGCCGCTGATAAACTTCATATACACCTCTGTTAAAGATTTAACAGAAGCTTTTGTAGGTGATGATAAGAAATTTAATCAACCCGTATTGGTAGAAGTAGAGGCTGGTTTAAAAAAGATTGGTTTTTTAACTAAATCAGATTTGGAGATGCTGGGTTTAAAAGATGAGATGATTGTTTATTTCCCTTTTTCTTACTCTTTTGCCGGACAGGTTTACGTAATTCATAAAGACCGAATAAAGCCTTTAGATATGAACGCTGCCGAAGCCATGAAACTGGTGTTGAGTGGGGGTGTGAGTCATATTTAGGAGTTGGTAAGTCCTTGCGTTTTCTTCTCTGGATTCCAGCTTTTATCTTTCTCTTTCTTCCGTCATCTCGACCGAACGCAGTGAGCGGAGCGATCTAATGGATTTACATATATAATTTTACATAATACTCCTCCGCTAAGGTCTTAATAACGAGTTGAGCAGGATTTTTTTTGCTGTTTTATTCCCTATAGACAATGGCAGAGATTGCCGCGTCGTTCCTCCTCGCAATGACGAGTT
>CAZOVM010000017.1:8029-34412 GCA_964583395.1 uncultured Pedobacter sp. | reverse complement strand
GTACGTTTTTTCATATAAAGTCAACTTTGGTGTCAACTTATTTCAGGACGGGACACTATTGACACAAAAAAACCTCACAAATAATTTGTGAGGTTTTTTTGTGATTAATTTAATTTTATATTTTCTCTTTAACTGAGATTAAAGCTGGTGATCTAATTTACCTGCCAATACCGATTTAGGAACTGCTCCAATTTGCTTGTCAACTACTTGACCGCCTTTAAAAAACAACAAAGCAGGAATATTACGAATACCAAATTGAGTAGAAATCTGAGGATTGTTATCTACGTTAACTTTACCTACAATTGCTTTCCCTTCATATTCTTTTGAAATTTCGTCTACAACTGGACCTACCATTCTACATGGGCCACACCATTCTGCCCAAAAATCAACTAGAACAGGTTTATCTGATTTTAATACAACTTCCTCGAAGTTTGCATCGGTAATTTCTATAGCCATAATTTTTAATTTATCTTCAAATATATAATCAAATGCAATACCACATTTAAATACGTGTCATTTTGACATTAATTTAACTTGTAATTTACAACATTTATTTTGTTCAACGAATCCAAAAACTTATTATTTGGATTAATTTTCAACCCTTTAGAAGGGAGCTCTAATTTAAGAGATTTTTCACGATCGTAAACCTCAAAATCTAATTTACAATCTTGTTTTTCAGTAGTCTCCTTATTTTCCTCTAAAATAGCATTTATTTTTTCCATAAACTCATCGTTTATATCCTCTATCTGAACCTGAATAGTAATGCTCTTTGTCATTTTATCTCTCAGTTCAGATAATAAACTAATAGAGTTAATCTTAAACTCCCAGTCTCCGGCTTTTCCAAATCGCTCTCCTACTCTACCATTTATTCTTAAGAAATAACCATCTGTAAGATATTGTTTGAATTTTATAAAATCATCACCAAATAATGCCAGTTCAGTTGTATCATCGTAATCTTCAAATACTATAGTTCCAAAAGGCTTTCCCGTTTTAGTCATTCTCTGAGCAGCAACTACCACCAATCCGCCAACTACTAGTTCTCTATTTTTCAGCCCTTCAAATTCTCCAAGCAACTCTTCATCGTTATCGCCCATTCTTATTTTGTTAATTACATTAAGATGCTTAACAGAATGAGCGCAATAATGTTGCAATTCAAATTTATAATTGTCTAATGGGTGACCAGACAAGAATATGCCTATTGCATCTTTTTCATACTTTAACCGATCTAAAAGTCCCCACTCTGGAGACATCGGCATTTGCGGTTCCAGGATTAAATCAGCTTTAGAACCTCCAAATAAAGAGGCTTGAGAAGTTGCATCATTATTTTGAAAATCGTTTGCATACTTTATCAATTTTTCGAGCCCATTTAACTTATCATTAGGTCCTATGTAAAAATACTGAGCCCGATGAAAACCAAAAGCATCGAAGGCACCACTATAAACAAAACTTTCGTAGGCCTTTTTATTTACAATCCGAGTATTAGATCGCTTAGCAAAATCGTATATATCAGCATAATTACCATTTTCGCGTTCTATAATTATACTCTCTACAGCTTTTTCACCCACGCCTTTAACAGCCGATAATCCAAACCTAACCTCTCCATTGCTATTCACTGAAAACTTCAAATCAGATTCATTTACATCTGGCCCTAATACTTTCACGCCCATTTGCCTACATTCTTCCATGAAGAAAGCAACTTGCTTTATATCGCTCATATTATTAGATAACACGGCTGCCATATATTCAGCAGGGTAATTAGCCTTTAAATAAGCTGTTTGATAAGCAATCCAAGCATAACATGTAGAGTGCGACTTATTAAAAGCATACGATGCAAATGCTTCCCAATCTTTCCATATTTTTTCTAATGAAGCCGTTTGGTGACCATTTTGTACTGCCTGATCAATAAATTTAGGTTTCATCTTATCGAGTACATCTTTCTGCTTCTTACCCATGGCTTTACGTAACTGATCGGCTTCACCCTTCGTAAAGCTTGCCAGTTTTTGAGATAAAAGCATTACCTGCTCTTGGTAAACTGTAATTCCGTAAGTTTCTTTTAAATACTCTTCGCAGGCATCTAAATCGTACTTTATTTCCTCTTCACCATTTTTTCTACGAATAAAAGATGGTATATATTCCATCGGACCCGGCCTGTATAACGCATTCATGGCAATTAAATCGTCGAATACAGTAGGTTTTAACTCCTTCATGTATTTCTGCATTCCGGCCGACTCGTACTGGAAAATACCTATGGTTTCACCTCTTTGAAAGAGTTCATAAGTTTTCACGTCATCTATTGGAAAAGCGTCCGGATCTAATTGAATACCATGCCTTAGCTTAACCAATTTCACGGTATCTTTTATAAGAGTTAATGTTTTTAACCCTAAAAAGTCCATTTTTAACAACCCGGCATTTTCTACAACCGAGTTATCAAACTGAGTTACATATAAATCAGAGTCTTTAGCTGTGGCAACCGGAACAAAATTGGTGATATCATCAGGCGTAATAATAACACCACAGGCATGAATACCTGTATTTCGTAATGAACCTTCTAAAACGATTGCCTGTTCAATAATTTTAGAACCTAAATTACCTGCTTTCGATAAAGCTTTGAGTTCTAAAACTTTTTCATGCTCATCGGCACGTAAGGCCGATTTTAAAGCTTTATCATCTAATGTAAAAATCTTAGCCAGCTTCATATTGGGTATGAGCTTAGCTATTTTATCGGCTTCAAACAATGGAAGATCTAATACTCTGGCTGTATCTCTGATAGATGATTTAGCAGCCATAGTTCCATAAGTGATAATCTGCGCAACCTGGTTAGAGCCATATTTCTGGATTACATAATCCATTACTCTACTTCTTCCCTCATCATCAAAATCGATATCAATATCGGGCATTGACACCCTATCTGGATTTAAGAAACGCTCAAAAAGCAAATCGTATTTAAGAGGATCTATATTGGTAATTTTAAGACAGTAAGCCACTACTGATCCGGCCGCAGAACCCCGGCCCGGCCCAACAGATACATCCATTTTACGGGCTTCTGCTATAAAATCCTGAACGATCAAAAAATATCCCGGATATCCCGTCTTCTCTATCGTTAAAAGCTCAAAATCAATACGTTCTTGAATTTCTGGCGTAATCTCTTCATATCGTGCTTTTGCTCCTTCATAAGTTAAATGGCGCAAATAGGCATTTTCACCTCGTTTGCCACCATCAACCAAGTCTTCTTCCACCCTAAATATTTCCGGAATGTCGAACTTTGGAAGCAAAACTTCCCTTGCCAATTGGTAAGGTTCAATTTTATTTAATATTTCGGCTACATTAATAATTGACTCTGGAATATCTTTAAAAATCTGCTTCATCTGAGCTGTATCTTTAAAATAATATTCTTGATTAGGCAATCCATATCTATAACCTCTGCCTCTCCCTATAGGAGTAGCTAGTTTTTCACCATCTTTTACACACAATAAAATATCGTGAGCATCTGCATCTTTTTTATTAACATAATAAGTATTGTTGGTTGCAACAACTTTTACTTGATGTTTAGTAGAAAAATTCAGCAAAGTTGCATTTACTCTATCTTCATCTTCTTGTGTATGTCGAATAATTTCGATGTATAAATCTTCTCCAAATTGTTCTTTCCACCATAATAAAGCTTCTTCTGCCTGGCGCTCACCAAGGTTTAAAACTTTAGAAGGCACCTCTCCATATAGATTTCCTGTTAATACAATTAAATCGTCTTTATACTGCTCTACCAATTCTCTATCAATCCTCGGAACATAATAAAATCCTTTGGTATAAGCTATAGAAGATAATTTAGCCAAATTATGATAGCCATTTTTATTTTTCGCCAGAAAAACGACCTGGTATCCATCATCCTTTCTAGACTTATCGAGATGATTGGTACAAACAAAAAATTCGCACCCAATAATAGGTTTTATAGGTTGCTCGTCGGGTACTCCTCCATTCTCAAGTATTTCCGCGTTTTTTGCTTCTACCTTTTTATTGTGCGCATTTATTTGGCTTATAAAATGAAAAGCCCCCATCATATTTGCATGATCGGTAATAGCTACAGCAGGCATTTTTAAATCGCCCGCCGCTTTTACCAATGCAGGCACCGAAATAGTAGATTGAAGTACTGAAAATTGCGTATGATTATGCAGATGAGCAAATTGAGCTTCTTTAAATGCTTGTAAATCTTCTTGATTTTGAGGCTTATTAACCCCATGATCTATATTACTTTTCTTTTTATACTCTGCAGAAGCGTTTTTTAAATTTTGATGTTTTAACCCAACAGACTGAATTACAGAAGGGTTATTCTCTAGAAATCCTTGAAAAAAAGCCTTATCAACTTGTAATTCTGCCGGTGTAAAAACTTGCTGTCTTAATAACTCAAAAAAGCATCGGGTAGTTGCTTCCACATCCGCCGTTGCGTTATGGGCTTCGGCAAAAGGGGTATTAAACAAATAACTATGAAGTTCAGTTAAATTAGGCAATTTAAATCTTCCGCCCCTACCTCCGGGAAGTTTCAAAAGATTTGCGGTTACCTCGGTACAAGTATCTAAAATTATTTTTTCAGAAAATGGATCTGTTAAAGAATTTCTAAGAAACTCGGCTCCCATTATATTTAAATCGAATCGAATATTCTGCCCTACAACATATTTAGCTTTACTTAGAGCTTCTTTAAACTCATCAATTACAACTGTTAAGCTTTCACCCTGATTGGTTGCAAGTTCGGTTGATATACCATGAATTCTTTCCGAATCGTAAGGAATGTCAAAACCGTTAGGCTTTACTAAGAAATCTTTGTTTTCTATCAGGTTACCTAACTCATCATGCAATTGCCACGCAATTTGAATACATCTTGGCCAATTATCCAGATCACTTACAGGTGCATCCCAATTTCTAGGTAATCCGGTGGTCTCAGTATCAAAAATTAAAAACATTATGGAGATTTATAGAGTGGTATTTCGAAAAAACAACTAATCCCAAATTTAACGATTTTAACGGGGCTAATGAATTTAGAATGTCAGAATTTTATCAACATCTATACAAGACCTTTCAATATAAAAAGTGCTCAACCCTCAAATAGCTCTTAATATATTTTAGAGACCGTGTATTATAATATTTTTATCACAATCCGTGTAAAATGCAATAATATTTAAAAAGCATTTTAGTAAATTGTCATAAATATCTAACTTAGTCTGAATAATACATTTATAGGCAACACCCCTTATTTTAAGGGGTAAACTAACATAAAAAATATGAAAATTACTGTTGTAGGTGCAGGAGCTGTTGGCGCAACTTGTGCTGATAATATTGCAAGAAAAGAATTAGCTGAAGAATTGGTTTTATTAGACATCAAAGAAGGTTTTGCAGAAGGTAAAGCAATAGACATGATGCAAACCATGACCTTACTAGGATTTGACACCAAAATTAAAGGAGTAACAAATGATTACGCACAAACTGCGGGCTCTGATGTTGCTGTTATTACTTCGGGTTTACCTAGAAAACCTGGAATGACAAGAGAAGAATTAATCGGTATAAATGCAGGGATTGTTAAAGGAGTAGCAGAAAATATCTTAAAATTCTCTCCAAATGCAATTATCATTGTTATTTCTAATCCTATGGATACAATGACGTATTTAGCGCTTAAATCTTTAGGCTTACCTAAAAACAGAATTATTGGCATGGGTGGTATTTTAGATAGCGCTCGTTTTAAATATTACTTAAGTGTTGCTTTAAACTGTAATGCTTCAGATTTGCAAGGCTTTGTAATTGGTGGTCATGGCGATACAACTATGATTCCTTTAACAAGACTGGCAACTTACCAAGGCTTGCCTGTTAGCAACCTATTAGATGAAGCTCAACTTGAAAAAGTAGCAGCAGACACCATGGTTGGCGGTGCTACTTTAACTGGCTTATTAGGTACTTCGGCATGGTATGCTCCAGGTGCTGCTGGTGCAGCTTTAGTTGAAAGTATTGTTAGAGATGAAAAGAAAATATTTACTTGCTGCGTATCATTAGATGGAGAGTATGGTCAAAAAGACATCTGCTTAGGTGTGCCTGTTGTAGTTGGAAAAAACGGATGGGAAAAAATTGTTGATTATAAATTGACGAAAGCAGAGCAAGAAAAATTCAACAAAAGTGCAGATGCTGTTCGCAATATGAATGCAGTTCTTCATGAAATGAATTTAGTATAATATAAATCCGGCGGATAATATTATTATCCGCCGATTTACTATTCATTTATGCCTACCTATACCATTCCACTCTCTATCATTTCTCTCGAAGGAAACGGATTCCATTTATTAGCAGAAATTAAAATATTTAACACCTTATTGATGGCTGTAGTTGATACAGGCGCATCCAGAACTGTAATACATAAACCTATTTTAGAAAAGTTTACCACAACTTCGATAGAAGAATCGAACATTCAAGCAAATACCATATTTAGTACTTCAGAAACTATTCTGGCTACTATTCCCAAATTTCAAATAGGAAAGTTTAAATTATTAAACTACGATGCAGTTGGTATAGACTTAAGCTCGGTTACTGAAACTTATGCTCAATTAGGTCATCCAGAAATAGGCGCTATTATTGGCGGAGATATTTTAAACAATTACAGGGCTAAAATAGATTATTCAAAATCTCATTTAAAACTTCATAAATAGCTTTTATTCAGCACAATTAGCTTTAAAAATATTTTCATATTATCAATTTTATGTATAGATTTAAGTTTGTGTTTTAGTTTACCCTAAATCAATAAACAAATGAAAATCTTAAAAATCATACTATTTATTATTGCTGGTATTATTATACTTTTTTTCACTATCGGCACATTCCTTCCTGCTTCTTACTCCGTAAGTAAATCGATCGCAATTAATGCCCCCGATAGTATAATCTATAAGAACATTGCTGATTTTCATAACTTCAACAAATGGAATCCTTGGCTAAAAATAGAACCAAACACACCGATGACTTACAATGGAGAACCATTAACTACCGGTCATTCTTGTGAATGGAATGGAAAAAAAACCGGTGAAGGGATTATGACATTAACAGATAGCGAGCCTAATAAAACAGTAAATATTGACCTGAAATTTATTAGACCGATGGAAAATTTAGCATTTATGAATTTTGTAATAGAACCTGATGGAAACGCTAATAAATTAACCTGGACCATGTCTGGTGAATGCAACTCTGTTATTGAAAAATGGATGGGCGTGATGACCAAAATAATTATGAAATCTGATTTTGACAAAGGTCTGAATGAATTAAAATCATTGTCTGAATCTTCTAAGTAAATAGTACCCACACTAACAAAAAAACTATTTTTAATGAAAAAACTAACCTTACTATTTCTTATTTTTTGTCTGTTTTCAATCAAAATAATGGCACAGAATTTAGAAAACGTTAAAAAAGAAATTACATCTACCGAATGGCGATTATTAAGATATGAAGTGGGCAAGCAATTTTATACCGTTCCTAAAGATGTAGCAAATACAAGAATGATCTTTAAAACCGATGGAACGCTTTATCGGTTTATCCCTCCTCAAACTGCAGAAAACGGAGAGAAATTAAAATGGACTGTTAATGAAAATTTCTTAACTATAATTAATGGCTCAAAAAAGAATTTTTTCAAATATAGAGTAGAAGATTTTATAGGAATGAAGTTTTATTTAGAAGAAATAGAGACAGATTTACCGCATGTAAAGGTTTTTATGGATGCCAAAGGATACTAAAAAAAGCATTCATTTTTTAACATTCATTTATACCAAAACAGGTAGCATAAAAAATATTATTGTATCAAAAGGTTTAACTATGACAGGCATTTTTCACACATCCTGCAGCGCCTGGATTAAATACAACAGAAGCATCTAAATCAGATCTTACATCAAGGAATAGCGCTCTTCGTTCTGATAAAACTCTTCGGTTTTTTATATTATTCAGAAATAACAGTGGAAATTTACAGAAGGAAGATTATACCTATAAAAGATACTATGAATAAGACGATCCGATTATTATTAATCATCATAACTATTGCAGCTGTTTGTGGTTGCAGATCTTATAAAGAAAGTTTGGTTACAAGTTTTGATGATAAAGAGAAAGCTATACAAAACGCTATTCTTGATTTTTCTCATACAGAGCGAAAACTATATAATCAAGACAATGTTTTCATTATTAGATTAGCTGATACCGCTGTACAATACGGCAGCAGAAAAGATTTAGATGAAATATACAGACCTATAGAAATTTCCAGAGATGAGCATTTGTTAGCAATAACATTATCTGGAGTAAGATTTAAATATCCTTTAACTTCAGAAACAATACCTGGAAACGAAGCCAAAATTCCGTCAAGATTTATTGAAGATAAAGGGAAGCTTTTTCTTTGGTACGATGATTCTAAAACAATAACTGAAGAACTGATTACTGTCTACAAGAAATATAATCTATTTGAACCAGCTGAGGTGGGACAATTTCTGGAATTTGCATCAGATGACGCAAAAAAAGCCATTAGCTATTATTTTTGTCGAAATAATTTATTCAAGTATAAGAAACAAGTGTCAAATGTAGCTAGAGAATATCTTGAAATCCCAAAATTAAATTGTGACAGAAATAAAATAGAATGAAAATTATTAAGGTAGCATTGTTATAATTTATATCTATTAGCCCATCCTGCCAGATCTCCCGATAGTTATCGGGATGGGTAATGTTCGACCTTTAACAAGCATCCGGTTACAGGAGCCGTGCAAAAGCTCTAAAAAGACAATTATTTAGAATATAAAAAAAACGGCAACTCCAATTTGGAATTACCGTTTTTAAATAAAATAGTATTGTAATAAATGCTATTTAATCTATAAAGGTTAAATTGATCATCTTTTATTCTTTAGATAAGCGTAATATTATGCATCAATTTTTGCATACTTTGCATTTCGCTCAATAAACTCTCTGCGCGGGGCTACTTCATCGCCCATCAGCATAGAGAAAGTGTGATCACATTCTGCGGTACTATCTATAGAAACTTGCATTAAAGTTCTGTTTGCCGGATTTAATGTAGTATCCCAAAGCTGCTCTGCATTCATCTCTCCAAGACCTTTGTAACGCTGTACATGTACACTATCTTCTTTACCAGCACCTTTTAATCTTTGAACCGCTGCATCTCTTTGTAAATCGTTCCAGCAATATTCCTGATCTTTTCCTTTTTTCACTAAATAAAGTGGTGGAGATGCGATGTAAACATAACCGGCTTCAATTAGTGTACGCATGTACTTATAGAAGAATGTTAATATTAAAGTGGTAATGTGAGAACCGTCAATATCAGCATCCGTCATAATTACAATTTTATGATAACGGAGTTTACTTACATTTAAAGCTTTATCATCTTCTTCAGTACCAATGCTGACACCAAGTGCTGTAAACATATTCTTAATCTCATCATTATCATAGATTTTATGCTCCATTGCTTTCTCAACATTCAAGATTTTACCCTTTAAAGGCAAAATAGCTTGTACGTTTCTATCTCTTCCCTGTTTGGCTGTACCTCCAGCTGAATCTCCCTCCACCAAGAATATTTCACATTTTGCAGGATCATTATCTGAGCAATCGGCTAATTTTCCAGGTAATCCGGAACCACCCATTACAGATTTTCGCTGAACCATTTCTCTTGCTTTACGGGCAGCAGCACGGGCAGTAGCAGCAAGAATAACCTTATTAACGATCATTTTTGCTTCTTTAGGATTCTCTTCCAAGAAAATACCTAAGGCTTCGCCTACGGCCACATCAACCGCACCCATTACTTCAGAGTTTCCTAGCTTGGTTTTTGTCTGACCTTCAAACTGAGGCTCCTGTACTTTTACAGAAACTACCGCCGTTAAACCTTCTCTAAAATCATCGCCCGTAATCTCAAATTTTACGTTTTTAAGCAACCCGGATTTATCAGCATAAGCCTTTAAGGTACGGGTTAATCCGCGGCGAAAACCAGCAATATGTGTACCTCCTTCATGTGTATTAATATTGTTTACATACGAATGGACGTTCTCAGAATAACCATCGTTATACTGGAAAGCCAACTCTACAGGCACACCTTGCTTAACTCCATCAATATATATAGGCTCCGGAAGAAAAGAAGCTCTTGTGCCATCTAAATAGCTTACAAACTCTTTTAAACCACCATCAGAATGAAAAACTTCTGACAGAAAAGAACCATCATCTAATGTTTCTCTTTCGTCGGTAAGAGATAAAGTAATTCCTTTATTTAGATAAGCTAACTCACGTAGCCTGCCGGCTAAAGTATCATACTTATACTCTGTAGTCTGCGTAAAAATAGTCTCATCGGGCTTAAAGGTTACAATTGTACCTCTTTTATCGGTGCTCCCTATTTCCTTAACATCAAACAGAGGCTTTCCTATATTATATTCCTGAACCCATATTTTACCTTCACGGTGTACTTCTGCTCTTAAAAAGGTTGATAATGCATTCACACAACTTACTCCTACACCATGTAAACCTCCTGAAACTTTATAAGTGTCTTTGTCGAATTTACCACCGGCGTGAAGAACGGTCATAACAATTTCCAAAGCAGATTTATTCTCCTTTGTGTTAATTCCGGTAGGAATACCCCTACCATTATCTTCTACTCGAATAGAATTATCTTTTAATATCTTAACATCAATTGTATTTGCATGACCCGCTAATGCTTCATCGATGGAATTATCAACCACCTCATAAACAAGATGGTGCAATCCTTTAACACCAGTATCACCAATATACATTGATGGGCGCTTTCTGACAGCCTCCAAACCCTCCAGAACCTGTATATTATCGGCGGAGTAATTCGACTTCAGATCTTTTTCTTCATTCATAAATTTCGTAATAGCTGTAAAGTATAAAAATACGCAAATTATATGTAAAAATGGCATTTGTTGATAAATAAATGATTGTTAAAAATCACTTTATTTTATTTTATAATACTCAGTATTTAGGATACTGAAAATTGATTTTTATATTTGTTGAAATTTAATCCATAAACCCCTATTTTTCGATTAAATTTACAATCAATTAAATACACGACTCTTTTAAACCATACCTAACAATAAAATTCATGAAATTTAATTCATTAAAAACAACTTTATTATTAAGCACATTTGCTCTTACAACTGTTTTTGTATCATGCAAGGATAACGGAACCCCGGCAGCCTCTTCAACCAAAGACTCTACCAGTGTAAATGCAGGTCAAGAAGCCATCGTTTATGTAAATTCTGACTCTCTTTTAAATAACTATCAATACTTTAAAGATCTTCAATCTAAATTAGACGGCAGCACTAAAACTGCTGAGAACGATTTAAGAACAAAAACACAAGCATTCCAAAGAGAAGTTGCTCAATACCAAGAGCAACAAAATACAATGGCTGCAGATCAACGCGCGGCTACAGAGCAAAGATTAGCTCGTAAACAACAAGAACTACAGTCTTACCAGCAAAATGCTGGCATGGCTCTCCAAAATGAACAAGGTGAAGAGCAAGAAAAGCTATATAATCGTGTTGCAGATTACTTAAAAATTTACGCTAAAGAAAAAGGTTTTAAAATGGTCTTAACCTATACTAAAGGTAATAGCGCTATTTTATTTGCTGATGAAAAACTAGATGTTACCAGCGAAGTTATTAAAGGGTTAAATGAAGAATATCGCAAAAATCCAAAAAAATAACATTTAATTAACTAATTTTAAAAATGCTTCTACCAATCGTAGAAGCATTTTTTTTATATGGAAGATTTCAATAAAGCTTTTATGCTAGAAGCCCTAGTTCTAGCAGAAGAAAATGTAACAAAAGGCTTGGGAGGCCCTTTCGGTTCTGTCATTGTAAAAAATGATAAAATAATAGCCAAAAGCAGCAATCTCGTTACAACTACTAACGACCCAACAGCACATGCTGAAGTTTCTGCGATTAGACTGGCATGTAAAGAATTAAACACTTATGATTTAAGCGGATGTATTGTTTATACCAATTGCGAGCCCTGCCCTATGTGTTTAGGGGCTATATATTGGGCACACATAGAAAAAATTTATTACGGCAATACTAAAGAAGACGCTGCAGCAATAGGATTTGATGATCATTTTATTTATCAGGAACTCGATAAATCAATAGAGAACAGAAAGTTACCCATCCAACAATTCATGCAGAAAGAAGCTTCTAAAGCATTCGAACTTTGGGAAAAATCAGATTTAAAAATCACTTATTAAATAATGGATCAAATAGAATTATACTTGCGTAAGGTTGATTCAGATCTTGAAAAATGGAAATTCGACCAGCAAAAAAAACCATCAAAAATCAATAAACTAACAGCCAAAGTTCAATCGACCATCAACAGCTATATACCAGAAAAAGTGCATAAAGGCATAACCAACGTTATTAAACCTATGGTAAAAGCCGTTTTATATGGATCCAAATACTCAACCTCTACAGCACCACCCTTACTTACAAGTTTTATTCATCGCGAAGCACTCGTAAAGTCAAAGATAGAAAGCTATAGAAATACAGGTGCTGCCGAAGGCGGGATAACCGGAGCTGGCGGATTTTTTATGAGCATGGCCGATTTCCCAATTTTAATTGGGATAAAATTTAAACTCTTATTTGAAATTGCCAGCATTTATGGGTTCAATGTTAAAGATTATAAAGAACGTTTATATATACTCCATATTTTTCAGCTGGCATTTTCCAGTCAGGAAGGAAGAATAAAAGTTTTTCATGCTATGCAAAACTGGGATCAGAAAACAAATAATTTACCCCCTGGAGAAGCAGATTTTGACTGGCAAACATTTCAACAAGAATACAGAGATTATATAGACATTGCGAAACTCGCACAACTGTTGCCTGTAGTGGGTGCGGCAGTAGGTGCTATTGCCAATTATAAACTTATTGAAAAATTAGGCAACACGGCTATTATGTGCTACAGAATGCGGATCAAAGAAAACAACCTTCCTCTCAAAAATATTAATCTGTAAGACCTTCATCCAATAACTCACCAATATCTCTTCTATCCTTTTTAGTTGGCCTACCCGCTCCCCTATCTCTTTTAAGAATGGGTGCGTGAAACATGGATTTAAAAGAATGAGTGTCTTCTACTGGCGTTATATCAACATATTTTAACATGGCAATTTTAGCGTCTGTTCTATTCTGTTGTATTTCGGCTACTCTAATTACTTTTTTTTCTGGCCCTTTACTTATTTGATATTCATCCCCTATTTTCACAAAATAAGATGCTTTAATACTTTGTCCGTTCAGCTTAATTTTACCTGATTTACAGGCATCAGCAGCTAAAGATCGGGTTTTAAATATTCTAATAGCCCACAAATATTTATCTATTCTTACTTTACTATCTTCAGACATTTATTCAAAAATACATATAAAAAAAAATAACGAATGCATAAAATTCACTATTTTGGAGAAAAATTATAAAAATGATAGGCGAATTAAGAAAACAAGTTGAAGCAGCGTGGGAGGATCGTTCGTTATTGGCGTACCCAGAGTATTGCGAGTCAATAGAACGTGTAATACAATTATTAGATAGCGGTGAAATTAGAGTAGCCGAGCCTATTTTAAACGGATGGGGCATTAACGAATGGATAAAGAAAGCTGTAATTTTATATTTTCCAATTCGACAAATGGAAGAAATTACTTTAGGTCCTTACGTGTATCATGACAAAATGAAACTCAAAACGGATTATAAAGAAAAAGGTGTTAGAGTAGTACCGCCTGCAGTAGCGCGATACGGAGCATTTCTGGCACCTGGTGTAATTTTAATGCCCAGTTATGTAAATATTGGAGCTTATGTTGATGAAGGCACGATGGTGGATACCTGGGCTACGGTAGGCTCTTGTGCTCAAATAGGAAAACATGTACATTTAAGTGGCGGTGTTGGAATTGGAGGCGTATTAGAGCCTATACAAGCAGCTCCGGTTATAATAGAAGACAATTGTTTTTTAGGATCTAGAGCAATTGTGGTAGAAGGCGTAAAGGTTGAAACAGAAGCAGTATTAGGAGCTAATGTAGTATTAACGGCTTCTACTAAGATAATTGATGTTACTGGCACAGAACCTATAGAATATAAAGGTGTAGTACCTGCCAGATCAGTGGTTATTCCAGGGAGCTATACGAAATCTTTCCCATCAGGAGATTATCAAGTTCCTTGTGCTTTAATAATTGGCAAACGAAAGGAAAGCACAGACAAAAAAACCTCTCTAAATAATGCATTGAGAGAAAACAATGTTGCTGTTTAAATTGAAAAAAATATCAAAATTACTTGCTTAACTTAGTATGAGAATTGGTTACGACGGCAAAAGAGCCGCAAAAAACTTAACAGGGTTAGGCAATTACAGCAGGTGGTTGGTAGGAGACTTATCAAAACAATACCCAGAAAACGAGTATTTAATATACACGGCAGCTGTAAAAGACGCCCCTAGGGTTAAAAATTTTTTCAGCTTAGATAATATTCATCTGAGATTACCCCTATCCAACAATTTTCTTTGGCGGAGAATGGGTATTCTTAAAGATCTTATTAAAGATAGGGTAAAAATATATCATGGATTAAGTCAAGAACTTCCATTTGCTATACAACACACAAAAATTAAATCTGTAGTTACTATACATGATTTAATTTTTATAAAATTCCCGGAGCATTACAGCTGGATTGACACTAAGATTTATAAGTGGAAAACAACATCAGCCTGTGCTATAGCTCATAAAATCATTGCAATTAGTGAAAACACCAAAAAAGATATCATAGATTATTACAAGGTTTCTCCAGATAAAATAGAAGTTATATATCAAAGTTGCGACGAACATTTTAAAACTATTTTGCCAACAAATGAGTTAAACAGTATAAAAGCTAAATACAATTTACCCGAAAAGTATATTTTATATGTTGGAACTATAGAAAGCAGAAAAAATTTAGCAGTTCTTGTTAAAGCGATGGCCGAAATTAACACCGATTATAAACTGGTGGTTTTAGGAAAGAAAAAATCCTATTTTTCAAAGATAGTTGCCCCTATTATCAAAAAATTATCTTTAGATAATAGAATTCTTTTCTTTGAAAATTTAGAATTTCAGGATTTGCCTGGTGTATATCAAAATGCAAAGTTGTTTGTACTCCCTTCCTATTATGAAGGTTTTGGAATCCCTATTATTGAGGCTTTGTACTCAAAGATCCCGGTGATTGCAGCAACTGGTTCATGCTTAGAAGAAGCCGGCGGACCAGGAAGTAAGTATTTCAAACCGGATGATGTTGAAGAACTCATTGCAACTATAAAATCAGTAATTGATGACCCTGTATTAAGCAGTAAAATGATAGAAAATGGCACGCAATACGTCGAAAAATTCGACACTAAAAAATTATGTACTCAGGTAATGAACTGTTATAAAAGTATTATCTAGCGAATGAAACGCCCAGCTATTGTTGTTTTTCCGATCTACAGAGTACCTACAGAACTGGAACTAAACTTTTTAGAAAATGGTTCCAGAAAACTCAGCAAGTATGATCAGGTAATTGTATGTCAGAAAAAACTAAAAATAACGAAAGCTTATGGAACGCTTTCTAATCTGCCAGTAATACGATTTGATTGTGATTATTTTGAAAATATTCATGGTTATAATCATTTAATGCTTTCATCAGAGTTTTATAATACATTTACTAATTATGAGTTTATATTAATTCATCAACCCGATGTTTATATATTCAGAGATGAGTTAAAATATTGGTGTTCTAAAAATTATTCTTACGTAGGATCTCCATGGCTTAGAAAAAATGATTCCGGTTTAAAATCATGTTTCAATTTTTTCAGAAAACTTATTCAGCCTAGCTATGGAAACAAACATAACAAGGTAGGAAACGGAGGATTTTCACTTAGAAATGTTGAAGATTTTTTAGAAATACTAAAATTAACACCTCCTCAAATTCTAGAAACTTTTAAAAAGAACAAACACCATTCTTATAACGAAGATGTTTTTTGGTCTTTAACCGCTCCTAAAATAAATCCATTCTTTAAAATTCCGAAATATACAGACGCTTTAGAATTTGGGATCGAATTTGAACCCGAAAAAGCATTAGAACTCAATCAGGGGCAATTGCCTTTTGGTTGTCACGCTCCTGTAGTACATGGATTGGTTTTTTGGAAAAAATACATCCCGATTTTGAATAATGAATACTTAACTTTAGTAAATGAAACAAGAAGTTGAAAAAGCATTAGAGGTTTTACGCAACGGAGGAGTAATACTCTATCCTACCGACACTGTATGGGGATTAGGTTGCGATGCTACAAATGAAGAAGCAGTAGAAAAAATTAAAAAAATAAAAGGCCGGGCCGACAATCAGAGTTTCATCATACTGATAGACAATGATAACAGGCTTGCTGGTTACGTACAGGAAGTGCCTGATTTAGCTTACGATTTAATAGAATACACAGAAAATCCGCTCACAATAATTTTTTCAGGCGCCAAAAATCTTGCTAAAAATGTCATCAATCAGGATGGCAGTGTAGGTATAAGAGTTGTAAAACATGATTTTTGTGAGTCTTTGATTCAACGTTTTAGAAAACCTATAACTTCCACGTCTGCAAATATTTCCGGACAACCAACCCCCTCTACTTTTCAAGAAATTTCTGATGAAATACTTCAATCTGTAGATTATGTTGTCAAAGTTGAGCAAGAATTAACCACTCCAAAGAAGTCATCAACCATCATGAAATTATCTCCAAGTGGCGAGTTTCATTTTATACGCAAATAAGTTTTATTAATTTTGCAGCTACAATATTCATGGTTTTAACAAACCTAGCATAAAAGCGCAACCTTATTTTGACAGAACACCTAAACCATAAAATTTTCAATTCTTTAGCAGAAGTAGCTAATTCTAACAAGATAGAAATCTATCTTGTTGGTGGCTATGTACGTGACATTCTGCTCAATAGACTTACCTCAGTAAAAGATATTGATATAGTTGTAATGGGAAACGGAATTGCTTTTGCAGAAAAAGTAGGCGCAAAGTTGGGATCTTCAGTCTCAGTTTTCAAGAATTTTGGAACTGCCATGTTAAAATATGATGGAATAGAAGTTGAGTTTGTAGGAGCCAGAAAAGAATCCTACAGATCTGATTCAAGGAAACCAATAGTAGAAGATGGAACACTGGAAGACGACCAACTGCGAAGAGATTTCACCATCAATGCCCTTGCTATTTCCTTAAACAAAGAGAGCTACGGCACATTATTAGACCCATTTAACGGTATTGCCGACTTAGAAAACAAATTAATAAAAACACCTCAAGACCCTGAAATTACATTTTCTGACGATCCGTTGAGAATGATGAGAGCCATCAGATTCGCATCTCAATTGAACTTCAAAATAGATCAAAAAGCTTTAAATGCAATTATTAGTCAGAAAGAACGAATAAAAATAATTTCTAAAGAACGAATATCGGACGAACTCAATAAAATAATTCTTTCACCCGTACCCTCTATAGGATTTAATTATTTATTTGATACCGGGTTATTGAAACTTATTTTCCCACAAATGAATAATTTATTTGGGGTTGAATACATAGATGGAAAAGGGCACAAAGACAATTTTTACCATACCTTACAAGTTTTGGACAATATTAGTCGCAAAACCAATGATTTATGGTTACGTTGGGCGGCCATATTACATGATATAGCGAAGCCGGCCACAAAAAGATTTGAACCCAAACACGGGTGGACATTTCACGGCCACGAGGATAAAGGTGCCAGAATGGTACCGGGCATATTTACCCAACTAAAATTACCGCTCAATGATCGGATGAAATTTGTTCAAAAACTTGTTCAACTACATTTACGGCCCATAGTATTGGCAAATGACGTGGTTACTGACAGTGCCGTTAGACGTTTATTATTTGATGCGGGCAATGATATAGATGCACTAATGATGCTTTGCAATGCCGATGTTACAACGAAAAATGAATATAAGGTTCGCAAATACAGAAATAATTTTGAACTTGTAAAGGCCAAATTAAAAAGTGTTGAAGAGCAAGACCAAATACGCAATTGGCAACCTCCTATTTCTGGAGATCATATTATGGAAGTTTTTGGCCTTAAAGCAGGGCGAGAAGTTGGAATATTAAAAAACCTTATAAGAGAAGCGATATTAGAAGGCGATATTAAAAACAATTTTGACGATGCTTCCGTTTTTATGCTAAAAAAAGCGAGCGAATTGGGCATTACACCGATTAAATAATTTATAAAGAAAATAGTTAAAAATAATGGTTACATATAGATTTAGAGTAAGTTTTGAAGATTTCGACGAGGTAGTTAGAGAAATAGATATAAAAACTACCCAAACATTTGAAGATCTGCATCTAGCTATTCATAAGTCGACAGGCTACAACAGCAAACGTCCTTCTTCATTTTATGTAAGCACAGATAACTGGCTAAAAGGCGAAGAAATTACCCACATGCCTTCAGAGAGAAAAATTGAAAGCGGTGTAGCTTTAATGGCTAATTCAAAATTAAAGAAGTTTATTGAAGACCCTCATCAAAAATTTTATTATGTATATGATTTCGAACGTCCGTTCGATTTTCATGTTGAGCTCATCAAAATCATTCTGGATGCAAATGAATCTTTGGAATATCCTTACCTATTTAAAAGTATAGGTGATGCCCCTAAAATTTTTGACAAAAAAGATATTGGTAACGTTGCGGTATCAGAACCTAAAAAAACTACTGATTTTGACTTTCTAAATGAATTGAATTTCATCCCTGAAGATGCAGATGATTTGGAGGCTTTAACAAGTTCTGGAATTAATGAAGAAGAAAGCTCAGACGAAGAAGATCATGAAGATGAATATGGAAATGAAGAAAACGAAGAAAGTGATTATGATGAAGAATATGGTAGTGATCGCAACGACGATTACTAATCAATTCCAATAAGAACTTTCAAACTATGTTAAAGAAAACCCTTATCGTTATAGTTGGTCCGACAGCAATTGGAAAAACTGCTTTAGCAATAGAAATCGCCAAATATTTTAAAACTGAAATTCTATCTGCTGATAGCAGGCAGTTTTTTAAAGAAATGAGCATCGGCACTGCGAAACCTTCTTTAGAAGAACAACAAACGGCTAAACATCATTTCATAGATTCTCATAGTATTCATCAATTTTTTAGCACGGGCGATTTTGAAAATGCTGCTTTAGAATTGTTAGAAGATTTATTTACCCGACACAATGTGGTTATAGCAGTTGGAGGATCCGGACTCTATGTAAATGCTCTTTGTAATGGTTTAGATGATCTTCCCGATATTGATTTAGGTATAAGAAATCATTTAAATACTCAATTAGCCGAAAAAGGCATAGAAAGCATACGAGAGCAACTCAAAAAAGCAGACCCTAGATATTATGCTCAGGTAGATATTAACAATCCACAACGCATGATTAGGGGCTTAGAGATGTATTTATCTAACGGCATACAGCTAAGTTCACTATTAACCAGCTCAAAAAAAACAAGAAATTTCAACATTGTTAAAATAGGATTAAATATGGAACGTTCAAAGCTATATGAACGTATCAATCAGAGAGTAGATTTGATGTTGGAAATGGGGTTATTAGATGAAGTAAAAACACTTTTACCGTTTAAAGAATTGAATGCATTGAAAACTGTAGGTTATACTGAACTTTTTGATTATTTAAATGATAAAATCTCGTTAGAAGAAGCCGTTGAAAAAATCAAACAAAACACCAGAAGATTTGCAAAGCGACAGCTCACCTGGTTTAATAGAGATGAGACTATTCAATGGTTTGACATAAAAGATTTAAATAAAATTATTCCTAATTTAAAAAACGCTTTACAATGAAGAGTTTATTTTGAATAGTTAAATACTACACTGTTTAATTAATTTTAAAGGAAGATTTACGACACAACTATGTCTGCTAACCGCTTTTTCAAGCTCTTGTTAATTATTATAATTACAATTTTTAATACGAGTGACTCAATTGCTCAAAACAGGTCAGAGCCTATTCAGCACATCGTACCAAATAGAATAAATGGCACTGATCAATTAGAGAAACCGTATGTAATTTTAATATCTTCGGATGGATTTAGACATGATTATATAGATAAGTATAATGCTCAAAATTTAAAAAAGTTAAGTGAAAATGGTGTCCGGGCTTCGTCATTAATTCCTTCATTTCCTTCGTTAACCTTTCCAAATCATTATACAATAGCTACAGGCTTATATCCCGCGCATCATGGCATAGTAAATAATAATTTTTTAGATAAAAAGCGGGGTGTTAAATATAGTCCCGGAGATAAAGAAAAAGTACGGGATGGTTATTTCTATGGAGGAACACCTCTTTGGGTATTAGCCGAAAATCAAAAAATGCTGAGTGCAACCTATTATTGGATAGGATCGGAAGCTCCAATTCAAGGCATAAAATCTACTTATTCTTATGATTACATAGAAGGAGTTTCCATAGATAGCAGAATTCAGACAATAATAGAGTGGTTAAATTTACCGGCAGAAAAAAGGCCTCACTTAATAACCTTTTATATAAATGAACCGGATCATTCCGGCCATAATCATGGACCAGAATCTGATGAGGTAGCCGTTTCAGTAAAGTTAATTGATGAAGCTGTATATAAGTTAACCAAAGCCGTTGAAAAAACCGGGTTACCTGTAAACTTCATTTTAGTTTCCGACCATGGTATGACCGCTATAGATCAAAATCATTTTTTAAAGCTTACTGATCTTGATTTAGAAAAAGTACAAGTTACGTCTACTGGTGCTATAACGGATCTCCATGTAGAACAAGAAAAAAACATACAGCAGATCTATACTGATTTGAAGAAAAATGCGAAAGACTATCGGATTTACTTAAAAAAGGATATACCCAAACACCTAAATTACAATAGTCAAGAAGATAAATTCAATAGAATAGGAGATATTATTTTAATGGCCAAGTGGCCAAAAGTTTTTTCAGTAAATGAACCTAAACCAGGATATCACGGTTATGATCCATCCATCGTTAAAGACATGCATGGTATTTTTATGGCCTGGGGACCTGCGTTTAAAGAAAATATAAAGATAAAAGCATTTGAAAATATACATTTATATCCTATGATCGCAGAAGTTTTAGGGTTAAAAATCAACGAAACGATAGATGGAGATATTAATATATTGAAACCCATTTTAAAAGATTAAATTATACTTCTTACAATCTCATACAATTCATGAATTTTTTAATAACTAAAGGGGGCGAAATTTCTGACAAATTTTTAGAACTGGGTATCCAAGACTTTGAATCTGCCTGCAAATACATTGCGCATTTACCTTATCAGCGAAATACAGATAAAAAAGATATTTTCTGTGTTTTAAATGAAAAATTTGGGACTTGTAGTACTAAACATGCAACCTTAAGAAAGTTAGCTTTAGAAAACAATAAGAAGGAGGTTACTTTAATCTTAGGAATTTTTGGTATGGATGCCGAATATGCTCCTAGTATTAATAATACACTTAAACTATATAAATTAGCCTGTATTCCTGAGGCGCACAATTATTTAAAAATTGGGAATATATACTATGATTTCACCAATCCAACTTCAAACTATCACGACTTCTCATCCAAAGTGTGGATGGAAACAGAAATTGAATATGATCAAATTAATGACTTAAAATCCAAAATTCATCTAGATTTTTTAGAAAAATGGATAGAAGACAAACCTTCTTTCAGCTTAGAAAAGATCTGGTTCATAAGAGAAAAATGTATTGCAGATTTGCAAGTCAAGTAATTTTTGTCTTATTCTAATTTGTCTTATTCTAAGATAACATCATTAAAATTCATTTCAAGTAAACAATTCGACTTTCAAAATTCGAATTGCTTACTTAAAACAATAGATAAAATAATTAGGCCTGCGCTGTTGGTCCACCAAAACCCATTGGAAAATTGGGACTCTCATCATTTGTGACTATGCGACCATTTTGTGCTTCATATTTCTCAATATTGTCTTGCATAGCAAACATTAAGCGTTTTGCATGTTCTGGTGTAAGAATAATTCTTGACTTAACCTTAGCTTTAGGAACCCCGGGCATAACTCGGATAAAATCCAGTACAAATTCTGTACTAGAATGCGTGATGATCGCCAGATTCGAAAAAATTCCTTCCGCTACTTCTTCAGATAGCTCTATATTAATTTGATTTTCATTTTGTTGCTCTTCCATATTCAAAAATAAGGCTAATAATTGACAATCTTATTGAATAAATATCAATTTTAAATCAATAAAAAAACCCCTCTAGCTTTATTTAAAAAACTAGAGGGGTTATAACTTATTTTAAGAAAGCTTATGCTTCTACTTCTTCGTCTTCTTCTTTAGAAGCTAAAAGTTTATCATATTCTTCCTGAGAACCTACGATAATGCGCTCATATCCACGTACACCAGTTCCTGAAGGAATTAAGTGTCCTACAATAACATTTTCTTTCAGTCCTAACATATTATCACGTTTACCAGCAATTGCGGCTTCGTTCAATACTTTAGTAGTTTCTTGGAAAGAAGCTGCTGAAATAAATGACTTAGTACCTAACGATGCACGTGTAATACCTTGTAGTATTGAACTTGCTGTCGCAGGATTTGCATCACGTACTTCAATTTGCTTTAAATCCTGACGTTTTAACTGAGAATTCTCATCTCTCAATTTACGCAATGATAAAATCTGTCCGGCTTTAACAACAGTAGAATCACCAGCATCTACAACAACTTTTTTATCATAGATATTGTCATTCTCAATCATAAAGTCCCAACGATCTACTGCATTATTTTCTAAGAAAATAGTATCTCCTGGATCTTCAATATGAACTTTCTGCATCATTTGGTGAACAATCACCTCAAAATGCTTGTCGTTAATTTTTACACCTTGTAAACGATAAACCTCTTGGATACCATTCACTAAGTATTCTTGAACAGCAGCAGGTCCTTTAATTGCTAAGATATCTGCTGGAGAAATAGATCCGTCAGAAAGCGGCATACCTGCTTTTACAAAATCATTATCCTGAACTAAAATGTGTTTAGAAAGTGGAACTAAGTATTTCTTAATTTCACCATCTTTAGACTCGATGGTCATCTCACGATTACCACGTTTAACACCACCTAAAGTTACAACACCGTCAATTTCAGTTACTACAGCAGGATTAGAAGGATTACGTGCTTCGAAAAGCTCGGTTACTCTAGGTAAACCACCTGTAATATCTCTTGTTTTACCAGTTGCACGAGGAATTTTAACTAAAATTTGTCCTGATTTAACTGCTTCATTCTCATCAATAGCAATGTGCGCGCCAACCGGGATATTATAACCTCTAATTAAAGTGCCTTTATTATCTAAAATACGAATCGAAGGATTTTTAGTTTTATCTCTTGAATCGATAATTACTTTTTCACGGTGACCAGTTTGCTCATCCGATTCTTCACGGAAAGTTACCCCTTCCAAAATTGCATCAAATTCTACTTTACCTGCAAATTCAGAAATAATAACAGCATTATATGGATCCCATGAACAAATTTTATCGCCTTTGGTTACAACATCTCCGTCTTTTACAAACAAGTTTGCACCGTAAGGAATATTATTGGTCATAATCACGCGGCCAGAAGCAGGATCAACAATTTTAAATTCTCCTGAACGACCTAATACAACATCTACCGTACCTTCTTCAGTTTGAGTAGAAACTGTACGAACGTTTTCAAATTCTATACGACCATCAAATTTCGCATTAATCTGAGATTCAGCAGCAATATTCGATGCCGTACCACCCACGTGGAATGTACGTAATGTTAACTGAGTACCCGGCTCACCGATCGATTGAGCAGCAATTACACCTACTGCTTCACCGCGTTGTACACGCTTACCGGTTGCTAAGTTTCTACCATAACAAAGCGCACAAACACCTCTTTGTGTTTCACAGGTAAGTACCGAACGAATTTCAATACCATCTAACGGAGATTCTTCAATTGCTGAAGCAATCTCTTCATTAATATCTTCCCCTGCTGCCACTAATAAAGTATTATCCAAAGGATTATAAACATCATGAAGAGATGTTCTTCCTAAGATTCTATCGTATAACGGCTCTACAATATCCTCATTATCTTTTAAGGCTGTTGTATAAATACCTCTTAAAGTACCACAGTCTGTATCGTTAACAATCATGTCTTGAGCAACATCATGTAAACGACGAGTTAAGTAACCCGCATCTGCAGTTTTTAAGGCTGTATCGGCAAGACCTTTACGCGCACCGTGTGTAGAAATAAAGTATTCTAATACGGATAATCCTTCTTTAAAGTTTGAAAGAATAGGATTTTCAATAATTTCACCCCCTGAACCTGATTTCTGAGGCTTAGCCATCAAACCACGCATTCCACATAACTGACGAATTTGCTCTTTAGAACCCCTAGCTCCAGAATCCAACATCATGTATACTGAATTGAAGCCCTGGTTATCACTAGATAATTGGTTCATTACAAATGAAGTCAGTCTATTGTTAATACGCGTCCAGATATCAATAATCTGGTTGTAACGTTCGTTGTTCGTAATGAATCCCATGTTATAGTTATTCCTTACTTCTTCAACTTCAGTAGCTGCTTGATTTAACAATATTTCTTTCTCTGCAGGAATGTTAACATCCTGCAAGTTAAATGATAAACCACCTCTAAATGCCATTGCAAAACCTAATTCTTTGATATCATCCAAGAACTTCGCTGAGCGTGCCATACCAGTCATTTTTACTACTTCACCAATAATATCACGAAGTGACTTCTTGGTTAATAGTTCATTGATATAACCAACTTCTTCAGGAACAAATTGGTTAAATAATACACGACCTACCGTAGTATCAATTAACTTATTTACAATAACACCATTTTCTTTAACATTTACTTTTACTTTAATAAATGCATGTAGATCTATACGTTTTTCATTATAAGCAATAATTACTTCTTCCGCCGAATAGAAAATTGAATCCTGACCATTTACAACTCTGGTTTCATCTGTTCTACGACCTTTAGTAATATAGTATAGACCCAAAACCATATCCTGAGAAGGTACAGTAATTGGTGTTCCGTTTGCCGGGTTTAAAATGTTGTGTGCAGCAAGCATCAATACTTGGGCTTCCAAAATTGCAGCATTACCTAAAGGTAAGTGTACCGCCATCTGGTCACCATCAAAATCCGCGTTAAATGCCGTACAAACAAGTGGGTGTAATTGAATTGCTTTACCCTCAACTAAACGAGGTTGGAACGATTGAATACCCAATCTGTGTAACGTAGGAGCACGGTTTAACAATACAGGATGTCCTTTTAAAACATTTTCTAAAATATCCCATACCAACGGATCTTTTCTGTCTACAATTTTCTTCGCAGATTTTACAGTTTTAACAACACCACGCTCTATCATTTTACGAATGATAAATGGTTTGTACAACTCTGCAGCCATATCTTTTGGCAATCCACATTCATGTAACTTAAGATTTGGTCCTACAACAATTACCGAACGTGCAGAATAATCAACACGTTTACCTAGTAAGTTTTGACGGAAACGACCTTGTTTACCTTTTAATATATCTGATAAAGATTTTAATGCTCTGTTACCTTCAGTTTTTACTGCATTTACTTTACGTGAATTATCGAATAAAGAATCTACAGCTTCCTGTAACATACGTTTTTCGTTACGTAAAATTACTTCTGGAGCTTTAATTTCAATTAAACGCTTTAAACGGTTGTTACGAATAATTACACGACGATATAAATCATTTAAATCTGAAGTTGCAAAACGACCACCTTCTAGTGGCACTAAAGGACGTAATTCTGGTGGAATAACCGGAACAATTTTAACAATCATCCATTCTGGATTATTCTCAATTCTTGTTCTTGCACCACGGAAAGCTTCCACAACTTGAAGACGTTTTAACGCCTCATTTTTACGTTGCTGAGAAGTTTCATTTGCAGCCTGATGTCTTAAGTTATAAGAAAGCGTATCTAAATCAATTCTCTTTAATAAATCCTCCAATGCTTCAGCACCCATTTTGGCGATGAATTTATTAGGATCTTTATCATCTAAATACTGATTTTCTTTAGGTAATTTATCTAGGATATCTAAATATTCTTCTTCAGTTAAGAAGTCCATATAGTTAATGCCTTCTTCTTGCATTAAACCTGCTTGTATTACTACATAGCGCTCATAATAAATGATTAAGTCTAATCTTTTAGTAGGCAATCCTAATAAATAACCAATTTTATTTGGAAGTGAACGGAAGTACCAGATATGCGCAACGGGAACAACCAAATTGATATGCCCCATACGCTCACGACGTACTTTTTTCTCTGTT
>CAZOVM010000017.1:0-8019 GCA_964583395.1 uncultured Pedobacter sp. | reverse complement strand
AACTTCTACACAACAACGATCACAAACAATTCCTTTATAACGGATGCGTTTGTATTTACCGCAGTGACACTCGTAATCTTTTACCGGACCAAAAATACGCTCGCAAAATAAACCATCTCTTTCTGGTTTATAAGTACGGTAGTTGATGGTCTCTGGCTTTAAAACCTCACCACTAGAACGCTCAAGAATCGCTTCTGGAGAAGCAAGACTAATTGTAATCGAGGTAAAATTGCTTTTTAATTTATTATCCTTTTTGTAAGACATGCTTTATAAGGTTAAAGCGAAGAGCGGAAAGCGGAAAGCGAAAAGATTTGACGGTTAAGCCTTATCTCCTTGCTTTCAGCTTTTAGCACTAAGCTTAGTTAATCTAACGTAATATCTAAACCTAAACCACGTAGTTCATGAACCAATACATTGAATGATTCTGGTACACCTGGTGTTGGAAGGTTTTCTCCTTTAACAATAGCTTCGTAAGTTTTGGCTCTACCAATAACATCATCCGATTTAACGGTTAAGATTTCCTGTAGAATATTAGCAGCACCAAATGCTTCTAATGCCCAAACCTCCATCTCACCAAAACGCTGACCACCAAACTGAGCTTTACCACCCAATGGCTGTTGTGTAATTAATGAATATGGTCCGATAGAACGAGCGTGCATTTTATCGTCAACCATGTGCCCTAATTTCAGCATATAGATGATTCCTACCGTTGTAGGTTGATCAAATTTATCTCCCGTTAAACCATTGTATAAGTAAGTACGTCCTGAAGCCGGTAAGCCAGCTTTAGCAATATACTCTTCAACTTCGTCGTGTTTAGCACCATCAAAGATCGGTGTAGCAAACTTCACACCCAGCTCTTTACCAGCCCATGCCAGAACAGTTTCATAAATCTGTCCAAGGTTCATCCTCGAAGGTACACCTAATGGGTTCAGTACAATATCAACTGGTGTTCCGTCTTCCAAGAACGGCATATCTTCATCACGTACAATACGAGCAACAATACCCTTATTACCGTGACGACCTGCCATCTTATCACCAACTTTTAATTTACGTTTTTTAGCTACATAAACTTTAGCCATTTGAACAATTCCTGATGGCAACTCATCTCCTACAGATATAGCGAATTTATCGCGTTTGTAAGCACCTAGCTCTTCGTTTACACGAATACCGTAATTGTGCAACAACAATCTGATTTGATCATTTTTATCATCATCAGTAGTCCATTTATATGGATTGATATGTGCGTATTCTAAATCAGCTAAAATTTTCTGTGTAAACTTCGCTCCTTTTGCAATTAATTGCTCTTTATAAACGTTAAATACACCTTGAGAAGTTTTACCATTTACAATTGCGAATAATTTTTCAATCAATTCTGATTTTAAATTCTCAGTTGCAATAGTATAATTTCTATCTAATTTTTCAATTGCTGATTTCTCTTCTGCTTTTGTAGTTTTCTTAGCTCTAGAGAATAACTTTGTATCAATTACCACACCTTTAATTGAAGGAGGTGTTTTTAAAGATGCATCTTTTACATCACCTGCTTTATCTCCAAATATTGCGCGTAATAATTTTTCTTCTGGTGAAGGATCAGACTCTCCTTTCGGTGTAATTTTACCGATTAGAATATCGCCTTCTTTAACTTCTGCACCAATACGAATAATACCATTCTCATCTAAATCTTTTGTAGCTTCTTCAGAAACGTTTGGAATATCTGGTGTTAATTCTTCTTCACCACGTTTTGTATCCCTAACTTCTAATTCAAACTCTTCGATGTGTAAAGAGGTAAAAATATCTTCTCTAACAATACGCTCATTAATAACGATCGCATCCTCAAAGTTATATCCTTGCCAAGGCATGAAAGCTACTTTTAAGTTTCTTCCTAATGCCAATTCTCCATCTTGAGTAGCATAACCCTCACAAAGAACCTGACCTTTGGTAACTTTCTGACCTTTTTTAACAATCGGCTTTAAGTTGATACAAGTATTTTGATTGGTTTTTTTAAATTTAGTTAATTGATATGTTCTGCTATCACCTTCAAAAGAAAGTAATCTATCCTGATCATTTCTTTCGTATTTAATAGTAATTTCATTCGCATCTACATATTCAACTACGCCATTTCCTTCAGCATTGATTAGCGTACGTGAATCACGCGCTACTCTTCCTTCTAAACCTGTTCCAACAATTGGAGCTTCCGGTCTTAATAAAGGAACAGCCTGACGTTGCATGTTCGATCCCATCAATGCACGGTTTGCATCATCATGTTCCAAGAATGGAATTAATGAAGCAGCGATTGAAGTAATCTGATTAGGTGCAATGTCCATCAAATCTAATTTCTCTGGCTCAATAATAGGAAAGTCGCCCTCGTAACGTGCTTTTACACGTGGAGTATTGAAATTTCCTTTATCATCATATTCAGCATTAGCCTGAGCAATGGTTTTTCCATCCTCATCTTCTGCCGACAAATAAATAACTGGTTCATCAACCGCTACCTTACCATCGTTAACGATTTTATAAGGTGTTTCGATAAATCCTAAGCTATTAATTTTAGCGTGTACACATAATGATGAAATCAAACCAATGTTTGGTCCCTCAGGTGTTTCAATAGTACATAAACGACCATAGTGCGTATAGTGAACGTCACGAACCTCAAATCCGGCTCTCTCACGAGAAAGACCACCTGGACCTAAAGCTGATAAACGACGTTTATGTGTGATCTCTGCCAACGGGTTGGTTTGATCCATAAATTGAGATAGCTGATTGGTTCCAAAAAATGAATTAATAACAGAAGAAAGTGTTCTTGCGTTAATTAAATCTGTTGGTGTGAAAACCTCATTATCGCGAATGTTCATACGCTCACGAATTGTTCTAGCCATACGCGCTAAACCAACACCGAACTGCGCATATAATTGCTCACCTACTGTACGAACACGACGGTTAGATAAGTGATCAATATCATCCACCTCTTCCTTAGAGTTGATCAATTTAATCAGATATTTAACAATTGCTATAATGTCAGCTTTTGTTAAAACCTTAACATGATCAGGGGTATCCATTTTCAACTTACGGTTGATGCGGTAACGACCAACATCTCCTAAGTCGTAACGTTTGTCTGAGAAGAATAAACGCTCAATGATACCTCTAGCAGTTTCCTCATCAGGCGGTTCTGCATTACGCAATGCACGATAGATATTCTCAACCGCTTCTTTTTCAGAATTGGAAGTATCTTTCTGCAAAGTATTGTATATAATAGTATAATCAGCTTGACTAGCGCCATCATCTTTAGAAAGAATGATTGTTTTTACACCAGCTTCAATAATCTGATCGATATGTTCGTCTTCTAGTACGGTATCGCGATCCAAGATAACCTCATTACGTGGGATAGAAACTACCTCACCAGTATCTTCATCTACGAAATCTTCAACCCAAGATCTAAGAACTCTGGCTGCTAATTTTCTACCGATGTACTTTTTTAAACCAGATTTACTTGCTTTTACTTCATCCGCTAAGTCAAACAATTCTAAGATATCTTTATCCGAATCGTAACCTATTGCACGAAGCAAGGTAGTAACTGGAAATTTCTTTTTACGATCAATATACGCATACATAACGTTGTTAACGTCGGTAGCGAACTCAATCCAAGAACCTTTAAAAGGAATAACACGTGCCGAATAAAGCTTCGTACCATTTGTATGGCGACTTTGCCCAAAAAACACACCTGGAGATCTATGTAATTGCGAAACAATTACACGCTCAGCACCATTAATTACAAATGTCCCTTTTGGGGTCATGTAAGGAATGGTTCCTAGGTAAACATCCTGAATAATGGTTTCAAAATCTTCGTGTTCCGCGTCGTTACAAGAAAGTTTTAACTTAGCTTTCAACGGTACACTATAAGTCAACCCGCGGTCAATACATTCTGGAATGTCATAACGAGGTGGGTCGATAAAATAATCAAGGAATTCAAGTACAAATATGTTTCTTGAATCAGTGATTGGGAAATTCTCCGCGAACACTTTAAACAATCCTTCTGTGTGACGATTATCTGAAGTCGTTTCTATTTGGAAAAATTCTCTGAAAGATTGCAACTGTACATCCAGAAAATCAGGATAGTCTATGATGTGTTTACTGCGCGCAAAATTTACTCTTTGCTCTACTTTATTTGCCAAGGGACTAAAGTTATTTTAGTTTAAGAATAAACTATTTGTTTGGCCTTTAGAAACAAACTTTTCATCGACCAAACAAGATGAAAGGTTTATAAACAGGAATAGACTCCGACAAAAATCTGTCGGAGTCTCTCCTAATATCTGTTTAAAATTAAGTGATTACTTAATCTCAACTACAGCTCCAGCTTCTTCTAATTGTTTTTTAAGAGCTTCTGCTTCGTCTTTAGCAACACCAGCTTTTAATTCTTTCGGTGCACCGTCAACTAAATCTTTAGCCTCTTTCAAACCTAGACCTGTTAAATCTTTAACCAATTTAACTACAGCTAATTTCTGACCACCAGCTTCTTTCAAGATTACATCAAAAGATGTTTTCTCTTCAGCAGCAGGAGCATCAGCGCCACCAGCAGCAGGACCAGCAACAGCTACAGCAGCAGCTGCAGGCTCGATACCATACTCGTCTTTTAATATTTGAGCTAACTCATTAACTTCTTTAACTGTTAAGTTTACCAATTGCTCAGCAAACGATTTTAAATCTGCCATTTTTATAGATTTTTAAAATTTTACGTGTTTAATTATTTTATTATGAACTTAAAGGGTTCATTAACCTTCTCTTTCCTGTAGGGTTTTAACAAGACCTGCAATTGTAGTTCCGCCCGATTTAAGCGCAGAAATAACATTTTTAGCAGGTGATTGTAATAATCCAATGATTTCTCCAACAAGCTCTTCTTTCGATTTAAGACTTACTAGATTATCTAATTGATTATCGCCAATAAATATTGCAGTGTCGATGTAAGCTGCTTTCAATACGGGTTTGTCACTTCCTTTACGCAATGCTTTAATAAGCTTTGCAGGTGCATTTCCTGTTTTAGAAAACAAGATAGATGACGAACCTTTTAACGCTTGAAATAACTCTGATGAATCGCCTTCTAAACCTTCTACCGCTTTGCGGATTAAAGTGTTTTTAGCAACCTTCATCTCAATACCGCTTTCAAAACATTTACGACGAATACCGTTAATTTTTTCTACAGTTAAGCCTGAAGTATCAGCAATATAAAAATTGCCATATTCCTGCATTTTTTCCTGAAGTGATAAAACTACTTCGTTTTTTTCTTCTCTGTTCATAATTAGATCCCCGCTACTGATTTAGTTTCAATTGCAATACCTGGACTCATAGTAGAAGAAACATGAATGCTCTTAAAATATGTTCCTTTAGCAGCTGAAGGTTTTAACTTTGAAATCGTCTGAAGAACTTCTAACGCATTTTCATAAATTTTTTCCGCCGAAAAAGATACTTTTCCTACAGAAGCGTGAATGATACCGCTTTTGTCAACTTTAAAATCGATCTTTCCACCTTTAACATCTGTAACCGCTTTACCAACTTCGTTCGTAACCGTTCCAGATTTAGGATTTGGCATTAAGTTTCTTGGACCTAAAACACGTCCAAGCTTACCTACTTTTGCCATATTTGATGGAGTAGTGATAATAATGTCAACATCGGTCCAGCCACCTTCAATTTTAGCTACATACTCATCTAAACCTACAAAGTCTGCACCTGCAGCTTTAGCTTCTTCTTCCTTATCAGGACCAACTAAAGCTAAAACACGTACAGTTTTACCTGTACCATGCGGTAAAGTAGCGATACCACGCACCATTTGATTGGCTTTACGTGGATCAACACCTAAACAAACATCGATATCTACTGAAGCATCGAATTTTGTTGTGGTGATCTCTTTTACCAAAGCAGAAGCATCTTGCAATGTATAGGTTTTACCCTGTTCCAATTTAGCATGCGCCTTTTTTTGATTTTTTGTTAATTTAGCCACTTTTGTAAACTGTTAATTGTAATTAATTAGAATAAGGGCGCTCACCATTTACAGTGATCCCCATACTGCGTGCTGTACCAGCAACCATATTCATTGCTGATTCAATAGTAAATGCATTCAGGTCAGTCATTTTATCTTCAGCAATCTGCTTTACTTGATCCCAAGTAACAGAACCAACTTTCTTACGGTTAGGCTCAGCTGATCCACTCTGCAATTTAGTAGCTTCCTTTAACTGGATAGCAACCGGCGGAGTTTTAATAATAAAATCGAAAGACTTGTCAGCAAATACAGTAATTACAACTGGTAATACTTTACCGGGCTTATCTTGGGTACGTGCATTAAATTGCTTGCAAAAATCCATAATATTCACCCCTTTAGCACCCAATGCAGGTCCTACTGGCGGCGATGGATTTGCAGCACCACCTTTGATTTGTAATTTAACAAGTGCACTGACTTCTTTTGCCATTTTCTGTTATATTAATTGTAATACTTAATGTTAAATATTGGAAGCATGTAACATTTAAGACCCTTTTCACTATAATACATAGCTAAAAGGATTGCAAAGATAAGTATTATAATTGAGTGTTTCAAGAATAATTTTAAAAAAAGTGGAAAGGATAAAGACTGAAAGCGAAAAGCCAAAAGCTGAAAGCTGAAAGAGTGAAAAGCTATATTATGAGAAAATCTGTGAAATCAGTGAGCCCAATATAAAAACCACTAAAAAGCTAAAAGTAAAAACCGAAAGGATTAAGACCAAAAGAACAAAGGCGGAAAGCTAACTTAAAAATTGATTTAAATAAAAAATCCGCATAAATTCTAACAATCTATGCGGATTAATCTTTATTGAGAAAGAATTACTCCTTCTCTACTTGCATATAGTTAAGTTCTAAAGGCGTTTTACGACCAAATATCTTAACCATCACTTTTAATTTTTTCTTCTCTTCATTAATCTCTTCGATGATACCGGTAAAGCCATTGAATGGTCCATCCATAACTTTAACATTTTCGCCAACATAATAAGCCACGCTCATTGTTTCACCTTGTTGACTCATCTCATCTACTTTTCCTAAAATACGATTCACTTCTGCTTGACGCATAGGAATTGCATTTCCAGCTTTGTCACCTAAAAATCCGATAACACTATTTATATTCTTAATAATATGTTCTAATTCACCATCTAAAGTAGCTTCGATCAAAACATAACCTGGATAAAAATTACGCTCTTTCGCAATTTTCTTTCCATCTTTCATTTGATAATACTTCTCCATAGGGATTAGTACTTGAGGTACCAAATGCGTAATTCCTAAACGACTAATTTCAGAATCGATATATTGCTTTACCTTCTTCTCTTTACCGCTAACAGCTCTTACAACATACCACTTTAATTGATTACTCATAAGATCGTATTAATTAGATATTGATCTGTAAATTTTATCAACAATAAAAGTAGATCCTTGATCCATTGCAAAGATGACCAATGCAATAATTAATGATGCTACTAAAACTAAAATCGCTGAGTTCTGAAGACTTTTCCAGGTTGGCCAAGTAACCTTCTGGGTCATCTCTTCATACGATTCCTTAAAAAATTGAACTACTTTAGCCATAATATTTTATTTGCACGGGAACAAGGATTCGAACCCTGATCAAAGGTTTTGGAGACCTCTATTCTACCATTGAACTATTCCCGTGTAGAAGCTAAAAGCATAAAGCGAAAGTTATAATTAACCTAGTGCCTTATGCTTATAGCTTATTAAAGAAGCTTTCAGCCTTGAGACTTGAGCTTGCTTATTTATTATTTTACAATTTCAGTTACCTGACCAGCACCTACTGTTCTACCACCCTCACGGATAGCGAAACGTAGACCTTTTTCCATTGCAATCGCGTTGATTAATTTCACGTTGATTGTAACGTTATCACCTGGCATAACCATTTCAGTTCCTTCTGCTAACGAGATCTCACCAGTTACGTCAGTGGTACGGAAATAGAATTGAGGACGATATTTGTTAAAGAATGGAGTGTGACGTCCACCTTCT
>CAZOVM010000016.1:0-38514 GCA_964583395.1 uncultured Pedobacter sp. | reverse complement strand
TATCTGTTGTGGGCGTAGGAAGTTTGAGTGGGGCTGACCTTAGTACGAGAGGACCGGGTTGGACTAACCTCTAGTGAATCTGTTGTTCCGCCAGGGGCATTGCAGAGTAGCTACGTTGGGAATAGATAAGCGCTGAAAGCATCTAAGTGCGAAACTAGCCACGAGATGAGAATTCCATATAGGGCCGTAGAAGACTACTACGTTGATAGGATACAGATGTAAAGGTGGTAACATCAAAGTCGAGTATTACTAATAACCCGAAGCTTTCAAAGCAAACAGATTTGTTGTTTGTTCTTCTAAACTAACTTCTTTCAATAATATGTCATTTAGCTATAGAGCTGAAAGCATAAAGCACTAAGCTTTACGCTCACAAGCTTTAAGCTTTATAAAGACATTTAGGTGCCTATCCACGAATAATCGGGATACGGCAACCAGATAAAGACATTTAGGTGCCTATATCGGCGGTGTCCACCTCTTCCCATTCCGAACAGAGAAGTTAAGCCCGCCAGAGCCGATGGTACTGCAGTAACATGTGGGAGAGTAGGTCGGTGCCAAATTTTACAACTAAAGCTCCATTACGAAAGTAGTGGAGCTTTTTTGTTTATAGCTAAAAGCTAAAAGCCCCAAGCTCATAGCTTAAAGCTCCTAGCTTTCCGCCTTTCCCCTTTCAGTCTTTCAGCTTTTAGCCTTAAGTTTTCCACCTCTTCCCTCCCGATAGCTATCGGGACCGAACAGAGAAGTTAAGCCCGCCAGAGCCGATGTTACTGCAGTAACATGTGGGAGCCCCGCATGCGCGGGATGTAAGTAGGTCGGTGCCAATCCCGATAGCTATCGGAATTAAACTAAAGCCTTGTCCAGTAATGGATGAAGCTTTTTTGTTTATAGCTAAAAGCCCCAAGCTCATAGCTAAAAGCTCCTAGCTTTCCGCCTTTCCCCTTTCAGCTTTTAGCCTTAAGCTTTCCCCTTTTTTCTTCTTACTGTTAAAATATGTAAAACAGAAAACTATCATTTTTAAAATGTGTATTTTTATAAGTATTAAGTTTTAAATAAAAGCACACATGAAATTGAACAAGTTTTTTGTATTCGTATTACTGGTATTTTTTGGTAATGCAATATATGCGCAGGATAAAAGTGTAAAGCTTCCACCTAACTGGTATAATCTCGATTTAACTAAAGATGGTTACTTTGGCGTAAGCACAGAAAAAGCATATAAAGAGCTATTAAGTAATAAGAAGCCTAAACAAAAGGTAATTGTAGCAGTAATAGATGGCGGTACTGATATAGAACATGAAGATCTAAAAGATGTATTGTGGACCAACAAAAAAGAAATTCCAGGAAACGGGATTGATGATGACGGCAATGGTTATATAGACGATATACATGGATGGAATTTTATTGGTTCGTCTAAAGGTAATTTGGCATATGATAATTTAGAAATGGTTCGGATTATCAGAAAATTACGCCCTAAATATCTTTCTACGCTTCCATCAACACAATTGGATAGTATAGGTAAAATAGAATTTGCACTTTATTTAAAAGCAACCAAAGATTTTGGAAAAGAATATGAGGATGCTTCGAGAACTATGCAGTTTTTAGATTATATATCTAATCTTATTGATGATGTTGCGAAAGCGAAAAATAAAGATGTTCCTACATTGGCAGATATTGAAGAATATAAACCTCAAAGTGATATAGAATCTCAGATTGTTAGCATCATTAAAAAAGAGTCTAAAAATAGTGGGGGCTTTGAGAAATTTTACAAGGATATTAAGAAAGGATATCAAGATTATAAGATCAGACTTCAATATAATCTAAATCCTGCTTACGATGAAAGAGCCGTATTAGTTGGAGACGATTATGATAATTCTGCAGAAAGATTTTATGGTAATAATGATGTGAAAGGCCCGGATGCTAGTCATGGAACTCATGTTTCTGGTATTATAGGTGCTAATAGAAAGAATGACATTGGTATTATGGGTATCGCCGACAATGTAGAAATCATGACGATAAGAGTTGTTCCTCAGGGTGATGAGCGAGACAAAGATGTAGCTAATGGTATTAGGTATGCGGTAGATAATGGGGCTAAAATTATTAATATGAGTTTTGGTAAAGGCTTTAAATGGGATAAACAAGCAGTTGATTCAGCAGTTAGATATGCTGAAGAAAAAGGTGTTTTATTAGTTCATGCTGCTGGGAACGATAATGTTAATAATGATTTAGTAGATAATTATCCTAATAAATATTATGATACACCGGAAGCTTTGGAATACCAAAATAGAAACGTTGGAAGACCTGCAACGGTTCCTAAGGTGTTGCCTGGTCAGTTAGGTGTAGCAAAAGATACTTTTATGAATGATTTTATAGATCAAGCAAAGTTTAAGTTTCCTCATGCCAACAACTGGATAGAGGTAGGTGCAAGTGCCTATAAATCGGACGCCGATTTAAAAGCAAGTTTTTCCAATTATGGTATCCATATGGTCGATGTATTTGCCCCGGGTTTTATGATTAATTCTACAGTTCCTGATTCTAAATATGAAGAAAATGATGGTACAAGTATGGCTGCTCCAGTTGTTTCGGGAATAGCTGCAGTTTTGTTAACCTATTATCCAGAATTAAGTCCGGCAGCAGTGAGAGATATCATTATGAAGTCTGCAGTAAAGGTTACATCTAAAGTGAAAAATAAGAATGCAAAAGATGAAACAATAAGAATCCCTTTCAACGAACTGTCTGCTAGTGGAGGCATTGCTAACTTATACAACGCTTTGAAAATGGCAGAGACCTATTCTGAGAAGCAGAATTAAAAACGAGTAATTTAATAGGTCATAAAAAAGGACAATACATATAATGTAATTGTCCTTTTTCTATTTTGGGTCGTATTTTTATCTCGTAATTACAATAAACTTATGGGGTCCCATTAAGCATTGAAAGTAACAAAAATATAGTAAAATGATAGCTAAATAGCTGTTTTAAGTCTTTTTTTGCTAAAAAGTGTTAAAATTTTGTTAAACATTTTATTATGTACGACATTGTTCGTACGTTAGTGTACGAAATGCTTCGTATATCATTGATGTTAGTTTTGAAAGTATATAGAAGCATGGAATATATTAACTAATTTTAATCAAACCCAATAACTGTTTTTATGAAAAATTTATTCTTTTTGCTTTGCGCACTAGTTGTTCATTCTGCATCTGCGCAGAGATTACCAGACTTACAAAATAAAGAAGTCAAATCGCCGGCAACCGTCCGTATTGATGGAAACGACAATGAGTGGAATAGCGAGTACGCTGCTTATAATAAAAAGCTTGATGTATATTATACCTTGTCAAATGATGATAAGAATTTATACTTGGTGCTTAAATCAAAATTTGATGGAAAGGATATTAATAAAATTATTGCTGCCGGATTTAGGCTCGCGCTAAATGTGAATAATAAAAAAGACGCTGAAAATAGTTTCAACGTTTCATATCCGATTAGACCTTCTGCTCCTTCTCAGGGAGGACAACCTGCAGGAGCAATGGGCGTGCAAACACTTACAGTAGTTGGTGGTTCTGTGTCGGCCAGCGCTGTATCTTTTAGTATGAGAAATTTAGATTCTGCGATGTTGGCAAATAGAATAAGTCAGCTGGGTAAGGCTAAAGAAATAAAAGTATTTGGGTTTCCGGCTATTCAAGATTCTCTTATCTCGATTTATAATGAACACAATATAAAAGTTGCAGCGAAGTTTAATGACGACAAAGAATATATTTATGAATTAGCAATTCCTTTGAATTTAATGGGGTTAAATGCAACTCAAGCCAAGGAAATATCTTATCAGTTGAGAACAAATCCAATTGTTAGAATAAGCCCTGTTCAGGAATCTAGTGTATCAATTAGCGGTGGAGGTACTTTTCAAGTAGTAGGAGGTGGAGGTATGGGAGGATTTAACGAAAATTTAATTCCGAACGAAGTTTGGGGAAAATATACTTTGATTAAACATTAAAATAAAGGTTATGAAAGCGCTATTTTCATCTTCCTCCTTTATGGTTAAATATTGTTTAACTATTTTGGTCTTGTTTGGCATGGTTCCTATTGCTAATGCTCAAACCACGCCACCTAAAACTACACCTTTGCCTACTCGGGAAATAAGTGGTGTAATTAAGGACGCTAAAGGAAACGAAATTCCTGGAGCAAATATTAGACTTACTTCTCCTACAGATACTGCTGTTACAACTTCTAATGCGGATGGTATATTTGTTTTTAAGAATATTAAATCTGCTTCTTATACATTGGAGGTCAAAAGTTTAGCATATAAAGTTATGGTGGGTAAATTTTTGCAAAATGATGCGATCCCGAGGATAATTATGGATCCAATTATTTTGGGTGAAAGTTCTACAAGTATTGATGAAGTTGTAATAGAAGGAGGATCTTCTATTACTTATAAAGTTGATACCGTTGAGTATAGGGCTAGTGATTATGTTGTGAGAGAAAACGCTACTGTAGACGAATTGTTAAAAAAGATGGAGGATATGGAGGTGGGTACTGATGGTTCGGTATCGCATCAAGGGAAAGAGCTAACTAAAGCAAAAATTAACGGTAAAACATATTTGGGCGGAAAGGTAAACGAAGCAGTTCAAAATTTGCCCGCCAATATTGTAGATAAAATTCAGGTAGTGGATGATTATGGAGATGAGGCCGCTCGTACAGGTATTAAAGACGGCGATCCTGAGAAAATTTTGAATATAGTAACCAAAACTGATAAATCAGTAGGAAATACACTGAATTTAGCAGGAGGAGCTGGAAATAATGATCGCTATGAGAGCTCTTTATTTGCAACCCGATTAAATGGTAATCAAACCCTAGGCTTAAATGCTCGACTAAATAATACCGTAACTGGCGTAGCTGGAGGTGGAGGCGGTAATATGGGTGGTGGTGGAGGCGGTGGTGTTCCCATAATGATTGGTGGTGGAGGCGGAATAAGTATTGGTGGTGGTGGTGTGCCAACTTTTGGGGGTAGCAATAGTGGTGGCGCTAGTGGCGGGGTTTCAACCACTGGAAATACGTCTTTCTCTATTCGAGACAGAGTTTCTAAAGTTTTGGAATATAATGCGAATTATTCATTTAGTGCTGGAAGAGTAAATTCTTTAAATAGTAGTGAAAGCCAAAATTTTAGCTCATTGGGTACTACTTTTGCTACAAATGATCAAAATTCATTGAATAAAAATGAAAATCATAATTTTAATGCGGAGTTGGAATTTAACTTTAACAAGAAGAATTTCTTAAGAATTCAACCGAATTTAACTGTAACTAATTCAAATGGAACTTCCTTAAGCTCTGTATTCCAGACAGGTTTAATACATCAAGATCAGGTTAACTCTAATAGGAATTTAAATAAAAGCCCAAGCTTTGGATTATCGGCATTTTATCAGCATCAATTTGATAAGAGACGTAGAAATATATCTACCAGTATCAATTTTAACAATGCTGATAGATCTACGGAGCAGCAAAATAATGCAAATATTATTTATTATCAGGACGATTCTGATGTGGTTTTAAAAGACTCGTTGGTGAACCGATTGGTAGAAAGGTCTAATAAATCGCAAAGTATCAGAGCAAATGTGTCGTTTGTAGAGCCTTTGTCTGGAAATACACAATTAGAATTTAGTGGACAGTTTAATAGAAATAGTTATGATAATAAGGCTATTACCAGCAATATTCTGAACGACGAAAGGAGAATTTCTATAGACTCATTAAGCAATATTTTTGATTATTCATTTAATCAATCCAGAATTTCATTAAACTATAGATATGGTTTAAGTAACACTTCGAGGGTTAAGTTTTCTGTAGGTCTTGCCGGATTACCTAGTTTAATGATAGGCTCAAAAGCTAGCTTGGGAACAAATATTAGACGTAGTAGTTTTAATCTTATTCCGGTGGCCAGATTTCAATACTCTTGGTCAATGCAGCACAGTATCCAGGTAAATTATAATGGTAATGCAAGCGAACCTAGTTTTGATCAGATTCAACCTGTAAGAGATGTGTCTAATGTTCAAAATCCTGTAGTGGGTAATCCGAATTTGAAGGTTGCTTTTAGACATGCTGTTAATTTAAATTATAACAATTATATACCTAGATCTAAGCTCAACTACTCTGTAGGATTAAATTCATCTATGACGGAGAACTCTATTTCTAGAAATGTTGTTCAGATTAGCGACGAGTATAATAGTTTAAAAAATGAAACGCGGTATGTGAATTTACAGGGTGTGTATAGTGTAGGTGGTAATTACTCTATTTCGAAGCAATTGAAAGACAGAAAATATAGTCTGGCATACAGTGGTAACTTCTCATTTAATCATGGTGTTTCTATGAGTAATGATTTGATAAATTATACAGATAGATGGAGCTTTAGTCAGCGATTTGGACCAAGAATTAACCCAAATAAATGGTTAGAAGTTAACCCTTCTGTGTCTTATAGATTCTTGTCTTCTAATAACTCATTGCCGTCTTCTATTGATAGTAAAACCAAGACAATTGCTTTGAATATTGATGGTAGATTTAATTTCAGCAATAATTTTGCGATGGGTTATAATGCAAGTAAAAACTTTGTAAGCGGAATTAATGCGAATGTAACCAACAATCCGTTTGTAATAAATGCTTTTATTCAGAAAGATGTGTGGAATCGTAGAGGTGCTATCACTGTTCAGGCTTTTGATTTATTAAATCAAAATAACTTCATTAACAGAGATGTAACAGATCAAAGCATTGTAGATACTAAGACGAATGCTTTAAGTAGATATTTTATGGTAAAGCTGAGCATGCGTTTGCAGAAATGGTCTGGCGCTAGAGCTCGCAATGGCGGAAATATTATTAGAATGGGAGATGGTAGCTTTGTGATGTAAATAGGTTTTTCTATAGAGCTAAAATCCCGCAGATATTATTTAAAATATCTTGCGGGATTTTTTTATAACAGATTTATATGTTTTGTTTATCCGTACATCACTTCTAATATTATCTGTTTATTAAATTTGATTGATTTGGATACGATTTGATTTTTTTTCTAATATTTCTGTATATTTAAATCTTTAGTAAAACAGGAAACTATTTGAATTATAGCTTGTTGTGTTTTCTTGTTTTCACGTTAGGTATGAGTTAATATTGTTTTATGTAAAAATGAATAGGCACTTTTTTACAAAGAATAATGAAAAGACATTGTGTTTATACAGATAAACCAAGTATGAAACTCCATTTATTTAAAAATAATGTAAGTAATCACCAAAATATGAAATAAACAAACAAATTATACATATAAATCCCTAAACACATGAAAATGCTTTTGTTGGTCTTAATATTGAGTGCCAGTATTAAAATAGGCTACACTCAATGCAAGTATCAATTTATTATTAATGATAAAAACTATTTCATAGACGAAACCACCTTTAATGATTTGTTCGGAAGAGCATTTGAAGAAATGAAAGAAGGTGGTATTGCAGATGGCCGTCAGTTTCAAACTTGGGTAGAGTCTTTTGATCTATATAAGTTATTAGCTTGCAAAGGTGTCTATCGATGGAAAATATATTACAGGAGGGTAGCAGAAGCAAAGTATGACGGTGAGGCTACAGAATCAGAACTTGGAATATATTCCGGAAAACGTAAGAACCCAAATAAATTGGAAAACTCTGTTTATCGAATGGCTCAATTAAATTATCAGATGCAGAAATATTTAACCAAATATTTTATTAACATTAATGTGGAGTAAAATACTTCTGTAGAATTTGTAGAGTTTTGTTTTGAATTATATTCTGAAGAAACAATCTTTATCTCATTTTATAGCTAGATTTAATCCGACTATTCTGTGTGAAAAAGTCATTCCACATAGAGCGTTTTATAAGCAGTGGAGAACACTCTATAAATATTGGAAAGAACTGAAGCAGATTTGTTGTGGGCTATTATGTTTCATTAGCCGTTGTTAATATTCTGAACAAAAAAAGCCTCACAAATGTGAAGCTTTTACCAGTAGCGGGGAGCAGTCCCGATAGCTATCGGGACGAACTGCGACCTCAGAATTTATTATTCACCCTGCATCCCATTCTAAAATAAACTGCACAAAAAAAGCCTCACAAGTGTGAAGCTTTTTACCAGTAGCGGGGAGCAGAATCGAACTGCCGACCTCAGGGTTATGAATCCTGCGCTCTAACCATCTGAGCTACCCCGCCAAAATATTTATAGCATTAAAATTAGTTGCTATTTTTTTGGAGTTGCAAATATAGAAATAATGTTTTTGATTTAAAAGTATCCTTTTTATATAATTATCTAAATAAGTAGGAAAGTGAGTCGAATTAATAAAAAGAATATCCCATTTGGTTGACAATTAAACCTCAATTAGTTTATAAAATTTCAGGTTTTTTAGACTGTTTTTTAAGGTGGTATTAGTGCAGATATACAAAGAGTTGCATTTGTAAATTTAATTCACTTTCTTTAGATATAAATCGTTGAATAATGACGATTGGAATAAGAGAAAAGGATAATGTCAGAAAAGAAAAAATTTAATTTAGAATATGCTTTGAGGTCTTCTCCACGTATTCTATTCAGCTTTATAAGTGAGCCTAATGGTTTATCGCAATGGTTTGCAGACGATGTAAATGTTCGAGATCAAATATTCACATTTACTTGGGATGGAGAAGTACAGAAGGCTAAATTGGTATCTATAAAGGAAAATAAGTTAGTGCGTTTTAAATGGGTAGATGATGAGCCTCAATATTTTTTTGAGATGGAAATTGTTCAGGATGAGTTAACAAATGATGTTGCTTTAAATATTACTGATTTCGCTACAGAGGATACGCTGTCTGAAAGAACTTCTATTTGGGATAATCAAATAAATTATTTGTTAAGTGTATTAGGCGGAGCATAGTGCTTATCTAAAATGCTTTAATTTATCTGCCTAACTTCAGAGGTTGTTGAATTCATTATTGCTTCTTTTTCGTAACTTTGAATATTGAAAAAGATTCATTTACTTATAATAAACGCCTTCATCAGGCCATTTATCGTCACTTTTTTAATAGTGATGTTTATCCTGTTGATGTTCTTTTTGTTTAAATATGCTGATGACATTATAGGCAAAGGATTTGAATGGTATGTTATTTTAGAACTTATGTTCTATTCTTCAGCCACCAATGTTTCGATGGCATTGCCATTATCTATTTTGCTTTCTTCTATTATGACCTTTGGTACATTGGGAGAAAATTATGAATTAGTAGCAATTAAGTCGGCCGGAATTTCTCTAAGAACGGCCATGATCCCACTCTTTTTATTAATTATCGGGATTTCTATAGCTTCATTTTATTTTTCTGATTTTATTTTACCCAAGGCTACCAAGAAATATGGAACCTTATTGTACGATGTACGTAATAAAAAGCTTACTTTTTTAATTAAGGAAGGTGTTTTTAATACAAGTATACCGGGATATGCAATAAAAGTTGATCGAAAAGATGAACAGGCAGATTCTTTATTTGGCGTAATGATTTATGATCATTCTGCCAGAAATGGAATTTCTAGGATCATTATGGCCCAAAAAGGTAAGATGTACAAGACGGATGATGGTAATTATTTAATTCTTAAACTAATTGATGGGATTCGATATGAAGAGTCGAATAGTAGTAGGTCTTTCGATCCGCGTCAAGTTTTTTCGAGAATGCGCTTTCAGGAGACTGAGCAACGCTTTGATTTTTCTAGTTTTCAGATGAACCGTTCTAGTGAAGATTCTTTTTCTAATGTTACCGAAATGCTCAATTTAGATGGCTTAAGGAAGAAACAGGATTCGTTGGTTAAAGAGCTGGATAGCGTTGTGAGTACTTTTAGTTTTCATGTGGGTAGCTACTACAGGCAGCAAAATATTGCTAAAGGTTATTCTAAAATTAAATCTACCCCATTGGATTTTAAAGAGAATATCCTTTCTATTTTACCAGAAAAAGAAAGGTTACAAATTGTTCAAAATGCATACCACCAATCTGTAAGTATAGAACAGGTTACGGCAAATCAGATGGTAGATTATAATCTTCGGAATAAAGATATTATTAAAGTTAAGGTAGAATATCAACGCAAATTTACACTTGCGGCGTCCTGCCTGGTGCTTTTCTTTATTGGAGCTCCTATGGGAGCTATTATTCGCAAAGGTGGATTGGGATTGCCGGTTGTAATTTCGGTGCTTTTCTTTTTAGTTTATCATATTATAACTACAGTGGCAGAGAAGTCTGTAAAAGAAGGCTCTTTAGATGTTATTGTAGGTATGTGGTTAGCGGTAATCATTCTATCGCCCGTTGGCGCATTTTTAACCTATAAAGCGAGTATAGATTCTGCACTATTTGATGTAGATTATTATAAACAGTTGATAATTAGTAAATTTAGGAAGAAAAAGATACAAGTTGATGTAGCATCGTTACGTAGGAATGATAATACAGATCAAGTTTTATAAAATAGGATAATTACCTTTGTATAATCTAATATAGATTTAAAGTAATGCAAATTGAATTGAATAAAATTGCTGATGCAATTGAAGATATAAAAGCTGGGAAAGTTATTATTGTGGTAGACGATGAAGATCGTGAAAATGAAGGAGATTTTGTAGCTGCTGCAGAACACGCTACTCCCGAAATAATTAATTTTATGGCAACTCATGGCCGTGGATTAATCTGTGCTCCTTTAACGGCCGAACGTTGTAAGGAGCTAAGTCTCGATCTAATGGTTGGCAATAATACGGCTGTTTATGAAACTAATTTTACCGTATCTATAGATTTAAGAGGGCATGGTTGTACCACAGGCATTTCTGCGTCCGACAGATCTAAGACTATACTTGCACTTACAAACCCAAATACGGATCCTGCTGAATTAGGTAGACCTGGGCATATTTTTCCTTTGCGTGCACAGGAAGGTGGTGTTTTAAGAAGGGCCGGACATACAGAAGCTGCGGTAGATTTGGCAAGACTAGCAGGATTACAGCCTGCAGGAGTGCTGGTAGAAATACTAAAAGAGGACGGAGAAATGGCTCGACTTCCGGATTTAATGAAGATTGCGGCTATACATCAATTAAAAATAATTTCAATTAAGGATTTAATCGCTTATAGATTACAGCAAGAAAGTCTAATTAATGAAGAAGTGACTGTTAATTTACCGACACAATGGGGCGATTTTAAGATGACTGCCTTTACACAGTTAAATAATGGAGCTACGCATTTAGCAATATCTAAAGGAACTTGGGAAAAGGATGAAACTGTATTGGTTAGAGTGCACAGTTCTTGTGTGACTGGCGATATTTTTGGATCGTGTCGCTGTGATTGCGGACCGCAATTGCATAAAGCAATGCAGATGATTCAAGAAGAAGGAAAAGGCTTAATTGTATATATGAACCAAGAAGGAAGAGGAATTGGCTTAATTAATAAATTAAGATCTTATAATCTTCAAGATAAAGGTTATGATACAGTAGAAGCTAATCTTGAATTGGGCTTTAAAGGCGATGAACGTGACTATGGTGTGGGTGCTCAAATTATAAGGGCTGTGGGGATTACCAAAATGCGTTTGATGACTAATAATCCAACTAAACGAGCAGGCTTAATTGGATACAACTTAGAAGTAATTGAAAATGTGCCAATAGAAATTGAAAGCAATCAACATAATGAGACCTATCTAAAAACTAAAAGAGATAAGATGGGACACCTGATTATGAAAGGGTAGCTTATTAAATAAACAAAAACCGATTTTATTTTGGTTTTTGTTTATTTACCTCTTGTTTGGTAGTAGAAGGAGCCAGTTTTGGGATGATTGTGTCTGTCCCTTTCTTCTGTAGATCTCGTTTATATTTTCCAGAGATCTTTTGTAAGAATTCTTTGAAGCTATCAAATTGTTGTGCGTAAATTAATCCAAAAGATGTAACATTGGCATTTTGATCGATTCCAGGATTTGCAAAAATATTTTGTTGAGTAGGGGGTTTATTAGCAAGTTTTCCTACCAATGTTCCGTCTTTCTTAATCAATCCTAAGATTTCTACTTCCCGACCAATAGCATTGCTGTTAAGATCAATAGGAGTGAAACTATTCGTACTTCTATTGTCTACAATTCCTGCGTTAATAATAATTCTGTCGTCGAAGAAATTAAATGTTGCATTGGCTTCGCTAAATGAACGAACATTGATGTCTACGAAGTTTAAATTTAACGAAGATAAAACATTGTTAAACTGATTGAAAAATAATTCTTGCGCTGTATTTTCAATTCCGGATTGAAGTTGCTTGCCTATAGCTTCTTTTCCGGTTCCGGGGGCAAAACTTCTTCTAACAATTAAACTCACGGCCTGTATTTCCCTGTTTTGTTGATCGCTAAAATAGGATTGAAATTCTTCTTTTATAGCAGGGTTTGCAGGAAAAAATATATCTAGTTTTATATCTGGCTGTAACAGCAGACCAGTTAAACCCATTTCTACTTCAGTTAGGACAGACGCAGTTGTACTGGTTACTGATTCTCGATTTGCTGCGGTATAGAGGTCCGTAACATTAGCTCTTAATGCATATATAGCCTTTAAGTTAATTTGGGCTCCGGTTGGATCACCCGTCCATCTAATGGTTCCTCCTTGTCTAATTGTGAATCGTTTGTTAATTACCTCTTGAGCTGTAAAATCAAAATTACCAGTTTCGATAATATAATCTCCCTTCATTTCGAAATCGCCCAAGCTATTAATATTTAATTCGAGCTCTGCATTTCCTTTGCCACTTAAATTACCTATTGCAGTGTAAATATTGGCGGTCGTATTCGGGTCTATTAACAATTTGAAGTTTAAGGTTAGTCCTTCAAATGTTTGTTTTTTCTGATTTTGGAGCGTGTCTTTACTTACAAAACGAATAAAGTCTTTTTCCGATACTGTTTCTGAACTGTTAAGCGGTAAGTTAAAGATGGTTCCTCTTTCTGTTTTGGCATTGATGTCAATATCCATAGCACTTGTAGGGCCGTTGAAAGAGAATTTTCCTGTAGCATATGCTTTACCAAAGTATAAAGAGTTGTCTCTTGAGGTCGTATTTAATGCCATAAAGTTATCCGCATCTAACACTACTTTAATTAGAGGATCATCTAAGTTATTTAAGTCAACTATTCCGTTTGCGGTTGCCGAATGACCTTCCGAATCTAAAATTTTAACATCATTAATTTTTACAACACTATTTTCTACATCCACTCTATCATTTAGAGTTAAAGCCGTTTTGAGATAGTTAACAGTTAGCTGCCCTTTATCGAATGAGATGGAGCCATTTATTGCTGGTTTTTTGAAAGGACCATTTACTTTTAAATCGGCACTTAAACTCCCTTTTAAATTAGATACTAATTTATTTACAAATGGTTCGAGAATGGCTAGTTTACTATCTGCTAATTCAACATTTATGTCCAATAGTTTTTCAACTAAATTCACATTTCCAGTAGCACTTAGCGATTCTTTTCCATCCGTTTCTACTTTTGTATAAATGTTTATTTTCTTGTTTAGGCCATCGTAAGAAGATGTGTCTTTTAAATGTCCAATATAATTGGAATTCATAACCAACGAATCAATCGTTATATTGTCATTTACTCTTAAAGAACTTAAAACACCTGATAAATGGGTGTTACCATGTAGTTTGCCGGCAAGTATGACTCCAAAGTTTCGAGTAAATGGGTTAAATGTTTTTAGATCAAGGTTAGAAAAACCCACTTGAACCAAATCTTCAGGTTCTTTCGAGACAACTCCATCTATCGTTAAAAGTTGTTCTCCATTACTTAGGTCAAAATTCTCTATAGAGGTTTTCCCATCTCTAAAGTTTATTTGAACTTTTTCCTGAATTTTCCATTCTTCATTATTGATGATAACTATAGAAGGTAGAATACTTACTTTAGAAGTGTCTCCAAATTCTACGAGTCCGTTTAAATCTAATTGATTTTCTTCATCAACATTAGATAATTTAATGTTCAATGATAAGCTGTCATTTCTAATAATGTTGGAAATGTTGATGTCTTTTAAAAACAGACTGTCATTTAATAGTATTTGTCCGGATGTTATTACGGCCTGTAGTTCATTTGTTGTAGTGCTTTCATCTATAATGATATCATTTGCAGTGATGTTATCATATTTCAATTTCTTTATAAATCCGTTAAGAGTAGCGGTATTGTCTCGCGAATCGAAATTGCCTATTAATACTGCTTGGTCTTCAATAGATAAGGAAGGATCTATAAATTCGGCAATTGGCTCAAAATTCTTTATTCTTAAATTGAACTGGAAAATTTGAGTGTTAAAAGTATTGTCTTTAAACTTAAGCGAAGGTACGTACGTTTGGGCAATAGCCTGATAGTAATTTGCGATTGAGTTCAGGTCATATTGTCCTCGTATGCTTGCATCAAAAATATCTGAGCGTATAGCTAAGGTTCTATCTATACCTATTCCGGAAGCGTTTAGCTGAAGGCTGTCAATGTTGTAAGATCCTCTTAAGTTGCTAAGCCTGATTTTAGATATTAAGAAGTCGCCTTGTATATTATTTAGGTTATTGCCAGAAAAATTTGCTTCAAAATCGGCATCAATCATCAACGAATCTTTGTAGAGTTGCAAAGTTTTCATTTTTGCACGTTGGATGTTTGCCTTAAAATTGAATACAGGTAATTCAGGGTTTAGGTTAACGCCTCCTGCAAATGTAAGTTGAACATTGGGATCATTAACTTCTAAGTTGCCATCAAAATTTTTCTTTTCAAACAATCCGTCAATTTTAACATTTGTATATCTATAACCGTTAAAATCTATGTAATCTATATCTCCTTTGAGAGATTCGGAGAGGGTTTGCAGCTCGATGCCTCTACCTTTAATATATAATGTAGAGGTTATTCTATTTAATAAAGGTTCATCTATTAAATTGCCAATATCAAAATCATAAGTTTTAACATTTCCTGTGTAAGAGGGAATGCCATTTTTATCTATTTTCATATTAACATCCGACGCAAGTCTTCCTAGCTTTGTCTTAAACTCCCCAAATGCAACAAAGTCATTTTGGAAACCGGTAAAAGTGCCATTGAAATTAATATTGCCAAATTTTGAAACGATATCAGGAATAACTTTTACTTTGCTGCCGGTCGTGTTCCCAAGAATTTCATCTAAATCTTGTTTGTTGGTTCCGGCCATTTCAATTTTCATATCAATAAATGTTTCATTGATATTTGGTAATCCTTTTAAAGCAAAGTCTCCTTTAAGATAAGTTGCTTTTCCTGCTTTTACAGAAAGTTTTCGCGCTTTTATGTCGTTTACATAACCACTTATTGTTCCTTCGATATCTACATCTAATTTCATGGTAGATAATTCTGGAGCAAAATATGCAATGTCTTGAGAAGCAATATGAGCAGCTTTAAAGTTTGCTCTCATACGGACTTTATTTACAAAATCATTAAAATCTTTGAAAGAATTAAAACTTAATTTTAAGTAATCGGCTAACGTGCTTCTGTTTGTTGCTAATTTCAGGGCGTTTAATTCAATAGCATTTGTATCTACAACTGTTGCGGCAGTTAGATTTTTCAGGATAAATCCACTTTTTTCTTTAAAACCTAAGTTTTTGATTTGTGTTTTTAGGAGATGATCTTTGGTGTTTAAATCTTCAAATATTCCATTTAAGGCAGTTACCTCTATATCGTCGAAATTTATTCCTCGGTAAATGGTGTCGGCAACTTTAAAGTTTTTGTATTTGAAATCTAGATTATTGAGTATTATTCTATCGAAAGTAATGGTAAAAGGTTCTTTCTTTGCTTTAGTAGTGTCTACTTCACCAGAATCAAAATAATTAATGATGAAGTCGAGATTGGTGGTGCTGTCTTTATTGGTTTTTAGATAGAAATTACCATCATTTATCTGTACGGTATTTACATCTAAAATTCTTTTTTCTAAAGAGAGTCTGTTTAAGTCGACCAGAAACTTAGGTGTATTTAAGAGTGTATCTTTTTGAAGATCGAGCACCAGCAAATCTTCTAGAACTATAGATTTAAATGGTTTAATGTAAAGACTCGATATTGAAATTGTGGTTTTTAGCTCTTTAGAAAGATATGCTGCAGCTTTTTGGGCTACATATGTTTGCACAGGTTTAAACTGTAAAGAGAATACTATAACTACAAATAGTAAAATTACAGAGACTAATGTCCAAATTAATATTTTAAATAGTTTTTTGATAATTTTGTGTCTTTATATAAATATGGCTATTATCCTCGCAATTGAATCTTCTTGTGATGAAACGTCTGTGTCGATTTGTAATAACGGCAAAATTACTGCCAATGTTATTGCAAATCAAACAATTCATCAAAATTATGGAGGTGTAATTCCAGAGTTAGCATCTAGGGTACACCAACAAAATATTGTTCCAGCTGTTCAACAAGCTTTAATAGACAGCAAAGTTAATAAAAAAGACATTGATGCGGTAGCGTTTACGCGTGGCCCTGGATTATTAGGTTCTTTATTGGTAGGTGTATCATTTGCGAAGGCATTTGCGTTGGCTCAAAATATACCATTAATTGCTGTTAATCATATGCATGCGCATATTTTAGCGCACTTTATTGGGGATAGAAATCCGACATTCCCATTTATTTGTTTAACTGTATCTGGAGGGCATACCCAGTTGGTATTGGTTAAGAGTTATAATGATATGGAAATTATCGGCGAAACCATAGATGATGCTGCGGGAGAAGCATTTGATAAAACGGCAAAAATTTTAGATTTACCTTATCCCGGTGGACCTATGATTGACAAGTATGCTCAAGAAGGTGATCCTTTAAAATTTAAGTTTGCAGTACCTAAAATAGAAGGTTTAAATTTTAGTTTCTCGGGATTTAAGACATCTATTTTATATTTTATTAAAGCCGAGATAGCCAAGAATGCCAATTTTATTGAGGAGAATCTAAATGATATTTGTGCTTCTGTTCAGCATAGTATTGTGAATATTTTGTTGAACAAATTAAAGCAGGCCGCAGAAGTGTATAATATTAAGGAGATTGCTATTGCTGGAGGGGTTTCTGCCAATTCTGGTTTGCGAAAAGCCTTAGAGGCGGCAGCTGTTATAAATAATTGGACGGTTTATATTCCAGCATTTGAACATTGTACGGATAATGCAGCAATGGTAGGGATCACGGGATATTATAAGTATCTTGCAGGTGAGTTTACGGATCAGTCGGTAACACCTGCAGCGAGAATGGAATTTTAAAAGAGATATTATATGAGTACGATGAGTTATGCATTCATGGGATTAATGGTTATTCCCTTGGTTATATTTTTGATGTGGGTAGTGAAACAAGATAAGAAAAGATCTTATTTAGGATTGCTATTGCTAGGTTTAGGAATTATAGCGGCGTCGTTTGTAATAATTAAATACGATAGTAATTTTAAGTTGCCTAAAGATTTACATCAAAAGAAATAGATTTAAATAGCAAACGCCCCGGAGGGCGTTTGTTGTTTATAGATGTTTTTAAGGTTATTTAGCACCTTTTACTTCTTCTAATTTTTCACCAGTAACTTCGATCCTGATTTTTTGTTCTATTTCATCGGCTAATTCAGGGTTGTCTAAAAGTAACTGCTTAACAGCATCTCTTCCTTGTCCCAGTTTAGTGTCGCCATAAGAGAACCAAGAGCCGGCTTTTTTTATGATATTAAAGTCAACACCTAAATCAATAATTTCTCCTGTTTTTGAAATTCCTTCACCAAATAGTATATCGAATTCTGCAATTCTAAATGGCGGAGCGACTTTGTTTTTTACAATTTTAACTTTTACTCTGTTTCCAGAAACTTCATCAGAATCTTTAATTTGGGAAGTTCTGCGGATATCTAAACGAACTGAAGCATAAAATTTTAAGGCATTACCTCCGGTAGTAGTTTCTGGATTTCCGAACATTACACCAATTTTTTCTCTTAATTGGTTGATGAAAATGCAGCAACACCCTGTTTTAGCAATTGTTCCAGTTAATTTTCTGAGAGCCTGACTCATCAATCTTGCTTGAAGCCCCATCCGGCTATCGCCCATTTCACCTTCAATTTCGGCCTTAGGAACTAAAGCAGCAACAGAGTCTATCACAATCACATCAATTGCGCCTGAACGAATTAAATTATCTGCGATTTCCAGCGCCTGTTCTCCATTATCTGGTTGAGAAATTAAAAGATTGTCGGTATCTACGCCTAATTTTTTAGCGTAAAACTTATCAAAAGCATGCTCAGCGTCTATAATGGCTGCCATACCTCCGGATTTTTGAGCTTCTGCAATAATATGCGTAGCCAAGGTTGTTTTACCAGATGATTCTGGACCATATATTTCTATAACTCTACCTTTTGGTACACCACCAATTCCTAAAGCAATATCTAAACTAATGGAGCCAGTTGAGATCGCTTCTATGGATTCTACTGCATTATCACCTAATTTCATAATGGTGCCTTTGCCATATGATTTTTCCAGTTTATCTAAGGTTAGCTGTAATGCTTTTAATTTTTCTGCGTTAGGGTTCATGAGCTTAATTTTCTAATTTCTGATCGGCTAATTTATACTAATAATTTTAGCAAATATAATACATGTTTTTAATTTTGCAATAAAATTTATTTTTTATTGCTAATTGATTTAGTTTTTGTGCTCTGTTGCTTGGTATAATATCTACAAATAGAGGTTAGGTCGCACTTGTCACATTTTGGTGAACGAGCTATGCAAACGTATCTGCCGTGCAAAATTAACCAATGATGTGCAACGTGTATATAATGCTCGGGAATGTTTTTGACCAAGTCTTTTTCTACGGCTAAAGGTGTTTTACCATCGGTTAATCCAATTCTTCTGCTGACCCTAAAAACATGTGTGTCTACAGCCATTGCCGGAGCATTGTATACAACAGAAGCAATAACATTTGCGGTTTTTCTACCTACTCCTGGTAACTTCTGTAGATCGTTAATCTGTTCAGGTACTTTGCTGTTAAATTGTTCAACAAGCATGTTGGCCATTCCCACCAGATGCTTGGATTTATTGTTTGGATAACTTACACTTCTTATGTAATCAAAGACAATATCCGGACTTACTTCAGCCAAACTTTGAGGTGTTGGAAAACGTTTAAACAAAGCCGGAGTAACTTGATTTATTCGCTTGTCTGTGCATTGGGCAGATAATATTACGGCTATTAATAATTCATATGGATTATTGTAATGTAATTCTGTTTCTGCGAAGGGCTGGGTTTTTGAAAAATGATCTACAAAATAGTTAAATCTGTCTTTTTTACGCATATGTAAAGATATGCTTTAAAAATAAAAAATGCTCCTACATTGTAGGAGCATTTAAAGTCTTTAAGCTAATTTTTTGCTGAAGTCCAGAATGTTTTGAATTGTTGTTTCTTCTGGATTGCGCATTAAATTATTTAATGGCTTTTTAATTGAATCATAGAATAAATCATTTTGGATAGTTTCTGACACTTCATCATTCTTTTGTTCAATTATTGCATTGTTTTTTGTAGAAGTTTTAATCATACGCCTGTTGCAATTATATATTTACAAACTTAACGTATTCATATTTTATTTATTTTATTTCAACTAAAATATTTTATATAATCTATTGATTGTTAAATTTTTGCGTGAAATTTATTTTCGAATAAAAGAGTTTACTTCTTTAATTTTCATCATTTTTCGAAGATTAGAAAGAGCATAACGCATTCTTCCTAAAGCCGTATTTATGCTTACATCTGTTATATCTGCTATTTCTTTAAAACTGAGCTCCCCATAATGTCTCATAATTAATACTTCTTTTTGTTCGTCTGGTAATAAATGAATGAATTCTCGAAGTTCATTTTTAACCTGTATTCTTAATAAATGATCTTCAGCACTTTCTTCATGTACCTGAATTAGATTTAAGATGTCTGTACCATCGGCACTCGTAATAATAGGGGTCCTCTTTTCTCTTCTAAAGTGATCGATCACCAAATTATGGGCTATTCTTAATACCCAGGGTAAAAACTTTCCCTCTTCGTTATACCGCCCGGATCGAAGTGTTTTAATCACCTTAATAAAGGTATCCTGAAAAACGTCCTCTGCGAGGTAGGAATCTTTAACAAGTAAATAAATAGAGGTATATATTCTAGATTTATGTCGATTAAGTAATTCTTCAAGGGCATATTCGTCCCCTTTAAGGTAATTACTTACCAAGTCTTGGTCGTTTAAAGCAGTTAATTTCATAGGAATTCCTATACTAAATTTTTCTATTAAAAATAATTAGTAAAAGTTTCTATCGATAGCTTATCTCCTATAGTTATAAAGAATGGTTTACGGGTTTGTGTGTATTAATACCAAATTAAACACTTTTAAAATGAAAATCCAACTTATCTTTTGTTAAATATTGTAAATTGATAAATATTTTTAAAGATTATCACACATAAAAAAACTAAATATCAACTATACAAGTTAATTTAGCATATTATTTAGTAAGGCAATAAATGAGTAAAATATCAGATCAAGATCCACATAAAAATATTGTTATTAAGGGGGCCAGAGTTCATAATTTAAAGAATATTGATGTCTCTATACCCAAGAATAAGTTAGTTGTAATAACTGGAATGTCTGGTTCTGGAAAGTCTTCGTTGGCCTTTGATACGTTGTATGCCGAAGGTCAGCGTAGATATGTGGAAAGTTTATCGGCCTATGCCCGTCAATTTATGGGCAGAATGAATAAACCTGATGTAGATTATATTAAAGGAATTGCGCCCGCAATTGCAATTGAACAAAAAGTAATTACTTCTAATCCAAGATCTACTGTTGGAACATCGACAGAGATTTATGATTATCTTAAATTGTTGTTTTCACGTATTGGTGTTACTTATTCACCAGATACCAATCAGGTAATAAAGAAAGATACGGTAAGTGCAGTGGTCGATTTTGTTAAATCAAGAGGTGAGGGTGTAACGTCTACTATTTTTTGTCCGTTGTTTCCCCATAATAACCGAACGCTGAAAGAGGAGTTAGCCATTTTATTACAAAAAGGTTTTTTGCGTGTTAAGTACAATCAGAAACTTTGGAAGATAGAGGAAATATTAGATGATAGTAATTTTAAAGATTTTGAGCTTGTTGATAACGATTTAGTACAGATATTGATCGATAGGATTGTTTTTTCTGATGATGATGAAACAATGAGCAGATTAGCAGACTCAGTACAGATTGCATTTTTTGAGGGTAAGGGTGATATTTATGTGGATATTGAAGCCGATAATTATCACTTTTGTGATCGGTTTGAGCTAGATGGTGTTAGATATGAAGAACCTACACCTAATTTTTTCAGTTTTAACAATCCGTATGGGGCCTGTAAAAGATGTGAAGGGTATGGGAATGTTATTGGGATAGACGAAGATTTAGTTATTCCGGATAAAAGTAAAAGTATTTATGACAATGCTATCGCTCCATGGCGTGGCGAAAAAATGCGAGATTACTTAAACAGATTATTACGATCAGCAGAGAAGTTTGATTTTCCTATTCATCGTCCATTTAATGAGCTGACAGAAAAAGAGCAGCGCTTACTTTGGAAAGGCAATAAATACTTTACCGGATTGGACGATTTCTTTGTTGAACTGGAAGAGCAAACCTATAAAATTCAATATCGGGTTATGCTTTCCCGTTACAGAGGAAAAACTATTTGTCCAGATTGCAAAGGTTCTAGGTTAAGAAGAGATGCTTCATTTGTGAAGATAAATGGAAAAAGTATTATTGATGTCGTTTTAATGCCTCTTTCTGAAAGTCTGGTGTTTTTTGATAATTTAGAATTAACACCAACGCAAATTAAAATATCTGCCCGTTTATTGACTGAAATCAGGAATAGAATATTGTTTTTAAATAATGTAGGGCTAGGCTATTTAACGCTTAACAGGTTGTCGAACACTTTATCAGGAGGGGAGAGTCAACGAATTAATTTAGCAACTTCTTTAGGTAGCAGTTTGGTAGGTTCTGTATATGTTTTAGATGAGCCTAGCATAGGTTTACATCCCCGCGATACGCAAAAATTAATTGGTGTTTTAACTGCATTGAGAAATGTAGGGAATACCGTATTGGTGGTGGAGCATGAAGAAGAAATGATGCGTGCAGCAGATCATATTATAGATATTGGTCCACAGGCCGGATCGCATGGTGGAAATTTGGTGTTTAGTGGTTCTTTTAAAGATATATTAAAATCTAAAGAGAGTTTAACAGGTGCTTATTTATCTGGTACGTTAAAAATTGATATGCCAGAAACCAGAAGAAAATGGAAAGATCATATTTTAATTAAAGGTGCCAGAGAGAATAATTTGAAAAATATTGATGTTCAGTTTCCATTGGGTGTTTTTACGTGTGTTACGGGTGTTTCAGGTTCTGGAAAAACCAGCTTAGTGAAAAAAATACTATATCCAGCTTTGCAAAAAGCCATAGGGAATTATAGCGGAGAGCAAACCGGGGCTTATGATGGTATTTTTGGAAATATAGATCTAATAAGTCAGGTGGAAATGGTTGATCAAAACCCGATTGGCAGATCATCTAGATCTAATCCTGTTACTTATGTGAAAGCATGGGATGATATTAGAGCTTTATATGCTAGTCAGCCCGCTTCTAAAGCAACTGGACTAAAGCCTGCTGCCTTTTCATTTAATGTAGAGGGTGGCAGATGTGATGTTTGCCAGGGAGAAGGAGAGGTTAAAATAGAAATGCAGTTTATGGCAGATATTTATTTGCCATGCGAAACTTGTGGAGGTAAGCGTTTTAAACAGCAAGTATTAGATGTAACTTATAAAGAGAAAAATGTGTCTGATATTTTAGAGCTTACTATAGAAGAAGCCGTTTTGTTTTTTAAAGATGAACCTAAAATATTGAATAAATTAAATCCACTTTTGGATGTAGGTTTGGGATACGTTCATTTAGGACAATCGAGCAATACTTTGTCGGGAGGGGAGGCACAGCGAATAAAATTAGCATCTTTCTTAATAAAGGGTAATAATGCTCAAAAAACTTTATTTATATTCGACGAGCCAACAACAGGCTTACATTTTCATGACATATTAAAGCTATTGAAAGCACTAAACACTTTAATTGAGCAAGGAAATACAATTTTGGTTATTGAACACAACATGGAAATGATTAAATCTGCCGACTGGGTAATAGATATTGGTCCTGAGGGGGGAAATAATGGAGGCACAGTAGTTTTTGAAGGAACACCAGAGCAATTGGCTGCTTCGGGTAAAGGACATACTTCTTTGTATTTACAAAATCATCTTAAATAGGTAATTTTAATGTTGGTATTAACCTTTTTCTTAGGAATTATTATTAATGCAATAGGATATATTCCGCCGGGGAATATTAATCTTACAGTTGTGCAAATAACTGTTTCAAAAGGCATAAAACAAGCATATGCGTTTATTATAGCTTTTTCTACGGTAGAGATCTTATTTACATTTGCCATTATGCGTTTTGTACGATGGCTTGAAAGCGCATTTCAATTTGGCAATACGATCGATTTTGTGATGATCTTAATGTTCTCTGTGCTGGGTTATATTACCTATAAGAGTAGGAAGAAGATGCCGAAAGCCGATGAAAGCAATAGAGATAGTATAAAATATGGTGCATTTTTAGGGGTTGTTAATCCTATGCAAATACCTTATTGGTTATTTGTAGGAACTTATTTAATTACACACGAGTGGATAGATATATCTTATATATCATTGATTATTTTTAGTATTGGTTCAGGAATAGGCTCTGCATTAGCCTTGTATGGGTTTGCTCGTTTTGCAAGGTATATTCAGGAGAAGTTTGAGCTAAGCAGCTATTTAATTAGTAAAGCTATTGCTTTATTGTTTTTGTTGCTGGCGCTTTACCACATTGGGAAAGTGATTTACATTTACTGTTTTAAATAATAAAACGGATTATTTAAAGATTTCCATATTCCATATTTTTTCGGCTTTTCGTCCTATTAACCAAAAAGAGGCAGCTAGAATAAGGAAAAACAATGCTTTGTGCCACGAATCCCAGAAATATTCGAAGTAGCGGGTATACAGATTGATTAATAAAAAAACGACACCAAATTCTCTGGCAATATTGTCCTGATATTTTAAGCCTATAAAAATAGCAGCACAACATGTAAGGGCTGATAAAATTGCCCACATAAATAAAGACGGCTGACTTACGTCATACCATTTTTCGATGCTGTTGTGATTTCCAAAGACAGAAAGTAACCATAAAGAGCAGAACAGGTAAAATAAGCCTGCAATATAGGTTATGTTCGCAAATTGACTTAAGTTTTTGTGTTTTCTGATAATGACACCGGTTAGTGTAATAGCTATTCCCAACAATACAAATCGTAGAGGGAAATTCATGCCTAAGAATAAATAGCTGCCATCAGACAGATAATTGGTTTCTGTGCCATACCAAATGCCAAAGGTTATTAAAGTAAAAATCCAGATGAGTTTAGATTTGAATAGCCAAGCTAAAACGGCATATACTATAACTGAAAATAAAATGATTAACGAAAAATGGCTACTGTTACCGCCAAAAATTTTACCCAGATAGGCGATAGAATTGGCGGTTAAAAGTACCGCTCCAAATGTTAAAGCTTCATTGCTGAAAATTTCACGCGGTTTTGTTGTTTTCCTTTTAAAGCTGATAGTGTAAAGCCATGCCGCTATAATGCCTGAAAAAATACAGATGATAACATTGGGTGTTTTGTAGAGCACCTTTAGATATTCTAATACTTTATCATCTACAAATAGAGAACCTAATCCAAAAATGGTACAGGTTATGGCTATCCAGAAAGCATATTGAGCGAGTCGACGCCAATCGAAAGATTTTTGCTCATAAGAGGATCTTAATTTTTCAGCAGTAGATGCATCTATAAGATGCTCATCTTCCCACTGCTCAATTACCTCATCTAAAAAAGCACTTTTATCTTTGCTTAACTTCATCATTATTTATTTAACAAATCGCATTACACGTTTTTGTTGATTGTTGTTAATCAACTAGCTTACGTTAATAATATCGAATGGTTAAATATTGTTTAAAATTAAATCACTAATTCGTTTTTTGTTTCCAACTACCCATATCACATCGCCGGTATCGAAAACAAATTCTGATGAAGGGTTTAAAATTCTCTCGTCTCCTCTTTCAATGCCCACAACCAATGCTTTGGCATGTTCTCTAATTCCTGCGTTTCTGATACTCTTACCGTAAACTGGTGAATCTGCATGAACAATAATTTTTTGCAACTTCATTTCTTTGTCAGGGAAAGTTGTTTCTGCTACTTCTTCTTCAGTAAATGAAACTTCAAGTAGGGTCTTTACGGCAGCTAGTTGGTCGTCAGTACCTATTAAAAGCAATTTATCGTTCGGGAATAGGCGTTCTTCTCTGCCAGGTGTTGGAATAACGTTTCTGCCACGTTCAATCATAGCTATATTAACTCCAAATTGCTCTCTGATCATCAGTTCAACTAGAGTTTTACCCACAACATCAGATTCTGGGGAAACGGTTAGTTCAGTAAGGTGGGTGTCCCAAGGTAAAATATCCGGTTTATTTTCATTGTTCTCCCGAGCATTAAAATTTAATAAGAATCTATTTTCCAATTTGCCGTAGAACGCTTGAAGTTTCCTCGAGAAAATAATCATCCCGGCAACAATTAATACCAATGCAATACCTGCTGCAATCCATGTATCGAAGAACCTATACATTAAGAACCCTACGTAGAAGATACCTAATGCGATTCTAAATACTTCCATAGCCACCAGCGGGCCACGTGAATATTTTTTATTTAGCCATAGGTGCGCATAAGCAGTTTTTTGAATTCTTCTGATAGATAATGCCCATAGAAACGGAGACATCAGCATAAAGGATATAATTACGCTCAATATAATACCTTGTTTGCCACTTAGAATATGGTCGGTTATAAACGGTTGCAGGAAACTAGCGGCTAATACAACAATCGCTATAATGATTACCGAGTGAATAATTGTATTGAAAATATAAGATCTTAAAAGAACTTTCCAATCGCTTAACTTGGTAATACCTTCGGTACTAGAACTGTATCGATGCATTCCGTCAATCCATTTTTTCGGTAAAATCTTCACCAGAAATTCGTAAAATGGTTCTGAATATTTTATCAGGTAAGGTGTACTGAAGGTTGTAATGGCCGATACGGCTACTGTTATTGGGTATAAAAATCCACTTGTTACATTTAAAGTAAGACCTAAAGTTGCTATAATAAATGAAAACTCACCAATTTGGGTTAAGCTCATACCTGTTTGAACAGACGTTTTTAATGGTTGTCCAGAAAGTAATGCACCTCCACCGGTTGTGATTAATTTTCCTACAATTGTGATTCCGGTGATAATTAAAATTGGCTGCCAGTATTCTAAAATGATTTTTGGATCAATTAGCATACCTACCGACACAAAGAATACTACTCCAAATAAATCTTTTACAGATTTTGTAAGGTGTTCAATTTTTTCGGCTTGGGTAGTTTCTGCTAAAATTGAGCCCATAATAAATGCACCCAAAGCAGGAGAGAAGCCCACTTCAACGGCCAATAATACCATGATTAAACACAAAGCCAAAGAAACGATTAATAACGTTTCTTCATTCATGAGCTTTTTGGTCAGTTTTAAGAAAGTAGGGATAATGAAAATTCCACCTAGGAACCAGAGTATTAAAAAGAAGCTTAATTTTAATATTGAGGTAACCATCTCGGTTCCTGCAAATTGCTGACTAACCGCCATGGTGGTAAGCAATACCATAATTAAAATGGCGGCCAAATCTTCAACAATTAAAGCCCCAAATACCAGCCCAGCAAACTTTTTATGTTTTACGCCTAATTCGTCGAAAGCTCTTATGATAATGGTAGTAGAAGACACGGATAGCACCGCCCCTAGAAAAATACTATCCATCATATTCCAACCCATTAATTGTCCAGCAGCGAAACCTATTAAACTCATTCCGATAATCTCGACGAGCGCTGTAATTGAAGACGACCCACCTACTTTAAAGAGCTTTTTAAAACTGAATTCGAGTCCTAAGCTAAATAGTAAGAATATTACCCCAATTTCGGCCCAAATGGTAATGCTTTTTTGATCAACAACCGTTGGAATTAGGTCTATATGCGGCCCTACTAGTAACCCTGCTACAATATAACCCAACACTAAGGGTTGCTTAATTTTTTTAAAAATTAGGGTAAATATCGCAGCTGCAGCAAGTATAAGTCCTAGATCGGCAATTAGTGGTGGTAGATGTATCATTGAGAAAAAAGTATAGTTTAAATAATTGAGTAGTTTATGCGTACTTAATTATTCATTCATTTATAAAAATGGTGGATGTGTAAACTTTCCACCAATTCGATTTTATTGGCTGGAGAAAATACTTTAGAAGTTTTATAATAAAACCACTTTAAAGTGATTAAATCCAAAATATTTGAAGGTCGAATTAACGGAGAATACACGCTCATTACATTTAATGATGTAGTCGAGATCAGCATTAAAAGTGCAAAATACAGCGTGTTCATATACAGTAAATATATGAAAAAAATAGAATTAAACTATATAGAAACTAGTTTTTGAACTCGATTTTTAAAAAATTACCTTCAATTAATAATTAATCGTTTAGTTAAAGCGGATTGTTTGTAAAATACAGAATCGTATTTTCTTTGTCTTTTTTAAGCTGTTCTGTCATGGTTTCGAGACTTGGAAACTTATAGTCTGCTCTTAAAAACTGGTGAAACTCCATCGTTAAATTCTGACCATATACTTCTCTGTCAAAATCAAAAATGTTTACCTCAATATTTCTAGTCATACCATTTATGGTTGGTCTTTGACCTATGTAAGCCATTCCTAAATAGGTTTGTGATTTAACGGAAGCTTTTTTGGGATCTTCTTGAAGGTGTAAAGAAACTGCATAAATACCATCAGCGGGAATTAGTTTGTAGGTTTCTTCAATAAATAAATTTGCGGTAGGAAAACCTATTGTTCTCCCAATTTTATCGCCTTTAATAACACTGCCTGTAAGGGAAAACCGATACCCTAAGTATAGGGAAGCCAATTTAACATCACCACTTAATAAAGCGGTTCTAATTTTAGTGGAACTTACCGCTACATCATCAACATCTTGCTCCGGAATTTCTATAACTTCAAAATCGTGCACCAAACCGCCAGCTTTTAATTCTTTTAATCCGCCTTTGCGATCTTTCCCAAACCGATGGTCATATCCTATAATCAGGTGTTTAGTGCCTATTTTGTCTACCAATATTTGTTGGATATAATCTTCTACACTTAGGTTGGAAAAATCGCGGGTAAATGGAGTTATTATAAGATGATTTACGCCTAGTTTTTCTAATATCACTGCTTTCTCATGGATAGTATTAATCATTTTTAAAGCAGCATTTTCCGGGTCTATAATCATCCGCGGGTGCGGGAAAAAAGTTAAAATAACACTTTCTCCATTTAATAGTTTTGCCTTTTCAACTAATGCGCGGATAATTTGCTGGTGACCAAAATGAATCCCGTCGAATGTGCCAATGGTTACGATGGCGTTGCTAATTTTATTAAAATCAGCTATATTATTGTATATATTCACTTCTTTTTAATGTAGTGCGTGTTTCTTAACTATTCCGCCTTTTAAATCTGCAATTGGATTTTGCACAATAAAAGCGTTTGGATCTAAATCATTTATTTTTGATTGAAGCTTGCCCACTTCTAATCTCGTTAATATGGTATAAAGAATATCAATATTTTTGGTGTCGTCATATCCTCCTTTTCCTTTATAAATTGTGACACCTCTTTTCATATCGTTCATAATAAAGGATTTTATCTCTTCTTTTTTGTCTGATATGATGGTTACTCCGGTGTATTGTTCTAAGCCATTTACAATAAAATCTACGGTTTTGGTTGCCGAAAGGTAGGTTAATATTGCATATAAAGCAATTTCAATATCTCTAAAAACAGCGGCAAAACAAAAAATAACTATGTTAAGTAGTAAAATAATATTGCCTACTGTGAGCATGCTGTTTTTGCTGATATACAGCGCTAAAACTTCGGTGCCATCTATCACACATCCGCCTCTCATGGCCAGACCCACACCACCGCCGAGAAAAAATCCACCAAAAATTGCTATTAATAATTTGTCGTGCGTAATGGGTTCAAACGGAATGATGATTAAGGCTACCGCTAAAGCTAAAATGGCAATACTTGTTTTTACGGCAAACGATTTTCCTATTTGTTTATAGCCTAAAACTACAAATGGAATATTTAAGATAATGATGATATAACTTAAATCGAGCGGGGTTAATGAAGTAATTAGGAGTGAAATACCCGTTACACCGCCATCAATAAAGCCATTCGGAATTAAAAAACTCTTTAATCCGAATGCAGCAGAAAGTATACCTAAACATATTAAGATTATTTCTTTGCCGAAATCTGTCTCTTTTCTTTTAATTTTCCACTGCATTTTGTGCTTCTGGTTTGTTAGCTCTAATAAAGTTAACTAATTCCATTATTTCAAAAGCATCTTTTAACAAGAAATCTCCGCTTCGCGTTCGGGTAAGTGCGGTGAGATATGCACCGTTATTTAGTTTTTTTCCTAAGTCAGAAACCAGTGAACGAATATAGGTGCCTTTACTACAAACAATTCTAAAATCGACTTCCGGGAGCTCTATTCTTGTGATTTCAAATTCAGATACGGTAACAAATCGCGGTTTGAGTTCTACTGATTCGCCTAATCGTGCTTTTACATATAATCGTTCGCCATTTACTTTTACCGCCGAATGAGCTGGAGGAAACTGCGTAATATCGCCTGTTAGTTCTTTAACAGCATCTAAAATTTGTGTCTCCGTAATTTCGTCTGTACTAAAAGTTTCGTCTTCTTCTGTTTCCATATCAAAAGAAGGGGTAGAAGCACCTAATTTCAGGGTTCCGGTATATTCTTTTTCTTGCGCTTGAAAAGTGTCAATCTGCTTGGTCATTTTTCCGGTGCAGATAATGAGCAACCCTTTAGCGAGTGGGTCTAACGTTCCGGCATGGCCTACTTTAAGTTTGAGTGGTTTAAATGCATTGCGTAATTTACCTACAACATCAAAGGAAGTCCATTTATAAGGTTTGTTAACGAGCAATAATGCCCCTTCAGGGAAATTAAACTGAGCGAGTTTCTCTTCTCTACTCAACTCAATATTTGATTCAGTATTCAATGATATTTTAAATGATTTCCAGAGACTGTCCGGAAAGGATGAGTACAATCAGTATAACGCCCACTATTATTCTATACCATCCAAACATACGAAAGCCATGTTTGTTTAAAAAACCGATGAAGGACTTAATAGCCAACATAGCAACTATAAATGCGATCACATTTCCAAATATCAGTACTTTAATCTGTTCATTGGTAAACACGTAACCTTCCTGATAGAAGTCGAGCATTTTTTTAGCCGTTGCAGCTAACATAGTAGGGACAGCCAGGAAGAATGAAAATTCTGCGGCGGCTTTTCGGGTTAAGTTTAAGCTCATACCACCAACAATGCTGGCGCCACTTCTGCTTACACCCGGAATCATAGCAAGACATTGAAAAAATCCAATTTTTAGAGCCGTAACGTAGCTTACTTCAGATTCGTCTTTTAGTGTTCCTTTATTAAACCATTTGTCTACAAAGAGTAAGATAACACCACCAATTACTAAAGAAATAGCGACAGATAAAGCACTTTCTAATAACTCATCGATCACATCGCTTAATAAATATCCTAAACAGGCAGCTGGTAAAAAGGCTACGAAAAGCTTAAGATAGAAATCGAACGACTTGAAAAAGCGCTTAAAGTAAAGTACAACGACAGATAAAATTGCACCCAGCTGAATAACAATTGTAAACAACTTTACGAACGAATCTGATTGAATGCCCATAAATGAAGATGCAATTATCATATGCCCGGTACTCGAAACTGGAAGAAATTCAGTAATTCCTTCAATTATGGCGAGAATAAGTGCCTGTAGATAATTCATGAAAAGTGGTACGTATTAAGGAAGAATAATGTCTATTGGAATAATCCCAAATACTTACTTTTTTAGAATCGCATAAATACCGAATCCAAAACCAGCCAATACCACCATTGGTGCTATTAAGGTTTTGCGAACATCGTAAATGTTTTCATCACCAATCATAAGCAGGAAACCTACAACAACAATGGCCATACTTATTAATAATAATTGATAATTTTTGCGTTTAAAAGCCATTTCTGATGAATTGGCAGATGTATTTTTATTTTTTTGTGTCATTATCTGTATAAGTTATAACTTTTTAATCTTAAATATTTACTTACTGCAAACCAAGTGCTTAAGCTAGTAATAATTAATCCAATTGCGATCATTGCAATCAGCACGATTCCAAACTCAGAATAGCTTTGTAAAATTTTAATTTCTTCAATTTCTTGCTGTGCAAAATATAGAACGGCTAGTAAAATAATAATTGCTATAAATGCAGCAATTAATCCATGTAATCCGGCATAAAGAATGAAAGGCTTTCTGATAAAGTTTTTTGTTGCGCCTACAAGCTGCATACTTTTAATTAAAAACCTTTGAGAATATATGGCCAATCTAATGGTGTTGTTTATTAAAGCAACCGAGATAATCGTTAAAATGACCGCGAACGCTAATATAATTAAGCTAATGGTGTTGATGTTTTTATTAACCATATCAATTAAAGAACGCTGATAAATAACTTCTTTAACCAATGGATTTTTTTCGATGCTTTTAGATAGTGCATCTACGCCTTCATTATTGGCATAGTCTGCTTTTAGATAAACATCAACTGTGCTTAGTAATGGGTTGTAGCCTAAAAAGTTGACAAAATCTTCGCCTAAATCTTTGGCTAAATTATGTGCAGCCTGCTCTTTGTTAATGTATTGGGTTTGTTTAACCATTTCATTTGCATTCAGCGTTTTTTGAAATGCAAGTATATCCGCTTCATTGGCGCCTTCATCAACAATAATGTTTAGAACAATATTTTCTTTAACATAATTGCTCAGATTCTTGGCATGAACCAGAATTAAACCTAATAAGCCCAGCATTAATAGCACTAAAGCGATACTAAATATTGTAGAAATATAGATGGTTTTGGTCTTTTTTGCTGCGGCACTATCTTCAAATTCTTCCATAAAACGGGTTGTATGTATTTGCGAAATTAAGGATTAATGACTTAACTCACAATAGTAAACCAAATAGAAAGGCAGTATTCAAATAACTTTGTTTTTATACATCCGAACCTTTCAATTTATTATAACGTTAATAGCGAATACTATAGTATCTTCATTGTCTGCTAATTTTGGCGTGAAAATTACCTCTTTTTTCCTTAAATTCGCCTTTTCACAAGTATAAATAATGGATTATCAGTTTAAAGATATTGAAGAGCGCTGGCAGAAATATTGGGCAGCAAATAAGACTTTTAAAACAGAAACAACATCAGAAAAGCCAAAATTTTATGTGCTAGATATGTTTCCGTATCCGTCGGGAGCAGGTTTACATGTTGGCCATCCGCTCGGCTATATAGCGTCAGATATTTTTGCAAGGTATAAACGCCTAAAGGGATTTAATGTATTGCATCCAATGGGATACGATTCTTTTGGATTGCCAGCAGAGCAATATGCTATTCAAACTGGTCAGCATCCGGCCATAACTACTGAATCGAACATTGATACTTATAGAAAACAATTAGATAGAATTGGTTTTTCGTACGATTGGGATAGAGAGGTACGCACAAGTGAGCCTAATTATTATAAATGGACTCAGTGGATTTTCATGCAGTTGTTTAATTCATGGTACAATATTGATAACGACAAAGCTGAGCCTATTCAAACGCTTATAGAAAAATTTTCTGCGGCAGGCACGGCCGATGTTAAAGCTGCTTGTGATGAAGATGTGGTAGATTTTTTACCTACCGATTGGGCAACTTATTCGGAAGAAAAGAAGCAGGAAATTTTGTTAAAATATAGACTTACCTATTTAAAAGAAAGCACAGTAAACTGGTGTGCAGCTTTGGGTACCGTATTGGCTAACGATGAGGTGAAGGATGGGTTTTCTGAACGCGGCGGATTTCCGGTAGAGCAGAAAAAAATGATGCAATGGAGCATGCGCATCACAGCTTATGCAAACAGGTTATTAAATGGTTTAAATACTGTAGATTGGCCCGACCCGGTAAAGGAAATGCAGCGCAACTGGATTGGTAAAAGTGTAGGTGCCTCTGTTAAATTTAAATTACAAAATCCTGTTGAAGGTCAGGAAACTATTGAGGTCTTTACCACGCGTATAGATACTATTTATGGTGTTTCATTTATGGTGTTGGCACCAGAGCATGAATTGGTAGCCCAGATTACAACACCTGCTCAGCAAGAAATAATTGAAGCATACCAAGAGCAAACCAAGAAAAAATCGGAATTAGACAGAATGTCTGATACCAAGACTACCTCGGGCGCATTTACAGGAAGTTATGCTATCAATCCATTAAATGGTGCGCTGGTGCCTATTTACATTGCCGATTACGTGTTGGCGGGCTATGGCACAGGTGCCGTGATGGGGGTGCCGAGCGGCGATCAACGCGACTGGTTATTTGCCAAGAAATTTGATTTGCCAATTGTTCAGATTTTAAATGCACAACAAGATTTAGAAAATCAGGCAGACCCTACCAAAGAAGGATTGTATATTAATTCAGAGCTAATTGACGGATTACATTATTCAGAAGCTATTTCTAAATTGAATAATTGGATAAAAGAGCATAAGGTAGGTAAGGCGAAAGTTAACTTTAGAATGCGGGATGCTATTTTTGGCCGACAAAGATATTGGGGTGAGCCTATTCCTGTTTACTTTAACAATGGCTTGCCGTATCTTATTGATGAGTCTGAATTGCCGCTGGTATTGCCCGAAGTAGATAAATATTTGCCTACAGAGAGTGGCGAGCCGCCATTGGCAAGAGCTGCAGACTGGGCATATGGTGCACATAAATATGGATATGAATTATCTACCATGCCTGGGTGGGCAGGAAGTAGTTGGTACTGGTTCCGATATATGGATGCTCAAAATGAGGATGCTTTTGCATCGGCCGAAGCCATAGAATATTGGAAAAATGTAGATTTATACATTGGCGGTTCTGAACATGCTACCGGTCACTTATTATACAGCCGTTTTTGGAATAAATTTTTAAAAGATTTAGGATTTACTCAAGAAGAAGAGCCATTTAAAAAACTGATTAATCAGGGAATGATTCAGGGACGCAGTAATTTTGTGTATAGAGTTGCAGATGCATCAGGCAAACCTACCAACACCTACGTATCTAACGGATTAAAAGGAGAATATAATGTAACGCCGTTGCATTGTGATGTAAATATGGTCGTAAATGATCAGCTAAATATTGAGAAATTCCGTAATTGGAGAGAAGAGTTTAAAGATGCCGAATTCATTTTAGAAGAAGGAAAATATATTTGTGGTGTAGAGGTAGAGAAGATGTCTAAATCTAAATACAATGTGGTAAATCCCGACGATTTAATTGAACGTTACGGTGCCGATACTTTACGTATGTACGAAATGTTTTTAGGACCGTTAGAACAAAGTAAACCATGGAATACTAATGGAATTGAAGGGGTCTTTAAATTTTTACGTAAATTCTGGAAGCTTTTCCATGATGCCGAGTTTAATTTTAAAGTGAGTGACGAGACTCCTTCTAAAGAAGAGCTGAAAGCTCTTCATAAAATTATTAAAAAAGTTCAGGATGATATTGAACGTTTTTCGTTTAATACATCTGTTTCTAGCTTTATGATTGCGGTAAATGAACTAACCGATCTAAAATGTAACAAACGCGCCATTTTAAAAGATTTAACGGTATTACTATCTCCATATGCTCCACATATAGCAGAAGAGTTATGGGCAAAATTAGGTGAGCAGGAAGGAAGTTTGTCGTACGCCGCTTTCCCAGAATTTAATGCGTCTTATTTGGTTGAAGACAGTTTTTCGTACCCAGTATCTATTAATGGTAAGATGAGGTTAAATTTAAATCTGAGTTTATCTTTAGAAGCATCAGAAATTGAGACTATCGTTTTAGCCGAAGAAAGTGTACAGAAATATTTAGAGGGAGCAACGCCTAAAAAAGTAATTGTTGTAAAAGGGCGTATTATTAACATCGTTATTTAATTGAAAAAAGGATAAAAACAAAAGTGTTTTTATCCTTTTTCTTGTTTTACTCAATAAAATTTCGTATATTCATATAGGGTGTTGCCTATTAATTTAAAATGAATTATTTTTCTAAAAATAATGTAAGTACTTTTTTTGATAAAATTTCAACTGATTTATCTTTTCTTATCGTACTGCAATACGTTTTGATTTCTGTAGAACGGCATTTTTCTATTCATTCTATTTTTTTATGGAGTGCTTTAATTATTAATATTATCATTATAATAGCTGCCAGTAAGCGTATTTTTCGTGAAATGGCCGATAGAAAAAATGAAAATCATACGAAAGTCTCTATGCTCTCTTTTGGGATTTTTTTAGGATTGTCTTTTTTAGGTATAGGCGTGGTTATTTTTGATTTTTCTTATCGATACTTTAAAATAATTTAACCTACCTGTAACAAACGGATTGCTTGTTAGACTAATTGATAGAATGTGGCCGGTCCCACATCACTATGAAAAATTAACGCATAAACACCTACTTACATGAAAAGAATTTTACTGTTATTTATATTAACAGGCTGCATGGTTACGGCCTTTGCTCAAGGCGGCCCTCCTCAGCCCAACTCCATTACCGGCAGAATTACTGCAACTATTGTTGATAGTTTAACCAAGAAACCAATAGATTATGCAGTAGTTTCTTTAGTTCGTTTAAGTGACAACAAAGCTGTAAATGGCGGAGTTAGTGACGAAAAAGGAAAATTTACATTACAAAATGTAGCTCCAGATCAATATAAACTTGTTGTTGGGTTTATGGGTTATACCACCAAAACTTTAATGGCTACTACTACCACCACCAAATTGGATTTAAACCTAGGGAATATAGATCTTTTCTCTATGGAAAACAATATCGAACAAGTAGAGGTGGTGGGTACTAAAGCATTGGTAGAGAATAAAATAGATAAAATGGTTTACAATGCAGAGCAAGATATTACCAATGTGGGTGGCGATGCTACCGATGTAATGCGTAAAGTGCCCATGTTATCAGTTGATATTGATGGTAATTTACAATTGAGAGGTAGCTCGGCAGTTAGAGTTTTAATAAATGGAAAACCATCTGGAACTATGGCAAGCAGTGTTGCCGATGCACTTAAAATGATTCCGGCAGAAGAAATTAAAACTGTAGAAGTTATAACCAGTCCGTCGTCTAAATATGATGCTGAGGGTGCGGGTGGTATTATTAATATCATAACCAAGAAAAAGACAGCAGAAGGTATTAATGGGAACGTAAATATAGCTGCAGGTACGCGTCAAAACAATGGAAATTTTAACCTGAATGCTAAAACAGGACGTTTAGCAGTGACCAGTAATCTGGGAATTATGTACTCTATACCTCAGGATACTAGGATCATTATTGAGAATCAGAATCCGGGCGTTTACACTTATCAGGAAGGTGTAAATAAAGCCGATAGATGGGGATTAAATGGAGGAGTAGGTTTAGATTATGATATAAATAAGTACAATAATATATCTACCAATGTGCGTTTAAACCGTTTTATTTTTGGTACAGACGGAACCTTTAACGGATTAAATATTATTAATAATATAAACTCTGCATTTTCAAGAACCACCGAAAACAAAACACCTAATAGTAATATAGATTGGAGTGCCGATTACCGCAGAACTACTAAAAAACAAGGTGAAGAATTCAGTATTTCTGGGCAGGCAAGTTTTGGTAGAAATGTAACGGAGTTTAATAGTACACTTATTACGCCGGGTAGCCCAACTTTTACCACCAATGGAGATAATACAGGAAAGAACAATGAGTTTACTGTTCAATCAGATTATGTTTATCCTTTTGGAAAAGGTATGGTATTTGAAACAGGGTTAAAAGGTATCTTTAGAGATATAACCAGTAAGTACCAGAATACCAATCAGGATTTCGATTACAGCCAAAATGTAGCGGCGGCTTATACCGTTTTATCGTTCCCACTAACTAAGAAAATTAGTGCTAAGGCAGGTGTAAGGGCAGAATATACAGATATTAAAGGGTTGGCAGGAAATACATTAAATTATGGTAACGACTATTTTAACTTGTTTCCAAGTGTTGTTGTGTCTAAAGCAATTAGCCCGTTTACAGCATTAAAAGTGAGTTATAATAAACGTATGCAGCGTCCTAGTTTGTTTTATTTAAATCCATTTTTAAATGATTCAGATCCTGAGAATATGCAACAAGGAAATCCGAATCTGGCTCCGGAGATAAGTGATAATTTTGAAATTGGTTACTCAACTTATATTAAAGGAACCGTAATTAATGTGTCTGCTTTTTATAGAAATACCAAGGCAATTATTGAGCAGTTTTATATTCCTGATCAAAAATTGATGACCTTCTTAAACGTAGGTAACAATCAGACATTTGGTGTGAACTTATTTGGTTCATACAGTCCAGTAAAAAATTGGAACTTAATGACCAACATAGGGTTAAATACTTATGAAGTTAAAGACCCGATTTCGAATGTGAGTTCTGGAAATCATTTAAACTATAATATTACCGGCCGTACGTCGGTAATTCTTAAAAAGGGATGGAACACAGAAGCATTCATGGTTATTAATTCTCCACGAAGAACATTTCAAGGCGAGGGTGGCGGACTCAAAGTATATGGTGCCGCAATTAAAAAGGAGATATGGAATAAAATGGGGAGTGTAGGCTTAAATGTTTTGAATCCATTTGCACGCGATTTACATATCATCAATCGTAGTAAAGGGAATAATTTCTACCAGAATGTAGATGTTTATTATCCAATTAGAACTTTCGGTGTAAACTTTAGCTATAAATTCGGTAAATTGAAATTTACTGAGAATAAAGGAAAAGTTAAAAATGATGACTTAAAAGTTGGAGAACAACAACAAGGTGGGATAGGAAATTAGTAAGTTTTCTTATAATAAAACGGCTTAAAGCAATCAGTAAAAAGGAAAGCTTTAGGCCGTTTTTTGTTTAAGTGTATTTTATTTTTGATCTTTTAATTTCTTTTAGGGTAAAAAACATTTTATTTTTCACTAATATTTAAATAAAATATCTTTATATTTATGTAATAAAGTTTTTAAAACATTATTTTTATGTTGTATGCTTTTTTGCGGTTATTTGTAAGTGTTTTTTGCTTATTAGTTTTTTCTGTCGCATTAAATGCCCAGGCACCTGCCGACTCAGTTTATCGTACCTTATCTACACCGCTTACTGCTAATTTATCTGTATCTGCGCAGCAGCGCATTACACTGGCTCCCGGCTTTTCTACAAATGGATATGCCTTTCAGGCAAGTATCAGTAGTCTAGCACCCATTGTCTATCCCACTCTGGTGGTATCGCCTACTGCTGCCCGCAATTATGTAT
>CAZOVM010000015.1:0-43288 GCA_964583395.1 uncultured Pedobacter sp. | reverse complement strand
TACGTTTTTTCATATAAAGTCAACTTTGGTGTCAACTTATTTCAGGACGGGACAGAATAAGCAAAAAGGCCATCTCTTAATTAAGAGATGGCCTTTTTTATGTTTTTATCTTTATTGTTAATTAACCTGAGTGGCATTTACCAAGCTTATTGGCGGATTATCCATCGAGTTTCCTGTAAATAATTTCAAGTTGCCTTTAATGGTTACGGTTTGGTAAGTAAATTTTATAGGTTTCTGTAGCTCTACCATTACCATAATTGGAATACCGTCTTTTCCGCAATAAAAACATTGGTTAATGGGTAGGGTAGACAGCATAAATTTAGTTTGTTGCATGCCGTCTTTAATAGGTACAATATATCCTTCTAACTCGAAAGGTTTATTTTCATGTTTTTTAATCTCAGGGCTAAAAATGGCATACATTTCAGTTTCTTTAACTGTTCTAAAGTCAACAGAGCCTATAACATTCCAGTTATCAGACATAATTAAATCGTCGGGATTGTGTTGTGCTTCTGCGCTAAAACTGATTCCTGTGATCAGGAGAATTAAATAAGCTATTTTTTTCATATTCATTCGTGTTATTTATCCGCTGTGCGGGATTAGTTTTTACTTAATATTTTGGATATATTCGATCTGTAGGCTTGTATAGAAGGTAAAATTGATGCAATTATTCCGATCGCCAAACCTATAATAATTAAATATAATTCGTTTTCAATAAATATACGGCCCGTTAATTTAGCTTGCGTTTGTTCTTGATAACTGCTAATTAACTCCAAAGCACCGTGCCCTAGCAGTAATCCAATAAACGTACCAATTATAGATAAAATTACGCCTTCTAAAATTACAATCCAAAATAATTTACCTCTCGATGCACCTAGTGTACGCATAATGGCCAAATCGTAGCTTCTTTCTTTTAACGAGTTGTATAAGTTTACAAATACACTAATTACTGCAATAAACATAACCAGGTAAGCAAACCATTGAAGGGTATCTACACCTACGCCAACCAATGAGAATAGACGGGTACTTTCCATTGCTGGCGATGCCGATTGCATGTTGGTTGTTGCATTCACCATGGCGGGGAACATGGCCACCGACATAGGCGATCTGTATTGAATGAGAATAGATGTTAATTCTTTATCAGAATGGTCTTCAACTACTTCTTCGTGTACGTGATTGGGGTCAGAGTGGTCGTGATCTTCTTCCTCTTCCTCATGGCTATGCATTTTCCAGACACTTTCAACCCCTGTTAAGATTAAATTATCGGTTACATTGCCCGATTCTTTTAATATACCTACTACTTTATAAGGGTGTTCGCTGTGTTCGTCCTTTTTGGTAGTTAAACCATGGGCGCCATTAAAGGTATCACCTATTTTTAGATTATTTTCTTTGGCAACACTGGCACCAATACTTGCTTCAAATGGTTGATTCCAGAATTTACCTTGATCTATTTTTAAATCGTATAAGGATACAAAATTGGTGTCAGTTCCAACAATTCTAACGCCATTGTAATTATCGCCCAGTGCCAACGGAACCGCTCTTTTTACAAAAGGATTCTTCATAATGGCGTGTGCTTCTTTATAGGGGATATTTCCGGTAGGGAAGTCAATGTAGTAAATGCTGCTTAATATAAGTTGCAACGGACTTCCTTTTGCCCCTACTACCAGATCAATATCTTTCGAATTTTTGTTTAGCTTTTCGTCGATCTGGTATGAAGCCAGTAATAAAATGGTTAAAATACCTGTTCCAAATGCAATTAATAAGATGCTTAATGCAGATGACAAGGGTTTAGATGTTATACTTTTCCAACTTATAAATAATGCGGTCATATTATATTATAAATTTTGGTGAATACATCTTTAACTCTCTTATCGTGGGTAGCAACAATTAAAGTAGAACCATTTATAGAAGATTGTTCTTTTAATAGTTCTAATACTGCTGCTGCATTTTTATCATCTAAACTAGATGTTGGTTCGTCTGCAATTAATAAAGCGGGTTTATTAATTACAGCACGTGCAATAGATACTCTTTGCAATTGCCCCTGACTCATTTCATTGATGTAATTATTCTTTTTGGAAAGAATATTTAAAGAGTCTAAAACGGTATCGATTCGTTTATTATCAACTGGTAATCCTGCAAAGCTTTGCGCTAGCTGTAAATTTTCCTTAATGGTTAAACTTTTTATTAAATGAGGTCTTTGAAAAATAATTCCAATATTTTGACCTCTAAACTGATCGAGTTCTTTTGAACTAAGTTTTAAAATAGAGGTATCTTTAATAATCAGCTCACCTTCTGTAGGAGTTAAAATACCCGTAAGAATGTGCAATAGGGTAGTTTTTCCACTTCCCGAATCACCCGAAAGTAGCCAACTATCGCCTTGCTCTATTTCCCAGTCTTTAAAAGACAGTGCAAAACCGTTAGGATAAATATGTTTTAATGATTTAGCTCGTAGCATGTATTTACAAATATTACTAATACCCGTCAATTTACAAATCAAAATAGTGTAAAGTAATTGCTACAGCGGTTAAAGATGTTGGATAAGAATCTGTAATGTAGATGTATTGTCATTTCGTAAGTCTAATGTAGTAGTTGAAAAATCTTATGTGGTATTTACTGCTTCGTGGTAATCGTTTGGTAGATTTATAGAGAAATGATTTTAGAGTTTATGAATTTTTTGAACGTTAGTGTTAGCTTTCTGATTTAATAATTTCTGCTTTATTTTTTTGTAAAAAAGGTACTTTTATGTAAAATATTTTATTGTTTTTATTAATTGTAAAATACTGTTGAGAAGTAATTTAATTCTTATAGTTCTTTTAGTTTTAATAATTTATAAAAAAACAATATATTTTATAATATAATATTTCTTTTAATTTTTTAAATTAAATTATTTTTATATATATTTATTTTTAAAATTAATAAAAATGAGCAAAAGTATTTCTGGTCTCCTAAGATGTGTTATTTTGTTGTCTTGTTTTGTAATGATCCAGTTGGGCTGTAAAAAAGACGTTGAATTTTCGAGAGATTTAAGTAAATCTATTAAAGAAAACGCGAGAAGCTGGTATAATGAATCTACAAAAGATCTAAATTTATCGTTAGGAGCATTAAATAAACAGCTTATTGCACTTCAATTAGAGCCTAATTGGGATATGGTTTCTGTTTCTAATATTGATGGAATGCAGGTTATTACAACGCCTGTTAAAACTAATTTGAATAAGGTGTTTGGTAATCAAACCACTTTTAATCTTGTTATTTCAAGAGGAAGGATGGGGTACGAAGGTAAAATTGTAGCTGTTAAAAATCTTTCGGTTATTTCTAAAGAAAAACCAAAAGATTTAAATTCAGAACAATTGTACAATACTGCATTTACAAACGTAGATTTAGGTAAGGAATTAAATGCCAATTTAGAATTGAGGGTGTTTAGCTTAGGTTTAAAGAATGAACGAATTATTTACTATAAAAATGATCAAAAAATTGTATCTTTAATTATAGATAAAACACTTTCTTTGAATGTTAAAGATTTAAAAAATGCGAACATAAGTGGCGTTCGAAAATCAAATGATTTTACTGCCTATATTCCTATACCACCTGAAGGATGTACAGATTGGTATTTGGTTACAACTGAATATACTCCGGAAGGCATTATTATTTATGAGTGGTGGCATTTTCTGGATAGAGTGTGTGGCGATGAAGAGTTTGATGAAAATGGGAGTGGGGGAGAATCAACTGAAGTAAAGAATGAAGTTAATGAGCCTTGCTTAAAAAATATGGTGAATAATATTTTGCTTGCGAACGTTGAAAATAAAGTTTCTCGGATGATTGATTCTCTCTTTGGTAATCATGCTAGTATCGACCTCATAATTCGAGACAATCTTCCTTTGCCACTACATATTGATGGAAATGCAGGAAGTATTGCAGATAGTACAGGAACAGGATATGGAGGGGCTATAATTTATTTAAATAGGGAAGTTCTAAAAAAATCTTCTAAAGAATATATCGCTGCTACCATCATGCACGAAGCGTTACACGCTTATCTGGGGCATTTTGGGATAATTATGGATGCGTCACATGAAAAAATGGCGAAAGATTATGTGAATACAATGGGCGATATTTTAAAAGGGATGTTCTCCCATCTAAGTCATAGTGATGCTAAAAGTTTAGCATGGGGAGGATTGGTTGATACATATTTTTATGAAAACCCACCAGCTGGTTTGCTTAAACCTCTTGCCACTGATACGGTTAATTCTCATCATAGAAAAGGAATAATAGGATCTGTGTGTGCCTTAAGTGGTGGGATATGAAAATTTTAAAAAAATGAAATATTATATAACGATAATCTTGTTTTGCACTTTTTTCTCTGTAAAAGGTCAGTCGCAAATTGATTTTAAAGCTTTTAATAAATCTTTATACGATGCTTTAGTGAAATCTTCTATTAATTTTTCAAATTGTAACTATCGATTATATGCATTAAAAATAGAGGTTGATAAGATGAAGGTGGTGGATATAACTCTATCTGATGGTGTAGATTCTTTATATAAAACTAGTTTAATAGAGGAATTAAAGAAAATAGATGTGACACCATTATTTAATTATTTAAGACAACATAATTTAACGTCCTCCGTATTTCTTAAAAAACTTACTTATTTAATAAAGAGTCCTAGTTGTTTAACTCAGTTTTTGGAAGAATCTCAAGTTAAAAATTTTCTTAGATTTAATGGAAAGGAATTTATAGGATCAAGTATATGGTTAGAGCCAACAGAAATGGTAATAACCGATTATACTAATCATTAGTTATTTGATAAAAGATGAAATATTAATATCCGGTTGGAGACTTACAATATGGTATTGCAGGCGGCTCAATTAAAGTTAATAGGAATTTCTTCTTTTGTTGCAAAATATAAGAACTTAAATCATTATTGCGGGTTTACGAAGCAATCTTAAGGAAACATTTATTAATTACTGCTTTTAGATTGCTTTGTCGTTCCTCCGCGCAATGACGAATTATCTTGATAGGTCAGTGAAATAGGGAGTATAAGAGTTATTGTCTAGGAATTATCTTTATCCTCGAGGTCTAACTTAGCGAAAGTTTATCTTGTGGGGAAAGAATCTTATGGAGTGATGTATATGGCAATGCCTTAGCTTTAAGCTTTTTCTCTTTATCCTTTCCCTCTTTCAGCTTTCCCCTTTCTGGGCGTTACCCTCGTACCTCTGGTCCCGCAAAGATACCTTCTGCACTTTTCGTCACATAACGACCCCGTCGGGACTGTATCTTTTAATCGCTTCGCTTTTTAAAAAGGATGCCGCTTTAATCCCTAACGCGTGAAGTTTATCCCTGTGGGGAAAGAATCTTAAGAAGGTTTTGTGCTCACTGTCATACTGAAGGTATAGCGTAGCTACCGAAGGATTTTGCTGCGCAAGGCTTTCCCTCCGCTCTGCGCCGCGGAATGGCACTTAAGAGTTGTCGTCATTGCGAGACACGAAGCAATCTTAAGAATGATATCAAAGAATCTTATTAGGTAAAAACCATATAGATTGCTTTGTCGTTCCTCCGCGCAATGACGAATTATCTTGATAGGCCAGTGAAGTAGGGAGTATAAGAGTTATTGTCTAGGAATTATCTTTATCCTCGAGGTCTAACTTAGCGAAAGTTTATCTTGTGGGGAAAGAATCTTATGGAGTGATGTATATGGCAATGCCTTAGCTTTAAGCTTTTTCTCTTTATCCTTTCCCTCTTTCCTCTTTCAGCTTTCCCCTTTCCCCTTTCCCCTTCCCGCTCTAGTTATAATACGACGCTCTCAAAGCCATAATTTCTTCACTGTTGATGTATTCGTCGTACGTCATCAACTTATCGATAGTGCCTTTAGGAGTAATTTCTATAATTCTATTGGCTACAGATTCTGTTAATGCATGATCTCGTGAAGTAAATAAGATGGTACCTTTAAAATCTTTCATTCCGTTGTTTAAAGCAGTAATAGATTCCAGATCCAGATGGTTGGTTGGTTCGTCAAACATTAGAAAATTGGCCTGTTGTAACATCATTCTGGAGAACATACAGCGCATTTTTTCACCTCCCGAAAGTACTTTTACATTTTTTAATACTTCTTCTCCTGAAAATAACATTCTGCCCAAAAAGCTACGTACAAATTGTTCGTCGGCATCTGTTCCAGAATATTCACGCAACCAGTCTACCAGATTTTCATCCTTGCCTTCAAAATAGTCAGAATTATCATTAGGTATATCTGCAGCGCTAATCGTTACGCCAAATTTAAATTCGCCGGTATAATCTTTATCTCTTCCTGATAGCACATCATAAAAAGCGGAAGTAGCTAAACTGTTTTGAGATAGAACAGCAACCTTATCGCCTTTGTTAATCATGAAGGTTATATCTTTAAATAAAACTTCTCCATTAACCGTTTTGCTTAAACCCTCAACTTGTAATATTTGGTCGCCGGCTTCTCTGCCTAAATTATTAAACATAATAGCAGGATATTTTCTGCTTGATGCTTTGATTTCAGAAATATCAATTTTATCTAAAGCTTTTTTACGAGAGGTAGCTTGTTTAGATTTAGAAGCATTTGCGCTAAATCGCTGGATAAATTCCTGAAGTTCCTTTACTTTTTCTTCTAATTTCTTATTCTGGTCGCTGCGTTGTTTAAGTGCCAGCTGACTACTTTCGTACCAGAAAGTATAATTACCAGAGTAGATGCTCATTTTAGAAAAATCTATATCCACAATATGTGTACATACAGCATCTAAAAAGTGCCTGTCGTGCGAAACAACTAATACAATATTCTGGTAATCTGCTAAGAAATTTTCTAACCAAGCAATTGTTTCAATGTCTAAATCGTTGGTAGGCTCATCTAATAATAAAATGTCAGGATTACCAAATAAAGCTTGCGCTAATAAAACACGTACTTTTTGGTTACCATCTAACTCTTTTAATTGTTTATAATGAAACTCTTCTTTAATGCCTAAGTTGCTTAATAGGGTAGCGGCATTACTTTCCATATTCCAGCCATCTTTTTCAGCAAAAAGATTTTCCAGTTCACCTGCACGCTCACCATCTTTTTCACTAAAATCTTCTTTTAGGTAAATGGCATCTTTCTCAATCATGATGTCGTACAATTCTTTGTGTCCCATCATTACCGTTTCTAATACCGTATTTTCATCAAACTCATAGTGATTTTGTTTTAAAACCGCCATGCGCTCACCTGGTGTGAAAGCTACCGATCCGCTTGTCTGATTTACTTCGCCAGACAATATTTTAAGAAATGTAGATTTACCTGCACCATTTGCGCCAATTACGCCATAACAATTGCCATGCGTAAATTTTAAATTTACATCTTCAAATAAAGTGCGTTTACCGTATCTTAGCGAGAGGTTTGAAACTGATATCATAGTAGAAAAATTTGGCGCAAAGATACGAAAAAAAAAGCTATTTGACATGAATGAATTGGATAGAATAGAAGCTCAAATGGTTTCAAAACTGGAAGTACCTATAGGAAAGCCTGCTGTGTTAGAAATGGCAGATTTATGCATAGAAGATGTACTTACTTTAAAGACATTTTTTAACTTAATGTTTCATTCTAATCCGTCAGTTTGTTTTAGAGCATCGTGGGTGCTGGAAACGGTTTCTATACAACAATTGGATAGAATAGAACCCATAATGGCCGATATGATGATTCATTTTTCCAGATTAAAAATTCCTTCCTGTCAGCGCCATATTTCCAGAATTATTATTCTTCTAAACAAGAAAACGTCAAAAAGTTCAGTTAAGCAGGCTTATTTAAAACTCGATTTGGAACCTGTTGTGGAAACCTTATTTTCCTGGTTGGTAAATGAAAGTACACCGGTTGCAGTAAAAGCAAATTGCATGGAAGCATTGGTAGGTTTTATACCGAAGCATGTGTGGATAAAAGATGAGTTGCTCGAAACTACAGAGTATCTAAGCAGCAGAGAAAGTGTGGCTTTTTACGGACGATTAAAAAAAGTACGACAAATGCTGAAAAAGGTTTAATTCTTTACAAAATATCAACGAATATTCTTTAGCCTATGTTGTATTTTTGAGTATGAATAACGAAGCATCTACATTAAAAAATATTATACAGTCGAGAAGAAGTATTTTTGCCAGAAACTATGTTCAAAAGCCAATTGAAGATCATTTGATTGAAGAAATCATAGAATCTGCTATCTATGCGCCTACACATAAACGTACAGAACCTTGGCGTTTTATCGCTTTTAAAGATGAAGGAAAAACAAAGCTTGGGACTGAGTTAGCCCGTGTTTATAAAGAAAATACCAACGAAGAAACATTTTTAGAGAAAAAATATCTATCTATTTCTGAAAATGCTCAGCGTGCAGGATGTATGATTGCCATCATTGCTGTTCTACACCCCGATAAATTGCCTGAGTGGGAAGAAGTAGCTGCGATTGGATGTGCAGTTCAAAATATGGCTTTAACAACAGAGGTAAATGGTTTAGGGGGGTATTGGAGTTCTCCGTGGATTGTAAATCACCTGTCCGAATTTTTATCTCTACAAGCTAATGAGCGATGTCTGGGCTTTTTCTACTTAGGATATCATGAAGAACCTCAAAGAAAAGCAATAAGAACTCCTATAGAAAATAAGTTGTCATGGGTGAAAAGCTAGATTTTAAAGTAATTCGAGCAAAATTATACCAGGCTTGTCAAGATTTTATTGAAAATAGGAAAGCTACTGCTACTTTAGCTTTACAGCAGGCAGTAGAAGCTTCTAATGATGACACAAAGAGTAGCGCAGGCGATAAATACGAAACTACCCGCGAAATGATGCAACAGGAAATAGACCGAAACAAGAAAATGTTAATAGATGCCGGTCTCTTGGAGCAGTCTTTAAAGCAAATTGCCTTGCATCAGTATAATGGAACAATACAGCTAGGGTCGTTGGTATTTACCAATAGAGGGAATTTTTATTTGGCTATTGGCGCAGGGAAAATAGATATAGACGGTGAAACCTATTATGCTATTTCTTTAGGTTCACCATTAGGAATAAAGTTGCAGAATAAAGAAAAAGGCAACATGTTTGAATTTAACGCATTGCCTTATACAATTTTAAATGTGTATTAGTTTAAGCCCATTCTATTTGCGAATTCGGGCGTAAGGTATTGCTTAATAAGCGCATATGGAAGGGTTATATAAATTTGACCTTCAGCATAGCTCGAGATTTCATAAGGATGGTAAACAAATCCAACACCTAATTCATTAAAATAAAAATCTGTTTTTGGCATAATCTTATCTACAAAAAGATGTTGATGTATAGGCTCATTTTCAGGTAGTTTTCTATTTATTCTGAATTGTTTGTCTAATAAATTACTCAATAAATTACTATCTGCTCTTATAATATCTTTAAGTAATAGTTTTTTCTGATTTTTAACATCAAAGCTGTGCATGGTGCTGAAATAATAACCGTGAGCACCGCCTGTATATTCGTCTCTCAACTGATCTATAACCAGATATCCATGTTGATTGTATCTAATAAAGCCTTGGTTACCTATGTAGTAGTTTAAAAAAGCAAAAGATTCTGAATCTACATCTTTCAGCTCATCAGCTTGTTCTTTGTAAAATTTGAAATAGCTGGCAGATTGTCGTTTGCCTATTGCATCCCAGGTTCCTGTGCCTACAGAATCTATAGCTTTTTTCATCTCGTCATCTACCCATTTATTCTCCGCTACCGGAACATATAACGATAACCGGCCTACAGGGCTATTCTTTTTATCGGGAAAGGCAATAGCAGAATCAACGAGGGCAAAAGATTTAAACTTTAATGTACCTTCGGGGTAAGTTTCTTTTAAGAGTACGGGCAATGTTTCCTGATCGTTTTTAGAAGACCAATTGCCCTCAAATTGATTACCTTTCCATTTTAGATGAAGTCTAGCAGAGTTGGTCCAATCCCAATTAGTATCAGTGGTTTTGTAATCCATTAATATTAAGCTGTCGCCAATTAAGGTATCAAGCATCAGTTCATGCTCAAATCCTTGAATAAAAAAGCTTCCATTTATATATGAACCGTGTTTTTGGAGGTTAATAGTTACTTTATCGCCACCAATAGTCCCTTCAAGTCTTTTGTAAAAATTTTCCTGTAGCGGTTCTGCTATCACTTCAGTATTAGATGTATTTTGTTTACAACTAACGGCTAAAAAAGTGATACATAAAAATAGAATACTTAATTTTTTCATATTTAAAAGCTGTTTACCATACTTCTGTGTAAAGTTTTTGCGTCCCAGTAGCCGCTTGCAATGATTCTTCTTATAGTATATAAAGGATCTTGCTCATCTCTTTTGCCTGCTAAAATAAATGCCGACTTCATACCTCTTTTTTTAAGCTCGGGAATGGCTTCAGGATTCCATAACCCAAAAGGATATGCAAAATGCTCTATTTTTTTGCCAGTTATTTCTTCTAATTTTTTTGAAGGCTTTTCAATTTGCTCTATCCAGTCGGCGGCCTCATATTTTTTAACATTTTTATGGTCGTAGGTATGACTTCCTATAACATTACCATCATCAGATAATTCTTTAATCTCTTCTTTTGTCATATAACTTATTAAGCCTTTTTTACCAATAGAAACGGTCATGATAAAATAGGCAGCTTTAAAACCATATTTTTTTAATGTTGGAGCGGCAACCGTATATTGATCTCTCCCTGTATCATCAAACGTAATCATAACAGGTTTTTCAGGTAAAGGTTTGCCTTCATTTAAATAAGCGTATAATTGATCTGGTAAGATGGTATTGTAGCCACTATCTGCTAACATTTTGATATGGGATTTAAACGTTTCTATTGGCGTGATATAATCTTTACCTACTTTTCCATCTTTTTCCGTCCAATTTCTAATTTGATGGTAACATAGAATAGGGACTTGTTTTCTTTCCAGGATAGTTTTAGCATCGGCTAATTTAATTTCATCTGTATTTATAGGAACTGTATTTTCTTGAGGTTCATTTTTAGAAACATTGATAGAATCTTGTGTTTCTACAGATTTAGACTCGCTGGTACAGCTAGATAAACTTGCTAGGGTAATTGTTCCAAGTGTTAAAACCAGTAAATGCTTTAATTTCATAAGTGGGTGATTAGATTGAATTACAAAACTAAATATAAGAAAGCAGTATCTATTTAAAAAGAGTAACTGTTGAAAAATAATAGAGATGTTAGCAATATCCTATAATTTATTAGTTACTTGTTGTAAAACTCTAAAGATTATCAATATTTTAGCGAAATTAAAACAAACTATTTATTAATTTCATGAAAAGAATAATCGCTCTTTTTTTGTTTGTTGTGATTGGTAATCTGGCAATTGCACAAACAAACAACTTTATGTTGGTCGAATCTCAGCCAAATAAGGTGAAGGCAAATTATCAATTGGCTTCACGCTTTTCTCCAGATAAGTTAAGAAAACTTATTTTTTCTACTTCAGTAGATCCACATTGGTTAAAATTAAGCAACCGTTTTTGGTATCAATACGAAACATCGGATGGTAAGCAATGGTATATAGTAGATCCGGTTGCGAAAACCAAACGCAAGATGTTTGATATGGATAAGCTTGCTGCTGGTATTACTTTAGTAGTCAAAGATCCTTTCGATGCACAGCATTTGCCCATAGAAAATTTGAAATTCTCCAGAGATGAGAAGTCTATCACTTTTGAAGTACGCAGTACGGTAGATGAGTTAAAGCCTGATAGAAAAGATTTAAAAGCGGCAGATTCACTGCAAAAGAAAGTTTTCTCATTTAATCTTGATTTAGCGACCGAGAGATTAACTGAAATACCGAATTTTAAAAAGCCTAAAGCAAAACCTAATTGGGGCGCAGTAGCACCAGATAGTTCTGCTATAATTTTCAGTAAAAATTTCAATTTATATTGGATGGATAAAGAAAATTATAAAAAAGCTATTCAAAATGAGGAAGATAGCACTATTGTAGAGCATCAATTAACTAAAGATGGTGTTAAGTTTTATTCGTATGGTAGTGATGGTGATGGAGAGAACAATGAATTAAACGAAAAAAATAATAAAAAAAGAAGAGGAGCCTTTGTTTACTGGTCTCCAGATTCTAAACACTTTATTTTAAGTAGAACGGATAGCAGAAAAGTTAAAGATTTCTGGGTTATTAACAGCGTTTCGTCTGGAAGGCCAACCTTAGAAACTTATAAATATCATATGCCAGGAGAGGCTGAAGCGCCTATAACTGAGTTTGTGTTGTTTAATTTTCCAAATAAGACCTTTAAAACGCTTAAACCAAACGCATTTAAAGATCAAACAATTTCTGTTTGGGGTGCTCCATCTTTAAATAAAGATAGAGATAACGAATTTAGACCAGCTATTTGGTTGGGCGATAATTCTAAATTTTACTTTAACAGAACCAGTAGAGATTTAAAACGTATTGATGTTAGCACAATAGATATCAATACCGGAGAGGTGACTACAATAATTGAAGAGAGATTTAATACGTATGTAGAAATTACCAGGCCAGCGTTAATAAACGGAGGTAAAGAATTAATACATTGGAGCGAGAGAGACGGATGGGCACATTTTTATCTATTTGATGGAAATGGTAAAATGAAAAATCAGATTACTCAGGGACCTTATCACGTAGAATCTATTGTAAATGTGGATGAGAAAAACCGCGTTTTGTACTTTACAGCTAATGGAAAAGAAGCTAAAGAAGATCCTTATTATTATCATTTATATAAAGTAAATTTTGATGGATCGGGCTTACAGTTATTAAACAAAGGAGATTTCGATCATCAGGTAAATATGAATGATGAAGGCCGTTTCTTTGTGAATAATTTTTCGAGAGTAAATACGGTTCCTGCTTCTGTGTTAATGGATAACCTTGGAAATAAGGTGATGGATTTGGAAGTAGCTGACTTAAGCTTATTAATGGAAACAGGTTATAAATTCCCGGAACCGTTTAAAGTTAAGGCAGATAATGGCGTTACTGATTTGTATGGAGTAATGTATAAACCATTTGATTTCGACCCTAATAAGAAATACCCTATTATAGAGTATGTTTATCCTGGCCCGCAAACAGAAGCCGTAAATAAATCGTTTGGCAGAAGTATGGATAGAATGGACAGATTGGCTCAATTTGGCTATATTGTTATTACAGTGGGTAACAGAGGCGGACATCCTGCAAGAAGTAAATGGTATCATACTTATGGATATGGAAATTTACGTGATTATGGTTTGGCAGATAAAAAAGCAGCTATTGAGCAATTGGCAGACAGACACTCATTTATTGATGCTTCTAAAGTTGGTATTACTGGTCACTCGGGTGGTGGTTTTATGTCTACTGCTGCTATGTTGGTTTATCCTGATTTCTTTAAAGTAGCGGTATCTGCTGCGGGTAATCACGATAATGCTATTTACAATCGTTGGTGGAGTGAAAAGCACCATGGTGTTAAAGAAGTTATTACCGCTAAAGGAGATACTACGTTTAAGTACGCTATTGATAAAAACCCTGAATTGGCGAAAAACTTGAAAGGTAGATTATTAATTATGCATGGCGATATCGATAACAATGTTAATCCGGCAGGATCTATAAGACTAGCTCATGCGTTGGTAAAAGCCAATAAGCGATTTGACTATATGTTGGTTCCTGGTCAGCGCCACGGATTTGGTGATATGACAGAATACTATTTCTGGCGTTTGGCAGATTACTTTAATAACTATCTACTGGATGATTACTCTCAATCTGTAAATATTATGGAAATAGATCGAGAGATTCCAATGAATGGCAGAGGCCGATAATAAATTTCAAAAAAAAGGTGGTGTAATTTACACCACCTTTTTTATAGATATAAATTTAGATCTCCTTTTCCCTCTCTTATAATCTCGAAATCTCCGGATGTGCAGTCAACAACTGTTGATGCTTCGTTATCTCCATATCCGCCATCAATAACCATATCTACAAGATCTTCATACTTTTCATGAATTAATTCCGGATCGGTAGAATATTCAATTAATTCATCATCATCTTTGATAGATGCAGACACAATAGGGTTTCCTAAAGCTTTTACAATATCTTGCGCAATCTGATTGTCGGGAACACGAATACCCACAGTTTTCTTATTAGAGCTCATCAATTTAGGAACGTTGTTGTTCGCATTAAAAATAAAAGTGAATGGGCCGGGCAGTGCTTTTTTTATAACTCTGAAGGTAGTATTGTCAATAGGTTTAATGTAATCAGAGATATGCCTTAAATCGGAACAAACAAATGAAAAATTAGCCTTTTCAGGTTTAATCCCTCTAATTCTACAGATTTTTTCAATGGCTTTAGGATTGGTAATGTCGCAGCCTAATCCATAAACAGTATCGGTGGGGTAGATGATTAATCCACCTTTTTTTAGTACTTCAACAACCTGCTGAATGTGTTTTTCGTTCGGGTTTTCAGGATAAATTTTAATTAGCATGCGTAAAAGTACATTAGTTTAAAGTAATTTAAGATATTTGAGTAAAATTTGCTAATAACAGTAATATGAGAAAAGCATTTATCGCAATTGCCGCATTTTTAGTAACAGCTACCATAATGATTAGTTTGGCCTGGCCACCTTTTTATTGGGCGTTTATTTTTATAGGACCTTTTTTAATATTAGGTATTTATGATCTTTATCAGCCAAAGCACAGTATCGTAAGAAATTATCCTGTATTTGGTCGTCTTCGTTATTTCATGGAAGATTTAAGACCTAAAGTTTATCAATATTTTGTTGAAAGTGATACAAATGGAAAACCTTATAGCAGATTAAACAGATCTTTAATTTACCAGAGAGCTAAAAAAGAGAACGATACAATTCCGTTCGGTACCCAATTTGATGTTTACGAAAATGGGTACGAATGGTTAAGTCATAGCATTAGTGCCATTAGTCATCATGAGTTAAACTCGAGTCCTAGAGTAATGGTGGGTGGACCAGATTGTAAGCAACCTTATTCTGCAAGTATTTTTAATATTTCGGCTATGAGTTTTGGCTCGTTAAGTAAAAACGCGATTCTATCTTTAAATGGCGGAGCTAAAATGGGCGGATTTGCACACAATACGGGAGAAGGAGGAATTAGTGATTACCATGCTGGCCCAGGTGGCGATTTAATCTGGCAAATAGGTACGGGTTATTTTGGCTGCAGAAACCATGATGGAAGTTTTAATTTTGACGCTTATGCAGAGAGATCCAAGTCTATAAATATTCGTATGATTGAGATTAAGCTTTCGCAAGGGGCAAAGCCTGGTCACGGGGGTATTTTGCCCGCTAAAAAAGTAACACCAGAAATTTCTCGAATAAGATTGGTAAAAGAAGGGTTTGATGTAATTTCTCCACCATCACATAAAGCATTTAGTACTCCTATTGAAATGCTTCATTTTGTAAAGAAATTAAGAGACTTAAGTGGCGGTAAGCCAGTAGGTATTAAGCTTTGTATTGGTAGAAAAAGTGAGTTTTTTGCTATTTGCAAAGCGATGGTAGAGACGGGTATTTATGTAGATTTTATTACGGTAGATGGCGGCGAAGGTGGAACAGGGGCTTCTCCTCAGGAGTTTTCGAACTCGGTAGGTATGCCACTTCGTGAAGGTCTGGCATTTGTTTATGACGTGCTATCAGGTTTTGGCCTTAAAAAACACATTCGCATTGTTGCATCTGGTAAAGTTTCCTCAGGATTTGATTTAGTAAAAAACATTGCTTTAGGGGCAGATCTATGTAACTCGGCAAGAGGAATGATGTTTGCTTTAGGATGCATTCAGGCATTAGAATGTAATAGCAATACTTGTCCAACGGGTGTTGCAACTCAGGATGAAAGTTTAATGAAAGGACTGGTTGTTGAAGATAAGACGGTTCGTGTATATAATTATCATAAATTAACGGTAGCGAGTGCAGTGGAGCTCTTGGGTGCTGCAGGGCTTAGAGAGCCTTCGCAATTAACCAGAGCATATATTAACAGAAGAGTAAGTCCGAACGTTGTTCAGAGCTATATAGAGTCGTTCCCATATTTGCCTGAAGGTAGTTTATTGGAAACACCTTATCCTAGTAACATGGAATTGGGGATGGCATTAAGCACATCGGCAAGTTTTGCACCAACAGATTATAAAGTATCTCAAATAGACTATGAGATGGCTTCATCTCACAATAGAACGGTACGTCAGAACTAATAAACGGATGTCATAAAAAAAGGTGTAGTATTGTACAAATACTACACCTTTTTTGTTATTACAAATTCTAATTAAAATTCTGCGCTTTTAGGGTATCTTGGAAATGCAATTACATCTCTGATGTTAGACATTCCACTTACGAACAATACCAAACGCTCAAAGCCCAATCCAAAACCAGCATGTGGGGCAGAACCAAATCTACGTGTATCTAAATACCAAGATAATTCTTCTTGTGGTACGTGCATTTCTTCCATACGTTGCTTCAGAATGTCTAAACGCTCTTCACGTTGCGATCCACCAACAATTTCACCGATTCCTGGAAATAGAATATCCATTGCAGCTACTGTTTTTTGATCGTCGTTCATGCGCATATAAAACGACTTAATATCTTTTGGATAATCCGTTAAAATAACCGGTTTTTTGAAATGTTTTTCTACTAAGAAACGCTCATGTTCACTTTGTAAATCGGCACCCCATCCTTCAATTAAATATTTAAATTGTTTTTTCTGGTTGGGTTTGCTTGCCTTTAAAATATCAATAGCTTCTGTATAAGTAATGCGCACAAAATCGTTTGTTAAGCAAAAATTTAATTTTTCTAACAACGTTAGCTCATTTCTTTCTTGCTGTGGCTTTTGTTTATCTTCTTCAGCTAATCTGTTATTTAAGAAAGCTAATTCTTCGGTACAGTTATTTAAAGCATATTGAATAACATATTTCAGCATATCTTCTGCTAAGTTCATGTTGTCTTCTAAATCGGCAAATGCAATTTCCGGTTCCATCATCCAGAACTCTGCTAAGTGGCGGGTAGTATTTGAGTTTTCTGCTCTAAAAGTAGGTCCAAATGTATAAATCTGGCCGAATGCCATAGCAGCTAATTCACCTTCCAGCTGACCAGAAACGGTTAAGTTGGTTGCTTTTCCAAAGAAATCTGCAGAATGATCTACTTTTCCTTGCTCATCTCTTGGTGGGTTATCAAGATCCAGAGTTGTTACTTTAAACATTTCGCCGGCACCTTCTGCATCACTGGCGGTAATAATAGGGGTGTGCATGTATACAAACCCTTTCTCGTTAAAGAATTGATGAATGGCAAAAGCCAAGGCATGTCTTAATTTAAAGATCGCATTGAAAGTGTTGGTTCTAAAACGAAGGTGAGCATTTTCTCTTAAAAACTCCAGACTGTGTTTTTTAGGTTGTAAAGGAAATTTTTCAGGGTCACTATCACCCAATATCTCAACTTCTGACGCCTTAATTTCTACCGATTGACCTTTTCCCAAGCTTTCAACTAATTTACCTGTAGCTTTAATTGCTGCGCCTGTCGTAATTCTTTTTAGCAGCGCATCGTCAGTATTATTGAAATCTACAACAATTTGAATATTACCCATACAAGACCCATCATTAAGGGCTATAAATTGGTTATTGCGAAAGGTGCGAACCCATCCCATTACTGTAACTTCTCTATCAAACGTAGTTGATTTTAATAAACTGCTAATTTTTTCTCTGCTAATCATTATTTTTCGTCTTAAAGACTGCAAAAATAATGATTTTTGTTTTAATCAGCGATAGCTCTTGGTAAGCTTATGAAAAAGGTTGAACCTTTATTTTTTCCCGGGCTAGTTGCCCAAACTTTTCCATGATGTAATTCGGCCATTGTTTTTACTAAAAACAAACCTAAACCATTGGAATGTTCTTTTCCGGTAGGCGTGGAGCTTAGTTTAGCAAATTTGGTGAATAATTTAGCTTTGTCTGCCTCGTCTAGGCCAAGACCGCTATCAGTGACCGAAATTTGTACCTTATCGTTAGAAAGTGTTCCTTCAACTTCTACCGATGTATTAGGGTGCGAAAATTTTAATGCGTTGCTTATCAGGTTTTCAAAAAGCTCTATTAGTTTCATTTTGTCACCATTAATTAGGAGGCTTTCTTCTAAATTGAGGTGAATAACCTGATTTTTTGAATTGGCAACTAGCTCTAAATTGCACTTAACCGTTTCCAGAATTTCATTAACGCTACAAGGATCAAATTTTATTGAATAGTTTCCGGTTTCAATACTGGAAGTGTCGAGCAAATTGTTAATATGATTGATTGCAGAACTACTGGAGGTTATTATTTTTGAAGCCAATGTTTTTACTGTTTCTGTTTCATTTGCTTTTAATTGAATAAGTTCTGCTGATAATTTGATAGTGGTGTTTGGATTTTTTAAATCGTGCACTATTCTGTTCATTTTATCAGTTTGAGTTCTGATAACAATTCTAGAATTAAGCCTTAGTTCTAAACGATCCATTACTATCTCGGAGAGCGATTGTAGCATCTCCAGTTGATTTTCGGTTACTTTTTTAGGGTTATAATCTAGTACACATACAGTTCCGATTTGTAATCCTTCTTTTGATTTTAAGGGTGCACCCGCGTAAAAGCGAACGCCATTTTCCATATTTACAAAAGTAATATTACTTAATTCCGGATAATTTAAGGTGTCTTCGAAAAGCGTAACTTCAGTTTTTTGAATAGTGTGTTGGCAAAAGCTGTTGCTCCGGGGAATTTCTGATATATTTACTGGGGTTAAATTAGATTTGAAAAATACTCGATCATCGTCTACAAAATTAATTTGAGCCATGGGGGCATCAAAAATTTTTGCAGCTAGTATGGCAATATGCTCAAATGTTTTTTCAGGAGGGGTGTCGAGTATTTCGTAACGGTGTAGTTTAAGAAGTCGTTTAACTTCAAAAAAGTCGACATTTAAATTCTTTAACTCCATAATCAAATATACAGTTTGAAATAAAAATTTTCCAAAAAAAACTCTTAGCTTTTGGCTAAGAGTTTTCAAATATATTGAGTTGTGCTTAATTAAGCAAGAACTTTTGTAACTAGGTCTGCAGCGTCTTTTAAAGCTATTGCTGAATAAACCTGTAACCCAGATTCGTCAATTAATTTTTTAGCTTCTTCTGCGTTTGTACCTTGAAGGCGGCAGATGATTGGAACAGGTACATTACCTATTTCTTTGTAAGCATCTATAACACCTTGTGCTACACGATCACAACGAACAATACCACCAAAAATATTAATTAAAATTGCTTTTACATTTGGATCTTTAAGGATGATGTTGAAAGCAGCTTTCACTGTTTGTGCGTTAGCAGTACCACCTACATCTAAGAAGTTTGCTGGTTCGCCACCTGCTAACTTAATGATGTCCATGGTTGCCATTGCAAGCCCAGCGCCATTAACCATACATCCTACATTACCATCTAATTTTACATAGTTAAGGTTAGAGTCACTTGCTTCAACTTCTGTTGGATCTTCTTCAGATTTATCACGCATTGCGGCATAATCAGGATGTCTGAATAATGCATTTTCATCTAAATTAACTTTAGCATCAACAGCAATGATTTTATCGTCGCTTGTTTTTAAAACTGGGTTAATTTCAAACATTGCCGAATCTGTGCTGTCGTATGCCTTGTAAAGTGCATTTACAAACTTCACCATTTCTTTAAATGCATTTCCGCTTAAACCTAAATTAAAAGCGATTTTTCTTGCTTGAAAACCTTGTAAACCTACTTTAGGATCTATTTCTTCTTTAAATATTAAATGAGGTGTTTTTTCTGCAACCTCTTCAATGTCCATTCCGCCCTCAGTACTATACATGATAATATTAGTTCCATTGCTTCTGTTAAGCAATACACTCATGTAAAATTCTTTAGTTTCTGATGCGCCTGGATAATATACATCTTGTGCTATAAGCACTTTATTTACTTTTTTACCTTCTGGGCCGGTTTGAGGCGTAACCAATTGCATGCCGATAATATCGGTAGCTCTTTGCTGAACTTCTTCTAGGTTCTTAGCCAACTTAACACCGCCACCTTTTCCGCGACCACCTGCATGGATTTGTGCTTTAACTACAACCCAATCTGAATTATAGTCAGTTTTCATTTTTTTAGCTGCTTCAACTGCCTGTTCTGGTGTTTCTGCAACTATACCCTCTTGGATATTAACACCAAAGCTTTTTAGGATTTGCTTTCCCTGATATTCGTGGATGTTCATTATGCTTAATTATTTGCTCAAAGCTACAATTTCTAGGCGAAAAATCCAGTGTTTATAGAGAGTTATTGCAAGAAATATTTGGATTTTCATAAAATTATTGTTATATTTAATATAGTGTTTATTTAAACAGTCTTCGTTGGCAATGCTTCTGGTTGCCATTCAATCTTGTTGATTGATAGAACCTTATTAAAAAGTTACTTTTGTTTTATTTATTTTATTAGCCCCTTTGTGGGCGAATGCTTATTTTAGCCAAAAACTATTAATATGATCAATAAGGTAGTAGAAGGTCCAGATGCCGCTATAAAAGATATAAAGGATGGTATGACGCTCATGTTGGGCGGATTCGGGTTATGTGGAATTCCGGAAAACTGTATTTCAGCTCTTGTAAAACAAGGGACAAAAAATTTAACGTGTATAGCTAACAATGCTGGGGTCGACGATTTTGGTATCGGATTAATGCTTCAAACCAAGCAGGTTAAGAAAATGATCTCAAGTTATGTAGGTGAAAATGCGGAATTTGAAAGACAATTGTTGAGCGGCGAACTGGAGGTAGATTTAATACCTCAGGGAACGTTAGCTACACGTTGCCTGGCAGCTGGGTACGGAATGCCTGCAATTTTTACACCTGCTGGCGTAGGTACGGAAGTAGCAGAAGGTAAAGAAGTGCGCAATTTTAATGGAAAAGACTACCTAATGGAGTATGCTTTTGAAGCAGATTTTGCAATTGTAAAAGCTTGGAAAGGAGATACGGCAGGTAATTTGGTCTTCAGATCTACCAGTAGAAATTTTAATCCTATCATGGCAATGGCCGGAAAAATTACCATAGCAGAAGTAGAAGAGCTGGTACAGCCGGGTGAGTTAGACCCAGATCATATTCATACTCCGGGCGTTTATGTTCATAGAATTTTTCAAGGTAAAGATTATGAAAAACGTATCGAACAACGTACAGTTAGGTCTAAAAATTAATCGTTTAATAAAAGAAATATGTTAGATAAGAATGGAATTGCAAAGCGTATAGCCAAAGAAATTCAGAATGGTTATTATGTTAATTTAGGAATCGGTATTCCTACATTAGTTGCGAATTATATTCCTGAAAATATAGAAGTAGTATTACAGTCAGAGAACGGCTTATTAGGAATGGGACCTTTTCCTTTTGATGGGGAAGAGGATCCTGATTTAATTAATGCAGGAAAACAAACGATAACCACTTTGCCGGGCTCGTCTATTTTTGATTCGGCAATGAGCTTTGGAATGATTAGAGCCCAAAAAATTGATTTAACCATTTTGGGTGCTATGGAAGTTTCTGAAAACGGAGATATTGCCAATTGGAAAATTCCAGGTAAAATGGTTAAGGGAATGGGTGGAGCTATGGATTTGGTAGCTTCTGCTAAAAATATTATTGTTGCTATGCAGCATGTAAATAAAGCTGGCGAAAGTAAATTGTTGCCTGCCTGTACCTTGCCACTTACGGGTGTAAACTGTATTAAAAAGGTGGTTACTGAATTGGCTGTTTTAGATATTCTTCCAACCGGAGGTTTTCAATTATTAGAGCGCGCTCCAGGTGTTTCGGTTGAGTATATTCAGCAATCTACAGCCGGTAAATTATTTGTTCCAGATTTTGTTCCTGAAATGGCTATTGATTAGCCGTTTCTCCAAAATATATTTTCTTTAGTTCTCCGGAGATTTCATCGGTAATTCTGATGATATCTTCGGGGTCATTAGAATTATTGATAATAACACGATTACAAGATTCTCTGAACGGTAATAAATATTCTTTATAAGCCGGTACAACATGGTTATGCCATTTGTAAAGCACATCATCTTCAGGATAACCTCTTTCCATACCATCTCTTTGTATACGGCGCTGAAGAGAGATGTCTTCATCAGCCTCTATAAAAATAGTATGATCTAAAAGAGCACTGATTTCTTTAAAATGAAGGATAAATAAACCTTCTACAATAATGATAGGTGCCGGGTTAATTTCCAGAATTTTATTTACTGCGATAGGATTGTTAAAATTATATTCTTTTTTATAAACCGCTTCTCCATGTATTAATTTCTTAATATCTATTAAGAATTGTACATCGTCTATTGTAGTTGGTAAATCAAAGTTGTAAAGCTTGTTCTCTTCTTGGGTCATTTCACCAGCGGGGATATAATAATCGTCCTGCGATAAAAGGGTCACTTCATTTTGTTTAAAATGATGTAAAAAACAATTTAAGAAGAAAGTTTTACCAGAGCCACTCCCTCCGGCTATACCAATTATATGCGGTTTTTTATTTGTCATTCTCTTGTACTGCGTAGGTTAAGTTGCAGAAAAATCTTTTATCTAATACGCCTAATTTATCGGCCACCGCTTTAGTAACTACAATAATTACATCTTTGGTGGTTTCATTTTCAGTAAATTTCCCTACAACTTTTGCAAAAGTAGAAATATTTACCATAGGGTTCTTTACCATTATAACCGATCCTACAGGTAAGGTTCTATGTAAAACCAACATTTTTGTGGAGTCTAAATCAGGATCATCAATCCATACTGCCGTACCTTTTTCTTCTACCTGATTTAAACCATAAACTGTGGGAGCTCTACGTAAAGTTGGGTCGGTAATTGTTTCTACTGTATCAGGAAAAGTTATATTGTTGGTTCTTGCAGCTTCAGGAACCGACATTTGCGATGCCTGCATAGTAGATCCCGGAACTTTTAATTTTTGACCCACTTGAATGGTGTTATCCGTTAAAGAATTAGCTTCTCTAAGCTGATAAGCAGTTAATGAATAACGTTGAGCAATACTAAATATGGTTTCGCCAGCAATAACTGTGTGTGTATTTGCACTGTTATTCGCATTTGATGAGCTTTGATTTTGTGCAGGAGGCGTATAAGCTGTATTGTTAGCTACAACAGGTGTGCTAGCAGGTGCTGCGGCAGTTTGGCCGGCAGCTAAAGGGATTTTTAGTGTCTGGCCAATACTTAAATTATTAGATGTTAAATTGTTAGCCTTTTTAATCGCATCTACGGTCGTATTATGATCTTCAGCAATTTTATTTAAAAATTCTCTGGGCTTTACAACATACTCTATATATTGTTCTGTTAAGTTGCTGTTTTGAGTAGATTGGCTTGTAGTAACTGTTGGAACAGTGGTTGGGTTGCTATTAGTAGTTGTAGTGCCCGGAATAATTAATTTTTGTCCAATAGACAAATTATTGTTTGTTAGGTTGTTGGCTTCTTTTAAAAGAGCAACTGTGGTTCCATATGTAGTGGCAATTTGACTTAAATTATCTTTTGCTTTTACAGTATGTGTTTTGCTACCGGCATTAGGTGTATTAATAGGTGTGTTGGCTATAGTTGTAGCAGTAAATGGCAATTGAGTAGGAACTTTTATGATAATTCCGGGAACTAAAGTTTTATTATTATTAAAGCTGATAATATCTTTTGGAGCTACGTTGTATTTACGCCCTAAAGCATAATAAGTTTCGCTGGGATCTATTTTATGTAGTACAACCTTCTTACCATTCAAATTCTCTACGCCTATAGAGTCGACCCGGCTATTAGCGTGTACTGTGCTAATAGTAAGGAGAATAGCTGCGCATGTATAGCTGAATAATTTTTGCATTTTTAGCTAAGTAGGGTTAATTGTGTGCAAATTTACGATAATAATTTTTATCGAGGGGTATTCAAAGTAAACGGTCTATGTCTGTGTGTATTGTATTGGGCTTTAATTTCCATAAAAAAATCTGATTTTAAGATAACTATATTATCGAAAATTAGTTAATATCTTTATCCCAATGGGATATAAAAGTTTAGAAGCTTGTGTGCGGGATCTAGAGGCAAACAAGCATTTGATTCGTATAAAGGAAGAAGTGGATCCTTATTTAGAGATGGCGGCTATACATATGCGGGTATATGATAAAAATGGACCTGCATTGTATTTTGAGAATGTTAAAGGGTCTAAATTCCCGGCAGTTTCCAATTTATTTGGAACTTTAGAACGCTCTAAATTTATTTTTAGAGATACTTTAAATACGGTAGAGCAGTTGGTTCAATTGAGAAATGACCCGATGAAAGCCTTGAAAAATCCATTTAAAGCAAGTAAAGCTGCTTTAGGTGCGCTTACTGCATTGCCATTACAACAAAAAGTTTTTAAGAACGATTTTTTAAAGACAACTATTCAGGAACTTCCTCAAATTGTAAACTGGGCAGATGATGGTGGCGCTTTTATAACTATGCCCCAGGTTTACACAGAAGATCAGTCAAAAAATGGCGTTATGAATTCTAATTTGGGAATGTATAGGATACAGTTGGGTGGCAATGACTATATTCCCAATAAGGAGATTGGATTACATTATCAAATACATCGTGGAATAGGTATTCATCAAGCTAAAGCGCAGGCTATTGGGCAACCTCTAAAAGTAAGTATTTTTGTTGGCGGACCGCCTGCACATCCATTAGCTGCGGTTATGCCGCTTCCGGAGGGCTTATCTGAATTAACTTTTGCGGGGGCTTTAAGTGGTAGGAGGTTTAGATATTTTTATGACGATGAAGGTTTTTGCATATCAGCAGATGCTGATTTTGTAATAACGGGCGAAGTTTATCCGGAAACCAATAAACCGGAGGGCCCTTTTGGTGATCATCTAGGCTATTATAGTTTAATACACCCTTTTCCAGTACTTAAGGTGCACAATGTTTATCATAAGAAAAATGCAATATGGTCGTTTACGGTTGTGGGCAGACCACCACAAGAAGATACCAGTTTTGGTGCATTAATTCATGAAATATCAGGTTCTGCATTACCTTTAGAAGTTCCCGGATTAAAGGAGTTAAATGCGGTAGATGCAGCTGGCGTACACCCTTTGTTATTTGCAATAGGTAGCGAAAGATATACCCCTTATTTGGCTATTCAAAAGCCGCAAGAACTGCTCACGATAGCCAATCGTATATTGGGAACCAACCAGCTTAGTTTGGCTAAATATCTTTTTATTGCTGCTCAGGAAGACAATAAAGATTTGAAAACCACTGATCAGGCCAGTTTCCTAGTTCATATGTTAGAGCGCGTAGATTTTACGAACGATCTGCATTTTCATACCAATACGACTATCGATACTTTAGATTATTCTGGTGACGGCATTAATTCGGGTTCTAAAATTGTTATTGCGGCCGTGGGCGCGGCTAAATATGAGTTACTGAGAGGAGGTGTAGACATTAAAGGTTTTGAATCAAAATTTGTACTTCCAGGCGTTATTGCTGTTAAAGGGAGACCGTTTAAAGATGAAAAAGAAACTGCTTTGGATGTGGCGGGTTTAGAGAAATCTTTACTGGAACAACCGGTTAATGGATTAAGATTGATTGTTTTATGTGATGATCCCGGATTTGTAGGTGCAACTTTAAATAACTTTTTATGGGTTACTTTTACGAGAAGCAATCCTGCGGCTGATGTACATGGGATCGGAGCATTCAATAAAAACAAACATTGGGGTTGTACCGGGCCGTTAATTATTGATGCAAGAAAAAAGCCCCATCACGCACCAGAGTTAATTAAGGATCCTTTGGTAGAAAAAAGGATTGATGAACTTGGTCGTAAAGGGGCTTCGCTATATGGTATTATCTAAAATCTAGCACCTATAGTTAGCATCACGTTGTTTTTAAGCATGTTTACTTCTGTTGAAGGTGTAACGCCGTAATCTAAATTGTAAGGACTGAAGCTTGATTTCTGGTCTAAACGTTGGTAAGCAAGATCTACAGAATATTTTTGCACTCTAAAACCTAAACCACCTGTATAAACTTGGGAGTAAAGCTGCTCGTTATCTTTATAAGGGCTGCCATTGTATGCATAACCGCCTCTGATGCTAATATTGCTTATTTTAATTTCTGCACCTAATCTGTAGTTAATGGCTTCTTGATAGCGGTTTCTGATAGCTGTATTGTTGTCATTAACCAATTGCGTTTCATAAGTATACGGATCAGAAATTCTTGCTGAAGCATAATCTATATAATCTAAGTCGGCAGTTAATAAGGCTGTATTCGCTACCACATAGCTAGCTCCAAAAGAACCTTTTAAAGGTGTTTTAATGTTATAAGTATAATCGTATGTGTTAGAATTATTCGTGCCATTTGCAGTTTTTCGGTTGTCTAAGTTCTCTGTATAAACATCTTTTACTTCTAACCAGGTTGGCGTTTGCAAAGTTGCACCAATTCTGAATTGCGGAACAGGTCTGAAGATAACACCTAACCGACCATTCACACCTTCACCTGTAGTAACCTGATGTTGTCCATAAGTAAAGTCATAAGGTGTGTTCACTCCGGTTGGCACTCCATTAATATTTAATCCTCTAGCAATTCCATTTTCATTAAACTGAGCATCTCGGGTGTAATTAAGGTTAATAAAGTTTAAGGCTACGCCTACATATAATTCATTAGAGATATTTACAGCTCCAGAAACGTTAAACTCAGAGCTGCTTCCTTTTCTAAGTTCGGTACTTTTCTGGTTGTTGTTTACATAGGTCTCCGGATAATAGTATCCAGAGTTGTCATAGCTGATTAAATAGTTGTCGTAAGCCCATTTTTCTAAACTATTTGAATTTAAATTACCTGGACTGGTGGCGCCACCAATTTCGGCGAAATAATCGGCAAATGAATTTTGAGAATTCACTCCTCCATACGTAAATTCATTGTTATAGTCGGCCACTCTGTTATAACCCAAGCCCAAAACAAAGCTTAATGCTCCTTTAGAATTGTTTTGATTGCCTCTGTAATTGTACGCAGGTAAGTAAAATGCTGCTCCAATTTGACCTACAAAAGGTACCACTTTATCGGTTGTGTAACCTTGATTAAAATATCTTGTTCCGGTAGATATGCTGCTAAATTCTGGTGAAAAGTTAAATTCAGATTTGGTAAATAAACCTAATCCTGCCGGATTTCCACCTAGAGAGCTTAAATCTCCCCCTACACCAATTTGTGCGCCGCCCATTGCTTTAAAACGGGCACTGGAAGCGTAGTTTGACTCAGAAAAGCGTAATACGTCTCCTGCATATTGCGCATATGTTGTCCCTGTAATAGCTACTGTAGCTACTATTAAGGTAAGTAATGACTTTTTTAACATCGTTAATTTGATTAATTTCCTCCTCTAGTTGGTCTTCCTGAACTGCTGCTTCCGCCGCCACCGCCACTTTGCGTTCTGCTTCCCCCCGAATTAGATGGAGGAGGGGAACTTGGGCGTTGTTGTACTTGCGGTCTTTGAGCCGGAGCAGAATTTTCTCTGGCAGGTCTCGCAGTAGAATTGGTAGGTCTTGCGTTTGAATTAGGATTCGCATTGCTACCTCTGCCTGGAGTGGTCGATGTTGGACGTCCTTGTTGATTTGCGTTGGTAGGTCTTCCTTGAGAATAGTTACCCGGACGGTTCGCATTGCTGCTTCCGAGAGGTCTGATACCCATATTGTCGCCACCTCTGATTGGTCTGGGACCATAATTTGGATTTACAGCCGGTCTGCCCCCGCCACCTATCATACCACCACCGTAATAGCCGCCTCCGTAAAAACCACCCCCTATGTAATAAGGATAGCCAAAGCCATAGAAGGCGTTAAATCTGCTGAAATAACCAAATCTATAAGGGTTCATCCAAGGATCGTAAAAGCCAAAAGAATTACCGTAATAAAGGTTAAATGAAAATGGGTTATACCACGGCATTAAGTGGTTTGAAAAAGGACCGTAAAAATCATTATTGTAATAAGGTCTGTAAAGTCCATACCCGTAAAAATTATTTATTCTACTGGCATAATCCATCCCATAATATGGGTCGCTTACTCCATAGTAATCATCGTTTACCTCATTGTATTCAGTATAAGTATGCTGTTGAGGGGCTTGAAGAGGTTCAACGTACGGTTTCGTTTCAACTCTCGTAATGTAAACGTCATCTTGATCAGACGACTGTTGCGCCATTTTGGGCAACGAGCACGACGAAATGACCAGAATCATGATCGCCAATGCGGATTTAAGTAAAAGATAAGGTTTCATATGATGTGTTTTATTGTGTGTCAATAATTATCTAGCATTAAATTTATAGATTTGTAGTCTATTTTACAAATAATTTAACACAATTAACGTTCCAATTATATATGAGCAAGGGGATAACGAGCCAACAAGATGATTATTCACAATGGTATAACGACATTGTTATAAAAGCAGATTTAGCAGAACATTCTTCAGTACGCGGGTGTATGGTAATTAAGCCATATGGATATTCTTTATGGGAGAAAATGCAGGCGGTATTAGATCAAAAGTTTAAAGATACAGGGCATTCTAATGCGTATTTCCCTTTATTTATTCCTAAATCTTTCTTTTCTAAAGAGGCATCACACGTAGAAGGATTTGCTACTGAATGTGCCGTTGTAACGCATTACAGATTAAAAAATGATGGTAATGGGAATATTGTTGTTGATGAAGATGCCAAATTAGAAGAAGAATTAATTGTTCGTCCTACCTCAGAAACCATTATATGGAATACGTATAAAGGATGGATTCAGTCATATAGAGATTTGCCTATATTGGTAAATCAATGGGCAAATGTGGTACGTTGGGAAATGCGTACAAGGTTGTTTTTACGTACTGCCGAGTTTTTGTGGCAGGAAGGGCATACAGCGCATGCAACTTCGCAGGAGGCGGTAGAGGAAACGGAAAGAATGTTGGGTGTATATGCTGATTTTGTTGAAAACTGGATGGCTTTACCTGTGGTAAAAGGTGTTAAATCGCCCAACGAGCGATTTGCCGGAGCAATAGAAACTTATTGCATCGAAGCTTTAATGCAAGATGGAAAAGCTTTACAGGCAGGAACTTCACACTTTTTAGGTCAAAATTTTGCGAAAGCATTTGATGTAAAGTTTACGAGTAAAGAAGGTAAGCAAGAACATGTTTGGGCAACATCTTGGGGGGTATCTACACGCTTAATAGGAGCTTTAATTATGGCGCATAGCGATGATTTGGGCTTGGTTTTACCGCCGAGATTGGCACCTATTCAGGTGGTTATTGTGCCAATTTATAAGACCGATGAAGAACTTTCAAAAATTACTGAATTTGTAGATGAACTTTTTGTCAAGTTAAAAGCTCAAGGAGTTCGTGTTAAATTTGATGACCGGGATTCGCAACGTCCGGGCTTTAAATTTGCGGAATATGAATTGAAAGGTGTTCCTGTACGTTTAGCGATTGGTGCACGTGATATGGAAAATGGAACAGTAGAGTTGGCCAGAAGAGACACAAGAGAAAAAATCACTTTACCTCAGGCTGGTTTGGAAGACTATATCCCGAATTTATTAGAAGAAATTCAGCAATCTATTTATAACAAAGCTTTAAATTATAGAGATGCTCATATAACTGAAGCGAATTCTTTGGAAGAATTTGTAGATCTACTAGATAATAAAGGTGGTTTTGTTTCGGCTCATTGGGACGGCACTCCAGAAACCGAACAGAAAATTAAAGAGCAAACCAAAGCAACCATTCGTTGTATACCTTTAAACAATAAGTTAGAAGAAGGAAATTGTGTCTTGACAGGAAAGCCTTCAAAACAACGTGTTTACTTTGCAAGAGCATATTAATGACCAATTAGTTAACCATAACTAATCATGGTCATGAAACGATTAGATCCAACATAAAATTAATGGAAAAAGCGACAACAAATTATCAGTTAATACTTCAAAAGTTAGAAAATAGAGCTTCCTTAAAACAGAAGATTTATAGAAATACAGTCGATGTTTTTGCAATAACTAAGAAAGTGCTTTCTAAACTGGCTTCCAGATTACACCAGGATTACTCTTTAAGCGATCCTTCTGTTGAAGTAGCCTATAAAGATACGCATCAGTTTGAGGCAGAACTTAAATTTTCGGGCGATATGTTGTTGTTGTCTATGCATAGTAATGTTTTTAATTTCGAAGAAGGACATCGTATTTATTCGTCTAGCTATGTAAAATCAGATCCTTGCTTAAGTTATTGCGGTGTAATTTATATACATAATTTCTTAGCAGACTCTATTAAATATAATCGCTTGGCTGATGAAGGAACTTTGGTAGCCCGCATTTTGATCAACAAAGAAAAACGATTTATTATTGAGGGTGAGGGACAGCTGGGCTTTTTGTATGAAGCTTTTAGTGAGAAGGAAATAGATGAAGAAGTTTTAACAGAAATATTAGAGTTGGCGATTCTGAATTGCATGGAAACCGATTTACAATTACCAGCTTACGATTCAGTAAAAGACATTACTTTATATCAAAAGCAAACCATATTGGCTGCCAGCGGTTATCCAACCGGAAAACGCTTGGGCTATTTATTTAAATCAGAAATACAGGCAAATAATAATCTATAGTAAAACATTTTGTTATAGATCTTTATTTAATAATTATTAAAAAATATTGAAATGAAATTTGCAACTAAAGCTATTCATGCGGGTCAGGAGCCTGATCCAACAACGGGAGCGGTAATGACGCCTATATACCAAACTTCTACTTATTGGCAACGTTCGCCAGGCGAGCACAAAGGGTTTGAGTATTCGCGTGGAACAAATCCAACTAGAAAGGCTTTGGAAGATTGTATTGCCGCTTTGGAAAATGCAAAACATGGATTAGTATTTAGTAGTGGAATGGGTGCAACAGATGCTGTATTAAGATTGTTAAGTCCGGGCGACGAAGTAATTACCGGAAACGATTTATACGGAGGTTCGTATCGTATTTTCACCAAAATATACGAAAAATATGGTGTTAAATTCCATTTTTTGGATTTAGATAAGCCAGAAAATATTGAAGCGGCAATTAATGAAAAAACCAAGTTGGTTTGGATAGAAACGCCTACAAATCCTACTATGCGTATTGTAGATATTGAAGGAATTGCAACTATTACCAAGGCCAAAGGATTGATGTTGTGTGTAGACAATACTTTTGCGTCACCTTATCTTCAAAATCCGTTGGATTTAGGTGCTGATATTGTGATGCACTCGGTTACTAAATATATTGCCGGACATAGTGATGTGGTAATGGGTGCTTTGTGTGTGAACGACGAAGAATTATATAAATCGTTATGGTTTGTTTACAATGCATGTGGTGCCACACCTGGTCCTCAGGATGCATTTTTAGTGCTTAGAGGTATTAAAACACTTCATTTGAGAATGAAAGCTCATTGTGAGAATGGCGCTAAAGTTGCTCATTTCTTAAAAAATCATCCAAAAGTAGAACATATTTATTGGCCAGGTTTTGAATCACATCCAAATCATTTAATCGCTAAAAAACAAATGCGTGATTTTGGTGGTATGGTTTCTATTACCTTAAAAAATGCTGGTTTAGAAGAAACCTTTAAAATTGCATCTAAATTTAAAGTATTTACTTTAGCCGAATCGTTGGGCGGTGTAGAATCTTTAATTAACCATCCAACTACTATGACACATGGCTCTATTCCGAAAGAGGCAAGAGAAAAAGTGGGTGTTACAGATAACTTATTACGTTTAAGCGTGGGTGTAGAAGATATCGACGATTTAATAGCAGATCTAGAGCAGGCATTGGCCGATTAAGGATGCAAGGAAAGGATGTTTCTAAACTTTCTCAGGGAGAATTTATCGCCTTGCGAGATTTTTTAAATATGAAAGTAGCGATTTACAATCAGGCTGCTTTTATTGAAAACGATCCGATCTGTATTCCACATCAATTTCATAAAAAACAAGATATAGAGATAGCTGCATTTTTTGCGGCTATTCTTGCTTGGGGCCAGCGCAAAACCATTATCAATAAAATGAATGAACTGATGGGAAGGATGGATAAAGCACCTCATGATTTCGTTTTAAACCATGGTGATGAGGATTTAAAAACACTACTTGGATTTAAACATCGAACTTTTAACGATACCGATTTGTTGTATTTTGTGAGTTTTTTAAAACATCACTATCAATCTTCAAGTTCTCTGGAAACGGCCTTTATACCTCCTTCATACGAGTATAACTTAGATTATTCAACAGCTTTCGTCTCTAATAATGAGCTCAATTCTGCTCCGTGCGCTCTAGGGGAATTACAATTTTCGATAGAAATGTCTTTAAACTATTTTAAATCTTATTTTTTTTCTTTGGAAGATTTTCCGTGGCGTACACGTAAGCATATATCATCGCCCATGCAAAAATCTACCTGTAAACGTTTAAATATGTTTTTAAGATGGATGGTAAGGAAGGATGATAAAGGTGTTGACTTTGGAATTTGGAATCAGTTGAAGCCTTCTATGCTGGTTTGTCCATGCGATGTACATGTAGAAAGATTAGGCCATGCACTTGGTTTAATTACTCGCAAACAACGAGATTGGAAAACTGCCGAAGAGCTAACCCAAAATTTAAGATTATTTGATGCAGATGATCCGGTTAAATATGATTTTGCTTTATTCGGGATGGGAGTAGAGGAAATTAGCAGAATATCGGGGCTATTTAATTTTAAGAAGACGAGGTATTGAGAAAGCTGAAAGAACAAAGCTAAAAGGGAAAGGAAAAAAGGTATTATACTGCCTCATTCTTACATTCTTAAGATTGCTTCGTGCCTCGCAATGACTATACTCTTAAGTGCCATAAAGCCAAGTGGATAAAGGGGAAAGTCGAAAAGTGAGTCAACAAACTGCATATGTTTACCTACTATCGTCATTGCGAAGAGGTCTAAGAAGCAATCTTAACGCTTGTCTATTCGCGCCTTCACATATAAAACATATCATTGTTCTACATAAGCTAAAAAGGACATTTATAAGACTTAAGCATTTACAATTTCACCCCCGTTTATGTGTATAATCTGACCTGTAATATAACTAGCATCATCAGAAGCTAAAAATACATAAGCTGGGGCTACTTCATTCGGTTGCCCGGCACGTTTCATAGGTACATCCGATCCGAATTCGGCAACATGTTGTGCGTCAAAGCTTGCAGGAATTAATGGGGTCCAGATAGGGCCGGGTGCAACACCATTCACTCTAATGTTTTTTTCGGCTAATGAACTGGCCAGAGATCTTATAAATGCAACGATTGCACCTTTAGTAGCAGCATAATCTATTAATTCTGCACTTCCACGATAAGCGGTTACAGAAGTTGTGCAAATAATGTTGGTGCCTGCTTTCATCTTTTTTATGGCTGCTTTGGTAAGAAAAAAGTGTGCGTATATATTGGTTCTGAATGTTTTTTCCAGCTGACTTTCAGAAATATCTGTAATGCTTTTTTGAGGATATTGTACGGCAGCATTATTTACTAATATATCCAGACTTCCGAACGATTTTATGGTGTCGTCTACCAATTTTTGACAATGTTTTTCATTGCCAATATCGCCAGCAATAAGACCTGCTACGCCACCTTGTTCTTCTATGATGGATAGGGTTTCTTTAGCGTCTTTTTTTTCGTTCAAATAACTAATCATAACTTTTGCACCTTGTTGGGCAAATGCTATGGCTACAGCTTTGCCTATTCCACTATCGCCACCCGTAATTAAAGCAACCTTACCCGCTAATTTTAAGCCGGGTAATTTGGGCATAAAATGTGGTGTTGGCATCATAGCAGTTTCCACACCAGGTTGCTTTTGCTGTTTTTGACGTGGCCTGATAGGTTTTGAAGGTTCTGTTTTCATATTAATCTAACAACCGATGATAATATGTGTTTATAAAAATTTATATTTAGAGTATGATTGAGTTTGAAGCAGAAATAGAGCAATTTGAAGAAAAAGGGGAGAAAACGGGATGGCAGTATATTTTTATATCCAATGATATAGCTCTTCAAATTAAGCCTAATAACAAAAAAAGTTTTAGAATCAGAGGTTTTATTGATGCCTTAGCCATATCCGGTTTGGCGGCAATGCCGATGGGTAATGGTGATTTTATTTTGGCTTTAAAAGCTTCTATCAGAAAAGATTTAAAAAAAGGAGTAGGGGATATTGTCCGGTTGCGTTTTGAAGAACATGTAGATTATAAAGTAGAGATTCCGGAAGAGTTGGCGGTTTGTTTAAATGATGAACCACATTTAATGGCTAATTTCGAAAAATTAGCGCCCTCACATCAATTATATCACATAAGATATGTGATTGACGCCAAAACAAGTGAAACTCGGTTTAAACGCATAGCAATGATTGTAGATGCGATGGATAAAAACTGGGATTATGGAAAAATGATTAGAGAGAATAGAAAAAACAGTAGAAATTAATTATACTTTCTAAAAAGACTATTTAGTTTCATTTGAATAACTCCAAAAAATGCTTCTCTAAAAATACGGGTACTCATTTTTGACGTGCCTTCTGTTCTGTCAGTAAATATTATAGGAACCTCAGTTACCTTAAAACCATATTTAATAGCAGTAAATTTCATTTCAATTTGAAAGGCATAGCCTACAAATTTTATTTTTTCGAAAGGTATTTTTTCTAAAACACTTCTTCTGTAACATTTAAATCCCGCAGTTGCGTCTTTAATATGTATTCCAGTTATAATACGAACATATACAGAAGCAAAGTAAGACATTAGAACTCTGCCCATAGGCCAGTTTACAACGTTCACACCTGTGGCATATCTGGATCCTATAGCTACATCGGCATTGTCTTTTTGAACCGGAAAGATGTGAGAAGAGAGCTCGTGTTCTAAATCTATTTCTTCGGTAACAGATTCATGATTTGTTGCCGTATGACTTGGAAGGCAGGCCGTTCTTAATCTTATTAAATCTTTTGGATTATGAGAGAAATCGGCATCCATCTCAAAGATGTATTCGTACGATTTTTTAAGGGCCCATTCAAAACCATGAATATAGGCGGTACCTAAACCTAATTTTCCAGAACGCTCTTCTAAGAATAAGCGTTCTGGAAAAAGAAGTTGTAAATTTTTAACAATTGTACCTGTGCCATCCGGCGAGCCATCATCAATAATGAGTATATCGAAAGGCTGATGTAATGATAAAACCTTTCTAATTATTTTTTCAATATTTTCCTTCTCGTTATAAGTTGGAATAATGACTAAGCTATCAGACACGGAGGGATTTATGTTAAAAAATTAAAATTAAATATTAGTGAACACCATGCATCCATTTACGCAATATCGGAGAAATTGCAAAAGCAAATAAGCCCACAATAATTGGAAGAATTGTAAATACTAAGAAGAATACGGAAATGGAGTATTCATTAGATATTTGATCAATTAAACCGCCTGTTTTTCCCGCTAACCAGTTACCAATAGCCGAACATGTAAACCAAACACCGAACATTAATCCAACTAATTTAGCCGGAGCTAATTTACTAACGTAAGAAAGTCCGACAGGAGAAATACACAATTCACCTATTGTATGTAAGAAATAAGCTAAGATTAGCCAAAACATACTTACTTGAGCTACTAACGCGCCCGGAGCAATATCTCTACCTCCATAAGCTAAGCCTGCAAAACCAAGACCTACAAATATTAAGCCCATTCCAAATTTAACCGGGCCACTTGGATTGAATCTAGTTTCCCAAATTTTTGAAGCAAAAGGAGCTAATGATACAATAAAGAAAGAGTTTAAAATACCAAACCAAGAGGCTGGAACTTCAGTGCCAACAGCAGTAAATTCTTTATTTACTTTCCAGATAGCCAATCCCCAGATGATTAAAATACTAAGAGTTGTTAAGATAATGGCTACTGGATAAATTTTAAATATTTTTTTACCCAATGCAAATAAAACGACAGAAACTGCCACTAACGGGAAGATGGTCAATGCAGCATCTACCCACTTAAAGGTTACGGCTGTAGTTCCTGTTAAGTTTCTTAAAGTATAATCTTTAGCAAAGATGGTCATAGACCCGCCCGCCTGTTCAAAAACCATCCAGAAGAAAATAGTTAATACAGAGAAAACACCAATAACCCAAAGACGTTGTTGAACAACTTTTTTATCTTGTACTTTTTCTGTAGAATTTGCTTCCTCTTGGGTTACAACTACCTCATTTTTAGTTGTTTTGAAACCTAGTTTACCAAAAATATTTTGAGCAAAATAGAATTGTAACGATCCGAAGAGCATGAAAATACCTGCTAATCCGAATCCCCAGTGCCAGCCTACTTTTTCACCGATATAACCACACATTAACATACCTAAGAATGCGCCTGAGTTAATACCCATGTAGAAAATAGCATAAGCAGAATCTTTTTTATCACTGATTGCAGGGTATAGTTGACCCACCATTGATGAGATATTTGGTTTGAATAAACCGTTACCTGCTATCATAAAGAATAAACCGGCATAGAAAAAGTTAGGGTTAAAGCCTTCTAAAGCCATAGCTGCGTGACCCAACGTCATAATTAAACCACCAATGATAATTGCTTTTCTATATCCGGTAATTCTATCAGCGATATAACCACCTATAATTGGTGTAAGATAAACCAAACCTGTGTACCAGGCATATAGATCTAAGGCGTCTTTTCTGTCCCACTGCCAGCCTCCTTTAGAAAGTTCGCTGATCAGGAATAAAGTTAATAGGGAACGCATTCCGTAATAACTAAAACGTTCCCACATTTCGGTCATGAAAAGAACGAAGAGCCCTGCGGGATGTTTAAATAGTTTGGTTTGTTCTACATTGTTCTCTGCTAAGTGCTCATTTAAAGCCTGCTCAGAATCAACTGTGTTAATGGTTGCTGCCATACATTTGTGTTTAAAATCTTATTTAGTTCAAGTTTTGTTAGTTTATCCTTGCAATATACTTACCTGTAACGGAAGTAGCAAGGATTCTTGATAGTTTGAATTAAACAAATTATCAAGAATCACTTTTATAAATACTTGTCGATTAGAATAGTAGTGTTATTATTAGTTTATTTTTTCGATAACTAAAGCACTTGCACCACCGCCGCCGTTACAAATACCGGCAACGCCAATTGTTCCGTTTTCTTGCTGTAATACATTTAGTAAAGTAACAACAATACGAGCACCTGATGCTCCTAGTGGGTGACCAATAGCTACAGCACCACCATTTATGTTTACATTTTTATCAGAAAGACCTAAAATTTGGTTGTTCGCTAATGCGACAACTGAAAAAGCTTCGTTAATTTCGAAGAAATCGACATCAGCTACTGTAAGGCCTGCTTTTGCTAACGCTTTGGGAATTGCCTGAGCCGGGGCAGTAGTAAAATACTCTGGTGCCTGTTGTGCATCTGCGTAGCTTCTAATTTTGGCTAAAGGTTTTAAGCCTAATTCTGCGGCTTTATCGGCCGACATTAACACCAATGCTGCTGCACCATCATTTAAAGAAGACGCATTTGCTGCGGTTACTGTACCATCTTTCTTAAATACTGGTTTTAAGCCCGGTATTTTGTCAAATTTTACAGCAAAAGGTTCTTCATCTTTGTCGAACAAAGTTACCTCACCTTTTCTGTCTTTAATTTCTACGGCTATTATTTCGCTAGAAAATTTATTGTTTGTAACTGAATCCTGAGCACGTTTGTAGGAGTTTACTGCAAAGGCATCTTGTGCTTCACGACCAATATTGCAGTCTACAGCACATAATTCAGCAGCAGATCCCATATGGTAATCGTTGTAAACGTCCCATAGTCCGTCTTTAACCAATCCGTCGGTTAACTGACCGTGCCCTAATCTATAACCATTTCTCGCTTTATCTAAATAGAAAGGAACATTACTCATGCTTTCCATACCACCTGCAACAATTATATCGGCTTCGCCTAACGCAATAGCTTGAGCAGCCAGCATAATGGATTTGGTGCCTGAAGCACATACTTTATTAATGGTAGTAGCTGGTATATCTGGTAACCCGGCAAATTTTGCTGCTTGTGTAGCAGGTGCTTGTCCTAAATTAGCAGATAATACATTACCCATATATACTTCCTGAACCATTTCTGGTTTTACTCCTGCTTTTTCAATGGCGCCCTTAATAGCGAAACCACCTAGTTGGGTCGCAGAGAATCCAGATAATGATCCTCCAAATGAACCGATCGCTGTACGTACAGCAGATACAATTACAACTTCTTTCATACTTTTATTTTAGTTAAAGCTCGCAATTTAGTGAATTCAACCTGAAAAATATTTAACGAAAGGCAATTAATAGGATTTTGTTGCTAAAAACAATACATGAAAACTAGAGTTTTAAATCATGTATATCAATTGAACTCCCTATATTGTGGAAGTATATATCTAAAAATTAATAGTAATTTTGGATTAATAATTAGTAGGAATTGGCAAATAACATAAAAAAATCGGATAAGATTTTAGATGGTAGTTACTCTGAAAATGTAAAGTATCTTATGATGGTACTTTGTGTACTCATTATATCTTATTTTTTACCTAAACAACCTCGTTTCAGATATGAATTTGAAAAAGGGAAGGAATGGAACAACAAAGATCTGGTTTCTGCATATACATTTGCTATTCTAAAAACTGAACCAGAAGTGTCGACTGATAAAAAGACGGCTATTCAAAATGTTCCGCCTGTATATGTGTATGACGAAACTATAGGCGAGCAGGTTATAGAGCAATTTCAAAATGAGTTTGATATAAAATGGAACGGAAGTTCATTAGCAGAAAAGACCAAAGAAGGAGTACGGTCTCGAAGCACTGAACTGATTAGAAGGGTTTTTAATAAAGGAATAATAGGAATAAACCCTAAGCATTTAGGAGATAACAAAGGTTTTATTCTTTCATTGGTGAAAAACAATGTTTCTGAGAAGATTGATAGTAGGGATTTATACACGGCTCAGTCGGCATTAAATTATGTGAAGGAGCAAATTAAACATAAACCTGTGTTAGAGCAGAACTTAATTTTAGGTTTAGCTGAAGATCATTTTCAACCAAACGTTACTTTCAATGAAAGAATGACGAAGATTATTCAGGAAAGTACCGTAAACAGTATTTCTACTACCAGGGGGTTGGTTCAAAAGGGAGAGGTAATTGTTACCAAGGGTAGCGTAGTAGATGAAGAGACCTATCAAAAATTACTTTCTTTTAAAGAGGCTTACGAGAGTCAGGCCCGCACAACAGGAAACCCGAATATTGTATTTCTAGGGCAAATATTGTTGGTAAGCTTTATTATGAGCTTGTTGATGGTGTTTTTATACATGTTTAGAAAGGATATTTTTGCCAATACTCGTCAGTTGATTTTGTTATTACTCATTATAACGATAATGCTTTTGGCGTTAACTTGGGCGATTAAATTAAATTTAAGCAGCTTATATTATATTCCGTTCTGTATTGTACCTATTATAATTAGGATACTTTTTGATACCCGTTTGGCACTTTATTTACATTTATTGGTGGTGTTAATTGCCGGTTTTTTTGTGCCCAACAGCTTCGAGTTTGTGTTTTATCAGATTACGGCAGGTATGGTGGCTATTTATAGTATTAGAAACTTATTGAAACGAGAGCAATTGTTAATCTCAGCCGTTTTTATTTTGGTTTCTTACTTTATCTCTTTTACGGGTATTTCATTGTTAAGAGAAGGATATTTTACTGAAATTGAATGGAGTAATTTTGTGCCGTTTTTATTTAGTGTGGTATTAACTTTATTAGCTTATCCGTTAATATATGGATTTGAGAAAATATTTGATTTAACTTCAGATATAGCATTGATAGAGCTAACCAACACCAATAATAAATTATTGCGAGAATTGGCATTTAAAGCGCCTGGTACATTTCAGCATTCGTTACAGGTGGCTAATTTAGCTGAGGCAGCCATTTTTAAGATTGGCGGAAATTCGTTGTTGGTAAGGGCGGGAGCTTTGTATCATGATATTGGTAAGATTGAAAACCCTCAATATTTTATTGAAAACCAGAATACAGGTTCTAATCCGCACGACAAGTTATCGTACGAGAAGAGTGCTCAGATCATTATTAAGCATGTGCATAAGGGTATTGAAATAACTAGGAAGCATCAATTGCCTGAATCGGTTATTGATTTTATTAGAACCCATCATGGAAATACACGGGTCGATTATTTTTATCAATCCTATTTGAAAAACTCTCCGGATCAGTTTGTAGATGAAAACATATTCCGATATCCTGGACCTATTCCATTTAGCAAGGAGCAGGGTGTTTTAATGCTGGCCGATTCGGTAGAAGCAGCTTCTCGAAGCCTTAAAAATCCGGATGCAAACAACATTAAAGATTTGGTCGAAAAGATTGTTAACTACAAATTGGAGCAAAATCAGTTAGATGATTGTGAATTAACGTTAAAAGATTTAGAAACTATTAAGCTGATTTTCAAGACGATGTTAATGAGTATTTATCACGTTAGAATAGATTATGTACAAACATCATAATTTTTTTTTGCGGAGCGTAAGGAATTATTATATTTGCAACCCGAAAGGATTGATAAAAAATAGACTGATTGTTTCTAATCGTTAAAAATTGTCAAAAATTTTGAAATAGGAGAGATGCCTGAGTGGCCGAAAGGAACAGTTTGCTAAACTGTCGTACTGGTAACGGTACCGAGGGTTCGAATCCCTCTCTCTCCGCTGAGAGGGTCTTCATCAAGAAGACCCTCTTTTTTTTCGTAAATCAGCAATCCTTTTTCTTTCATTTTCAAATGGTTATGCGACACCAAACCGAGCATTGTAGGTGTTCGATAAATGCCGTTCTCATAGTACAGATTGCTGTCGAACACCCTGTTCACAAATTCTCTTTTTTGCAGAGTATCGGACACCGTATATACGTGGCGCATATCGGTCAATAGGTTCAGGTTGTCTTCCAATATGCTGAACGCCTTGCTTTGGTCATTGCTCAATCTTTCAATTGCCCCTTTGAGGTTCAGTATTTCGTTGCTATATATGGAATACCAACGGTCATAGGTATCTTTATTAATTTCGTTCTTTATCCATTTCTCCTCGACCGAAAACAGTTTTTCCTCGACTTCCTGCAATTGGGTTTTCTTTTCTATTGCCTTTTTACGGTTGCTCTCCATTTCCAAATCGAGCGAGCTTTTGGTCACTGTCCTAATTTTCCTTACCCTTGCACTCGGCAGGCTCATCAGCTCACATGCTTCCAAAAATTGGTTATGTGCTTTTATTGCGCTTATGTTATTGTGCTTGGAATGCCTGCACTTGTAGTAATAGAAATACTTGCCCGATTTGCCCCTTGACGGTGCGCCAGACAGCGGATTTCCGCAATGGCACTTCAACACGCCACGCAACGGGATTTCATCGTCGATGACCGTCCTTGTTTTTTCGGGGCGTTTCATTTTCTCCTGTACCATCATCCACGTAGTCTTGTCAATGATAGGCTCGTGAATGCCGTCAAACAGACCGCCTGCATAGTCCTTATAGGTTTCCACTTTCAGCAAGCCTGCATAGGTTGGGTTTTTAAGTACACGTTCGATAGCCATATTGCCCTTTGTCGGAAAGCCCAACCGTTGGGCTTGCTCCTTTATCAGATAAAGCGGTGTATCTCTCAAATAGGCATCGTAGATGAACCGTACTATCTTGGCTTCGGTTTCTTCGATTACCAACCGCCTTTCCTTGCGTTCGCCCTGTTTCCTGTACCCGAACGGAGCATTCTTGTAGACATATCTTCCCTCTTTGGCTTTTGCGGTATAGATACCGCCCTTGACCTTGATGCTACGGTTGATATTGTCCTCTTCGGCAAGCAACAACTGCAATCCTGCACGGAAGAAACTGCCGGGCGTATCGTAATCAAAGGTAATGCCCTCGGTAACGCTTACCACCTGTATGCTGTACTTCTGTTGCAGGAGCTTGACCATGCTCATCGCTTCCCCTGCATCACGGCTGAAACGGTCGAGTTGGTCTACCAATAGGTAATCTACCGTCCTATGGTGTTTGGTTATGAACTCCCTCAATTTGATGAAGTCGGGGCGGTCAAATGTCCTTGCGCTCTTGCCTCTGTCGATAAAGGTGTCCACCAGTTCGACATCGTTGAATTTCAGCCATTGGTCGGTATAGAGTTCCTGTCTTTCGATTGAACCGTTACTTTGTCCGAGTTGGCTGAACCTTAGGTATCTTATCGCTCTTTTCATAGTATTCCCTTAATGTTGCAGACACAATAATCTCAATGATTAAATCTACAAATTTTTCCTCTTTCTCACGCTCCCTTTGCTCGTTTATTTCCAAAATGGTCTTGTCGATTTCGGGAGTTTCCTTTTTGTTCTCACTGTTTTCCATCGCTGTTACTCCTTTCTGTTGATAAAAAATGAAGCAGATTATCCGCTTCATTTTTGAAATTACCGTGAAAGGGTGTTCAAGCTCTCAATGTTGAAGTCAGAGGTCGCATTTGGCGTTCAGATGCTAAATACTTGATTTGGGATTATTGTTTTTTAGCTTCAATTGGGAGTACTTCTTGTCTTATGAGAAGTGTTCTGATAGAAAATATTTATACCTTGCAATCTTATTAGACTAAGATGGTAGAAGATTTACCAATATACATTCCTTTGACTTTCGGACTGACAACGCTCACGACACTTTTTCTATTTTCTTGGATTATTAAGACTGCAAAATCTCCAACCATACGACAGAACTCAACGAAAATTATTGTCGGTTTGATATTATGGTTAATCATCCAAGCCGTTTTGACACTCAAAAATATTTACAGTTCCGACACAAATTCATTACCGCCCAAAATACTGTTGTTTGGGATTTTACCATCGCTCTTAATAGTTATTGCTTTGTTCTCAATGAAAAAAGGAAGACAATTTATTGACAGCCTATCACTGACAAACATTACCTATTTGAATATTATCAGAATTCCTGTCGAAATTGTACTGTTTTGGCTTTTTCTGAACAAAGCTATTCCCGAACTAATGACTTTCGAGGGAAGAAATTTCGATATTATAGCAGGTATAACCGCACCAATAATTGCATATTTTGGATTAGTAAAAGGAAAGATTAACCGTAAGACAATTTTAATTTGGAACTTTATCTGTCTTGGTCTTCTGGTTAACATTGTTGTAAATGCTTTTTTCTCCGCACCATCTCCTATACAGAAATTCGCCTTTGAACAACCAAACATAGCTATTTTAAATTTTCCGTTTAGTTGGTTGCCAACATTTATAGTGCCTATTGTTTTATTTGGACATTTGGTTTCCATAAGACAGCTATTGAAGCATTAAAAACCATTCCCAAAAAAGAACAAAAAGGTAGCAAAGGTAAGGCGGACAGCCACCGCACCGCCCAA
>CAZOVM010000014.1:0-56404 GCA_964583395.1 uncultured Pedobacter sp. | reverse complement strand
GGAAAATAAAATTCATTACACACATATATAAATTTAGTTTAGTTTTAGTTTAGTTTAGTTAGAAACCCCCAGGGCCGGATAGCCTAGGGGGTTTTGTTTTAGGGTAAAAATAATGTGATAAAGTATTAATAATTAGCTCAAAGAATAATAATTACACATATTTATAATAACTAAACCAAAGACTATGAACCATTTAAAAATTTCATTCTCAGCATGTGCTTTATTTTTGGGCCTATCTGCGTCAGCCCAAGATATGTGGCAATACTTTAAACCTGAAGATTTCGAAAAACGAAGAGCAAAGGTAATGGAGCAAATTGGAGACGATATTGCCATTATGCAAGGAGCCAATCTTCCAGATGGATATATAAAGTTTAGACAAGACAATAACTTTTATTATCTAACTGGTGTAGAAACTCCCGGAGCAGTTTTAATATTAAATGGAAAAACCAAAGCAAGTACATTGTTGGTTCCTGACCGAGTTTCTGCTGACATAAAAGATGAAGCTAGAATTACCCCAACAACCAATTCGGCCGCCGAATATAAGTTCACGAGTATTCTATCCAAATCACACATGACTACCCAAATCACCAACATGGTTATGAGGAATCAAAACGTTTGGGTTATTACTACTCCAGAAGAAACTGCTCAAATGACCAGAGGACGATGCCATTCTCAACAAGCTGACATAATTAACGACCCCTGGGATGGTAGAATATCTAAAGAGGTAGCTTTTATAAATAATCTTAAGACACGTTTTCCGCTAATTTCTTTAAAGAATTTAACGCCTATTTTAGATAATATGAGATGGGTAAAAGATGAAAAAGAGATTGCCGTATTAAGAATTTGCGGTGAATTAGCTGCCCGTGGTTTTGATGAAGCGATGCGCGTTACCAAACCGGGTATTTACGAGTATCAGGTTGTAGCAGCTGCAGATTTTGCCTACTGTAATGGTGGTGCGTTCGGCCCTGCTTATTTTGCAATTGCGGCAGCTGGCCCTAATGGATTAAGCTGGCACTATAATGCAAACAATCATAAACTTAAAAAAGGAGAATTAATTTATTTAGATTATGCACCTGAGGTACATTATTATTCGACCGATATTACACGTACCTGGCCAATAGAAGGTGAGTTTAATGCCATACAATTAAAATATTATAATTGTGTGAAAGAAGTTTCTGAAAAAGTTATTGCTTCTATGAAACCAGGCGTTACCGTTTCAGATTTACAAAATGTTGCAAAACAAGTGTTTATTAAACATGGCTTAGAAAAATTTTACAGACAAGGAATAGGTCATTTTGTTGGAATGTCTGTACACGATGTGGGCGATTACACAAAACCTTTCGTACCGGGTGTAGTGTTTAATGTTGAGCCAATACTGGAAGACAAAGATTTAAAAATACATGTTAGAATTGAGGATACAATTTTAATTACTGCTACAGGCCATGAAAACCTAACCAAGTCTACCCCCACTGAACCTTCCGAAATTTATAAATTAATGAAGCAAAAAGGATTAGGTCAATAATTTAATTCTCTGCAAGCAGCTTATTAATAACGCTCACTTTACTAAGGTTTCTGTAACAGGAAACCTTTTTTTTGAATAAATATTATTAAAAAAGTAACAAACTTTGCATTAAACAATCTATAGGTATAAATTCATGTATGCTGGTTTTAAAAAACATATCTAAAAAATACGATGATCATGAAGTTTTAAGCTTCGAAGGTTTTAGTTTTGATAAAGGCATTCACTGGATTAAAGGTGGTAACGGAATCGGGAAATCAACCCTTTTTAAGATTATTGCAGGAGTTATTCCTTTTAAGGGAGATGTTGTTTGGAACAACATCGATTTAAGAAAGGAATCTAACCTATATAAATCGCATATAAGTTTAGCAGAAGCAGAACCACAATACCCTCCTTTTATAACGGGCAAAGATTTACTGAATTATTATATTAGCATCAGATCGGCATCAGAAAAAGAATGTTTAGAATTAACAAATTACTTTGATTTACTGCCTTTTATAAACAATAAAATAGGTAGTTATTCGAGTGGAATGCTTAAAAAATTATCGTTAATATGCGCCTTAACAGGAAACAGTAATTTATATCTCTTTGATGAACCATTTATTACAATTGACACAGGCTCTACGGATAAATTATACAAGCTATTAAATCAAAAAAGGGAAGAAGGAAAAACAATATTACTATCTTCTCATCAAGCTATTGATGCGTACAAAATTAACTTAACTTCTACTATAGAAATTATTAACAAGCGTTTAATTCAAATCTGATGATTTCTATTTTTAATAAAACTGTCATTTCTGAATTTTACAAACAGCATTCAGGTTACTTTTTAATAGGTATTTATCTGCTTTTTGGGTTTGTAGAATCGTCGCAGTTATTAAATTTCCACAAATCTCTGATTTCTTTTAGCATAACATCCTTTAATTCCATTTCTATTATTTTCTGTCTATGGGCACTTTATATTACCAAAGCCTATTTATTTATTAATAAGCTTTTAAATGAGCCCGAATACTCTTTTTTTAAGGAGATAGAAAAACAATCAAAATATATCCAGATAAAAATATGGATGTACATTTACGGCATTATTACTTTGCCAATTATCATATACATGATAATTATGCTCATATTTTGTATAAAACATCAGCTTTATCAGAATTTTGGGTTTATCTTATTAGGATTCAGTGTACTCATTACCATCCTTATCTATTTTCAATATCGAATTATAAACTTTAAATTTCGTTCAACAACATTTATAGGTCTTCAGTTTAAATGGAAATTTAAAAAGCCCTTCTTTACTTGGAAATTATGGTATATCTACAACGAAATATTCCTTCAATTTATCTTTTGTAAGGCACTCTCCTTTGTGTTCTTTAAAGGCATATTATGGATGTTTAAGGATGTGGGAATGGATGAACGCGTATTTTTAATTGCATTAAGTGTATCTATCATTGCGCATGCTTATTTAATTTCTAAGCTCCTCATTTTCGAAATCAAATTTCTAAATTTCTCAAAAAGTTTACCCATAACTTTACCCCGTAAAATAATTCAATGGATCGGGTTATTCTTTATAATATTTATACCTGAAATTATATTTTACATTATTTCTACAGGTTATAATGTAGTTTTTCTTTTAAACGGTCTATTATTTATAATTGCTGGCAATTATTTTTTAATAGCATTGCTGTACGTATTGAAGATGGAATTTGAAAACTATGTAAAATGGTTAATTTTCTTTTTCCTGATTTCTAATTTTGGAATTTTGAGTAATAACATTACGGTTTACAGCCTTAGTTTGTTCATCACATCTGTTTTTACCTATGCCTATTTATACAATAAAACTGAGTTGAATTTATTAGAAGATTCTTGATATAAAACAGGATAAAATGTTAATTATTTGACCTGTTATCTGCTTATATATTTATAAATTTGGTTAAACCTAAAACATAAAAAAATGAAATGTCCAACCTGTTCTGTTAATCTTGTAATGACCGATCGTAGCGGTGTAGAAATTGATTATTGCCCTGAATGTAGAGGGGTATGGTTAGACAGAGGTGAATTAGACAAAATCATTGAAAGATCTACTCAAAACACCAGATCTCCTGAGCCCCCAAGGATGCAACAAGATAGATTTTACTCCGATCATGACAATAGACATTATGGCTATAAGAAAAAGAAACGTGATTCTTTTTTAGGAGATTTATTTGATTTTTAGTCAAGATTAGCCTTTAGGAAGTCTATTGGCTTTATTTTCTAGCAGTTTAACAAACTCATCGGCCTTAGCATAGCCTAAATCTTTAGCAACTTTAAAGTACTTATAGGCTATGTTCCCATTTTTTTCAATATAGTAAACCATTGCTAAATTGAAGTTCGCTTTACCATAAAAATCGGGCACAAATTTCTCTGCATTTTTTACGCCCTGTGCTTCAACTAAATAATGTTTAGCAGCTTTAAGGTTATTAAGGTGTAATGCCGACTCGCCTAATAAGCCATACGCTACATCAAATCCTAAATCTAATGATTGATTCAAAAGTTGATTGGCTGCATCATAATCCTGCTTATTAAATAAATCTAATGCTTTATCGTGTAGCAATCTACCTTTCTCGAAATTTTCCGATTCGTTCTCTACATTAAAAATATGATAACTCACAAACAGAAGTGCAGAAGCCATTAAAATGATCCTTATAAAGGAATATTTAAATTTTATAGACTTCTTGGGAGCGTTCATACAGAAACAGTTTTAAATTATGGAACCGCAAAGATATAATGTAGAAAATAATTTATGGTTGGTTAAAAGTAAAGTAATTTATAATTCTAGATCACACTTCTTAACCTACATCAATGAATCCATAGCTACATGTTCGGTATATTTGTATATACAATAACAGGAGAACATAACATGAAAAAGTTCATTGAAAAAATCGTAACAAATTCTGGTCGACCAAACATGGTTGGTGATGGTTTTAGGGTATTTAATTATATTCCTGGATCGGGAATTTCTCAGCAAAGAATTAGTCCGTTTTTGTTATTAGATTTTAATCCGGAATATGATTTTGGTCCATCAAATACACCTTTAGGTGTGGGTGTACATCCGCATAAGGGGTTTGAAACAGTTACCATTGCATACAAAGGCTCGGTAGCACATCACGATAGTACAGGAAGCAGAGGAGTTATAAATGCGGGTGATGTACAGTGGATGACCGCTGGTAATGGCATTTTACATAAAGAATATCACGAAGAGGCATTTTCTAAAAAAGGTGGGCCTTTCGAAATGGTTCAGTTATGGGTAAATCTTCCTAAAAAAGATAAATCAGTAACACCGCATTATCAGGAATTAGCTGCTGCCAATATGGGTAAAGTTATTTTAAACAATAATGCAGGTATTGTAAATGTAATTGCGGGGAATTTAGATGGAACGGCTGGACCAGCAGAGACTTACAGTCCTATTAATTTGTTCGACATCAAATTAAATGCAAATGGTGAGTTTAAAACATCTATTAGTGCAAGCCATAATACCGGCTTATTAGTAATAAATGGTGTTGTAGATGTAAATGGAGATATTGTAAGAGCGCATAACTTCGTTTTATTTAGCAACGAAGGAGAAGATATTACGATTACTGCAAATCAAGACAGTGTGTTATTATTATTAAGCGGCGAACCAATTAATGAGCCCATTGTTAGCTACGGACCATTTGTAATGAATACGCATGAAGAAATTCATCAAGCAATAGATGATTTTAATGCCGGTAAGTTTGGTGTATTAGAGGATTAAATTTTAATCCAAAATATATAATATTGGGGAACCTGTATAAAAGTATTTAATTCATAAATTTTCTTACAAATTTCCCCAATATTTTTAGATAATAGCTGCTGCTTACAATCTTATTTTAATGCCTCCATTTACTACAAAACCATCAACAGGCGCGTAAATATCTCTGAAAACGGGATTGGTTATAGTACCAGTGTGTATACTATCAAACTTGGTTTGACGTGTGTCAGTAAAATTCTCAAAATTGATAAATAAAGAGAATCTTTCCCATAACTTTTCAACCATAAATCCGGTAGTCCAGAAGGCTTTACCCATACTTCCATCATTTAACTGCTGCTTACTAAAGTAATACGCCTCAGCTCCAATTTTCCATTTTTCTTCTACTTCATACATCAACACATTATTTAATCGATGTTTTGAAACCAGCGGATAATTAACTTTAAGTTGGTTGGTTGTCTGTTTAACATCTGCCATTGTATAGCCTACAAATAGTTTGAAATCTCCAAATGTAACCTTCGCATTGGTTTCCATTCCTCTGGTGGTTAAATTTCCGTCAGGTTGTAAATACCCTAGATTTCCCATTCCGTCTGATGCGAGTAGTAAAGGCGTATTTATATGCGTATAAAAAAACATATGATTGATGCTAAATCCTACTGTTTCATTAAACAATGCTGTACGGAAATTTACGTCAAAGTTTGCTCCATATGAGCGTTCTGCTTTAGTATTAGCGACATCAATAGGCAATACATTCATAAACTGAATACGTTCAGCATCTTCTGTAAAAATGGTAGGCGCTTTATAACCCATTCCGCCCCCTAATCGAGTAGAGAATTTTTCATTTATTTTATATAGGGCTGAAACTTTTGGAAGGAAGAAGAATCCGTATTCATTGTGATAATCTCCACGCACGCCGGTTTCTACCATAAATTTTTCGGATAAATCTAAAGTATTCTGTGCGAATAATCCCACGGTTGTGTGGTCATAATTACGTACCGGAGCCGCATTAACCTGCTCTTCTTTAAAATTATCTGTCACAAAGTTAGCTCCAACTACCCAATCCGAATTTTCGCCCGCCTTGGTATAATTTGCTTCCGTAAAAGTAGAACGCTGAATTCCAGAGAACAGATAATTTCTCATGCCTATACTTCTATCGTAGTGGCTATAAGAGTTTCTTACAGTGAATTTTTCTTGGTCATTAAATTTATGCTCTAATTCTAATTGAGTACTATATCTTCCGGTTTTATTTTTCTCAAAATAAGCTGTGCCCGCATTGATGTTATCTTTAATGTATGCAATATCACCACCTATTCTATCTTCCCTGGTAGCATTAAAACCCGCATTTAAAGTAGTTGCTTCGTTTAAATAAAAATAGAGCTTCGGATTTAATGTAAAACGATCAAATTGTGGAATGGCCGTTAATCCAATATCAGAAGGGTCGTATGCGGTACCTTTATTATAAGCACCGTAAACGGTGACACCTATTTTATCAAATTTCTCTGCATAAAATGTACTTGCATCTAAACCAAGTGCAGAAGTTCCGTTTAACATTAAGTTTAACTGACGCACTTCTGTAGGTTTTTTAGACACTAGATTTACCAATCCTGCAATAGCTCCGCCACCGTATAAAGTAGATGAAGACCCTTTAATAACTTCTACCTGTTGTAAATCTAGAGGTGCTATTTGAAGCAATCCTAATCCGCCTGAAAAACCCGCGTATAAAGGGAGTCCGTCGCGTATAATTTGAGTATATCTGCCATCTAATCCCTGAATGCGAATACTAGAATTCGCACTGGTAGCCGAAGTTTGCTGGGTTTGAATACCTGTACTTTCAGCTAGAAGCATTCTAATATCTCCAGGTTTCATATTCCCTTTCTCATCCAATTCTTCTCCCGCTATTACTTCAACCCTTGTTGGTAAGTTAGCAATTGTACGGCTACTTCTTGTAGCCGAAATCACTATTTCATCTATATTACCATGATCATCATGATCGTCGTCATGGTCATCATCGTGATCATGATCGTGGTGATCATCTTCTTCCCCGGATTCCATTAAAATTAAAATATTACTATCCGGTTTAAGAGGAAACGTAAAGCGCTCTTTCTTCGTTTTATATCCTTCGTAGCTAAACTGGAATTCAGCTTCACCTCCAGAAATATTTGAAATAGTAACCATTCCTTTATTATCGGTTGTAGATTTTAGCTCAGTACCTGTAACCGCAATACGAACCCCTGTTAAAGGTTTTTTTGTTTTAGAATCTGTTATAAGGGCGTTAAAAGTATTTTGAGCAAAGGCAATAGCTGTACAAGACAACATTGCACAAAGCAATATTATTTTTTTCATTATATATTAAGTGTTTTTGTCTGTTAATTTAAATTGTATAAAATAAAACGATGTTTTATACAATTTTAGGCGGTTGCCAAATAGACAATGAAATAGGACTTAAAGCTTCAATTAGGTCTACGTGCGAATGCTTTACAGGCTTAAGAGGAACAGCGAAGGAAATAAGCGTAAGAGATTCGAAAGAAAACCCTATACAATTACCACAAACATAAAAAGGAGAGCAATCGCCCGTACAGTCATCTGTTTCTTCATCATGAGTTTGATTTTCGGCCTGAACAGTCTGAAAAACACTGTTCAAATTCTCTTCAATTGCACAGCATGGTGTTACAATTAGTACTACCACGATGAAAAACAGAATTTGAGCCAGATATTTCACAACTCAAAATTAGGATTTTTTCACCGTTTTAAACCTAATTAAAAAGTCAAATTAAAATTAATTATAATGTGCAATCATAGCTCCACCTAACATAGACACTAAAAACACTATAAATGCAAAGACGATTATTTTTCTTCGATTCATTTTCATAATGACGTATATACTTAAATATAATAAATAAAATTGATATTATCAATAAAATCGTTAGATAAAAATATCAATTGATGTACCCACTCGTCTATATTATTCTAAAGTGACTTTCTTTTCAGAGAAAACAATATTAATTAATACACCTACAAGAATAGCAATCATTCCAAATACCAAGTTATTGGTAAGTATTTCTCCAAATAACATTACACTAATCATTACTGCCACTACTGGTTCTACGGCTCCTAATATAGCCGTAGGCATAGATCCTATGTATTGAATGGCATAAACCAAGGTAGTGATAGAAATTACTGAGGTAATTAATCCGAATAATGCGATATCAAAAAACAAACTAAAGCTAGGCAAAGCTATAGAACCTGTAAATAACAATGATTTTATCAGATAATAAGTTGTAGAGAAGGCCAGCGAATAAAAAGACATCTTTATACCGGAAGCTTTAATTTTTGCCTTATTTACGGTTACCATATACAATGCGTAACTCGCAGCTCCCATTAATGCAAGCCCTAAGCCAATAAAATTAACATTGAAACTATCTTTACCGATACTCAATACGTAAATACCTCCCAAGGTTATTAAAAGCGCTATAGCTGTTACAAAGTTTATTTTCTCTTTAAAAAAGACGGCCATTACCAAAGCCACTATTACGGGATAAACAAATAATATAGTTGAAGCAATACCAGCAGAAAGGTAATCATAAGCTAAAAATAAGAAGTCGGAGCTAAAGCTAAACAGCAATCCAAGCAAAGCGAATATTGCCAACTCCCGCTTATTAACCAACAAACTTTCCTTTTTAATTTTTAACACTAATAATAACACTAGAGCAGCAACTAAAAACCTATAAAACAATGTAATGTCTATAGAAAAATGCATTGCCTTAATAGGCAACATAAATAATGGAATAAGACCATAAGTTATAGCCGATATTAATGCGAAAATATACCCTTTAAATTTCATACTCAAAAAGTGAACAACATGCAAATAAGCCACCTCCTATTTACACTGCAAAATTAATCATTACAGTCAATTTGTTTTGTATATTTATAAAAATCAGTACATTTATACATAAAATAATATAAAAACAAATCAAAACAACTACCTACCAATACTTATAGTTATGAAAGCAGGACATTTGAAAAAAAACATACCAGGTTTAGACGAGATAGATTTAAAAATTCTTCAGGAACTGCAAAAAGAAGCCCGTTTATCTATACGAGAAGTTGCCACGAGAGTAAATCTTAGTCCTTCGCCCACTCAAGAACGGATTAGACGTATGGAAAGGGATGGTATAATTACTCAATATGGCGCTTTGTTAAACTATAAAAAAATAAACAGAGCTGTAATAGTGTTGTGCCAAGTAACTATGAAAGACCATAGTAAGCCCGCTACTCAAAAATTCATAGATTCGATTATTTCTTTTCCTGAAGTAGTGAGTTGTTACGACATAGCGGGTGATTTTGATTTTATCCTAAAAGTAGCAACCGAATCAATAGAAGCTTATCACGATTTCTTTTCTAACAGATTAAGCCAAATTCCCAACACCAGTCAGATGCGAAGTACCTTTGTTTTGGATATAGTTAAAGACACACATATTTTGGTATAATCTACTAAATAGGAATCAACCTTTTAATACAATCTGACGTCTCTATTGCAATTGATATAAAATAAGCCTTAACAACAAGCCTATTTTGCACCTAAAATTTACTAAATATAGAGACATGAAAAAAAGTTTTCTACTAATTACGTCCTGTTTATTTGCTACTACCATATACAGTCAGAGCAATTGCACACCTCTAAATACTTTCGATAGTCTGCGTACCTTTATAAAAATTAATTACGCTGGTTACCAAGATAAAGTAAATCCTTCTACAGTTGCCGAATTTGAAAGGCATTCTACAAAAACAAGACAGCTTATAAAAAGCACAAAAAACAATGGTCAATATTATCATATAATACGAAACTGGCTTAAATTTTTCAAAGACGAGCATTTAAGTATGTCCGTAAATTTTGACACTACAGGTGGAAAGTTACAAAAAACCATTTCCAATGCAGAAAAGTACCCAATAGGCAAATTATCATTACCCATACTTGAAAAAAAACCTCATAACGAAGTAGAGGGTATTTATTATACCGCCGACTCTACCTACAAGGTAGCCGTTATTAAAAACGATTACGGTATTCGTAAATATGCAGGTATAATTCTTTCTTCGAAAGCTCCTCAATGGACTCCGGGATCTATCAAATTTGAACTCATCCCTGATGGCGAAAAGCGTTATCACGTAATCTTTTACAACCGTTTCCATTATCCTGAAGTTGGCTTTTTAAATTTTGAAAAAGGCAACACCTTTCACCTGGCAGGGTGGTTTAAAAGCAGTTATGAAAAAAGCATAGAACCTGCTTATCGCTACACCCCTCTTTTTCCCGAAGAGAAAGTTCATAACATATTTTTTAAGCAAATAGATCAACAAACCAATTATTTAAGAATTGGAAGCTTTAGCGCGGAAAAAGCTAGTATAATAGATTCTATAGTAAAAGCAAACACACATTTATTGGAAACACGTCCTTATCTTATCATTGATATTAGAGGTAATGGCGGAGGTGCTGATATTGCCTATCGACCGCTTAAAAAACTTATGTACACGCAACCTGTGACCGGAATTGGAGTTGATCTTTTAGCCACACCTTACAACATAGATGTAAGTATAAATCTTATCAAAAGTGTTGATGGTATACCAGAAATTGAAAAAAAAGAATACATCGATCAATATGAATTAGCAAGAAAAAGCAATACACGAATGTTTAATTTCTTTGAAGACATAGTGGAAGAATCAGAGTTTACTGCTTTTCCAAAGAAAATCGGGATTATTATAGATCAAGCATGCGCAAGCACTGCCGAACAATTTCTTCTTGAAGCTAGACAAAGTAAAAAGGTTACTTTATTCGGAACAAACAGTATGGGGGTTTTAGATTATTCGAGCGTACGAGATAAAGAATTTTGTATGGACTTTTGGGTGCATTATCCTACTACGCGTTCGAGAAGATTAGATGTTGGGCAAGGAATAGACAACATCGGTATAAAACCAGACATAAAACTCGATTTTTCTAAAAATGAATGGTTTAAACAAGTACAAAAAATAATTACTCAATAGAAAAAACAAAAATCATAAAAAGACGTACTGTTAATTTGTTCTTAACACCCGCTTAACATCCTATCCTTACTTTTGCAGCATAAATTAATCTCGGTTAGGTTAAAAATTGTTTAGTAAAAAAAGCCATAGTGGATGCTGTGGCTTTCTTTATTATAGTTAATTTATTATACTTTAAGAGTCTTTATTTATTTAAGTAAGCTTCTCTCAACCACATATCTACATAGCGAAAATCTAGCTTAAAAGATAATTTACTATCTTGGATGTTCTATTAATATACTCAACAACAGAATTAATTACAACCAAAGGATTCTTATGAGCCCAAAACTAGCCTATGTATTTACAACATTTGTGTTGATTTTGATTCTATGCGGTTTTGCCATATCACATACGGTTGATATAAAAAAACAAGATAATCGATCAACAGGGTACATTTCTTACAATAAGAATAAACATAGCATGACACTCTCATGGCCAGCATTTGGCTCTTCAGGAGATTATATCATTACAAGAGGTGGTAGTCGTTTGGCATCAAGTTTTGTGACTGCAGGTTCAACTTCAAAACCAACATTTACAGACACACAGCCCAACGCAGATAAATATGAAAATTATTATAAAATAACACGTAATGATATAACAATCACTCTTTCTTTAGAAAATCAAATCTTTGGCGAAAATATGTATTTCTATGACAGAAAACATGAAAAAGCGGAGACTGCTAAAAATGAAATTAATTCACATTTCACAACAACAGGCCTAAGCGGAGTAAATGGCGAATTCACTACAAAACGTCAGGCATATTATTTCAAAGCAAATATTAATGATCAAACTTATGATTCGGGTGGCAAAGGTTCAGCATCATCAACAGAAGCGAACTCAATAGAATTAGGATTTTATTCGCATATTGGAGGTTTAGGTAAAATACCTAGCGATGTTAGGCTCGGTTCTATATTTACCAGACCTCATCTTTCGGGTGGTGCAAATGCTACCTGCACCTTTTGGCGCTCTATGGAAAATGTAACTGTAATGCGTGATTTTGCCTGGACCGTTTCTCAGTCAACCAGTGCGCGAAGAATGCTTATTGAAAGTACTTCGAAATATATTTCTGATGTAGGCCATACCAATTTTTGGGGAAGCGGGGGCTACATTGCCGATTCACATTATACAACTTCTAGACCTCACTGGGGTGGACAACAACAATGGTATACCAGAAACACCGTTTTTCCTTCTGGATCTGAAGCTATGGGTGGTGCTTACAATATGGTTTGGCAAGGTTGTATGAATGCGCCTAAAGAAAATGAAGTTAATACACTTATTCCTACCACTCCTATCATGAGAGAGAAGCCTTTCCTTTTCATTGATCAAGAAGGTGAATACAAAGTATTTGTTCCTGCATGGAAAAAAAACAGAGTAGGTATTTCTTGGTCGTCAACTCATATGGGAGAAGGAGAAATTCAAGATTTACTGAGCAATTGGTACGTTGCAAAGGAAGGCGACACCGATGTTGAAATTAATGCCGCTTTAAAAGCTGGTAAAAATATATTTTTTACCCCCGGACATTATACTTTAGATGCACCAATTCAGGTGAATAGAAAAGATGCTATACTTTTAGGTGCGGGCATAGCATCAGTAACGTTAGAACCTACAGAAAAGAACATCTGGGGATGTATTTTTGTGGACGATAAAGAAGGAATTATTATTGCAGGCCTACTCATGGATTCGTTTAACAGCACCACTTATCAGATTAGAGTGGGTAATGAAGGAGCAAGTGCCAACCATTCTGCAAATCCAATATTACTTTCTGATATTACCTGCAGAGTAGGCGGCGTTCAATCAAAAAACGTACAGCTACATGTATCTATGCAAATAAACAGTAGTCATGTAGTAGGCGACCACTTTTGGCTATGGCGTGCCGACCACGGGCTACAACCCGGAGGCAGCGCTCGTTGGACAAGAGATCGATGCAAAAACGGATTAATTGTTACAGGTAACGATGTTACACTTCATGCTTTATTTGCTGAACATTATCAGGAATACGAAGTACTATGGCTGGGAGAACGAGGTAAGACCTATTTCTTTCAAAATGAACCACCTTACGACGCACCAAATCAAGCAACATGGAGCAGTCAGGGAGGCAAAATAGATGGTTATGCAGCATTCAAAGTTGCAAATACCGTAAAGGAACACCATAGTATAGGAATGGGATCTTATGCAGTTTTTACAGGAACTGATGGTCATGTAAATAAGAAAAATGGCTTTGAGATACCAAACAATCCAAATGTAAAACTAGAAAAAATGTGTGTCACTCGTTTCGCAGGTTCGGGTAATATTTTAAATGTAATTAACGGTACCGGAGGCAGTACAGCAACTGGCGTAAAACGCCTGTCATCATATAATAGCGGTGGAACACAGCCGTACGATGAAGAATTTAATTTACCCAACATAGAATCTTATCCAAAGTATATTGTTATGTGATCATAAATAAAAAGAGAGATATCTATTAGATACCTCTCTTTTTATAAAACAGCTCCTAAAAACTACATAGAGCGCTCTTTATAAGAGCAAACTTAAACTGTAAATTTTAAGTTCTTACTCTACCCCACCACCAAGTGCTCTGTATAATTCTATCTTAGCATCATATTTTTCTTTCTGAATGTTAATTACATCCAGTTCATTCTGAAGGGCACTACTTTGAGCAACAATAACCTCTAAATAAGTAGCCATACCACTCTTATGCAATAACATCGCATTTTTCACAGCTTTGCTTAAAGCTTCTTTCTTTTCATCGATCAGCAATAGACGTTCATCAGCAAATTTAGATTTAACCATTGCATCAGAAACCTCTCCTACTGCTAACATCATAGACTGACGAAACTGTTCTGCAGATTTTTCTTGTTCAAGCTTCGCTATTTCATAGCTGGTTTTCAAAGCCTTTTTTCTAAAAATCGGTTGTGCAATATTTCCTCCCAAATTTTTAACTAATGAACCCGGTAAATCAAACCAATTGTTAAACTGGAATGAGTTTGCCCCAATAGATGGCGTAATACTCAATGTTGGATAAAGTGCTGCCTTAGCTAGCCCTGTATTGGCATTAGCTGAAACTATTGCATATTCTGCTGCTTTTAAATCTGGTCTTCTACTTAAAAGGTTTGCTGGAACACCACCCGGAAAAACATCATTTAAGTCGTTTGTTTTAAAAACATTACTTCTCGATATATTCTTTGGATAATCGCCACATAAAATACTCAGAACATTTTCTTGCATCGCTATATTTTGCTTAGCCAACGGCACTAATAACTCAGCAGTTTTCTTTTGTGCCACAGCCTGTTCAACAGCCAAAGAGTTTACTTGCGCGGCATCATATTGCAACTTAATCATACGCAAAGTACTGTCACTTAAAGCAATATTACGCTCAGCCACCTTTAACTGCTCGTCTAACGATAATAAGTTGTAATACGCCTGAGCTACTTGCGCTATAATTCGGGTTTTCAACGCATTTAAATTTTCCTTCTGACCAAAATAATTTGCTCTGGCTGCTTCTTTTTGCATTTTTGCTTTACCCCAGATATCTGCCTCCCAGGCTAAAGATAAAGTTGCAGTATAATCGTCCATATAAGTATTACCAGTAAACTGCTGACTTAACGAACCATTTAAGGAATTTTTAGACTGATAAACTCTGCCTGCATTTAAACTAAAATCTAATGTAGGTAACAATCCTAACTTCGCTTGTTTAAACGATAGATCTAATTGTTCCATATTCAATATTGCTACCGAAACATCTTTATTTTTCTCTAAAGCTTGTTCAATTAATGTAACCAGTTGCTCATCTTTAAAGAAAGTTTTCCAAGGTAACAGTACCGTATCGCCTGTTACACCTACCGAATTACGGTAAGCTTCAGGAAGTGATAGCTCTGGACGTTGATATTTCTCACCTACTGCACAAGATGCCAGTGTAAGTGATAACAACGCCCCGCCAATAATATAATTAAATAATAATTTCATAATTAATGATTTGATTCAGGTTGAGATGGCAGTGGCTTACTAGACACCTTTTCCTGTAAATACTGGAACAACATGTACAACAATGGGATTACGAATACACCGAAAATTACGCCACTCAACATACCCATAGCAGCTCCAGTACTAATTGATCTGTTACCCATTGCAGAACCTCCTGTAGCAATCATCAATGGAATCATACCTACAATAAAAGCTAGTGAAGTCATAATAATAGGTCGTAATCTGGATTTAGCTCCTTCTAAAGCCGAATCTTTAATTGACATACCAGCTGCCCTACGCTGAACAGCAAATTCTACAATTAAGATGGCATTTTTAGCCAACAAACCGATTAACATAATTAATCCTACCTGTACATAAATGTTATTGTCTAAACCAATTGCTTTAATAGATGCAAACGCCCCTAAAATACCTGTAGGAATAGATAATAATACTGCTAATGGCAATAAATAACTCTCGTATTGTGCTGCTAAGAGGAAATAAACAAACAACAAACAAAGAGAAAGAATGACCATAGTTTGAGCTCCAGAAGATTTCTCTTCCAAACTTAAACCAGTCCACTCATAACCGTAATCTGCCGGCAATTTATTCAACACATTTTGCTCTAGGTTATCCATAATATCACCACTGCTCGAACCCGGCAAAGGCATCACAGTAATTGTTAAAGCATTATACAAATTGTATCTACTCATAGATTCGGGACCATAAACTTTGTTTAGAGTTACTATTCCTTTAACCGGAACCATTTGATTTTGATCATTTCTAACAAAGATTTCATTAAATGCCTCTTCATCCATTCTGAAAATACCATCAGCCTTGATACTTACTCTATAAAACTTTCCAAATCTGGTAAAGTTTAAACTTTGATCTCCGGAGAAGTACATCTGAATAGTTTGCATAATTTCGCTAACACTTAAACCCATCTGACTGGCTTTATCTTCATCAACTTCTAACTCAAACTGAGGAAAATCTGCTCTAAATGTGGTGTAAGCATATTGCACACCCGGTTGTTGCATAATCTCTCCCATTACTTTATCGGCCATAGCCTTTAAAGAAGCGGCATCTTTACCAGTTTTATCTTGCAATACAATTTCGGCACCACTGGTTACTCCATAACCGTCTACTGGTGGCATTCTAAATACCATTACAGAACCTTCTTTAATTCCGGCTAACTGAGCTCCTAGTGTTGCGGTAATTTCGTCTATATCTTTTACTGCTCCACGGTCTTTTTTCTCTTTTAACTTTACGAAACCTAAACCATAAGCCGGACTGGCACTATTAGATAAGATATTGAAACCGGTGATATTTGCCACTGTTGCTACAGCTTCATGATTTTTGAATATCTCGTCTATTTTTCTCGCAACGGCGGTTGTTCTATCCAAACCTGTTCCCGGAGGCATACTTAAACTAAATACCATAAAGTTATCGTCTTCCATTGGAACAAAACTCTTAGGTGTACTCATCATTAAATATATGGCAATTGCACTAATACCCACCGTTAATCCGGCACCTAACCACTTTTTCTTAATCAAGAAACTTAACCCTTTAATGTATTTATTGGTTAAATTTTCGAAACCAGCATTAAATGCAGTGAAAAAACGTTTTCTAAAACCACGTTTAGTAGGTTGAGTTCCGTGTTGGCCGGCATGATTATTTTTTAACAACAAGGCGCAAAGTGCCGGTGTTAAGGTTAACGCATTTACTGCGGAAATAATAATCGCTATAGCTAAGGTATAAGCAAACTGCTTATAAAAAATTCCTGAAGAACCCGTCATAAACCCGATTGGAATAAATACGGCCGACATCACCAAGGTAATAGAGATTACCGCTCCTGTAATTTCGCCCATGGCGCTATGTGTAGCTTCTTTTCCAGAAAGATTAGAGCCTTCCATTTTACTGTGCACGGCCTCGACAACTACAATAGCATCATCAACTACAATTCCTATGGCGAGTACGAGCGCAAATAACGTGAGTACATTTATCGTAAAGCCCAAAATGAGCAGGAAGAAGAAAGTACCGATAATAGCCACCGGAACCGCAATAGCCGGAATAATAGTAGATCTAAAATCCTGCAAGAACAAGAACACTACAATAAACACTAAAATAAATGCCTCAATTAGAGTGGTTGTTACTTGACTGGTTGCTTCATCTAACCTCTCTTTGGTACTCATTAATTTGCTATAATGGATACCTGGAGGGAATGATTTTGCCGCTTTTTCTAACTCAGCAATTACACCAATCTCAATCTCGTTGGCATTGGAACCGGTAGTCTGTAAGATAGCACCTGTTACGGCATTTCTACCGTTCGACGTTCCGTTACCACCGTAATAAATAGAGCCAAATTCTATACGAGCAATGTCTTTTAGTCGCACCAACTCACTTCCAACACGCTTAACAACAATATTTTCATACTCGGTTGTTTCGTTCTTCTTGCCTTTATAGCGCATTACATACTCTAGTGGCGCGTTAGACTCGGCTCCAAGTTTACCTGGTGCTGCCTCCACACTCTGACGACCAATAGCTGCGTTTACATCAGCTGGTATTAAACCATAAGCAGCCATCTTCTGAGGATTTAGCCAAACTCTGATCGAATAATCTTTGGCACCAAATAGCTGCACTTGACCTACCCCCGGAACCCTTTTTAATTGAGGAACCACATTGATATTCATATAGTTTTGCAGGAATACTTCATCGTATTTCTCATTATCGTCCGTATATACGTCGAAAATTAAGATCATACTATTTTGTTGCTTAGAGGTTGTTAATCCCATCTGGATTACCTCTTGAGGAAGTATTGGTGTAGCCTGTTGAACCCTATTTTGAACATTTACCGCTGCTTGATCCGGGTTAACACCTTGCTTAAATATTACGGAGATAGAGAAAGATCCGTCATTACTGGCGGTCGATTTAATATACTCCATCTGCTCTACCCCATTTATCTGTTCTTCGAGTGGTGTAACAACCGATCTAATTACAGACTCACTATTACCTCCCGGGTAACTTCCTGTTACAGTTACCGTTGGTGGAGAAATATCAGGGAATCTTGTTACGGGCAATCTGGTTAATCCAATGATACCTAGTATCACTAACATCACAGAGATTACCGTAGCCAATACTGGCCTATCTATGATTTTCTTTAACATAAATTTCTTTTAAAATGATGTGCTTTTGAACTATTGAGCGACCATTGTCGGCACTACTTTTTGTCCTTCCATTAATACATCAATGCTGTTGATTGCAATTTTATCGCCCTTAGCTATTCCTGACTTAACGATGTAGTTCGATCCGGATTTACCAGTAATTTCAATTGCCTTCATAACTACTTTACTACTGTCGCCTAACGCAAATACGAAGAATTTATCTTGAATATCTTTAACACTAGCCATAGGCAATGACAAAGCTTCTTTTACTTGTTTTGTAATAACAATACGACCTGCACCACCCGAGCGTAATAATTTATCAGGGTTAGAAAAAACTGCTTTTAAAGCAATGCTTCCAGTGCTACGCTCTATATTACCACTTGCCATTTCTAACTTGCCTTTATGACTATAGGTTTCACCGTTGGCCAGAATTAAGCTAACACTATTCATTCCTGCATCTGCTTTGCGATCTTGATTAAACGCGATAAAATCTGCTTCACTCATAGAGAAATACACAAACACTTCATTTATTTCTGAAAGTGTTGTTAATGGAGCAACATCTGCTGGGCTTACTAAGTTCCCTATTCTATTTGGAATTCTACCAATATATCCACTTACAGGGGCTTTAATTACCGCGAAATCTGCATTAATTTTAGATGAACCCAGTGCTGCTTTAGCCTGTGCTACTTGAGCTGTTGCTGCCTCGTAATTAGCCTGTGCAGTTTTCAACTGAATATCAGAAACTACTTGCTCTGCTACTAATGGCTTTATTTTCTCTACTTCAATTTTTGCAGTTGCCTGAGCAGCCATTGCAGCACTTAAATTTGCTTGGCTATTATTAACCTGTTCATTAAAAACATCGCCCTTAATTTTAAATAACGATTGTCCTTTTTGAACATAATCACCTTCTTTAACGTAAATTGTTTCTAAGTAACCGCTAACTTGTGCTTTCACTTCTACATTTACAGCCCCCTCAATCATACCTGGATAACTTTTATCTATAGATGCATCTGCTAAATCGAGTGTAATAAAATCTGCATTAACGGGAGGCATCTCATAACCTCCTTGCTGGGGTTGCCCACAAGCCGCGAATAAGATTGAAACTACTAAGATAAGCCAGTAAGCTCCTCTTCTTTTTGTATCTTTTTGTACCATTTCTAATAAAATTTTCAGGTGCAAAAGACGCACATTTAAAAGGACTTTCCAAGGTAAAATTCCCGAACCGTATAAATAAGACACTGAAATGAAAATACAGTTATCCGAACCGTACCAATACATATACACGCTATAAAAAAGGCCGCTATTGCATTTAATAAGATAACAATTGCTTAATACACTTCAGCAACTAAATGTCTTCATTTGAGCACCTATTTTCTCCGTTTGAGTCAATTTATACCCTGTTAAAAGAAGACGCTGATTTAGATTTGCGTCATTAAATTAATAATCGAATACATATGAAAAAGTTAATCGCAGCATCGTTACTGTTATTTACAGTTGCCTCAGTGCAGGCTCAAAAAATCTCTCTAATCCCTAAAGCAGGAATTAATATATCTACACAAGCCATAGAAGGTTTTAGCGGAGAAAAAAGCAAAGTAGGATTTCAAGGTGGTTTAGGAGTAAACATACAAACTGCAGGAAATTTCTCTATACAGCCTGAGATCAATTACATTGAAAAAGGGACTAAAATAAAAATGGGTGGAAATTCAAATACATTAGATCTTAATTATCTAGAATTACCCGTACTAGCAAAATATGCTTTCGGTCCGGTTTATGTGAATGCAGGTCCGTCTATAGGTTTGCTATTAGACAAAAAAAATACTGTAGTGAATGCTTATGGCAGAGAATTAAATAAAATTGACTTCGGTGTACAAATGGGGGCTGGCTTAGCACTTCCTTTAGGCAAAGGCAAAGCCATTATTGATGGTCGATATGCCTTAGGATTAAACAATCTTACCAAAAATGGTAACGAAATCAAAAACCGCGGAATTATTGCTTCCCTTGGTTACTCAATTCCTTTTTAAGTAAATAACCACGCACAAATAAAACTGCCGCAACCTAAAAAGTGCAGGCAGTTTTTATCGTTTTAAACACATCGACACATTCAAGATTCTTTATAAAAATGAAAACCATCATTGTTGCTACTGATTTCTCTGCCGAGGCAGATAATGCTATGATATATGCGGCAGCGGCAGCGGCCGAAAAGGGTTATAAACTGGTCCTTTATAATCTGTACAACACCTCTATTCATGCAATGAACGCCCGAGTATCTAGTAACGAAATAGACCAAATTTTTGAATGGAGAAGAAATAAGCACAAAGAAATTGCTGACATGATTAGCGACATCTACGATATTGAGACGGATGTTTATTTTGCTTCCGGAAATTTTTATGATGAGCTTCTAAATTGCATTCAATTGTATAACGCCGATTTAATAGTAATGGGCATGGCCGAAAAATCGCTAGAACAGGATTTATTAGGCAATACCACCACAGAGGTTATTGATCAATTGCAATTTCCAATTTTATCTGTTCCGTTAAATGCCAGTTATAATGGTATTAAACATATATTGTTTGCATGCGATATAACCCGTGGCATACATGGTAAAGTTTTAGAACGCATTCACGATGTAGCAAATGATTTTGGTGCTACGGTAGAGGTATTTCATGTAGGAGAAAAAGTAGAGGAAATTTTCAGAAAACAAGAACTAGGTAAGGTGGATGTAGCCCTTGCAGATGTTGAACATTATTACAAACGTGTACATTCATCTGAAGTTGTTAAGGCAATAGAAATAGAAGTTGTTGCGTCTAAAACAGATTTATTAGTTATGGTACCTTATAAGCATGGCTTCTGGCATAATTTATTACACAAGAGTAAAACCAGGGTAATGGCTTCGGGTAATGGAGCTCCGCTGTTATCCTTGCCGTTGTAATGAAAGCGGGAAGCAGGAAGCTTAAAGCCTAAAGGGGGAAAGGGGAAAGCCGAAAGCGGAAAGCTAAAAGCTAAAAGCCGAAAGTCGAAAGTCGAAAGTCGAAAGCTAAGAACTAAAAGCGGAAAGGGAAAAGCTAAGAATAAAAAAAAACAACACACGAGGATTTCTCTGCATCCTGCAACCTGGCCTATCAAAATTTCTGCTAAAAAACAAAGCGTAGCGGTTTCAAATTAGTAATGGATGGTAGAAGAATTAGAATTCTAACGATTAAGCTAAAATAACGAGCGCTAAGGAAGATTTAGAGAACACGACGAAAAGCGCGCCTGTGTTATTTTATCCATCCAGTGCTGATTTGAAATTGAATTTTTAGTAGAAATATTGAGTAGCCTTGATTTTTGTTTACTTTGTATCAAGCAAAAAGAAAGTGTCCTTCCGCGGCGCAGAGCGGAGACAAGCCTTGCGCAGCAATGAGGTGGGAAATTAAGGTTTATTCTTTAAGTAAGAGATACATTCGACTCGTTACACTCGCTCAGTATGACGATAACTCGGGTTTTATCGTCGGGCATGAAAATTAGGCTTTATCGCTAGAAAGCTATAATTTTTCAAGAATCCATCCACTGTTTTAAAGCAGCTGCTTTTTCTCTGCTCACAATTACTTCCATATCACTGTTTTTGAGAACAACTTTTAATTTGCCATTAAAATGATTGTGGAGTTGGGCAATGGCATTTACATGAATAATACATTGTCTATTGGCTCTAAAAAAAATGTGAGGATCGAGTTGCAAGTCCAACTCTTCCATAGTTTGGGGTAGTACTACTTCGGTTCCATCAAGTAATCTTCCCTTTGTTACCTTAAACTCCAGATAGAAATAACATATATCTTCAATAGAAACTGCTTTATAGCCATCCTTATAGGGTATTAAAAACCGGCTTCGATGTGATTTAGGCTTTAAATATCGTACCAAATCTTCTATCACTGTTTGATTACCTGCTGATGTACAATACTGCTCTACTTTCTCTATCGCAATTTGTAGCTCATCCTGCTCTACCGGCTTTAACAAATAGTCTACACTATTGTATTTAAACGCCTTTACGGCATATTCGTCGTAAGCAGTGGTAAATATAATGGGGCAAGTAATCGTTACCTTTTCTAAAATCTCGAAACTTAATCCGTCAGACAGCCTAACATCCATCATTACCAAGTCTGGCATTGGGTTATTATTAAACCAATCTACAGCTTCAGATACACTATCTAATACGGCCAGCACTGTAGCGTGAGGCCTTATAACACCTATTAGTCTTTTTAGTCGATCGGCATTCAGCTTCTCGTCCTCTATAATTAATATATTATTGTTCATAATCCATTAAATGAACAACCACTTTATAGGTCGATGATGTCTTCACAATTTCGGGCGCTTTACCTTTTAACAACTCAAACCTGGTCATTATATTCGGGATACCAATACCAAAAGAGCTTAAACTTTTACTTTCTATTAAAGATAACGAATTTTCGATAATTAATGTATTATTTCCTTCGGTATAAACGTTAATAGATAAGGGGTTATTTTTATTCGTACAATTATGCTTAAGTGCATTCTCTATCAATAATTGTAAAGTTAGCGGCGGCAGATATAAGGCTTTGCAATGTGGTTCTACATCAATATTAAAAGTAATACCGGAACCTATTCGATGTTTAATTAAGAAAATATAAGAATCTAAAAATTTAAGTTCCTCTTCGAGAGATATAGTATTCTTTTTAGAGTTTACCAGTAAAAATCGATATACTTTCGAAAACCTTTCTGAGTATTCGTACCCCAACTGCTGATTTTCGAGAATAAGCTCTGACAGAATGCTGAGGCAATTAAAAATAAAATGAGGATCTAACTGCAGTTTTAAAGAGTTTAATTGCGCTTCTACAGAAGCTTGCCTTAGCTCCGCTTCCCGCAATTTATGCTCAGTAACTTTCATTTCCAGATTTTTCCAATTACTTACTAAATAACTCCCTGTATTTATGGCTATAATCATAAAAGAAATCATTACACTTACTACAGCCCACTGCATTAAATTTCTAATATCTTCTGACGACGGCGGACCTAGTTTTTCTCTTTCAATGCAGAGAATTAGAATAATATTGAGTGAAATAATAATCATTACCGCAGTTATATTGCAAAAAGCTTCTATAACCAGGCGCTTTAATGGTTGATCTTTCCAAATAATTCTACGGTTTAAACGGGTATGAATAAAGATAGATGCTTCTGAAACCAAAAAACAGAATGTTAACGATATAGACCATTCTGCCAATAATTTCCAAAAACCTTTATTAAAATATTCCTGCCAAAAATCTGCATATGGATCTAATAGATAGGAAACTAGGTAAAATAACACAAAAGCAAAGGGCACAAAAATTAGCCGCTTAGCTCCATTACTTAAGAATACACTTTCCGTTTTAGTCACCAATAAATTAATATTATTTCTTTACAAAGGTAATTGAATGATACTCTAATATTACACTTTCTTCACCGAAGTGTAAAAAAACGTTTCCAAACAGGTAAAATAGTCTGCCGAATATCATAATGAATATAGGTAAGACTATACATTTAGTTTACACTTCATGTAAAAACCTTACCATTTATACGATTAACTTCGATATTAATCAAACGTCATACGTTGTATCCTTACAGCATTTAAAATAGCTAATAATGCAACGCCAACATCCGCAAATACAGCTTCCCACATGGTGGCCAGCCCACCTGCTCCCAACGCCAATACTATTGCTTTTACAGCAAACGCCAATGCAATGTTTTGCCACACAATTTTTCTGGTCTGTTTACCAATATTAATGGCCATCGGAATTTTACTTGGCATATCATCCTGTATAACCACATCAGCAGTTTCAATAGTAGCATCACTTCCTAATCCGCCCATAGCCATTCCTACATCACTTAACGCCACAACTGGTGCATCATTTACCCCATCGCCCACAAAGGCAACGCTTTGATTAAGCGCTTTAAGTTCTTTTACTTTATTCACTTTGTCTTCGGGCAACAAATCACCAAAGGCATGATCAATCCCTAATTCTTGTGCTACATGCTTAACTACAGTGCTTTTATCTCCACTCAACATAGTAGCAGTTACACCCAATTTATGCAGTTTTTGAATGGTAATCTTTGCATCGTTTTTAATGCGATCGGCGATGGTGATATAACCGGCAAACTTCCCTCCGTAAGCAATTGTTATAACCGTATATACTATACTAGCAGGATCTAAATTATACTTGATATTAAATTTATCCATTAATTTAAAATTGCCCACCAGTAACTCTTTATCATTTACAGTAGCTTTGAGCCCATGACCTGCAATTTCTTCAACATTATTTAATTTCAGCGAACTATCTATATCCCCCACATAATTATGGATAGCAGTAGCAACAGGATGAGTACTTTGACCCTCAATTGCATTAACAAGTTTTAATACCTCTTCTTTATCAAATCCTTCCTCCAAATTTACTTCCTGCACTTTAAACACTCCTTCGGTCATTGTCCCGGTTTTATCCATTACCACATTTTGGATGTTGGCTAAAATATCGAGAAAATTACTCCCTTTAAATAGAATGCCATTACGACTGGCGGCACCTATACCACCAAAATAGCCCAAAGGAATAGAAATTACCAACGCACACGGACATGAAATTACCAAAAAGATTAACGCCCTATACAACCAGTCTCTAAAAATATAAGTTTCTACAAAGAAATAAGGTAAAAGGCAGATAGCTATGGCCAAAACCACTACAATAGGTGTATAAACCTTCGCAAACTTGCGGATAAACAATTCTGTTGGCGCTTTTTGAGCAGTTGCATTTTGTACAAGCTCTAATATTCTACTCAGTTTACTATCGTAATATGCAGTAGTTACTTTTACCTCACTAACTGTATTAAGATTAATCATACCTGCTAAAACAGTTTCTCCGGTACGCTTGGTATCTGGTTTACTTTCTCCTGTTAATGCAGCTGTATTAAAAGACGCAGTTTCTGACAACAATTCTCCATCCAAACCCAACTTCTCGCCCGGTTTTAATTGAATAATTGCACCAATCTCTACTTTTGCTGCCTTCACTATAACAGCTTTACCATTTTGTAACACCGTAACCTCATCTGGACGTTGATCTAACAAAGCTTTTATATTTCCCTTAGCCTTAGATACAGCAAGTGTTTGAAAAACCTCTCCCACCGAATAAAAAAGCATTACTGCTACAGCTTCCGGATATTCTTTTATAGCAAAAGCGCCTAGAGTAGCAATACCCATTAAAAAAAATTCGGAAAAAATATCGCCTTTACGAATACTTTCTATCGCATCTTTTAAAACAGGTATAGCCACCGGTAAATACGCTGCCACATAAAGTGCGATGCATACCCAGTCTGTAAACCACGGTTGAGGGAAAAAATTATCTAAGCCAAGACCTGTTAGCAGCAACACCAACGAAATAATTGAAGGCGTAAATAACTGAAACGCTGTTTTGTCATTTACATCGTGGTTATGCCCATCATCGTCATGATGTTCATGTGCACGTTTAAAAACTGGTTCTGTATGATCGCAGCAAGAATGATTTTCTTGCTGTGAATGTTCTTTTTCTAAAGTCATTTATTTTGAAATAAAGTATTAAATCAGCCGTCTCGTTCTTTGTTTATAATCTTGATAAGCTGCTCCATGTATCTTTTCTAAAAATTCTTCTTCCAACCTTATTTGGATTTGAATAATAAAATAGCTGGTTAAGGCCAGAAAAAAAGTTATAATGTTGGGAATGATTAAAAAAACACCCAGCATCGTTAAAATCATTCCAAGAAAAATAGGGTTTCTACTGATTGAAAATATACCATGGGTAACCAGATCCGTCTTATTTTCTTCATCTATACCAATGCGCCAGCTAACACCCATCTGATATTGTGCTATACAAATCCAGATAAGCGCAATATGCGCAATTGCTAATCCAATAATTTTGAACCACTCTTTCTCAAGATAATCTACAGGAACCAAGTAAGCATACCAGCTATCGCCCTCACTAAAAACGGCTACGGTAGCTATTAACAATCCGATAAGAATTTTCATAACCCTTCCAATATAGTCGTGAGCATTCTCCGACGTACCAAAAGTTACGGGATTTATGCCAGTCTTCTTATAAATTTTATAGCTTGGCAGTGCAAATGCAATGCATAGATATATGATCAGATAAAGTGGAAGATATATTTTTAACCAATACATTGTTTTTTTTATTATGTTTTTAATGGCCGTGATCTCCAGAATCACTTAATTTAGCATTAATGAAGAAAGCTCCTTTCGTCACAATTTTAACTCCTACCGGAATTTGAACTATCGGCGTGATAGCAGTATAACCTAATTCAGAAACACCTTTTGCTACTTCTATTTTTTCAAAGCTCCTATTAGTCTTACTTTTTTTACGTTCAGCAACCGGGTCGTGCAACTCTCCATCTTTGTGACTATCTTCATCATCTGCTCCCTCCGGCTGTTTATCCGTTTCAACAAAAATATAGAACTTACCATCTGCTTCTACTATTGCATCATTTGGAACCGCACTCATCATCTTATTTTGCACACTTACCATTCCGGTAATATTCATCCCATCTATTAATCCTGCTTTATTTCCTGTAACATTACAGTGAATAGCAATTGTCTTACTTTCATCTTCAAAAGAAGAGCCTATGTTAAACACCTTTGCCGTATAGGTTATTTGCGGGTTATTAGTTAAGGTAAAATTTACCACCTGTCCAATTTTAACGTAAGGTAAGTCTTTTTCAAACAACTGCAAATCTAAATGAATCAGGCTATTGTCAACTATTTCCACCACAGGTGACGCAACGTCTACATAACTTCCAATTTTAGCAAATTCGGCACTTACTGTTCCACTAACGGGACTGGTTACAGATAGTGCAGCGCTTAAATTGGAGTCGCTTATCGAAGCTGGATTAATTCCCATTAACTGGACCTGTTTCTGTACAGATGCCTTTCTGGCTTTAAGTGTGCTAAGCTCTGTTGTTGCATTTTGCAGATTTTTTAAAGCTCCTGCATTTCCAGCATATAAATCACGCTGACGTTGTAATTCTTGTTCGGCAAGAGCAATTCTGCTACCAATGGTCAAATATTCTTCCTGAAGCTGAACAAATTGCGGATTTTCTATGGTTGCAATTACCTGTCCTTTACGGACATAATCGCCCAGCTGAACCCGAAGCGATTTAATCACACCCCCATATAAAGAGGTAGCATTGGCTTTGTTATTATTGGGTACCCGAAGGGTTCCATTTGCCTTAATAGCTTCTGTAAGATTTTTTTGTTCTATTGTTCCAAATGTAATCCCTACCGCTTCTATCTGCTCTTGTGTAAGTGTAGCTACAGTTATAACTGGTTCTACAGCAACTTTATTTTTGTTAATTTCTTCAGAGCTATGGTTGTCATCGTCGCCTTCAGTATGTTTTGACCCACAACTATTAAATGTTATCATAACAAGGGCGAATACTAATATTTTAAAATAACTTTTCATCTTATTTATTATTGTAGTAATTAAATTGAATGGCCGATTGATTATACTGATTAAGCGCATCTAGATAACTCTGACGTATGCCAATAGCCTGACTTAAAAATTGCCCCAGCTCAGCAAAACTGATCTCTCCTGAGCGGTAACTTAATGTGGCGGCAGCAATGATTACTTCTGCCTGCTTTAATCCGGATGTTTCATAAAAATCTAAAAGAACTCTATTTCTCTCCATTTCTGTTATTGAAGATGCCCGTTGAGTTTGAAATTGCTGTGTCTGGTAGTCCAGCATTTTCTCTTGTGTTTCTTTTTCGGCCGTTGCCGTTTTTACCTTATTACGATAAGCACCTGAGCCAAAAAGAGGAAAAGAAGTAGTTACTGAAAAGCCCGTAAAAGGGTCTTTTGCACCCCATAATCGCTGACTAAAGAACCTTCCCGAAAATTCTGGCCGATTTGCATTCTTTTGTACATTAATATTTGAACTGGCTATATTTACATTTTGCTGCTGAAGCACTAACATAGGATGCGATAAGTTATTTACCATTATTTCCACATTTATCTTATTAAGAGGGCTTTCTACCGGTAAAAACCATTCATTTAAATTTAATAACATCATTAACTGTTGTTGCTGGACAATTTTTTCTTTAGCATTTTGTTCTATAAATGCTTTTAGCTCCTGCATTTTAGCCTCTGCTGCTATTTGATCTAGTTTAGCTACATCGCCCGCTTTTACACGAACTTCAGTTGTTTTGAAAAGCATGGTATAAATGCTATCGAGCCGATTATACAACAACTGTTTGTCTTGCAGATACCATAATTGATAATAAGCTACCCGCACATCTCGCTTTATTACCGTATTAATTACATCTGCATTTAACTCGGCATATTTTAATTGAGCATTTAAGTAATTCTTTCTAGCGGCATACATACCTGGCCAGGCAATATTTTGCGAAATTCCAACTTTCATTACTCCCTGGTTATCAGAAGGACGCAAATCTTCATTCTCTACAAAGAAACCTGTTTTAGGTATCTCATTCGCGGTTTTCACATTCAATAAGGCACTCTTAACCTCTGCATCATTAATACCTACCTGCTGGTTATTTTTAATTGCAGTTTCTACAGCCTCTTGTATCGAAATTCTTTGTTGCGCATTTACAGAAGATGCGCTTATAGACAACATCAACACAAATAAAGCAATTGTTTTTACCCCCATCTTTTTTCTAAAACTAAATTTTCCAGTAAAAATGATATACAATGAAGGCAACACAAACAACGTTAAAAGTGTAGCGGTCATTAAACCACCTATTACAACAGTTGCAAGTGGTTTTTGTACTTCTGCGCCTGCACTGGTGCTAAGGGCCATAGGTAAAAAGCCTAACGAGGCTACCGTGGCTGTCATTAATACTGGGCGCAGACGGGTAATAGCTCCTTCTTTCACTATTTTTAAAACATCAGTCATTCCTTCTTTTTTCAATTGGTTAAATGTTCCTATTAATACAATACCATTTAATACAGCTACTCCAAAAAGAGCTATAAACCCTATTCCTGCGCTGATACTAAAGGGCATTCCTCGAAGCATCAATGCAAATATGCCTCCTATAGCACTCATAGGTATTGCTGTAAATATTAAGATGGCTTGCGTAAACGATCGGAAGGTAAAATAGAGCAACATAAAGATGAGCAATAACGATACAGGTACGGCAATCATTAAACGTGCGCTTGCTTTTTGCAGATTTTCAAACTGTCCGCCATATGTAAAGTAATAACCAGCAGGTAACTTTACTTTCTCTGACAGCTGTTTCTGAATATCTCTTACCACACTCTGCACATCCCTATCCGGCACATTAAAACCTATTACTATACGGCGCTTTCCGGCCTCTCGACTAATCTGAGCCGGCCCTAACTTATAGGCCACACTTGCCACTTGCGATAACGGAATCTGTATTCCTTTACTTGTAGGAATCATTAAATTACTTACATCTTCTATACTATTTCTATATGTACTATCTAATCGTACCACCAAATCAAACCGCCGTTCATTCTCATAAATCTGTCCCGCAGTTTTACCCGCAAAGGCGGTGCTCACCACATCGTTTACATCTTGTATAGTTAGGCCATAATTGGCTATTCTAGTACGATCATATTCTATATTAATTTGCGGCAGTCCACTTACACGCTCTACCTGCGGGGCAGATGTGCCTTGCACATTTTCAATTACAGCACTAACCTGATCAGCATAACTAGAAAGTGTATCTATATTTTCTCCGAAAATTTTTACTGCCACATCCTGCCTGATTCCTGTCATAAGCTCATTAAAACGCATTTGTATAGGTTGATTTTTCTCGAAGAAAACACCAGGAATTACCTCGAGTCTTTCCATTATCGCATCGGCCAGTTCATCATAACTTCGGCCAGATGTCCATTCTTTCTGAGGTTTAAGCACCACCATTAAATCACTCGCCTCTGGCGGCATTGGATCGGTTGGCACTTCCGCAGCACCCGTTTTACCTACCACCATTTTTACCTCCTCAAATTCTTTTATAATTCGTGAAGCCTGCATGGAAGTTTCTATACTCTGACCAAGTGAACTCCCTTGTGGAAGAATACAATGAAAAGCATAATCTCCTTCCTGTAATTGCGGAATAAACTCACCTCCCATTCTATTAAAGAAGAACAACGATACCGAAAAAATCACTACTGTAGCTGCAACCACATAATACTTAAATCTGACAGCAGTATCTAATAAAGGCCTATAAATGTTTTGCAACTTTTCCATCATCTTATCACTAAAGTTCTTTTTATGATTAGACTTCTTGGAAAGAAACAATGCGCACATCATGGGGATATAGGTAAGAGAAAGAATTAGTGCTCCAAAAATGGCAAAACCTACAGTTTGTGCCATTGGACGAAACATTTTGCCTTCTACACCTACCAATGTGAGTATTGGAATATAGACAATCAGGATAATAATCTCTCCAAATGCCGCACTGGTTCTGATTTTAGATGCAGATTTGAAAACCTCTTCATCCATTTCGCTCTGCGATAATTTATTGACCGACTTTCTTAGCCCTAAATGATGCATGGTAGCTTCTACAATAATAACTGCACCATCTACAATTAATCCGAAATCTATAGCCCCTAAACTCATCAAATTGGCACTTACCCCGAATACATTCATTAACCCCAATGCAAAAAGCATGGCAAGTGGAATTGCCGACGCTACAATTAATCCGGCTCTTAAATTACCCAGAAAGATAACCAGCACAAAGATCACAATTAATGCCCCTTCTACAAGGTTCTTTTTTACAGTGCCCATTGCGCGCCCTACTAAATCGGTACGATCTAAATAGGGTTCAATGGTTATATCATCTGGTAGCGAAGATTGAATAGTAGGTAATTTTTCTTTAATACGTTTTACCACTTCATTACTATTTTCGCCCTTCAGCATCATTACTACACCGCCCACAGCATCTACTTCTCCATTATAGGTAAGTGCACCGTATCTTACTGCATTTCCAAATCTAACATCGGCTACATCATTAATATAAACAGGTACAGTACCCATATTTTTAACAACAATCTTTTTTACATCCTCTAATGAGTTAACCAACCCAATTCCACGTATAAAATATGCATTGGGCTTTTTATCAATATATGCTCCACCAGTATTCTGATTGTTTTTTTCGAGAGCAGTAAATATTTCGGGGATGCTAATACCCATGGCCCTTAACTTATCAGGGTTAACCGCAACTTCATACTGCTTCAGCTCTCCACCAAAGCTATTTACCTCGGCTATACCTGGTGTACCATATAATTGTCTGGCTACAATCCAATCTTGCATGGTTCGCAAGTCTTTGGCATTGTATTTTTTTTCACTCCCTGCTTTAGGGTGAATAATATATTGATAAACCTCCCCTAATCCGGTGCTTACAGGTGCCATTTCTGGTTTCCCCACACCTACCGGAATCCGATCAATTGCTTCCTGAAGTCTTTCATTAATAAGCTGACGAGCAAAATAGATGTCTACCTCTTCTTTAAAGACTACTGTAACAACAGAAAGTCCGAATCTGGATATACTACGAATCTCTTCTACTTTTGGAACATTGGCTATACTTTGCTCTATAGGAAAAGTTACCAGCTGCTCCACTTCCTGACCAGCTAACGTAGGAGTTGAAGTAAATATTTGTACCTGATTATTGGTGATGTCGGGTACAGCATCGATAGGTAGCTTAGTTGCACTCCAGCTACCCCATATAATGAGAATCAAGGTCATTAAACCAATAACAATCTTGTTCTTAATACTAAAATAAATGATTTTGTCTAACATTTTTATTTCGATTAATAACTAAGTAGAATGTATAGCAATACCGCTTGCACAAGGCAAAAGGCATACTAATTGGAAACTAAAATGCACGAGAACACTTACGCAAAGCGTATGTATAAAAGCATTTCAGTCAAAAAACAATAAATTATTAGCTATTAATCTTCGGCGGTTGCCATATATTCCCATAATAGCTGGGAACAAAATTTTGATGAGCAAAAATGAATTTTTTCTCCTTAAACAAAGGTTTTGGATCTTCTTTTTTCTTTGCGAGGAACTTATTATCAACAGTGGTATGACAACAAGTACAGTTACAGAAAGGACTACAATTGTCATTGGCATCAGCCATATGATTATGGTCATACACAATTCCTATTTCAGATTTGGTTGACTTACACACGGCATAATCATCACTACATGGAAACATTATCATGCCCATGAAATAAGATACCAATATAAAAGCTATGTACTTCACTTCTTACAAAATTAAGTATTATTTCAAAAAACAGAACAATTAAGAAAAGATTTATATCTGTAAATTGTCAAGAAAATAGTGATTAAAGGTGAACAATAAGTAATTTAAGTATTTAACTTAAACCTGATTTTGTTAAAATCATCGTGCTTCTGTAAGGTTTACCTAACTTATGCGACCTATAAAGAAATTACAAAAAATCATTATTTAGCTGATTAGCTGCCTTATGAACGAGCAACAATTTCTTCAACTGATTTCTGAGAATCAAGGTATACTACATAAAATTTGCCGTCTGTACAGAGATACATCTGAAGACCGCGAAGATCTTTTTCAGGAAATGGTATTTCAATTATGGCGTGCAATGGGAAGTTTCAGATCTGACGCTAAACCCAGTACATTTATCTATCGCGTTGCGCTTAATACGGCCATTACCTCTTTTAGAAAAGCGACAAAAAGAAAAATCATCACTTACGCCGACAATTTGCCCGACCACCCTACAGAAGAAAATAACGAGCGTGAACATCGGTTAGAATTATTAACCGAAGCTATCAAAAAGCTGGAAGAGGCCGACCGCGCTATTATGGCCTTGCTAATGGACGAAGTTAGTTACCGAGAAATTGGCGAAATAATTGGTATCAGCGAGAACAATGTAGCTGTTAAAATAAACCGCATTAAAAATAAAATCAAGAAACATTTAAACTTATAAATCATGGAGCTTAATGAAATGCAAAACCTTTGGAAAAGTCAGAAAACAGACAAAAAGAACAATGAAAGTATTCAGCAAATGGCTTTAGAAAAGAGTCAACCAGTGCTAAAACGCATAAAAAAACAACTTTTATTAGAAATGATATTATGGACATTTATTGTAGTGGTCTACCATTCGGCATTTGATGGCAACCAACGTCCAGCAGCCGTTAACTTGGTATTTGTTATTGGTTTTATACAAGCTATTGCTTACAACCTTTCAGGTTATCTGGCTGCCAGAAATCTGGGGACTGGTAATAATCTGTTACATTCTATTCAGGAAAAAATAGCTGAACTTAAAAAATTACAGCTAACAGCCGTTGCTTCCAGAACAGTGTTGATGTTAAGCATCCTTTTCTTTTTTAGCTATGGCCTTGAGCTAAATAGTAAAAGATTATTTTCTTTAGCAGGAATAACGGTGGTATTTGCCTTACAGCTGGGATTAGTTTTTCAAATCTGGAAAAGAAGAATTGTTAAGTTGAAAGAGGTGGCAACACTTTTATCTTATTCGTAAAAATCAACAAAATCTTGTCCTGATAAATATCAGGGTAAGATTTTCAGCCATTATTTGATAGATGCTTATAAGCATCCCCCCTTTATCGTAATTTTATATAAACTTCTTTATTTTAATAGTAACTATTACAATGTGTTATTTATTTTTCTTAGTTAAAATATAATTGCCGGTTGTTTCGTCTTTTTTTACTAGATAACCTTCGTTTAATTCGAGTGTCCAGCCATCGCCTGTTACGTTCTTTTCTTCAATTTTAGTTGGATTGGTTACAGATATTTTGCTCCAATTGGCACTCATTAAGGCTCCATTCTCAACCGTTAAAACACCCCATAAATCTGTAACTCTAATATTGGGATAAACCGTTCCTTTATCTTCTAATGGAACAATATTTCTCGGGTCAAAAGAAACGTTCATCTTTTCGAATTTTATTTCGAAATGAGGTTGTTCCATAAATTTCAGTTTATACGCTGCAACCAATTTATTCTTTTGCTCTTCTCTCGAGATTTCTTCCTGAATTATATTTTCTCCGTCATAACTCAATGTTATGCTTCTAATTGTAGACTCTAAATTATCTTGCAATTTGATATTAAACGCCTCAGCTATATAATTTTTTAGATTCTCTTTACCGGTAATCTCCTTATTCCAATTTCTATTTTTATTGTACAACAGATAACCATACACCGAAATAGTTTGATAAGCGAATGATCTGACAAAAGTCGGATTAATTAAAAAACTATTCAGATTATTTATTAAATGCTCCTTTACCTCTTTTCTTTTTCTTCCACTAATTATTAAGCCGGTAAATTCGGCAAGTCCTTCATTTAATTCCAGCAAATTTTCTGTAGTATCAGAGCCAACATAAAGCAAATGTCTATATTTTCTAAAAGCCAGCGCATTTTCAATATGTTGTAGAGATTCTTTTTTTGAGGCCGATAAAATTGCCTTTTTAAGTGCTTCGAGTTCTAAACGCAAATATACCCTACCATTCTTTTGATCTAGGTGATTATTTTCTGGATTATGAAGTGTAAATCCTAAATCAGGTTGTATGGAATGAAATAATTCATGAGTCAATAAGTTTATCCTGTCTTTCTTATTTTCTGGAAGCGGAAGCATCATCATTGCCCATCTTTTTCCGCCAAAGTTTAAAGATGTATTTGCTATATTAACATTGTTTGGTAATACACCAGTGAAAATCGGTCCGTCAGGCTTTAAAACTCCGATCGTATCAGATTCATTTGCATATATTTTTCGGGTTTGAGCATCCACTAAAAGTATAGGGCCGTATAAATTCTTATTCCAAAGATTATAATTTCTTTTGGTAGCGGCTTTTACTTCATCAAAGAAAGTGAATATTTGGTTAGGCGATAGATTTTTCTCTTGCGCGTTTACATTTTGAGTAAATAGCAAAAAGCAGATTAATAAAATGTTATATCTCATGGTAATTAGTTAGACTTTCATCTGTTTCAATCACTCTAATAAAATTCAATTTAACTGAGCTTATTTTTTGCGCAAAACTAATTATAATATCAAACATTCAATGGATAGAAGATAATCCGAAAGTCTGGAGTTAGAAAGTTTGTTTAAAGGAGAAGCAGAGAGTGATTCACATAAATATCAATAAACATAACCTGTTAAGTATTCATTAAGCAAATGAATTCGTCATTCCGACCGTAGCGGAGGAATCTTTACAGATTAACTTTTTAGGAGGTGCATACAATAAGATTTCTCCACTCACTGCGTTTCGGTCGAAATGACGATATAATAAACTTATATACAGCATAGAGCTGAATTGAACTCTGCAACTTAAACAAAAAAACCAGAGAAGACTCTGGCTTTTTCAATGAATATATTACTTCCCTCTTTCAGGAACGGTCCAAAAATAGATAGTAGAACCATCTACTTCTTCAATTTTATCTGGCACCCAATCGCCCATATCAAAAGCATGAGAAACGATTCTGGTACCCGGCTTTAAAGCTAACAATTTAGGCCTTAACTTCATATTTACATCCGGCAGTAAATAAAGCGTAATTACCGTAGCTCCGCTAAGATCTGTTTCAAAAAGATTTTCGGTCACAAACTTTACTTTATCCGTTACACCGGCCGTTTGTGCATTCTGATTGGCTTCTGCTATCCTTTCAGGGTCGATATCAAATCCTTTGCCAGTAGCTCCATGATCTTTTGCCGCTGTTACTACAATTCGGCCATCGCCACAACCCAAATCGTATAAAACATCACCGGCTTTTACATTGGCTATTTTTAGCATAGCATCTACAACGGCCTGTCTGGTGGGCACATACGGTACGTCTAGTGCTGGCACTGTTTTTTGTGCATAAACTGTAGAAACACTCAAAAATGTGATGAGCATCCATAGTTCCAGTCTTTTCTTTAAATTTTTCATAATTTGTTATTTAATATAATGGACAATAGACATATACATTTTCTAAATCTTTAAATGCTCGAGATTTCTTCGCTTGCCTGCTTTAAATACATACAATAAAATTGCGCCTATTAATAATACAACGATTCCTACAAAGGCTCCAATACCGGTATACATTAAACTGGAATACAACAAATAGCCACTGCTCAAACAAAATATAGCGGGTAAAACGGGATATAACGGTACTTTAAACGGTCTCACGGCTGTAGGTTCTTTTTTTCGCAATACGAAGAGCGCAATGCCCACCATTAAAAAGAAGAACCAAAATACAGGAGCAGTATATTCAATAATGGTTTCAAAACCGCTTCGGGTAAACAATCCTAATCCAATTAATGCCAATGATATAGTTCCCTGCACTAAAAAAGCATTAACAGGTGCCGAAGCCTGATGGTCCCACTTCCCCATCGCCGAAAATATTTTAAAGTCTTTTCCGAGTGCATAATTGGTTCGGGCGCCAGTAAAAATAGTGGCATTGGCCGATGTAAGGGCAGATATAGCCACCAACACACCAATAAGTACCACTCCGCCCGACCCCATTACACGTTCCAATAAAGAAGCAGCTACTGCATCAGAGCCTGCCAAACCCGCATGCCCCAACACTTTAATATAAGCCATATTTATAAGAAAATACAATCCTGTAATAATTAAAATACTAACGACCAATACTTTCGCCATACCCCGCGAACCAGACTTCAACTCTGCAGAAATATAAGCAGCTTCATTCCATCCACCGAAGGTGAGCAACACAAAAACCATAGCCAATCCTAAAGCGTTCGAACCTGAAGTAGCATCAGGTACAGAAATGCTTGTACTCGGTTCTGAAGAAAACAAAAATCCTATTCCTATAATAAGCAATACTCCTCCAACTTCGGCAAAAGTGAACAGCCGTTGTGCCCCGGTTCCGAACTTAATTCCTATGATATTGATCCCGGTAAGAAAAATAACAACCATGGCAGCATATATTACAGAAGAATATACTCCGAGATAAAACACCTGTGAGAGGTAATCGCCAAAAATATAAGCCAGCAATGCAATAGATCCTGTTTGAATTACACTCATCCGCGCCCAAGCGAACAAAAAAGCGGGTTTATTACCAAATGCACGATGTATAAAATGATAATCGCCACCCGTATTGGGAAAAGCAGTACACAGCTCTGCGTAGCACAGTGCACCAATTAGGGAAACGAGTCCGCCTAATAACCAAGCAAGGTAAAACATGGATTCTCCAGTGGTATTAGCCGCAACCAATGAAGGTGTTCTAAAAATACCGGCACCAATTACAATCCCTACTATAATGGCTATCGCATCTAGTGTATTTAATTTTCTTGCGGGCAAACTTGCATCAGTAATTTTTTCCATCCAAAATCTTTAAATGAGCAACTGTAAGAGTTTAATTAACAGCAATTAATAGAAAAATGTTTACAAGATATGGTCAGGATGAAGAAATAGAAAGTAACATCTTCGATACTACTACATAACAAATCTAACCCTGTTACACTTTGTAAATGAAGTAATTTATCATCAAAAATATTTGCATATATCTAAAAAAATCCTTATCTTAACTTATAAGCTTATATAAAAATTATCACATACTGATGCGTTAGTTTTATTGTAAGAATTTTATACTATTTAGTTGCGTAATTATCATCGTTGAATTAAAATTAAAACGTATCATCAATAATAGATTCGCATTTTATTAATCTTTATCCTTTCGCATTTATCATGATCAAGCTTATCTTTATACCAATAAAACACTTGAAAAGATGATGCAAAACGATGGAACGAAACGATTCGACAGAGTCGTTTCAATTCTCATTCAACTACAATCTAAGCGCATCATTAAAGCGCAGGAATTAGCAGAACGGTTTGAAGTGAGCCTACGTACCATTTACCGTGATATTAGAACACTAGAAGCGTCAGGCGTTCCTATTTACAGCGAGGCGGGTGTAGGATATTCTTTAATGGAAGGCTATCGTTTACCTCCGGTTATGTTCACACAGGAAGAAGCGGCGAGTTTTGTAGCAGCAGAAAAACTGATGCATAAGTTTACCGACCCAGTTATGCGTAAAGATTTCGATTCTGCTATGTATAAATTAAAAGCAGTTCTCAGAGCAAATGATAAAGACTGGTTTTCCAGTATTGAAAACCAGATTGTGATGCAACCAACCGAAAATAAATTCAATGCTGTTGTACCTAATGCTTTATCCACCTTATTTGAAAGCATTGCAAGAAAAAGTCAGGTTCAAATAGCTTATGAAACACCTGGCAACGTTAATCATGCAGAAAGAATTGTAGAAACGGTTGGTGTTTTTCATCAACATAATTACTGGTACATCATTGCCTATTGTCATTTAAGAAAAGATTATAGACAGTTTAGGATAGATAGAATTCAAAAAATTGCACATACAGACAAAAAGTTCACCTTAAAGCACGAGCCTTTAAATTATTACTTGAATAAAAAAGAGCCAAAAGTAACCACCACGGTGATTATTGAAGTTCCGCCTAGCCTGAGTAATATGCTGAGTTGGGAACGTAATTATTTTGGATTTGTTGACGAAAAAATAGAGGAAGACAAAATAACCATGCGCTTTGACGTGCAAGATTTAGACAATGGCTTTGCCCGTTGGTTTTTGATGTTTGGAGACCAAGCAATCATTATAGAACCTCCGCAGCTTAAAGAAAGAGTTAGAGAGTTGTTGTTGTTGCAATTGGAGAAGAGTTGAGAGCTAAAGGCTGAAGGCTAAAAGAGGAAAGCTGAAAGCCGAAAGCTAAAAGCCGAAAGCTAAAAGATAAAAGCCGAAAGCTAAAAGGAAAAAGGGAAAAGGGAAAAGGGAAAAGGCTGAAAGATAAGAGCTAAAAACTTTGCGAGGTACAAAGCTCTTGTAAAACTCCGTCATTGCGATGAGGTACGAAGAAGCAATCTCAACTGTTACCTATATATTTAACAACTCCATCATTCCAACTATAGTGGAGAAATCTAAGACAATAAAAGTCTGTAGATCTCTCCACTAACTGCGCTAGGCCTGTATGATGACAACATACTTAGTTTCTTTATAAGATATTAGTACATCGCAATGGCGAGTCTCTAAACTATCGCTCCCAAAAAAATGGCGGCTCTATGCCTAGCGCACGCAGGTAAACATAACCTTGCCCGCGGTGATGAATTTCATTATCTATGAAGTAAAAAATATTATCGATTACAGGGAATTTATATTCACCAAATAAGTTAAAGGTTTCAGCAAAGCGTTCGGTCGTTATTTTTCTAAAGTAAGTATTAATAACTTCCGTTTCCTGATCCCACTTCTCTAATATTTTTGTCTTAGTAGTTAGCTCTGATGTCTCCTCGTAAGGCTTTTCTACTTGCTCAACTATAGCTTTTAACCCCGGCCCTGCAATGGCCAACATTTCATGAACCAACTTTGCAAAAGAACGCATACCGCCGATAGAAAAATCGAACAATTCCTTTTCTGGAAATGCTTCTATCACGCGTCGTGTTAAAGCACGATGCCCTTGCCAGTGTTTTAATAAATCTTCCTGCCCAATTAAAGTGTTTGTATTACTCATAATGTTTAAATTTTGATAGGAGTCAAAGGTAATTTGGGCTGGTGACAAGGGTATGTCAGCATCAAAAATTTATACAAAAAACTTGCAGATGTTAAATAAAATTCGTAATTTAATAAAAGATAATGAATTGAATTTCAAGCTTCAATCCATCAATACACTCTAATCAATTATTCTTAATTTTCATAGCCAATTTATCTATCCTCCTCTTATTCTGTTGCTGCAACAGCGACGGATATAGATTCATTAATATATTTACGAGCATAATAATCACGCCAAATAAATAGCCATGAGTAAAAGATTTTTGAACGGCAAAAAAAGTCACAAATCCGAAAGCAATTAAATGATCTATCTCCGATTTTGTCATTTCATCACGCAATACTTTCAATTCTGCAACATCAATTCTCCTACTAATTTTTAGCTTCTGATTGAAGAACTTAAAGAACGTATTTTTTACCATCCATTTTATAACTCCAACACCAATAATTTTATTCTGCCGCTCGTTATTTATAAAATTTAAATTTGATAGCTGCTGACTATAAAAAGTTGTTTTCATTAGAAAAGCATTGATAATCATGCCCACAATCCAAGAGATAACCGATATGGAAATAGCAAAGATTATATAAGCGAATAAAGTTTTCATTTAGATTTAAAGTTTGAAGAAGTACTATAAGCTAATTTAAAATCAAAGGAGAGCTGTGGTTGCCTAATCATAAAATTCTATTGATTGACATTCTCCGATAGCATTCCTTTTTAATTTATTCCTTCCAAATGATAATCTTAATATAGCTTGCAGGCCATTTTATTTGCAAGGGCTCTACCTCAATCTTTTATAAATTCTTCTGAAATGGGTTTACCCAGATCTTAAAAATATCCTTTTTTGATAAACTCAGCTAACTACTTAACAACTAAATAATAGATTATTATAATATTTATCTATAGCTAAAGTATGAAAAAAAAAATTACGCTGAATTTAATTACGTACGTTTCTAAATTTCAAACACAAAATGCTTTCACATATTCCGGAATTTATAACTAATACCAAACAATAGGTTCATTATTTTTTTTATGATATCTATACTTGGACTTTACGGGACCATTACCTAATCACCTCTTTCTATCGCTTTTAAAAATGCTATGGAATCCAAACTTATGCAGAAAGCTCTTAGAATGAGAATTTGCAACAGAATACAGATCGTAAACCTTTAATTTCAGAGATTTTTTGCTCTTGGAAAAAATTTTCTATCAGAAAATTCTGCTTATTTAAAAATTAACCAATACTTTAGTTAGGATTCTTTAAAAAATGGAAGTGACAAACCTATTACTACTTTTTTGTCTCTATACTTCAGAAAAGCTATTTAGCAATAATTTATTACACAATACACAAACAAATTCTTGTTTTTTTCTGTGCATCAAAAAACTTTAAGACATTCATTTTGTTTATACTTTGTTCTTTATAGTTTATTTTAATATATTTATACATCCCTCATATTATTCATTGTGTAATTTTTTTTAAAAAAAAAAGAACTTATGATTAAAGTTGGAATAATAGATAGTGATCTTGCAGCAAGAAAAGCTACAAAATTAGCGCTTATAAATTCGGCTAAAGCAATTAATAGAGAGTCATTAATTATGGTCGTTTTCGATATTGACAGTATTGATACCATACAGTCCTATCACTTAAAAATGCAGCCAGATGTTTTAGTATTAGATATAATTGGATTAAACGCTAGAATAGTTGAGCGTATTAAAAAATTATTTATTCATAGTGAGATTATTGTTGTTAACGATTCTGCTCATTTAAAAACTGTACATGAATGCTTCAGAGGCGGAGGTGTAAGTTATCTCCTAAAAGACACCTTATTAAGATACTTATTTTTCGCAATTACCACAACTTATAACGGAGGGTCGTTTCTGAGTCCAAGCATTTGCAGGGCAATAACAAAACAGTACTCTGACCATAAAATACATGAAGATTTATTAACCGCAAGGGAACTTCAAATTGCATACGGTTTAATAGACGGGTTAAGCTATAAATTAATTGCCCACCGGTATTCAATTTCTTTAGATACTGTAAGGGTATACATAAAAAGAGTCTATCGAAAACTAAAAATAAATAGTAAAGGCGAATTATTTGCTCAATTAACAGCTTAAAAAATTCCTTTGCCCAACATATAGCAGACAAATATTCAGATGTACATGTTACATCTAAATGTAAATGATAACCTGAAATTCCCGATTATGGCAGCAAAAGTTTCATCGGTTTTATTAATCAGCTATTTTTATATAGTTCTCTTTTCTGCTTCATTACATGCGCAAAATGCTTATAACATTACTTACAGATTTGAAGTAGATACCTTAAACATAGAAGGCAATCAAACATTTTCAAATAAACTTGTTATTGAAAATTTATCTAACAAGAAAGTTCAATTATCTGGCTCAGCAAATTACACACGCACTTTAGATGGATTAATTAGACTTCCTAAAACACTGACTTTAGAAGCTTCTGAAAAAAAAACCTTCCCATTAAAATACATAGCAGACAGAAATACTATTATTAGCTCCCTACAACCCTTTACCATAAGCCTCCTGTCTTCCGATTCTTCGGTTACGACTCAACCCTCGGCCGTATTTTTTACTAAACTTAACAATGAAAAGGGCTTTGAAATCAGTACTGAGCAAAACGAATATTATTTAGATCCATATAGCAATCAGGCACAAATTATGGTATCTTGTTCTAACAGAAGTTTTATTCCCGTTACTTTCCGGCTTATTTTCACAGAAATACCTGAAGGACTAGATTTTAGCGGCGATTTATTATCGTCTACCATACAGCCTGGATCGCAGGTATTATTACCCGTAAATATCCGAAATAAATCTACCCATAAATCTATTGATTATACCGTTACTATTCAAGCTCTTAACGAAAATGGCTCTCCGCTTGCATTAAAGAAAATTCGCGTCATAAGTGTTGGAAGCGTAAAGCGCTACGGCCCTGCCAACGATTTTTTCAATGATAATTCTAATAATTCCATTGCTTTGCGCTACTTAAGTATGAGTCAGAATTCTTCAATCTATCAAATTCAGGGAAAAGGCGACATAGAGTTTGAAAATGAAAAAACTCTGAAGTACAATTTAAACATGGAATATTATAAAAATCTAGAAAATATCAACTTGTACGACACCTATCTCGATTATCAAGAAAAAAAATGGGGGATAAAGGCAGGAAATATTTTCGAAAATTTAGATTATTCTATTGGAGGCAGAGGTATAAAAGCAACTTATAAACCTACCGATAATAACTCAATTAATATATATGCTGTAGAAAACAATTATCTTTTATACAGTCCGCTGCAAATCATTCCCAGCACAAAAATTATTGCAGCAAATTACACTTTCAAAAATCATCAGAACAAGGAAGGAAACTTCTCTTATTTATACAGTGATAATGCGTATAGGAAAATAACCGGTCATCAGTTAAACGGAAAAACATTTTTTAACATAGGCAACAATCAGCAATTAAATATAGAGGGCGGTTACAGCGTAGAATCGACATATAAAAACACCTATAAGAATGCTATTTCTGCTGGGTTTTACTACAGTATTTTATTCAATAATTACCAGCTAAACACGCAAAATTATTATGGTTCTCCCTACTACACAGGTCTTAGAAGAGGTTTAACACAAACCGAAACACGTATAACCAGAAAATTAGAGAATATGCAAAGTATCTCTGCACGCGTGAGTTTAATGATTAACAACCCGAAATATCAGGAAATGGAGATTGGCTATATTTTTAATGATAACAGTGAGCTTCAGATTTATGAATTTGGATACACCAAAACATGGAAGAAATTTACACTTGATATCAGACCTTATTTAATGCTTCAAAAATTCCAGAGTGAGGGAACAACGTGGCCATTAAATAACAATATCAACTGGAAATCTAAGTCTATAAGATCACTGGCCAATTATGTACTTTTCGTTCATAATCACAGGCTTTCTATCAATACAGATTATGGCTATACGTTCCAAAATACAGCCAACAGACCTACCCCTCCTTTTCACTCATTTAGAATAAACAGCAGTTACAATTATCAAAATTTTGGTTTTACCTCTTATATACAAATTAATCCCTACTATTTGGGCGATATATATTCAGCTGTTGATACGAAATACAACATCTATTCATTTGGACCAAATGCAAAATTTAATGCTTTCAATAAAAAAATGGATGTTCTGTTAAATACGATGTATAGCTATTATGAATCTTCCAACATGAATAATTTTTCTGTAAATGGAAATATACGTTGGAAATTATCAGGACAATGGAATATAACGGCAGATGCATTCTACTCTAAAATGCAAAGTAAAAGCACGATTAGCCCTCAACAAAACATCTTATTCCTGAATACAACGTATAACAGCCGTCAAATTAGACTAGGGATAGAAAAGAAATTTAATAATTTTAGTAATTCAGGGGGGAATAAATTACAATTATTATACTTCGAAGACCACAATAACAATGGAATCAAAGATGTAAATGAGCCTGGCGTTGAAGGGGTTTTAATAAATATAAATAAGCATGTTGCCGTTAGTGATGCCAAAGGAGTTGCAAAATTTTACAATATACCTGATGGATCATATGCTATAGAAACTATAAACAACAATGGATGGAATACTATTGGCACACCAAACATCCTGCTAACTAAAAACTTAACATTAGAAATTCCTTTGGTAAAAACCAATGTTTTGAAGGGTAAAATTAAGGTAAAAGTGAATAAATATCTCGAATCTTATCCATCTCTGGCTGGTATACGTATAAACGCCGTTGATGTTAATGGAAAACAATACAGAACACTAAGTGATGCCGAAGGTAATTATTCCTTTTACTTACCTCCCAGCTTCTATACAGTATTTATTGACACCCAAGGCTTACCATTCTCTATAGAAAACACAAACAATGAAATTGAGATTAAAGCAATGGAAAAACACACCTATAATTTAGATTTTGAATATAAAGATGAGCGTAGAAAAATTGAAGTTAAACGCTTTTAGAGGGAAACAAAGCTGAATATTACATCTGTAGAATACAAGCCACCGGGTTTTCCTAAAAACTTCGGTGTTTCTGTAGAAGGAATACTATATTGGACATTTAGTAGTCTGTCTACCACAGGATTTCCTGAATGAATAAGCTGCTGTGATGTGGTTGATAAGGTAATTGTATTCATTCCTGACTCTCCTGTCGCAGGACCTATCCGCATAACATTTAAAGGGATTTCATTTCCTCCAGAATTAAAGCTGCTTGTAGAAGCCCGTACATAAAGATTAAAAGGACTGGTTTTACTTATTTTTAAATGCTGTGGCATTTCTACGGTCATCCCATTCTGATATTGGGTGGCGCTTGTAAATGCAAAATTAACGGAACTTTGATTGGCAATCATTTCATACATATCGCTCACCACCACCTCTAATGTCCCATTTTTCTGAGCTTGTAAATTTCCTGTCGGATAGGCTGTGTTTAATTTATTAAAGGAATAAAGCAAAGGAATAGTATAATTGCCTGCCTGTACAAAATTTGTTTTTAATTGTGCGCTGTTAATAGAAAACTTATTGTTAAGTATATGCCTATTATTCGTTGGTACTTCCAGACCTGCATTGTCTGTTAAACCCTGATCAACACCAGACAAATATATAGATGTAGAATTTGAAAAACCTACTAGCTGTACAGCCAATGAATTAACCGGGCTGGCTGGAATAGTATTATAAGGAAACGACGTACTAAAATTAAAAGAAGAATTTCCGGCAACAATGCTTGGTAAAAAAGGAACAGTTGTATCAACAGTTAATGTTTTAGTCAAGTCTATACCAACGTCATTTCTAAAGTAGCTAAAATTATTAACATTGAGCTCTACTTTATATACACTCACATCTGGTGTTATAAATCCAGGAACATGAATGTAGAAATCTTGAATTCTTGGAGATATCTGATTCTCATTTAATAACGTACCCGTTTTAAATTGCATAGGAGTACTATAAATTCCTGAAATCCATTTATGTGTACTTGTAACCAGTCTCACATCAATGGAAACCGCAGCAGTTACGCCAATAGTTGCAAGGGCAGCATAAATGGCCTGATAACTTGTAGATAAGGCCTGCTCAGTATGTGTTCCTAATAAAATAACTTCTCCTATTTTATTAAGTTTAATATTTGCTAAGTTAAGTGGAACAGTTGAACTCCCTCCTACAGTATTACCAAAATTAGAGGTGTTTGCTTTTATTTCAATTCTGGGTACCAGTCCAATTGCATAATTATATATACCCGCACTATTCACCGTTTTATATTCATCTCTGTTGCGAATATTTATTTCTGGCAAATAAATATTAATCTGAGCGTATACCGAAGAAATCATATTCCATAGTATACTTGTCAGCAATAAAATAAATTTAATATTGAATTTCTTTTTCAGCAACTTTTAAATTGTATTGACTACCTGCATCCAGAATTGCGACAATCAAATAGCGTCCTTTCAATTTAGCAGGCAAATCTATGTAAATCCATTGTTTGGCTTCTGGTAACATGGCAACAGGGATAGATTTCAACGGAATTTCGGAGCCATTTTCTATATCCGTTAATTCGAAACGCACATAAGCATCTTTATTTATCTGTCCGTTATTTTTAATCTTGACACCCATCGTTCGCACACTGTCAGTTCCTTTAACATTATACCCCTCATCTGTAAAGGCAAGAAACTCTAAATCACCCCCAACTAAATTAGCAGGCTCATGATAAACCTGTATTCCTATTTCCAGCAATACATTAATTCCAATTCCTGTTCTCCCTGCCTGACTAACCTGCTCTTTTATCTGAGTAAAAAACAACATACTATTTGTCATGTCTTTTATTGTATTTTCGACAGGGATCGTCATGGAAACGATGATCGATTTTGTTTCTCCGGCAGCTATTTTAAAACTACTTTCAGATAGAGAAAGCCATTCTCCATTCGACCTTTCCAGAGCAGCTGAAGGATAGTAAATTTTAACCCCGAGCGAATCTCTGTCCCAGTCTTTAACCGTTGAAATAAAATTAAATTCACCGTTAGAGTTGTTTATAAGTGTTACTGTCTGGGTTACAGTCTGACCCGGCTGGCCTTTAAAAAAAATTCGGGAGGGTGATACCGAAATACCCTGGCCATTGGCCAGAGTATTTGTACAGCAAATTATTAAAACTAAACCTAAATTAATGAAATAGCATCTTTTAAGGAAATTGAATTTCACCATTCTTATAGATGAGTAGCTGTATAAGTTACGGTTGTGGTATATAACTCTGCCGCTAATCCCAAGAGCGGAGCGGAGTTGGGAATAGTATAATTTACATTATAAATGGCACCGGTAGTAGCCGTAGCTCCTTCTACTATTTTAGCCGGCATCAGCGCAAGAGAAGCAGTTGTTAAATTACCTCCGTTGGCCGTTGCTGGATCTACCGCTACCCTAACAAGATTTAGAGGCAGGTTGTCACTGCTTGCTGATGCGAACTCAGCGCCTGCTCTAACTGAAATATCATAAGGCAAGTTACTTACAACAGTAAAATGAGCCGCTTTACTTTCTGTCTTCACACCCACATAATCAGCAGGAAGGCCATAAACAAAATTTACATCTGGAGATGCTCCAAGATTGATAGAAATGACAGCAGTTCTTAAATCGATGCTAAGATTTACTGATGCTGTGGAAGCGGTTGATTGTGCATTCGCTTTTATTCCAAAACTTAATAACACCAATACAACCAGATTAAGGATTGACAAGTTTTTCATGTATTTAATTTTTATAAGGTTGAATGTTCTAACCTAAATATAATCTGTTTTTAAATATCATTTAATTTACCCCCATCACATATTGATGTTACCGAAACAATTTAAATAATCTGGTCAATCTGAATTCTTTTACCTGAACAAACATAAAGCCGTTCATAATTTTGCTAAACCAGTACAACAAGGGTAAAATATATTATGATAATACCAAATGAAGATGGTGAACATGATTAAATATTTTGTAAACGTATCGTACGCGGCAAATTTAGAACCCACTAACCAAAAGCGGTAAGCTGTTATAAACCATTGCAAGCTGATCAGATTTATTTTCAAATACTGTCTTAAAGTTACTTTGATTTTTTTAGGGCCAACATTTTTTCTATAATTTCGAAATATTGACCCTCAGTGTAACCTGTGGTGCCTTTGTCTAAGATCACCCCTTTAGTATCAACTAAAAGATATGATGGGATTCCGGTAAAACCATATTGTATAAATGCAGGGCTATGCGCAGCCTTTCCATCCCATAGATTTATCCATTTAATATTTTCTTCCTTAATTTTCTTCAACCATACTTTCTTATTGGCATCAATTGAAAAACTTACGATATTAAGAACATCGCCATATTGTTGATGCAGCTTTTTGATTTCTGGAATAGACATTACACACGGTTGACACCACGCGGCAGTAAACATTAGTAAAGTAGGTTTCTGAGAATATAAATCTGTAAACTCAATATTATTTCCTGATTGGTCTATCGCCTTAAAACTAGCTACTTTATCACCAACCAATGATTGGTGGAGGTACGATAGAACCCCTATTGCATACTTACTTGTAAGATAGGATTTTGGAATCTTTGAATATAGATTTGTGAGTGTATCTTTAGTTACATATTTTTTATAATTGTTTAGGTAAATCAACGCAGCGAAATCACTATCAATATTAGCCTTAATATGCTCAATCATCACCTGATCTTCCTGCTTTCTCAACATAGCAATTTCAGATTTATTTTTCTCATAGCCGTCATTATTTAAGCTATCTTCTTTAATAGAAAATCTATTGTGTATTGAGGTAATCTTCTCCCAACCTTTTTGGTAATCTGAACCCGTCATTATAAACATATTCGGATATTTGATGTTTCCTGTAATTTTTAAAAAATCATTGCCTATCAGAAAACTGTTCCCAAAATCTTTACCAGTATTTGCATATTTTAGATTGAAAAGTTCCGGCTGGTTAACTGTAGCTCCCTTGAAAATAAAAATTCCATCTTTCACTATACTTGATGAGATATTATTATCCCTATCGTAACTGTAAAGTAATATTGTATCTCCATTATTTATTCCCTCAACGCGTCCCCGAATTTCGAAAAATTGATTTGACTTTGTTTTTTGTGCATGTAGATTAGTAAAAAGTATCGTTGTAAGGAAAATAGTAATATATAATCTCATGCTTTGCTAGTAATGAACTGTGGTCACTTTTATTAAGATCTAAGTGCACTCAGTTTTTGATAATTGTAAAATGATGTTAAATATATTGTTTTATTTTAAGTAATGCGCGATTTACTTATCTGACGATTAGTTGTCGTTTGTTTAAATATGGCCGTTTTTTGCTATAGTCATTTATAATTTTGTTTTTATTTTTCAAAAAAAGTAAAAATATTTTCCAACCTTTTCAAAAAATCTACTCTTATAGATAGAACGAACTTGAAACAGACACCTGACATATTATTAAACGTAGTTACTATGGCAATGGGAGGCAGTAAAGCTGCGAAAGAAATTTTATATAAACAGTATTCTGTAAAAATGTTCAATATATGTATTCGAATGACTGGAAACCAAAATGATGCAGAAGATATGTTACAAAATGCTTATATAAGTGCTTTTCAGAATATAGCTCAACTTAAATCGCCTTTACATTTTGAAGTCTGGTTAAGAAAAATAGTTATTTACGAATGTTTAAAATATCTAAAACAACAAAGACTATGGGTAGACGTTTCTGAGGTGGATGTTCCGGAAGAGCAACAGGAAGATTCATGGTATTTATCTGTTCCGATCGAAAGCATTCACTTAGCTATAAAAGAATTGCCTAACGGTTGTAGAGAAATATTCACATTATATGCAATAGAAGATTATTCACACAATGAGATTGCATCATTATTAGGATGTAGCGTTTCTACTTCTAAATCTCAATATTATAGAGCCAAGTTACTTCTTAGAGAGTTAATAAAAAGCAACAACTATGGACGAATTTAAAAGACATCTTCAACAATTTAAAGAAAGCCTCGATGTTGATATGCCTTCAGAAGATTTATGGAAAAAAATTAAACATAAACAACAGAAGAAATTATCAATAAAATGGTATGCTGTAGCTGCAGTATTTATAGGTTGTTTTTTGGGTGGATTACTAAAATATAATCATTTGGCAGATGAAATAAATATACCGAAGGTAGCTGAAGTTAAAACTCCAATAGATGAACCCAATAAAATTGATTTAAAGAAGGAAGAAACCTATTCCAAGCTTTCCGATAGAATAGAGAAAAAGACATTTTTTCCAGCACATAAAAACCAAGATTCATACATATCTAAGTTTGAATTAGACGAAGCTGAAATAAAGGATTTCAAGCTAGAAATAGAAAACATGGCTGCAAAATTGGCACATCAGCCAGTTTACATAGATGACCCACAATACTTTGATTTATTAACAGATAAATGGAAGGCTTTAAAAAGAGATGAAAACGAAATTAGTGCAGCCAGTACCTTAGTAGGAGATCAATTTGATGTTGCTGATCATCTAATAAGAGTCTATCAAAAAAAGATCTGGTTACTTCGTCAATTACAAAATGAGATCAATAAAATAAATAGGTTAGCAAGTATTGACGACTCATCAGAAAATTTATCTACTATATACATTAAACTATAAAACTATGATCAGGAATCTACTTTGTTTTATGATATTATTGCTCATTCTTAATATTAGTTATGCGCAATCTAATAAGTCGCCTGTAACTAAAAATAGTAGTTATTCTGCTAAACCAATAGTACGAATCAATAGCAATTTTTGTAAACTGATTATAAAAGCTTCTGAAGAACAGCAAGTGAAGATTATGAGTTCTGTTAACGGCATTCCAAGTGAGCAGAATATCTTTGGTAAAAATTTGGAAATTAATGAGCTGGATGATAGAATTGATATTTATGTTAATCCTTCTTTAAAAGAAGTTGTTGCGGATGAAAATAAAACCTCTTCAATAGATCTAATGCAACAATGGAAAAAAGCACTTCTATTGGCCTTGGATAAAAATCAAAGCTCTTCAATAGCCCCTTTAAAAGAACTTATTATTTATTTACCCCGTCAAACAGTACTCAACATTACTAGCCGATATGGTGATGTTGTTATTCATCCAAAGCTAGAAAAAGCAATTATAAATATTCAGAATGGTATTTTGGACGCTTCAGATATTCACGATCTTAACTTGAAAGGAGATTATTGCAATGCGCACCTAGGAAATGTAAAGAAAGCAGTTATCAATTATGAAAATGGGACTTTGAGAGCGTTGGAAATTGAAGATTTATATTTGGAAAGCGAGAGTTCTGTAATTGATTATGTGAGTGGAAAAAACTTATATCTTGTAAGCCGTATAGATGAGATCAGTGTTCAAACAATAGAAGAGGTAAATGGGCGGAGTACATGGGGTACAATTAGTATCAATAAATTGAAGAAGTCTCTAACACTTCAAGGCGCAAATACAGATCTGAAAATAAGGAATATACAGCCAAGTGTTGAGTATGTTGAGGTAAATAATAAACGTGCACAAATGCACATTTCATTACGATATATTGAAAACTATATGGTAGAATTTTCTGGAAAATCGTCTAATACAATTACACCATTTCAAAAAACACAACTACCAGGAACAGCAGATCAACCGGATATTTTCCGAGGTAGTAAAGGCAATGTAAATGTTCAGCATACTCGAATAAAGGTGAATTGCGATTCCTGTCTCATAGACTTTAAGTAACTTATTTATTTCATTTTTATTATAATTTTTACCCCTTTTTCAAGGTGGTTAGGGGGCTTATTTTAATTTTTTTAATCTGGAATCATGCATTTTTTAACATCAATTATTTGTGTTGTATTGTGTTTATTCACCCATTTTGTTAGGGCACAAAGAAGCTACATTAAACATGAAAAGCCCGAACAGGTAGAAAATGTTATAATTTATTATAAGCCTTCGGAAATGATTTTAAATCATCAGGATTCGGTATTGATGGAGAAAGAATATTGGGATGAAAAGGCATCCCTTAATCAAATGGTATATAAAAAAGATATACCTGTACGTGGAGCAACTTATAGAAATTTTTATGGAGCAAACCTCCGTCAAAAATTTTCTAATGAAATAAAGCAATATCCTGATAATTATTTCGCCTATGCAAGGTATATCGATGAATGGCCTTCAGACACCGTCAATATAATGCTGCCTAAAATAATTACCAAGTTATTGAAAGTAAAAAATAGCAATGATGGTTTATTGTCAGCTTTAATAGTAGCTTATTCTAAACAAGTTAAAAGGGACCTGGCCTATCCTATACTTTTACAACTATTAAAAAAATATCCTTCCTCCCAAGTATCCGGGTTTGCGTTAAGTCTTCACCTTTATGAGCAATATAAAGCAGGAGGACCTTTTCTCGCAACGGGCGAATTAAATTACAGAAAGTTAGTTGGCAGGAAAATTTAATTAAATATTTAACCCATAAACTATAAAGATGAATCGTTACATTATTGCATTAGCATTGACATTATTCTGCCAGATTTCATTTGCTCAGAAGGATATTATGGCCCTCTCCAAGATCCATTATAATTTTAAACATGTTGATGATACTACCCAACCTGACAATCCATATATAGAAGACATCTTTGTTCTCATGTCCGCTGATGTAAGTCTTCAGAAAAGTCTTACCATGCTTACAGTGAGTAACTCTGTTAACGATATGATAGCTCATCCAAAGCAAAATGAAAAAGGTGTTGTTGTTTTTGATCTTCCCAAGATTGAAAAAGATGCTTCATCTTACGAATATCTTAATGATATAAAGAATAGAAAATTTTCGATTTTAAATAATATTTATGACACCTATTATATAATGAATCAAGATTATCCTACGATAACTTGGGAATTATTAAATGAACAGAAAACGATAGGAGGATATAATTGCCAAAAAGCAAAGGGAAATTGGAGCGGAAGAACTTATATAGCTTGGTTTACGCCAGAAATTCCTCAATCTTTTGGCCCTTGGAAATTACATGGATTACCGGGTTTGATACTTGAAGCGGAGGATGAAAAAAAAGAGGTTAGCTGGTCCTATGCCGGGTTTGAAGTTTTAAATAAAGATACGCCCGAGCCAATTAATTACCCTAAAAATGCCGTTAAAGTAAATGAAGATAAATTCATAAAATTATATGACGCCCTGAAAAAAAACCCTGATGCGGCGTTTAAAGCAGCGATAGCTGCAAGTCCTTCCGGAAAAATTATGCTTACAAATATGTATGTCACTAATTTTAGCTCGGGTAAATACAAGAAACAAAATTACAAGAATAAGACTGTAAATAATCCTATAGAAAAACAAGAAAATGATTAAATTTTTACGAGTTTATTACTTGCTGATCTTAGTCTTTTTGCAAAATTTCTTGTATGGTCAAACATCACAATTTACAGGAACCGTTGTCTCAGAAAAAGGAAATAAGGTTAACTATGCTACTGTTGCCTTAAAGTTAAGCAGTTCTGGTTTAATGTTAGGCTACTCAATCACGGGAGATGATGGAAAATTCTCCATTCCTGTAAAATCCCAACATTCCATGAGTGATCTACTACTGGAAGTAAATCATCTTAGCTATAAAAACCGACAAATCAAATTAGTTAATAATGTCTTTCAATATGATTTTGTTTTAGAAGAGTCTCTGGCTCTTTTAGATGAAGTTGTAATAAAAAGCAGACCAAAGGTTATTCAAAAAAAAGATACCATAAGTTATAACGTTGAGGGATTTGCAAGACAAGAAGACCGAAGTATAGGTGATGTGTTACAAAGAATTCCGGGGATGGAAGTTGGAGAAAATGGAGAGATAAAATTTAATAACAAACCCATCTCAAATTTCTATATCGATGGAGATGATATTTTAGGGGGCAAATATGGATTAGGCACAAAAGCTATTCCGCATGATATGGTAAAGAATATTCAAATTTACAATAATCATGAACATATAAAGGCTTTAAAAGGCAAAAACAGTACTGACAAAGTAGCTATCAATTTAGAGATAAAAGAAGATGCCAGACTGAAATTCATAGGAGATCTAAAAGCAGGATTGGGAACCCCAGAGAAATACGATGCGGATTTAAATGGAATTTTATTAAATAAAAACTATAAAATGCTGAATGTAGTAAAAGGAAACAATATTGGGCAAGACCTATCTAACGACATTCTTGATCTATTGTCTGAACCTGCAATGGAAAAATCTAAAACATTAGTTAGCCCAAGCACGATATCTACACCTTATGTTCCTCTTAAAAGATATTTCAATAATAACTCTGGGATGTTAAATGCAAATAATTTTTTCAAATTCAGGGATAGCTTGCAATTAAAAACTAATTTCAGTTTTGTCCGAGATAATAATAAGATTGACTTCAATAGCCTTAACGAAATTTATACACAGGACGGTACCATACGTTTTATAGAGAATCAGTCAGGATATAAAACGGCCAATTTAAATAGTTTAAATATTTTAATTGAAAAGAATAAGTCAAAATACTATTTTAAGGAAGAGATTAAGTTAAAATACAATCTCAACGGCTCAAATTCTGACATTCTTAATAACCAGGATATGTTAGTCCAGCATCTTAAAGATAAATCAGTAATATTCTCTAATAATCTTAGCTATATTCCAATATTAAAGAACAATAACACTTTGTATATCAAATGGAAATTCATTTCAAATAACGGACCTCAACAACTTGAAATAGCTCCCGGAGTACATGAAGAAATCATAAATAATAATCTTCCGTATGGAATGTTATCGCAATATTCAAATATTTCATTATTATCTAACAGTGTTTCTGGAAGCTATCGGATTAATAAAGGTAAAATCATTCAATCATATAGTCTCGACTTACAAGGAAACCATCAAACATTAGAATCAAAAATTGATATTGCAGATAACAACAGTTATGTGTCATATAAAAACGGAGATAATGATAATTTGTTAAGATGGAATGATTATTCAATTATTGGAAAAGGATTGTTTGAATATCAACAAGACAGAATTGAAGCATCGGTATCCTTACCTATAAGGCTGTTAAACATTCACTATAAAGATCCTTCATTTGGAATTAGTAACTCAAATATTTACTTACTATTCAATCCTAGCTTTATATTAAGCTATAAAGTTAGTGCACGAGATCTCATAGTGCTCAAATATAATTCTGACAGAGTAATAGATGATATAACAACATTATACAGAGGATTTTTATTCACAAACTACAGAACCTTACGTAATAACGAAAATAGTAGCTTAGCCGAGCAAAGAAATCAAGGTTTAAATATTGACTATAATATAAAAAGACCAATTGAGATGTTTTTTGTTAACATAGCCGCAAATTATTCCCTTATAGACAGAAATGTGCTTACTTCAATCATTTTAACAAACGAAGATGTTCTACAGCAATCGAGTTTGCTATATGATAATCAGATTAAATCCTATGGCATTAATGCTTCTTTAAGTAAATATATTTTTTCACTAGGCGCAACACTTACCTTAAAACCCAGCTGGAATAGAACCAGATTAGAAGAGCTAATAAATAGCGAAATCTACACAATCAATTATAATTCATATGAGCTGTCTTCCAATTTAGATTTTCAATTATTCAAAAAAGTTAATATTCTACACAAGTCTAATATCAGATACATTAAAAATGATTTCAATTTATCTAATAATAATTTTGGGCAAACTCAAAACAATTATAATTATAGGCAATCACTCAGTCTTAAATATTCACCATTAACCAACTTTTTAATCAATATTGAGAATCAGTTCATTCATGTTTCACAAAAAAATCTCTCGAATGTAAATGTCAATTTTATTGATATCAATTTCAGGTTAAAAGCACCAAAATGGAAAATGAATTTTGAACTGGATATAAACAATATTATGAATGCTAGAAGATTGAGTATTTATTCTTTAAGTAATACCACCTTTGCCAACAGTCAGTACAGATTAAATCCAAGAATAGCAATTCTCAGGGCATTTTTTAATTTCTAGAAATTAAAATGAAACGAATTACTCACTTGACTTTTCTTGTTTTTTCATCGTCCCTCTGGATGTTAGATTTTAAAGCTCTTTATTCAATATTTTTAAAAATCAGCTTAGAGGAGCTAGAAGCATCAACTTTTTCTTGTTTAGATTAGTCGAATTATTTGTTTAGTCTACATAAATTGTAACTAATCCATAAAAGCTAGCTAGATAGCTTAAAAAGGTATAAAACAAAAAAAGCCTACTTAAAAAAGTAGGCTTTTTAGTGGTCGGGGTGGCAGGATTCGAACCTACGACCTCCACATCCCAAATGTGGCGCGAT
>CAZOVM010000013.1:0-58545 GCA_964583395.1 uncultured Pedobacter sp. | reverse complement strand
TGGATTTTCAGTCCATTGCTCTACCGACTGAGCTACCGCACCATCTCCTCTTGTGTAGGACTGCAAAGGTAGTTTCTTTTTTCAAATCTTAAAATTTTTTTTGAAAAAAAACCACACAAATATTGCAATATTAACCCTTACAGCACTTTCACCCCTGTTTTTCAACAAGTTAATTTATTAAAAAAAATCAACCCTTAAATAGAATATTTCCAAATACCATATTTACACTTGCCTTTTTGCTCCAAATAGCATTGGTTTTACCAATTTCTATTATCTTCGCTAAGACAAAACTGAACGCATGCTTTCTCAGATATTATTTATTCTACTTTTAATTGCAGGCACAGGCTTATTTGCTTGGAATTTCCGAAAAGTAATTCGCAATATTCAAATTGGACGCGATGTTTCCAGAAATGACCAACCTGGAAAACGCTGGATGGTAATGCTTAAAGTAGCATTTGGCCAGACAAAAATGGCTAAAAGACCCATCCCTTTTCTATTACACTTAATTGTTTATCTGGGTTTTGTGATTATAAATATTGAAGTAATAGAAATTGTTATCGACGGAATATTTGGTACGCATAGAGTTTTATCATTCGCTGGAGGCCTTTATAATTTCCTGATTGGCTCATTCGAATTATTAGCTGCAGGTGTTTGGTTGGCCTGTTTAATTTTCCTAATAAGAAGAAATGTCCTTAAATTAAAGCGCTTCTCTGGTGTAGAAATGAAATCGTGGCCAAAATCGGATGCCAATTACATTTTAATTACAGAAATTTTATTGATGTCGGCCTTTCTCATAATGAACGCCGCCGATGCAAAATTACAAGCCTTAGGTTTCTCACATTACAGTGTAGCTGGATCATTTCCGGTGAGTAACTTCTTACAAAGCTGGTTGCCAAATAGTACAGAATCGTTGGTAATGATTGAACGTTTTTGCTGGTGGTTTCACATCATAGGTGTGTTTGCTTTTTTAAACTACCTACCCTATTCTAAACATTTTCACATACTTTTTGCCTTCCCAAATACTTGGTATTCTAAATTAACACCTAAAGGTGAATTTACAAATATGCAAAGCGTAACCAATGAAGTAAAAGCGATGCTAGATCCTTCATTTGTTCCTGAGCCTGCCGAGGCGGGCAGATTTGGAGCTAAAGATGTACAGGACTTAACCAAAGTAAACTTATTAAATGCTTATACCTGCACAGAATGCGGTCGCTGTACATCTGTATGCCCAGCAAACATAACAGGGAAACTACTTTCGCCTCGTAAAATCATGATGGATACGAGAGACAGAATGGAAGAAGTGGGCAAAAATATAGATAAGCATGGCGTAGGTTATGACGACGGAAAATCGCTTATAGACAACTACATCACAAGAGAAGAAATATGGGCCTGCACTAGCTGTAATGCCTGCACAGAGGCCTGTCCTGTTAATATTGACCCATTAGAAATTATCAATGAATTAAGACGATATGCAGTAATGGAAGAGTCTCAGTCGCCAGCCAGTATTAACGCCATGTTTGGCAATGTAGAAAATAATGGTGCGCCATGGAAGTATGCACCTGCAGATCGCTTTAATTGGAGCAATGCAGAAACGAATTAAGATTAACAATTACCAAAAACGCTATATATATGGATTTTAAAGTTCCAACAATGGCAGAAATGCTTGCAGCTGGTGAAGAACCTGAGATTTTATTTTGGGTAGGATGCGCAGGCAGTTACGACGAAAGAGCTCAGCGCATAACGCGCGATATTTGCAAAATTCTTCACCATGTAGGAATAAAATATGCTGTATTAGGAACCGAAGAAAGCTGCACCGGTGATCCGGCTAAAAGAGCTGGAAATGAGTTTTTGTTCCAAATGCAGGCTATGGCCAACATTGAAGTATTAAACGCTTACCATATAAAGAAAATTGTAACAGGTTGCCCTCATTGTTTTAATACAATAAAAAATGAATATCCGGGCCTGGGTGGCACCTATGAAGTAATTCATCATACTCAATTAATTCAAGATCTTATTACAGAAGGCAGGTTAAAAGCTGCCGGAGGTGAAAGCTTTAAAGGGAAAAAAATCACTTTCCACGACCCTTGCTACTTAGGTCGCGCAAATGGCGTATACGAAGCACCAAGAAAGGCTTTAGAAGCATTAGATGCTGATTTAGTAGAAATGAAACGTTGCAAAACCAACGGATTTTGTTGTGGAGCTGGCGGTGCTCAAATGTTTAAAGAGCCTGAAGCCGGAAAAAAAGATGTAAATATTGAACGCGCAGAAGAAGCACTAGCATTAAAACCAAATATTATTGCTGCAGGATGTCCATTTTGTATGACCATGCTAAGCGATGGTGTAAAAATGAAGGATATGGATCAGGAAGTTAAAGTTTTAGATGTTGCCGAACTCACTGCACGGGCAAACGGATTATAATAAAAGAAATAATTTCGAAAAACTAAGGGAGCAACTACCTACGGGCACTTGCTCCCTTTTTTATTACTTCCATACGCTCATAAATAGCATTTATATCTTCTATCTCTAATGCTTTAAGCGGAATCATCATAGAATTGGCCATTGTATCTACATCACCACCCTTTTTATCATTAAATGTTTGTACAATTACATCGTCACCTACTGTATTCAACACCAATTTTCCGGACTGAACGTTCCCCAGATAAACCACCTCCTTTATTCTACCTATATGAAGTGCAAAAAACTCTATCTTTCCGTTAGAATAGGTCTTTCTATACCTACACAATCCAGTGTTGGTAACCTCTAGCTCAAACTTCTTTAAGCCACCCGAAATCGCCGTTATATCGTGGTGCTTATTTAGAGTAGATTGCAAAAAAATCGTTTGATCGTCCCAAATTACGGGTCTCGAAAAGCTCAAAAAGATGGGGATAACGCCCAAAAAAGCGCACATCCTTAATTTAGATGTCAAGTTTTTCATCTATCGCTATAAATTATACTCGAATTTAATTAAAATGTTAATTTTGAATATGAAATTTTCTCCACAATCACGCGTATGGGTATACCAAAGCAACCGAGTTTTGAATGAAGTAGAAGTCAATTCTATTCAACAAGAATTAGATGCATTTATGGAAAAATGGCTGGCACATGGAAATCCTCTTAGTGCAAAAGCGGAAATTTTATACAATACATTTATTGTAATTATAGTTGATGAAACTCAATTTCCCGCAACTGGATGTTCCATAGACAGTTCTGTAAAAATGTTAAAAGAATTGGAAGTATCTTATAAAATAGATTTATTCAATAGGTTTAACATGGCTTATAAACAAGATAATGAGATCGTTATTGTAAGTAAAGAAGATTTTGAAACCTTGGTTAATATTGAGAAAGTAAATACAGAAACCATAGTTTTCAATAATATGATTCAAAACTATGAAGAATTTAAAACTAAGTGGGAAGTCCCTTTTAAAGATAGTTGGCATTCGCACATCTTTGGCCACTTAATCAAATAAAAAAAGCGCTGATACATTTAGTATCAGCGCTTTTTTTATTTCAAACAGATATTTTATTAGTTATTAGACTTCGCAATTACAGTTTGTTTGGTTTGAGCATCAATCTTAGTATCTGGCATCCATGATAATGGAACAATACCTTCTAAATCTACTTTTTCTCCTACATTTAAGCGATTAAACAACTCAACATCCCAAACCGTGATATTTCTCTTTTTTACAACAATGAAATTCACTGGATTACCATTCTTATAAGCCGTAAATTTTTCCTGAATACTCCCAGTAAGCTTTACATCATTTATTCTAGGCATATACTCAAAATTAACAGGCTTATCGTTCACAGATACTTTATCTGTTTGCGCTACCGCAGAAATACTGATTAATAGTCCCACTAGAATTAAGAATTTTCTCATAATCGTTTAATATTTCAATAAAACATTTTATAATTTTAATTCGTTTTTTACACGAACCCGCTCAATTATTACACAAAGTTGTAAGTTTTTTTACACAAAACCAATTTTTTTAGGCTTTTTATGCATTAAGTAGTTTGATATTTATCAACAATTAACATTTGAATGTAGAACGGCTTATCATTTATAAAAAGCCCGGATGTTATCATGCAAACGAAACTTTATTACTATCAGATAATATTTTTTATATTTATTTATAAGAATGGGTAAACCATTTTTAAAATTTTATGTTTTGAACGAATATGAATCGCTGGATTTCCCTATCAATAAAAATATTTGTTGGCTTTATAATTTTGATCTTAATTACATGGATTAGCGGTTCAGTATATATTTCTTCTAATAAAGATAAAATACTCAAAACCATTCTTACTCAAGCTAATGATCAAATTCAAGGTTCATTAACGGTTCAAAGTATGGAGCCAAGTCTGTTACGAGGCTTTCCAGGAGTTTCTTTAACTTTAAACAATGTAGTTGTTAGAGATAGTTTATGGCAGAATCATAAAAATGACTTAATTAATGCCAAAAAGATACATATCTCCTTAAACGTTTTCTCCTTATTAACCGGAAAAACAAATATTCAGCGTATATTAATCAACGATGCAAACATTACTTTATTCACTGATAGTACAGGATATACCAATACCTCTCTAATTAAAAAGAAAGATACTAAAACTCCTAAAACCAGCTCCTCACCTAATTTAGAGATCAGAAATATTGATTTTAAAAATGTCCGATTTGTTTTGAACAATACCTTACGAAACAAAAAATTTGACTTTGAAGTAGATAAAGTATTGGGTAAAATAAAGTATCCCATTGGAGGATTTAAAGGAAACATTCAATTAAAAACCAAAGTAAATATGTTCTCTTTCAATACGAAAAGAGGTAGCTTTTTAAAAGACAAAGTATTGAATGGAACATTAAATTTTGAATACAATAAAGGGAAACAATTACTTACTATTGATCCGAATAATTTAGATATTGGAAAAGACAAATTTGTAATTGGTGCTTTAATTAACACCAAGCAAGGCGGATTTGACATAAGTATTCAAGCAAAAAACATTTTATTTGAAAATATTGCTCATTTATTAGCGCCAAATATCTCCTCAAAACTATTAAGATTTGGCATAGATAAAGGTATTACAGTAAATGGCAACATCATAGATGATGGCTCCGGAAAAAGTGCCGACCCTTTAATTAAAGTAGCCATTGTGGCAAAAAACTCGAAGGTGATTATTCCTTCCGGTCAATTAGAAAAAGCCAATTTCATAGGTAAATTCACCAATCAGCAATACAAAAGTAAACCAATTGGCGACGAAAATTCAGTCATAGAATTCACGGAATTAAGTGCCGACTACTATAACATCCCTATAACAATAGATACTTTCTTAATTCAAAATTTAGCTCAACCCATAGCTGTAGGTCGGGTAAAATCTAATTTCAATATTGATAAACTAAATAAGACCGTTGAAAGCGATATTTTAGATTTTAAATCAGGAGAAGTTGCTTTAAACTTATTTTGCAAAGCAGACATTGAGAATTTTCAATTTACCAAACCTGCTTTAAACGGAAAAATTGAAATAAAAAAGGCCAATATTCTATACAAACCAACCAATACCAGTCTGGCCAATAATGCGCTTACTTTAACCTTTAATGATAAAGATTTAATATTCAGCAATAGTAAACTTCAACTAGGGAAAAGTCAATTGGATATGAACTTAAGCATTAAGAATTTTTTAAATATCTATTACGATGCACCTGAAAAAATTCTGGTTGATGTAAAACTTAACAGCCCGCAAATACATCTCAATGAATTAATGCCTATTATTTCTCCACGCAATAAGAAAGTAGCGAAGAAAAAGAAAACCAATCAATCAAATGCTTTTACAGAACAGTTAACAGATATACTTGAGCAATCCAGAATGAACGTTCAGATAAATGTAAATAAAGCTATTTATAAAAAATTTACAGCCAATAATCTAAATGCAAACGTATCTATAATAGGAACAAAAGTATTATTAAACAATGTTAGTATTTCCCATGCAGGAGGCTCTCTGAAATTAAATGGTACCGTTAACCATGTTAACAACAGAAATATTTTCTCTGTTAATTCAAACATCAACAATGTGAATGTAAAAGAGTTCTTTTATGCTTTTGAAAACTTTGGTCAGAACAGTATTACGGATAAAAACCTTAAAGGATTTCTATCTGCACAGGTAAAAATAAACGGGTCCCTATCTAATACAGGAACATTAGCACCTAAATCGATAAAAGGAAATCTAACTTTCAACTTAAGAGATGCAGCATTAATTAATTTCGACCCTATGATTAAAGCTGGAAAATTCGCTTTTGCAAATAGAGACTTCTCAAATATTAGAATGAAAAGCTTAGATGGTAAATTAGGTATCGACGGAGAAAAAATTGAAATCAGTCCACTCGAAATAAGCTCTAGTGTGTTAAACATGAATGTTGAAGGACAGTATAGTATGGGCAGAGGCACCAATTTATTACTTGATATTCCACTTAGAAATCCTGAAAGAGATGCCGGATTAAGTGCTAAAGAGCGCAAGGAGCAAAGAATGAAAGGCATTGTATTGCGATTAAAAGCTATTGATGGCGACGATGGAAAAGTAAAAATTAGATGGAATGGAAATAGAAAAAACCGCAAGTAAACTTTGTGTACCTATTAATGTTCCTAAATAATTTCATCTCGGTAAACCTATTCAATTAAATTTTTCCTGCAAATATTAAAAAAGCGAATCATGCATTAAGAAGTTTGTTTTATAGCGAATTGTATTCCATATATGGAATAATAAAAACAATAAAATAATACTCTTTTTGTTTCATGCGTGAACAGTATATTGAGGCAGAATTTTTAGAGTCATTAAGAGCCAAACTCTGGAAAATTTCGAACACAAAAAGAATCACTCTGGAAGATATTGAAGACCGAACCGGACTCAGCTATAGTCAAGTTTATAGAATTATGAGAGGCAACAACAATATGTCTATTACCGGATTGGTTGCCGTATGCAGGGCTCTAGAAATACAGGTATCAGAAGTTTTAGATATATCTATAAAAATCCCCAAACATCCTTTGGTAAGAAAAGAACGAAAAGGCAATAAAAAAACTCATTAGACTACATTTCCATTAATTTATAACTCATAGATAACTAGATTTTTACGTTATATCTATTTTTTACTAATTTATTGCGATACAATTATTCATTCTTTTAAACTATATTCAAAGCTTTAAACTTTAATATGGAGCAAAAGAAACAACTTTCTTTATTCGATCTTTCTATGATCGTTGTAAGTTTAGTAATAGGAATGGGGATATTTAGAACCCCTGTTAACGTAGCTGCAAAAGCTCAGATTCCTGAATTATTTTTTCTAGCATGGATAATTGGTGGTTTTGTAGCCTTATGTGGTGCATTAACCTATGCTGAAATTGGATCCAGATATCCAGTAACCGGAGGTTACTATAAAATATTTTCTGTTTGCTACCATCCTTCTATCGCATTTGCGATTAACTGCATAATAGTTGTTTCAAATGCAGCCTCTGTTGCCGGTGTATCTCTAATTGGAGCCGAATACTTGAGTAAAGTAATTTTTAGTCCCGAAATGCAAACTCAGGAATATCGGATTCTAATTGCGGCAGTTAGTATTGTTATATTTTATACCATTAATCTTTTGGGCCTCAGAACAAGCTCCAAAACACAGAATATTTTAACAATCATTAAGTTGGTTATGGTTATAACACTTATCGGATCTGTGTTTTTTGGCGAACAAACTACAAGTATTACCCCATTGTTTTCAACCGCCAATGGAGGAGCTCCAATTTGGAGTGATTATGGAAAAGCATTAGGATTGTGTTTAATTGCTGTTTCATTTAGCTTTGGTGGCTACCAACAAACCATAAATTTTGGTGGCGAAGTAAAAGATGCAAAGCGCGTTATGCCGCGATCTATTATCTTAGGGTTGTTAATGATCATCACATTGTATATGGCAATTAATTATGCTTATGTGCATGTTATTGGGTTCGAACAACTTAAAACTGCCGAAAGTATTGCGGCCATCTTAGCTGGTGCTATATTTGGAGAAATAGGCTTCACAGTACTATCTGTTTTAATATTTCTATCTGTTTTGGGCTACGTAAATGTAAATCTTTTAAGTAACCCAAGAGTTATGTACGCCATGGGCGAAGAAAAAGCATTACCTGCTGTTTTTACTAAAAAAACTAAAAAGCACGATGTTATGATCGTTAGCTTAACAGTTTTTACGTGCTTATCTATGCTTACACTATTTTATGCTCAAACCTTTGATCAGATATTAAACTATACTATATTTTTAGATGGTGTTGGTATGATTTTTTCTGCAGCTGCTATATTTTATCTTCGTAAGTCGACCAGTCATCTGGATAAAAAAACCATTTATACAATGAAATTTTATCCGCTGCTACCGCTTATCTTTATTTCGGCCTACTTATTTGTAACAATAAGTATTTACAATGACGACCCACGTGCAGCGATGAATGGAATCGGTATATTCATCATATTTATTATTATTTATTTTATCTCTAAATTTTTAAGAGAGAGAAAAGAAGTAAAAAACCAATAATGGATTTATCTTTCATATTAAATGAACTGGGAGAAGACAGGGAACACTATTTTAATGCAATAGCACCTCCAATTGTTCAAACCAGTAATTTCAAGTTTAATACGGTTGAAAACCTGAGAACAGCATTTGCTGATGAGTTTAAGGGTAATTTATACTCTCGTGGTTTAAACCCTACAATTGATATTTTAAGAAAAAAATTAGCCGCTTTAGATGGTGCAGAAGACGCATTGGTTTTTGGAAGCGGAATTGCTGCTATTACCGTTCCTGTAATGGCATTATTAAATGCCGGAGATCATGTTATATGTGTAGAAAACCCATATAGCTGGACCATTAAACTCTTCACTGAGTTTTTACCAAAATTTGGAATAACCTGCTCGTTTGTAAACGGGAGCGAAACTTCCGAAATTGAAAATGCAATACAGCATAACACCAAACTCATTTATTTAGAAAGCCCGAACACCTTTAGTTTCGACGTCCAGGATCTTGCTAATATTGCCAAAATAGCCAAAGCAGCTAGCATCACTACAATGATCGACAATAGTTATTGCTCTCCTCTTTATCAGCAACCTATAGCTTATGGAATTGACTTGGTAGCTCAATCTGCAACCAAATATCTGGCCGGACATAGTGATGTAGTAGGTGGTGTTGTAACGGGGAGCACAACCTTGATGAAAAAAATATTTGATAAAGAATATTTGAATATCGGTGCAGCTATGGCGCCTCAAAATGCCTGGCTACTGATAAGAAGCTTACGAACACTCCCCGTTAGGATAGAGAAAATATCGAGCAATGCTTTAGAAATTATTAAATGGTTAGAACATCATCCCAAAATTGAAAAAGTACTATATCCCTTAAACCCGAAAAACAACAACTATGAACTCGCCAAACGGCAGATGAAAGGCATGGGGGGCCTATTCAGCATTGTATTAAAAGACACCGATTTAAAGGGCATTGAAACATTTTGTAATACTTTAAAGCACATCATGATGGCCGTAAGCTGGGGTGGTTATGAAAGTTTAATAATTCCGGCGGCTGCCAGTATTGCACCAGAAAATTTTGATCTAAATAATGAGCGGCATAGATTAATAAGAATATATATTGGGTTGGAAGATCCTGAGTATATTATTAAAGATTTAAAACAAGCACTTAATACAATTTGATTTTAACTTTCAAATTATATATAAATATAAAAAACCACTCTTACGAGTGGTTTTTTATATAAATTTAAGACTAAAACTCTTAATAAAATTTAAGGTGTCTTGTAATATGTACCATAAAGTGTATAATCACCGTTAACATATAACCCATCAACATATATACTTAAATTACCAGAGTTGTAAGTAATTTCTGGAACACTGTAACCATAATAATATTCCGCAAAAGGTCCTTCAGCAACAATCCAAACTTTTATAAGTTCATCTGACGCCGGATTATAATAAATATAAACGTCTTGTGCCGCATTATAAAACTCCCAAATTACAGGAGCAACATTTTCTTTAGCTTTTGCTGTACCCGACATACTCATAGTTAGTGAAAGTAACATCACTACAATAGTTGATTTTAACGCTTTCATAATAAAATAAATTAAAGGGTGAATAATTATTTGAATTTAACGCTAATGCTATCATAAACAAAAAACATTACACCAAGCATAATTAAAACATTCTTAAAAATTAAATAATTTACCCAAAAAACATCTCTATGTATTTTTAAAGCGCATTTAAAATAATTTATTGATTTAGCACCCCCTTAAATAATTACACAAATAGAAAAAATAAATGTATTCAATTTAAATAATATTCCATATAAGAAATAAAAACATCTTACCTGACAATAATTTACAATAAAAAGCACGTCTTTGGTTTCTTTAATTATTGTACCTTTGTGGCGAAGCAGAATTTCTTTTTAAAAGCAATCCTATAAGTTAGTCCTCCTCCGTTGGTTGCTCTGGCTTCTTCAAATTTTATCACTTAAAATATTAATATATTGTTATTTCAAGAATTAAACCTCATTGAACCGATTCTTAAGTCGCTCAATACAGAAGGTTATACACAACCTACTCCTATTCAGGAACAATCTATTCCTTCTATATTAAAAGGCAAAGATTTATTAGGATGCGCCCAAACAGGAACAGGAAAAACTGCAGCATTTGCAATTCCTATGTTACAACTTTTACATCAAAAGCACATTAATACTAAAGCTTCAAAAGCTATAAAAGCATTGGTATTAACTCCTACACGTGAATTGGCTATTCAAATTCAGGAAAGTTTTAACGCCTATGGAAGTAATTTAAACTTACGTCATTTGGTAATATTTGGTGGAGTTGGTCAACAACCTCAAACAGATGCTTTAAGAAAAGGTGTCGATATTTTAGTTGCAACTCCAGGCCGGCTTTTAGACTTAATGAATCAAGGATTTATAAGTTTAAAAGATCTCGAAATTTTCGTGTTAGATGAAGCAGATCGAATGCTAGACATGGGTTTTATCCACGATGTAAAAAAAGTAATTTCCAAATTGCCAGCCATCAGACAAACCTTATTTTTCTCGGCAACTATGCCTACAGAAATTCAAAAACTGGCCGATACAATTTTAAATAACCCCGTAAAGGTTGAAGTTACACCCGCAGCGACAACCGCAGAGACTATTAAACAGGCAGTTTATTTTGTAGATAAACCAGATAAAAAGAAACTGCTAATTCATTTATTGCAAGATAAATCTATTCCAAGTGCATTGGTCTTTACCCGCACAAAACATGGAGCAGACAGAATTGCGAAAGATTTAAATAAAGTAGGGATTAAGACCGAAGCCATACATGGTAATAAATCGCAAAATGCCAGACAACGTGCGTTAACAAATTTTAAAAGCCGACAAATAAGAGTATTAATTGCTACCGACATTGCAGCCAGAGGAATTGATATTGATGAATTAACACATGTATTCAATTACGAATTACCAAACATTCCGGAGAGTTATGTTCATAGAATTGGACGAACGGGTCGTGCTGGTGCCTCCGGAACTGCCATTTCATTTTGTGATGCAGAAGAGAATGAATATTTGCTAGACATTCAAAAAACCATCAAGATGGTTATCCCTATTGTGGAAGATCATCCTTATCCGCTAAGTTGGCAAAACATGCTAGCCAAAAAAGAAGTGAAAAGAAAACCTCAACAACCATCTAAAGGTCGGTCAGACCGTTCTGAGAACACCTCTGGAAGATCTCCTAAAAAGAAATATTGGAAAAAGTAAGGAAAGACTGAAGTCGAAAGCTAAAAGTCAGGAAGTCTAGAGACCAAAAATTGGGAGTATAAATACTAGTACATCCTAACTTTTGGTCTGCACTTTCTTTTTTTTAGCTTTTTACTTTCCGCTTTTTGCTTCTTACTTCTTGCTTTCGGCTTTTAGCTTTTAGCTTTTAGCTTTTAAGCTTCTTCATTTTAATAATGCGCATCCAATGCAATGTTTTCATTATTGGATAGGTAGGATCAAACTCGTACCACTTGGACGCAAAATTTGGGCTATTTGGTTTTTTATGATGGTTATTTTGAAACAGCTCTCCCAACATTAAAAAGTCTAACGGCAGAGAATTTTTACTATGATCTCCATTATCATGGTTACTATATCCATATTTATGCCCGCACCAGTTTACAATTGCTCCGTGAAGTGGCCCCATAATAAAATGAATAGGCAATAGTAAAAACATCCACCAAGCTGTGGCAAACTCAATATAAAATAGGGTATACAACAGTATAAAAACAATTCTTGTAGGCCACGCATCTGCAAATCGATCTACAAAACTCCACGAAGGATAACGATCAATAAACTGAGGCTCTGGTTCTATTTTATATTTTCTATAATCCAGATAAATATTTTTTGTTTTCATCATCAACCCATAAACATCCTTAATAAAGTGGGGCGAATGTGGGTCTTTCTCCGTATCACTATAAGCATGGTGCATTCTATGCATAATAGCATAAGCACGTGGGTTTAAGAATGAGGATCCTTGCGATATAAAGGTTAATGCGTAGAAAAATTTCTCCCAAAAAACATTCATTTTAAACATTTTATGAGAAGCATATCGATGTAGAAAAAAGGTCTGGCAAAAAAGAGATAAAAACCAATGTGCCAAAAAGAAAATTAAAATAGTCATTTATTGTGTGTATTGCGAAACTAAATAGAGATACTGTCAGTGGATGAGTGGGTTATCTGCCAAAATCATCTTGAACTCTAACAATATCGCTCTCATCTGAAGGATTAGAAGCATCGGTATGCTGCCATATTTCGGCCACCACACCCCAGTCTGAGAGACCAATTAAACGATGACGTTCTCCTTGTTCTAATCTGATCTGTTGTTTTGAGCCATAAGTTACCAGCTGGCCCTCTTCATCCGTTTTACTGGTAATAATACCAACTGTACCATCTACTACCTGCCATATTTCGGCACGACGATGATGATATTGCCATGAAAGACGTTTATTGGGTGCTACAACAAGAATTTTAGGGCTTAACTTACCGCTAATTTTTAAACTATTTACATCTATACCTTCAAAATAGGTATTTGCAAACTGCTGAGCCTGTTCTTCATCAATCACAAAAAATCCACCCCAAGGTCTTTTATCATCTTTTTCAACAATAGAGAATCCTTCGTGTCCTAAACGTTGAGCTATGCTCTCAAATAATGCAGTCTTTTCATCTTTCATTACTTACAAAAGTACAGTAATAAATGAAAAAAGCCCATAAGGGCTTAATAATTTACATTTGAATTGAATTAATATTACTTAATAGTAATAATTATGATATCCATTGGTTGTCCCATAGATTGCAATACAAGTGGATATTCAGCGTTATTTAATATCCATAATGCATTTTTTCCATCTTCGGTTACCAAATGATGTGCATCTACAACCTGGTCATTTACTTTGATTTCTTCTGCAGTATTCTTAACTACATATTTCACTCCGTTATAAGTCAACGTTTTATTATCAACAATTGATTTAAAAGCCGCTTTCGAAATCATTCCAAATGTTTCGCTGTCTGTTAACTGTGTTAAACCCATACCTGGTTGCCCGGCATACATCATGGAACCATTTTCAACACCAGCATTGGTCATTTTAAACTCTCCTTCACCAAATCCCGGAACACTCCACTTCATACCTACGCCTTTGTCGTCCTTATTGATGTTGATAAGAACTTCTATTTCCTGTCCTTGCATAATCACTACAGAGCCGATAGATGTTCCAGATTTTATTTCTGGATTAAATTTCTGAGCGAAAGTAAAAGTAGAGAATAGTATGAAAGCGAACAATAATTTAATTTTTTTCATATACAGTAGCTTTGATTTAAATAGTTATTAAGTAATAAACAATAAAATTTTAGTTTATAAACTTAATAATAATTTTTAATAGTTTAGTTTTCAATTGCTTGATATAAACTCAATCTGGTTTTAATAAAATAATGACAGTATTTTATTAATTTTGAATCTCATATGAGTGATAGCTCATTTGGTACCGAAATAATTCGGGACGCTTGCCTAGCAAAAAAATTGGGGGATTAGCTCATTTGGCTAGAGCGCTTGCCTGGCAGGCAAGAGGCGACCGGTTCGAATCCGGTATTCTCCACTTAACGAAACACCATATTGTTGGTGTTTCGTTTCTTTTTATAAATAACTCACTAAAAGTGAGTCAATTATTTTTATCATTTTAGGTTCGAAACTAGTAATAGATTTTTTATCAATTATTTACACAAAAATAGATAATCGTGCTTAAGTTCATATTTAGCGCATTTTTTTTGTGATTCAAAGTTTACTTAAGGATTTCTAGATTTATAAGTTTTCGCTATATGGTAAAGAATATCGCAGTGACTTCATCTTCACCTACTTAAGCTTTTTAATGATTAATTTGAAATTGAACTGTATATTATAAATTGTTCAATTTTATACATTCATTTTTAGTAGCTTTAATATCAATGAGCAATAGAAGAATTATAAGAATTATGGATGGGAAAATATTTATAAATCCCGATACTTCATTTACAGTGGCACAAACAACTTTTCCAACTGACTCACTTATATTTTCTCCAAGGATTGATCGATTTTTAGAAGTTGAATTGCATTTTGTTTCTGATGTAGCAATAATGATCATAACGAACTATAATGCTCAACAAACCCAATCTTTTTTTCATCAAAATCTGAAGCTAAAAATTTCAAGATTAGAATTTCGGAAATTGAATTGGGAAGAGTTTTCGAAAATGTTATTTATGTACAAAAAACAAGCACTCCAGTCGTTTTTTGATAATGAAAGTTTAAAGACATATACCAAATATTTAACTAAAGATCCACTGGAAAACAAATCATCCTTTAGTCAAAGTCAGTCGCCACATAAGTCAGATCTATTAAACTCTGAACATAAAATTTCTTTAGCCCGCTCCATCTATAAAGAAAAGATAAAATATAAGGATGCTATTTTCAATGACGGATATGTAACAGCACAAAAGCGAGTAAAGTGGCATCACAGAACAATAGATATCACTGTACATAATGATTTTTTAAAGAAAGAATTTGACTCCATCAAATACTATTTCGGAAAAAAGATAAATGGAAAGGACTACTTTACTGTTGATTGTCACACCTCAATTCATGAGACGAGATTAATTGAAATGAATTGTACATCTTCAGAAATAACCCAAATTAATCCAGATCTAATAGAAGCAATAAAGATTGAGCGAATTGTAAAAGGAACAGCTGTTGCTAAAGATAATATAAATAAACATGAGGTTTCTATTTCCTGTAAAGAGCTTAATGAGAGTCTAGGCGATGATCCTGAAAATGTTCTAGCATTAATTCCAGAGGAGATAGTTCAAATTTTAAGCAATAAAAAAAACATACGGAACAAAGCACAACTTGAATACCTTTCTAAGTATAAACATTCGGTCTTTCAAAATTTAAGATACACATTGAGACCATCCTTTGGCTTTCTATTTTATGTCGAGGGAAAATTGCATAACCATTATTGTTGGGAATTGCTGGACAAAAATGCAACATATATTTGGTCAATTTCGACCCATTCTAACCAAACATACCAGCGAATAGATAAAACTTTAAGCTACATACTTAGCTATGGCAGAAAAGAGTACAAAAATCAATATAAAAACAAATTAATCGATCAAGATATTATCTTCAACCGTATAAATCACAAGGACATAAATAATGGATTTCAGCATAACTTCGAACAATGGAAATCAAATCTTCATGCCATAGTTATAATTTAACCATCGTAATCTTAACGTTGATGTCTCATAAATTTTAAAACGAATCTAAAATCTCCAGTAATTATTTTTTTAAAATAAAACATCCCTAGTAAAAACATTGAATATCTCACTAGAACACATTTTTGAGAAATAAAGATTACATACACCTGCCAACTTCTTTAAATCATGGATAAAATATTTTGAAAAGTGTTCAGTTAAATCCTCAAAAAATCCCGATCAATTCGAGATTTTTTTCTGTACATTTATTCATCAAGCTAACCCCTAATGCGGCAACTTATCCCTCAAAAATCCATACACCCAGGTACCAGCAATTGCACTTAAAAGTGTTACAATTATAACCGTTGCTCCCGTACCTATTTGCGCAAAAAATGGACCCGGACATGCGCCCGTAATAGCCCACCCGAAGCCGAAGAGTAATCCACCGTAAATCTGCCCTTTATTAAACTGCTTTGGATGAAACTCTATAATTTCTCCATAAATGGTTTTAATATTAAATTTTTTAATCAGCCATACTGAAATAATCCCAACAATTATTGCACTTCCTATAATACCGTACATATGAAAAGACTGTAATCGAAACATTTCCTGAATGCGAAACCAACTCACCACCTCAGCCTTTACAAACACCACACCAAATAACAACCCTACCACAAGGTATTTTATATTGTGATACCATTTATGCTCTAATGAGCTTTCGTTTACACACATAGCATCTTGTGAGCGTAATTTCAAATCTTTTTTATTATTCTGCATTTTGTAAGAATTTAAAGTGAAAGAATAAGTGGTAAAATGATGTTGGCCATAAGAAATCCGCCAATCATAAAGCATATAGTTGCGATTAACGACGGCCATTGAAGATTAGACAACCCCATAATAGCATGTCCGCTGGTACAACCACCTGCATAACGGGTTCCAAACCCTACTAAAAAGCCTCCAACCACTATCAGTAAAAATCCTTTAAGCGTAAACAAAGACGACCAGCTTAAAATATCTACCGGAACCAGGTTTTCATAATTTGTTATTCCATAACTCGCCAACTCTTTACCCAATTCTGGATTAATAACAATTGGATTAGGATTCGAAAATACACTAACGGCAATTGCACCGCCCAAAAATATACCGAATACAAAAAACAAATTCCAGATTTCCTTTTTCCAATTGTATTTAAAAAACGGAATATTGGCAGGTATACAGGAAGCACAAATATGCCGCAACGAAGAGCTGATGCCAAATGTTTTATTCCCTAAAATTAATAAAGCAGGTACTGTTAATCCTATTAATGGGCCGGCTACATACCACGGCCAAGGTTGTTTTAAAAATTCTAACATTTTCTAACTATCAATTATTTATTACTCACTACAGGTAACTTTGCAGACAACCACTCTTTCATCCCCCCCGAGAAATTCTTTATATTATTAAATCCATTCCTTACCAATAGCGAGTAAGCAATTGCTGAGCGGTCGCCCGACTGACAATGAATAACAACCGTCTTATCTCTGCTAATTTTATGGAGATTATCCTGAATTGTTCCTACAAAGACATGTTCTGCTCCCTCAATATGACCTGCGTGGTATTCTGCTTCGCCTCTTACATCTACAATCTGAATGCTTCCTTTATCAACACTTGTTGCAACCTCATCTATAGACATTTTATTGGGTATTTGTAGATCCAGGCCTAAATCATAAACATCAGAGATATAACCATAAACATTATCCATACCTATGCGCATTAGCTTTCGGGTAAGATCTTCTATTTGGTTATCATTACAAACCAATATAAATTGTTCCTGATAATTGAGCAACCATCCTACCCATGTAGAAAAAGAATTATTACCCTGAATATTTAAACTCCCTTTGATAAAACCTTGTTCAAAATCTGCCTTATTTCTGGCATCAATAACTTTTAAGCCTTTTTTGCAAGCACTTAAAAATGCTTCTTCTGTTAGTTTTGAATATTTAGGCACCTCTACAAGTAATGGGCGTTTAACTTTGTTAAGGTGCTTCATCATGGCAAAATATTTAGGCGGTTCTGGCTGATCTGCTAAAAGATAGTCAATAAAGCGATTCTCATCATCTCCGTAACCAAAAGCCCAGTTACGTATCTTTTCATAACCCACAGTGGAACTATGTACAGAACCAAGTGCTTTGCCACAGGCCGAACCAGCCCCATGGGCCGACCAAACTTGTACATAATCTGGTAAATCAGCAAATTTCTTTAAAGATTGAAACATTTGCTTTGCTCCGGCTTCCTTTGTCCCAATAATTCCTGCTGCTTTCTCCAACAAATCTGGCCTACCAATATCTCCAACAAACACAAAATCGCCAGTAAAAATCATTACAGGCTCATTTGTAGCCGGATGGTCTGTTAATAAAAAGCTAATACTTTCTGGGGTATGTCCGGGTGTATGTAATACTTTTAAAGTTAGATTACCAACCTCAAGAATACTTCCTTCTTTTAATCCTATATGTTCAAACTGGTACTGCCAATCTTCTCCACCTTCGTCAGAAAGATACATTTCTGCCCCTGTAACAGTAGCCAATTCTCGCGATCCACATAGGAAATCTGCGTGAATATGTGTCTCCGCAATATGTGTAATATTCAGATTATTCTGTTTAGCTATTTCTAGATAAACATCAATATCTCTTTGAGCATCGATTACAATAGCCTCTCCTGTTGCCTGACAACCTATAAAATAGCTTCCCTGTGCTAAGCTCTTATCGTATACATGTTGAAAATACATAATTCTTTATTTTAAAATTTCTAACTTCTTTATAAGACAAATTTCTATCGAATAACTTTTATATACAGCTACTTTAGTTACATAAGTCTATTTATTTTAAAATAGTTTCTTTAACCAATATATACATCCCCATTAGCAAAACAAACCATCCAAATGCCGGCTTTAGTTTTTCACCATCTATTCTTTTAGAAATAGTCATTCCTATAAATACGCCTATTATGGCAAAGCCAATAATTTTAGAAAGCAAAATCCAATCTGTATTCACGGCCCCGCTTTCTCCGAAAAAACCTATGGTAGATTTCGCCGCAATAATAACCAGAGAAGTTCCTACAGCCTCTTTCATTGACAACTTACTCAATATTACCAATGCAGGAATAATTAAGAAGCCTCCTCCAGCACCTACAAGCCCTGTTAACACTCCAACTACTGCACCTTCAATTAGAATTAAAGTATATTTAAACTCTTGTTCATGAGGATTTTCCTTCTCGTTAGTTTTATCTCTTTTAATCATATTAACAGAGGCTAAAACCATGAGTACCGCAAAAAGCAGCATTAAAAGAGTGCTTTTTGTGATCATAAAATCACCTATACTGAAAACGGACTCAGGAATTGCCGGAACAATAAAAAATCTGGTTAGATATACCGAAATAATAGATGGTATACCAAATATAATCGCCGTTCTTATATTAACCAATCCTTTTTTAAAATAAGAAAATGAACCAATTACACTTGTTATTCCTACAATTAACAGAGAATAAGATGTTGCTAAAACTGCGTTTATATTAAATAGATATACAAGTACAGGTACTGTAAGAATACTACCGCCTCCTCCTATTAAACCTAATGCTACACCAATAAAAACTGAAGCTACATAACCTGCTATTTCCATCTCTCTAAATTTGAATAATACAAAAGTGCATTGAATTAAAAAGATGTACAGCTACTTTAGTTACATAAGCGTTATTTTATTTCTGCCTAACCTAACTTTTTCATCTTCTTCGAGTTGCTTTAGAAGTCTGGATACAACAACCCTGGCCGTGCCCAACTCATTGGCCAATTGTTCATGAGTAATTGATATAATGTTTGACTGAATTAATTCTGATTTCTTTTTCAAAAGATTCAGCAATCTTTCGTCTACTTTCTTAAACGCAATAGCGTTAACGATTTCCAACAATTCTTCAAAACGTTTGTGATACAACCTGAAAATATAATCCAACCATTGAGGGTGCTCTTTAATAAATAAAGAAACCTTATCGATGGGTAAAAAAAGTATTTCAGCATCTTCTTCTACCTCAGCTTTTACTTTACTTGTTTCATTATGCATTCCGCCCAAAAAAGACATAATGCAGCTCTCTCCCGTTTTTATATAATAAAGTAAAATTTCTTTTCCATCTTCTTCTGTTCTCAAAACTTTTAATGTTCCCTTAGTTACAATCGGGATAGAACGAATACTTGCATTTTCATTTAAAATAATACTTCCTGCTTTATATTTTTTTTGCAAACTATTTTGATATAGCTTTTCTATTAATTCGGGCGATGACTTAAACTCTGCTATTTGGTGTAACTCTTCCATGCTACGAAGTTAAATTTAAAACAGGAAAACTGTAATGGAGATAGCTATAATATAAAAAAACCCGAAATGTATGATTTCGGGTTCCCATTATATATAAATATACGAATAATTTAATCAATAAGCAAGCATATTTTTATTTATCCTTATCAGTACTTAAGCTATACGGAAAAGTACTTGGATCTGTACCTCTCTTCATATTTGGTGTTGCCTGCATACTAAAATTTATCTTTGCACCTTTCATTAATTCTTTATGACTTAACCAGTTATTAGGGTAGCTTTGCCCATTAATGGTTAAATTATTTACATACTTATTCTCAGCTGAATTTTCAGGTGCATTAATCTCTATCGTATTTCCATTTTGAAGATTAATAGTCATTTTCTTAAATAACGGAGCTCCCAAAACATATTGATCAGACGCAGGTGTTACAGGATAAAAGCCCATAGCAGAGAATATATACCAAGCAGATGTTTGTCCATTATCTTCATCGCCGCAATACCCATCAGGTGATGAGTTATACATTCTATCCATTGTCTCCCTAACCCAATACTGCGCTTTCCATGGAGCACCTCCATAATTATATAAATAGATCATGTGTTGTATAGGCTGGTTGCCATGCGCATACTGCCCCATATTAGCAATCTGCATTTCACGGATTTCATGAATTACACTTCCATAATACGACTCGTCATAAATTGGTGGCAAAATAAATACGCTATCCAATTTATTTACAAATTGCTTATGTCCGCCCATCAGCTGTGCTAAACCTTCTATATCTTGAAAAACCGACCAGCTATAATGCCAACTATTTCCTTCTGTAAAAGCATCACCCCATTTAAACGGATTAAAAGGCGACTGGAATGTACCATCCTCATTTTTACCACGCATTAATCCGGTAGAGGGATCAAATAAATTTTTATAATTCATGCTGCGTTTTAAATAAACATCGGTTTCTGCTTTTGGCTTTCCTAACGCTTTACCCAATTTGTAAATGGCGTAATCATCATAAGCATACTCTAAAGTTCTGGCTGCATTTTCATTTATTTTAACATCATACGGTACGTAACCTAATTCATTATAATATTTCACACCTTTTCTCCCCACCGCCGTCATAGGTCCTTCGTTGTTAGCCCCATGAATTAAAGCTTCGTACAGTGTTTCAATATCATAACCTCTCAATCCTTTTAAATAAGCCTCTGATACAACCGAAGCCGAATTGTTTCCAATCATAATATTTGCATAAGCCGGACTACTCCACTCTGGCAACCACCCGCCTTCTTTATAAGCATTTAATAATCCTTCCTGCATTTCTTTATTAATTTCCGGATATACTAAATTCAAGAAAGGATAAAGCGCTCTAAATGTATCCCAAAAACCTGTACCCGCAAACATATAACCTGGTAATATTTCTCCATTATATGGGCTCCAATGCACAATTTGATTTTTAGCATTTATTTCGTACATTTTATGTGGGAAGAGCAACGTGCGATAAAAGCTGCTATAAAAAGTTTTGGTCTGCTCTACTGTTCCGCCTTCAACTGAAATGGCAGACAACGACTTGTTCCACAAAGCTTTCGCCTTATCCTTCGTATCTTCAAAAGTATCTTTTGAAAGTTCTCTATCTAAATTCAATTGAGCTTGCTCAAAACTAATAAAAGAGGAAGCTACTCTGGCAGTAACTTTCTCACCCTTTTCCGTTTTAAATCCTATGATAGCGCCGGTATGATCGCTCTGCAATTCTAAGCTGTCTGTTACCAACTTTCCTTTTCTCCATGTATTAGATAAAGTGAAGTTTTTGTTAAACTCGATAACAAAATAATTTTTAAAGTTTTTAGGCAATGGTCCGCGTGCAAACTTGCTTGTATAGCCAATAATTTTACGTTCTTTTGGTAAAATCTTAATATAAGAGCCCTTATCTAACGCATCTACCACAACATATGCACTATCCGTTTTAGGAAATGTAAATCTAAACTGTGCAGCACGTTCGGTAGGTGTAATTTCTGTTGTAACGTCAGAATCTGCTAAATAAACACTGTAATAATATGGTTTAGAGACTTCAGATTTATGACTAAACCAACTGGCGCGATCGTCTTCGTTGTATCTTAATTTTCCGGTAACGGGCATGATCACAAACTGGCCATAATCATTCATCCACGGCGATGGTTGGTGCGTTTGCTTAAACCCACGAATTTTGTCGGCATCATATCTATAAGCCCACCCATTCCCCATTTTACCTGTTTGAGGTGTCCAGAAATTCATCCCCCAAGGCACAGCGATGGCCGGATAAGTGTTTCCGTTAGAAAGTTCGGGTTTAGAGTTGGTACCCATTAACGGATTTACCCACTCTACGGGATCAGTAACTTTATTAACCAACTGTGCCTGAGTTGTTCCAAGAAATAGAACACCCACAAGCATTAAAAGTAATTGCTTCATGAAAATTAATTAAGCCACTATTATACGGAATTAATTTGAGAGCGGAAAGCAGAAAGCTTAAAGACCGAAAGTCGTGAAGTCGTGAAGTATAAAATCTGATACAAGACGAAAATGTGAACGTGCTCTTGCAAATCTGCCTGTCCCGATTATTCGGGAGGCTATACATTACAATTCCTCACTCGTTCCTCGTTAGGGGCTTTGTGCTTCTATCCGTCATACAAGTGGAATTTTATTCTGCTGAGAAACAGATGGAAAGTAAAAATTAACAGGTGAACAACCTGATAAAATCAAACTAAAAAAGCCAAATATTAAGCTGAGTTTACCGGACTAATCAATCCCTAATTTCCTACAGCATTTACAATAACATCTGCTGCACGGGAGGATGCTCCTCCTGGCCCCACTATTTTTGCCAACTCTTCATAATCAGCTAACATGTTTAACCTTCCTTTTCCAGATAAAATGTAATTTAATTCATTGATTGTATTTTCAACATTAAAATCTTGCTGAATAAGTTCAGTTACAATCTTCCTATCGGCAATTAAATTTACTAATGAAATAAATCGGATTTTAATAACCATTCTTGCAATAGCAATACTAATAGATCCACCTTTATATACAACTATTTGTGGGGTTCTTAATAAAGCTGTTTCAAGGGTTGCTGTTCCCGAGGCCACTATAGCCGCTTGAGCATTGGTAATTAAATTATAGGTATCACTAAATACAATTTTTAAATTATTCGCCCCTATAAATTGCTGGTAATAATCTAACTTAAAAGATGGAGCCCCGGCCACTACAAATTCATAATCTGGAAATTTTTTCGTAACTTTTAACATTTCAGGTAACAATCTTTCAATTTCCTGCTTTCGGCTTCCCGGCAATAACGCAATTATTGGCTTAGAAATCTGATGTTGCTCTTTAAAAGCAGTATTCTTGGTAAAAGCCTCAATCTCATCCATTAAAGGATTACCTACATAATCTACCGTAAAACCCCATTTTTTATAAAAATCTACTTCGAAAGGCAAAATGCAAAGCATTTTATCTACAATTTTTTTAATTTTTAAAACTCTTCGCTGATTCCAGGCCCAAACTTTTGGCGATATGTAATAACAGGTTTTAATACCCTTTGATTTTGCATACTCAGCAATTTTCAAATTAAACCCCGGAAAGTCTATTAAAACTAAAATATCTGGTTGATAGTGGTCAATATCCTGTTTACACTTTTTCAAGTTTTTAAAGATAGTACTTAAGTTCATAAGCACTTCCGTAAACCCCATAAAAGCCATATCTGCATAGTGCTTTAAGAGTTTACCTCCTTGCGTCTGCATTTTCTCGCCACCATAAAATTGAAAGTCAGCTGCCGGATCTTTCAATTTTATAGCCTGCATTAAATTGGCTCCATGTAAATCACCAGATGCTTCGCCGGCAACCAAAAAATATTTAGCCATAATTACAATTACCCTAAATTAGCCCCATCTGCTGCTGAATGGGTTCGATGTGAAGAATTGGCATTCCCCGACATTTCGTTAAAATCCCAACTATTTAATATAGGAATAGCATGATGCGCAGTTAAATCGAACTGTACAGGTACAATAGAAACAAAACCATTATCTAATGCCCAAACATCGGTGTCTTCACCCTTATCGTTGTTTTGAAAAAAACCGGTTAGCCAATAGTAAGGACGTCTATGCGGGTCTGAGCGCTCTTCAAACTCCTCCGTCCACTTCGCATTAGCTTGTCTACATATCTTAATACCCTTTAAACCATCGCCCTGCGGAAAGTTCACGTTCAATAATGTGCTTTCGGGTAAACCATGTTCTAAAACCTGCTCGGTTATCTTTTTAATAAAAGGCTTTGTAAAAGAAAAATCTGCCTCCTGACTAAAATCGTCTAATGAAAATCCGATAGATGGTATACCTTCTATAGCACCTTCAACAGCGGCCGACATAGTACCGGAATAAATAACATTGATAGAATTATTCAATCCGTGGTTTATTCCAGAAACGCAGATATCCGGTTTTTTCCCTTTAAAAACTTTATTAACAGCAATTTTAACACAATCAACCGGCGTTCCGCTGCATTTGTACATTTCTACCCCCGGGTATAAATCTACTTTGTCAAAACGTAACGGCTTTCCGATAGTTATTGCATGCCCCATTCCAGATTGAGGTCCATCGGGTGCTACTACTACAACCCTTCCCAATTCCTGCATTACTTCTATTAAATTTTTAATTCCCGGAGCGGTAATTCCGTCGTCGTTTACAACTAAAATTACCGGTTTTACTTTTTGTTTTTTCATTGCGTATAAAAATACGAATTAACCGCTTATATTTGAGTAAGAACCTTTCAACAATTATATTATTATACAACCAAAATTACCTATAAAACCTATCAACATCTATAAAACCTAAAAACAATGAAAACAAAACAAATTTTAGTGGCTTTGCTACTATTTCTAACCTTTCAAATCAGCTATGCTCAGTCAGAGTATGTCTGGAAAACAGCAACCGCTGGCGGTTACACTTATAAATATGTAACCAACGACCCTTCAAAAGCCAGATTTTACACTTTAAAAAATGGGCTGACAGTTATTCTATCTCCCAACAACTCTAAACCAGAAGTAGAATATAGAATGACCGTAAGAGCTGGAAGCAATACTGACCCTAGAAATGCCACAGGCTTGGCGCACTACTTAGAACACCTGTTATTTAAAGGGACTGACAAATTTGGGACTTTAGATTATGCTAAAGAAAAGCCTCTATTAGATAAAATAGACGCGCTTTATGAACAGTATAACAAAACCACCGATCCAGAAAAGCGCAAAGAAATTTACAAAGAGATTGATAAGGTATCTTTTGAAGCTTCCAATTATTCTATTGCCAACGAATACGATAAAATGATGACTGCAATGGGAGGAAATTCAACCAATGCAGGAACCGGAACAGAACTTACCGTATATATGGAAGACTTTCCATCCAATTCTATAGACAAATTTCTAGCTCTGCAATCGGAACGCTTCAGAAACCCTGTATTCAGAATTTTTCATACAGAATTAGAAGCAGTTTATGAGGAGAAAAACAGAAGCTTAGACAACGACGGTGGTAAACTGGGAGAAAAAGTAAGAAGTTTGTTGTTCCCTACACATAACTATGGTCAGCAAACCACTATTGGAACCATAGAGCATCTTAAAAATCCATCTCTTGTAGAAATCAGAAATTATTACAACAAATACTATGTGCCAAATAATATGGCAGCAATTTTTGCGGGAGATTTCAATCCCGATGAGATGATTAAAAAAGTGGATGCCGCATTCAGCTACATGAAGCCAGATCCAAAATTACAAACCTATAACCCAGCTCCCGAAAAGCCTCTAATAGGCATCCAAAGAGTGGAAGTAAAAGGTCCATCTGCAGAGAGCATGTTAATTACTTACAGAGGCTATCCGGATCTATCCAGAGAAAATCACATTTTAGATCTGATTGCATCAATTTTGTACAACGGCAAAGCAGGATTGATTGACATCAACATCAACAAACAACAAAAAGCTTTGGGGGCGGCTGCAGGTTACAGTGCACAAAAAGACTATGGTATATTTACACTGAGCGCGCGACCTAAGGCAGGTCAATCTCTACAAGACGTAGAAAAGCTATTGTTAGACGAAATATCAAAATTAAAAAGAGGTGAATTTGATGAAGAGTTATTAAAAGCTACCATTGCCAATAAAAAACTATCGTTCATTCAAGCTTTTGATTACAATTCAAGCAGAGCTGATTATTTAATGGAGTCCTTTGTAACCAACAGAGGAGAAAAATGGGATAGTGCTTTAAACGAAATTAATACCCAATCCAAAATCACTAAAGCAGAAATTGTAGCATTTGCCAACAAGTTTTTTGTCGACAACTACGTAGTAGGTTACAAATTAAAAGGTGTTGATGAGGAATCCGTAAAAGTTGAGAAACCAGAGATTACACCTATTAATCCAAATGCAGAACATTCTTCTGAGTTCACGCTTAAGAATATCGAAGCGCCTGTAGCACCTATCCAACCTAGATTCTTAGACTTTAACAAAGATATCTCTAAAGGAAAGGCTAGAAATGCTCAAGTATTGGCTATCAAAAATGTAGACAATAATATCTATAGAATGAACTACAGATTTGATTTTGGCACCTATAACTACAAATTATTATCGCTTGCTTCAAGATACCTACCTTTCTTGAGCACCGATAAATATACATCTGAAGAACTGAGCAAAAAGCTCTACAACATTGCCAGCAACTATAATTTAAATGTAGGAACAGAAAACACCAATATTTCTATAACCGGTTTACAAGAGAATTTTGAAGAAGCTGTAAGTTTAGTGGAGCATATATTTCAAAACCTTAAACCCAACGAGGCTGCTTTACAAGAACTAAAAAACAACCTGCTAAAGGAGCGCGAAAACGCTAAGTTGAACAGAGCTGCCATCATGTCGGGCTTAAGATCTTACGCCACATATGGCGCGAACAACCCATACAACTACGTACTTTCGGACGATGAGATCAAAGCTGTAAGAAGTGAAGATTTAATAAGATTGTTAAAAAATCTTTTCAACTACGAACACACCATTACTTATTTTGGTCCTAAAGATGTAAATACCGTTAGCCAAGAAATTGCAAAACTACATTTTACTCCAACAGAGTTTACACCTTATGAGCCTGCTGTAAAATTTGTACATCAGCCTACAACGGAGAACAAGGTCTATTTTGCAAATTACGACATGGTGCAGTCAGAAATATTCTGGACTAGAAATTCAGGTTTATATGACCCAAACAAAAAAGCAGAAATAGATTTGTTTAACTCTTATTTTGGCTCGGGTATGGGCTCTGTGGTATTCCAAGTGATCAGAGAATCTAAAGCATTGGCTTACTCTACCAGCGCGATGTATGCTTCGCCATCTAAAGTTAATGAGCCGTACACCATGATTGCTTATGTGGGTAGTCAGGCCGACAAGATGAATGAAGCAATTGCTGGCATGAATGAACTATTGACAACATTGCCAGACAATGAGAAATCATTTTTAGGTGCTAAATCGAATGTTATCAAGAATTTCGAAAGCGCAAGAATAGAAAAAGACGCAATCTTTTCGACCTACTTTGCAGAGAAAAAATTAGGTTCAGATGTTGACTCAAGAAAGACTACTTACGAGCATGCTAAAAATCTGAACTTTGCGGATATAAACAGATTTTACCAGGAAAACATTGCTGGTAAACCTTATGTTTATTCCATTGTAGGATCCGAAAATAGAATTAAGAAAGAAGATTTAGAAAAAATAGGACATTTAACCGTTCTTAGTCTAAAAGAAATCTTTGGATATTAACAACAAAAAAAATCCCGAGTGTTACTCGGGATTTTTTTTTATTATAATGACTTTATCCACTTTATCAATTCATCTCTTCCTTTTCCGGTTTTCTGTTGCAGCTTCCCTAAAAGCTCATCATCTTTTCCTTCCTCATAAATTAAATCATCGTCCGTCAGTTCACCATACGCAGCTTTTACTTTTCCTTTAAGCTCGTTCCATTTTCCTTTTAATTCTAATTTATCCATAACATTTTGGTTTTTGATACAGAATTATAACAGACTAAAAGAACTTAATGTTTGGGCCAGAATGCTTTTATTCCTAAGGGTTTTAGTTTGTTGATTTGGCGCATTCAACAATTTGATCTACAACAGCAGGGTCTAATAAAGTTGAAGTATCGCCTAAATTATCTGTATCACCTTCTGCAATTTTTCTCAGAATTCTACGCATTATCTTTCCCGATCTTGTTTTCGGTAATCCCGGAACAAATACTATTTTATCGGGCTTTGCTATTGCACCAATATATCTACTTACTGTTTGCAAAATGTCTTGTCGCGTAAGTTGTGCATCTTTATCTATCTTTGGAAATATAACAAAAGCATAAATACCCTGCCCTTTAACAGCATGAGGATATCCTACAACTGCACTTTCTACAACACCAGCGTGCAAATTAATTGCATTTTCTACTTCGGCTGTACCAATTCTATGCCCAGATACATTAATTACATCGTCTACCCGACCTGTAATTCTATAATATCCATCTTCATCTCTTAAGCAACCATCGCCTGTAAAATAATACCCCGGATAAGTAGAGAAATAAGTGTTTTTAAAGCGTTCATGATCGCCGTAAGTGGTTCTTAACATCCCTGGCCATGGAAATTTAATACATAGATTTCCTGAAACATTATTTCCTTCTATTTCGTTTCCGTTTTCATCCAGTAAAACTGGCTGAACTCCGGGAAGCGGCAAGGTTGCATACCCAGGCTTAGTAGGCGTTATGCCTGCCAACGGAGAAATTAAAATTCCTCCTGTCTCCGTCTGCCACCAGGTATCTACAATCGGCGCCTTTTTACGCCCAATATTTTCATCAAACCAATGCCAAGCTTCCTCATTTATGGGTTCTCCAACCGAACCTAAAACTCGAATACTTGATAAATCTTTACCCTTTATCGGATCCGTTCCAAAACTCATTAAACTTCGTATAGCGGTAGGTGCCGTATATAAAATATTTACCTTATGTTTTTGAACGATATCCCAAAATCTGGAAGAATCAGGATAAGTAGGAATTCCTTCAAATATTATAACTGTAGCTCCTTGCAATAACGGACCATAAGTAATATAGGTGTGCCCGGTAATCCAGCCGATATCTGCCGTACAGAAAAATATCTCTCCTTTTCTATAGTTAAATACATTTTGAAAAGTATATCCAGCATAAATCATATAGCCTCCACAGGTATGAACAATACCTTTAGGTTTGCCAGTAGATCCGGATGTATAAAGAATAAACAAAGGATCTTCGGCGTTCATTTCTTCTGCCGGACAATGTGAGTCTACTAGTTTTGCCTCATCTTCCCACCACACATCCCTTCCCTTAAGCATAGAAACCGGAATTCGAGTATGGGTTAACACCATTACCTTCTCTACTGTAGGACAAGCCATTAAGGCGTCGTCTATCACCTCTTTTAATGGAATTTGCTTATCTCCTCTATATCCGCCATCAGCGGTGATTACAAACTTACATTTCGCATCATTAATTCTATCTGCAATAGAACGTGCTGAAAATCCACCAAATATAACTGAATGCACTGCACCTATTCTGGCACACGCTAGTAAAGCAATAGATAGCTCGGGAACCATAGGCATATAAATGCAAATTCTATCGCCTTTTTTAACACCATTTTTCTTTAAAATATTAGCCGTTCTGCATACACGCTCATGCAATACCTTATAAGTTAATACAACATGTTCTTTCTCTGGCTCATTGGGTTCCCATATTATGGCAGGCACCTCTGGTTGTGTAATTAAATGCCTATCTAAGCAATTATCAGTAATATTTAAAGTACCTCCGTCAAACCAATTTATCTGAGGGTCTTTAAAGTCCCATTTCAAAACTGTGTCCCATTTCTTTTTCCATAGAAAATTTTCGGCTACTTCCGACCAAAAAGCTTCAGGATCATTTATACTCTTTTCATAAGCCAAATTGTATTCGCGGAGAGTTTCGATTTTCATACTTCTTTTATATTTAGATAGGTTTTTGAATTAATTTCCTTAATTCAACTAATTTTTTTAAATTTATAAAAACTAAAAATAAATGCAACAAAAAAGGAGCAGCTTTTAATAACTCTACTGTCTGTTAGTTTATTAGTTTTTACAAGCTTGTTGCCCTTCTTTATTAAAGCAGCTAAACATGAATAAATCAGCTCACTGAAAAAGGTCAAAAACAAAGTAACTGATTGACAATAAATCTTAAAGATTTAAACGATTAAAAGCTGAATTTAGGTTATTTTAGATTGAAAGAGGCGTTATTATAGATAGTTTTAATAATTATGAAAAATTATATCTAAAATCTATTTGTCAATTAAAATAATTTTTCAGATATTTGCAGACTCTTAAAAACAAGAGCTTTAATTTAACACAAAATAGCAAGTCATGTCAAGAATTTGTGATTTAACCGGAAAAATGGCTATGAAAGGTCATAACGTTTCTCACTCAAACGTTAAAACCAAACGTAAGTTTTATCCGAACCTACAACTTCAGAGATTTTATATTCCTGAAGAAAACCGCTGGATAACGCTTAAAGTTTCTACTTCAGCTATTAAAACAATCAATAAGATTGGTATTAGTGAGGCGATTAACCGTTTCATGAAAAAAGGATTTTTATAAAAACAGCTCTAATCGGCTAAATAAATAATAAGATGGCAAAAAAGGGAAATAGAGTTCAGGTGATCTTAGAATGTACAGAACATAAAACCAGCGGCATGCCTGGTATGTCTAGATACATCTCTACAAAAAACCGTAAAAACACAACCGAGCGTTTAGAATTGAAAAAATTTAACCCGGTATTGAAAAAAGTAACTGTTCACAAAGAAATTAAATAAGTTTCTTTTAGCAATTGTTAATTCAATTGTTAATCACTTATTAAAAAAATATTTAAAATGGCAAAGAAAGTAGTTGCAACACTAAAGACTGGTACTGGTAAAGAATATTCTAAAATCATTACTATGACTAAGTCACCTAAAACTGGCGCATATTCATTCAAAGAAGCGATTGTTCACAACGATCACATCAAAGATGCTATTGCTGCTAGTCAGGAGAATAAATAATTTTTATTTAATGAAAAATATTTAAGCCCACCCAACCAATTGGGAGGGCTTTTTTTATGTATTATGGGCTTATTCGATTTTTTTAAAAAGAAGGAAACTACTCCAGAAGTTACCGAAGCACTAAATAGTGGTCTTGAAAAAACCAAACAGGGTTTTCTTAACAAACTTACAAAAGCTGTAGCCGGCAGATCAACTATTGATGATGAAGTTCTGGATAATTTAGAAGAGATACTTGTTACATCAGACGTAGGTGTTACAACTACTCTAAAAATTATTGAAAGAATTCAAGCACGTGTTGCAAGAGATAAATATCTTACAACAAACGAACTTCAAGAGTTGCTAAGAGAAGAAATTCAATTGCTTCTTTCTGAAAACAACAGCAATGATTTTAGAAATTTTGAATACGGAGATCATAAGCCATATGTAATTATGGTGGTTGGCGTTAATGGAGTAGGAAAAACTACTACCATCGGAAAATTAGCCCATAAGCTTAAACAAGAAAACTTAAAAGTTGTACTAGGTGCTGCCGATACTTTTAGAGCCGCAGCGGTTGACCAAATAAAACTTTGGGGAGAACGTGTTCAGGTGAGAGTAGTTGCACAAGCTATGGGGTCAGATCCTGCTTCGGTAGCTTTCGACACACTACAATCGGCCGTTGCCAACCAAGAAGATGTTGTAATAATTGATACTGCAGGTCGTTTACACAACAAAGTAGGCTTAATGAATGAATTAGGCAAAATTAAAAAAGTAATGGAACGAGTTGTTCCAGGTGCTCCACACGAAATACTGTTGGTTTTAGACGGATCTACCGGTCAGAATGCCTTCGAACAATGTAAACAATTTACAGAAGCTACAGATGTAAATGCCTTAGCGATTACTAAATTAGACGGCACCGCAAAAGGTGGTGTAGTAATTGGAATTTCTGACCAGTTTAAAATCCCTGTAAAATACATCGGTGTAGGTGAAAAAATAAATGACCTTCAACTATTCGATAAAAAAGAATTTGTGAACAGCTTATTCAGTTAAAAATTATTCATGCGATCGAAAATAAAATCCTCTCCTGCTCCAAAAATTAACGTTATTACTTTAGGTTGTTCTAAAAATACGTACGATTCTGAAGTTTTAATGGGACAGCTGCGTGGCAATAATCTAAATGTTGAACACGAATCGAACCGCTTAGGAAAGGATGATATCGTAGTTATCAATACCTGTGGATTTATTGACAATGCAAAGCAAGAATCGATAGACACTATTCTACAATACAGCGCATTAAAAGACGCCGGAAAAGTTGGCAAAGTAATGGTTACAGGTTGTTTATCTGAAAGATATAAACCCGAACTAGAGGCAGAAATAACCAATGTAGATGCTTACTTTGGTACCAACGATCTTAAAAATTTATTGCATACATTAAATGCTGACTATAAGCATGAACTAATAGGCGAACGCCTTTTAACAACCCCATCGCACTTTGCTTACTTTAAAATAGCTGAAGGCTGTAACAGACCTTGCTCTTTTTGTGCTATTCCTCTAATGAGAGGCAAACACGTATCCCGACCTTGGGAAGAATTGGTAAACGAAGCCAAAGTGCTAGCAGCAAACGGAACCAAAGAATTAATTCTAATTGCTCAAGATTTAACGTATTACGGGTTAGATTTATACGGAAAAAGAAATTTAGATGAACTTTTACGTCGCTTATCTGATGTTCCGGGAATAGAATGGATTAGACTACAATATGCCTACCCTTCCGGCTTTCCGATGGAAATTCTAGATGCTATGAACGAAAGAGAAAACATCTGCAATTACCTAGATATGCCTCTACAACATATTACAGACAATATGCTAAAATCAATGAGAAGAGGCATTACGAAGCAAAAAACTGTAGATATAGTTCGTGAAATACGTGAGAAAGTTCCTGGAATAGCTATGCGTACTACCTTAATTTGTGGATACCCGGGCGAAACAGAAGCTGACTTTCAAGAGATGTACGACTGGGTAGCAGAAACGAAGTTCGATAGATTGGGATGCTTTACCTACTCGCATGAAGAAAAAACGCATGCACACAATCTTGTAGACGATGTGCCAGCTGAAGTTAAACAAGAGCGTGTAGATGCAATTATGGAGTTGCAGCAGGGAATTTCTTTTGATATTAACCAAGAAAAAACTGGAAATACGTACAAAGTATTAATCGATAGAAAAGAAGGTGATTTCTTTATCGGAAGAACAGAATTTGACTCACCAGAAGTAGACAATGAAGTGCTTATTGATGCTACAAATAACTATGCAGCTGTTGGCACCTTTGTGAATGTAAAAATTGACAGAGCAGAAGATTTCGACCTTTATGGACGTATCGTAAAATAATTTGAACGGTTGTTATTTAATGGCTTCTCTATCCTATCTTTAAAAAATAATTTAATTTTAGAGCATGAAGGCAAAATACATTTCATATCAAGATACACATGCTTTTTCTAAGTTGGTTCTCGATTATGTTAATGACAATGAAGCACTAAAAAATCTTTACTGCGAAAGACCTGATTTAAACGGATTTAAAAACGCGATTGAAAACCATCAATTTCTAGGCAATCGCCAAGTACTCAATTCTGTACTTAAAGATCAATATCAATCTATTCAATTACATGATTCTGTACGCACCAATATAGAATTGTTACTCCATCCAAAAACCTATACAGTAACTACTGGTCATCAACTTAACCTTTTTACTGGTCCGCTATATTTTATTTATAAAATTGTTTCTACCATTAATCTGGCACTCGAATTAAAAATTAAGTATCCTGATAAGAATTTTGTCCCCATCTATTGGATGGCAACGGAAGATCACGATTTTAATGAAATAAATCATGTTAAAGTTGATGACAAAAACATTAGTTGGATAGAACAAACAAACGGAGCCACTGGTCGAATAAATACAAAAAATGTAGCTGCTGCCGTTACTGCCTATCAAGGTTATCTGGGGATAAGTAAAAATGGAAAAAAGCTTGGCAAGCTAATTCAAAAAGCTTATTTAGATCACAGCAACTTAGCCGATGCAACCAGATTTTTGGTAAATGCTTTGTTTGATCAATACGGCTTAGTAATTATCAATGCAGACAATGCTCAGTTAAAACAACTATTTGCTCCTATTATTGAACAGGATATATTGGAACAATACAGTAATCAAAATATTGCCCAAACGAATGCGTATCTAGAACAACATAATTACTCAATACAAATTCATAGTAGAGATATTAATTTTTTCTATTTACAAGACACCCTTAGAGAACGTATCATAAAATCAGAAAATGGCTTTAAAGTAAACAACACAGAAATTACGTTTACTAAAGAAGAATTAATACAAGAAATAAAGCAACATCCGGAAAGATTTAGCCCTAACGTAGTAATGCGCCCGCTATATCAGGAATACATATTACCAAATATTGCTTACATAGGAGGTGGTGCCGAAGTTTCTTATTGGTTGCAGTTAAAAACAAATTTCGATTTCTATAAAGTCAATTATCCGGTACTTCTTTTGAGAAATTCTGCATTGGTAATTGATCGCAGAAGTGCTGATGATTTAAAATCTCTGGGTTTTACTTACGAAGACCTCTTCCTTTCTGTACAACAATTGCAAAACAGCTGGATTGATAAAAACACCAAGGAGGATTTATCATTAAAAAGAAAGAAAGACCAGTTCAAAGAAATTTTCAATCAGGTTTCTGCTCAGGCAACAAAAATTGACAAAACATTAATTGCTTCGGTTGAAAGTGCTTCTAAGCGAACTGAAAAATTAATACTCCATTTAGAGAAGAAATTTTTAAGAGCTGAAAAAAGAAAATATAAAGAGGCAATTCAAAAAATCGAAAATCTTCAGAAACGTCTATTCCCTGGTGGAACTCTACAGGAAAGAGTATTAAACTTAGCACCTATGTTTGTAAATTATGGAGACGATTTCATCGCTTCATTAGTAGAGAACTTTGAACCGTTAGGAGGAGATTTCACCATCTTATTACCAGGAACACATGATAGAAAATAATTTTACTGAAGTCGAATTAACCGAGTTTACAAAAGCCGTTTTTATTAAAATGGGTTGTAGCCTAGAGCATGCTCAATTAGCTACAGATGTTTTAATTCAAGCCGATTTACGAGGAGTAGACAGCCATGGTGTGGCGCGTTTAAGCGGTTATTACAGACTTTGGTCTAAAGGCAGAATAAATACTCAACCCAACATTAAAATTGTTCATGAAACACCTACAACTGCTACTGTAGATGGCGACAGCGGTTTAGGATTAGTTGTTGCCCCTTTTGCAATGAAATTGGCCATAGAAAAAGCTCGCACCTATGGAAGTGGCTGGGTTTCTGTACGAAACTCTAATCATTACGGAATTGCAGGATACCATTCGTTAATGGCTGTTGAAAATAATATGATAGGTATTAGCATGACCAATGCGAGTCCGTTGGTTGCTCCAACTTATTCTAATGAACGTATGTTGGGTACAAACCCTATGTGTTATGCATTTCCTGCCGGAAAATATCCACCAGTAGTTGTTGATATGGCTACTGCAACGGCCGCAAACGGAAAATTAGAGATTGCACAACGAGCAGGAAAGCAGGTACCAGATGGATGGATTCAAGATAAAGAAGGTAATTCTACTACCGACCCCGAAGCTTTAAAAAAAGGTGGATCTTTACTCCCGCTAGGAAGCGACAAAGATCACGGCAGCCACAAAGGGTTTGGATTAAGTGCCACTGTAGATATTCTATCGGCGGTCTTATCGGGCGCTAATTACGGCCCCTGGGTTCCTCCATTTGTTGCTTTTTTAGACCCGCCCACCGATCCGGTTGGATCTGGTATAGGTCATTTTTTAGGAGCTATGCGTGTTGATGGATTCAGACCAGTAGATGAATTTAAACATCATATCGACAACTGGATTACAACCTTTAAAAATGCAACAACAGTAGACGCATCTAAAAAAGTGGTCATTCCCGGAGAACCTGAGTTCGACTTTACCAATAGTAGAAAGGTAAATGGAATACCATTAGTTAAACCGGTGGTAGACGATTTAAATGAATTGGCAAAGACCTTAGAAATAAATCCTCTTAAATAAAAAAGTCCCGAATTTAATTCGGGACTTTTTTATTTAGTTAATTCCTTTAAACAACCTATTCCATCTAATCTTATTAAAGAAACTACCATAACTATCCCAACTCATCCAGATAAATAAAGCTTTACCTACAATATGATCTTCGGGCACAAAACCCCAGTATCTGCTATCTGCAGATTCATGTCGGTTATCGCCCATCATAAAGTAATAATTCATTTTAAAAGTATAACTGGTTTCCTTTTTACCATTTATGTACCAATCATTACCTCTCTTCTCTAATTCATTACCTTCATAGTTTTTAATACTACGTGCATACATCACCATATTTGCACTATCTAACTGTACTGTCCATCCTTTTTTAGGGACAATAATGGGTCCGAAATTGTCCTGATTCCAATTCTTATTTTTATCGTGCGGATAAATCTCTTCTTTAAAAACATCTGCCGGTTCTGTCATTGGATCGGCAGCAACTACAAAATCAAAAGCTCTCAACTTGTTAATCATTTCCGGAGAACCTTTTAACATATACTCCGTACTAGTAAGTTGAAAAATCTCATTCCTTTGAATACTAAATCCTAAATCTTCGATTGCCTTCAGGTTTATATCTTCCGATTTAAATAAAACTCTATATGGCATCTGACCTGTTTCCTTAAGAGGAGCTGGTGCACCATTCACAAATGCCAAGCCATTTAACATACTTAATGTATCACCACCTATAGCAATTACGCGCTTAATGTAGTTTTCACGCTTATCTACCGGTCTCGAAACTATTGTATACATACTTTCAATAGTTTCTTTGCCTCTAGTTCTAATTAAAGAATAATAGCTGGGCGCTTGGTTTTCTAGAGCTACAGTATCACCTTCTGGAAAGTTAAAAACCACAACATCATTTCTTTTTACATCTTGTAATCCAGGTAAACGGCGGTATTTCCATTGTACTCCATCATAATAAGCCTTTGTATTCAAAATAGGCATTGTATGGTGAGCAAATGGAAAAGCAACAGGTGTCATAGGTACTCTAGCACCATAATTAACCTTACTTACGAATAGATAATCACCTACCAATAACGAACGCTCCATTGAACCTGAGGGTATTACGTAAGCTTCTATAAAAAAAACTCTAATTAAGGTAGCTGCAACTACTGCAAAAATGATGGCATCTAACCATTCTCTACCTTTAGATTTTTTCTTTTTCGATTTATTATCTTTCTTCTTCCAGAATTGATAGTTCATTTTGTTTATTTAAGACGGCAATTTACACCGATTTTTTAAAAATTAAATACATCTTCAACAGAATAAAAACCTTGTTTATTTTCAAGCCACTCTGCAGCTACTACAGCACCCAAGGCAAATCCCGCTCTATTGTGGGCTGTGTGCTGGAAAGTTATTTCGTCAACTTCAGAACTATAAACAACAGTATGTGTGCCGGGAACCTCATCTATGCGATGACTTTCTATCAATAGCTGATCTTGCTGAATAACCTTTAAAGGCAGATCATCGCCCAATTGATTAACCCATTCAGTTTTTCTTGGAATTTGTTCCAGTATATTTTCCGCTAAAGTTATAGCTGTACCACTTGGCGAATCTAATTTTTGGGTATGATGAATTTCTTCAATCTGCACGTCATACACCGGATAATTATTCATCAGCTTTGCCAAATATTTATTTGCAGCAAAAAACAGATTAACACCTACACTAAAGTTAGACCCATATAAAAGAGAATTGTTACTTTGGAGGCATTTGTCTTTAACTTCCTGAAGCTGGCTGTACCAACCTGTAGTTCCAACCACCACTGGAACATTTGCCGAAAGACATACATCAATATGTTTAAGAACCGCATCCGGAGCTGAAAAATCTATCGCCATATCGGCGTCCTTTAACATAGATTTCTCCAGTTCAAACACTTCTCCCGTGCCTATTTTAAGTACAATTGAATGTCCTCGCTGCGTAGCAAACTTTTCTATCATCTGCCCCATTTTTCCGTACCCTAATAATGCTATCTTCATAATTTAAGTGATAATTTTAACGCTGGAGTTATTTGGTGTGCAAACATTCTATCTGGATTTATAACCGTAGGCGTAATCTTTAATGCTAAGTTGTCGTCCACATCAAAATATTTTAATCTGGCCGACACATACGCATCAATTATATTAATCGCATATAATCCGACATATGAAAATATAATTACTTCTCTATTTCTTCGATAAACATCTTTCGCAGTAATTAAACTTTGTGTCGGGTAGGCAGCATATATACTATTTGGATCTGGCTGACCGCCGTGTGCTTGTCTATATCTCAACTCATCCAGAAATATATTGTAATATTTGGTGTTGTCTATATAAGATAGTGTAAGTGCTGCCGCTCCGCCATAAATTAATCCTACTTTTCCGACACTCCAAACGGTCACTTTATTAGAGATTTGTCCGAGTCCGGGTAAAATAGCAGATTGAATAGCTGCTTTTCGTGCAGCAATTTTACCCACATTTACATAAGGTTCGGCACCCATAGAATCAACTCGATTCGTATTTTGAATAACCTGTGCTTGTCCTTGGAAGGCACTCATTAAAAAAATTCCGACAAGGATAAGGTAGTTACGCATTTACCAATCTAAAAGTTCAAGAATTCTGTTTAAGTCGTCTTCAGATCTAAAAGGAATTTCTATAGCTCCTTTACCTTGTTGACCCATTTTTAGGCGAACGCGTGATGCGAATTTCGAAGATAAATCTTCTTGTAATTTCTTATATTCAAAAGAAGGTGTCGTAGGAGCTGCTTTTTTAGTTGGTATTTCGTGTAAGTTTCTCACCAACTCTTCAACTTTTCTTACAGACAGACCTTTGTCTATAATTTCCTGATGAATGAACAATTGCTTTTCCAAATCATCTACGTTAACTAGCGCACGCGCATGACCCATAGATATTTTTTGATCTCTAATAGATGTTTGAATAGCAGCAGGCAACTTAAGTAATCGTAAATAATTAGACACGGTTGTCCTATTTTTTCCTACTCTCTCTCCTAGTTGTTCTTGCTTTAAATCACATTCATCCAACATACGCTGAAAGCTGTAAGCTACCTCGATGGCATTCAGATCTTCTCTTTGAATGTTCTCTATTAAAGCCATCTCCAGCATTTGCTGATTATCGGCAGTACGTATATATGCGGGAACACGGGTTAATCCGGCAAGCCCCGAAGCTCTAAATCTACGCTCACCACTAATTAGCTGAAATTTACCATTGTCCATTTTTCGGACAGTAATAGGCTGAATTAAACCGTGAACCTTAATACTCTCGGCCAATTCATTTAAAGCTACCTGATCAAACTCGGTACGAGGCTGATACGGATTTATTTCTATTGCATTGAGTTCAATCTCCCCTATTGCCTGACCTGCAGCCGAATTATTTGCTTGGGCTGGTATTTCAGATTTAGTAGACTGAACAACATCTGAATCATCTAAAAGCGCACTTAAGCCTTTTCCTAATCCTGTTTTACGCTGAAATGATGTCATATTTATTACTTATACGTTAGCAGTTGCTGCTTCTTCAGTTTCTTTTACTAAACCATTTTTTCTAACTATTTCACGAGCCAAGTTAAGGTAATTTATAGCTCCTTTACAATTTGCATCGTGCATAATTACAGAAACACCATAACTTGGTGCTTCGCTTAACCTCGTATTTCTTTGAATTATAGTATCAAATACCAATTCCTGAAAATGAGTTTTAACTTCTTCTACTACCTGATTGCTTAATCTTAAACGTACATCATACATAGTTAATAGAATACCTTCTATTTCTAAATCAGTATTTAAACGATTTTGAACAATTTTAATTGTATTTAATAACTTACCTAATCCTTCTAATGCAAAATACTCACATTGAACAGGTATAATCACCGAATCAGCAGCAGTTAGGGAATTAATGGTAATTAATCCTAAAGACGGAGAACAATCAATAATAATAAAATCATATTGATCTTTTATTTTCTCCAGAACCGCTTTCATTCTATATTCCCTGCTCTGAAGATTAATCATCTCTATTTCTGCTCCCACTAAATCGATATGAGCAGGCAATAAATCTAAATTAGGGGTTTCTGTTTTCTGTATAGCATCTCTTGGATCTATATCATTAATGATGCATTCGTATATGCTATTTTTGATATTTCTTGGATCAAAACCGATTCCAGAAGTGGAATTAGCTTGTGGATCTGCATCCACCAATAAAGTTTTATATTCTAAAACTGCAAGGCTGGCTGCTAGATTTATAGAAGACGTGGTTTTCCCTACCCCACCTTTTTGATTTGCTAAAGCAATAATTTTACTCATTGATCACCGGAATATTTATCTGTTTGCAAAGGTTTTATATATGAAAAAACGTATATTTGCATCAATAGAGGCGTTTTTTACAGAAAGCTAAGATACAAACTAAAAGCTAAAAATACGGCTATATAAAAATGTGTTTTACACATCTTATTAACAAAATCTCATGACCCTAATTATTTCAGCTACGAACAGACCTAATAGCAATACCTTTAAAGTAGCCTCATACTACCAAAAAGAGCTTCAGAAAAAGAACTATACAACCTCTATATTAAGTTTATCTGATTTACCTCCCAATATAATTGAGACAGATTTGTACGGCAAAAGAAGTGAAGAATTCGCCGCTATTCAAGCTCAAGTTACCGCAGCCGAAAAATTTATTTTCGTAATTCCCGAATACAATGGCAGTTATCCAGGCGTTTTAAAAACTTTTATAGATGCTTGTGATTTCCCTCAAAGTTTTTATGATAAAAAAGCGGCTTTAGTAGGCATATCGTCTGGAAAGTACGGTAATATTAGAGGCATAGATCATTTTACCGGTGTTTGCCATTATATAAACCTTCATGTAATGTCGCTAAAATTACACATTCCAAATATCAGAACAGAAATTAACGAAGAAGGCGAATTATTTAAAGAAGATACAATAAGATTTACCAATCAACAGATGGACAAATTTATAACACTTTAATACTATTTTAAATTAAATCTCACCCAAGAATTGCCCTCACTACCAAAAATGAAAGCGCCTGGGTGCAATATCTCCGCTAAATCTTCAACCAGAGTTACTCTATCTGCAGCTTCTTCCAAATTATAGGCATTAGCATCTAACAAAGCTATTCTATTATTCTGAACTGCTTGCCATTCGTTTTCTAATTGTAAGGGAGCTTCTGCCATCAGTTTATTCAAATCAGCATTTTGCTGATAATAGAGAACATAAACACCCAAATCTGCGGTTTCAACTAAATAAGCTCCTGCTGCAATCAGGTAATCAGAAATAAACAATTCCATTTCTCTATTTAAGTTTAACACAGCCACAGGAACTGCTTCCATAAATTTTAGTTTATGTTGCACAATCTCCAATCTCTCCTTAAAAGTATCGGCCAACTCCCCGTCATGAACCCCCTGCAATAACTTTTCAAACTGAACCATGTCGTTTTTTTCTTAATTTGCCCAAAATTACTATTTCTTCATGTATCGAATTACTAAAAATATCTTTTTTCTAATTTTTACCATTTCTTTATACAGCTGTTCTTCTAACTCTGAGAACACTGATAAGAAAGTGTTTAATATTAATTTAGATCAAAATTTAACCTCTTTAGATCCGGCATTTGCCCGTAATCAGAATGCCATATGGATGATTAATCAGGTTTTTAATGGCTTAGTTCAGGTAGATAAAGATTTAAATACTGTTCCGGCAATTGCCAAATCATGGACCGTTTCTAACGACGCATTAACCTATACATTTAACCTGAGAGACGATGTTTACTTTCACGATGATCCGCTCTTCAAAGACGGAAAAGGCAGAAAAGTTGTTGCTTCCGATTTCAGCTACAGTTTTTACCGATTAATAGACCCCAAAGTAGCATCGAGCGGAGGATGGATTTTTAGTGATAAAGTTAAAGACGCGAGTAGCTTCATTGCCCTAAACGATACTACTTTTCAAATAAAACTGTCCAAACCTTTTCCTGCTTTTCTAAAGTTATTAACGGCACAATATTGCTCTGTAGTTCCAAAAGAAGTAGTAGAACATTATGGAAAAGACTTTAGAAGTCACCCAATAGGAACCGGACCTTTCAAATTTAAATATTGGAAAGAAGATGAAATGCTGGTACTTCTTAAAAACGAAAACTATTGGGAAAAGGACACCGTAGATCATAAAATTGTTCAGCTTCCTTATTTAGATGCAGTGAAAGTTACGTTTATAAACGACAAACAAAGTGCATTCATGAATTTTATAAAAAAAGAGTTGGATTTCTTCAACAGCGTTGATGGAAGTTACCGAGACGACATACTCACTAAAAGTGGTAAAATGACCAAGAAATATGAAGGCACTTTTCAATTAGTGAAAGGTCCATATTTGTGTACCGAGTATGTCGGAATTCTGGTCGACACAAACAACGTATTGGTTAAAAATTCACCTTTGCGACAAAAACTGGTTCGACAGGCGATAAATTATTCGATAAACAAAGAAAAATTGATAAAATACCTTCGAAACAGCGTAGGAATTCCTGCTACCTCGGGATTTATCCCAATGGGTATGCCAGGCTTTGACAGCACACGGGTGAAAGGATATTCTTACAACCCTAAAAAGGCTGCCCAACTGTTAGCTCAAGCCGGTTATCCGAACGGAAAAGGAATGCCAACTATTAAATTAAGCACCTCCACTACTTATAGAGATTTAATTGAATTTATTCAAGGCGAACTGGCTGGCATAGGAATTAAAGCAACGGTAGATGTAAGCCCTAGTGCGAGTTTACGCGACCTAATGTCGAAAAACGAAGTAAACTTCTTTAGAGGAAGCTGGATTTCTGACTATCCGGATGGTGAGAATTACTTATCTATGTTTTACTCTAAAAATAAAGTTCCCAACGGACCAAACTATACCGGCTATTTCAACAAAGAATTTGACAGGCTATTTGAGCAAAGTTATTTTGAACCCGACGATCAAAAACGTTACGAACTTTATTATAAAATGGACAATATGATTATTGAGCATGCCAACGTAGTTCCTCTTTTGTACGATCAGGTTATCAATATGTACCAAAACAATATTTCCGGTTTCTCGTTAAATCCTTTGAGTTTAATGATTTTAAAAAGGGTTAAGAAAGGGGATAATAATTAAAGAAAAACAGATTAGTAGCTATCTTAATTTACAATAAACATTTAGATTACTTCCTCCTTTAATAATTAATTATTCTACTTCCCTAACAAAACTCAAAGCTTATCTCGCTTTACCCCCTCATTCGTAATTTTGACAGGTTTAATAAGCCCTTTTTCATCAAATTCCATTTTATCGATGCTAGTAACTCGACTATTGGCAGCCGTTTCATCTAACGGCCTTCTATGATACACAATATACCAATTATTACTTCTCGGATTGTGAAACAAAGAATGATGGCCTGCGCCTCGTGCTATTTTTTCATCCTGCTCTAAAATCTTACCAATTCTTTTAAAAGGCCCTAAAGGAGAATCGGCAATAGCATAAGCTACCGAATAATCAGGTCCTGTCCATCCGCCTTCCGACCACATCAAATAATACTTATTATCTTTTCTAAACATAAAAGGCCCTTCAACATAACCCTCTGGTGTAATTTCCTTATAAATAGTACCATCCTCGAACGGCTTTAAACCCGTAAATGTATCATTTAGCTTTACAATATTGCAGTGCTTCCAACCTCCGTAAATCATGTAAAATTGTCCGTCGTGATCTTCAAAAACATATTGGTCAATAGGTTGAGCCTTATTGTGAAATTTATCAATCAAAGGTTTGCCCAAATGATCCTTAAAAGGTCCTTGTGGCTTGTTCGATACAGCTACGCCAATTCCACCTAACTCGTCGTCACTCTGGATATCGTTCGCTGCAAAAAATAAAAAATATTGCTTTCCTTTTTTAACAATTGCTGGTGCCCATAATGCTTTGTTAGCCCATTTTACACCCGAAGTATCAATAATTCTTGGGTGTTTTTTCCACGATACGAGATCTGCAGAAGAAAAAGCATCCATAAATACCTGATCTTTATATTTGGCAGAATAAGTCGGGTAAATCCAATAAGTCTTATCAAATATGGCTGCTTCAGGATCCGCATACCAACCAGGAAAAACCGGATTCCCGGAAGTTACTTTCTCCTGAGCTCCTACAGTTACTACAAAAAAAGAGAACACTATACAGCAAATAAATTTTATTTTTTTCATCTGTTTTTATTTATGTTTTGCAGACATATGAAATGTTAAATCTCCGCCCTTCATTAAATCGTCGTACTTTAAAAATGGCGTTTTAAGTTCCACTCCATTCAAGAGAACTTTTTTCACGTATACGTTTTTATCGCTCTGATCTATAGCCTGAATAGTAAACTTTTTCCCATTTTCCAAATTAAGAACTGCTTTGTGAATAAGCGGACTACCTAAGGCATACACATCAGAACCTGGGGCAACGGGGTAAAAACCCAGGGCTGAAAACATGTACCAAGCACTCATTTGTCCGGCGTCATCATTTCCTCCCAAACCATCAGAAGTAGGCTTATACTGCATTTTCAAAATATGACGTACCGTTTCTTGGGTTTTCCAAGGCTGGTCTGACCAGTTGTAAAAATAAGCAACATGATGTGCCGGTTCATTTCCATGAACGTATCCGCCTAAAATACCTTCGCGCGTAATATCTTCTGTATCGGCAAAATAAGCATCCGGTAAATGCATATTAAACAGAGTATCTAAACGTGCTCTAAATTTAGTTTTACCACCCATTGCTTCTGCCAGTGCTGCCGGATTATGAGGCACAAAGAAAGAATAATTCCAGCTATTTCCTTCTATAAACCCTTGACCATGTGTATTCAGCGGATCGAACTGAACTTTAAAGCTCCCATCCGTCATGCGTGGCCGCATAAATCCGCTTTTTGCATCGTATACATTACGCCAGTTTTCTGAACGCTTCATAAACTCGTCGTAAACGTCCATTCTATTCAATTTCTTTGCCAACTGCGCTATCGCCCAGTCATCATATGCATATTCTAAAGTATTAGACACCGAATTACCATTACGCTCTGCAGGCACATATCCCATATCCATATAATAACCTATTCCTTCATAATTTCGATGTTTGGCTGTATGAATACAGGCATCTAAGGCTTTATTAAGATCACCTGTATAAACACCTTTTAAAATAGCATCTGTAATAACAGTAACACTGTGGTATCCGCTCATACACCAATTATCATTCGCGTAATGCGACCAAATAGGCAACATTTTTAAAGCGCTCTGATCGTAATGGGCCATCATAGAATGCACCATATCGTTATTACGACTAGGTTGTATAATATTAAAAAATGGATGTAATGCCCTATAGGTATCCCAAAGGGAAAAAGTAGTATAATTGGTAAAATTCTTAGCTTCATGCACTCCTTGATCGAGCCCTTTGTACTGGCCATTCACATCGTTATAAGTAGTTGGGTTTATAAAAGCATGGTACATAGAAGTATAAAAGTTAATCTTATCATCTTCCGGAGCTTCTACTTCAATTCTATTTAACTCCTTATTCCACGCAGCTTGTGCATCCGTTTTCACTTTATCAAAATCCCAATGCGGAATTTCTGTACGCATATTTAATACAGCATTTTCCTGACTAACCGGCGAAAGCGCAAACTTAATCTGAATCTGTTCCTGCTCTTCCGTATCAAAGTCGAAATACATTCTAATTTTCTTCCCAGCTATTTCCGGGAAGTTTTGATTTTGATTAAACTTACCCCAGAAACCTCTGTAAACCTGGCGATCTTCATAATTTTTTTGACCGTAATTTTTAAATGGTTTAGAAAAGGACATCGCAAAATAAACTGTCCGTGTTCTCGCCCATCCATTGGTTTGTCTGTAACCAGTTACTAAGGTATCATTAACCACCCTAACATACGTCCAAACAGTTTTATCACTATAATTATAAATACCCGCCATTAAATCCAGTATGATATGGCTTTGGTCTGATTTTGGAAACGTATACCGATGCATCCCTACGCGCGTAGAAGCAGTAAGCTCTGCATTGATATTGTCATCATCTAACTTCACCTTATAATAACCCGCTTCTGCCACTTCATTGTCGTGCGAAAAAGCCGATCTATATCCTCCTTTGGGATTATCTGCCGTTCCGGGATTTAATTGTAGCTTCCCTTGTGTAGGCATAATTAAAAAGTCACCTAAATCAGAATGCCCGGTACCCGAAAAATGTGTATGACTGAACCCCGTTATCGTTTTATCTTCGTATCTATAACCTGCACAATACTTATAAACATCGCCATTATACTTACCATTTACTTCGTACGGAATGGTGTCGGTATCTGGACTTAACTGAACGGCACCAAAAGGAAATGTGGCACCCGGAAAGGTATGCCCCATTTTCTCCGTTCCAATAATTGGTTTTACATACTTAACTAAGTTTTTTTGCGCATTAACAACTAGAAAGCTTACAGACAATAGGAGTGATAAAATTAATTTCATGAAAGCTAAGTTATTAAAAAAAACAAAAGCAACTATCACCGGCACTATGTATTCGCTATTGTTTCAAACTAAATCATTTACCGATACCAAATGAATACCTAACTCCTGTTACCACGTTTAAATCATTGGCTCCAAAGCTTTTCATAAATATTTCCAAATTATTTTGGTTCTTCAACTGAATGCGATAACCCACTCCTAAAGATTGGTAGAATCTATTTTTGGATGTTTTCACGTCTTGATTATTTCCCGCAAAACTTAGCTTTTGCTCCTGCATTCCATAACCCATGCCTCCCGAAATATAAAAATTACCGATATAGTACTTCACTCCTAGATTAACGGAATAGTCGGTCATGCTTTGCTCATTTGGCTGAAGCGTTGGATTAATGGGTGAAAACTTTTTAGGTGTATTTGTACTACCCGTAGTATACATCATATTTCCGGTAGCACTCCAATTAGAACTTATACTATATTCATAGCCTAGCTCTGCTCCGTAAATAAATATCTTCTTATTAAGGTTAACTCCAGCTAAAGGAGAAATTTGTATCCGACTTTTCACTCTCGATGGTTCTTGAGCTAATAAGTTTGTTGCGGTTAATCCAAGAATAAGCGCAAACAATATATTTGTTTGTTTCATACCCAAAGATTGAAGGATAATACACTATAATTAAACTATTTAACCTTTTTAACGCAGTTTACATTATTTAACTTAAAAAACATTAAACTTTGTTAAAACTGTTAAAATTATAATGAATGTAATGAAAAAGATATTACAGTACTTTTTTACGGGTATCTGACTTCCAATTAGATATTACTTCATAATTATCCGTATTTTTGCAACCTTTATGAGTAAGCACGGAAGAATTTTAGTAGCAATGAGCGGTGGGGTCGATAGTTCTGTAGCGGCAGTAATGTTGCATGAGCAGGGTTATGAGGTAATTGGCCTTACTATGAAAACTTGGGATTATGCAACTTCGGGTTCTAATAGTAAGGAAACTGGATGCTGCAGTTTGGATAGTATCAACGATGCGCGCACTTTGGCTGTAAACTACGGTTTTCCACATTATATCTTAGATATCAGAGACGAATTTGGCGATTTTGTGATCGACAATTTTGTAGATGAATATTTAGCCGGAAGAACGCCCAATCCTTGTGTATTATGTAACACTCATATTAAATGGGAAGCTTTATTAAAACGCGCTAATAAATTAGATTGCGAGTTCATAGCAACCGGCCATTACGCCAACATCAGACTTCAGGCTAGCGGAAGATATGTTATTTCTAAAGGAAAAGATGAAAACAAAGATCAGTCTTATGTTTTGTGGGGTGTATCTCAAGAAAATTTATCCAGAACAAAATTCCCTCTAGGTGGATTTGCAAAAGCAGAAATCAGACAGATGGCTTTAGATATGGGGCAGGAAGAATTGGCCAAAAAATCTGAAAGCTATGAAATTTGTTTTGTGCCCGACAATGATTACCGTTCGTTTTTACGCCACAAGGTGGAGGGATTAGATGAAAAAGTAGATGGCGGTAATTTTATTACCAGCGATGGGATGGTTGTTGGCCAGCACAAAGGTTATCCGTTCTATACCATCGGACAAAGAAAAGGTCTTGGTATTGCTTTCGGCGAACCTATGTTTGTTACTAAGATTATGCCTGAAAGCAACACCGTAGTATTGGGTAAAGCAAATGAATTAGAGCGCAGCGAAGCATTTGTGAGAAACTTAAATCTTATCAAATACGCTTCTATTACGGAACCAATGGCTGATGTAATTACAAAAATCAGATACAAAGACGCCGGAATGTTAAGCACCATTGTTCAAGAGGGCAACTTAATGAAAGTTTCTTTCGACCACAATGTATCCGCAATCGCTCCGGGGCAATCGGCCGTATTTTACGAAGGAAGCGATCTTTTAGGTGGCGGTTTCCTAATCTAGGAATTAATATTATCAGAAATTTCATAAAGGGCACCAGGTAATCTGCGTTTGCCCTTATTTTTTTCAAAATAATAATCTACCCTTCCCAAGTTTATTCCTGCAAAACCTACCTGATTAATCGTAGTAACCGTTCCATCTAAATTCTTAACGTCTTCAGGCTTAGGCAAAAAAGTATGGGTATGTCCGCCAATAATCAAGTCTATATTTTTTGTGCTTGCTGCCAAAACTTTATCAGACACCTTATTATAATTATAGCTATAACCTAAATGTGATAAACAAATAACCAAATCACACTTCTCTTCTTGTTTTAAAATAGCAGCAATATTGTTAGCGGTTGTAATAGGATCCAGATATTCTATTTCACCATAATTTTTTTGCTCAACCAATCCTTTTAGCTCAATCCCCAACCCAAAAACACCTATTTTAAGTCCGTCTTTTCTAAAAATCTTATACGGCTTAACAAGATTGTGAAGCTGGGTATTTTTCACATCATAGTTCGCATTTAAAAAGGGGAAATTAGCATGAGGCAGTTGCTTGTATAACCCCTCAATACCATTATCAAAATCATGATTACCCATCGTTGCAGCATCATACCCCATTTCTGACATCAGCTTAAATTCCAGCTCCCCACCATACATATTAAAATAAGGAGTGCCTTGAAATATATCACCAGCATCTAGCAATAATACATTGGGCTCAGTAGCTCTTATTTGCTTAACCAATGCCGACCTGCGCGCAAAACCTCCTAAACCTTGATTACGGCTTCCATCCATCGGAAAAGGCTCTATTCTGCTATGTACATCGTTGGTGTGAAGAATGGTTAATTTAACCGCACCGGTATCAGCAAAAGTTTCAAACGGCTGTAGGCCAACCGCAATGGCTGCCGCAGCAATACTACCAGATTTTAAGAAATTTCTCCTGTTAATTTTGTTTAATTCTTCCATCTAAATTAGTATTTATTTTTCTGCCTGCTGCCGTTTCCTGTTGCACATAAGCCAACAATGCATCTCTTACTTTTAATCCAACAACCGACTTATTAACAATATTTTGTAAGCCTTTTACATTATCTCCACCGCCTATTATATAGTCGGATGTTAAGACTTTGTAATTTCGGCTTATATCAAACGGGACACCTTTTATTTTGATATCGGTAGCTACCTTGTCGCTGTACTTAATCTCGATACCTGCAATGGGCTGTCCGCCGCTGGCCACAATAAAATTCACGAGTTCCTGTACATCTTTGCCTTTCATTTCGATCACCACCAGCTCATTCTCAAAAGGCATTACCTCAAAAATATTTAACAATTTTAAATCGCCACTCGGCAAATCGGCTCTTAAACCACCTGTAGTAGAGGGCATTGCAAAATCAATATTCTTATCTATCAGCATAGCCTGCTGCAAACAAGCGTCGGCAAAAAAATTACCTAACGTACTTTCGGCAACGGCCGATTTTTTAACCAAAGCATGAGTAGAAACACCGATTACCTTATTCATTTCGGCGTCTAGCTTTGATTTATACGGCTGATAAAAAGCCAATATAGAACTATCTTGAGCTATTTTAACATCTATTGGATATAAATTTCGGGTCGATTTTACTGGATAATAACCAGCACCGCACGCACTTAATAATACGGATATGAACAGTACGTAAGCGATATTTAAATTTACTTTTAAACGCATTTTATCGATTATTTAAGAAAAAATCGGATCACAAAAATACTTTTTAAAATCTATATAGAACAAAAAAGGGACTACCTTTTTGGCAACCCCTTTATTAAATTTAAGTAAAATATTTGGTATTTACAAATTTTTCAAAATTTCCGGACTCATCGGTTTTACTGCTGAACGGAATCGATGAATTAATTCCCCCTTTTCATTAATCAGGAACTTTTCAAAATTCCATTTAATATCACCTGTAAAATCTGGATTATTCTCTGTCGTTAGAAATTTGAACAGAGGCTTTATATCATCCCCTAAAACGGATACTTTTTCACTCAATATAAAGCTAACACCAAAATTTTTCTGACAAAAATCAGCAATCTCTGCATTAGAATCTAACTCCTGACCTCCAAAATTACCAGCTGGGAAGCCAATAACGACCAACTTTTTACCGTATTGCTTATGTAATTTCTCCAAATCTTCATATTGTTTTGTATAACCACATTTAGATGCAGTATTAACAATCAGAATCTTCTTGCCCTTAAATTGGTTCAATGAAATGGTTTTACCATCTATTGTTTTAAAAGAAAACGTATGAACACTTTTAGGTGGTGTTACCAAATGCATAAGGATTAATAAAATGTTTAACATAACTGCTGATTTTAGAATACAAACAAAGTTAACATTTATTCGTTCTAAGTTTTCTAAATTAAATTATTTATCATCACACGTAGTTGATTTTTAATTACTTAAATCTTAATTAAGCAATCTTTTTTATTGTTTTTTTTAACTGTTGTTTTGATATTAGGTTTAATTATAGCTTTATTTGCACAAAATCTCGTTACATGGCCAAAAATCTCTTAATTGTCGAATCACCAGCAAAAGCCAAAACTATTGAAGGTTACCTGGGTAAAGATTTCTTAGTTAAATCTAGCTACGGGCATATTCGGGACCTTGTAAAAGGCGATATGGCGATCGATATTAGCAATGATTTTAGTCAGACTTACGAAGTCCCGGCCGATAAGCGAAACGTTGTAACCGAGTTAAAAAAATTAGCTAAAAATGCCGAAATGGTATGGTTAGCATCCGATGAAGACCGCGAAGGAGAAGCTATTTCCTGGCATTTATTTGAAACATTAGGCTTAAAAAAAGACAATACAAAAAGAATTGTTTTTCATGAAATAACGAAACCGGCCATATTAAAAGCTATAGAAAATCCAAGAGGTATAGATTACGACTTAGTTCATGCGCAACAAGCGCGACGTGTACTCGACAGATTAGTGGGATTTGAGTTATCGCCCGTGCTTTGGAAAAAAATTAAGCCCTCACTTTCTGCAGGGAGAGTACAGTCGGTAGCCGTACGTTTAATAGTAGATAGAGAGCGTGAAATAAACCACTTCTCTCAAACTGCAGCTTTTAAAGTTACCGCTCAATTTAATACCGGAACTGGGAAAGAACAAGTTAAAGCAGAATTACCGGAACGTTTTACGGAAGAACAACAAGCAACTCAGTTTTTAACAGATTGCTTAAACGCAAAATATACAATTGCCAGTTTAGAGACCAAGCCAGCAAAAAGAAACCCTGCTCCTCCGTTTACAACCTCTACTTTACAGCAGGAAGCTTCCAGAAAATTAGGTTTCTCAGTAGCCAGAACCATGCAGGTTGCTCAAAAACTATACGAAGCAGGAAAGATTACCTATATGCGTACCGATTCGGTAAATCTATCTGATACAGCCATTGCAGCGGCAGCGGCCGAAATTAAATCGGCTTACGGAGAAAAGTATTATCAATATAGAAAGTATAAAACAAAATCGGCCGGCGCTCAAGAAGCCCACGAAGCAATAAGGCCTACTTATTTTGAACAACATAGAGTTACAGGCGATGTTTCTGAGCAAAGATTGTACGAGCTAATTTGGAAAAGAGCTATTGCGTCTCAAATGAGCGAAGCAAATTTTGAGAAAACGACAGCAAAAATAGCGATCGATACCCGTCCCGAGCAGTTTGTTGCAGAAGGAGAAGTATTAAAATTTGACGGCTTTTTAAAAGTGTATTTAGAAGGCAATGATGAAGACGGCGATGATGAGAACAATGAAAACTCAGGTATTCTACCTCCTTTATCTAAAGGCCAGTCACTTTCATTACAATTAATGCAGGCTGTAGAACGTTTTTCGAGACCTCCGGCGCGTTTTACGGAAGCCAGTTTGGTAAAGAAATTAGAAGAACTGGGTATTGGCCGACCATCTACTTATGCACCAACCATTTCTACTGTTCAAAACCGTGGATATGTAGTAAAAGAAGATAGAGAAGGGAAATCGCGTGATTTCAGATCTTTAGAGCTAAAAAATGGAGCCATTTCTAAAGTAACCAAAACAGAAATTACCGGTACAGAAAAATCTAAACTATTTCCAACAGATATTGGGGAAGTAGTGAATGATTTTTTGGTAGAACACTTTAAAGGTATTGTTGATTTTAACTTTACAGCAAGTGTAGAAAAAGAATTTGACGAAATTGCGCAGGGACTAAAAAACTGGACAGAAATGCTCCATAGCTTTTACAGCCCTTTTCATAAAGAAGTAGAAAACACTTTAGAAAACGCAGAAAGAGCATCTGGAGAACGCTTATTAGGACTAGACCCTACCAGTGGTAAAAATGTATACACCAAGGTAGGCAGATTTGGACCTTTGGTACAAATTGGTGAAATGGATGATGAAGAAAAGCCGAAATATGCGAGCTTACTAAAAAATCAATCTGTAGCAACTATTACTCTTGAAGAAGCTTTAGATTTATTTAAACTACCGTTAGAACTAGGTCAATTTGAAGGCAAAGATGTATCTATAGGAATCGGACGGTTTGGGCCATATGTAAAATGGGCCGACACCTTTATTTCGATTGGAAAATCTGAAGATCCTTTTGCTGTAAATATGGAGCGTGCTATTGAAATTATTCAAGAGAAACAATTAGCAGACGCACCTATTGCACAGTATAAAAACATGCCTGTAACTAAAGGAACGGGACGTTTTGGTCCTTTCATTAAGTGGAACGATTTATACATTAACGTTCCGAAAGCATATAATTTTGATGCTTTATCACAAAAAGATATTGATGAGTTAATCAGTAAAAAAGAAGACAAAGAAGCCAATAGATTTATTCAGGTTTGGGAGTCCGAAAAAATTGCGATAGAAAATGGTAGATGGGGACCGTTTATCCGTTTCGGTAAAGCAATGCTTAAATTAGGAAATAACCCTTCTACAAAACAAAAATATACTGCAGAAGAACTTGCGGTGATAGATTTAGAATCTATCAAGAAAATAATTGTAACACAAGTTCCCGATGCTTTTGAAGTAAAAGCAAAGAAAAAAGCACCTGCAAAAAAGGCAGTGTCAAAAAAATAATTTTTTAATTGATAAAAAAAGTGAAGAAGGATCTTCCAGAAAACATAGTTGAGGATATCGCCATCGCTATAGTATTGATGAGCGAAACACCGGAAGTGAAAAACTGGACAGTTTACATATTAAATTTGAAAAACACGCCTATTACCAATGTACTTATATCGTCTAAGGGGTACGGAGAACATGGAGGTAAAATGGTAAAAACTTCTACCTTAAGACATTTTATTGGCGATTTAAACATCGGTGCTTTTGCAGGTGTTGAAGCTATTGATCCGGCCGTTTTTGGCCTTACCAACGAATATTGGGTAAGCTATTACATCGGATCTACTATTTATGATAAGAAATTTATATTTCTACCCGAAAGCATCGTAGATGGTAACTTAATAAGAATTCCTTTAATTAATAAGCCCGGAGTAATGATTCGGTAGATTAAATATCGATTTATTAAGGCCACAAACTATCAATTTATAAATTAAAACTTATTGTTTTAAAATTGCAAAACCTGCACCGCTCTTATAACCGGATGCCTGTTAAAGGTATATCGAACATTACCCATCCCGATAGCTATTGGGAGATCTGTCAGGTTGTACTCATAGATGTAAGTCCCTGCATTGTTTCTGGCTATTCCTTCTGCGTTCTGAATAAAGTCTATGGTGATGCCTGTATACTGAATACCGTTTACATAATGCGTGGCTACTGCAGCAGCCGGCGACACGGTGTTCACCTTTTTAAGTTTGTTGCCTGCAGCATCATAGGTGTAAACAATGCTTAGTCCAGTCTTTGTGACTGTAACTGACAGGTTTAAATAGTTGTAGGTTATCAGTGATAAGGCCTCTGCGATGAATTATACTCCTTAGCAACTTCCCTACTTATCCTTGTTCTATATCTATGCTCTTAGCCCAAAACTCCAATTTTTGATCTTCATAAAATTGTATGTAAAAATATCCTTTACCATCTTCCGAAAATTCAATTAATTTACCATTTAGTTCGTATCTTCCTCGATACAAATTGTCAAGAATTAAATTTCTTGCGTCTTTTACATTAAAAAAATCTAACGCAGTTATCCTCACTTCTGTGAACTTCAATGATAATAAAATTCCGTCAGCCAAAGACGTAAATAAAATTAATAAAATTCCATCAGAGTAAGATAACTTTTCACAATTGTAATCGTTGTGAAAGTCATAATATCGATTATCATAATCGTGTTGAGCTAAGTTTTTAAAAAGCTCTAGTGATGCTGCAGCTATCATATTAATTACCAAATTTTTCCAAATATTTTCTAATCATCCTAATTTCTTGCTGTGTCATTGGCACAGCTTCCTTAGAAGCACGAGTTATACTCTTCTGTACTCCATTGACAAAATTCTTATTATAAATCTGCATATGAGGGGTGGGAACCTCTCCGTGAGCCCTTCCTGCTAAGTCAAATCTTATCTGCTTTGTAGGAGTTCCTAATGTGATAGAGTTTTTACCCCCATTTAAAGCTACTAAGTCATCAGCTTGTTGAACTAATGTCTTTGAATAGTTTTCTTCGTTCTTACTAGTATGTAAAGGCACTTTTCCTCCAGCTATATAACTTTGCGCGATTAATGACGCTGCTATTGCGTCTTCTGTATCTTCCGAAGTTATATCTCTCAGAAAAGAAGCAAATCTCCCTATAGGATGATAATCAAGATAGCCAAGCCATTTTTCTAAAAATTGATTGGTCTTTATATCTCCTTTTGGTGCTTTAATTACAGAATCTTTCCGAATTATAGTTCTGGGAGTATTTGCAATATTTCTACCTTTATTCTTAGGAGGGTCCTCCTGGTCATCATTTTCTCCTCCTCCCGGTCCCTTAATTTGTCTTAAGAATGCTTTTATATCATCTTGATCATTGGTGTAATATCCTCCTGCAATTGACACCCACATTCCATTAGGATCCAATTTCCCTATAGGGTCATTCAATGCATAATTATAGGGTGACCAAGAATCATAGCTATCTGCCATCGGATCCACGACATTCCATCTACCAATCACCGGATTCCCGTATAAAACGGGACAGGCGACGAACCTTGCTCCATAACCGAGGCTACGCCGAGCTCATGAACACCTTTAAAAACAACAAAGAACGTGGTGAATAATCATACTGCCCTAACTCATCCTGCAGCTCCTTTCCATTATAAAGATACTTATTTGTTCCTGCAGTTACAACTTTTTTGAGCCCAAAAGCATAGTAGTTATCTTGTTGAAGCTTTTGCACAGCTCCTGTAACCGGATGCTTGTTAAAGGTGTATCGAACATTGCCCAGGTGATCTGTCAGGTTGTACTCATAGGTGTAAGTTCCTGCATTGTTTCTGGCTATTCCCTCTGCATTCTGAATAAAGTCTATGGTGGTGCCTGTATACTGAATACCGTTTACATAATGCGTGGTTACTGCAGCAGCCGGCGACACTGTGCTCACCTTTTTAAGCTTGTTACCTGCAGCATCATAGGTATAAACAATGCTTAACCCTGTTTTAGTAGCTGTAACCGGCAGGTTTAAATAGTTGTAAGTTAAGATTACACCAGTTCTGCACCCGAATGCTCGGGACAAGCATATTATTAATACAATTTAGTTTTTTCAGTGACTTGACCTTGTCTGCAATGATCTAGGCGTATCACAAAGGCATCCCTTTGGGACAATTAACTTTTTTAGTCATGCAACCGACACAGAAAAAAACAACAACGCCTCTAACCAGAGCACCAAAGCCATTACAAGTACTTCAAACCCAACAAAACCTGCAAATGCGGCATTGTGCGCACCCCGCAAACCGAAGCTTCCGGAAGGGGTTAGAAGACTAAAAGTATACAGTAAATACGCTACTGGCTCTATACACAAGTACCCCTAATCATGCTGCAGGGCGAATGGCTGCGCAACACGGGCTTTGATATAAGTGACGAAGAATCGTAACTGTAACCAAAAAACAACTTATAGTAAACTTTGAAAACTCTCCTCCATGTTTTTTAAAATGTCCAAAAGCATTCTAACCGAACTTAGTTTTTTTAGTAGATGTCCAAATACTGCCTCCTCCCTTAGCAGCTTTTCCCTCAATTCTCTTACCCCAATCTCTATAGTATACTAAATTCCGCTCATTTTTACAACAATTCATCAAATCATTTTCAATGACTTTTAAAACTGTTTTTGGTATCTCTGTATGAAATGGAGAATATGATGTTACATTTGGAAAAGCAATAGTTGCACTTTCCGCATTCACATTGGCAATAAATACAGCTAAACCAAACAGTAATATTCTTATAAATTTCCCCATTTTTTTTTACAAATTGGTTATTGCTTTCAATGCTTGAATTGTTTTTTCACTATCACAATTTTCCTTTAATCGATTATTCAAATCATTATTAAAGGTTAGGGATGCTAATCCCTTTTCTACTAAAGAAAAATCCTGAATGAGCCCATCTATTATATACCAATCATCATCATTCATAACTAATTTCTCCTTTTTTGACCCACTTCTCATCCAGCTATCTATATCTCCACTATATCTTTTATAGATTTTAATTTTATCTTGAGTAATCATTTTAGGCTATTTTACAATGTGATAGAAAATGCTATTGTTTTGTAAGATTGGGTATTCAATTCTTCTCTAGGTGCTTTTTAGGCTTTCGCCAAATAAAATGCCCAGCAATTTTCACTGCCGGGCTTCTAGTTTCATACTTTCCTATTGATAAAAACCTTTTAGGGGAGATCCGTAATTCTTAATGTCGGCAAAACCAGTTGCCCCTGTAAAGATTTGACTTATTGTCCCAATCATAGGCATACAAAGATGCATTAAGTCTTTCTCTAATATGTCTATGATTGCCTTATTTATTGAAGGATAGGAAAGGTCTTTTACAATTATCATATCGTCCGAGACGAAATATTTTGGAAACGTGTTTTCAATTAACTCCTTTATATTTGAAACGGTATATAAAGTCGATGCATAAACTAGATTAGAAGATAAGACTATTTTTATATCTATGTTGTCATTTAATACATCAATTTCGTCATAATTAGACATAAATATTATTTTGTAATCCATATTTTAATATAATAAATCTCTAGCAACTTCAAATATTCTCTCTATAACTTGTGGTTGATTTGCTTTATTAGAATACCCTACAATCTCTACTCCATTTTCAACATTTTTAAAATAAACCCTAGCACCGCCTGCGCTCCGAGCCTCAAATATGCCTTTCCCTATATTTTTTGTTCCAATTCCAGGATTTAGATTGCCGTTCTGCAATTGCTTAATTAACGCATTAGCCTCTTTTCTCAATTTATCATTACCCTTAAAAGCTTCTTGTGCTAATTTTAATATTTTTGCATCTTTCTTAACAGAAGAAGTTACTTTAAACACCTTACCAATTTTTGCAAAACTTGGAACAGGAGGAGTTCCAGTGATTGGTTTTGGGGTAGTAAGTGCCCAACCGTCTGCATCTGCAACTACCGTATATCCATTGTATTGAGCATCTCTACCCCCGTTAGCCGAGCTATACCATAAACGAGACCAAAAACCGTCCACTCTAGGTAAGACTTTTACCCTTGTCGAAGTGATTTCTACGCCAAGCAAATTGATGGTTGTAGTTATTTTACTAGTATCTGCAGAAAGACCATCGGGATCTATCATTAATACAGGATTGTTCATAGCATAAACGAATGGGGATATATCATCTGTCATTTCCGCCATCGGATCCACGACATTCCATCTACCAATCACCGGATCATAGAATC
>CAZOVM010000012.1:0-85840 GCA_964583395.1 uncultured Pedobacter sp. | reverse complement strand
CGGAAGACGAGGTTCGAACTCGCGACCTATAGCTTGGAAGGCTATCGCTCTACCAACTGAGCTACTTCCGCTTATTTTCAGCATCAACTGAAAACGTCAAACATCAAAAAAAATCTTGCTGTCGACTGTTTGGTGTGGGGAGAGAAGGATTCGAACCTTCGAAGTCTTGCGACAACAGAGTTACAGTCTGTCCCATTTGGCCACTCTGGTATCTCCCCCCTTTTTGCAACATCGATTTTAGAATCGGCATTACAAAAAAAGAGCCTCCTATCGGAATCGAACCAATGACCTACTGATTACAAGTCAGTTGCTCTACCAGCTGAGCTAAGGAGGCTTTTATCTTTTTCTAACATCTAATGTTTCACCATTAGATTAATGTATACTCTCGTAAACAATGCGCCAAAATTAGTTTTAATTATTTAATCCAACAAGTTTTTTTTGTGCTTATAACACCTTTTTTCTTCATTACTCTCAAAACAAGAGTCAATCCGCTGAACTTGAGGACTAATTTTTTTCTAGCTTTTATTAGAACAATCATTTCTTTTTGGCAAGGCCTTTTTGAAATGGAATGCAAATCTACATATTTATCTTTCTAAAAAAAATATTTTTGCAAAAAAAAGACAGGAATTTTCCTGTCTTTTTCCAATTAAGCTTAGTACTTCTTAATACCCAGATATTTGAGCATTTTCCAATAATGATTTATGCTCACTTAAATGGGCTCTCGATTTATCTTTATGTTTATTCACTTGCTTTCTCAACGATTCAATCGCAAGATCTGTTGCTTCTTCAAATGTTTTACATTGTTCTTTCGCAAATAGAGTTACACCTGGCACATTCAGTTTAATCTCAGTAATCTTATTTTCTTCATCTTCTACATTCTCCAATTTCAAATAAACTACACCACTTATAATCTGATCAAAAAACTGATCAAGCTTATCTACTTTCTTCTGAATAAAATCTAACAACTTTTTATCTGCATTGAAATGGATTGATTGTACGCTGATTTTCATTTTTCCTCCTTTTTTATGCCTTTGGATGGGCTTGTTTATAAACTGATTTTAATCTCTCTATACTATTATGTACATATACTTGAGTGGCTGCCAAACTTGCATGGCCTAACAACTCTTTTATTGCGTTTAAATCTGCTCCATTATTTAACAAGGTAGTAGCATAAGTATGCCGCAACACATGCGGACTTCTTTTCTCTTGCGTAGAAATAATGGACAAATAATTTTTAACTGCTCGATATACCAACCCCGTGTAAGCATCCGCTCCTGTATTAGTAACAATCAATTTAGAAGATTGATTGTCTAAATTATGTAACGTTCTATATTTCGAAAAATTATTGATCATTTCACATACAGAAGCAGGTATCGGAATTATTCTTTCCTTATTTCTCTTCCCAAGCACTTTTATAGTTTTGCTGTAGTAATCTAAATCATTCTTTTCTATACTTAATAGTTCAGACAACCGAATTCCAGTACCAAACAACAATTCTATGATCAATTTATCTCTCATTCCTGCAAATGTGTTGGGAAATGTTGCTGGCATGTTCAATAAATCAATTAACTTATTATCCTCAATAAATACCGGGAGTTTTTTAGTAAGCTTTGGTGCTTTAATAGAATGCATCGGATTTACATGCAACATACCTTTTCGAATCGCAAACTTAAATAAGCTCCGCAATGTAGAAAGCTTACGACCAACTGTAGAAGTGTCTAACCCCTCTTCCATTAAGGACACGATATAGGCACGTATATTATCTGAGCTAGCTGCGATTAGTTCTTCATTAAATCGCTCTTTAAGAAATAATTCAAATACCTGTATATCTTTAGAGTATGCTGTTAAAGTGTGAACAGAGCACCGCTTTTCATTTTTAAGATAAAGTAAAAATTCAGCTCCCAACATATTTATCAAGTATGAAAGTGAATATACAAAATGATTTTGGATATATACAAAAAAACCCTCCCGAAATTCGGAAGGGTTTTCTAAAATATTATAGTAGAGAACTATAAAGTTCCATCTTGTTGTAAAGTTTGAATGTATTTAGCATGTTTTACTTCCATTCTTCTAGCAACCGATTTCTTTTCGTATGCCTGACGACTACGTAATTCTCTCAAAACGCCAGTTTTCTCGAATTTCTTCTTGAAACGTTTTAGGGCTTTATCAAGTGATTCGCCTTCTTTAATGTTGATGATGATCATAGCTAAGAATACCTCCTTTCGTTGTTTCCCTTTTATTTGGGATTGCAAAGGTATTAATTAAATAACTAATTATCAAAACATATCATTAAAAAACATTTAATCTTTTAATAATTCTCTCGAAATTACTAATTTTTGAATTTCGGAAGTACCCTCGCCTATTGTACAAAGCTTGCTATCACGGTAAAATTTCTCTACAGGGAAGTCTTTCGTATAACCATAACCACCAAAAATTTGAACAGCATCAGTAGATACTTTCACACAAACTTCGGATGCAAAATATTTAGCCATAGCCGAAACTTTCGTCACAGGCTCATGTCTGTTTTTCAAATCTGCGGCTTGTCTAATTAACAATTCAGCACCTTCAATTTCAGTAGCCATATCTGCCAATTTAAAGCTAATTCCCTGAAAATTAGCAATTGGCTGACCAAATTGCTTTCTCTCTTTAGCATAACTCAATGCGGCATCAAATGCACCTCTTGCAATACCTAGCGATAATGCAGCTATAGAAATACGACCACCGTCTAAAATTTTCATCGCTTGTTTAAATCCATCACCTTCAGCACCTAATAAATTGGCTACAGGCACTCTACAGTTATCGAAAATCATTTCAGTCGTTTCTGAAGCACGCATCCCTAATTTATTTTCTTTCTTACCAGCAGAAAAACCTGGTGTTCCTCTTTCAACAACTATAGCAGATATCCCTTTAGAACTACCGCTCTCTCCGGTTCTTACCATCACTACTGCAACATCTCCACTTTTACCATGGGTAATCCAGTTCTTAGCCCCATTTAACACATAATGATCTCCATCTTTAACAGCGGTAGTCATCATACGCAATGCATCCGATCCGGTATTTGCTTCGGTTAAGCCCCAAGCTCCAATCCAGCTACCAGTTGCTAATTTAGGCAACCATCTCTTTTTTTGCTCCTCATTACCAAACGCTAAAATATGACCAGTACATAAAGAATTATGTGCTGCAACAGATAAACCAATTGATCCGCATACTCTAGAAATTTCAACAATTACATCTACGTATTCTTGATAACCTAATCCAGATCCACCAAACTCTTCAGGAACTAACACACCCATTAATCCGAGTGATCCTAGCTCTTTAAATAACTCAACTGGAAAATGTTGCGCTTCATCCCATTCCATTAAATTTTTACGAATATTTTTCTCCGCAAAATCTTTAACCATTTTGCGAATCATAACTTGATTTTCAGAAACTCTAAAATCAAAACCACCTGTGTTTTTCTCTGTCAATTGCATTTTTTATTAGTATCGTTCATTACAAACATACCGATAAAATTAACTGAAATTCAGCTTCAAGAATGTTTTGTTAAGAGAACAAATTAGTATTTGGTACAAAAAACAAGATACTCTACAATCAGTAGATTTTACATCTTCTTAATCAAATAAAAATAATACACTAAGTATACTTAGCTAATGAAATAATTGGCAGTTTATTTTCTTCTAATTTTGAAGTTCCTTCTAAAAAACCTAGCTCTATTATAAAAGCGCAAGCCACAACTTCAGCATCTAACTTATTAATTAGATTAGATGCTGCTAATATAGTTCCTCCTGTGGCCAACAAATCGTCGTGCAACAAAACACGTTTACCTGCTTCTATAGAACCTTCGTGTATTTCAATTGTTGCGTGTCCATATTCAAGTTCATAAGATTCCTGCAAACACACGCCTGGAAGCTTTCCCGCCTTCCGAATGGGGATAAACGGAATACCCAATCGCATAGCGATAGCCGGGCCAAACAAAAAGCCCCTACTCTCCACTCCGGCAATAGCATCTATTTTTAGGTTTTCTACACTTACAACAAATGCATCAATTATGCGACTACATAAATCAGCATCCTGAAATATAGTTGTGATATCCTTGAATATTATTCCCGGTTTCGGAAAATCTGGAATATCTCTTACTGCAGCTTTTATTTGATTTTCTATCATTTTAAGAAAATAAGATATGGGGCTAACTTTTCACAGTCTGAATCTTTAAGCAAAAAAACTTTTGACAAGTCTTGCATTGTCGAGAAGTTACCATGCTGCTTCCTATACTGCAAAATAGATTGTACCTGATTATAATTTAAATATGGATGATTTATTAATACTTCAAATGTAGCAGTATTTATATCTATACGTACTATATCTCGAGTTAAAATTAATTGCTTTTCTAATCCTTTATATCTAACAGAATCCAATCCATACACTTCCATCAACTGATGCTTATCTACAAAACCTCCTAATTTATTCCTATAATTTATTATGCGCTTTGCGAAAACACTACCTATTCCCTTTAGTTTTTCCAATTCTATTTCGTCAGCAAGATTGATATCAACCAACTCTAAAATTGATCCTTTATATTCAAAATCTGTATTCTTTCTATCGGCTAATTCTTTATTAAATGAGGTGATTTTAATAAATGAATATATTTTATTATACATCTCTGGCGATATAACAAACATCTTTTTTAAATCTTCTGCTTTATTAAATCGACCTCCTTTGGCTATATAATTTAATATAGTTTGAGCTTGCTTTTGAGATAATCCGAACTTTTTCCAAACAGTAATATCTATTGTATTGGGATCAAATTCATGAAGTTCTGTTATTTTAGATTTGTTTGTATTATTAGATTTAAGCTCATCAAAAGACTCTTCAAGCCCCTTTTTCTTTAAAATTTGAACGTACTCTAAATGAAATTCCTCTACAGATTTAGGAGACTCAAATAACCACTTATAACCAGATGGCAGCCAATAAATAAATATACCTGTTATTAATAAAACCAGAATCCCATTAATTTCGGCTTTAGAAAAATTAAATGTTTTGAGAACTGAGTTTCGCATGTTTAAATTAAAAAATGGATGTGGTTTTAATTAAATATAAATCATATTTTTGATAATCCTATTAATTCCAGATCCGGATCGAGATGAAGATTATTACTAAAAAAGAATTCGCAGAAGCGACAAATATTGATAAGTTGGGCGTACCAGGTTTAGCTTCTTTGTTAATGGAATTAATGAAGTTAAACGAAATAAATGACGTTTTTTCTAAGAATGAACATTATAAAGGATTAGAGTTTGTAGATAAAATTCTAGAAACAATTGGTGTTACGGTCGACTTTGATGAAGATGATTTAAAAAACATACCCAAAACCGGTGGTTTTATAGCAATTGCTAATCATCCTTATGGGGGGGTAGAAGGATTGGCTTTAGTTAAATTACTTTGTAAAGTAAGACCTGAAGCAAAGGTTATGGTTAATTTTATCTTAAAAAAAATTCCTAATCTTAGCGAATTTTTTGTCGCTGTAAATCCGTTTGAGAATGTTCAACATTCGTCTAGTATAAGTGGATTAAAATCTACAATGGATTTATTGAGAAGCGGAACGCCTATCGGAATATTTCCTGCTGGTGAAGTTTCTACATTCAATATCGAAAGTCAGGAAGTAACGGATAAAATATGGCACCCTGTGGTTGGCAAACTGATTGCAAAAGCTAAACTTCCCGTTGTACCTATTTATTTTCACGGAAATAACGGGGTATTATTTAATGTTTTAAGCTTTATTCACCCTACTTTAAGAACGGCTAAACTACCTTCCGAATTTTTAAATAAGCAAGGCCTAAATATTAAAGTTAGAATTGGAAAACCAATACAAATAGAAGACATTTCATATAGAAATAACTCTAATAAGCTATTAGACTTCTTAAGAGCAAGAACTTATGCATTAGGAACAGGATTAGAAGAAGAGAAAAAACTATTTAATCCGATAAACATCTTTAAAATAAAGAAAAAACCAAGAGAAATAATTGCAGAAACTTCTAAAGAGCTTTTATCGAAAGAAGTGGTTGATCTAGATAAATTTATAGTTTGGCAAGAAAAAAACTACAATGTATATATATGTCCCTCTTCTTCTATCCCTAATATTTTAAGAGAAATAGGGAGATTAAGAGAGATTACTTTCAGAGAAGTTGGTGAAGGGACAAATAAAAATATTGATTTAGACAATTACGATATATATTATAATCATTTATTTATATGGGATAAGGATGAACAACGAATTGTAGGTGCTTATCGAATTGGAAAAGGAGATGAAATTTTAGAAACATTGGGCCGTAGAGGATTCTATTTATCAGAATTATTTAAAATTAAAGAAGGTTTTTATCCTTATTTGAAGCAAGGTATAGAATTAGGAAGGTCTTGGATTAGAAAGGAATACCAACAAAAACCACTCCCATTATTCTTATTATGGAAAGGAATTCTTAAATATTCTTTCGACAATCCTCAATATAGATATATGTTTGGCCCAGTAAGTATCAGCAATAGTTTTTCTAAGTTTTCAAAGGCTCTGATTGTTGATTATATTACTAAAAATCATTTCGATTATGAGTTAGCCCGATTGGTAAAACCTAAAAATAAATTCAAAGCAGACTTATCTCCGATAGATACAGACTTATTAATTGAGAGTAGTGAATCTTTGAAAGATCTGGACAGTCTGATTGGAGAGGTGGAACATTCTCATATGAAAATACCGGTATTGCTTCGCCAGTACATGAATTTGAATGCTAAAATCATTTGTTTCAATATTGACCCGAAATTTTCAGATTGTTTAGATGGGTTCTTAGTAGTAGATGTACAAAATATTCCAAAAGAAATGCTGGAAAAAATAGGAAAGAATTTATAAAGGAGCGTAAATGCTTTTAAAGGCATTTCTTCTTTACTTTCTGAATTGCACTCTCGCTATATCTTTTTAATTGCTTCACCTACTAAAAAGAATATCGCCTGCATATACGCAGGCTCTTCGGGAATAATACCTCATACAAAAAACTGTTAATATCTTCTTTAATTAGATTATAATTTACGCTCAGCTTTCAGTCGTTCTTCTTCTCAGATGAAATATTGAAATTTACATATAAAATAAAAAAGTGTAAAGTAGCATACGCTACTTTACACTTTCACTAAAGGTTGTATTTTATTTATAACTAGTATATAGTAGTTTGAGGATTCCAGTTCGTCCAACCTGCTGTCCAGTCGGTTGTACCAAATGCACCACGATAAGTTACTGCAGTTGATCCTGGTGTTGCCGCCCAAGTACCGCTTAATGCTGGAGAACCCGCTGCTGGCAAGAAGTTTGGAGCAGTTAATACAAATGGATTAGTTAATCTTACATCCGTATTTGCATTCGCAAAAATCAAACCACCATCTGCAACTACTTTTGTTTGCATATCTGCTATTGTTAACACAGAAGCTGTAGCATTTGTTAATACTTGATCTGTCGACGCAGCTATTAAGTTGTTTTTAAATTCTGAATCTCCGTTTTTATAAAAATTAGCCGATTTATCAGATTCGATGTTTAAACCACCTTTCTGGTTCGCTAAAATGATCGAGTTGTTGAATATAAATTGAGTACCTCTTCTCCAACGGTTACCATAAGCATGTCTAGCAGCAGTACCATCAGCTTTATTAGGACCAATTAATGTAAAGTTTGATAATTTTGGTTTTGTGATAGGTAATGCATCCGAACCTACGTTGTCATTATCACTTTCTATACCATTTCCATCATCTTGTGAGTCAACAAATTTCGGGTCTCTTAATGCTACAGCAAACTGAATGCTTCCGCTATATCCAAAGTCAAAATCAAAATCATCATCTGCAGTTGCATATGCAACTAAATTTTTAGCATTTACTGTACCACCAAAAAACTCATATGCATCATCATTTGCATATACCGTTTGAATGTTTTCAACTATAGTACCATTACCAACCGCGTAAAAAGTTAAAGCATTGATTTCACTATCATTAGCGCCGATACCTGCATATTCAATACGTACATATCTTAAAATACCTGAATTGTCATTATCAATTTTTTCTGTACCATAAGTTAAAGCAACACCACCTTCAACGTTAACTGGAGCTGTTCTGTTAGTAGTTGCTCTTCCCACTAATATAATACCACCCCAATCACCAGGAGCACGGCTACCAGCATCTTTACCTGAAGTAAATACAATAGGTTTAGCAGCGGTACCATCAGCCATTATTTTTGCGCCTTTATCTATAACTAATGCCGCTTTAGTTCCAACTTTTGCTTTTACAATTGTTCCTGGCTCGATCGTTAAAACAGCACCACTTTTCACGAACACTACTCCATCTAAAATCCAGTGTCTATCGGCAGTTAAAGTTTTGTTAGCTGTAATTTCTCCTGAAATAGCCTCCGGAGTTTTCGGTGGACTAATCGGGTCTACCGGATCAGATTTTCTACACGACATTACCGTCATTACTACCGCTACAAAGAGAATCGATAATTGTAATTTTTTCATTTTTTTTTAATTTGATTATTGTGTTTAAGCTTCTAAAAGTTTGCTGTTTTTGTTTTTAATTTAGCTCCCTTTTTAACTACTCAAAATTAATTTTCAGAGATTACCATATTGTTAACACATGTTTACTTTTGGGTAATTTATGCGTTAACAACATGTTAAGTTTTATTTGTTCCCCAGACTAAAATTATATGAAAATGTTAAACTGGCACCAAAACCTGTTCTCGCCGTATTCATAATATTATCCGATTTTTGGTAGGTTTTAGATGCGTTGTTATTTTGATAGAATAAAATTTCTTCATTCAAAATATCAGAAAGATTTAATCTCAGTTCGCCTTTATTTTTCATCACTCTCTTGGCTACCTGAAGATCAAACATGTTACGCCCTTTTTCGTATATATCTGCATAACCTTGATAGCCTACTTCTGCAATTCGCTCCCCTATTCTATTATATAATAAATTAAATGATAAATTACTTTTTGGATCGTTGAACATAATACCTGCATTTACGAGATAAGGCGACTGACCTTGTAATGCTCTATTTGTAACTTCAGAGATTAAGCTATTTAAGTTAACAGTTGAAAATATGACCGATGCATTTAAATAAGCTGTGAAATTCTCCAGAATACTTTCTTTATTCAAGAACCCTAAATTCTTTCTTGCTTCGATTTCTAATCCGTAAGTTTTGGCAGATTCTGCATTTTGAAAAGTTACGTTTCTTACACTTCCGGAAGATACAACCTGCTCAATCGGATTTTTGAAGTATTTATAATATCCTGATACAGATAAAATTTGTCCGCCGCCGGGAAACACCTCATATTTTAAATCTAAATTGGTATTCTGGCTTCTTTTTAAATCTGGATTACCTATTAATACACGTTTAGATATATAATCAAAGAATCCAAAATTTGATAGTTCTCTTAATTCCGGTCTGGTTACAGTATTTGAAACAGACAATCTTAAATTTTGCTTATCAGAAAAATTATAAATGGTATTTATAGATGGTAATATATCTGTGAATTGATTGGTAACTTTTAATCTATTTCCAGAGTTGTCTGCTGTATTAATTTCCTGAAATGAGTCTTCAATACGAGCTCCTAATGATACACGTAAGTTTTTAGCAACTTTTGTATCGAACATTAAATATCCTGCATTTAAATCTGAAGTAGCATCGTATCTATCTGTAGGCTCCGTTCCTTCATCCAATACAAATCCATTATCATTTAAATTTATTGGATCAAAAATTTTATTAAATGGCAACCTTAATAAATTTTGATTAAACTGTCCGGTGGCAAAAGACCTGATGTATCCAAATTTACGGGCACCGAAATCTCTAACTTTATATTGTTTTAATGCGCCTAATTTAAAAGAGCTTTTCTCTTTCAAAAAAGTAACGGGCACAGTAATATTTAACCCGCCATTAAAACTATCTTCAAACAATTCTGAAAAAAACCTACTGGCATCCGTTCTGGCTGCTGTTCCATTGGGCACTACAGCAACATATTCTGTTTGTCCCTCAACTAAATCGTAATTAATAGACTTCAAATCTGGCTGCAAGCGATCAGAATAAGAGTATCCTACATTCCAATTAAGTTTTAAGTCCTTAAATGACAGTTTATGTTCACCTTCTAATTGACTATTTAATAAACTTTTACTTACTAAATCAAATGAGTAACCTTTTCTTTTTATCTTATCAATAAAAATATCACCCTCTCTTTCTAGATAGGTATTATCTAAAGTTATATTGTAGATGTTTTTAAAGGCTATTTTATTATTTCCATGTGTATATGCTATGTTGGCTAAGCCTCCAAGTGATGATGAAAATTTATACGTATTATCAGCGAATGTAAACTCTTTTTTATCCTGTGCATAATCTGATCTGATTCCGGAAGTAATGTTCTCTGCATTTCTATAATTCAAAGATAAAATCATTCCCAGAGTAGAGTTATTCTTAAACTCTTTTCTCAAGCCAGCACTTAGCTGATAGGCTTGTGTTGGTGCTGCTGTACTATTATGAAGATTAAATGAATTGGCAAATAATTTTCCTGAGGCAATTTTCTCACGATCAGATAAAACCTGATAATTAGCGGTTGATACAATCCCAGCTGGAATATGCCTTGCTTTATTTACATATCCAAAATTTTCAACAGATGCCTTGTCACCTAATTTAAAATCTTTAAACGTGGATTGCGTGTTATAACCTGTTCCTACAGATGCATATATGTGATTTTCTGTTGGTATATCTTTCGTTAAAACCTGAATTACTCCACCTGAAAAATCGCCAGGTAAATCGGCCGATGCCGTTTTATTAATAACGATGTTATCTACCATATTAGATGGAATAATATCGAATGAAAAAGCTTTCCTGTCTGGCTCGGAGCTAGGGAGTATCGCATTATTTAAAAGTGTAGCATTGTATCTGTCACTTAACCCACGAACAATGATAAATTTATTATCTTGTACACTGGTTCCACTTACACGTTTTAAAACTTCTGATGCATTTCTATCTGGAGATCTTCTAATCTGATCTGCAGAAATACCATCCGATACGTTGATATTTGTTCTTTGTCTATTGTACAAAGTACTTACTGATTCTTGTCTGGCTGTTGCTGTAATTACAACCGTTTCTAATTGCTGACCACTCTCTTCAATGATCACATCAACAGGGGTTGACACGCCCGCTTTAACAATAACATCTGTAATTTGTTTAGTAGAATAACCTATATATAGAACTTCTAAAGTATAAGTTCCAGGTGTTAAATCTCTTAAAATATAACGACCATCTACATCGGTCATTATACCTTTATTCGTTCCAGAGATTTTCACGCCTGCACCAATAACAGTTTCTCCGGTTTGTTTGTCGGTTACTTTTCCGGAAATTGACCCTAATCCCTGAGCAAAAATACTCATCGGAATTACGATCATAATTAGAGCAATAAGGACTCTTTTAATTAGAAATTGTGCTTTCACTTTTTAATGATTTTTGTTTCATCAAAAGTATTACCACAATGTTAAGTATGCGTTAGATAACCATTACCATTAGATAAGATAAAGGTTAAGTCCATGTTAAGTCTAATAAGGCATCCCTACTTTTTTACAGATAAAATGAAGCAACCAGATGGGACCAATTAATAAAAATCTTAAATCATCTAAAAAAGATGGTTTCTTACCTTCAATTTTATGCCCTATAAATTGACCAATCCAGGCAACCACAAAAATGCCTAAAGACACCTGCCACAATGCCGGCCCTCCATTTTGCTCTACTCTTTCCAGCAATACGATAAAGTAGAACATAAAAGATATAACCAAAATCATTAAAAAGGCCAATATTCTAGACAATTCGAAATAGTATAGAATAATAGCTGCCATTAAAAAGGAAAACCAATTAATGTATGTTTGATATTGTCCTAAAAATTCAAGTTTAGGGAATGGTATAGCAGTAACCAATCCTATAATACTGAATAAGATTAAAGGAACACAAATCCAATGAATGAATTTATTAGTAGGGTTTTGGTGACTTTCAGAATAAGCATCAAAATAAATATCTACCTGTCTTTTTTCTTCCTTCTTTTTCATTTTTATAGGTTTTACAATTTATAAATATGGTTTCCTATTTAAAATTTATTACTTCGCAAAAGAAACAGATCGGGTTTCTCTAATGACAGTCACTTTAATCTGTCCTGGATAAGTCATTTCAGTCTGGATACGATTAGAAATATCGGCTGCCAATAACTCTGCTTGTTGATCGGTTACTCTTTCACTTTCTACAACTACCCTTAGCTCTCTACCTGCTTGTATAGCGAAAGTTTTTTCTACACCAGGATAAGATAAAGCTAATTCTTCTAATTCTTTTAATCGTTTAATATAACTTTCTACCACTTCTCTTCTTGCTCCTGGACGTGCACCTGATATTGCATCACAAGCCTGAACAATTGGAGAGATCATCGAAGTCATTTCAATTTCGTCGTGGTGAGCACCAATAGCATTACAAACTTCTGGATGTTCCTTATATTTTTCAGCAAGCTGCATACCTAATATAGCGTGTGGTAATTCCGGATTATCATCAGGCACTTTACCTATATCATGTAGTAAACCTGCTCGTTTTGCCATTTTAGCATTTAAGCCCAGTTCTGCAGCCATAGTTGCGCAGAAATTGGCGACTTCTCTACTATGGTGTAATAAATTTTGTCCATAAGAAGAGCGATAACGCATTCTTCCAACCATTCTGATTAACTCTGGGTGCAAACCATGAATACCTAAATCAATAACCGTGCGCTCACCAATTTCGATAATTTCATCTTCTATTTGCTTTTTGGTTTTAGCAACTATTTCTTCAATACGAGCTGGGTGTATTCTTCCATCAGTAACTAATCTATGCAAGGCCAGCCTAGCAATTTCTCTTCGAACCGGATCAAAACCAGAAAGAATAATTGCTTCTGGTGTATCATCAACAATAATTTCAATTCCGGTTGCAGCTTCTAATGCACGAATATTTCTTCCCTCTCTACCAATAATTCTACCTTTAATTTCGTCGCTTTCTATATGGAATACAGAAACTGTATTTTCTATTGCCGCCTCAACTGCCGTTCTTTGTATGGTTTGAATAACCACCTTTTTAGCTTCTTTTGTTGCGGTTAGTTTGGCCTCATCAACAATATCTTTAACCTGAATCATAGCTTGGCTTCTAGCCTCGCTCTTCATATTTTCTATTAATTGATTTTTAGCTTCATCGGCACTTAATCCTGCAATCGTTTCTAACTGCTGAACATGCTGATTTTTGATTACTTCAACTTCTTCCTGTTTTTTAACAGCCAGTTCATTTTGCCTCGCCAGATTATTTTTCTGAGCGTCTAAGTCGTTTTCTTTTTTCTGAAGATTTTCTAATCGCTGCTGAACAGATTGCTCTTTTTGGCGAATGGTGTTTTCTCTTTGACTAATCTGATTATTGCGTTCATTTACTTCGCGCTCATGTTCAGATTTTAACTGCAAAAATTTCTCTTTTGCTTCTAGTAATCTATCTTTTTTAAGGATCTCCGCATTAGTTTCTGCTTCCTTAAGCATTTTTTTAACCTTCGTTTGCGCCGCTATTTCCTGACGCTTTAATAAAGCGCGTAATAAATACCGCCCAATAAATATACCTGCTACTAAACTAACACATATATAAAGAATAATTTCCATCATAATTTTAAAATAAAAAAACCGCTACAAAATTCAAGGTTCAGGTATTTCTGGCTATTAGCAGAAAAGAAGAAACATTAAATTTAGCTGCGGCTAAATAATAAGACCAAATTATTTAGTGAAAAAATTCGACAACAACCCATCTAGCTCGTCTACCTTTTCAGATATCTGAGAATCTTGACTTTGAACAGTATTTTCTGCTCTCAAAACTGCTGTTGCATAATGCAATACAGCCATTGAAAGCAAATCTTGTTTATCTCTAACGGCATAATTTTCTTGGTATTCTTTTATACGCTCGTTAATAATCTTAGCTGCTCTTCTTACAATTTCTTCTTCTTCCATATTTACCTTCAGCGGATAAATACGGTCAGAGATGGTTATTTTTATCGAGATTTCTCCCATTTTATTGGCTTTGTTTCAACTCCACTGAAATTATTTTTTCAGCAATACCACACACTTATCTATTTCGCGCACAAATTCGTTAATTTTTTGTTTTATATCAAGAGATTTCTCACTTGATCCTTCAATACTCTTTGCAAGCTTCAAAACTCTAAGCTTTTCATCCAGCTCCTGAATCTGCATATCGGCAGAAGAATTACTGTTTCTCAAGCGTGCATTATCCTGCTTAAGTAAGTTATTTTCTTCTTGTAAGGCATTACACAATTCCATTAAATGAATTGTTTTCTGAGTAATACTCTGCAACTTATCTGAAACTGAAACCATTTGTATAATCAGGTTAACAAAATCTATTATCTAATTTCTGCGTTAACTTCCTTGGCTAAGTTATGTATAATTTTTTGCATCACTGCATCTATTTGCTTGTCAGTTAAAGTCTGTTGTTCATCCAATAGTTGAATATTGATGGCATACGACTTTTTACCTTCTGGTAATGAACCAGTTTTAGTACCTAAAAACACATCAAATATACCTACTTCTTTAACTAATTTTTTATCGGTTTTAAATACAGTACTTCTTAGAACATCAAAAGTTACAGAAGTATCTATTAATAAAGATAAATCTCTTCTAACAACAGGAAACTTAGAAACCTCCTTGTTCTTTATCTTTAACTTCGCTACCGCTGATATAATTAAATCCCAATTAAACTGTGCATAAAAAACCTCTTTATCCACGTCTACTAATTTCTTAACAGTTTGAGCTACTGCTCCAAACTCCACAAATATATCTTTGCCTCTATAATATTTTAATCCATATTCGGCTGTATCTGTGTTTTCAATTTGTTCTGACTGGAAATTTAACAGGCCTAAACGGCTCAATATCGCTTCTACAGTTCCCTTAATTGTATAAAAATTAACTGGCGTAACTTTAGAGTTCCATTTCTCTGAACTTACGGCTCCCGCTATTAACAACAATAACTGTTGCGTTTCTATGTATTTACCGTCAATTTTGTTATAAGTTTTTCCAAACTCATAAAATCTCAAATCATTTGCTTTTCTATTCTGATTGTAAGCTACACTTTCTAATGCCGGGTGTAATAAGCTTTGACGCATGATATTTAAATCGTTACTTAATGGATTTAAAATATCAACCACTGTATCTTTTTGTATGGCGTATGTACCTTTGGTTAATGAATTACACCAAATCTCCGCAAATCCCTGGGCAGAAAGCATATCTGCTACTGCATGCTGAGTAAGCTCTTTATCAGGTCTAACAGTATTACTTAAAGAAGCATTAATTTTAGAAGGAATTGGAATATTATTATATCCATATATACGTAAAACCTCTTCTGTTATATCACACGGACGTGTAACATCTACCTTAAAAGCAGGAACTTCTAAAGCCAGAACACCGTCTTTTTCATTTAATAATTGAATACTTAAGCCTATTAAGATAGATTTGATTTCCTCGTCGGGAATATTATAACCAATTAAATCATTAATCTCACTGAAGCTTACTTCTATTTTTGCAGGTTCTACCGGAGTTGGATAAATATCAGAAATCTCGGAAGAAATTTGCCCGCCTGCTATTTCCTTAATTAATAGCGCAGCTCTTTTTAGAGCAACAACCGTAATTTCCGGATCGGTACCACGTTCGTAACGGAAAGACGCGTCGGTTTTTAAACCATGTCTTTTACTACTTTTTCGGATAGAAACCGCATCAAAATAGGCACTTTCTAAGAAAACATTGGTTGTAGTTTCTGTAACTCCAGAAGTTTTTCCGCCAAACACACCTGCTAAACATAATGGTTTTTCTGCATCTGCAATCATCAAATCTGCTGAATCCAATTTTCTGGAAACATCATCCAATGTTGTAAACTCTGAGTTTGAAGGAAAATTCTTTACATAAATATGCTGACCTGCAATTTTATCTGCATCGAATGCATGCAAAGGCTGGCCCAATTCATGTAATACATAATTAGTAATATCTACAATATTGTTTATGGGACGTAGTCCAATCACTTTAAGCTTATCCTGAATCCACTCAGGTGAATCGGCTACTGTAACACCCGTTATAGATAATGAAGAATATCTTTTACAAGCAACTGTATTTTCTATAGTTACTGGGATATTTAAATCATTATTATCTGCTTTAAAAGCAGTTAAATCGGGCATTATAATATTCGTCCTTAAATAAGCAGCTAAATCACGAGCCACACCTAAATGCGAAGCTGCATCTGATCTATTGGGTGTTAAACCTATTTCAAACAAATAATCGTCATTTAAATTAAAATAGGTATTTGCAGGGATACCGATAGTAGCATCATTTGGAAGCACCATAATTCCATCGTGCCCCTTTCCTAACCCAATCTCGTCTTCTGCGCAAATCATCCCTTCAGACACTTCGCCTCTTATTTTAGATTTGGTGATCTTAAAAGGTTCGCCTTCTATAGGATAAACGGTACATCCTACTGGGGCAACAACAACCGTTTGATTAGCTGCTACATTTGGCGCACCACATACAATTTGAACCGGATCTCCATTACCCAAATCTACCGTAGTAACACGTAATCTGTCTGCGTTAGGGTGTTGCGTGCAAGTTAAAACTTTCCCTATTACCAGGCCTTCTAACCCGCCAATAATGGCTTGAACTTTTTCTAAACTTTCTACTTCCAAGCCTATATCAGTTAATATAAGCGATATTTCTTGCGGTGTTTTAGAAAGAAGCGGATCAGAACCGTTCGTATTTATAAATTGTTGTAACCAGTTATAGGATATTTTCATGAAAAAGGATCTTGTAAACAACAGAAAGTTAACTTTCTATTTCATGCAAATATAGCATTTACAAAACAGTCCTAAAAGTGTACATTATGCATTAATTACTTAAAGTACAATTTTGCAAATACAGGCAGATGGTCGGAATAATATCTTTTGTCTTTACTATCTGATAAAGTTGCATATTGCTGAACTTTAAAACCGCTGTTTACAAAGACGTAATCTATGCGATCTTTTAAATCACTATCAAACTTAAAAGCATTAAATGTACCGTATGGTCCGTAAGGAGGTTCTACACTTATCTCTCTACTATCCATTAAAAAAGATTTGATGGTAGAAATAGCTTCCGTTTCGGGTGTAACGTTTAAATCGCCGGTAAAAACAACCGGTAGTTTTGGTGCAATTTCCTGGATTTTCTGCTTTAACAAAATAGCCGAATTTATTCTGGCTTGTACCCCTACATGATCGTAATGTGTATTAAAAACCAAAAATTCTTGTTTATTTATTTTGTCATATAATTTCACCCAACTACAAACACGATTTAGTGCTGCATCCCATCCCTTACTAGGCACATCAGGTGTTTCTGACAACCAAAATGTTCCGCCATCTTTTTTGGTAAATCGAGTTTTATCAAAATAAATAGCTGAAAACTCGCCTTTACGCTTTCCATCATCGCGCCCCACACCCACAGCTTCAAAATTTGTATTTAATAAGAGTTCATCGAATTGATCAGACAATGCTTCTTGCACACAAAGAATATCTATGTTGTGAAATTTTATCAGGGATTTAACGTTATCTTTTCTATTTGGCCAGGCATTTATTCCATCATTGCTATTGTTATAACGTATATTATAGGAAAGAATATTAATAGCCAATTCTTTTTTCTGAGCTATTGCAAAATGGTTTATAAAGATAAACAACAGAAGCGTAGAGATTATTTTCATGCAGCCAATTTAACAACTTATCTGAAAATTAAACAGTTAATTTGAAAATCAACAAACACACACACTTTACACCTATATTAAATATACTAATTATTTATCTAAAAACCAAATTAATATTAAACTATTTAATCTCCATTTCATAAAATACCTTTATCCGAAAAACTCAAATAACCTTCATCGGTAATTATTAAATGATCGAGCACCTGCATATCCATAATCTTTCCAACTTCCACCAGTTTTCGGGTAATTTTTATATCCTCATTACTGGGCGCTAACTGACCAGAGGGATGGTTGTGTGCAAGAATTATACTGGACGCACTATGCTGTAATCCTATTTTAAAAATCACTTTAGGATCGGCTACTGTACCGCTTATTCCACCAACACTGATTCTTTGCTGAGCAATCACTTTATTTGCCCTGCTTAGCAATACAATCCAAAATTCTTCTTGCTGAAGATCTGCAAAATTAGGATACAATAAGATATATAAATCTCGGGAACAAGTAATAGATTTAGACACTTTGAATTTAACTTCCTTTCTTCTACGCCCAATCTCCAGAGCCGCAATAATAGCCAAAGCTTTCGCAACCCCCATACCTTTAAAAGCACAAAGTTCGTGCACATCTGCTTTTGCTAATAAAGATAAATCGTATTTATATTCTTTTAAGAGTCTTGCGCTCAACGCCACCGCCGATTCATTTACATTACCTGCGCGGATTAAAATGGCTATTAATTCTGCATTGGTTAAATGACGTCTCCCCATTTGAAGTAATTTCTCTCGGGGTCTATCGTTAATATCCCAAGACTTTATTCCTTCTTCAACTTTCTCTTTTAAAATTTTAGACATAAAAAAAAGCGTGTAGTAATTCTACACGCTTTCAATATACTAATTTATAGTTAATTATTTTAATCCATTAACAAATTTTGTTAATTTAGATTTATTGTTCGCTGCTTTGTTTTTATGAATAACATTTTTCTTAGCTAAACGATCAAGCATAGAAATAACTGTAGGTAAAAGATCAGAAGCTGATTTTTTATCTACTGAAGCACGTAATCTTTTAATAAAAGTACGTGTAGTTTTTGCTTGATATCTATTACGTAAGCGTTTTGCTGCGTTAGATCTAATTCTTTTTAAAGAGGATTTATGATTTGCCATTATGCTGTAGCCTTTACTCTATTGTTATTTATTCTTTCGGGTTGCAAATATAGAAGTAATCTTTTAATAAAACAACCAAATAATTAAATTTATCTTTAATTTATTTGACTACTTCTCTCTAAGCAGTAATTAAGCCACAAATTTAATGTTTTTAAAACGATTCTCTTATAAATTTAGGATATATAACCTAAAATATTACTTTTGATATAATGAAAAAGCATATAGCCATATTTGCATCCGGCTCAGGATCTAATGCTCAAAAGTTAATGGAACATTTTAAGCGTAACAACGACGCTGAAATATCTCTTGTATTAACCAATAATCCGGAAGCTTACGTACTACAGCGTGCAGATAGTTTTGAAATACCCACTCATACTTTTGACAAACAGGAGTTTTATGAAACTGATGACGTGATCGATTTATTAAAAAATCTAAATGTCGACTTAATTGTACTTGCCGGATTTCTTTGGTTAATTCCACAAAACATGTTAAATGTTTTTAAAGACAGAATTGTAAACATTCATCCTTCATTACTTCCTGCTTATGGCGGAAAAGGAATGTATGGAGATAAAGTTCACAAAGCCATTCTTGATGCTAAAGAGAAAGAAGGTGGGATTACAATTCATCATGTGAACGAAAAATTTGACGAGGGAGAACACATCTATCAGGCAAGATATAAAATTGAAGATTCAGACACTTTAGAGATAGTGAAATTTAAAGGGCAACAATTAGAGCATTTACACTATCCTAGGATTGTAGAGAATTTAGTTAAAAAAATAAAAAAAATAAATCATTAAGCGTTGTTTTTTAGCTACTTACACCTCTTGATAAGTTATTGAAAGTAAGTTACAAATAAGCTTATTTTAAGCCCTTTAAATTATTTAACAGAAAAATAGCGGAATAAGTGTAATTTATTACCCAGTACCATTGTGTTTTTTTAACTTTGCGGCTCAATTAAAAAACATCATGACGGCACCTGTTAAAATTAAAAACGCACTTGTTTCTGTATACTATAAAGATGGCTTAGAGCCTTTAATCCGATTATTAGCCGCTCAAGGTGTAAATTTTTATTCGACAGGCGGTACGGAGCAGTTTATTAAAGATTTAAATATCCCTGTAATTGCAGTCGAAGATTTAACAGGCTATCCTTCTATTTTAGGCGGAAGAGTTAAAACACTACATCCAAAAGTATTTGGCGGCATTTTAAATCGAAGAGGATTAGAAGATGATCAGAATCAGATTTCACAATATGAAATTCCAGAAATAGATTTAGTAATAGTAGACTTATATCCTTTTGAAGAAACTGTAAAAGCAGGTGGAACTCCTGAAGAAATCATTGAAAAAATTGACATAGGTGGCATTTCTTTAATCCGCGCTGCGGCTAAAAACTTTAATGATGTTGTTATTCTTGCTTCAAAAAGTGATTATAGCACATTAGAACAACAACTTTCTGAGCAAAATGGTATAACTTATTTAGAGCAACGCAGAAGTTTTGCTCGCAAAGCGTTCCATACTTCATCACATTACGATACTGCTATCTTTAATTATTTTAATGAAGAAGAGCCTATGACTGTTTTCAAACAAAGTATTGAGAACAATCAAACGCTTCGTTACGGAGAAAATCCGCATCAACAGGGTGTATTTTACGGCGATTTAGACGCTTTATTCACTAAACACAACGGCAAAGCTTTATCTTACAACAATCTGGTTGATGTTGATGCAGCTGTTAGCTTAATTGATGAATTTAATGAGCCTACTTTTGCTATTTTAAAACACACCAATGCCTGTGGTTTAGCTACAAGAGCTACCGCAAAAGAAGCCTGGTTAGACGCACTTGCCTGCGATCCTGTTTCTGCATTTGGGGGGGTATTAATTACCAATCAAAAAGTAGATTTAGAAACTGCTGAAGAAATTAATAAATTATTTTTCGAAGTATTAATTGCTCCTGCCTATGCGCAAGAAGCGTTAGATTTATTTTCTGCGAAAAAAAATCGAGTAATTTTACAGAGAAATCCTACAGAATTAGCCACCAAACAATTTAAAACACTTTTAAATGGTGTAATAGAGCAGGATAAGGATTTACAGGTTGAATTACGTAATCAAATGACATCTGTTACTATTAAATCTCCAACCGACGCTCAATACGAAGATTTGGAGTTTGCAAACAAGCTGGTTAAACACACAAAGTCTAACACCATTGTTTTGGTAAAAAACAAAGTATTGTTGGCTAGTGGAGTGGGGCAAACTTCGCGCGTTGATGCGCTAAAACAAGCAATTGTTAAAGCCAATGAATTTAGTTTTAGCCTAGAAGGAAGTGTAATGGCTTCTGATGCTTTTTTCCCATTCCCTGATTGCGTAGAAATTGCTGCCGATGCCGGAATTGTTGCTGTTTTACAACCTGGAGGGTCTATCAAAGATGCAGACTCTGTTGAAATGGCCAATACCAAAAATATTGCTATGGTTACCACTGGTGTTAGACATTTTAAACATTAAGCGAAGAGCGGAAAGCTAAAAGCGAGGAGCCAAAAGCTAAAAGCCAAAAGCTAAAAGCTAAAAGCTAAAAAGGACAAAGGCGGAAAGGGGGAAAGGGAAAAGTTAAAGAGTAAAGACTCTGGCTTTTAACTTAAGAAATTAAAAAATAAGGTTAGTTATACCTTTTTAGTTGAAATTTCATCAATTAAAAAGGCAAATAAAATCGAAAACTGAACAATATGTACTTTGATGAGCTATTCATCGTTTCTCATATAAGTTTTTCATAAAAAATTAACTAACTTTACAAGACAAACTAACACTAAATTTAAAACATTCTAACCATATATAAATGGGGTTATTTAACTGGTTTACACAAGAAGTAGCTATAGATCTTGGCACTGCAAACACGCTTATTATTCACAATGATAAAGTTGTAGTTGATGAGCCTTCAATTGTTGCATTTGACAGGTCAACAAATAAAATTATTGCAATTGGTCGTCAGGCCATGCAAATGGAAGGAAAAACGCACGATAATATTCGTACCGTTCGTCCTTTAAAAGACGGCGTAATTGCTGATTTCAATGCTGCAGAAGCGATGATTAAAGGCATGATCCGAATGTTAAACGGTGGAAAAGGCTGGATGTTCCCTTCTTTAAGAATGGTTATCTGTATTCCATCGGGTATTACCGAAGTAGAAAAAAGGGCGGTTAGAGATAGTGCTGAAATTGCCGGAGCAAAAGAAGTATATCTTATTCATGAGCCAATGGCTGCTGCAGTGGGTATCGGAATTGATGTAGAAGAGCCTATGGGGAATATGATTATTGATATAGGTGGAGGAACAACCGAAATTGCAGTTATTGCCCTTTCTGGTATTGTATGCGACCAATCTATTCGCGTAGCGGGTGATAACTTTGATTCAGATATTGTAAATTATATTCGTCGCCAGCACAATATCATGATTGGTGACAGAACCGCAGAAAAAATCAAAATTGAAGTAGGTGCTGCGTTGCCGGAATTAACCGATCCACCAAATGATTTTGCAGTTCAAGGAAGAGACTTAATGACCGGTGTTCCAAAACAGATAACAGTTTCATATACTGAAATTGCGCATTGTTTAGATAAATCTATCTCTAAAATTGAAGAAGCGATCTTAAAGGCCTTAGAAATTACTCCTCCAGAACTATCTGCTGATATTTATCAAACAGGTATTTATTTAACAGGTGGTGGTGCTTTATTACGTGGTTTAGATAAAAGAATTAGTTCTAAAACCAAACTTCCTGTTCATGTAGCAGAAGATCCGCTTCGCGCCGTAGTTAGAGGAACCGGAATTGCCTTAAAAAATATTGGAAACTATAAATTTTTAATGCAGTAATAAAAGTTTACGAATGTAGATTTTGATGGAGGATTGTGAATAGTTTCTTTTTAAAACTATAAAAAGAGATGATTATTCTAACCACAACCCGGCAAATTAATAAGTATTTTGCCTTATATTTTTTTAGAAATGAATAACCCTAACCAAATTGTTAAGTGTTTTAATTCCTATAATGAAAATTATAAGGTAAAATTGTTAACCTTTAATCGTAAATTATAAATTGTAAACCATAATGCGTAACCTTTGGATATTTTTAAGCAGATATAACGCATTTTTCTTTTTCCTGATTTTCTTTTCAATAGGTATTTATCTTACCTTAACAAAAAACGATTACCAAAGAAGCATTACATTAAACTCTACAAATAGTGTGGTAGGTTCTGCCTATGAGCAGTTAAATATTCTAAAAAGATATCTATCGCTTGGTAAAGTAAACGATAGTTTAGCACTCGAAAATGCGGCATTAAAGTCGCAAATATTTGCTTTAAAACAACCTGATACTATTCCAGGAAAAACATATATCGATACTATATCTAATAAGCAATATGCTTTTACTTCCGCACGCGTTATAAAAAACTCTATTACATTAAGAAATAATTACATCACCATTAATAAAGGTTCTTTACATGGCATTGAAAAAGGAATGGCCGTAATGTCTATGAATATGGGAGTTGTAGGGTTTGTAGACGATGTATCTCCTAATTTAGCAAGAATTCAATCTCTACTTCATAAAGAAACAAGAATAAGTGTTGAAATGAAGAAGAACCATGTATTGGGGGCCTTGGTTTGGGGCGAGGGTAATTTCGATTTCAGAAATGCTTATGTAAAAGAAATACCTAATCAGTTTAAAATTTTTAGAGGCGATACCATTGTTACATCCGGAGCCGGATCATTCCCAAAAGGAATTCTCGTTGGAAAAGTTACCAACGCTTCGGTACCTACCGGCGACAACTTCATGAGCTTAGAAATAGCTTTATTTAATGATTTCAGCACATTACAATATGTGTATGTGATTACGAACAGCCTAGCAAAAGAACAGTTTGAATTAGAAAACAGAAAGGTAAATGAACAGTAAATTAATCATATTAAATGTTTTACGCTGGTTTATCTTGATTTTTATTCAAGTATTCCTGTTGCGAAATATGGCTTTTTATAATTTATCAACGCCATTTATTTATATTCTGTTTATAATGCTGTTGCCATTTGGCACACCTAATTTACTATTGTATTTATTAGCCTTCTTTACAGGCCTAACAATGGATGCGTTTTACGATACTTTGGGTGTACATACCTCTGCTTGCGTTATGTTAGCATTTGTAAGAATTTTGTTTATTTCAATTACAGTTACCAGAGACAGTTTTGACGAACCCGAACCTACTTTAGGTAACATGGGTTTTAAATGGTTTATATTATTTGCCATAACTTGTATTTTATCTCACCACTTGGTCGTATTTTTACTGGAAGCATTTAAATTTTCTGAAATCGGTTATACGCTAACGCGTTGCTTATTCAGCAGTTTGTTTTCTCTCGGTTTAATTGTTTTAGCAGAAACTATTTTTTATAATAAAAGCACTTAATGAATAACTTATTTAACAGGAAATACATCATTCAAGGAGTTATACTTCTTATTGCACTTATCCTCTTAGGTAAATTATTTTATATACAAATTTATAGCGACAAGTATTTTGTATCAGCCAACTCTAATGTACTGAGAAAGATATACATGTATCCTGCGAGAGGTGTTATTTTAGATAGAAACAACAAAATTCTTGTACAAAATGAACCAGTATACGACCTTATGGTTATACCTAATGATGTTAAGAATATTGACACATTAGCGTTGTGCTCAATTTTAGGAATTGATAAAGAAGAATTTTTAAAGCAAATGCATAGAGCCAAAGTAAGATCTAATTACCGACCTACTGCATTTCTAAAACAAATATCCGTTAATACATATGCCGCGTTAATGGAACGCTTATTCCTGTTTCCAGGTTTTATGGTTCAACCGCGATCTATAAGAGTTTATCCTGATAGCGTTGCTGCGCATATGTTGGGTTATGTACGAGAAGTAGACACAACAGATATCAGAAAATCAGACGGCTTTTACAGACCGGGCGATGAAATTGGAAGAACCGGAATCGAAAGAAGCTACGAAACCATTTTAAGAGGTCAGCGGGGTGTACGTAATATGCTTTATAACGCCAACAACATACCCCAGGGGAGTTACCAGAATGGTGAATTTGATACAGCAGCGGTAAATGGTGAAAGATTAATCTCTTCATTGGATATTCGTCTTCAAAAACTGGGCGAGCAGCTCTTACAAAACAAAGTAGGCAGTATTGTGGCTATTGAACCTTCAACAGGCGAAGTATTGGCTTTTGTAAGTAGCCCGGGATACAATCCTAATAAATTGGTCGGAAAAAACTGGGGCAATTATTATATGGAGTTAATGGGAAATCATAGTCCTCATAATATTCGCCCTATTCAGGGAAGATATTCTCCGGGATCGGCGTTTAAACCGCTCGACGCTCTAATTGCATTGCAAAATGGCGTGGTTAATCCAAATACTACTTTCTATTGCCCGAAATATTATAAAGCAGGTAACCACACGGTAAAATGTGAACATTACGACGGGAATGTGGCTTTAAGTATGGCACTCGCCAGATCCTGCAATACCTATTTCTGCTATATCTTTGAAAAATTAATTACCAAAGATGGTATGAAAAACCAACGTCAAGCCTATGATGCATGGCAAGAGCAAGTTCGTAAATTTGGAATTGGTGATACATTAGGCATTGATGTTCCTTTTGAAAGAACTGGGAAATTACTTAGAAAAGAAGATTATGACAAGATGTATAACAACCGATGGGGTTATACTACCGTTATTTCACTGGCTATAGGACAAGGAGAAGTAAATACCACACCTCTGCAAATGGCCAACATAATGGCCATTATAGCAAACAAAGGTTATTACATTAAACCTCATTTAATTAAGGCGGTGGGCGATAAAAAGCTGATTCGTAAAAAATACATTGAAAAACATTATGTAGATATAGAAGAACGTCATTTTGACGCTGTAATTGCAGGAATGGACGACGCAGTAAATAAACCTTGGGGAACAGCTATACAGTCTAGAATTCCAGGAATAGTAATGGCCGGAAAAACTGGAACAGTTCAGAACTCCAGAGGAAAAAACCACTCGGTATTTATCGGATTCGCCCCTAGAGACAATCCGAAAATAGCAATTGCGGTTATTGTTGAGAACGGCGGCTATGGTGGCAGCTACGCAGCTCCTATGGCGAGCTTCATGACCGAGCTCTACCTTAGAGACAGTATCTCTGCTTTTAAAATCCCTCAGATGGAGCGCATGAAAGCAGAAAATTTAATGCCCGATTTTAAAGTGAAAATTCCGGCTAAGCCTAAACCTGTAGACTCTGCTGCTCAAAAAGCATTACCTCCCGCTGTAGTTCAAATAAATTCAAAAAAAACCTATTTAAACGCTCGTTAATATGAATCAATATCAGAGCAATCGGTTCTTTTTTAATGTAGACTGGATCACTATCTTAATCTATGTAGCCCTTTGTGCAATTGGATGGGTAAATATTTACTCGGCTGTTTACAACCCCAATAAAGGTGATATTTTTAGTTTTTCTGACACCTATGGCCGACAGCTTATCTTTATTATTTCGGGAATTGTATTAGGGTTTTCTATTCTACTGTTTGATTCCAAATTTTTCAGCGTATTTGCACCGGTAATATATGGTGCAACTATTGTCTTATTGTTAATGGTGTTATTAATTGGAGATAAAGTTGCCGGAAATCAGGCATGGATCGCAATAGGCTCCTTTAAATTACAACCTTCAGAATTTGCAAAATTTGGTACCGCCATGTTAATTGCACGTTATGTAGGTAACTTCAACCCCAAATTTAATGATATAAAATCTATAGCTATTGCTGCATTAATTGTGGGTTTACCTTTGATTTTAGTCATGCTACAACCCGACAGAGGTTCGGCATTAGTTTTCCTGTCTTTTTTATTCCCGCTTTATAGAGAAGGTTTATCAGGGTATTTTCTGCTGGTGTTTTTAGGATTAATAGTCTTGTTTGTTGCCGCTTTTATTGTTCCCTTTAGTATTACGATTCCTATCATCTTTTTTATAGGAGCAGTATTCATCTATTTTAATAAGAAAAAAAGAGATTTCATTATTACTGTATCTATTATATGTCTTACAGCTATAGGCTATTTATTCTTCGTAAAAGCAGCATACAATACCATATTAGAACCTCACCAACGATCCAGAATAGAAGTTATTCTAGGTTTAAAACACGATCCTAAGGGTGTTGGATACAATGTTATACAATCTAAAATAGCTATTGGTGCAGGGCAGGCCACCGGGCGAGGATTTTTACAAGGCACACAAACCAAATATGATTATGTTCCTGCTCAGAGTACCGATTTTATTTTTTCAACCATTGGCGAAGAATGGGGTTTTGTGGGCAGTATAGTAGTAATCGGATTATTTGTATTTCTCCTATTAAGAATCATTAACCTTGCAGAGCGACAACGTTCGGCTTTTAGCCGTGTTTATGGTTATTGTGTAGCTAGTATTCTATTCTTCCATTTATTTATAAACATTGGGATGACCATAGGCATTGTTCCGGTAATAGGTATCCCCCTACCATTTATAAGCTATGGAGGCTCATCGCTATGGAGCTTTACTATTCTTCTGTTTGTTTTTCTAAAATTAGACTCTAACAGAATGGGATTCATGTAAACAGAACATATAATCTGATAATTGCTCTACAAATACCTAACTAGCAACTTAACATTTTTAATACACAACCATTAAATCTTACTTAATTAAGCACTGTTTTCTTTTAGCTAAAAAAAAATAAAAAAATTATCAATTTTGGCAAAGACTTTGTATTACACGAAACACACACAAAAATAACAACCATGAAAAAATTAACCTTACTCATTCTCTGCATTGCTACGCTAGGCCTAGCCTCTTGTCAGAAAGAAACTATTATTGATGGTGGAACCAACAATAAAACTTACATTAGAGATATTCAACCTAATCAGTGGGTGCTAAGTAACGATGGGCTAACCTATTCTGTAGATCTATCTATTGGCGGAATTGACCCATACCACATACAAAACGAAGCCACTTTGGTTTATCTATCCTACACACCTACACAAAATAGTGCTACAAGTTATATTCAATTACCTTTTGTTTACAATGTAGATGCTTATAGTTATGAAGTTTACAATGGAGGTGTTTCCATAGATATACAAAGTTCTGATTTTCAAGACAGAGCACCTATACGTCCTTCAAATACAGTTCGGGTAAAGGTGGTATTAATTGAGTCTAGATATGTTAATTAAAAACATATACAACAATAAAAAAGTCCCTTAACTTAAGGGACTTTTTTATTATATATAATTTCATTTTATCATTATTCTGAATTTGCAATTTTTACAAATTTGGAAATTTCTACCTGTACGTATTCTCCTATTTTATAAGCTCCATGATTTGTATGTATTGCATTAATTAACACACCTTTTCTGCTTAAAAGCAATTCTTCATAAGATCCTTTAAAAGTTATATCTTCTACTATATACTTTTTACTCGACCAGGTATTTTTTAAAGCTACCCATTCCGGATAAAACAAGATTTTTTCTGTAGATTTTATACCTAAAATTTCGCAATCTTCTTTTGTCAAAATATTTGCATTCCCCAATAGTTTTGCGGTATGCGCATGAAGCGGATTATTGTAAACTTCAAAAGGAGTACCTTGTTGAGAAATAACACCGTCTTTTATAATAAGCAACTGGTCGCCCAACGAAATCCCATCAATAGGATCGTGTGAAACCATCACTATTGCTAAACCTGTTTCTTTAGCCAGCTTCTTTAAATCGGCCCGCATCTGAAATTTAAGCAACGTATCTACCTGACTAAAAGGTTCGTCTAACAATAAAACATCAATATTACTTACCAATGCCCTAGCTATAGCTACCCGTTGTTGCTCCCCCCCACTTAATTCAGTTATTTTCTTATCTTTTAAATGAGTTATATGCAATTGATCCATTACAGCATTCGTCTTATTAACTTTTGCCACAACATCTGTATTAGCTAACATAGAGGAAATATTGTCGTAAACCTTTGCGTATATGTTTAAGCTAAAATCTTGTGTAACCATCCGCATTGCGATATGACCTGGTACCAACTGCTCATCTGGTCCCTTAACCCGAACACCTTTACAATAAACTGTTCCCTCATCTGCTTTTAAAGTACCATAAATAGCTTTTAACAAAGTTGATTTACCGCTTCCGCTTTCTCCAATAATTGCAGTAATTTGTCCGCTGTTGGTTGTAAAACTTATATTTTTTATTCCTCCAGGATTCTCAGAATATTGCTTCGTAAGATTGCTAACTTTTAAAATTGATTCTTCCACAGACAAATATAAAATTTACGAATTGCAAATCCGATTTATTAATAAGATGTATTAATTTAAAGCAAAAAACCCCTGTAAGTATATACTTACAGGGGTTTAAACTCTATATTTAAATAATTAATTCAATCCAAAAGTTATACCGAAACTCATGTTTCTTAATCCTTTCTGAGGAGCACTTTCAAACATATCGTTGAAATAATATTTAGCAAATACTCCCGTACCACCGTATCCAAGTCTTATAGATGCACCGTATCTGAATGGTTGAAAATTGTAATCGTCTTTAAACTTCTCTTTACCTCTTTCATCACTAATTTGTTTTACCTTCCCGCTTAATAAAAAGGCTACCTCAGGTCCTAAAACGGTGTAAAATCTCTTACCTTTTTTATCTTCATCACTTCTAAGCTCAAAATTTAAAGGAATGTGCAAGTAGCTACTTGAGAATCTATTTTTCGAAAATAAAATAGGTTCATTTATATAGGTTAAATCAGTTGTGTTTTTTTGAATTGTGATTGGCTTTTCCAAACGAATTAATGTCCAGTCGAAACCACCTGCTAAATAAAATTTAAAATTAGAATTCACTCTATAACCTAATTGAAATACATCAAATGAGACGTTACTTGTTTTGCTCGGTTTATAATCCAAGAAATCGTTTGCCGGTGATAAAGTAAAGTCTCCATTATCAATCAATTTTGAGAATCCAATATCCAGGCGTGTAAAAGTTAGCCCACTAATAAACTTGCTCGCATTTTTATCGTATCTAACCGTATCAGATTTACTACCAAATTTTATTACCAACGTTTTACGATCTCTTTTTACACTATCCTGTTCCGTAGCAAATGATTTTACAGATGTACCTACAAGTCCGCTTGCAAGTAGCACAGTTGCAATTAATGTCTTCATATTCTTTTCTTATTTAGGTGCGTTAACTTATTTTCTTTTTGCATTAAACTTTAAAAACCCAATGTTTATTCCAACTATTGAAGATTCATCATCCTCCGTTTTAAACTTTATTGCCTTGTTATCTCTCTTATCAATCTTATTTACAACAAAATTCACCAAATCGCCTACATTTCGTATAGAATTGTTTTTTGTCTCCTCCAATTCATCTGAGTCTGAAATATTTATATCTGGTGTAACTACCTGAGCATATACCACTTCATTATTGGGTAGGTTATTTACCGGTTCGTTAGTTACTATTTGTTGAGCAATGTATATTTCAGGCTCATTTTTTATGGGTGCTTCTACCTTTACTTCCTGATTACTTATAGAAGACGATTGCTCTTGCGTATTGGTTGCATTGACTACAAATTTTCTTGCACTTTTATTAGGCTGCTGTTCTGTTTTAGCAAGTGTTTCAACTGAATTATTTTGCATAACAGATTCCGGTGCAAGATGTACGACTTCTGGTGTAACCTCACCAGACGAGAGTTTCATACTTTCTTCTTTTTGCATCAAAGCAAAAGTCAATATTGCAGTCACGGATGCTGCAGCCATCCACATAATCGGTAGTTTTTTATTTTTCTTTTCTACAGTATTACCGGGATTAATTTGACTCCAAAAATCTTTACTTGGTGCTATTTCCGCATCCTTAAAAGCGTCTTTAAAAAGCTGATCTAATTTCTTATCCTGTATAGGTTGCATAATTTAGTCTCTCCATTTTTAAAATTTCCTCTTTTAGTATACTCCGTGCTCTACTCAATTGAGATTTACTGGTTGCTTCGGTGATACCTAAGCTTTCAGCAATTTCTTTATGAGAATATCCTTCAATTACAAACATGTTGAATACAATTCTATAACCATCGGCTAACTTTTGAATAATATTCAACAGATCTTGCATTCCTAAGTTATTCAAATCAAATCCAGAAGATGGTAAGTCATGTACTTCTTCTATTTGTACAACATTTAAAGTACGAAGATTCTTTCTATAACTTTCTATAGCGGTATTAACCATTATTCTCCGAATCCAACCTTCTGCCGACCCTTCATTCCTGTAGGATTCCAGACTTTTAAACATTTTAATATATCCCAATTGCAAAACATCTTCTGCTTCCATCCTGTCTTTAGCATATCGCATACAGATTGCCAACATTTTAGAAGCAGTTTGCTTGTAAAGCTGTTCCTGCATGGTGCGGTCTCCAGCTTTACAACCTGCTATTAATTCGTTTATAGTATATGATCTGGTCACCCTCATTTGTTGTGTTATTAGTAAGATGCACAATCCTTACCAAAGGTTGCACGGAACACAAATATTTTTCAAAAATGAAGCTATTTTTTTAATTTGCCTACCCTAAAAGTCTCTTTATAAGTGAGAAAAAAAGAATTAGAAAAATCTATTTGTGTTGATTTTGGACTTACTAAATCGATAATGGGCTCGATTCTGACATCCAAAAATAAATTAGGGAGTATAGGCTGTTGATACGCATATCTGAAAAACAATAGCGATCTGTTTTTTTCTGTATAATTAGGGTAATCAATATCTGAAGATAAAGATTGAAATATAGGTGTTCCTTTTATAGACAGAAAATTATTTCCATTCCAATACGAAGTTATAAAGGTCCCGAATTTTGATGTAACTCCTGCATTTAGCCAAATACCATTTCCATTTTCAAATGGTTGGATAGAAATGGGCGACATATCCTTATAACCAACAACGTAATTTTCGGCAAATAACTTTTTAAAAGTTTTATTTCTATGAAAAAGTCGTTCTACCTTAAAACCTACAGCTCCATTAAAAATGGTTGATAAAGGATCTTTATTGGGGTTTACATCTATTTGTCCGCCAGCATGTTTTAACATAAACTGAACAGGCAAGCTCAATTTCCAATAATCTTTATCAATTAATTTAAGTTGTCCGGATAAGCCTCCTGCAATTTGTTCCTGTTCTGTTGCAGGTTTATAAATCATTTTTTCCCATGCAATCCAAGCATCTAAATCGTATTTAGGCTTATTAATTTTTAACTGAGCGCCATACTCAATTGGCGTAGTAATTCTTCTTTCTAAATCGTAAAGAGGTTCTATATATTGATGTTGTACATTACCTTCTAAAGAACCGAATATTAAGGATAAATTATTTTTGGAATATTTTAAACTAAACAAAGGTTTAGCATCATGAATTGCATTATCTCCAAAATCTTTTCTTAAGAAACCACCTAAGCTAACTATCAAATTTTCATTAGCTGCATACTGCAACTGTGGTTCTAAAATAGTTCCAAATAAGGTATAACCGTCTTGAAAAGCATTAAAATATTCGTAGTTACGAACAAAATTAAAACTGTTTATATCGAAATATAAATATTGTGATTTTAAGGTATCCGAAGTTTTATTAAACAATGCCGTATTATTAAACTGAGCAGAAACATCTTTTGCTAGCAGCAAAAAAACAGACATTAGAACTCCAAACAGCCAATTTTTACACATTATATTCCTTTTTTAATACGGTATCTTTTGTAAATTTTTACGGCAATCATAATTATAATGGCAAATAATATGAATCCCAGCACACCATAGATCCAGTTAACACTATTTTTTAATATTGCCAAGAATACTATGGAGACCAAAAACAGAGTAGCAACTTCATTCCAAAGTCTTAATTGATCTGAAGAATACTTAAAAATCCCATTTTTCATTTGATTCATTATCTTTTGACAAATGAAATGATAAATGATTAATAGAAAAACGAAAGAAAGCTTTACTTCCATCCAAGCTACCTGTAGCAATCCGGGATTTAAAATAAGCATGGTAACTCCGGCTGCAATGGTTAAATACATAGCCGGAGTTGTAATAATATTCCAAAGTCTTGCTTCGATTTTCACGAATTCTGCTTGCAAAACTTTCTTTTCAAGCTCTGGCCGGTCGTTAGCTTCCGTATGATAAATAAATAATCTTACCGAATAAAATAATCCTGCAAACCAACATACAACAAATATAATGTGTAGTGCTAATACATGATAATAATATTCCATAGCTCAGCAGATTATTTAAATACTAATATCTGAATTCTTTGATTACATCAATTGCATATTTAACATTTGCAAAAGGTATATCAGGCATAATGCCATGCCCTAAATTAAATATAAATCCGTTTTCACCGCGCATTCTTTCAAACAATTGCAATATTGTCTTTTTAATTACTGGTTGATCAGCGTATAAAATATGAGGGTCTAAATTTCCTTGAACAGCGATACCAGCAGGAAGTATTTTTTTAATATTTAATAAATCAGCGTTCCAATCAACAGAAATAACATCCGGTTTTGCTTCGGCCATTAATGGTGCAAAAACAGAACTTCCTTTACAGAATGAAATTACAGGAACATCCTTTCTATTTAAATTAGAAATTATTTGCTGAATATATTGATGCGAAAACTCATTGTAATCGTTCCACGCTAAAGATAATGCCCAGCTATCAAAAATCTGCAATGCGTTAACCCCAGCTTCTATTTGCAGGTTTAAATAATCCGTTGTTACGGCAGCAATTTTGCTCAAGAGTTTATGTGCAATTTCTGGATGATTATGAATTAATAGCTTTGTTTTTTTAAAATCTTTAGAAGATCCGCCTTCTACCAGGTAACTCATTACAGTAAATGGAGCCCCAGCAAACCCGATTAACGGGATAGATTGATCCAATCTCTGTTGCACAACTTTAATAGCATCAGCCACATATTGCAGCTTTGGCAAAACATCTACCTCCAGCTGATCTACATCAGCCATGCTTTTTACCGGATTAGAAAATCTAGGACCTACACCTTGGGTGAAGCTTAAATCGCCACCCATGGCTTCTGCAGTAACCAAGATATCAGAAAATAAAATAGCAGCATCTATGCCTAATAAATCTACCGGTAACATAGTTACATCTGCGGCTAATTCAGGAGTTTTACACATCTCTAGGAATGAGTATTTATTTTTTATCTCCCAATATTCAGGCATAAAACGACCCGCCTGACGCATCATCCATACCGGAGGACGTTCTGTTGATTTCGAAAATGCTGCGTCTAAAAATAAGTTATTCTTCATATCGTCTTTATCTAATAAACTAACTAAAGTTTATTAGGTTAATTTGGCTACTTGTTTTTCTATTCTATCAATTAATTCTTTGGCTTTAGGTGTTAAAGCCAGTTCTTTGGCGTGCGACAAATATACCTGTACTCTTTCAGAATCTTTGTTGCGCAAGGCGATATTTGCTAAATGAATTAACACATAGGATTTATCATTTTTTCCTCCTAAAGGAAACTTTGTGGCTACTTGAAAATGGTATTCTGCCGCCTCATAATCTTCTTCTTGCAGTGCGATGTTAGCAAGCATAAATTCGTAGTATCCCCTTCTATTCTTCGCTAATTTATCTGGATTGGGAACTTCATCTAAGTACTTCTGCGTATTTACATAATCTTTATTCTTAAAATACTTGGAAGCTAATAAAATAGAACTATGTCTATAATGACTCCATAAAATAAAGAAAAATAAAAAGCCGGAAGCTGCCGATAATTCTATCTGATTGTAAGCAGCAAAAGTAATTAGAGCAATTACAGCAAATCCCAGCAAGAAGTATCTAACAATAGCAGAATACATATTTAGCTATCCGTAAATTTATAACCAACACCTCTTATAGAATGAAAATAAACCGGATTTTTCTGATCTGGCTCAAAATACTTTCTAAAAGTTAAGATAAAGTTATCGATTGTACGTGTAGATGGATAAACATCATAATTCCAAACTGTTTCCAAAATTTGCTCTCGAGAAACGGCTTCGTTTTTACGTTCTATTAATAATTTTAACAGCATGGTTTCTTTCTTAGTTAACGGAACTACAGTACCATCATCTAATTTTAACTCGAAAGAATTGAAGTATATAGTTTTATCGCCGATCTTATAAGAGTTCAGTTCCTTTAAATCGTCTGATTTTAGGCTTCTTTTCACTAAAATTCCAACACGAAGAATAAGTTCTTCTAAATTAAAAGGTTTCACCAAATAATCATCAGCACCTTTTTTAAGACCCATTACTCTGTCTTCACTTGTATTTTTTGCAGTTAAGAACAAAATAGGAACTTCTGTATTCTCCAGACGAATGGTTTCGCAAACTTGAAATCCATCCATTTCCGGAAGCATTACATCTAAAATAATTAAGTTAAAACGCTCTTCTTTAAAAATTTTGAGTGCGGTTTTGCCATCTTTCACAGCATGGACTTTATATCCCTCTAATTCGAGGTTTAATTTTATTGCGTCGAGTAAATGATCTTCATCCTCAACTAAAAGTATTCTTAGTTTCTGTGACATATTGTTAAAATGTTACTTCAAAAATAGTACCCTGAGGTACGTTATCTTTCACCACGATATCGGCATCGTGCTGTTGTAATACCTCTTTAACAATAAACAAGCCAAGCCCTGTTCCTTTAGTTTTTCTGGTATTTTCAGCACCAACTCTATAAAATTTATCAAAAATAAGCATCTTTTCGGCATCAGAAATGCCCGCTCCTTTATCTGAGACAGTAAATACAACTTTACCGTCAATTTGACATAATGTCACTAAAACCTCTGCACAATGGTCAGAGTATTTAATAGCGTTCTCAATTAAATTTGTTACCACAGAAGATAAGGTAAAAGAATCGCCCTTAATAGATATCCCTGGTTTTATATCGGCCTTAATAATTTGCTGTAAACTACAGGAATGTAATTGTAATCTATCACAAATTTTAGTAACCAAATCAGAAAAATCTATTTCTTCTTTAGGAAATGAATAAGATCTGTTTTCGATTTTAGTTGCCAACAACATGTTCTCTACCAGCGTATCTAATCGCTCAATATCTTTTAATGAATTATTGAGCAATGAGGTTTGCATCTCCCTATTCAAATCTCTCTTAACGAGTGTTTGTAACGAAATTTTGATAGCTGCCAATGGCGATTTTAATTCATGTGTTACAGACAACAGAAAGTTCTGTTGCTGGTCTTTCAGTTTTACCTCTTTCTTGATCGACTGTCTAATAAAATAAGCCCCTACAATTAACAAAAATAGGAAAACAGAACCTTCACCAACTATCATTGCTACACGCTGGGGCTGTAAACGTATAACCAATGAGCCCCATGAAAACATTTGAGACAATGCATATAACAGCAATGCGTAAAATATGATGGTTGATTTTTTCACTTTATTTTCTAAAAACGATGTCTAAAGAATCGAAAATTGCGCGCTTAGCTTTTTCTAAATCTATTTTAGTATGTGCGCTAGACACAAAGCCTACTTCATACCCTGAAGGACCAAAATAAACACCTCTATTTAACAATTCTCTATGTAATACTTTATATTTTTCCATACTAGATGGATCAATTTCTGCGGCAGTTTTTATATCACTATTATTTGAGAAAGCAAACCAGAATATAGAACCAATATTAAAAACATTAAACTGATAATTTCTGGCGCTGGCAAAACGTTGTAAACTTTCACAAAACTCTTCTGCCTTTTTATTCAGATCTTTATAAAACCCAGACTTTAACAATTCGGTTAATTGTGCAATACCCGCAGCCATTGCTACCGGATTTCCGGACAAAGTACCCCCCTGGTAAACACCACCATCAGGAGAAATAAGGCCCATTATCTCTGCTTTTCCTCCAAACATACCAACAGGCAAGCCACCACCTATAATTTTACCGTAAGTAATTAAATCCGGAGTTATATCGTAATAAGCCGCAGCTCCTTCAAATCCTAATCTAAACCCAGTAATAACTTCATCAAAAATCAATAAGGATTTATGTTCGGTACAAATAGCTCTTAATTCTTGAATATATTCCTTATCTTGAATTAATAACCCGTTATTAGCAGGGATCCCTTCAATAATTACTGCAGCAATCTGATTTTCAAACTGAGTAAATGCTTCTTTTAATGCCGCTCTGTCATTTAATGGAAGTACAAGTGTTTCATTTACAAAAGCCGTAGGAACACCCGCCGATGATGTTTCTCCAAATGTTACCAATCCAGAACCTGCTTTAACTAATAATGAATCTGTATGTCCATGGTAACACCCCTCAAACTTGATGATCTTATTACGTCCTGTAAAACCTCGGGCCAGTCGAATTGCCGACATTACCGCTTCAGTTCCGGAGCTTGTAAATCTAATTTTCTCTACAAAACGATTATTTTTAATAATTAGCTCTGCTAATTCATTCTCCAATGCCGTAGGCGCCCCAAAGCTCATCCCATTTTGCATAACGGATATAACTTTCTCTCTTACTTTAGGATTGTTATGCCCTAAAATTAATGGCCCCCAGCTACCACAAAAATCTATAAACTGATTATCGTCGGCATCCCAGATATAACAACCATCACCTTTAGAAATGAACAAAGGTGTTCCATATACCGACTTAAATGCACGAACTGGTGAATTTACGCCTCCCGGAAAATAAGTTAAAGCCTTTTCATACAAATCGGCAGATTTAGCTCTAGAAATATCAGGTTTTGAGCCCGTATTTACTGGAATCTCTTCTTCGTTTGATGAAAATATTTTTTTTATTGAGTCTAACATGGTCGTCTTCTTTGTATTGGTCTAGTATAATATAACGATGAAATTATTTATTATATCCATTTATTTTTAATTGCCTCTTTAGCGTGGTAGGTTAATATAGATGTAGCACCTGCTCTGCGCATCCCCATTAAAATTTCTGATACCGTACGTCCTTCGTCTAACCACCCATTCTGAACAGAAGCTTTTACCATAGCATATTCTCCACTCACATTGTACGCTGCGATAGGTAAATCGAATTGATCACTTAATAGTTTAATTATATCCAAATAAGCCAGTGCCGGTTTAACCATTAAAAAGTCGGCACCTTCTTGCGTATCCAAAGCGGCTTCTATTAATGCCTCTTTGCTGTTAGCGGGATTCATTTGATATGTCTTCTTATCCCCTGATTTTGGGGCAGATTGTAGTGCTTCTCTAAATGGGCCATAAAATGCACTGGCATATTTAGCTGTATACGACATAATAGAAACATTGGAAAATCCATTCTGATCTAAAATATTTCTTATATACCCTACTCGCCCATCCATCATATCGGACGGCGCAATTATATCAGCGCCAGCTTGTGCCTGTGCTAAAGACATTTTACCCAGTATTTCTAATGATTCGTCATTCAGAATACTACCATTTTCGTCAACCAACCCGTCATGACCATCGCTGCTATACGGATCCATAGCTACATCCGTAATAACACAAGCTTCCGGAAAATTTTTCTTCACAGCTTCTATAGCTCTTAAATACAAACCGTTATTTGCATAAGCTTGCGAAGCAATTTTATCTTTTAAATGCTCTTCAATATTAGGGAAAAGATCAAAAGAGTTTAGTCCGATATTTAAACAGGACTCTACTTCTCTTAATAAATTATCTATAGAATATCTAAATATTCCTGGCATAGAAGCAATCGTTTCTTTTTTATTTTGCCCATCAACAATAAATAATGGGAAAATCAAATTAGAAGGATGCACATAATTTTCTTGCACCATTTGACGAATAGCGGCCGATTTACGATTTCTTCTAGGTCTGCTTATTATATCTAAATGTTCCATAACTACTTAATTTCTATTCCAAATACGGCCTCAGCGAGCCCGATTTCATCTGGAGAATAAGGCAAAATATAGTTGGTTCCCATTTCTGCAAGCTTTTTACCTGTTGAGGTTCCTATGGCAATTACTTGTTGACCAGGATCTAGTAAATTATCTGTAAAATATGCTTCCACATTTGAGGGACTGGTAAATACCAATACTTCTGCAAAAGACTGATCAATATTTTCTTCTAATACAGTTTCATAAATGGGTAAGTCAACAATTTTTACGGTATCCGGTATTCTGGATTGAATACTTTTTAAAGAATCTTGAGCCCTTGCAAATAATATAGTCTCATTGGTTAATGTACTTGCAAAAAGGTCTCCCACTTCGGCCATATCAATACCTTCACCTACAAAGTCTGCTATTCTTCCATGTGCTCTTAATGCACTTTCTGATCCTCTTCCTACTACACCAAATTTTGTTTTTTTAGATATCTCCGGTTTTAGGTTAAAGAAATAATCAACTCCGTTTCTGCTGGCAAAAAATATCCAATCAACATTTTTCAATGTATATGGATCTAACTTCGTGACTATAGGTGTTGTACGGATTAAAGATCGTCCGTCTATTTCTATATTATGCTTTTCTAAAGCTTTTCTAAAGTAGCTATGCTCGCCAACTTCTCTAGAAATAAATACTTTTGATGGCAATTTACGTGAAGGATTATATTTAGCATGAATTTGCTCAGCTACTCCCTCCAGTGAATTTGTGCGAGTATAAAGTCTATCTGGAAAATCTTCATCGTCTGCCGACTTAGAAGTCCAAATTTCGTACATATCGCCATCTTTTTTACAATAGCACCCTAAAGGCATGTGACAACCTCCTTCAAATAAATTCAGAACTTTGCGCTCTACAGCTATTTCTTCGGCGGTAGCCTTATCATTTAATGGTTGAAGTAAATTAAATAAATCGATATCATTTTCTCGTATTTGAATACCCAAAGCACCTTGAGCCGGAGCGGGCACCACTTCAGAAACATTTAACACTTCTACATGAAACTCGCTTAAATCGATATTTAATCTTTTAACACCTGCTTGAGCAAGCATAATTGCGTCATAATCTTCATCTCTCAATTTTGAGATTCTTGTAGGTACGTTTCCTCTTAAATCTTCAATATTCAGATCTGGTCTAACCCCTAATAACTGAGCCTTTCTACGATTAGACGAAGTACCCACCTGCGCGCCGGTTTTTAAAGATAAAGGCTGAGTTATATCAACACATTCTTTCAAAATCAATAGCAGCTCGGCGGCTTCCTCTCTTTCAGGAACTGCAGCAATAATTAATCCTTCTGGGTTTACGGTAGGTAAATCTTTGTGCGAATGAACTGCTAGGTCTATGGTGCCATTTAACAATTCTTCCTCAAGTTCTTTGGTAAAAAAACCTTTCCCCTCTAATTTGTCGAGTCTTAGATTTAAAATTTTATCGCCTTGCGTTTTAATAATCTTGAGCTCGGCATCTACGCCAATAGCGGCCAATTTAGATTTAATATAATTGGCTTGCCAAAGTGCTAAATCGCTTCCTCTAGTACCTATAATTAAAGGTGTCTTCATTCTGTTGTTGATATCAAATAAAATGCTTAGAAATTTTTAGAAAAAATTTAAATGCAAATATAAGTATAAGAAAGTTTTATAAGACTTGGAAGCTTATCGATTATTTACTAAAATGTCTTTTGCTATGCGCATTGGCACGCTAATACATTTTTTTTCCATATAATTTAAAACACGCTCCAAAACTTCTCTAGAATTGTCATCTAGCGAACTAATCTCATCAGCAAAAACTGCATTTACAGCATTCTGTTTTATTTCTTTAATTTTTTGAGGCACATCACTCATCGCCACTTCTATTCGACGTTGCTTTAGCACAAGCTCAAAATCCTTTATGTTTTCTGCAATGATTTGTTCTGCATGAACCAACTCATCGTATCTTTCTTGAATATTTTTTCGAGCAATTTCTTTTAAGCTCTCTATTTCAATGTAGTGTAACGAATTATTTGTCACCACTTCAGGGGCAACATCTGTAGGCAATGCTAAATCTACCACTACTTTCTTATCTGTTTCACCATTTAATAGCTGATGATATATTTCTGGTGTAATAATACATTCTGTAGAACCGGTACAGGTAATTAAAACATCAAAACCTTTATCGAAAGTATTTAGCGCTTCTAACGGATAAGCCGTCCCGTTTAAAGTTTTAGCTAGCGATTCTGCTTTCTCATATGTTCTGTTAAAAATAGAGAAATTAGAATACTTATGTTTCTTAAGATATTCAGCTAAATTTCTATTGGTTTCTCCTGCGCCAACAATTAATAATCGGCTGCTGCCGCACATATTTAACTGTTTTAATTTCCTGTAAGCTAATGAAACTACAGAAACCGGGTTTCTGGATATTTTAGTCTGAGTATATACTTCTTTAGCAGTTTTTACCACCCTTGCCATAACAACGCGTAAGTAATCGCCCGTAAACCCTTCGGCTCTGCATTGTTCATATGCTTTGCGCAATTGTGCTAAAATTTCTTTTTCACCAACTACCAAACTTTCTAAAGAACACGAAATTCGCAATAAATGATTAAAAGCTTTTTCTGCCTCAAATACGGTAACCTGATCAATAAAGCGTTCTAAAAATTCTGGAGGAAGACCCAAATCAAGAATATCCAGAAATTTATGAATGAAAACGTTATCGACAACTTCTTCTGAAGTAAAGATAAATTCTACTCTGTTGCATGTTCCAACATAGAAGATTTCTTTAATATTAAGCAAAGCCTGAATATTACTCAATCTGGTATTTAGCGATTGATCACAGATTACTAATTTTCCCAATGATTTGAGATCAATCTGTTTATGCGTAAAAGCAATTACTTTTAAATATTCCAAGTTAAACCCCGTCTAATTTTTTTTAGTGCAACAAATGTACAGACATACCGTTGTTCATCTGTCATTAAGCTGTAATTAAGATTAATTTAGAAAGATTTTAAATAATGACGTTTGCGTAAATTTAATTGGCATTAAAACAACAAAACAAGCACTTACTTTATTTCAGGGATTCTAAAAATTAGTTTATTTTTTTATCTACCCAAACTCCGTCTTCTTTGATCAGGTTAATAAGCTCATCTAAAGCACTGCTAGAATGCACAGATTTTTTCACCACTTCTTTGCCTCTGTATAAAGTAATTTTATCTGGTCCGGTACCAACATAGCCATAATCTGCATCTGCCATTTCTCCCGGTCCGTTAACTATACAGCCCATTATCCCTATTTTAACTCCCTTTAAATGATCGGTTCTAGCTCTAATCATTTGAGTTGTTTCTTGCAAATCGAATAAAGTTCTGCCACAACTAGGGCAGGAAATGTATTCTGTTTTACTAATTCTAGTTCGAGTAGCCTGTAGAATTCCAAAACTGGTACTGTTAATATCAGCAATAGCATGGGGTGTATCCATCCAAATTCCATCGCCAAAACCATCTGTTAATAAGGCTCCAAAATCTGTTGAAGAAAACAACATAAAATCATCTAATGATAATTTTTGATCAAAAGATCTCTTTATAATCACCGGAAAATTTAAACCAGCTTGTTGTAATGCTACAAAAAAAGCACGTTGCTCTGCCATTCCATGCTCGCTGTTTGTATTTAACACAATTACAACAGACCTTCTTTCATTCTTCATCTTCTCTAATCTCGATATAGAATTTAGCGAAGCAGCATTAACTTCAATAAAATTCAAAAGGGCATCCCATTGAAAAGACTCATCAACTTTATCAATGATTTGATATGGATAACTGTTAGATTTATCTGCGAGGGTTAACCAAGTTTCATAATTATAAATTAGTTTTAGATTTCCTGGCAATGAAAAAGAAGGCAATTTATCGCCTAAAAACACAACATCCGCTGCCTGATCAGTCAAATTATATTTATCTAAAACCAAACTATAATTATAGCCAATGCCAGATAACATATATGGGTCTTTTAAATTCTCTTTTGAAATATCTATTACAACTACCGGAGGAATTACACCGCCAATATTCTGAATTTGAATAGATTTTCTACGACTATAACTGAAAGGATCGTATGTTTTAGAACTTACTTTAACAGGATTTTCGTCTTTAGGCTCCGAGCTATTTAAGGTTCTTTTAACATACCGTTCAGCCAAAGCGCGCGCAACCGGAATTTCGGCTTCCGGCTCTTCTGTTAAAGACACTCTAATGGTATCTCCTAACCCATCTTCCAACAAGGTTCCTATTCCTACAGCAGATTTTATTCTTCCGTCTTCGCCATCACCTGCTTCTGTTACACCTAAGTGTAACGGGTAATTCATATTTTCACGAACCATGGTATCTACCAACAATCGATACGCCTGAACCATAACCTGCGTATTACTGGCTTTCATAGAAATCACCAAATTATGAAAGTTTTCGGCTTCGCAAATCCGTATAAACTCCATTGCCGATTCCACCATTCCATGCGGGGTATCTCCGTAATGACTCATTATTCTATCAGATAAAGAACCATGATTGGTACCAATACGCATAGCGGTGCCGTACTCTTTACATATTTTTACAAGCGGTGTAAATTTCTTCCTAATCCTATCTAACTCTGCATCATAGGCAGACTGTGTATATTCAATTTCCTCAAATTTCTTTTTATCAGCATAGTTCCCCGGGTTAACACGAACTTTCTCAACAATGCGTGCAGCCATTTCTGCTGCATTAGGTGTGAAATGAATATCTGCAATTAATGGAACTGAATATCCTCTTAATTTAAGCTCCTTTTTAATATTGGCTAAATTCTCAGCTTCTTTAATACTTGGTGCAGTGATACGAACATACTCACATCCTGCATCAACCATCCTAATAGTCTGTTCTACCGTAGCCATGGTATCCATGGTATCAGTAGTTGTCATAGATTGAATGCGTATCGGCTGTAATCCTCCCATCGCAATATCACCAATATTAATTTCGCGTGTTAAAAATCTAGAATATCGGTTTAAATCAACACAATATCCGCCATTTAAAACCTGTTTTGCCTTTTGATCCATTATTTACAAAGATAAATATAAAGAGGCGTAGATGATAAACGATTATTCAATTATCGGAAAATTCTAAAATATAATTAAAGCAGGCGGTCTTTTACAACTAATGTTTCTGCCATAATATCATGAAAGCACTGTTGCTTTTTATTTAGAAAACTATATAAATAACCAAAAAAGAAAGAGGCTGTAGATACCAGTTTTGCTAAATTTCTACCAACGGCATTAGGGAAAGTAATTCTTTCACCTAGCATATTGGTAACCTTTATTTTAACCAGTCTCTTGCCAATTGTAGCTTGCTTGGCCGATGACTCCGCAATACATGCATATATGAATTTACCAATTATAATCATTGGCGAGAAGGTAATAGCCAGTAAGATTCGTGTTTCTACTTCCTTAAATATTATGAAGCTCATTAACAATAAAAACACGTATAACATGGCTATCAACAGGTGGTCAACAACGGATGCAAATAAACGAAGATCAAAAGAAGCAAAATATTGAGGAACCGTAATGGTGGCTTTTAAATTAAAAAGCGCACGCAATTCGGGAATTGCGTGCGCTTCTTTATAATCATCCATTCCAGGTTTTCTAACAAAAGTACCTGATTTAATTTTTAATCCTTGAAGTTCATCTATAGAATACGGCCCTTGGGGTTTTCCATTTACAACTACTAGGTATATTTTTTCGGGTTCCAAATCAGTAATTAATATCTATCGACTTCAAAATTACCTAATCCTCCTTCAAATTTTACTACTATTTTATTTTTTGCATTCGAATAGCCTTCTGTTTCATAAACTCCTTCACGAATTTTAGTAAATCCTCTAAAATCACGCATCGACATGCCCAAACTTGTAGTTATCTGACATCCACTCTCTGTTGGTATTTTTAACTTAACGTCAGAAACACCTGCTTTAATATTTACATTTACCATTGGGAGCAAATCACCTAACTTAACATCCATAGCAGAAGCACCACCGTCAAATTGAAACGCCTTAACTTTAAAATTAGAAACATCCATATCCAAAGATCCGGCGCCGAGTTTAAAATTAAATTTCCATTCAGGGGTTTTATTAATTTTAATCAAAATATCATTACCGGAACTTCCAACGTTCCATGATTTATTTCTACTTTTTGTCGTAAAATTTAAGATCGCTAAAGAATCTGTTATTTCTCTATCATACTGCAAATTACCATATCTTTCTTTTGCCTCTGCGTACAATAAACTATCTGTATCTTCTTCCAGTACTAAAGAGGTTCCTCCCCCACTAAAATTCAATTCGGCAACTCTTGGCGGAGTAGCTGGCATTTCTTCGATAAACGACATACTTGTATGCTTACTTTTATCGTCATCCCAATCTCTATGATTAAACTTAGTAGTGAAATTTCTGCCAAACCATGATCTTTCTGGTGGCTGTTGTCCTTTCCAAAATAAAAATGCGAGCGCTACAACCAAGACAACAACTGATACTATTCCACCCAACTGTGAGTCTTTCTTACCAACCAATAAATTTACGCCAGCAATAATTAAGAAAACTGGCCAAAATTGCCATACATTTCTCCAGTAAAACTCTATTACTCCAAAATTATCAAGTAGAATTACTCCTCCTATAAAAAGAAAAAGTACACCCCAAATTATTCTATCAATTTTCATAATGCTATATTTTTATAATAACTATTAAACAGTTTTAGATTCCTCCGAGTTGTCTTCGGTCTTCTCAGAAGTTGAAGTTGGTTGCTCACTAGCAGGAGGCATATTATAAGCCTTATTAGGGTCGTTCGCAGATTTAAAATCTTCCCATTCTTTATCTTTTTTAGATTTAAAAAGAAAACTAACGCCTATTAGAACCAATATAAGTGGCCAAAGTCTCGAAATATTAAACCAGTACGGTACTACTTCTAATTCTCTTGCCAAAAATATACACCCTAAAACTAATAAAACTGCTCCGGCAATGGTTCTACCTTTACTATCCTTCGTTTTAAAAGACTCCGGATTAATATTCGTTTTACTAAAATCAAAATTTGGCGTATTCCATTTGTTATAATCTGTGTTTGATGCATTATTAAAATTATTTGCATCGTTGGGCATTCCGTAAGGATTATTCCCCTGATTATAAAAAGAATTAAAGTTGTTCATCCTTGATGGATTTACCGGAAGTACAATCCATAAAATTAAATAAGCGATTACTGGAGAAAGTACCAGTAAAAGGGTAAGTAGAATAACAACTATTCTAACAATTGTTACTTCTATTCTAAGATATTCTGCTATGCCAGAGCATACGCCTGCAAGCATTTTATCATGATCATTTCTATAAAGCTTCTTTTCCATAGTGCGATTATTTAGTATTTAAAAAGCGTTGGTCGGATAATTATTTCATCCACCTGAGTATTATGACCAAGTTGCAATGTATTATACAACATACTTGCTATTTCTTCCGGATGAACAAACAAATCTGCAGGCATTGTGGTTCCTTCCCAAGAATTTGTCAATGTTTCACCAGGAATAATTGCGGTCACTTTTACACCAAATGGCGCCAACTCTTGCCTTGTAACATTATTAAGACTCAGCAAAGCCGATTTAGTTACACCATAACTTCCATATCCTACAGAATTAGGCATTGCGCTTACTGAAACGATATTAAAAATATGCCCTCTTCTGTTGTGCTTCATTAATTTTCCAAAAAATTTAGAAAAATAATAGGGAGCATTAAGGTTTATTGCTACTTGACTTTCAAAAGCATCATCTTCTTCATCCAATAAATTTCCTGGAATAAAAACGCCTACATTATTAACCAACACATCTATTTCTCCCCAAATATTAACAACATGCTCACAAAATTTATTCACTTCTGATTTTTTTTTGCAATCTGCCTGAAAAATTAAGACGTCATTCCCAAATATTTCTAAGTCTTTCTTAAATGCTTCTAAATCTGAAAAAGTTCTGGCACAAATTGCAATAGAATAGCCATTTTCTGCCAATTTTAATGCAATTGCTCGTCCTATACCTTTTGTTGCTCCTGTTATTAATGCTTTCATTTATGAGATTTTGCACAAATGAATGCTTTTTTTTTAAATCACTATTATTTTTTTTTTGAATTGCTACCTAGAACAAATAATATTGTTTCTTTGTAGTATAGTATCTTTGCACTCAATAATTAATGTAAATACATGAATTTTACCAATTTTGGCAGGTATATACTTCTATTAAAAGCTGTCTTTAGAAAACCTGAGAAATTTAAAATCTACATGAAAGCCATTTTTCAGGAAATGGATTATGTGGGTATTGGATCTTTAGGGTTAATTTGTATTATCTCTACTTTTGTTGGAGCGGTTATGACTTTACAAATCGCTTTCCAGTTAACGAGCGATTTAATTCCGAGAACAATTATTGGTCAGGTAACGCGCGACTCGAGTATTCTAGAATTGAGTCCAACCATTAGTGCCCTAGTTTTAGCTGGGAAAATTGGTTCGGCTATTTCATCTGAAATAGGAACTATGCGTGTAACCGAACAGATTGATGCCTTAGAAATAATGGGCATTAATGCTCCGGGTTACTTAATCTTACCAAAAATTATTGCTGGTATTACTATGGTTCCTATGTTGGTAATAATTGCAATGTTCTTAAGCATTGCCGGTGGATATATAGGCGGAACCCTTTCTGGAGCAATTACCGCATCTCAATATATCCAAGGTATTACGACCGATTTTAATCCATATACGATTACCGTTGCGTTAGTTAAAGCATTTGTTTTCGGATTTATTATTACTTCTGTTGCTGCATACCAAGGGTTTTACGTTCGTGGTGGCGCACTAGAAGTTGCTCAATCAAGTACAAAAGCTGTTGTTGTAAGTTGTATTACAATACTTGCAGCAGATTATATTGTAACCCAATTATTGTTATGATCGAAGTTGAAGATATATACATGTCGTTTGGCGACAATCAGGTATTAAAAGGCATTTCTGGCTCGTTTAAACCGGGTTTAACCAATTTAATAATTGGTGGTTCGGGTTCGGGTAAAACAACCCTGCTTAAATGTATGATTGGTCTGCACAAACCTGATAGCGGAAAAGTTTCATATGATGGAAGAGATTTTCTAACCATGGACTATGAAGAAAAAATAGAAATCAGAAAAGAAATTGGCATGCTTTTCCAAGGTTCAGCTCTTTTCGACTCTATGACCGTTGAAGACAACATCATCTTTCCGCTTAACATGTTTACAGATATGTCGAGAAGTGAAAAACGAGATAGAGCCAATTTTTGTCTGGAAAGAGTGAATCTTGAAAATAAAAACAAATTATTTCCTGCTGAACTTTCTGGAGGAATGAAAAAAAGAGTCGGCATTGCCCGGGCAATAGCCATGAATCCCAAATATCTATTTTGTGATGAACCCAATTCCGGACTCGACCCTAAAACATCTATTGTGATTGATGAGTTAATTAAGGAAATCACAGAAGAATACAATACTACTACCATTGTAGTAACGCACGACATGAACTCTGTAATGGGAATTGGAGACTATATCTTATTCTTATATGAAGGAAAAAAATTCTGGGAAGGATCTAATAAAGAGATTTCTAAGACGGACATAGCAGAATTGAACGATTTTGTTTTTGCCAGCAGATTTATGAAGGCAGCTAAAGGTAAACTCTAATACATGATTCAACTACTTACACCGGTTAACTTTCCGGACTATGAACTTATTGATTGCGGTGATTTCGAAAAACTGGAAAGATTTGGCACAGTAATTTTAAGAAGACCCGAACCACAAGCTGTTTGGAAAAAAGTATTCTCGGAAAATGATTGGAAAAATAAGGCAGATATTGTTTTCAAAGGCAGATCTGCTACTTCTGGAGAATGGATAAAAAAAAACAAAAATACGCCTGATAGATGGCATATTTCATATAAAAATTCTGAAGCATCTATAAAACTTAGATTAGCCTTAACATCGTTTAAACATTTAGGTGTGTTTCCGGAGCAGGCCGTAAATTGGGATTATATTTCTAAAACTATTAAAAGTTTTAAAAAGCCCAATCCAAAGGTTTTAAATCTTTTTGCCTATACAGGTGCAGCAAGCTTAATTTCTAATGCAGCAGGTGCCGATACTACTCATGTTGATTCTATCAAACAAGTTGTAACCTGGGCAAATGAAAACCAAGAATTATCTGGTCTGAAAGACACAAGGTGGATGGTAGAAGATGCATTAAAATATGTAAAAAAAGAATTAAAAAGAGGAAAAAAATACAACGGTATTATTCTTGATCCACCTGCCTATGGCCACGGTCCAAATGGGGAAAAATGGAAACTGGAAGATCATATTCAGGAAATGATGCAAGATGTTGTTCAATTATTAGATCCTGAAGAACATTTCTTAATTCTGAACACCTATTCTTTAGGTTTTTCGTCGGTAATTGTAGAAAATTTAATTAAAACTTCTTTCCCAAAAGTTCGCAATCTCGAAACTGGAGAATTGTATTTACAAGCTACATCTGGCATTAAATTGCCTTTAGGTGTTTTTGGTAAATTTAACAGTTTATAAACATAAAAAAGCTCCCGATCCTAAAACCGGGAGCTCTCGTAATTTAAAAAAGGAATTACCCTTTTTTAACCAAATTATACTCAATAACTGGTTTCCCTCTCACTCCACCATCTTGAGATATAAAGCTCACGAATTTCAATTTATAAACGTTTCCAGCACCATCTTTAACCAAATAAAAACGATCCGTTTTAACACCTATAGTTCCGGTAGTATTACGCCATTTAGATCCAATCACATCTCTCTCTGTTTTAAATGTAACTGACCCTAAATTTGCTTCTTTAAAGTCTGCATAATTAACTGTTGTATTTGCTGTAGCACCAGTAAAAATCATTTCTGCTGCACTTACACCTGATAAATTGTTAATAAATACTAAATCAGAGAATGTATAAGGAACATTTGAGGTACCAAATGCAGTAAAATAAATACTAAAGCCCCAGTTAATATCCCAATCTAGCTTTTCAGGTTCTACATTTGTAATTCTATCATTTGCCAGCGAAACAAATTGAAAATTAAATTTAGAATCTTTAGAAATAGAAATTGTTTTAAAAGTTGATTCAGAAACTTTTGCATACTGCAAAGTATAACCTGTTCCATTTCTCAAAATTCTAATTTTGTACATTTCTGCAGCGGCAGCTACGCTATTTGCCGTGCGATTAAGGATGTACACTTTATTATCTGCATCTGTAGCAGAAATTGTAGAAATAGCTGTTGCTTCTAACACGTTAGCTTTTGTAGGATCATCGTATAAAGTAAAATCTCCGTTTGCACCACCTATTAATAAATCTGCAGCGTTAAAATCAGCTTCAGTAACGGCATTAATATCAGTTTTGTTTATCTGAAGTACTGATCCACCTGTCATGTGATTCAAAATCACTTTATGATCGGCTCCTGCATAAAAGCCCAAGTCCCAACTTGCTCTTTCAACAGATGTTTGTTTGTCCTTACTAAAATCTACAAACACACTATTTCCTGCGCTTGTACCTGCTTCAGCACCAATTAATCCATTTAATGTAAGTGTACTCCCGTCTGATGGCGGAACTACAATCACTGGAATTTCGTCTTTTGAACAAGATGTAAAAATTACAGCGAATGCGGTAACCGATAAAAGTTGATTGATTTTTTTCATTGGTAAATTAAGTTATTATTGATATGTATTATTTTGAAAAATTAAATTGAAGACCCAGTAAGAAAGATTGTCCATAACTTAACGGAATAGATGATCCTCCACCGCCATGCGCACCGCCCGTAGCAGTTCGTGTACTCGAAATGCTGGTTATATCGAATAAATTCTTTACCCCTGCATTAATAGTGAAGTTCTTATATAGTTGCTTGTTTACAACAATGTCAGCTAAGTTATACGAGCCCGTTTTTACCAGTCTGGCTGCCTGCGTTCCATTGTTGTCATACAGTTCATATGCAGGTATTTTTCCAGCATATTTATAAGAAAGATTAATATCTGTACCAATAGATGCAATGCGATAAATTATCTGTGAATTTACCTCTGCTCCCCATACAAACTCAGGTAAATCACCTAATGCTGCTTTTTGCTCTGTGAAACGATTATACCTACCGATGTATGAAACTCCTAAGTTTACACTTAGATCTTTCCAATTTACTCTGTTTTCTAATGTACCCCCGGCAGTTTTATAAAGTCCCACATTAATTAAAGTAGTAATACTTGCATCTTGAGCTGATATACCATAATCTATTCTATCTGTAAAGCGATTGTAAAAACCACTTAAAGTAGAACTCCATTGTAAAGAGTTAGTATGCTGATGTAACACCAATGAACCGGTAAAACTATTTGAACGCTCAGCTTTCAGATTCTCGTTCCCCATTATGGAATGGCTGGCATCAAAGAAATCGAAGTAAAGTTCTCTCAATGCAGGAGCTCTAAACCCATTGGCATAACCCAATCTTAAATTTAAAGACTCAGAAATATTAATTTTTGCATTTAAGGCCGGGATAACCGGAGGCGCATTATATACAGAATTTCTAATCGTTCTGATACCTGGTTTTAAACTCAAGGCAGGTAATACATTCCACTCGGCAGACAAAAATACAGAATAGTCGTTTATATACGGTTTACCTTTAATACGTGCACCACTTGCACCATCGCGGCTAAACTCAAATCCTGGTTGAAGAGATAAGTTTTTGGTTACCTGATACTGCAATGATGACCTAAAAATTGTAGCATTAAATTTTGCCACATCTTGCTCTCCCTGGTCGGTTGTTAACTCTTCCGTATTATTGGCAAAGTCATGAATTACTGTTCTGGTAGCACGTTGCAAGTCGGTATAACCGAGCATACCCGATAAACTCATCTTATTATTCAACGTCAATGTTCCTTGAAGTTGATGAGCAAGTCGATCCGTATTATATGTAGCAAACTTAGCCTTATAATTATTTACATTCATAGGCCCTTTACTATCTAAAACCTCATCTACAACATCTAGCCTGTACCAAGCATTTAAACCACCCTTGGCATATCCTACCCTTCCGTTAAACAACCATTGATCTTTAGGTAACCATTGATTTGCGGCTAAAGTGGTTGAAGTTGGGCTTCCAATCTGCCACCCACCAAAAGTATTACGGGTTGCACCGGCGTTTAGCTGTAATCCATTTTTTTGATACCCCAAACCCAAGTACTTATTGTGTTTCCCTTTACCGTCAAATGCTTCATATTCATCTCCTACGGTCTCTTCTTGAATTCTCGCTTGAACAGAATAAGTAGCTAGTCCTGATTTTTTAGTAATAATATTTATTACACCAGCCAATGCATCAGAACCATAGGTTACCGACATCGGGCCTTCAATAATCTCTATTCGCTCTACGCTGTTAATATCTATCTGGTTTAAACTTTCGCGGGTGTCACTTCTGTCTACCATAGGTACACCGTCAACCAAAATTTTAACATTACGACCACTCATACCCATTAACTGAACATCAGTTGTCCCCAATGTTAAATCGTTAGAAAATCTGAATCCCAGCTCAGTGGCCAGCACTTCCTGAATATTATTTGGTGCTCTTAATCTAATTCTCTCATTATTAATTACCCGAACTTGAAAAACAGAATTTCGAACCGACTCTTGTTTATGCTGTCCGGTAATAACCACTTCATCAATATTTTGATGATAAGGAATATATATCTGACCTAAGTTATTATCTAAAGATTCTTCTACTTGAACAGGAATTTCGACCATCAATTTGCCATTATCAAACACCTGTAAAGTCTGTTTACCCGTTGGCGCTAAAAATGAAAACTCTCCATTTTCGTTAACACCATGTTGTGCATTTTCTGATGCTAACTTTAATCTGAGTTGATGATAATGAATACTGTATTTAGAATCGATTGTTCCTCTTAACACCGATTTCTGAGATTGAGCGTTGGCCATTGTCACAATAAAACTCATGACCACGCATAATATATAGCGCATAATTATTTAGAATGATTTTAAATAGTTTGCAAGATTACATCTTATTTAGAATTAATCCAAATTAAAATAAAATATTTTTTGAAAGACATTGGTTTGTAGCTTATTAGATTTTAACCCTTGAAAGGGCATATGATGAAATAAAACTGATGGGTATTTCGGTAAAAATTAAGATAGAAACAGTTTAACAGGAATATTAAATTGTTGATTTCTCTATATTTAGGAAATATAAACTGGTATTCCTAAAGTGTTCAATCCGGTATTTATATAATTAAATAAAAAAGATCAACCCAAACCAATAAAAAAATGATCAACACTATTTTAAATAGACAAAAAACATTAGGCTTTTCAACAGCCCTTTTGTTCGCTCTAACTTCGGTATTTGCCCAGGATAATACACCTGCAAAACCACTTATTAAGGATGGAGAAGCTCAAATTGTAGCTGCATTTGAAACACCCGACAAGTGGATTCGCCAGCAGGTATGGGTTGAAACAACTTTTGATACAGACGGCGATGGTAAATTTGACCGCATGCATGTAACTGTAACCAGGCCCTATCAAACCGATACAGAAGGGTTAAAACTTCCTGTTATTTATGAAACCAGTCCCTATTATACAGGAACATTAGGCAATCAGCCAGGTACTTTCTGGGATGTAAAACATGAGGTAGGTGAAAAACCACCAGTACCTCGTACGCATCACGAAGTAACAACTAGAACACCTAATCCGCTATCAAATTCTCTTACCAGAGAGTGGATTCGCCGTGGATTTATTATTGTACATTCGTCATCACCAGGTACAGGCCAATCAGACGGCTCTCCTACTGTTGGTGGCTTAAATGAATCTTTAGCGCCTAAAGCTGTTATTGAATGGCTTGCAGGAAAAGATAATGGTTACACTGCCAGAGTAGGTGGAGAAAAAGTAAAAGCATTCTGGAGTACCGGAAAAGTAGGTATGACGGGTACGTCCTATGTGGGCACGCTTCCGCTGGCAGCAGCTACAACAGGTGTTGATGCTTTAAAAGCGATCATCCCTGTGGCACCTAATACTTCGTACTATCATTATTACCGTTCTAATGGATTAATTAGAAATCCTGGTGGTTATTTAGGGGAAGATATTGATGTATTATACGATTACATTCACAGTGGCGCTCAAGATAAACGTGCTTACAACAACAAAACTGTACGTGATGGCGAACTTGTAAAAGGAATGGATCGTACAACAGGTGATTATAACGATTTCTGGACAGGAAGAGACTATCTAAACCAAATGAAGCCAATGAAAGCAGCCTTGTTAATGTCGCATGGCTTTAACGATTGGAATGTAATGCCAGAGCATAGTTATAGAATCTATAAAGAAGCAGAAAAAATGGGCTTACCTACTCAAATTTATTATCATCAAGGTGGTCACGGAGGTCCGCCGCCACTTAAAATGATGAACAGATGGTTTACACGCTTCTTATATGATGTACAAAACGGTGTAGAAAATGATCCAAAGGCATGGATTACACGTGAAGGTGCCCCTCAGGGAGAGCCTACGCCTTATGCTAATTTCCCTAATCCGGCGGCATCTCCGGTTACCTTATATTTAGGTAAAGGTGGAAATGAAAAAGGTGCGCTTCTTACCACTAAAGCAGGCAATCAGGGAACAGAAAAATTAATAGATGATGTTCAATTTGCCGGAAAAGATTTAGCGATGGCTGCAAAATCAGATAATAGATTATTATATGTGAGTCCTGTATTAAAAGAAGCTGTTCACCTTTCTGGATTAAGCAAAATATCTGTAAAATTATCTAGCAGCAAGCCGGCAGCAAACTTCTCCGTATGGTTGGTTTCACTGCCTTGGAATGATGAAAAAGGGGTGAAAATCTATGAGAATGTGATTACCCGTGGATGGGCAGATCCTCAGAACTACAAATCAATTCGTAAAGGAGAACCCTTAGTACCTGGAAAATTTGTAGACCTTAGCTTTGAACTGCAACCAGATGATCAAATTATTCCGGCCGGAAAACAAATAGGCTTAATGATTTTTTCAAGCGACAAAGAATTTACACTATGGCCTAAAGCTGGAACTGAGCTAACCGTAGACTTAAATGGAACTACTTTTACCCTACCTGTTGTAGGAGGAAAAGCTGCTTGGGATAAAGCCACCAAGTAACCTTTCACAAATAAAATTTTTATTAAAAAAGTTGTTGTAAGATTACAACAACTTTTTTTTTGATTTTTACGAATATATTTCGTATCTTAATAAGATATCTACTAGGTTTTTCTTGTATCAGCAAGAAAATATGATTTATTGTCTTTTATACTTTAAATCAGTCATTCATTCTCTTGTTGCACTATTTTTTATAACCCAACATTCTTTATAAGAACAATTATTAAACATTCATTTTGGTAATGTATAAAATTTGTATTTTGTTATTGAAAAATTTGCTAAGTTCAAATTAAAATAAGCTAGCTTTGTTCTCACTAACAATACATTCAAAACATAATCATTTATGAAATTAAGACAGTTATCAGCATCCGTTTTAGTAGGTACAGTTTTTATTAGTCTTTTCAGCTATTGTACATCTAATACGAACGGTTCACCTTCTGAAGCAAAAAAATCTGATTCTTCGGTAGCCGTTTCTGAAAAAACAGAACCAGTAAACGAGAGATTACCAGTTGATACTGCTGCTTATAATAAAAAAGATCTCGAACTTGCTAATGGAGATACAACAGGAAAATGGCCTGTTAAAAATCAGCCATACCCTATAGATGGCGCTATTCTTCCATTTAAAAGAGTAGTTGTTTATTATGGAAACTTATACTCTAAAAAAATGGGGGCTTTAGGCGAATACGCACCTAAAGAAATGTGGAGCATGCTAAAAAATGAAGTTAAAAACTGGGAAAAAGCTGATCCGAAAACGCCTGTACAAGTAGGTATTCACTACATTGCTGTCGTAGCAAGCGGAACACCTGGCAAGGACAATTTATACATCAACAGAATGCCTGATTCTCAGATAGACTCAGCAATTGCAATTGCAAAAATGAACAATGCTATTGTATTTTTAGATATTCAGGTAGGATTAAGTACCATTCAGAAAGAACTTCCGCGTTTAGAAAAATATATGATGATGCCAAACGTACATTTGGGTATAGATCCAGAGTTTTCAATGAAAGATGGCAGCTTACCTGGAAAAAAGATTGGCACTTATGATGCCGCTGATATAAACTATGTTAGTGGGTATTTGGCTGATCTAATTAACAAACACAATCTTCCTCCAAAAATTTTAGTGGTTCACAGATTTACCAGAAGAATGGTTTCTAACTATAAAAACATTAAACTAAGAAAGGAAATTCAAATTGTTTCGCATATGGATGGATGGGGTGAACCAGAATTAAAAAAAGGCACTTACAGACATTTCATTCATGATGAACCTATTCAGTTTACTGGATTTAAAATCTTCTATAAAAATGATTTAAAAAGAGCTCCTCATAGATTAATGACTCCTGAAGAGCTGTTAAAGTTAAAACCTCAACCCATTTATATTCAATATCAATAATTCAATTTGGATTATAAACATCGCCTATGAAAAGATCCATTATTTCCTGTTTTTTACTGCTGATTTCCTTACAAAGTTATGCTCAAAAATTAGTTTATGAATCTAGCTTTGAAAAGGCTACAGAAATAGCACAAAAAACAGGGAAAAAAGTCTTAGTTCATATAGCACCCAATTTAGAGAATAACCCTCCGCCCGCTAACGTGAGTATTAAAATGCCCTTAATGATTGAGGAGCCGGAGAGTGTTCAAATTATCCATAATAATTTTATTCTCTATAAAGTAATGGACGATAGTGATGCAGGTAAAGGATTTATTAGGGATTATAGTATAAACGTATACCCTTCTTTCTTGTTTTTTCATGCCAATGGCGACTTATTTCACACGTTTTCTGCTAGGCAAGCTTCGATAGGAAATTATGGAAAAGCTATGCAAAACGCTGTAAATAAAAGTAAATCTCCTACTTTAACAGAGCTTAAAAATGAAATAATTGAAAATCCGACAAATAAACTACTGATTGATAATTTAATAGAAAAAAGAAAAGGTCTTGGTATTCACGATAATACAGATATTTTGGATGTTTTTTCGAAAAATCTTAAAAGAGAAGATTTCAACGATTATAAGACAGTATTATTCATTCTAGAAAACGGCCCATATTTAGATAGCAGAGCTTATAGGTTGGCTTATTCAAATCCTAAAATAATTGACAGTATTTATCGATTCGAATCATCGGAAAAAAGAGTTGCAATTAACAATGCTATCATAAACAATAGCATGAACTCTGCAATCAAAGAAAAAAACACTGCAAGAGCTATTTACACTGCCGATTTCATAAAATCCACTTGGCACAGCAACCCATCGCAGGGAATTAAAAATGCGAATTATCGCATATTAGCTTATAGATTTGCAGTTCAGGACACTGCAAATTATTTACGAGAAGTATTTAAATATGTAGACACCTATATATTATATAAGGATATAGATGAGGTAAAGTCTGAAGCAGAAAACAGACTCGCACAAGTAGTTGCTCAAGAAAAAAGAAATAATCCTGAAATTGATTTCATCACACAACGTGAGGCAGATAGTTTAAGGTCAAAAAATGTTTCAAACGAAGAGTTTGATAAGCTTGTAAAAGCAGGCGGAAAAGTTACCACAACGAATAAATTATATGCAGTTATACCGTCTAGCGCAGGCTCGGAGCTCAATAAATATGCGTCGGAAGTATACAAAACCGGTACACTTAATAAAGTACATCTGGAACACGCAAGAATTTGGATGGAAAAAGCCATAGAAATTAATCCAAGATCTATACACTATGACACGTTGGCTTTAATTTTATATAGACTTGGCTCTAAAACAGAAGCTATGGAGATGGAGAATAAAGCAATAAGTGCTTCAAAAGATGAAAATAGAAATCCGAGTAAATATATTGAAACCCTTAAAAAGATGCAGTCTGACAGTCTATAGTACTAAAACATTCTTTTAAATTAAACGTTTAATATCTATGCAGACAGCAATATTTGGGGGTGGATGTTTTTGGTGTACAGAAGCCGTATTTCAACAATTAAATGGGGTAAGTAAGGTAATTTCTGGTTATGCCGGCGGTCACAAGCTTAACCCAACATATAAAGATATTTGTAATGGTGACACCGGACATGCTGAGGTTATCAAAATTGAATACGATGAAATTAAAATTTCATTCGAAGAATTGGTTTTAATATTCTTTAAAACCCACGATCCGACCACTTTGAACCGACAAGGCAACGACAGAGGCACACAATATAGATCAGTTATATTTTACTTAAACGACGAGCAAAGAGAAATAGCCGAACAAATGAAGCAAGAGCTAACTGATCAGGCAATTTTTAACAGCCCTATAGTTACGGAAATCACAGAAGCTACTACGTTTTACCCTGCCGAACCAGAGCACCAGAACTATTACAACAATAATCCTTATCAACCGTATTGCTCGTTTGTAATTGAACCTAAGCTAAACAAATTCGTTAAAGAATTTCAGGAGAAATTAAGAAGGGGTGTTTAAAAGAATATCCATTAATGACACGCCGAGCAAAGTCATATCCGCATTTGAATTAGCGAGTAATACCAATACCTTTTTGCTTATAGGATCTATTGCTAAAAATGAATTATATCCGATGACCGACCCATTGTGAAATAATAATTCTTTATTGCTAACTGGAAGTATTATCCAGCCTAAAGCAACTTTGTTACCTTGAGCAGGTTGAAAAGTCAATTTAGTGGACAGCTTTGCAACCGAACCTTCACTTAAAAACAATTTAGAATATTTTAGTAAATCTTCTGTTGTTGATTTAATATTTCCGGCGGCAGCATAAGCCGATAACTGAATATAATCTTGATCATTTCCTGTTTTACCAACGCCCAGGGTTTTGTTTTCCGTGTTAAGCTGACCTTTAAGAAAAGTATTCTTCAATTCATTGGGAGTAATAATATATTTATTAACCAATTGCTCATAACTCATCTCCCCTGCTCTCTCTAATATATTTCCCAGTACCCCGAACCCTAAATTACTATATAAAAACCTAGATCCAGGAGCAGTTTCTAGCTGAACCATACTGAGGTAGTTTATCATATCTTCATAACTAAATTGCTCATGAGGATCTCTTCCTGAAGCTCTTTTTAGAGGTGGAGGTCCCATATTAGGCAATCCCGAAGTATGGTTCGCCAATTGTGTTAATGTAATTGAAGCTACATCACTTGCCAAATCAGGAAAATAGGCACTTAATTTAGCATCCAAGCTCAATTTGTTTTCTGTAGCTAACGCAGCAAGAATATATGCAGTAAATGTCTTTGTAATAGATCCTACGTCAAAAACAGATTGGCTATTAGGCAATGCTTCCATTCCTCTTATAGCGTTGCCATAACTGTAAAAATATTCTTTTTCATTATTTAAGTAGCCAATAGACAAACCATTTAAAGATGTATGTTCTTGAAACGATTTTATAACGCTATCTATTTTTTTATCCAAAACATTTGTTAAAGGGTTAGATGTCTTTAATGTTCCCTTAAGTTTGAATGAAATAGGGTCTTTAACAGTTGTTTCGGTTGTTACAAAAAGACCATCTATTAATCCACCCGTTAAGTTAAATTGAATAATAAAATCTTGCTTCTCACCATCCAAGAAATAAGTAACTCTATTTTTATCTAGCAATATAATTTTAGAACTTAAGATATTACCTGTTGCTTTAACCTGCTCCTTTAAAAGAGCCGTTACTTGTTCCTGAGAAACAAACTGCTTAAAATTTGGCGCTAACTGCGCATACAATTCTTCAAACTTTAACGCATTGTATAATTCTACAAACTTTAATGTGGCGCTATTTGCTGTCGGAATAATTGTCTGAGCATTTATTATTTTAATAGCAAATAATAAAAAAGTGAATATTGCTACTTTTTTCATACTTGTTTTCTAGAACAACCCCATCTGACCTTTATCATCGATATCTATATCATTGGGATTGGTAATCTCCAGATCAATGCTTTTCGGCTTAATTTCGGGCTTTTTAATTTCTGTCTTTTCTTCTGAAGCTTTATCCTCCTCTATTTTTGATTTAACGGGTAAAGTTTCTTTCTCAACTTCTACAACTTTCTCCTCTACTTTAGATGCAACATGATTTACAACTTTTTCATTCTCCACTGCAGCCGTATTTTCTTCTCCAGCTTCATCATCATTAACCTCTTCTACTTTCTCTTCCTTCGAAGATTTTTCTTCAGCCAAGACTTCCGGTGTATCAATTAAACGAATTTCCTGAATAGAATGCTGACTAAGTCTATTCCCATTTGCCTTTAACCCTTTAACATCTATTAACTCTGCTAAATTCACCTGAAGCGTTTCTGGTGTTTTGGTTTTACCTTTCTCTACATCTATTTCTATTACTGCTTCCGGATCGGCAGTAATAAACATCATTTTAGACCCTTGCTCTTCGCTTATGACTTTAACTTCTTTACCTACAGGCTGAAGTTCAAATACAAAACGCTTTACAAAATAGTTTTTGGCTTTTGCATCGTAATGCACCAATCCGAAGATTTTTTCCGGATTAAATTTTTGCATTACAACCATTCCGGCATCAAAATGATTACTTAACTCGAAAGTAGTTAATTCATACCATCCGTCTTCATGTACTATTAATATTTTATCATCACCATCAAACTCACCAAGATAAGTACCTCTACCGTCTACATTTAGTCTCTTTAATAAATCGTCATACCAGATTTTCAATCCGGATAAAGTAGAAACACCTTTCGATTTTAATACAATTTTCTTAACAGGATATTTAGAAACTATATTTCCCATAGAGTTTCTTCCTTTTATTGCAATTTCTGAAAAATCTATATCAAACTGCAACTTCTTAAGCTTGCTATGAGGTCTTAGTTGAACATTGATTATCTCTGCTTCACCATTAGGGTTTGGTGTAAAATATAACACTTTAGACCCTTTGGTTCCTTTTGTTAAATCGTATTCTTTATCGCGTGTAACGCCCATTACAGAAAAGCGTTTTATATAAGAAATTCCGCTAGCTCCGTCTTTATAAATCATATTATAAACGGTACGATCGTCATTTTTCTTAAATACCTGTGCATGAATAATGTCTTTACCTACAAAGGTCTTGTCTGCCACTTTGGTAATTATACATTTACCATCCTCTCTGAAAACAATAATCTCGTCTAAGTCAGAACAATCGGCTACAAATTCATCCTTACGTAAGCCTGTACCTATAAATCCGTCTTCCCGGTTCATATAGAGTTTTACATTTGCCAATGCTACTTTTGCAGCCTCTACTCTATCGAAGAAACGAATTTCTGTTTTACGCTCTCTTCCTTTACTGTATTTATCTTTTAATTTTTGAAACCAGGCGATTGCATAGGCCGTTAAATTTCTCAGATGTCCCTTAACAACCTTAATATCTTCTTGTAAGCTTTTCATTTGTTCATCCGCTTTTTTAACATCAAAGCGGGTGATACTGCTCATAGGTTTATCAATTAATTTCTTAAAATCTTCCGGTTCAATTGCTCTGTAAAACTGATCTTTAAACGGTGCAAAAAGCAGGTGTAAAACATCGGTAACCGTTTCAAAATTTCCTGAGTTTTCGTATTCAGGATTTTTATACATTCCTTCCTGAATAAATATTTTTAATAGGGAACTAAAGAAAATCTTTTCCTGTAATTCATTCAGTTTAATTTCTAGTTCTTGTTTTAATAGTGATTTAGTATGCTTTGTATTTTCTATAAGGATATCATTAACACTCATAAAATGAGGTTTATCATCCTTAATTATACAAGTATTAGGAGAAATAGAAACTTCACAATTTGTAAATGCGTATAACGCATCGATGGTTACATCGGGTGATATTCCAGGGGCTAATTGAATTACAATTTCGACATTGGCGGCTGTATTATCTTCAATTTTCTTGATCTTAATTTTGCCTTTGTCATTTGCCGAAAGGATACTGTCAATCACCGACCCTGTGGTAGTAGAGAACGGAATCTCAGTAATTACGAGTGTCTTTTTATCTTTTTCAGTAATTTTTGCTCTTACTCTGATTTTCCCGCCACGCATTCCTTCATTGTAATTAGAAAAATCAGCCATGCCACCCGTAAAAAAATCAGGAACAATATTTGGTCGATCACCATTTAAAGAAGCGATAGAAGCATCCAGTAATTCGACAAAATTATGCGGCATTACCTTAGTTGCTAAACCTACGGCAATACCTTCGGCACCTTGCGCTAGTAATAAAGGAAATTTAACAGGAAGTGTTACAGGTTCGTTATTTCTTCCATCGTAGCTTAACTGCCATTTTGTAGTATCCGGATTAAACACCACATCAACCGCAAATTTGGACAAACGTGCTTCTATATATCTGGGTGCTGCAGCACTATCGCCAGTAACCGGATCTCCCCAGTTTCCCTGACAATCTATTAACAAATCTTTCTGTCCTATTTGTACCATGGCATCGCCAATTGAAGCATCCCCATGTGGGTGATATTTCATGGTGTTACCAATAACGTTAGCTGCTTTATTAAAACGTCCATCATCCATCTCTTTTAGAGAATGCATAATTCTACGCTGTACTGGTTTTAAACCATCATTAATATGAGGCACAGCCCGATCCAGGATTACATACGAAGCGTAATCGAGAAACCAGTTTTCATATAAACCTGTTATCGGGGTAATCGTATGTTTAATCTCCTGATCTGCAGATGATGTTGATTCATCTAATTGGTCGTCTATTTCTTCACTCATTAACAATACACTATAGGCAACTGTAAATATACAATTTGGAGCAGTTTTTCCGAAGATTTATTTCACAAAACAACATCGGCGATGTGTAATATTATAATTATCTTTATTGACTCACACTTTAGACCTATTTCAAGTGAAAAACTATTTTGCAATTTTCATCCTTTTTGTTTTTTCACTATTCTCCTGCAATAAAAAAGATATTTCTCCAGGTTTAACATTTCAAAAAACTTTAATTCTGGGAAATAGTATTACGTTTAGCGAAGCCTCACCTGAAATAGGTTGGTTTGGTAATTGGGGAATGGCGGCAAGTGCACAAAACAAAGATTTTGCTCATTTAAACTCAGATATTATTTACTGAGTCTTTCTTCCACAAAAGAAAAAGGCATCAAATCTTTTACTGAATTTATTTTTAGTACTTCACCTCCTAAACAATAAAACAACACCTGAATAGGCTCATTCTGCTTTTTCTCAAACTCAGCCATCACCTGCAAACAGGCTCCGCATGAAGTCACCGGATTAATTATTTTAAAATTAGGTGTACTGGCTGTAATAACCATCTTCTTTATAACCGCTTTGGGATTAGTTGCCCCAATTGCAAATAAAGCCACCCGCTCTGCACATAAACCCGACGGATAAGCAACATTTTCTTGATTACTTCCTTGAACTATCGTCCCATCAGCCAGTTCAATAGCTGTGCCTACGCTAAAACTGGAATAAGGAGCATAAGCATTTTGAAGTGCTGTTTCTGAAGTCTTACATAATTTTTGAGTAGCAGCATCTAACTGCTCTATTCTTTCATAAGATTGAAATACAATCTTTATTTCTCTATCCACCATTCATAAATATACTAAAAAAAATTAATAAATATTAAAGAACAATACATATATTTTTTTGTTAACTTAAAGATAATTACGATTTGTATAATCTATAAATCGTTAAACCAAATTTAACTAGATAAAGTTTGAATACATATTTACGTAAAGCGCTCAAAATTTCCCTTTGGCTGATAGGCGGATTGATTATTTTATTAGTAATCATTGCTTTATCATTGAACATCCCTGCTGTACAAAATTTCGTTAAAGACAGGGCTATAACCTATATAAAGAAAAAAACTAAGACACATGTAAGTCTCGAGAGCATTAAAATTGCCTTGCCTAAAGATGTTGTTCTGAATAAATTTTATCTCGAAGATCTTCAAGGAGACACACTACTATATGCTGAAAAGTTTGCCGTAGATATTAGCTTGTTTAAACTCTTAAAAAGTCAGATAGAAATTAACAATCTGGAATTAGACAACATTCGTGCAAATGTTACCCGAATAGCACCCGACACCACCTTCAACTTTAGCTTTCTGACAGAAGCTTTCATGTCTGATCAGAAAAAGTCACAAGAAGAAATTGATAAAGACACCACCGCTACACTTAAATTTTCTATTAACAAATTCTCTCTTAAAAGAATTAATATTCATTATCAAGATGATGTGGCGGGCAATAATGTACGATTAAATTTAGGAGATCTTAATGCAAAAATTAAAGATTTTGACCTCAATAAACAGTTGTTTGTAATTCAAAATATTGCTCTAAACAACTCAAAAGTTGATTATCTGCAACAAAAACCATTAGCTACATTAGCCGCACACTTAGAAAACAATATTGATAGCAGTGAAGTTGCAGCAAGCCAACTTCCAACCATAGAAATAGAAAACTTCTCTTTGAATAAGGTCAATATAAATTTCAACGACCAAATATCTGACACATATGCATTGGTTAATATGGAAACATTTCTGATAAAAAACCTGAATGCAGATTTAACCAATATGAAGTATGCGGTAGACGAAACTGCACTTAAAAATTCAACAATTAAGTTTTCTTTTAAGCCTGTGCCACTTCAGGAAAGCACAAAACCAGTTACCAATGATACGATTGCTGCCAGCATAAGCTTGGTCTTAAAGAAACTAAATTTAGAGAATAATGCTATTCAGTTCGACAATTTAGCAGAGCCAAAACTACCTACCGGAATAGACTTTAACCATTTACAAATCTCCAACCTAAATTTTAAAGCAGAAGATCTTTCTTACCTTAATAACGACATTAAAATTAATGTTTTAGGAGGTTCTTTTGCCGATAAAAGCGGATTTAAACTAAATAAACTATCCGGCAAAGCAGCTTATACCTCAAGAGGTGTAACTTTAGAAAATTTTGTTCTAAACACGCCTAATACAATCATTAATAGCGAGGCAAAAATTACTTATAACTCATTAGAGGATTTAACAAAACGACCGGAAAACGTACAATTCGACCTTCAAATTAAAGACACAAAAGTTGGCTTGAAAGATGCCGCATATTTTTCTGACGCCGTTCCACCTAATTATAGCAACCTAAATCTAACGGTGAATGCCTCACTTCGAGGAAATATGAACAATTTTAATATTTCTAAATTACAAGTTGCAGGTTTACAAAATACCGAAATAGATATTGCAGGAAATGCGAGAGGATTACCTGATGTGGAAAATACGCTTTTAAATCTTCAAATTAAAAAATTCAAAACCAGTAAGCAAGATATCAATACGCTTGTACCAAAAGGCACCATTCCTGCAAATATTTCCTTGCCAAGTACTATCGCAGTAAATGGAAATTTTAAAGGTACAAAAGATAATTTCAACACCAATTTAGCCATTAGAACAGATTTAGGAAATGCGCAAGTACTCGCTGCAATGAGTCCGGGCGAAAACTACAACGCAACGCTCGACCTTATCAATTTCAATGCTGGAAAATTATTGGGACAGGAACCAACCCTTGGTCTTTTAAGTGTTAAAGCTACTGCACAGGGTAAAGGGTTTGACATGAAAAATGCGGTGGCCGATGTAAATGCTCAAATTATAAGTGCCCAATACAATAATTATACTTATAAAGATATAACGCTAGAAGGAAAAATAGCCAACCAACGTTTGGATGTAAAAGGATCGAGCGCAGATGAGAATATAGATTTTGATCTAATTGCCAGTGCCAATCTATCTGGACAGTATCCACAAGTAATGGCCGATTTAGAATTAACTAAAATTGATCTTCAAAGCCTAAATTTCATCGATTCAGAATTTAAAATTACTGGAAATATAAAAGCAGATGTTGCAACTGCAGATGTTGATTATTTAAATGGAGAGGTATTTGCCACGGGCATCCAAATAGCAAAGGAAGGACGCTTAATCAATATAGATACAATAGAAGTAAAGTCTGTTGCCAGTGACAATGGAGATTCATTAACCTTGAAATCCGAAATTCTACAAGCAACTGTTCTTGGCAATTATCAATTGAGTAAAATTGGTCAAGCATTTACCAATCAAATAAACAAGTATTATAAATTTGGTACCGTAGTAGATACTATTCCTGATCAGCAAATTCGATTTACAGTAAATATTTACAACTCTAAACTATTAAAAGATTTTGTTCCTGAATTAACAACCTTTTCATCGAGCCTGATTACTGGATTTTTGGATACTCAAGCAGACAGTTTGCAATTAAATGCATGGTTACCTCAAATTGTATATGGAGAATTCAAAATTGATAGCACAAGATTAACGCTTAACAATGCAAACAACCAGCTTAATTACGATCTAACCATTAAGGCATTGCAAAACCCATCTGTCCAACTATTTAACTCAGAAATAAAAGGAAGCGCTTTAAACAACATACTCGACCTTAATATATTTTTGAGAGATAGACAAAGAAAAGACAGATATGTTTTAGGTGGAAAACTAAGCGTAGAAAACGAAGATTTCAAATTCAGTTTAGACCCCGAAAAGCTGCTTTTAAATTACGACAAGTGGAATGTTAATCCAGATAACTACATCAGTTACGGAGCGTCAGGAATATTTGCAAATAATTTCAACTTATCGCAAGGAACGCAACTATTAGGCATAAATAGTGAAGGAACTATACCAAACTCCCCTTTAAACGTTACACTTAAAGATTTTAATATAGAAACTTTAACAAGCTTTGCAGAAACTGACAGTGCATTGGTTGGGGGAATTATTAATGGCACTGCATCAGTAAAAGGATTACCTAGCGAACCTATTTTCAACGCCAATTTAACGATAGATGCTTTACGCTATCAAAAAGATGCACTTGGCAATTTAAGAATAGCAGTGAATAATCAAACGAGTAATGCATTTGAAGTAAACGCCGCTCTAACTGGCGTTCACGAAGCACGTGTTAACGGTTTTTATTATACTGAACCATCTGGCGGATTAGATTTGAAAATTAATATAGATAAGATTGATGTCAAATCAATAGAAAGTTTATCGGGCGGACAAATAAGACAAGGAACGGGCACCATTTCCGGCCAGTTTAGCGCTACTGGTACAACCAGTAGTCCGAAAATTTTAGGATCATTACAATTTAACAATGCTGGATTTAATATAAAATATGTTAATTCTTATTTCAGAGCAGCTAACGAGAAAATAAGTTTTACTAATGAAGGCATTAGTTTTGATCAATTTACATTAATTGATAGCTTAAATAAAACTGCACGTGTTAATGGCAAGATACTTACCAAGAACTACCAAGACTTTAGCTTCAATCTAGATCTTAGAACTGATAACTTCAGAGCGCTGAACTCTACAGAAAAAGACAATGAGTTGATCTACGGTACTGTGTATTTAAGTTCCAATGTGAAAGTTACTGGCAATTTAAATCAGCCAAATGTTAATGGAAGTATTAATGTAAATGAAGGTACCAAATTTTTCTTTGCTTTACCTTCTGAGGATCCTTCTATTATTGAACAAAGTGGAATTGTGCAATTTATTGATGAAGATGCTCCTCCGTTTAACGGAAAGCCGGGCTTAAATGTCGACAGTTTAACGAGATCGCCAATGCAAGGCATGAACTTGAGTGTAAATGTTGAGATCGACAAAGAGGCAGAATTGAATGTTGTTATCGATCCGTCTAACGGCGATGCCTTAAAAGTAAAAGGAGAGGGAAGCTTAAACGCTACTATAGACCCTAGCGGCAAAACCAGTTTAACAGGAAGGTATTCTTTATCTGACGGATCTTATAACTTATCGGTAGGCGGACTGGCGCGTAAAGAATTTAAAATACAACAGGGATCAACTATTGTATGGACCGGAGAGCCTACTTCAGCTGATATTGATATTACGGCCTTATATGAGGTAAATGCCGCAGCAATAGATTTAGTTGCCGATCAGGTAGAAACCATGGATGCATCGGTAAGAAATACCTATAAACAAAAAATGCCTTTTCAGGTTCTCTTATACTTAACAGGAGAATTAATGAAACCTACAATTGCTTTTAAAATAGATTTACCTGAAGATGAACGTGCAGGAGCTGTGGGATCTGCCGCATTCGCAAAATTACAGCAAGTAAACAGCAATGAAAGCGAATTAAACAAACAAGTATTTGCGCTATTAGCATTGAATAGATTCATATCAGAAAATCCGTTCGAAAGTTTAGCTGGCGGCAGCAGCACCTCGTCTATAGCCCGCCAAAGTGTAAGTAAATTATTAACAGAGCAATTAAACAATCTTGCGTCCGATTTAATAAAAGGCATTGACATAAATCTCGGTGTAAACTCTACGGAGGATTATTCGTCAGGTAATCTTGAAAACAGAACCGATCTTGAAGTAGGTCTTTCTAAAAAACTTTTAAATGATCGTTTAACTGTTTCTGTAGGTAGCACTTTCGGATTAGAAGGATCCCGTCCAACAAACGAAAAATCGAGCAATATTGCCGGAAATATCAACGTAGAATATTTACTGTCTGCCGATGGCAAGTATAGGCTAAGATTCTATCGAAGAAACGAAACGGAAGGCGTTGTTGAAGGTCAGATTATAGAAACGGGTGTAGGCTTTGCTTTAGTAGTAGAGTATAATAGATTCAATGAGATTTTTAAAAAACCTAACAGAAGAAAAGTGCGGGTAGAGCGAGAACTAAAATCAATAGAGAAACAAGACGATAAAAACTAATATGACAACTTCAACTAAATATTATTTAACCTCAAATAAATTGGTCATAAGGCTTAGTTTTTTATGTTTTTTTGCATTTGCATTTACAGGCTGCAGTACAACCAAAAGTTTAAAGCCTGGCGAGAACCTATATGTTGGAGCAACCATCAAAATTAACCCTGATAGTTCTGGCAGAGTGAAAGACGAAAAATCTATTAAAGAGCTGCTCGAAGGTAAAACCAGACCTACTCCAAATAAAAGAATATTAGGAATACCTTTTAAGTTGATGATGTACAATCTTGCAGGTGAGCCTACTAAAGATAAGGGAATCCGTTATTGGTTAAGAAATAAAGTTGGCGAACCCCCGGTACTTGCCAGCTCTGTACGGTTAAAGTTCAACAATGATGTTCTTACAAGCAATTTAATAGGGAAAGGCTATCTGCAAGCCGAAGTAACCGGAGATACGATAACAAAAAACAAAAAAACGAAAGCTGTATATACCGCGAATACGGGAATAAGGTATAAAATTAACAAAGTAGATTTCCCTGTAGATAGCACTGCTATAAATGCTTTAATTCAAAAATTTAAAGATAAATCTCTTTTAAAACCCGGTCAGTTTTATGATTTAGAAAATTATAAAAATGAGCGGATCCGCATCGACAATGATTTAAAAGAAAACGGATATTATTATTTTAATCCTGATTATTTATTAATTCAGGCTGATAGTACAATAGGTAATAATTTAGTAAACCTAAAGCTCATTGTAAAACCTATAGCTCCGAATGAAGCATTAAAACCTTATGTAATTAAAGACATCACGGTATACCCTAATTATGTTTTGCAAAGAGACAGCATCATTAAGTCATGGGCTCCCATAGAATATAAAGGAATTAAAATTGTAGATGAGCACAAAATCTTTAAACCACAAGTTTTTGATCGATTAAACTTTTTCACAAAAGGAGAACTTTACAATAGAAAAGATCACAATCTATCTTTAAACAGAATGGTCAACGTAGGTATGTTTAAATACGTGAAAGCAGATTTCATACCTGTAGACACATTTAAAAGTAATCAACTAAATTTAAATTACTATTTAACGCCCTTAAAAAGAAATTCATTGAGCTTTCAAACTACAGTAACCAATAAATCAAATAATTTTGTTGGTTCTGAAGTAAGAATAAACCAATTATTCCGAAATATTTTTAGAGGTGCCGAACAACTAAATGTTAGTGCCAGTGGCGGATTTGAAACTCAGGTAGGCGGTAATCAGGGACAAAAAATAAATTCTGTTTCTTTCTCGGCCGAAGCCAAATTATCATTCCCTAGATTTGTGGTTCCGTTTTTAAAGGTTAACAGCACAAGTGCATTCATCCCAAAAACCAACATATCATTAGCTTATCAAACTATTAAAAGAGGGAATTTCTACTCGCTGAATTCTATAAAATCCGAAATTGGATATAATTGGAAGGAAAGCATTTATAAAGAACATATTTTTAATCCGATATCTATAACCTACGTATTACCTCCAGACACGACAAAACAAAGCTATAGAGATAATATTGCTATGTTTCCTGGTTTAGAGACTAATCTTCAAAAAGTATTTATAGTTGGAAGTAATTATAACTTCAACTTCAATAATCAGCTAAATACAGCTAGAAGAAATAATATCTTCTTTAACGGCAGTTTAGAAACATCGGGTAATTTAATAGGACTTTTAGCAACAACCAACTCTTTAGGAGAGAAACAAATTTTAAATACATCTTTGTCTCAATTTGTAAGAGTAGAAGCTGATTTGAGAAATTATCACAAAATAAACTCTGGTCTTACTTGGGCAAATAGATTAACTGCCGGTTATGGATATGCTTATGGGAATAGTACTTCTCTTCCTTTTGTACGCCAATTTTTTGGAGGCGGAAGTAATGATATAAGAGCTTTTCCTGCCCGTTCTTTAGGTCCCGGGAGTTATCAAATTCCAACTACCCAACGATATACTGATCAAGGAGGAGATATAAAAATAATGCTTAATTCTGAATTACGTTTCAAAATTGTAAGTGTATTACATGGGGCTTTATTTGCTGATGCGGGGAATATATGGTTACGAAAAGAAGATCCTCTTCGTCCAGGCTCTGGCTTTAAAGGCAATAAAATGCTCGATGAAATAGCCGTTGGCGGCGGCGCAGGGTTAAGAGTTGATGCACAAATATTTGTTGTACGATTTGATTTAGCAATGCCTTTTCGGGTTCCTTCTCTGGCACCAGGTCAAAGGTGGGTATTGAAAGATATCGATTTTGGGAACAAGCAATGGCGTCGAGATAATTTAATTTTAAACATTGGAATAGGTTATCCGTTTTAGAAGCATGAACAACTTTAAATCATTTTTCACTACAACATGGGAATTGCTATTAGCCGCACTAAAAGGTTTTAGCGAAGACAAGATAATGAAGCTGAGTGCCGCCTTAGCATACTATACCTTATTTTCCATTACTCCTTTAATTATAATTATTATTTCTGCAGCAGGAATATTCTACGGTGAAAACCTTTACGTGCAACAACAGCTTTTTGGAGAAATTAATGAATTAATAGGTGAAAACGGTGCTAAAGCTATAGAAGGATTGGTTGCGAATGCCAGCTTATCTGGAAAAAGTAGTTTTGCATTGGTTATTGGAATAATATTGTTAATTGCTGGGTCGACGACCATATTTATAGAAATTCAAGATAGCATAAATCTGATCTGGAGAGTAAAGGCTATACCTAAAAAAGGATGGATTAAAATGATTATTAACAGACTCATCTCCTTTTCATTAATTGTTTCACTTGGCTTTCTATTACTTGTAACCTTAATTGTAAACAGTATCGTATTAGGATTGGGTGAAAGACTGGGTCGTGTATTACCGGAAATGAACTCGGTACTCATATTACTTATAAACAACGGACTTACGTTATTAGTAGTAACAGCCATTTTTACGATCATTTTTAAAGTACTACCAGATGTAATATTAAAATGGAAAACAGCTATTATAGGTGCTGTTTTTACAGCTATATTATTTTCTATTGGTAAATATTTAATCGGAATTTATATCGAAAAAGGAGATCCGGGATCGGCATTTGGAGCGGCAGGATCGGTAGTTGTTATTCTCTTATGGATTTATTACACTTCTGTTATTCTCTATTTTGGAGCAGAGTTTACACAAGCGTATGCCGAGAAAATGGATGGCGGCATTAAACCAACAAAATATGCTGTTCATTTAAAAACAGTAGTTGTAGAAAAAGATGTAAAAACGCTACCTCCGCAGCACCCCGAAGAAAGTTCAAATACTTAAATAGTGATATAATTTTCGTATTACTTCTGCATAATTTGGTGTCGTCTTTGCGCTTTATAATTACACACTAATTATGCAGATAATTTCTCTAGCTGACATGAAAAACTTCATCCAGATTAAGCTACCTCTTCTACAGCATCTATTACCGCTTCGGTAGTATCCAATTCATCTAACCCCTCCACTTCATCTTTCTCAACTCTCAAGTTTCTGATAATATGTTGTTGACGATCTGGGGTATTCTTGCCCATATAATACTCTAAAAGATTCTTTATCGTTTGTTCTTTTAAAATAACGGGATCTAAGCGAATATCTTTACCAATAAATAGCCCAAATTCATCAGGAGATATCTCTCCCAATCCTTTAAATCGGGTAATTTCTGGCTTATTTCCTAATTTAGCTATTGCATTTTTACGCTCTTCATCACTATAACAATAAATAGTCTCTTTTTTATTTCTAACTCGAAATAAGGGAGTTTGAAGAATATATACATGGCCGGCACGTACTAAATCCGGAAAAAACTGTAAAAAGAAAGTCATCATTAACAAACGAATATGCATTCCATCCACATCGGCATCGGTAGCAATCACTATGTTGTTATAATGTAATCCTTCTAAACCATCTTCAATATTTAAAGCGTGTTGCAATAAATTAAATTCTTCATTTTCATACACTACCTTTTTTGTCAACTCAAAACAGTTCAGAGGCTTTCCTTTTAAACTAAATACAGCCTGACAATCTACGTCACGCGACTTGGTAATAGAACCAGAAGCTGAATCTCCCTCGGTTATAAACAAAGTAGTATCGTATCTTTTTTCGTGATTACTATTAAATTTAACTTTACAATCTCTTAGCTTTTTATTGTGTAAAGAAGCTTTTTTAGCCCGATCATTAGCTAACTTCTTTATACCTGCAATATCTTTGCGTTCTCTTTCAGATTGAAGAATTCTTTTCAGCAATGCATCGGCAACATCTGGGTGCTTGTGCAAGTAATCATCTAATTCTTTCTTAAGAAAATCATTGACAAATGTTCTCACTGATGGTCCTTCTGGGCCCATATTCTGAGAGCCTAATTTGGTCTTAGTCTGCGATTCAAAAACTGGTTCCTGAACACGAACAGAAATAGCTGCAATTACCGACGATCTAATATCTGACGCATCAAATTCTTTTTTATAGAACTCCCTGATGGTTTTAACTAAAGCCTCTCTAAACGCCGCTTGATGGGTTCCTCCTTGTGTGGTATGTTGTCCATTTACAAAAGAATGGTAGTCTTCTCCGTACTGTTGACCATGTGTTAACGCTATCTCAATATCATTTCCTTTTAAATGTATAATTGGATAACGAATATTTTCTACATCGGCTACTTTATTCAACAAATCGTATAATCCACGCTCCGAAAAATACTTCTGATTATTAAAATTAATAGTCAAGCCTGTATTTAAGAACACATAGTTCCAAATCATAGACTCTACAAAGTCAGGTATAAAGTGATAATTTCTGAAGATACTTTCATCTGGATAAAATGTAATCGCCGTACCATTACGCTGCGTAGTATCAATAACGGGTTGCTCTTCTGTAATAACACCCTTACTAAATTCTACTTTTTTTGTTTTACCTTCACGATAGCTCTGTACCGAAAAGAAAGTAGACAATGCATTTACAGCCTTTGTACCCACCCCGTTTAATCCAACAGATTTTTGGAAAGCATTGCTATCGTATTTACCTCCGGTATTTATCTTGCTTACGCAATCAATAACTTTACCCAATGGTATTCCACGACCATAATCTCTGATGTTTACTTTTTGCTCAGACAAAGTAATATCAATTGTTTTTCCCGACCCCATTACAAACTCATCAATAGAGTTATCTACAATTTCTTTCAGCAAAACGTAAATACCATCGTCTTGCGCCGAACCATCGCCCAGCTTGCCAATATACATACCTGGCCTTAAGCGAATGTGCTCTTTCCAGTCTAAAGATTTAATACTATCGTCGTTGTATATTACTTCTGCCATTGTGTGTAGAATTTGAGGATAATTTACCAAATTTCTATGAATAAGTCACAGAAAACTCTAATTAGTAAATCGCTTATCTACAAATATACGGTAGTAAAACGAATGTCAAAACCTAAAAATGTAAAGTTTTTAACAGCAAATCAAGAAATCATGGATAGCTAAAATGTCTAAAAAATGAACTTTATATCTCCACGTTTTCAAGAAAAAATGTATCTTATATAATTAAAGTTTATATACTGGGTCTACTTAAAAACTTTATTATCTATCAATAACAAAGTTTTCTCTAACAGAGATCCCCCCTTTTAATACATCTTCAAGAAGCATTATTATGCATTTTCAATTGTTAAAAATTGTTAAATTTTACGTAAGAATCATAACATTACGAATATTTCGTACATTTACAATAATATCGTAATTAAAACACCTAACCCAAGTAAATTAAACATGAAACTTTTAATAATTTTTCCTCTAATTTTTCTAGGTTTTAAAACCTTTGCGCAAAAACCAGATACTATTCGAGCCAAGATAAGTTATGCTTTTATACACGTAAACGACACCAATAACAGAGAAAAACCATATACAGAGAATATGATGGTATTGGTGGGTAATAAAGCTAGTTTATTTACAAGTATAGACCGTGTAACCGAATTTCAAAAACAAACAAAAAGTATTGAAGAGCAAGTAAAAAACAACAATGCATTGCGAGAAGGTGGGTTTACAGTAAGAGCACCTACTAAAGGAGGAACTACATCAGAAATATTCATGTTTCATGACGAGAATAAAATGATTACCAAACATTATCTTGTAAACAACTACCTCATTGACGACAAAATTCCAACCATCGACTGGAAAATATCTTCTGACACCTTAACCATCTCTGGACTCAAAACTCAAAAAGCAACTACAACTTTTAAAGGTCGGCAATATACTGCATGGTTTTGCTTGGATCTTCCATTTAGAAGCGGCCCTTGGAAACTTCAAGGTTTACCTGGACTAATTATAGAAGCCTATGATGATAAAAAAGAAGTGATATTCAAATTTGAAGAATTAGAATTGGCAGAAAACTCTTTTAAACCCGCTGAGCCTAAAATGCTTTTAGGAGAAGTATTACCTCCTGAAAGCACAAATGCAGTAGTGATTGAATTACCACAAAAAAGAATAAAAACCACCTTAAAAGAACTCATGAAACTTAGAGAAGTTGCCCAAAGTGATCCTATGGGATTTATTAATGCAGCATTGTCTGGCTCTATTGCAAATATGAAAATTGCTCCCACCACCACTCCTCAAAAACAAATTAAAAATTCGCTCAACAACCCCATCGAGCTAGAGCCATGAAAACCCGTATAATTTTCTTACTCTTAATTGTATGTCCTTTATTTATAAGAGCTCAAGTTATATATACGGGTTTTGTTAAAAGTAAGGACTCCAAACCTATATCTTCTGCATCAATTATTTTAAAAAACAATGATGGAAGTATTATTTCTTATACTACAACCACTCAAAACGGATCATTTAAACTATCGGGAAATTCAATTGAAAAAGGCCGAATACTAGAGGTAAATATGCTGGGGTTTAAAAAATCAACTACACAAATTTTAGAAAGCATTACAAATTACAACATCTACATAGAAGAGTCAGCAATTAACATACAAGATGTTGTAATACGTAACAAACCCATAGTAAAATTTAATAGAGATACATTAACATATCGAGCAGCCGATTTCGCCAACAAACAAGATAGAGTGATAGGCGACGTGTTAAAAAACATGCCAGGCATTGAGGTAGCAGAAAATGGAAAAATATCCTATAACGGTAAAAACATCTCTAATTTTTACATCGATGGTGACAACTTATTAGATGACAAATACAATATTGCCACCAGATCTATCCCAAAAGATGCTGTCGAATTTATACAGGTTATCGAAAAAGACCAACCTATAAAAATGCTACGAGGAAAAACACACAGCGACAATGTGGCAATTAATATTACAATAAGTGATAAAGCTAAATTAAAACCAGTAGGCTCCATTAGTCTTGGAGGAGGAATTCCAGATCGATTTGACGAAAACGGCAGCATCATGTTCTTTGGAAAGAAATATAAGGGTATAAATTATCTCAAAACCAATAATATAGGGATAGACCCCTCTCAAGATTTAACCGCACACAATCTGAATGATTATTTAAATAGAATAGAAAACAATAAACCTTTTCCGCTACTTTCAGTTGGATCTGTCGGGAACCCCGATATTCCTCAAAAGAGACACTTATTTAATCGAGCGGGATTAATTAATGTAAATAATCTTTTCAATCTAAAAAATGATCTGCAATTAAAAACAAACGCTTGGTATATGACAGACAAACAATCAAAAAATTATGCCAAAACGAATAGTATATATTTACCTGAAAACACTTTCCATTTCATTGAAGATCAACAAAACATAACAAAACCTATTCAATTTCGTACTCAGATTACTTTGAATCTTAACAAGGATAAAAACTACTTCAACAATATATTCATTACAGATTTTAACCCTATACAACAAAAAAACACCATGATTGCCAATGGAGTTTTTTTGAATCAGGAACTCCAAAATAAAAACTTTGATATTTCAAATGAGCTAAATCTTCTTAGCACATTGAAATCAGGTAAAATAATTAATTTTTACGCTTACATTAATCGAGTTAATCAACCAGAAAACTTGTCTATCAGCCCAGGAATTTTAATCCCACAACTTAATAATAACATCCCCTATTCTGCAGCTTTTCAACACGTAAATGTACCAACATGGTTTACAAACAATTACGCTTCTATGAGGTTTCAATCCGGCAAAATATCTCAAACATATAAAGCAGGATTTAAGCTTAACCAGCAACAAATGCAAACTGAACTGATGCTACGGCAACAAAATGAAATGTTAACTTCTCCACAAATTAACACCGCTAACGATTTAAATTGGTTAAAATTTACTGCTTATACAGAAGGTATTTTTGAATATAAGAGTCAAAAATTAACATCAACATTGTATTTGCCTTTCAATCATCAACGATTTTACTACAACGATGAATACCATAATTACAAAGGTAATTTAGTACGAAATTTTCTAAACCCTCGTATTGCTCTAAGATATGATACAGGAACAGAGCATTTTGTGAATTTTTCCTACGGATTAGAAAACACTATAGGCAACATTAACGATATATATAAAGGAATAATATTAACAAATTACAGAAATTTAATTGCGAACAATACAGTTTTACCTGAACAACAAACCAATTCTGCCATTCTGAATTTTAACTATAAAAAAGCTATTACCTTATTCTTTTTTAATATACAGGCCGTCTACACCAACACTTACTCCAATACAATTGCAGCAGCAACAATCAGCAATAACCTGCAGCAACGAATTTTACTGCCACTTGAAAATAATACATACAATTACTCCTTAGGTATTAACACAAGTAAATACTGGTTTCCTTTACGAACTATATTAACAGGAAGTGTAAGTATCACAAAAAACAACAGCAATCAATTGCAAAACCATACATTATTCCCGATTCAAAATATAATAACCAATTATAAAGCAGGCTTAACAACAAAGATAACACCTCATATAAATTTCAATTATAATTCGAATTATATAGATTCGAAAACTAAAACTGAAAAAGAAATTAATACACCCAAATTCGAACAATTAAAACAAGAGTTTTCAGCTACATCAACATTTATGAACAATGTTTTTCTAACATTGTCGGCAAATCATATTAACACTCGTCAGTCAAAACAGATAAGTTTGAATTATTTCTTTGCAGATGTAAATACTAGAGTTAAAATCAACAAATTAAAAACAGATTTTGAGTTGGCTGTTACAAATATTACGAATATAAAAAGATACGAAGCCATTTACCTATCGGCCAACAGTTACACATCTACAGCTTATACTATACCTGGAAGAATAATAATGCTTAAGGCAACATTCAGCTACTAAGATTTGGTGTATACGTGCATCTCTGCATACCCATCTAAATCACCTTTCTTCATTTGCACCCAATGCACATCAGATGATTTCAAAGCATCTACCATTTCGGCCGGAACATTTTTTCCGTTAATAAAAAATTTAGGAGAACCTGTATTTGATTTAAAAGAAGTTTCAGAAGTTCGATCTATAACCGCTTTTATTTTTTTTTCTTGATCATCAAAAATCAATTTTACCGACGATTCATTCAAATTACCCACATCATCCAAACTGACAAAAGATATACGCCCATTTTCAGTATTCCTACTCTTAACTTCATGAGACAAATCTAAAGCAGTATCTATAGGTCTAATAGTTATGTTCACATTAGGAATCTGACTTACAGAATCTTTGGATAAATATTTATTTTCATTATCCGTCTTTTGCTTCTTTATAAAATCTACACCCTTTGTATTCAAGGGTTCAGGCAATACATTAAAAGGGACATTAAGAACAGAAACTTCTTTATTTAAGGATAAAGATTTTATTTCGGGTAGAGCTATTGTTGCCTTAACAACTGAAAATATCAAAACAATTGTAAACACGCCCGGTAAAATAAACATATAACGCATCAGTTGATACACTGATGAATGTTTTCTATTCATCATTATAATGCGTTGTTTTATATTTATTAGGTTAAAATGGTTCGTTAAAATAGTTGCCTGAATTCTACTTGCTGCTCTAAGCATGCTGTATTGATATGTTTTTCTATCAGCTCCTTTTTTTAAAACTTGTTTGTCAGTAATAAACTCTATATTTTCCTTAACGGCTTTCCGCATAAGCCATACACCTGGATTAAACCAGTAAAGTACAACGTTGAACTCAGCGAGCAAAATATCAACCGTATGCCATTGTTTAACATGGATGCTTTCATGAGCCAGCACCGCTTCTAATTCATCCGAATGGTGCATCAATGGATTAATATATATATTCTTTCCAAAAGAAAAAGGCCCAATATTTTGATGTAAAATTCTAACCGGAAAATTATTAACATACCCGCCTACAGAGCCTCTATGAACACGATAGAGCGATAAAAATCGGATAAAAAGACGCAAAGTCATAAAACCTACCCCTAGCCAAAATATCAGAAATAAAACCATTTCGTAATTAAAAGTACTTACATGCTCAACAACCTCTTCAATTGCTGGAGTAAATGTGCCAATAGAAATCACGATGGGTTCACGATTAAAGAAAACAGAAAAGTCAATAAAAGGGTAAATTGAAGAAAATAGAATACCAACCAATAAAAATACTCTGTTCAGAACATAAAATGTCAACCTTCTTAACAGCAAATAATAAGCTGCACAAAATAGCAATAAAGATGCATTTGCCTTAAACAAGAAGAGAAGCAGTTCTGACATTAAACTATTCTTTAGGGTTTTCGATAAGATGAATAATTTCTTTTAGTTCCTCCGCACTTATTTTATTATCCTTCGCAAAAAAAGTCACTAAATCTTTATAAGAACTATGAAAATAATCATTTACAAACCCATTCATAAAGCGCTTTTTATAATCGTGTTCTTTTACTTTTGCACTGTAACGCCAGGCATTTGCAAATTTTTCACTCTTAACAAATCCTTTCCTCTCTAAATTTTTCACAGTAGATGCCAAAGTTGTATAAGGCGGTTTAGGTTGCTCCATCAACTCCATGAAATCTTTTATAAACCCCGGTCCAAATTGCCAAACTGCCTGCATAGCCTCCTCTTCTTGCGATGTTAATTTTTCCATAATACGAATATATCGTAATAATACGAAATCCACGTTAATTAATCACTATAAATAACTTTTTTATTTAATTTTCGTTATTTAGTGTATGATAAAAATTTCATTTTTAAAATACCTGTTTTTAACTGCATTCATTTTCTTTTCTTCATGCGGTGTAAACAATCAGGCCAAACAAATTAAGGCATTAGAAAAATGCACATATAAAGTTGTCAGCATTAAAGAACTACAAGTTGCCGGAACCGATGTAAAACGAATTTTTGAACGCAAAGAACTACAATTAAACGACTTACCCGGGGTAGCTATAGGTCTTCTAAGTAAAAACATCCCACTCAAAACGATTGTAGATTTAGAAGTAACCAACCCTGGCAGTAATACAGCAGCTGTAAATGAGTTTGAATACATTATTTTACTCGAAAATCAGGAATTGGCAAACGGATTGGTAAACACTCCTTTTGAAGTAGCACCGGGACAAAAGGCAGTAGTACCTGTACAAATAAATAGTAATATCTACGGATTGGTTTCTAATAAAGCTCTACTCGATAAAGTATTAGAAACTATCAAAACCAATGAAAGTAATAAAGAACTGGGTGAGCTAACAATTAAATTAAAACCTACTTTTCGACTAGGGAAAGGTTCTTTTAAATATCCGGGTTATATAAATATTAAAAAGAAAATAACACTTGACACATTTAAATAGATATTACTTATATCGAAGAACTCTTTTTTCAAATTAAAAAAATTGCTTATCAATCTATAAATCATTATCTTAGTTTATACTTATAGATATGATTAAGAAATTATTATACCTACTTGCTATTCCAGTTTTAATGGTCATAATAGCTGGCAATATGCCTTATAAAGATGAGTTCGCTCAGTTGCTTTCTAAATTATCTTTAATTTCCAGTACCAACCAACAAGAAAAAGTACACCTACATTTAGACAAACCTTTTTATACCGCCGGCGATAATCTCTGGTTTAAAGCCTATATCTTAGATGAACATTCTTTAAATCCTACCGATAAAAGTAGTATTCTGTATGTTGATCTTATCAGGGAAAATAACCGTATCCAAACCTTAAAACTTCCAATAGAAAACGGCGTGTCGTGGGGCGACTTTCCTTTAGCAGACACTATTCCGGAAGGCAATTATAGAGTTAGAGCTTATACGCAATGGATGCGCAATGCCGGGGAAGAATATTTTTTCGATAAAACCATATCTGTTGGAAGTGCACTTAATAATAAAGTTTTTGTAAATAGTAACTTCGATTTTGGGTCTACAGACGAGAAATCAAAAATAAATGGTCTTATACAATTTACAGACGAAAACAATCAACCCTATAAAAATAAAACAGTAAACTTTAAGGTTCAATCTGAAAGTAAAAGTATTACACTTAAACGTAACGTAACAGATGAATCCGGACAAGTATTGATAAATTTTCCCAGACCGTCAGATTATGACAACAAAGGAGCTCTAACAGTAGTTGCTACATTAGAAATAGAGCAAAACAAAAAAGTTGTAAAAAACATCTCTGCTATAAACAACTCAACTGATTTTGATGTGCACTTTTTCCCCGAAGGTGGTAAAATCATTAAAAACATTCCTACAAAAGTTGCCATAAAAGTAATTAATGCCGACAGAAAAGGGGTAGCTGTTAACGGTGTGTTAGTTACTGAGGGGAACCATATAGATTTTTCTACAAACGCTTTAGGATTGGGTTATTTCACTGTTAATCCATCTACTACCAATATACAAAAAGCAATTATAAAGTTAAATACTGGTCAGCAAAAAGAATTCACTCTCCCTCAAACATCAGAAAGTGGATATAGTTTAACACTCAGAAAAACTGCTTCTAATGAAAATGTATTGAGATTAACATTAACCAGCGATTTAGTTAATAAAGAAGAAATATCCATAATTGGACAACGAAATGGAGAAGTATACTTTACGCATAAACTTATTCCTCAAAAACAGGTTATAGACATCCCTTTATCTTCTTTAAATATTCCGTCAGGCATAATCCAGGCAAGTTTATTATCATCAAAAAACCTTCTATTAAGTGAACGATATATTTTTAATGACAGTGAAAAAGATAAAATTGATTTAGAGATTAAAGGATTAAAAACAAACTACTCGTTGCGTTCTCCTGTAGAACTTAATATTGAGGCGAATCAAGACAAAACACCTATCAATGGAAGTTTCTCTGTAAGCGTTACCAACACTTCGATAGTACAACCCGACATCAACAATGAAACCAATATATTTACATCTTTTCTATTAAATTCAGATATTAAAGACTATATACAAACACCTAATCATTTTCTGAATAATGAAGAAGACAGAGATCTTCTACTATTAACTCAGCAAGTAAGGCACATCCCGTGGAAATCAATACTTGAGAATAATTTTATAAAAAACACATTTTCTGCAGAAAAAACACTTACAATCAGCGGAAAAATTTTAAATAGCGGAAAACCAGTTTCAGGTGGGAAGGTAACCTTAGTAAAATCAGGCGGGGGATTAGATGTGCTTACAGTAACGAGCGACCGAGATGGAAAATTTAAATTCGACAGCTTACTATTTATCGAAAACACAAAATTTCTGGTACAGGCACGAACGATAAAAGACAAGAGAAACATTAAAATTCATATTGATCAAATTCCGGAACAAGAAATCGGGATCAATAAAAATGCTCCCGATAAAATAGCCGATATAAACAAAAACTTATTGAATTATATCCAACAAAGTGACCTTTACTTTAAAGAACAAATAAAAAAAGGCCTACTCAACACACTCGTAAATATAGAAGAGGTTGTAATAAATGCGGAAGAAGTTTATGAAGAAAAACATTATGTAAAAAAGCATGGTCGGGCAGACGAAATTTTCACAGCAAAAGATTTGGAAAAACCACCATTTTTCTCTTCAGTATTTATAGGCAAAGTAATGGGCGATTACATGCGTTATGACGTTATGATAGATGGCTGGAAGCTAGAACCCGAAGAAGTTAGAGGCTTTTTATTAGGTGCTAATCCTGCAGATTATGAGAGAGTTGAAGTTTTATCTTCGCCTCATAATTACGCATCTTATGGCAACAATAGACTATTAATATTCACCACACGCAAGACCCCGCTTCTAAGCATTCTATATGCCCCAGGAAACACCACCATTACCACCACTGGCTTTAACTATAGCAACACTTTTAATTCTCCGGATCACGATTCGATACAAGACATGGCTCCAGATTTAAGATCTACCGTTTACTGGAACCCGGAAATTTCTTCAGACGAGTTAGGAAAGCTTAAACTAAAATACTTTAATACCGATGTAGCCGGCAAATACCGCATGGTTATTGAAGGAATAGGTGGCAACGGAGCGTTAGCCCGAAAAGAAATTTATTACGAGGTTATTAGTAATAGTAGATAAACTAAAACAACTTACAAAAAGTCCAAAAACGCAAAAAGGCCTAGATTTCTCTAAGCCTTTCGCTGTGGTGTGGGCCGGGATCGAACCGGCGACACATGGATTTTCAGTCCATTAATACCTATAACAATTAATAAAAAAAGACTATTCCAGATGGCTAATTGTTTTCCAAGACTTTAAATGATCCAATAAAGCCTATCGTATTTGAAAATTATGTAATGAAATAAGTAGTGAGTGTAATGATTAGCACAAAATTGGAACAAATACAGAAAAACATTTTTATTAAAGAAACCAAAGATCTCTAAATCTAGATATGACTGGCAAAAATTAACATGTTTGCATTTCTGATCTCATAACACATATAAATGTGTTAAATAGATAATAGAAATAATTAACGATAGTTTATTTGTCATTTATTTTCTAATAGAAGTAGGAATTTTTAAAAGCATACAAAGAAAACTATGAATAGCATCAGGTCTTATATGAAAAATAACTTCAAGTCATTGTTTACATTAAAAAAGAATAAAAAAAAATAAACAGAAAATATTTGCTAAAAAAACACAAAAACATATATTGCGGTTTACAAAAAATAATTAAATGTTAAAATTAAAAAAATCACTCAATTACTTTGCTTTATTATTAACCATATGTATAGCTGGATGCAATAAAGATGATTTGAATTATAAAAATAGCAAGAGCATAATTGGTTCGGCTAAATCATTCTTTGAAGAACAGATGCTCAATAAAAACATTGTTATTTCTTCAAAAAATGGTGAAAGACCTCTTAGATTTACACCGTTATGGGAGAAAGCGCAATTAGAAACTATTGACGGGCAAGATGTTGTCACAGCTTCTGCAATGAGTAATATGAGAAGCTCACTCAATAATACTGAAGAGATATATTTAATTATTAGAAATACTGCGTTGGGCTTTGAAATGAAAAGTATTTCTATATTAAGTGATAAAAAATTTAATTTAAGTAATAGCGACCTTTATTCATTAGCGTTTAAATCTAACCCTGAATTAGATATTACATTAGGAAAATCAGCTATAAGGATATTAAATGAAAGGTTTGTTCCACAAAAACTTATAACTTCTGATGGAGTAAAAGTAAATGTCACTTATGTTGATAAAAATTTAGATAAAGCTTTATATTCTAAAAAAATCCCACCTCAGATCCGAAAAATGTATATGGCTCCCCCAGGAGAAAACTGTATTGAAATTGACTGGTATCTTCAAACTTGGGAATACGATGAATATGGAGATTATCTGTATTTTGACGAGATGTATCTTTATTCAACATTAGAATGTGATGGAGTTGGTCCTGGGGGAAGTAGTGGCAGTATTCCCTTAAATGTAATTAACGACCTAGTCGATTCTTGCAAAATAGCTGCTTTTAAAGACATTACTTCTCCCAAAATCAATAATTATATCACAAATACTTTTAGAGATTTATATGTTAACAATTCAACAAATAGAAATATTTTGTTCAAAGAAGCCCCAAATTTAACTGTTAAAAATACAACTGTTAGCGCATACTCGTCAATAAACACAAGTAATAATAATTGGGAAATTTCTTTGAGTTCCAATTATTTTTCCGGAGCAAATTATAATATTTCTAAGGAGGGTTGGGGCATTATTTTAATCCACGAAATCTTACATGGAATTATCAACGAGCTTCATCCTACTTTAGATTGGGACAATCATCATATGTATATATTTGCTACATTAGTTAATAATTCAAAAGACTTGTTAAAAGAATCATTTGGGCTTAACGATTATGACGCAACTGGATTAGCTTTGTCAGGAATTAGAGATATTTGGAGTTACAGTAATATGGATCATTATAGCTTGGTCAATTACAATTTTACGCAGACACAAGTGGATAATGTATTTAAGAAGTATACTGAAGATATTGTAGGAGGAACAAAATGCAAAAAATAATTATTATCATTTTTCTATTGGGGATTTCGGGTTATTCTAATGCACAGGAAGTTTCTAAAAATCGGGTAAAAACATCCGGGCTTTTTAAAAAGGTCATTCATGATTATACAATAAATGCATTCCTAAAATTAGATGCTCAAGAAGATAAAAGCATTAATACAACTGGAAGCTTTTATGCTGCATTTCAAGTGTCTAATAACCAAATAAAAAGATTAACTTTCTTTCATGGCGGCTTAGATTTTTTTCGATCATCTGCCGAAAAAGCCTTGTTAAGTATTCCCGAAGATAAACTAAGGGAGTTAAATTCATTAAACGATGAGTTTTATATTTTACCCATTCATTATGATTTTAGCACCATAGAGAGCGAAAAAGACATGATTGAAAGAAAAATCAAAGAATTTCGTAATTTACCTCTACCAACCACAATCCCATTGAGCTTCGATGAAGAATTTCGCAAAATTTTTAACATTGAAGATCCTAATATAGATGGGGTGAGGGTGATTTTTTTATCTCCATTAAGAATAATTAAGCCGCACTATCATATAGAGTAAATCTTTATACATGACATATATAAATTACAATTATTGCCTAGTATCTTAAGCACATATTTTTACTTTATATAATATTCTGTGCATTTAAAAGTTTCAGAATTTAGTATTGCAAGGATATAATTCCTCTTAAATACTGGACTAAATCATTTAAACAAGCTACAAACGCAAAAAGGCTTAGATTTCTCTAAGCCTTTCGCTGTGGTGTGGGCCGGGATCGAACCGGCGACACATGGATTTTCAGTCCATTGCTCT
>CAZOVM010000011.1:0-87619 GCA_964583395.1 uncultured Pedobacter sp. | reverse complement strand
TCCACCAACTGTAGGGTTAAAGCCTTCTACCATTGAGGTGCAGCTTCCGAGGTCAAGGTTACCGCTTATTTTTTCTTTTCCGTAAAATTGATCTTCTGTAATTCCATATCTTTTACAAAAATCTTGTATGTTATTTTTCATATAAATAATATTGAAAGTTTTACTTTTTTACTACTGCTTTAAATGTTTCTTCATACACCAAGTGCGAAGAATTAATTTTCTCTTTATCATCTTTTAAGGCTGCTTTTTCAGCAAAAGCTTTCATTTGACCTAAAGTCTTTTTTTCAAACTTATCAGGTGCTAGCGTTTTACCTTCACGTTCGAACCAGAATGAAGTAATTTGCATCCAACCAGCATAACTCAAAACACTAATTGTATAAGACTCTCTAATAGGTTTATCATCTGCAGCCACGGTCGCAATCTCAGATTGAGTAGCAAAAAGAGTATTGACTTTTTGAATTTCAGTTTGTTCTGATACTTTTTGTTCAGTGGCTTGTTGTGACTTAAACTGTTCGTCTTTTAAACGTTCTGCATCCAACTTCTCTCTTTCGGCTGCTTCTTGTTTTAAACGGTCAGCCTCCTCTTTTGAAGCTTTTGAAATTCTTTCAAGTTCGGTCCTTTTAGATGGGATTTTAGAAAGTAAATCGTCACGTAGTGTTTCGATTGATAAATGAAAATCAGCATTCAATTCATTATATAATTCGTCTCTCTTTGAATTTATCATAGAGTTTAAGTCGTCTTGATCGATGTAAGCAGATATAACCGAAACATCTATTTGCCCATACTTATCTATCGGATAACTTAAATGTGCCTTATTTAAAATGGCACTATTTGTATCGATATTATCAAGTGTTATCTCATTGAACTTTTTGGTATAAAACGCTTTAAACTCAAATATTTTTGAATTAAAAGCATCTCTTATTTGCTTTTCGATAATACCAGATATTTCAATCTTTTCGCTAGCTATTTTTTGTTTACGTAAAATTTCTGCTTCTGCTTTACGTCTTTCTTCTGCTTTTTCTTTAGCCCAAGAGTTGCGACTATCCTGAATTTGATAAAATATACTATCTGTTTTGGCAGGGTCAAGCTTAGCTTCCATCCCTGTAAATACTTTAGCGACTTTAGTCATTAGCTGGGTGATAGGTGAACGCCTTTCGTTCATAATGCGCAATGCTTCTTTTGCCTTTACCTGCCAATTATTCATTTCGTTATCAAGCTCATCGCTCATACCGGAAGCTGCTGTATCGATTAAAACCTGACCACCTGCAACTGCTTTGTTTACTAGGTTTTCATTCTTTGTAAGAACCAGGCCTGCGTTTTGCATGGTAGAGGTTATTTCCTCTACCTTAATCAATTCGGTTGATTTTTCCAAAACTTCCATTAGTCTTTACCCCCTTTCAACATCGATAATAAACTATTAAATGGATTGTTATTTCTCTCAAACCAAGAATAAGTCGAAGTAGCCATAAAAACCAATTCGTTAGCATGTGCTGCGTGAATACTCATCTTTGCTATAGCTTCGTACGGGTGAGTAGAAGATTCTACTGCTTCTTTCATAAATGGAAGTAACTCGTCTTTTCTTTCTAGTGATATACCTAATACATCGCCGTTTCCGTCAGTTTCAGGATTTCCAATAAGCTTTACTTGTAAATTTGACATGATTTAAAAATTAATGGTAAATAATGGGTGGTTCGTCACGTCTTAAGCCACAACGTTTTATCGAACCACCCTGGGTTAAAAATATAGGGGTTAATTAAAATTCAGGTTCATCGTCCACCGTCTCAAAAGAAACGGTTTCGATTAGTTCGTTTTCTTCTTTAGCTTCTTCAATAGCATTTGAAAAAGCATCTGGTTCAATTGCATTTGCAGACGAAGAAACGTCAATACCGTAATCAATTAGCATTTCATCTTCTGTAGTTTCAACAGAAGAAAATGCACCAGTTTTTACTTTGGGATATGTTTTAAAAGCATGCTTGATTGTTTTGGCTTTTAAGAAACCTGTATCAATCTGCCCGTTGTTCGAGGTATAAAGAGCGTTAGCACCCTTACCTTTGTTCTTTTTGTTTGAAAAACCTGATAGTCGTTCTATATCTGTAGTGTCAAGATATGGCATTTCGAAAGAACCGTCCAGCCTTTCTAGTCGGACAAAACAAGCTATTATTTTAGCTTCTTTGGGTGTTGGTACAATAGCTTCATAAGCTTTAACAACTTTTTTACCATTTTCATTCAGCCCTACTTTGAATGTATCACAATCGTAAACTACGACCGGATCATCAGCATATTTAATTTGACCGGAGTTCATACGCATTTTAAGTTCACCATACGGAGATACTTCTAGGCTCGCTCGTTTTTCCCAAATAGGGTTATCTTTCGTACCTACGTTATGATTTGAAGGCATGATGTAGCAATCTGGATTTCTTCCACCCTCTAAGCTTAAACCGTTAACGTTTAGGTCTAAAAAGCATCCATAAAGAGATAATTGAGAACACTCACGCAAAGCAGCGTTCTCGGCTAAGAGCTTTTTATAATTGAAAACTTCTTTGTGATAGATCAAATCACCGTTATTGGTGCCTGAAATACGGTTATGCAGGTCGATGAAACGTTCTTTAACAACGTCCAATTCTACTAACTCTGTTGGTTTTGCGCTCTTCAAAACCTGCATGATGTTGGTTTGGGTTTGGTTTGCCATGATATTTATCTTGTTTTAACTTTACTCAGAACTATTTTTTTTGCATCTACTACCAACCTATCACTGGTCGGTATCCTTGATGCTACTTGATTACTTATATAATTTGTCCAATTATTGAAACTATCATCCGTCAGGTTGTTTCTGTCATAGTCAATAGGGTATACAGATCTCTGTATGGAAGGTGCAATTCTAGCCACAGCACACCTCTCTTTCTTCGACTATAAATTGACTTTTTGCTGTAATTAAAGCTGAATTGATTTCTTCTACCGATAATGGCAGATTGTGTTTTGCTGAAAACTCTAGTGTACCGATTAAATACGCCGATACTAATCGGTAATCTAATTTTGGTTTTCCAATTGTTTGAATTAAATTTGACATGATTTAAAAATTAATGGTACTTGTATCCTTAATTAAAAGCATCTGTTCTAGCAGGTGCTTTTTTATTTTGTTAACTTTTCAATTTCTACTAAAAGACTTAGTGTCTCTTTTCTACTGGCTGACAAGTGCTTTTTTAGCATCTTCACTAGTTTTTTTAATTCTTTCTTTTTCATTATGCTATGCGTTCTATTTCTAATAAACTAGCTCCACCTAGCATAACCTTTGAAGTTCTGTAGTCTCTTCCTTTATACTCTCTTTTTATGCTGCTTATAATCGGAGAAATCGTTGTCCTTTTCTCGTAGGGTGCATATACTTTCTCTTTAATGATCAAATCAACTATCTGATCTTTATAGGATGGTGCCTTTACTGCCGGTGTTAGTACTATCATATTATGCCTTTTTGTGTTGCCCAGATCGCCATTTCAATTTTATTGGCAAAACCTGTTTTAATTCTAATGTTTGTGAAATGCTTTTGTACTGTTAGAATACTTATGAAAAGTTTATCTGCAATTTCTTTGTCAGGAAAAGCGACTAGCTTAAATACCTCTGTTTCTGCTTTACTTAAAAATATGCCTTCAGAGATCATGATATTGTGACAACCAATACCCTCGAATTCACATTTACATCTATTGATACACGGCACATATTCTGGTTCAGATAAATTACCTTTGGTATTTATATCAGGTTCAGAATTAATTGCTCCAAAAAGACAAATAGTCATCTGCTCTAGTGGAGTACATTTATTCTTTACAGAAAGCACTTCATAGGCAATCTGTTGTTTTTCTGAAAGCTCGCTGTACTTCTTATTAAGTATATCAATTCGACATTGTGGCGCATCGGTAAAATTGAAAACCTTACCCCTATGCGAAACTTTAGCTCTTTGCTTACTATCTATAATTGTTGTAAAAAACTCAGTTGAGTTATCAAGCAACCCACCTGGTAAACGATTAATCATTGGTTTGGCGATGTATTTCATTTTTACTACTTATTTAGTATTGTAGTTGAGTTTGTTATATTTAACTTTGTTGTTGTTGTACAAATGCAAATGTAAAGAACTTTATATTCTTTGCAAATTTTTATATAAATTTTTTTATAATATTTTTATAAATGACTGATTTACAGTTACTAAAAATTGCGATTCAAAAACTAAAAATATCAGGTATAGGCAATCAAAAAGAAATTGGAAAACTACTTGGTTATAGTAATGAATCTTCTTTTTCGCAAGTATTAAACGGAAAAGTTAATATACCTGCAGACCTATTTGATAGAATTTCAAATTTGAATAATGATATAAAGATTTTTATAAATGAAAATAAAAATTATAAAGAAATTAATTATTCCAATGCAAAAATTGCCGTTTCCAATCCTGAAAGAATTGAGCTTCCATTAATTTCAATTTCAGCGAGAGCAAGTTTTGATTATGATACTTTTCCTGATGCTGAAATTTATGAAACAGTTACAGTTTACAAGACCAGGGTTAAAAACCTTAAAAATCCAGTATTGATTGATGTTGATGGGGACAGTATGGAACCACAATTAAAATCTGGAACAAGAATATTAGCAGATCAAATTGATGAAAGCAATTGGGTGTACAGTATAGGCGTTGTTGGCGTTGCTTTTGGTAACCAGTTTGTGGTTAAAAGAATAAAGGAAAATAAGGCAATAGAAACAGGAGTGGTTACATTATACAGTGACAATCCTCTTGGCGGAGAGTTTAATGTCAGGCTAAGCGACATTAAGGCTATGTGGAAAGCCGTAGAAATAGTAAAATCTAAAATTGAATGAGTAGATGGACACGAAAACTATTGTAATTGATGGCGTTAAGGTAGAGGTTAGTACAGAAACTGCAGATTTATTTGATCATTGCAAAATGTTTTCAGATGTATACATTCCGTTAAAATATTCTACTGAAATATTTGTAGAGCATTTTAATATTACATATATGAGGGATATTAAAGATTATTATTGTAATACTGTAATGTCAAGATCGACCTGGACACAACATACTGCTAACACTTTTTTTAGATCATCCCAATTTATCGATTTCAAATGCGAATACGAATCTATTAATAGACATGATGGAATAATTAGATATGATGATAGTGAACTGTTATTATGTGCTGAATGGGAAATAGACGAAAGTTCCGTCTTTAACTCTAATGGAGAAATAGCAAAATTAAAGAGTACATGTCTTAATAATCCTAATGCGGAAGCTTTTTTATTTACATATAATATAAAGAGTGATATAAAATCTGTTATAAAAAACGCTTATGATTTTTGGAATAGTTTCGACCAGATTACAGGAAGGTTATTTTTCGTGAATGCTATATTCAATCAAAAAAATAGAAATATTAAAGGCTTAAGAACATTTATTATAGGCGACAAAACAATAGAAATATGGGAAGATCTTTTATAGCAAAAAACATCATTATGAAACATATATTAATAGTAATATTACTAACACTTCCTGTTGTTACACGTTCTCAAAATTTAGATAGTGTTTATAATTCGGTTCCTACTAAAGAAGGATCTGTTGTGTACGAAAAAGTAAATGAAAGTTCTTTAACAGCGACGCAATTGATGAACAATGCTAGAAAATGGATAGCAATAAACTTTGGAGATTATAATACAGTTGTTAAACTAGATGATCAAGAAGGAAAAAATATTATTGTAAAGGGAATTACAAACAAAAAAAGTAAAGACAGCGCACTCACCTATAAATACGATTTCACATTAGAACTAAATTTCAGAGATGAAAAGTATAGAATTAAAATATTTGACATAAAAGAAACGGTAATGTCAGATGGACGTAGCTTAGGTACCGAAAAGTCTTTGGAACATCAAATAGATTTTCAGAAAAACAGAAAGGATAAATTCAAGCATAACGCTGCTGATATAATATCGGATTACAACACTTTTTTTAATAACCTTTTAAACAGGGTTTCAAATGGCATAATAAAAAATGATGATTTTTAACAGGAAATGAAAGAAAAAAACAAAGAATATAAAAAACCGATCATGACCGACGAAGCTCGTCGATTTAAACAGATCCGAAAAGATGAAAAGCTCACTCAAGTAGAAATGGCTGAAGTGCTTGGATTAACTCAATCAGCAATACACAAATATGAAGGAGGAGATAATTTTATTCCTACTAAAATATGGAAGAAAATTCATGATAAACTTTTCTATAATTACGAATATCTTATAAATGGTTCTGGAAGAAAGAAATTAATCGACAATAAACGTGAGAACACGCTTACAAACGTTCAGGAAATTAATCAGAAATATGAAATTTTAAGTCAAAAGTTCGAAGAACTCAACTTAAAAATGAATAAAATTTATCGTGATTTTTATTCAAAAGATTAACAAAACTGCACCGAAAATTGTACCTGTAAAATAAAAATTCCATCTATTTTTCAATAGAATGGAGATGTTGTACCCGGAAGCAGATTCGAACTGCCACGCCGTTACCAGCGCCACCCCCTCAAGATGGTGCGTCTACCAATTTCGCCACCCGGGTATCTTTTCAGAAAAAATAACTCGGTCTACCATAACGATAACCATCAGCATCCAAGTCATTCGTTTAATTGCCCAAATAAATATCTAGTGTATTATAATCAGGTTTAATTAAAGTGCAAATATATAAATTTGAGTAAATAATATACAGATTATATCCTACCTACCTTTTATATCTAATGATATAGCATACAATGAGCTTATATTTAACCTTTTAATTATAAACGGAATTATAACCCAGATTTAAACTAACGTGAAATGATTCCGCGAAAAGTCTACAGCGAAGCTAAAACCTGCAACCCTTAACCGGAACTTTACGACAAAAAACAGCTCAGTGTGCAGGTAAATACCCTAAAAATTTTATCTATTCCTTACTTACACTCAACCCCTTCAAAAATAAAGCGACCATTATCGTCGCCAATAGGAGATAGATTATCAAACTTAAATTATTTTAACAATTGAACAATATTTGCTCTAAACATTTTCCCAATAGGTATAATATCATCGAAAATGAAAATTCTATTTCCCTCAATACTCTTAATATGCTTTACTGCCACTGCGAAAGATTTATGAACTTGTAAAAAATCATTTTTCGGAAAAAACTCTAACAAAACAGATATTTTTTCTCGAATACTGATCGTTTCCTTCGTAGTAACTATTTTAGTGTAATTCCCGGTAGCTTCCAAATATAAGATCGTATCGATTTCTAACTGTATGTATCTTTTATTAACCTGAAGAAAGATTCTATTTGAAGTTGTATTGCTTTCAGCAGATGCAATAATCTGAGTTGTAGAAGTACTAAAGGTTTTATTTATTGCTTTTAAAAAACGTTCAAATCCAAAAGGTTTTAATAAGTAGTCAGATATATTAAGTTCATAACCCTCTATCGCATATTCTTTATAAGCCGTTGTTACAATTACTTTAGGTGGGCTAACCAATGTTTTTAAAAACTCAAACCCCTTTAAAATGGGCATATTTATATCTAAGAAAATCAAATCTACTTTATTCTTACTCAAATATTCAGCCGCCTCAAGAGCATCGTAGCAGTTTTTCATCAATTTCATTTTAGGCAATAAATCACAATAGCCTTTAATGATGTCGTGTGCAATATGCTCATCATCAATTATTAGATATTTAATCATCATTTTCTAAAACTAAAGAGACTTTATAAATATTTTCAGTTATAGAAAATGACAATTCGTGTTTATTTGGATAAGTTAATACTAATCTTTGCTCTAAATTTTTCAAACCTATCCCCGGCTTATTTTTTATACATTCAGCAGCATCGTAGTTATTTTCAACATCAAACTGTATTTTATTCTTAAAAGAAGTCATATTTATATTTACATAAGCATCTTTTCTCAGATTTTCTACTCCGTGTTTAAAAGCATTTTCTATCAACATAATAAATAATAAGGGGATTACTTTTTTACGCTCATCAACATTGTAATTAAAGTTAACAGTTATTTCTTTATAATATCTCATCTTATGTAGCTCTATATAATTCTTGATGTAATTTATTTCTTCTTCAAGTGCTACAGTTTCGCGTTCTCCCTCATAAATACTATAACGCATCATATCAGATAGTTTCAAAATTAATTCCTGTGCTTGTTTTGAATCTTTTGCTACTAATCCATATAAATTATTGAGCACATTAAAAAAAAAGTGCGGATTTATCTGGCTTTTTAAAAGCAACAGTTCGGCTTTTGCTTTTTCATTTTTCAGTCTGGCAACTGAAATCAGTTGTACTGTAAACCAATAAATTGCAAAACAAAAAAGCAGAATATAATATGAAATAACCAAAAAAGCGAGATTAGGATGGTAGTTACCTAAAAATACTATAGATTTATTATTAGCGAAAACGCTCTCATATACAGTTATAACTACAGGAATTATAGCTATTACTATAAGGGTAATCAACACCCACTTTTTACCATTCTTTTTCAATATCATATTACAAAGTTATAAGTATGCTTTCTTAAACTACATAAGATTGACAAACAACCTAAACCTAGTTGTATAAACTGCTTAAAGCAGGATGAAATAACTTTATATGTTTTTAAATACTTTATATATACATGAATGATATATTCATCACAATAGTTTTCTGAAAGCAAAACACATGGATACGTTTGCTAAAATTTAAAAGAAAAAATATGAAAAAAAGAATTTTTAGATATTTGAAACACATCATTATAACCGTTTTAGTTCTTGGAACAGCAGGAGCTTTTTTTGGCATGTACCATGGAGCAAGTTTGCATTACGGAGATAACCCAATGATGATGAATTGGAACAATGAGGGGCCATACGTTTTCTATAAGAACGATAGTGTTCTAAGTGTAAATTATATTAAAGGAGATAAAGAAAATGGTTTTTACTTAAACCACAGCGAACATAATACCGGAACAAAAATATCTGCTTCCTGCTATTTCGCTCTTGATTCTACTCGTTTCAATTTTATAATAGATACCGCATATAAAAGTCCGAAAGTCCAATATAATGACGACAAAAAAATTCTAGCAATCTCTGATATTGAGAGCGGTTATAAATCCTTCCGTGATTTTCTCTTAGCCAATAACGTTATCGATAAAAATCTCAACTGGACTTTTGGAGCGAATCATTTGGTTTTAGTTGGAGATTTTGTTGACAGAGATTTCTCTACAACACAAGTTCTTTGGTTTATATATAAATTAGAGCAAGAAGCTGCAAAGCAAGGAGGCTATGTTCATTTTATTTTAGGAAATCATGAACTAAAAAACATGCAAGGAAATCACGATTCAGCTTCACCTAAATATTTTCATATAGCTTCAATCTTAGAAAAAAAACAGCATGAACTATATGGGGCAAATTCTTTTTTAGGAAGATGGATGGCAACTAAAAATACTATTGAACTAATTAATGGAAATCTTTTCACACATGGAGGCATTCATCCAAAATTACCAGAATATAACTTAAGCTTATATGAAATAAATAAGATTGCTCGCGACAATTACTACATCTCGTATTATCCTAAAACAGAAAAGACCGCAGCGCAATTTATAAATTCATCAACAACAGGTATTTCCTGGTACAGAGGGTATTTCAAAGACAATCTTTCACAAGAAGACGTTGAAAAAGGGCTTAATAAGTATCAGGCAAAAACTATTGTAGTAGGACATACTCTCCAAGGAGAAGTAAACAGGAAATATAAAGGAAGAGTAATAGGAATTGATGTTAAACACCCTAAAGACTACCATAAAAATTTTCCGAATACAAAATCGCAAGGTTTATTAATACATGAAAACAAGTATTACAGGGTTTTTCATGATGGCAAAAGAGAAGAAATTTAAATAATTGTATTTCAATTAATAAAATATCTATTTACAATAGATTACGTAAAAACGTTATCAGTTATTTTATTGTAACAAATATAGATTCAGAATTTCAAAGTATTAGAAATTCTAAATTCTCCTACTAGCTTTCTGCTTTTACCTAAAGCAGAAAGCTAGCTTGAGATACATCAGCGCAAAAAAAGAATAACTCAATCTGCAAAAATCCCAAAAATGGGCTATCTATATTTATTTACACTCAACCCCTTCAAAAATAAAGCGACCATTATCGTATTCAATAGGAACCAGATTATCAAACTCGGCAGTGCCCATAACCATCATAAATTTACCTGCACCCATTGTTAACTTTCCGTCTCTCTTTAAGAACGCTACAGGATTGCGGTGTTGCGGACCAGTTTTATTAACTCTTACATTATAATGTCCTTTTAATGTATCGCCACGCATTTCTCCTTTAAAGTCACCTTCAAACAACTCTTGTTTATCTACATAATTGAATACCAATGTTCCTGTTATCACTTTTTGAGCTGTATCAATTTGTAGCCAGGCTGTATCGGTTCCAGAAATAGATTGATAACACGCATACATTGGCTCAACTGGTGCAGATGGAGCTGCTTTTTCCTGCCTACAAGCAGAAATTAAAATAAAAGAAGCAAATGCTGACAATAGGAAGTAAAAATTTCTTTTCATGATTTATAAAGTTTAGTTCGACAATAAAAGTTGTTTTCTAAATGAATGATGCTGAAAAACCAGTCTTTCCATAAGTAAACCTTACTGTATTTACAAAAATTAAACTTATATGTTTTAAAAAATAACTAATTACAGATTGATCACCATCCCGTCGTAAGCAAGATGCATACCTTCCGGCAGTTCATTTTCCACGTAACTATGCAATCCTAAATGATGACTGATGTGCGTAAAATAAGTCTTTCGTGCACCTATTTTTTTTGCTAACTCAACAGCTTCTGCCAGCGTTAAATGAGATATATGTTCTCTTCGCTGAAGCGCATTTATAACCAATATATCCGTTCCCTTAATTTTAGATATAGATTCTTCAGAAATCGTTTTTGCATCCGTTACATAAGTAAAATCACCTATTCTATATCCCAAAACAGGTAAGTGGTGGTGCATTACTTCTATAGGAATTAACTTTGTTTTTCCAACATAAAAGGGTTCTAAATCTATATCATGTAGTTCTACCTTCGGCAGTCCGAAATAGCCCGAATCGGCAAATATATAGGCAAATTCACGTTGTAAAGCTGCTTGTACTCTTGGAACAGCGTATATATCAATGTGCTTATTTAATAAATAATTGAAAGGTCTGATATCATCTAAGCCGGCTACGTGATCTTTATGCTCATGTGTAAATAAGATAGCATCTAAATCCTGTACGTTTTCGCGCAGCATTTGATAACGAAAATCGGGGCCGCAATCTATAGTAAAAGTCTCTGTCCCTGTTTCTACCAATACTGAAACACGCAATCTTTTATCGCGCGGATCGGCAGATGCACAAACATCACACTTACAGGTTAATACAGGGACCCCTTGAGATGTACCTGTTCCGAGTATCGTAATTTTCAATTTTATTATTAGATATAAATAGCTTTCATACAATATTACTGAATTTTAGACATAAAAAAAGGGTTAAATTTAAAACTTAACCCTTCTTCCTTATTCAAATAATTTTATCGTAAATCGACCACTTCTACCCCCGGATATTTTTTAACATCGAAAGCAAAAACACTTTCTGCTACTTTTTCATTAGGTGTAAATTTCTGAACAGAATACGTGTAAACAGATCCACTTTTATCTTTAATAATAGCTTTAAGAACTTGCTTTGCCACTTTATCAATCGTTAGTTCGACACTCGAAACCTGCTTTTTAGAATCTGTAGGGGTTAATGTAATTACTTGTACCGCTTTGCCATTTTGGGTTGCGTCACGCACAAATTTAGAGTTAAATCCTTTTTCATAAATGGTGAACAACTTAGCCGGATTTACCGCATCTGCACTATTGTCAACCGTACTAATCTGAACTTCTTTGTCATTTTTCAAATAGGTCCACTGACTAACCCCATCGCTAATAAGTTCCTGGTTGGTCATAATTACTTTATATTTATTTGTATTAGCTTTAGCTAATAAAGTTCCTCTTTGAGTTTCTTTAATTTTAGCACTTGGATTTTCCAATATCATGCTAAATTCTGCTTTCAGAACATTGTATGAACGATATTTTTTACTTACTTCTGCCAATATAGCTTTTGATTTTGCATCGGTTTGTGCGTTTACATTCAATACTAAACCAAACACCACAAACAACAGACCTATAACTTTTTTCATCTAAATAATTTTAATTTTCAGCACACTCCTTTTAAAGAATCACTACTAATTAAAGATAGTAATCACCTCAAAAGGTTTAATTCTTATCCAGATTATTCAAGAACTGTTCCAAAGCGTACTCATCCGGTATTAAAACTTCACGTGCTTTGCTTCCTTCAAAAGGTCCAACCACTCCTGCAGCCTCTAATTGGTCGATAATACGCCCTGCTCGGTTATAACCCAATTTCATTTTTCTTTGAATTAAAGAAGTAGAACCTTGCTGGTGCATGACAATTAATCGTGCTGCATCCTCAAAATGTGCATCTCTGTCAGACGGATCAAAATCCATTTTAGAACCTTCCCCATTTTCATCAATGTATTCTGGCAACTGATAAGCTTCCGGATAACCTCTTTGTACACCAATAAATTCTGATATTCTATCCACCTCTGGTGTATCAACAAAGGCACACTGAAGTCTGATCAAATCATTTCCTGTACTTAATAACATATCACCTCTACCAATAAGCTGATCGGCACCGCCGCTGTCTAAAATGGTTCTACTATCTATTTTAGATAATACCCTGAACGCTAAACGGGCTGGAAAATTAGCTTTTATAGTACCTGTAATAATATTTACAGACGGTCGCTGCGTAGCTAAAACTAAGTGTATACCCACCGCACGTGCTAATTGTGCTAAACGCGCAATAGGTTGTTCTACTTCCTTACCTGCAGTCATCATTAAATCAGCAAACTCATCTACTATTAATACAATGTAAGGCAAAAAGCGATGTGCATTATTAGGATTAAGCTTACGCTTGATAAACTTATCGTTGTATTCCTTAATATTTCTTACCTGAGCATCTTTTAACAAATCGTAACGCTGATCCATCTCTATACAGAGCGAGTTAAGAGTATGAATAACTTTCTTTGTATCGGTAATAATGGCATCTGCTTCTCCTGGTAACTTGGCCAAGAAATGGCGTTCAATTTTATTAAACAGCGTTAATTCTACTTTTTTAGGATCTACCAATACAAATTTTAGCTGCGCTGGATGCTTTTTATAGAGCAATGACACCAAAATAGCGTTTATACCGACCGATTTACCCTGACCCGTAGCTCCGGCCACCAATAAATGGGGCATTTTACTTAAATCAGCAATATAAACTTCGTTCGAAATGGTTTTACCTAACGCAATAGGTAAATCCATAGCAGTTTGTTGAAATTTCTCAGTAGCCAAAATACTGCGCATAGAAACCATTTCTGGATGTAGATTAGGTACTTCAATACCTATTGTTCCTTTTCCAGGCATCGGTGCAATGATCCTGATTCCCAATGCGGCCAACGATAAAGCAATATCGTCTTCCAGATTTTTAATTTTGGATATACGAACGCCTGGCGCAGGTATAATTTCATATAAAGTTACTGTAGGACCAATGGTTGCTTTAATCTTATCTATTTCTATGTTATAATGATTAAGCGTTTCTACAATCTTGTTTTTATTAGCTTCTAATTCTTCTGAATTAACCGAGATTTTATTAGATCCATAATTCTCTAATAAATCTAAATGTGGGTGTTTATAACTCGATAAATCTAACGTTGGATCAAATGCTCCAAATTCTTCAACTAATTTCGACGCCTTTTTTTCTTCTTCGGTTGCTTCTATAGTAAGCTCTGGCGAAGCAGGCGGTTCTGTAGGTGGCTCTACAACCAAAGTATTTCTTCCAATTGGAAGTGGGATTTCTTCTGTTACAACTTCTTCTGCTGCCTCAAACCTATTAGGTGTTATAGTAATATTCTGATCTCTTTTAGGCGTAATCGGTTTGTTTAGAGGAAACTCAACTGGTTCTGATACAATTTCATCTTCCAATTCTATATTGCCGGGTACAGATGGTTCAAAAGCTTGAACTTTCTCCTTTTTAGGAATTTTAAAATCAATATTATAAGCAATAATTAAAGTAACCAAAGCAGCAAAAACCAATAATCCGGCAATACCTGCCTGTCCAATTTGAATGGCTAACAACTGATTGCTCCAATACCCTAGCTCACCTTCTAAAAAATGAGGGCCTTCTCTATAAAAACCCTGAATAAAGGCAATAGAAAGAGATATAAATAAAAGAAAGAAAAAACTATAGCCTAAAGTTTTAGATACTGAGAAGATTTTCACTTTAAATAACAGGCGATACCCTATTACAAAAAAGACAAAAACAAAAAGAAAAGATGCCACACCAAACCATTCATAAATAAATTGATGAGACAATAAAGCGCCAATTTTTCCCAACCAGTTTTCAACCATTGGGTTTACAACTCCTACAGATTTTAACTCTTCAACAGACTTAAACAAATTAGACCATCCGCCATTTGCGTCAGAAACGTAGCTTTGATCTTCTTGCCAAGTAAATAGATAAGAAGTAAAGGCTATTAAAAAATAAAGGGCCAGAATTAAAAAAAACAAACCCAGAATTTTCACAAACCGGCCATTCTGCAAATCTAACTTCGGAAAAATCTCCTTTCTAGATACAGGAGATTTCTTACGTGAATTTACATCGCCACTGGCAGAGCCCGGCTGTTTAAATGAATTTGATTTAAATTGGTTTCCCTTTAAAGGCATTTTTCTTAAGTATAAAAAACAAATATAAAAGAATACTTCTACCTATAGATGAAATTCCCTTAACGATTTCCCAATTTAAGAAGAATACAGATATAAATTAAACTTTTTTAAATAACTATTGTCATACCTATAATTGAAAAATTAAGATTTCATTCTATAAGTTTGTTTTAGGTTTTCCCATTCTAAACGGCAGTTGCCAATTGGAATGGGATTTTTTTTGACCAAAAATTTATATCTTACCAAAAAATCTCAGAATGGGAATAGATCTTTTAGAAAGCTTAATTGGCGAGGGTCAGGAAAATGCGATTAAAGAACTGCTCAGCCAGCATCCTCATTTAGCCAACGAAACTACAAGTCTGGCAGTTTCGCCCATCATGCTGGCGGCTTATTACAAGAAATTTGCGATTGCTTCACTTATTGCTTCATATAAAAAAGATTTGACTTCTTTTGAAGCAGTTGCAATTGGAAATATTGTTTTTTTAAATGAGCTTATAGTAAAAAATGGCTCAGTTATTAATGATTATTCGGAAGACGGGTTTACTGCTTTGGGATTGGCCTGCTTATTCGGAAATTTGGATATAGTACAATTTCTGGTTCAGCAAAATGCAGATGTAAATCTTCCTACTAACAATGGATTTAATGTTTTTCCTATACACGCTGCCTGTGCGGCGAACCATTTACCTATTGTAAAAGTATTATTAAATGCAGGAGCAAAAGTTAATGTTGTACAGCAATCGGGTCTTTCGCCCTTACATATTGCTGCCGAATTTGGTAATATTGAGATGATTATATCACTGCTTGAAAATGGTGCCGAAACAAACTGCCGGATGGAAGGCGGTAAACTTCCGGCCGATATCGCCGCCGAAAAAGGATATGCAGAAATAGCCGACATTTTAAGAGACTAAGACATCAATTTTAAGCCTATTTTGCATTGCAGGCACTTTTTTGAAGTACAATATTGATGGTGTAAATCTATAAGTCCCTGAGATTGAAAGGCATTTTTGATAAGTAGCCCCTGTTTTGTATAAAGGGCTATAATATGGTTTTTTTCTGCGGGAAGTATTTCTAAAAGCTCTATTGCTCTATTTTTAAGTTGGTGGCTATCCGAGTATCTGCCATAAGCAAACAATAGAGAAGCTACCGTATTTATTAAAAGATTATGAATGGAATTTAATCCAATATTGGTGGTATGCTGCCTACATTCTTTTTGAAAATGATAATGCGTTTGCCAATAGGCAGATACTTTTAAATCTTTAAAAATTTGAATCAGCTTTAAAGGATCATTTGTGTTTATAAAGACATCAAATAACTTATTGGTTTGGTTTAAAAATGCGGCGAACTGAGCAATTCTTACTGTTGGGAAATTAACAGGTCTCATTCGCAGAAATTTCCAGATATCTACTGAAAATGGCTGTAACTGATATTTCAGCTTAAAGTGTTGATAAATAGCACGTAAACTTTTATAATAAGAATCATTTGAATATTTCTTTAAGAAACCTGCCTGCCCAAATAAAATGGCTTCTATAGAATTTTGATTCTTCATTAAAGTTTGTATTCTTTTATAAAGTATAGATTTAGCGAGCATTTCGAAAGGAACTCCGTTTAAATGAAAGCCGAAATTTTTAGCTAGCAATTGGAAAGTTGTTTCCTCCCAATCACCTTTATTAGTTTGCAGTTGACTCAAAATCAGATTACTCCTAAAAATTAATCGCTCTATTGAGCTTCTTTCCAGTTGAGAATAAATAACAAAAGGATCTATGTATTGAATAAGGTTGGCGCAAGGAAAAGTTGCTAAATTCTGAAATGTGTCGTTGTATTTTTCAAGTAAATATGGCTGTATAGAATCTGCAATTTCTAAGGTGGCCACTTCAGAACCGTCAGATCTACAGACCTGAGTATCTTTATGCAATACGACATGAAGAATTACATTATCATAAGATTGATTGTGTTGATGACCATGTTTATTCCAATCGGACGCAAAACAATGAATTTCTACGTTTCCACTCCATAACGTATTTCCTATTAAAAGTTTTGAATTTATAAAATCAGGCCCCGCATCTCTATTCCAAAAGCCTGTTTCTACTATTCTGATTTTCTCGCCTGCACATGTATAAAGACTTAAAACACTTAATTTCTTAAACTGCCAGACATAATGCAACAACTCTTCAGGAACCCGCATATTATAAATATACGAATATTATTTATTAATTACAAATATTAATTATTAAATAATTTATATTTATTTTTTAGCTTTATAATTGGTAATAAATACGCCTACAATAATTAAGACAGAAGCTATTAAAACATCCATTGTTATGGTCTCATCTAAAATTAACCAACCTAAAAACAAAGCTATTACTGTATTAAAGTAAGTAAGAATAGAGACATCGGAAGCGCTCACTTTTTGAAGCGCATAATTATAGCAGAAAAAGCCAGCTATAGAACCAAATAGAGCTAAATAAACCGTAGCTCCAATGCTTTCAAAACTCCAGTTATGAAATTCCGGATCTCCCGAAAACAACAACGCCAATATAAGTTGTATAAATCCGGCTATAGAAAACTGATAAAATAAATCTAAGAATATACCTCTCGATTGGTTGTTGGTTCTTTTAGTATATATGGTACCGATGGTCCAACCGGTAATAGCAACTCCCAATAAAATTACGCCAGTTCTATACTCAGGTATTAATAAACCTGTTACGCCATCTCTAAATAGAAAAATGATTCCGAGGAGCCCGAGTAGAATACCTATAAATCCTTTTAAAGTAGCTTTTTGATAACCCAACAATGCACTACCTACAAAAACAAATAGAGGAGAAATTGCATTAACCAGTGCCGCTAATCCGCTTGGAACAGTTTTTTCTGCCAATGTGGTAAATCCGTTCGCTATAACCACCATTAAAGAAGCTAGTATAAACTGTCGGACAAAGTAGGCAATACCTCCCCATTTAAGCTGTTTATTATAATACAGATACAGAAGTAAAATAAAGGCGGCTATAAACTGACGAATAGAAGTTACATACCATCCAGGCATGGTTTCTACTGCCAATCTTATTCCTAAATAGGTGGTTCCCCAGATAATAGCAACCCCCGATAACGCCCCAATTAATTTATAATCGGGATTTGTTTGTGTCATATTCCTGCAGCACTTAAAATTTCATCCATTTCTTGTTGAAGCTTTAAAGCTTCTGCTCTTGCAACATCAGCAAAATCTTTTCCTTTTCCTGCAAAAATAATAGATCTGCCAGCATTAATAAGCAATCCGCATTTGCTATTTAATCCGTATTTACATACCGCTTTTAAATCGCCGCCCTGTGCCCCAACGCCCGGAACCAACAAGAAATTATCGGGAGCCAAAGCTCTAACGCGCTTAAACGATTCTGGGTGAGTTGCTCCTACTACAAACATCATTTGTTCAGCATTTGCCCAAGTAGAAGCCGTATTTAAAACATGCTCAAAAAGAGGTTGATCATCCGTTTTTAACAACTGAAAATCTTCGTGCCCTTTATTAGACGTTAAAGCCAATAATATGACCCATTTATCTTTAAATCCTAAAAACGGAGTTACAGAATCTTTACCCATATAGGGAGCTACAGTAACTGCATCAAAATTCATTCCGGCTTCTTTTTCGAAAAAAGCTTTTGCATACATAGATGAAGTATTTCCTATATCACCTCTTTTAGCGTCGGCAATGGTAAAAATAGAATCCGGAATAAGTGCACGTGTTTGCTGCAATGTTTCCCATCCCTTTAAGCCTAAACATTCATAAAATGCTGTATTGGGCTTATACGCCACACATAGATCTTCTGTAGCTTCTATAATTTGTTTATTAAACTCTAGAACAGGGTTCTCCGTATCTAATAAATGTTCGGGAAGTAATTCTATTACTGGATCTAAACCAACACATAAAAAAGAACGCTTTTTTTGAATTTGGCTGAAAAGTTCTTGATAAGTCATGATAAGGAACAAATATCGACAATTAATACACAGGTTTAATTGTTAAATTTTAAGTTTTTTCAATATTTTTACAGAATAAATTTGCAGAATAAAATTCATTTACATAGAATTGTGCTATAATTCCAACAGTTTATCAGAACGTTCGGGCTAATTTTCCTTAAAATCATTCATTATTAATACAAAAAGGCAGTTTTTCACTGTAATCTGGTAAATTCTATTTAAAATTCTCTGAATATAAATGTTCAACAAAACAGATCTAAATGATAAACTCACTCCTGAATTACGTGAGTTAGCTAAAACCCTAGGTATCCAAGATTATGATTCGCTTCGCAAAAGCGATTTAATAGATCAGATTGTTTCCTTAAACAGTAACGAAAGTGAAAAACCAATGCTAAAAAAGACAAAGAACACTAAAGCAAAAGCAAACGAAGTTGATGAAATATCTGTTCCTGAAACAGAACAACCTGCATCAGCCAATGCTGAAGTGGCACAAAATGCCCCTAAAAAGAGAGCCAGGATTCTTAAAACTGACAAGCAAAATCCTACTCCTCAACCGGAGAGCAAAGCGTTTAGCGATACTTTATTCGACCAACCGGTTGCTGCTCCTACAGAAAGCGGACAACCAGTTGCCACTGAGCAACCTGCACAGGAATCGATCTCTGAAGCACCGAAAGAACACACCAGAAGCGGAAATAATCAGGATAGACACCAACGTAAGAATAACACTCACAACAATTCTAACGCAACAGTTGAAGGTGAACAACCTACTGCAGCAGCCATAGAAGAACGCAACCAAGCGAAAAACGATAGAAACAAAGATGGCGGGAATGGCCGACCTAAAGGCGGACAAAACCAAAGTAACAATCATAAAAACAACGAAAATAGCTATTCAAATCTCGATTTCGACAATACCATTACCAACGAAGGTATTTTAGAAATCATGCCAGATGGATATGGCTTTTTAAGATCTGCAGATTATAATTACCTATCGTCGCCAGATGATATTTATGTTTCTCAAAGTCAGATAAAATTATTTGGATTAAAAACCGGAGATACTGTTAAAGGAAGTATAAGGCCACCAAAAGAGGGTGAGAAATATTTTCCTTTGGTAAAAGTTATCACCATTAATGGTCGTTTACCGGCCGATGTTAGAGATAGAGTTCCTTTCGATTATTTAACACCTCTATTTCCTACTGAACGTTTAAATCTATTTACTGATACCAATAACTACAGCACTCGTATTATCGACCTATTTACACCTATAGGTAAAGGTCAGAGAGGTTTAATTGTTGCACAGCCTAAAACCGGTAAAACAAACTTACTAAAAGAGGTTGCCAATGCTATTGCATCTAACCACCCGGAAGTTTATTTAATTATCTTATTAATTGATGAACGCCCTGAAGAGGTAACTGATATGGCCAGAAGTGTAAGGGCTGAAGTAATTGCTTCAACATTTGATGAACCGGCAGACAGACATGTGAAAATTGCGAACATTGTTTTAGAAAAAGCAAAACGTTTGGTAGAATGCGGTCACGATGTAGTTATTTTATTAGATTCTATTACACGTTTAGCGAGAGCATACAATACAACTGCTCCTGCATCCGGCAAGATTCTTTCTGGTGGTGTTGATGCAAACGCATTACACAAACCTAAAAGATTTTTCGGTGCTGCAAGAAATATAGAAAAAGGTGGTTCATTAACCATTTTGGCTACTGCATTAACTGATACCGGCTCTAAAATGGATGAGGTAATCTTCGAAGAGTTTAAAGGTACGGGTAACATGGAACTTCAGTTAGATAGAAAATTATCTAACAAACGTATTTTCCCTGCTATTGATATAACGGCTTCTAGTACACGCCGCGATGATCTTTTACATGATAGAGATACTTTACAGCGTGTTTGGATTTTACGCAACCATTTGGCCGACATGAACAGTCAAGAAGCAATGGAATTTGTTCAATCACAAATAAAAGGAACAAAATCAAACGAAGAGTTTTTAATTTCTATGAACAGCTAGACTTTAAAATTCTTATTATAATTAAAATAAATAGGCCATCTTTAATTAATTTTGAGAGGCCTATTTTTTTTAATAACCATTTAACAGAACACTATGATTCGCCATATACCCAACGCTATTACATGTGCAAACTTATTTTCTGGATGTATAGGGATTGTATATGCCTTTAACGGCGACCTAAAAACGGCAGCATGGTTTGTTTTGGCTTCAGGAATTTTCGATTTCTTTGACGGTTTTGCTGCTAGGTTATTAAAAGCCTATTCGGCCATTGGAAAAGATTTAGACTCATTAGCAGATGTAATAAGCTTTGGTGTTTTACCGGGTGTTATATTTTTTAAGTTATTAGGAGAAAGTAATTTAAACCTCCCATACCTCCCTTATTTTGGATTCGTAATCACTATTTTTTCGGCTCTAAGATTGGCAAAATTTAATAACGATGAAAGACAAACTACCGATTTTATAGGTCTAAACACACCAATGAATACCTTTGTGGTAATAAGCCTGCCATACATTGCAGCAGATTATCCGACCATAATTTATTCGAGTTACTTTTTAGTATGTTTAATTGTTTTACAATCTTATTTACTAATTAGTGAATTTAGATTGTTCTCTTTAAAAATTGGAGATTTAAGTTGGAATAGCAATAAATACAAATATATCTTCCTACTTTCATCACTGATTTTACTGCTAGCACTTCAATTTGTAGCAATACCGTTTATATTGTTTGCGTATTTAATAGCATCTTATTTTCATTTCAGAAAATTACCTGCGCTCTAACTTCCTAACTTCCAAACCGTCTTTTTGCTGGTCTAATATTTCCTGAATAGTCATATTCATTTTTGGGTGGAACCAATCGGGAGCTATTTCATTAAACGGTACAAGCACAAAATTTCTATGCTGAATTTGAATATGCGGAACGCTTAAATTTTGCTCATCTATTACCTGATTGCCATAGAAAAGGATGTCTATGTCTATCAGTCTAGGTCCCCAATGTTCTAATCGCACACGTCCTAATTTCTCTTCAATCTGCAAAACGGCATCTAACAACTCTAACGGAGATAAGTCGGTAGATATTTCCACTACCTGATTCAGGAACACATCTTGATCTGTATTTCCCCAAGGCGCGGTCTCATAAATAGAAGAAATATTTAAAATTTTTCCACATTTATACTCTATAAGTTCAATAGATTTATCTAAATTACCTATTCTATCGCCTTGATTACTACCTAGGGATAAAAAAACTATTGTTGATGGTTGAGCGTTCATAATTTCAAATAGCCAATGCGCTAACTCTTTTATATATTTGACACTACTAATATAACAGCTTTTTAATGAAACAATTTTTCAAATTTGTGCTTGCTACCATGGTCGGAATGGTTTTAATGACTTTCCTCGGCTTAATATTTTTCATTTTTCTAGTTTCTGCACTAGTCTCTTCTTTTAACAAAGGAGAAGTGGTTTCTGTTCGAGAAAAATCTATCTTATACTTAGATTTAAACCAACCCATTTTAGAAAGAACGCCGGAAGATCAATTTAATTTTGCAGCTTTAACTGGTGGCCAATCCAACAGCATTGGCTTTTTTGATATAATAAATGCCTTAAAAAATGCTGAGAAAGACAATAAGATTAAAGGTATTTATATAAATGTTTCTGCTCCACAAAGTGGAATGGCTATTACAAGGGAGATTCGTCAGGCATTAATAAATTTTAAAAAGAGTGGAAAACCCATCATCGCTTATAGTGAGGTTTATTCTCAAGGGGCTTATTACTTAGCTTCTACCGCTGATAAAATTTACTTAAATCCTCAAGGAGCTTTAGAATTTAAAGGCTTAAGTTCTGATTTGGTGTTTTTTAAAGGCGCCTTAGATAAATTAGGCATTGAAGTACAGGTTTTAAAAGTGGGAGACTTTAAAAGCGCCGTTGAGCCATTTACAAACACACAGATGAGTTCGTACAACAGAACTCAAATAACTGAGTATCTTAATGGATTCTACAATCAAATGATTCAGGATATTTCGGATACACGAAAACTATCCATTGATTCTTTAAAGGATATTGCTAACACTTATAAAATAAGGTTTGCTGAAGATGCCGTAACTTTTAAAATGGTGGATGGCTTGAAATACAAAGATGAAGTGTTAGATGAGTTAAGAGAGATTTCGGATGTTAAGAAGAATGCAAACATTCCTACCATCTCTATTAATGACTATATAAAGAACAAACCCGCAGATCTTAACACTTCAAGTAAAAATAAAATAGCTGTAGTATATGCAAATGGTCAAATTTTAGGAGGTGAAGGTTCTGATGAACAGATTGGCTCTGAAAGAATTTCGAGGGCTCTGAGAAAAGCAAGATTAGACAGCAATGTAAAAGCAGTTGTTTTAAGAGTTAATTCTCCAGGAGGTAGCGCTTTAGCTTCTGAGGTAATTTGGAGAGAGGTCGTTTTAACCAAAAAAGTCAAACCTATTATTGCATCATTTGGTGATGTTGCCGGGTCTGGCGGATATTATATAGCAGCCGGTGCTGATTCTATTTTGGTACAACCAAATACTATTACCGGTTCTATTGGTGTTTTCGGTATAATCCCAAATGCTCAGAAATTATTAAATGATAAATTAGGCGTTACGTTCGACAATGTTAAAACGGGTGAGTATGCCGATATTATGAATTTAACAAGACCTATGACACCGGGCGAGCGTTTTATTCTTCAAAACAATATAAACAGAATTTATGAAGTATTTATTGATCGCGTAGCAACCGGAAGAATGCGTTCAAAAGAATACATAGAAAGTATAGCAGGTGGCCGTGTATGGACCGGTAAAGATGCTGTTAGAATAGGCTTGGCTGATCGCGAAGCAGATTTTAAACAAGCTATAGAATCGGCAGCAAGAAAGGCAGATATTGAAGATTATAAATTGGTTGAATACCCAGATAAAATTGACCCTGTTAAATCTTTATTATCAACTTCCAAAGATCAAATTAGAACTTATTTTATTCAAAAAGAATTAGGTTCTGAGTTTACGATTTATAAAAAAATTAAAGAAGCATCGCAGCTTTCAGGTGTTCAAGCACATATGCTGCACATTCCTGTGATTCAATAAAAATGGAAAACAAAACCATTGCGAGACAAATTAAGACCTTTGCCCAATTATTAGAGCTACATGGCGAAAATGCGTTCAGAACACGTGCAGTTGCTAATGCAGCATTTACCATAGATAAATTACCCTTCAAAATTTCTGAAAAATCGACCGCAGAAATTGAATCGATAAAAGGTATTGGTAAAAGTATAGCCGCTAAAATTGAGGAATTAAAAGATAAAGGTTCTATAGAAGAATTAAATATATTATTAGAAAAAACGCCTCCTGGTATTGTAGAGATGCTAAGTCTAAAAGGTTTAGGTCCAAAAAAAATACAGACCATTTGGAAAGATCTAAATATTGAAAATCTAGGTGAACTATACTATGCCTGTAATGAGAATAGATTAATTGAAGCAAAAGGCTTTGGTTTAAAAACACAACAGGAAGTTATTAAACTCATTGAGTTTAGAATGGCTTCGAGTGGTAAATTTTTATATGCCCAGGCAGAACCTATAGCTCACAACCTATTTAAGAATATTTCGGTTTGGCTGAATAAATTTGATGGCCTTCCCCTACTCGGATTAGCAGGTGAATTTAGAAGAACTAATGAAATTATAGAAGAATTGGTTTTCATAATTGGTGCTGAAAATCCCGAAAATATAGAAAGTTTAATTAACGAAATTTTTAATCAAGAATATGAGTTTAGTACCGAAAATGGTTATTCAAGTATTACTGATGAGGGATTGCAGTTTACCATTTTAATTGTCGAAAAATCGAAATTTTACTATACCTATTTCGAGCAAACAGGCAATAAAGATCATGTAGAAAAGGTTTTAAAGTTAGCTGGAAAAGCCGATTTCAAATCGGAAGAGGAAATTTACGAAGCTGCCGGCCTTCAGTTTATAGCTCCAGAATTAAGAGAAAATTTAGGTGAGATAGAATTAGCCGTAACCAACAGTCTACAACCATTAATTACTTATAACGACATTAAAGGTGCTCTGCACAATCATTCTACATGGAGCGACGGGGTTCATACCCTAAAAGAAATGGCTTTATATTGTAAAGAACATTTACATTTAGAATATTTAGGGATTTCTGACCATTCAAAAACCGCGTTTTATGCCCGTGGATTATCGGAACAGCAAATTTTTGCTCAACATGCAGAGATAGAAAGATTGAACACAGAACTTGCTCCTTTCAAAATTTTTAAAGGAATTGAAAGTGATATACTGTTTGATGGATCTTTAGATTATAGTGAAGAAGTATTAAAAACATTTGATTTTATTGTAGCTTCTATTCACAGCAATTTAAAAATGTCTGAAGAAAAAGCCACCGAACGGATCATTAAAGCTGTAGAAAACCCTTATACAACTATTTTAGGCCATCCTACCGGACGATTATTGTTATCTAGAACTGGTTATACCATCGATTATAAAAAGGTTATAGATGCGTGCGCTGCTAATAACGTAGCAATAGAGATAAATGCAAATCCTTTGCGATTAGATTTAGATTGGCGTTGGCATAGATATGCTGTAGAAAAAGGCGTTATTTTATCGATAAACCCGGATGCGCATAGAAATGAAGGATTTCACGATATGCAATATGGCATTCATGTGGCTAGAAAAGGTGGTCTAACCGCTTTAAATTGCTTAAATTGCATGAGTTTAGAAGAAATTACGAATTACTTTAATAATAAATAAACAGCAATGGCTGATAAATATATATTTTGCATGAAATGGGGCACATTATATGGCCCAGAATACGTAAACAGGCTTTATTCTATGGTGAAAAGAAATTTATCTTATCCATTTAAGATGGTTTGTTTTACTGACGATAAAGTTGGAATAGATGCAGATATAACTTGTTTCCCTATACCTGAAATGAATTTGCCGGGGGGTCTTCCGGAAAGAATGTGGAAAAAACTCTCCACACTTAAAGCAGACCTTTACGGATTAGAAGGCACGGCCCTTTTTCTGGATTTAGATGTAGTAATTGTAGATAGTCTGGATCCATTTTTTGAAATGGAAGGAGAGTTTATTATCATTAAAGACTATAGAAAACAATGGAGAATAACAGGAAACTCTTCGGTTTACAGATTTAAAATTGGGGCCTACGGTTATGTTTTTGACAATTTCTTAACGGATTTCGAAAACATCAGAAAGAAACATAGAAATGAGCAAGAATATTTAACGCAGGCTGTTTACGACAAACAAGGTATAACCTACTGGCCAACTGCATGGTGTCCGAGTTATAAGTACGATGCCATTTCAAAAATTCCATTTGCTTTCTGGATAAAACCCAGAATTCCGGAAGGTTCAAAAATATTGATATTTCATGGCGAAATTAATCCACATAAGGCCATACACGGTGGATTTGGAAAATGGTATAGATATGTTCGTTCTGCTCCGTGGATAGAAAATTATTGGAAATAATTTTAAACTTATTCTTGATTTTTGAGTTGAATAAATATGACTAAAAAATTAGTAATAATAAGGCACGGAGAGGCAGCGTATTTTACTGGGATGCCTGATATTGAAAGGAATTTAACGGATAATGGAAGTATTCAAAACATACATATAGCCGAGAAAATTCTTCAGAAAGACTGTATTCCCGAGTATTTAATCTCTAGTAATGCAAAAAGAGCTTTAGATACAGCAAAAATATTCGCAAATACTTGGAATGTCCCTATAGATACGATAGAAATTCGTCCTGAAATTTATGAAGCTTCTGTTAGTAATCTATTAGATGTCTTATATTCTTTAAATAACTCTTATAATCATGCGGTTATTTTTGGTCATAATCCCGGATTATCAGAATTAGCAGAATATTTAACTGGCTTAAACTTTGATCTCTCTACAAGCTCGGCATTGGTTTTAGAATTTGATATAATAAATTGGGCGGATATCTCGGCCAATACCGGAAAACCCGCCCTTTATTTAGAACCCTAAATAGGTTGCTACCCCTTTATTAAAACTGTAAGTGTTTAACAGTTTGTCCGCCATTAATTAATTGCTTTAAAGAATCTATGCCAATTTTTAAGTGCGTTTCTACATACGTAGCAGTTACGCTGCTATCGCTTTCAGAGGTCTTAACACCTTCAGGAATCATAGGCTGATCGGAAACCAACAACAATGCTCCGGTTGGTATTTTATTAGCAAAACCAGTAGTAAATATGGTTGCCGTTTCCATATCTACTGCCATAGCTCTTATACTATTTAAATACTTTTTAAATTCTTTATCGTGTTCCCATACTCTGCGATTGGTTGTATAGCAGGTGCCGGTCCAATAATCTCTTTCGTATTCCCTAATAGTAGTAGAAATAGCTTTCTGAAGGGCAAATGAAGGTAGTGCCGGAACCTCGGCCGGTAAATAATCGTTAGAAGTACCTTCGCCTCTGATAGCAGCAATAGGCAATATTAAATCGCCCAACTGATTTTTTTTCTTCAATCCGCCGCATTTACCCAAAAACAAAGCAGCTTTAGGCATAATTGCGGTTAATAAATCCATCATAGTAGCTGCAAGCGGGCTTCCCATACCAAAGTTAATTATGGTTATTCTACCAGCTGTTACGCTTTGCATGGGTTTATCTAAACCTAAAATTGGCGCATTATCATTCCATTCAGAAAAAAGCTGTACATATTTACTGAAATTCGTAAGTAAAATATAATCCCCAAAATCTTCCAATTGTCGGCCGGTATACCTCGGCAGCCAGTTATTAACGATATCCGTTTTCGTTTTTAACCCTGCTTTTACCGGCGACTCTACTTCTTTAACTTTTTTTGCTTTGTTTACGATACTTCTGTCTTTTTTTACATCTTTTTCTTCATTCATATGCATTCATTTTAATTTGTTACTATATTACAAAAAATCCCCCGCACATGCGGAGGATTTTGATCAGGCAGCTTGCAATTTCTTGAAATCTGCTTTTTGAAATTTCTCTAGTGCGTACTCTAGCGTTATGGTGAGTTCCTTCTCTTCTTCGGAAGGCATGTCGAACATTGCATCGAGCATAATAGACTCACAAATAGACCTTAAACCCCTTGCTCCCAACTTATACTCCATCGCTTTATCTACAATAAATTCGAGTACCTCATCTTCAAAAGTAAGTGCTATACCTTCTAAAGCAAACAGCTTATGATATTGTTTTATTAATGAGTTTTTAGGTTCTGTTAATATATTTCTTAGGGTTGCTTTATCTAAAGGCTCTAAGTGGGTTAACACCGGTATTCTACCTATCAACTCTGGTATTAAACCAAAAGATTTTAAATCTAGCGGCGTAATATATTTATATAGGTTTTTAGAATCGATTTCTACTTCATTTCTCTTAACCTTATACCCTACTGTTTGTGTGCGTAATCTATTGGCAATCTTTTTTTCGATTCCGTCAAACGCTCCACCACAAATAAACAAGATATTATTCGTATCAACCGGAATCATTTTTTGATCTGGATGCTTTCTTCCGCCTTGTGGCGGCACATTAACAACCGTACCTTCTAATATTTTAAGTAAGGCCTGCTGTACACCTTCGCCCGAAACATCTCTTGTAATAGAAGGATTATCGCTTTTACGGGCTACTTTATCTACCTCATCGATATAAACAATACCTCGCTCGGCAGAAGCAACGTCGTAATTTGCGGCTTGTAGCAAACGTGACAAAATACTTTCTACATCCTCTCCAACGTATCCTGCTTCAGTTAAAACAGTAGCATCAACAATACAAAAAGGCACATTCAGTATACGTGCAATTGTTTTTGCGAGCAATGTTTTTCCGGTTCCTGTCTCGCCTACTAACATTATATTAGATTTTTCGATCTCTACTTCATCTTTATCTACCTTTTGGTTGAGGCGTTTATAGTGGTTATATACAGCTACCGAAAGAACTTTTTTTGCATCATTCTGACCAATAACATACTGATCGGTATGCGCTTTTATTTCTCTTGGCTTTAAAAGTGAAATGGCTGCGTCTACGGCTTTAGACTTTCTTCCACCTAACTCCTGCACCAATAATTCGTTAGCTTGAACAACACATTTATCACATATATAAGCATCTAAGCCTTCAATTAACATGAGGGTATCTTGTTTGCCAGAGTGACAAAATGAGCAACGCGAATCTTTATTTTGTTTAGCCATTTTTTATTTTTTTCATCGCAATGTTATGTGCGATCATTTATTGAAGCAATTACTTCTCTTTTGTTCCCAATACTTCATCAATCATTCCAAAGCCTTTAGCTTCTTCAGATTTCATCCAATAATCTCTATCAGATGCTTTTTCTACCCATTCGTATGATTGACCAGAATGTTTAGCGATAATATCGTATAATTCTTTCTTAAGTTTTAACATCTCTCTTAAGTTTATTTCCATATCTGAAGCTACTCCTTGAGCACCTCCTGATGGCTGATGAATCATAACGCGAGAATGTTGTAATGCAGCGCGTTTATCTTTTGCACCTGCAACCAATAATACCGCTCCCATAGATGCAGCCATCCCTGTACAAATTGTAGCTACATCTGGTGCGATGTATTGCATTGTATCATAAATCCCCAAACCTGCATATACAGACCCACCTGGAGAGTTAATATACATCTGAATATCTCTATCAGCATCTACAGACTGTAGAAACAATAATTGAGCCTGAATAACATTTGCATTTTGATCATGAATGGCATCGCCTAAGAAAAGAATTCTATCCATCATTAAACGAGAAAAAACATCCATTTGCGCTACATTTAACTGTCGCTCTTCAATGATATAAGGTGTCATTGACGACGGATTATTATTTGTTCTGCCAATATAACGATCAACATTTAAACCGTTAATACGGTGATGTTTAACTGCATATTTTCTAAATTCTTCTTTATTTATCTTCATTTTATATTGATTTAGATGTATTAATTCTTTTAAATCAATTAATTATTAACGAACTAACTGACTAATTAAGTATTGAAATTTACGTGCCAATATATTTATTTATTATAAATAAGCAAGTGCATTCTTATTAAGATGACACTTTTCGACAGTTATTAAATACTTTAAAAAATTTAATTTACCGTAAAATGGTTATTTACATCTTATTATCCACAATTTATTTTAAAAAAAAGGAGTAGTTCATGAACTACTCCTTTTTAATTTAGTTTCTGACAAAAGGTCAGTTATTACTTCACTAACTCTACAAATTTATCGTAAGCGATATCTTTTTTATCAAGTGTAGCTACAGATTTGATGTAGTCAAAAGTTTTAATTGCTTTCACTTCATCTAAAATTCTGTTGGCGTTGTCTTTCTCTTTTAAGAATTGAGTTGTGTATTGATTTAGTTGTTCTTCTGGCATCGGCGTTGGACTATACATCGCGAACTGACCATGTAAACGTTGTTTTGCTGTTTGGAAAACATCTTCATATTTAATTTCGATGTTATTTTCTTTCATCAATTTATTTTCGATCAAAGTCCATTTTAAATTCTTAGCAAAATCATCGTATCCTTGAGCTAATTCTTCGTCAGACAACTTCTCATTAGTTGCTTTTAACCAACGTTTTAAGAATTCATCTGGAAGCGTTATAGAATTTTTCTCTAATAATTCGGCGTAAATATCATTACTTAATTTGCGTTCAGCATCTTGCTCAAACATAGATTCTACTTCTGCACGAATCTTTTCTCTAAAGCCTGCTTCATCAGTTACTGATCCCGGCTCAAACAATTTATCGAAAAATTCTTGATTCAAATCAGCTTCTTCTAATCTATTAACATTTTTAACAGTTAATTGGAAGTTAGACTTTAATTCTGTAGCATCTGCTTCTTCAATTTTTAGAATTTTAGCTATCTGAGCAGCATCTTTATCCAGTGCTTTTTGAAGATCTAAAACAACTACATCATCCTTTTTAAGACCTACTAAAGATTTTAAGATTTTTTTATCTGTTACTAAATCTAAACGCAATGACGCAGTATTGGTGATACCTCCATCGAAAACAGAACCATCAGGACTTAACTGAACAAACTCACCATATAAAACATCACCTTCTACAGCAATTTCCGGATTAGTCATTTTACCGTAGCTACGGCGGATGTTTTTGATACGATCTTCTAGAGTTTTGTCGTCTGCCTTAACTACATACTGAGTGTATTTATCTTTTGAAGTAATATTAACTCCAATTTCTGGAGCCAATCCTAATTCATATTCAAATTCAAATTCGTCTGTATTATCCCATTTAAATTCTTTCTCATTGTCCATTACCGGAAGCGGCTGACCAAGGATATCAATTTTATTTTCTGTTAAATAATTGTTTAATGTCTCAGAAAGCATATTGTTGATTTCTTCAACTAAAATGCTTTTGCCATACATTCTTTTAATATGAGCAACAGGAACCATACCTTTTCTAAAGCCTGGAAGGTTAGCTTTTTTAGCTTGTTCTTTCATTGCTTTATCGATTCTTTCAGAATAATCTGCAGGGGCGATCTTAACTTTTAGTTTGGCACCCAATTCACCTGTTTTTTCTTGTGTTATATCCATTTTTAGATCTTAACGTGTAGATTTTTAGTTTTTTAAAAAGAATTGTCTACTTTTCAATTATTTAATTTCAATTATAAAAAAAATCCCCCGCAATGGGCGGAGGAGTTTTAGTGCGGATGAAGGGACTCGAACCCCCACGCCGTGAAGCGCCAGATCCTAAGTCTGGTGCGGCTACCAATTACGCCACATCCGCATCTTTAGGATTTTTAAGACTGCAAAGATAAGGAATTGCAATGAATACTCAAAGAAGGAAATAAAATAATTTAAAAAAAAGCGGAAAGCTAAGAGCGGAAAGGGGGAAGCGGAAAGCTAAGAGCTGAAAGCCGAAAGCTAAGAGCTAAGAGCTAAGAGCTAAAAGGGAAAGGGGAAAGGGGAAAGCTTACCATATAAAACGTTATACCACACAACTCTTCCCACAGGGATAAACTTACATTAGGCTAGACCTCAAGGATTACGATAATTATTAGACGATAACAACTAAGCACCCTGCTATTCGGCCTATCAGCATTTCTGCTAAAAAGCAAAACGCAACGGTTTCAAATTAGTAATGAAGTCGAGAGCCTGAAGTCGGGAAGGCCAATAGTCATTGTACAGATGAAAATCGCCTATGTTATTTTACCCATCCAGTGCTGATTTGAAATTGAGTATTATCATAACCGATTAACCGTCATTGTGCGGAGGAACGACAAAGCAATCTAAAAGCAGTAATTAATAAATGTATTTTAAGATGCTTCGTGCTTCGCAATGACGAGAACTCCTAAGTACCATTCCGCGGTGCAGAGCGGAGGCGAGCCTTGCGCAGCAAAAGCGTGGAATGAGATCTTTCCCCACAGGGATAAACTTACATTAGGTTAGACCTCTGGAATGAAAGGGGGAAAAGATAAAAGGATAAAGGTGAAAGGGTAAAGGGGAAATTAAATTCCAAAATCTAAGCGAATTAGGATAATCTTTAAGTCGATATTATAAAAATCGAGCGGATAGCGTTAAAGTCTGCAAACAAAATCATCACTCATACTTTCAGATAAATATCAAATTATTAAGGTAAAAGTATAAGAAAACACTTAACCAAGCTTTAATAAATAAACTTACTTCGTTACTTCTTTAATCCACGAACTCATCTTTTTTAGCACCTCTACATTAAAAGTTTCTTCTATCTGACCATATTCAGAAACATCGCCGGTGTTAGCGGTTTGAAATAAGTGATTTAAATTCGGATAACTTACAATTTCAAATTTTTTATTACCTGCCGCAGTTAAATACATTTTAAATCCATCTAAGTTTTCTTTTGCTCTTACCTGTACATCTTTTTCACCATTTATAGCAAGTACAGGAATTTTTATCTTCGACAAAACCGCTTTTGGATCGTAAGCAATAAAATAACGCATCCAAGGGCTGTACATTGCTGCCGACATAGATTGCAAGTTATCACTAGCTTTTGGTCCGCTAAATTCAAATTTGGCCAGAAAATCAGGTGATTGTTTCTCTTTCCATTCTCTAGACATGTTCTGAAAAGCTACTTCCAATTGTTCTTTAGACGGGTGTTTTGCACTTAAATCAATCATATTTCTTCTAAACTCTACCAATTTCGCCACTTCATCTGCATTGGCAATACCAGAAGCTTTAACAGCATCTTCAACTTGTTTAAGAAGCAATTCTCCTCCATTGATTCCTAAACCCGCCAAGCTTACAATAAAAGCCACGTCGGTACTTTTATTCGCCGCTAACGGAGCAATCATTCCTCCTTCACTATGCCCTATTAAACCTATTTTTTTAGGATTAATCTCTTTAACGGTTTTTAAATAATTGACCCCCACCAACACATCCTCTGCAAAATTTAAACTCGTTGCATTAGATAAATCACCTGTAGTTTCACCTATTCCCCTATCGTCGACCCGTAAAACGGCTATTCCATTCCGGGTTAAATAATCGGCAATCACCCAAAAAGGTTTGTGCCCAAATAAAGTTTCATCTCTATCCTGCTGACCGGAACCAGAAATCAGAATAACAGCTGCGACTGATTTCGCGTCTGTTGGCAAAGTTAAAGTTGCGCCATATTGTATGGACTTGTCTGCGTTGTGGTAAATTATTTTTTGCTCATTATAAGGAAAAGGACCTACGGGTGTTTGTGGTCTTTCAATCTTTTTAACTTCACTGACTCTTACAAATTCTATTGGAAAACTTCGTCCTGCCTGCGACCAATTTCCAATCAAAGCCGTTTTTTCAGCATTCAATTTCCCTTTAAACCCACCTCCTATCTGACTGGAAATAGCAACAATACTATCGTCAATAATATCTAGTTGAGTAAATGGATGATCCAGCACCCCTTGATCAGGGCTATCTAAAGTACCTTTTGGAGAATTTGTTACTTCATCTTTATTAATTTTAATAATTAACCTGATACCACTTATCTTCCCTTCCCAAATGGTATTAAGCTCAATATTTTGAGCAGAACCGAAACTACACTGAAAAATTAATAAAGTAAAAAAGATAAACCGTAAATGAGCTGCCGATAAAATGTTTAAAATACGCATACGTTAATTATAATCATCAAAAAAACTGTTTAAGAAACTCTATCCTTTAATATACGAAAAAAATAAATATTCTCAAATATCTTTTTTCATTTATTTTTTTTGACTAGAAAATATCTCTATATTACTAATCAAACCAAACATTCTAATGAAAAAGAACTGCCTAAGTATTATTTTTCTTTTTACGGGCCTCCACATCGCTCTAGCTCAGGTTAAAATAACTGAAGAAAATATATTTGATATACCATCTGTTAGCACACCCGTTTTATCGCCCAAAGGAGACAAAATATTGTATATAGCGAATGATCCGGCGAATAAAAATGCTCCAACCCGCCTAATTCTACACGACTTAAATACCAGCAAACAGGAAACTTTGTTAAATTTTGGCAGCGATCCGCAATGGTCGCCCGATGGCGAAAAGATAGCCTTCAGAGCCTCTATAGCCGGAAAAGCAGGGATTTATTATATTACTATGGCCAACAAAGCGCCCAAACTGGTGGCTCAGGTATACACCAGTAATCATTTCTTAGGTCACTCTACTAATAAAAACTACGCTTGGAGTCCTGATAGTAAAAGTATTGCGTTTGTGAGTGCCGATTTAACCTCTGCACCTCAAAATGTAAACCCCGCAGCACCTAGGGTAATAGACCGTATATTGTACAAATCGAGAACTTCCTTCTCTGACAATATGTTAACCCGTATTTATTTAGCAGATATCGGTACTGGTAATATTAAAACGCTCACCAATGACTCCTACGATAGTCATTCTATTACATGGAGTCCCGATTCTAAAAAAATAGCTTATATCTCGAATCATACAGCAGACCCTGACGCCAATTACAACAATGATATTTTTGTTGTAGACGTAACCACTACGCAAGTAGAACAATTAACTAAAACCCCGGGTACAGAACACAACCCGGCTTGGAGTCCAGATGGGAAATACATTTTATACCCCGCAACAATTAGACCCTGGAATACGAAGGATAGTTCGGGAGAAGATATGAAATTGTATTTATATGAGTTAGGCACGGGCAAGATTATTTGTTTAACAACTGATTTAGATGAGCGTTTAGACGGCGCAAAATGGGCTGACGACAGCAAATCTTATTATTTTGGATTTCCGAAAAACGGAAAACGTGTTTTATACAAAGGAACCCTAAACAGCTCCGTTATAACACCCATCATAGACAAAGAAGCCAGCGTAGGAAGACCCAGTATTGCAGGCAACAAAATAGCTTTCAATATGTCTACGCCGACTGAAGCAAATGAAATTTACGTTTCCAATAATTTAGGAAAAACATATACACAATTGACCAATCTTGCATCAAACTGGCTAAAAGACAAAGAATTATCAAAAAATGAAGATTTTTGGTATAAATCACATGATGGCGTAATGGTTCACGGATTTATATCCTATCCTGCTAATGTAAGTAACACTTCCAAGCTTCCGGTAATTCACAGAATTCATGGCGGTCCACATGGTGCATTTGGGTTTAGCTTTTCTGAAATTAATGAAATTTTGGTAGCTAAAGGTTATGCAGTAGTTTCTCTTAACCCGAGAGGCTCGTCGGGCTACGGCCAAAAGTTCACAGACGGCACTTACCAGGCCTGGGGTGGCGGCGATTATCTAGACCTTATGAAAGGAATGGATTATGCTTTAGAAAAATATCCTTTCTTAGACAAAGACAGGATGGGTGTAACCGGCGGCTCTTACGGTGGATTTATGACCAATTGGGTAGTTACTCAAACCAACAGATATAAGGCTGCAGTAACTTCAGCATCAGTGAGCAACTTAATTTCATTTTATGGAACTTCCATTTATCCTGACTTAATTGAAACAGAGTTCAATGGATTTCCTTGGGACAATTATGCGTTGCTATGGCATTTTTCACCTATGGCACACATTAAGAATGTAAAAACTCCCACTCTAATTGTACATGGCGAGAATGATATGGATGTGCCAATTACTCAAGCCGAAGAGTTTTACATGGGGCTTAAAAAATTAGGTGTACCCACTCAATTTATCCGCTTCCCAAATGAAGGGCATGGCTTAACACAAAAAAGCAACCGCTTGTTTAACAATCAGGAACTGATTGCTTGGTTTGATAAGTATTTAAAGTAATTGAAAGCACATTAAACTATAAAAATCTAAATTGAAAGATTCATAGCTCATGATTTAAAGACACCCTTATCGGCATAATATACCCCTATTTACTATAAAATAATTGTTGATTTTTGTCGGTAACGGCAAAAATCAATACCGTTGAAGCCCATCTCTCAACTCAAACAAATATTGAACAGATTTTACCAACCTGCTACCATACCAGCTAAACATTTCGCCATCTACTAATAAAATGGTAGCGTTGGGTACAACTGACTTTAGTTCTTCAATATGTTTGTCTTTAAAGGGGTAAGGTTCTGAAGAAAGAAAGATATAATCGGGGTTAATTTGAGTAAGATCTTCTTTTCTTAATTCGGGGTATCTAAGAATATCTATAGCGTTGCGCAGGCCAAATTTATTAAGCAAATCGTCGATAAAAGTTTGCGGGCCCGCAGCCATATATGGATTATTCCAGATGAGGTAAATTACACGCTTATTATAGTGAACAGAACCAGGGCCTAGTGCTTCAATGTCTCTAAAACCAGATGTTATTAAATCGACCAGATAGCTGGCTTCAGGCAATCTGTTTGTAAGCTTACCAATATCTAAAATAGTTTGATTGGCTTCTTCGAGATTATGAATATCGCTCATCCATACAGGAAAAAATTTCTGAAGCTCGTGTATTTCTTCTTTGGTATTTTCTTCTTTATTCCCTATTATTAAATCAGGATTCAGCTGTTTAATGGCATCTAAGTTTAACTTTTTTGTACCCCCTATCTTCGTTTTAGATTTGAACCATTTTTCGGGGTGAATACAAAATTTTGTAATACCGACTATTGATTCATCCAATCCTAAATCATAAAGCAATTCTGTTTGGGAAGGCACCAATGAAACGATGCGTTGGGGTGGAAAAGAAATATTTATAGAATTGCCTAAATGATCGGTGAACTGCTGAGTCATACAGCAAAATAAGTAATTTATATCCGATTTTAGATATACAACCCAATAAACTTAAATTACATACTCTTAAATAATTGATTATTTAAAAAATAATTTGTATATTTAAATAGGGTGCTGATCAATTTTCTCCAGAAAGCAAACCCAAGATATAAAAACGAACCTCATTCTCCATTATCTCTATTCAGGAAAGTCCAACTTATACCTTTCCGCTTTTGCCTTTCTCCTTTTGCCTTCTGCCCCCTCACTCATATTTAAGTGCATTTACAGGATTTGCATTTACAGCATTATTAGCCTGAATGCATACCGTTAAAAATGTTGCTAATACAGATGTTATAAAGGCAATAATAAAGGGGAAAACCGGCATATCTATTCTATAAGCAAACTCTTTTAACCAATATTCAACCGCTATATAAATTAAAGGCCATGCAATGATATTTGCAAGCATCATCATCCATAAAAAGCGCTTATTTAACAAATAAAATATAGACACTTTATCGGCACCCAGGATCTTCCTGATCGCTATTTCTTTGGTACGCTGTTTTGTTAAAAAAGCTGCTAAAGAAAATAACCCGATTAGAGACAAAACAATCGACAAAAAAGAAAACAGCTTGACCATAGTTTGAAATCTAAAATGAGCTACCAGGGTTTTCGATAAATCGTCCTGTAAAAAAGAGTAGGTGAATGGATAGGCGGGATAGGCTTTTTTCCATATTTTTTCTATTTCATCCAACACATGTGCTTGCTTAAGTTCATCAAATTTCACAATGTAATTCACTCCTATGTTTGAATAGCCCGTAGCATTTACTTTAGCCGCAGTATATACCGTTGGTTTAATTAACTGATCAAAGCCCGCTGTCTGCACATCTTTGATTACCCCAACAACTTGTGAAGGAATAGAATCATTTACCATAAGAAATTTCCCAACCATATTTCCTCCATAGCTTCTGTCAAGGCTCTCATTTAATATAATCGAACTCAGACTATCTTGCGCATTTGCAGGATCAAACAATCTTCCTTTAAGCAATTGTACATCTAATGCCTGTAAACCTTCTAAATTAACCAGTACAGTTTTCAACTCCTTTGTTTCATTTTTATACTTATAACTTCCGGTCATATTTTGATTCTTGCTAATTATTCCCGCATTAGAACCTACATATTTTACACCATCTATATTTTTAATTTGCTGCGCTATTCTTTTATCAAATCGAATATCTAAATGCATTATTCCTCTTGCACTAAAGCCCGGATCTTTATCGTTCATAAAACTGATTTGTTTGGAAATAATCATTATACCAATTAGAAAAGCAACAGCAACAACAAACTGGAAACTCACCAATAAATTTCGCAACACCTGCCCTTTAAAACTCTGTGTAAAATTGCCTTTCAAAACCGATTGTGGTTTATATGCCGACAAGAAGAAAGCCGGATAAAGGCCAGCCAACAAGGTTACTAAAATTAATAACGCTACCAATTGGGCTCCAATAAGTGCATCATTAAAAATAACCTGCATGGATAAGTTTAAACTAAATAGATTATTCAAAAATGGTAAAAGACCTTCTAATAGCGCAACACCTAGCATCAATGCAAAAACACATTGCAGTCCCGTTTCTAACAAAAATTGCTTCACCAATGCCTTTTTATTAGCCCCTATTACTTTCTTTACCCCTACTTCTTTTGCCCGTGCTGCTGCCTGCGCAGTAAACATATTTACAAAATTTATAATAGAGGTCAATAAGAGCAATATTGATAATAAAATAATGGGTTTTACCTGTACAAGCCAACTTTTCCCATTAAGAGGATTTTGATGAATTTGATGTAAAGGAATCATTCTTACAGAAGGCTCCAATCCTATTTTGCTGTATTCTTTAATATCGTCGTTTTGCCGTTTTAAAAGCGCCGTTTTAAAAGGGATGTAAAGTGCTTGTGCATTTTTATTCAAATTTTCTGACGAAGGTTTACCTTTTACAAGCATATAGGTTTCCAGAAAAGAATAGAAATTATCTGACGCTGGAGAAAGCTCATAGGATTGCAAAACTTCAAAATCTACAGAAAAAGGTGTTTCGGGCTCTTGAACTACGCCCGTAATGGTATACGATTCCGGTTCTGTCCAGTTCTGTTCATTTATCTGAATAACTTGACCTATCGGATTAACATCTCCAAAGTGCCTTTTGGCAAATTGCTCTTTTACAACAATGCTTCCCGGGTTGGCCAACGCAGTAGATGCATCGCCATAAATAAACTTAAATGGAAAGATTTTAAAAAACGGGGTGGTTGCAACTCTGATATTTTCTAAAAGAAAAGGTTCTTTGCCAGCTAATATCACAGAACCAGGTTTGTAGTACTTATTAACAGCAACTATTTCGTCTACTTCAGAAAGTGAATTCTTAAATACATCTAACAGTCGTTTATCGGCCGCTGCCATCCACTCTTCTTTACCTTCTTTTAATTCCCAGTGATCTAATTCCTGAACCTGATAAACTTCTGATAATTGCGGATCCCAACGATCATAACTTTTCTCAAAGTTGATATACAAGAGCACAAAAATAAATCCGGCCAGACCGAGCGCCAATCCGACGATATTAACAAGCGTGTAGACCTTATTCTTTAATAAGTTACGCCAGGCAAGCTTTAAATTTAATTTGAACATAAGGAAAGGGTTAAAGGCTGAAACGTTAAAGGCTAAAGGTTAAAGGTTAGAGGCTAAAGGCTAAAAGCTAAAAGCTAAAAGCTGGTTGCTAAAAGCTCCAAGCTTTGTCAATTTATTCGTATTTTAATGCATCAACAGGATTGGTTTTTACGGCTCTCAAACTTTGCCAGCTAACTGTTGCCACAGTTAACAGGAGCACGAAAATATTCACGCCTATAAACACGTATATTGGCATATCTATGCGATAAACAAAGCTGGCAAACCATTTTTTCATATAAATAAAAGCGACTACATCTGCCAACAATATTGCAACAATAACCAGTTTTACAAAATCTCTGTTGAGAAGTTTCAATAATGAAAAACCACTTGCTCCTAACACTCTTCTAATCGCAACTTCTCTTAACCGCATTTTTGCATTATATGCAGCAAAACCTATTAATCCGAATACAGAAATCATTAAAGTAACCATACCGAACGCAAATATTATTCGTTCACTCGTCTCATAGCTTTTATTCATTTTAGCAAAAACTTCGTCTACAAAAGCTATAGATGGTTCGTCTCCAGGCTCTATTTCTTTCCACGTTGTTTTAATGTTTTCTACCGTTTTTAATATATCTTTTGAACTTAATTTAACGATGATCACCTTTCTCCAATACGCTGGGTAGCGACCCACACAATAAATAGTAGGGGCTATAGCACTTTCAAAGCCATACGCCTGTATATCCTTCACAACACCTATTACATTTAGTACTTGATTACTTTCTGATTTGTCTAAAATAATTTGATTGGGTGCGTCTTTTTTTAAACCTAACTGGTTAAAAGCAGTCTCATTTAATATAACACTGTTAACAGAGTCTGTTGCCAAAAGATGGTAAGAAAAATCCCTGCCCATTTGAATTTTTCCTCCTATGGCAGAAAAATAGTTGGGATCTACATATCGCGACTCAACACTTAAATCTATATCTCCATAACTAATGTCGTTCTCAAAACCAGAATCGTAGATAGGCTGTTCGGTAGCTCTGGTTACTTCTTGTACACCATTTATAGCTAATAACCGATCTTTTATAGATTGAAAACGAGCAGGATTAAGTACCCTATTCTCATATTTACCAACATACATGGTCATTAACTGATTGGGTTGCAGACCAAGATCTTTATTCTTCATGTATTGAAGCTGCGAATACATTACACCAAAACTGATCACCAGTCCGACAGCAATGGTGAATTGCAGAACAACAAGTGCTTTACGCAATCCTACTACTTGAAAAGCAGTACTAAAATTGCCTTTCAAAACATTAGCAGGCCTATAACCAGATAATACAATAGCCGGATAAATGCCAGCTATAAGCGTCACTAATATCAAAACACCAAATGCCTCCACTAAGATTACCCAAATTTGTGCAGATCTTAAAAGCTGCAGGTCCTGACCAAGTACCTCATTTACATATGGGAGCAGTAGCTCTGCAAAAATAAGTCCTATCATATAAGCAGCTAAACATTGAATAGCCGTTTCTAGAAAAAACTGCTTAATGAGGTTAAATTTAAAGGCACCTAAAACTTTTTTCACACCCACTTCTTTTGCTCGGCTCTGAGCCATTACAAGCACCAAATTGGTATAATTTATGCAAGAAATAATTATGAGAAAAGTGGCCAGCGAGATTAAAATATAAATAGTAGTTTGCTTGGCATTGGCCGAATAAAAATCACTTAAATTTAACGAAGAAAGTGGCTCTGCAATAATTTTTATAGCAGTAATTCCTTCTTTATCCTTTAAAATTTGACCTGCTTCCTTCAAGCTTGGTTTAAAATCTGCATCACTGTTTCCTGAACTCACCTTGGCCAACTCTATAATGTAGGCATCATTGATTTTCTGTAAAGTAGAAGAAGCATCAGCATTATTCGTAAATTTAAATATTGTTGAGAATGTACGTGAGTAGCGTTCATGTCCGTATACATTAAGATCTTGGGGAAAAATAAGGTCAAATTTAAATGATGTTGGCTGAAGCTGATCGTCCCATACTGCTTTAACGGTATAAGTTATATCTGGAAAATTTAAATTTCCTTTTTGTATAACTGTTTTATTTACAACATTTTCAGTATTAAACAATTGCATGGCAGCAGTTTTACTAATTGCCACTACATTTTTATCCATGTAAATGTCGGTCATATTCCCATAAGTAGCCTTTAGTGGAAATACTTGAAAAAAGTTACTGTCCATACTTACGGAAGCAACTTTAGTAATAGGGGCATCTTCCTGAGTTTCCGTTTTTAACGGCACCTTATAACTAGCCATACTTCCTATACTAACAGCCTCTACTTCATTAAACTGCTCTGATAGGACTTTTGAGAACAGACCTTTAATTTTTGTGCCTTTATTCTCTGCTCCATTTTTGGTAAAATCGGCCGCAGCAATGTATGTACGGTTTAAAGATTTATCCCATTTATCATATCCGGTTTCTTTATTTATATAAAGCAGGATAATTATAAAACTGGCTAATCCGATTGCTAACCCGAAGATATTAAATCCTGTATATGCTTTGTTTTTCAACAAGTTTCGCAATGCGATTTTTAAATTTAATTTGAACATGTTAATTATAATTAGGTTAAAGGAGAAAGATTAAAGGTTAAAGCGGAAAGCTTAAAGCTAATTTCTCTAGCTACTTGTTTCATTCTACGTTACACACTTACTGCATTTACTATCTTTTTACTTTTATTCACTTGTTTTTCGCTTTTTATTTTCAATCCTGCCGTGTCCCTTCAGCGCTTCCCGCTTTCTCCTTTGAGCTTTGTCTACTCGTGTTTAATAGCTTCACTAGGTGATTTTTTAAGGATATTAAATGCTTTAAGAGAAATGGTAACAACGGTAATAGATATACATAAAAACAATGTGATTAAAAAAGGCAGATAAGAGAGGTCTTTTCTATAATAAAATGTGCTTAACCAATCTTTCAATAAAATATAAGCAACAGGCCACACAATCAGGTTAGACAATATCACCATCTTCACAAATCCTTTATTTAGCATAGAAAGTAAATCACTAAACGAAGCACCTAGTATTTTCCTAATGGCTATTTCCTTTGTTCTCTGTTCCAGTTCATAGTAAATCATCCCAAACAAACCTACACAGCATAATAAAACGGATGTTAATGAAAAGATGAAAAACAACTTCCCTAAACGAATTTCTGCGGTATATAAGTTATCGAGCGTATGCGAAACAAACTTAAATTCTGGAACAGGATCAACAGAATGTGCCTTCCAGGCATCTGCAATTATCTTTCTTACTTTTTCTAAGTCTGTGGACTGTATTTTCAAATAAATATTACCTCCTCCAGCTTTTGAGTACCGCATAACCATAGGCGTTACCTGATTGTGTAAAGACATAGCGTTAAAATCTTTTGCAACACCTATTATTCTACCCCTTAATCCGCCCAAATCTATTGTCTTGTTCACTGGATTTTCGATGCCGTATTCTCTCACAGCAGTTTCATTTAAAACCATGACTGAATTGAGTTCTGCTCTACGACGTTCTTCCAATGAAAGATTACTAAAAAGTGAAGGTGTTTCAATTAAATCGCTCGGATTATGCCCATCAAAAAATCGTCCCTCCAGTAATTCTATATTTAATGTTTTAAAAAACTGGAGATCAACATTCATAATATCAGCACGGTATGACTTTGTGGTATCTATTTTATCTGGCCAGACAGATACTCCACCAAATCTATTTGCTATATCAAATGAGCTGGAACTAACTGACTTTATCTCGTAATGTTTAAGCAACTCGTTTTCAAATCCTATTTTTTTATCTCCTAATCCAGACGAAGTTATTTGCAATAGATTTTCTTTATCCAAACCCAGGTTTTTATTTCTAATATATTCTATCTGATTATTGATCACGACCGAACTTATAATCAATAAAGCTGAGATAGAAAATTGAAAAACCAGCAATGTTTTTTTGAAGTTAACGCCTCCAATATTTACTATAGAATTCCCTTTTAAAGTTTTTACCGGATTGAGCTTTGACAAGATAACTGCCGGATAAAAACCTGCTATAAAGCCTGAAAAAACAATGATACAAAAGCTGATTATAGCAACTTTATAATTTAGTAAACTATCTATTTCAATATCAATGCCTAGTTGAACACCCAATACCGGGAACAAATCATAGCTTAAGATGACTGCAAAACATGTTGCAATGGCAAAATACAAATAGCTTTCTGACAAAAACTGAGTTCTTAATTGTGATAATGAAGCACCTAACACCTTCTTAACACCTATTTCACGCGATCTTTTTAAAGAGGACGCCACGGTCAGATTTATAAAATTTATAATGGCGACCAAAAGAATTAGAAAGATAGAAATGGAAAAAATGTATATGTATTTTATATCATTATTTACTCTAAATTCGTCATCGGTATGCCCTTTTAGATGAATATCAGACACGGGCAAGAAACTAATAGTCACATCAGAAGGAAAATTATGTCTATCTATTAGTTTTTGAAGTTTCTCCTGCACCCGATCAATGGTCCCTTCGTTTTTTAATAAAATATATTGTGGTGTTGATCGGTAGTTCTTAAAATTAACTTTTTCAGCTTGTCCGATGGGCAAAAATAAGTCGGCTTGAAAATGGGTGTTTTGTGGAACATCTTCTATAACACCTACAATTTTAACCGGCTCCCGTTCCCATTTAATTTGAATACTTTTTCCGATCGCGTCCTTGTCGGAGAAAATTTTCGAAGCTAAACTTTTAGTAATTATTGCTGTATTGGGTTCTGTTAAAGCTGTATGCTTATCGCCCGCAATCAAAGCAAGTCCAAACATATCGAAGAAAGGTTGCTCTGCGCGCGCTACATGCACAGTATATGCTCTGTCTTCGTCAATAATGTTCCTCTCAGCAATAATGAGAGAGGTATTGTTTTCAATTTCGGGTATTTCTTCGTTTAACAATTCACTAAACCCTTCAGGAAGAGTAGACGACAAAACATCTTCTCTAGTCATTTGAACTCTGTAGAGTTTCTTATAATTTTCATTATACTTATCGTATGACAACTCATAATTCAGATAACCTGTAAGCAGAATAACCGCTGTTAAGCCTACAATTAATCCAACTATCTTAGTTAAGTTGGTTATCTTATTTCTTAAGAAATTACGAAATGCAATTTTTATATTGATTTTAAACATGCTTACTGAGTTCTGGTTACGGAGTGAAAAGCCTAAAAGGTGTCATTATAATTTATTAACGATAATATCTTCTTTAACTACACCATCTTCCAAATGCAAAATTCTGTTTCCGTATTGTGCATTTTTTTCGGAGTGCGTTACCTGAATGATGGTAATCCCTTCTTCTTTATTGAGTTTTCTAAAGAGTTGCATGACTTCTTCTGCCTGTACAGATTGTAAATTACCGGTTGGCTCATCAGCTAGAATTAATTTTGGAGAGGCTGCTAATGCGCGGGCAATCCCTACCAACTGTTGTTGTCCACCCGACAACTGATTAGGGAACAAATCCTTTTTTGCAACTATGTTAAAGCGATCCAGCATTTCTGCCACCCTGCTTCTACGTTCTGTACTAGATACTTTTTTATAAATCAAAGGCGCTTCAATATTCTCGGCAACTGTCATCTCATCTATAAGGTGATAAGCCTGAAATACAAATCCGATATGATTTCGATAAAGTTCTATCCTTTTTCGCTCATTTAACTGAGTTACATTCTCACCCATAAAATGGTATTCGCCATAAGTAGGTTCTTCTAACATACCTAAGATATTCAACAAAGTAGACTTACCTGCACCAGAAGGCCCCATAATAGACACAAATTCTCCTTCCGCGATTTGTGTATTTACATGACGTAGTATGTAACTTTTCACACCCTTATTGGCGTAATATTTTTCTATATCTTTTAATTCTATCATTTTTATAATTCTAAAATTTAACTATTCATATTTTAAAGATTTAACAGGACTAATAGTTGCTGATTTCTGAGCCTGAATGCTTACAGTGATAAAAGCGATAAAGAGAGACGCTAAAGTAGCTGCAAAAAAAGGAGAAATTGGCATCTCTATACGATAAGCAAAGCTCTCTAACCATTTCTGTGTAATAAGATAAGCAACCGGCCAGGAAATTATATTAGCAATTAATACCAGTAGCAAAAAATTACGGTTTAATAAACTTATAATTTGCATGTTTGAGGCTCCTAATACCTTTCTTACGGCGATTTCCTTTGTCCGCCGTTTTGCAACAAAATTAGAAAGTGCTAACAAGCCAAATAGCGATAACGAAATCGAGATTATACTGAATAATATGATCATATTGAGGAAACGCTCATTTTCCAATAAGGACTTTTTAAAGGCATCGTCTACAAACTGAAAGATCATCGGAAAGTCAGGATAAATTGATTTCCATTCTTTTTCTACCGCTGCAATTGCAGACGAAAGTTGGTCGGTATCAAATCGGATCAGAAGGTTGTTAGTGGCCGATGTTCCTCCTAAATTGCTCACTTTATAGACAGTAGGAATAACTTCTTTATCAAATCCTTCATTGTGATAGTTTTTAATAACACCCACAATTTGAAAAGTAAAATTTTGTTTATAACCTTTCATATCATAGGTCTTTCCTATTAAGTTTCCGCCAAGTACTTTAGACGCCGCCTCATTAATCACCACCGCATTAACCGTATCTTGCTTGTATTCTGATGAGAAAAGTCTACCTTCCAACAACTTTACACCTAATGCTGGAAATGCGTCCATCGTAAGAGTTACTGTATTTATTTCGAAATTTTTGCCTTCATACGCAATTTCTATGGGCACGTTAAATGTATTACCCAGCACTTGAGTTGTGGTAGCTACATATTGTACTCCTGGTATTTTACGAACTCGAGTTGCAAAACTTTCATCATAGCTGGTAGCAATATTTATGAGTTTACTTCGATCAAAACCAAGGTCTTTTTTTGACATATATTGGCTCTGCATATACATTATTCCAATTGAAATAATAAAAGTTACCGATATAACAAACTGAAAAACAACTAAAACATTTCTAAGCATTAAACCTTTAAAACTTCCTTCATATTTACCCTTAAGTACGGTAACGGGATTAAAATTAGCAATAATCCATGCCGGATAAAATCCTGCTAAAATTGTTACCAGAACAAACACCCCAAGCAATTGAACGATTAATGACGGCAACGCCGGATTTTGCCAAAATGTTAATGCTACATGAAATTGACTGTTAAATGTTGGCAATGTAATCTCTACCAGAATTATACTGACAAATAATGCCAAGATACACTGTAGTGCTGCCTCGAAAAGAAATTGAAAAAGCAATTGATTTTTATACGACCCTAAAACTTTTCTCACCCCTATTTCCTTTGCCCTTTGTACAGATTGAGCTGTTGCCAGGTTTATAAAATTAATTATTGAGATTAAGAACAGAAATGCAGCTATTGCAATAACTGGCTTAAGTTTCTGTAGCCAATTTAAGGTAAAAGGAGGCGACGCATGCATATCTGCTATCGGAATCAACGCTGCGCGCGGATCATTACCCTTTTTAATATACTCACTGATTTTCTCCCCTCTTGCTTCAAAAAATTTCGCTTTAAGGTCCAAATAAGCTTTCTGCACATTTTTATTAACCACTGTTAAATCCGCTCCGGCTTCTAGGCTGACAAACACCAGGCAATAGTTAGATGCATTCAGGTAATTGGGGTCTTCGTCCTTTTCGCCAGTGCGTATAATAGCTGTAAAACCTACCGATTCGGGTGTATTTACCTCTTTAACCACCCCGGTAACAGTAAAAATAGCGCCCTCATCATTATTCCACATAACTACTTTAAGCGTATTTCCGATCACTTGATCAGTTCCAAATAACTGCTCAGCGGTTTTCTGCTTCAAAACAATACTATTAGGCGCACTTAAGGCTTTATTTTTGTCTCCATATAAAAACTCATAAGGGAAGACCTTAAAAAATGACGAGTCTGCATCTCTAACACCTTTGATAATTACCGGATCCTGATCCTTTATCTTTATAGAGAACCCTTCTCCCCACTCTTCATCAACCTTTGTTGCATACTTTACCTGAGAAACCTCTGCTCTGAGTAAATCTGCTAAACGGCTTTCATTTATATTCTGCCAATGTTCTTTATTATCGGGTGTAAAAAGTGGGTGTTTTTCACGTACTTTATAAACATTGTTTAGCTCTGGTGACCAGCGATCGTAGCTTTTCTCATTATTGATATACAACAATAGTAATACAAAAGCTGTAAGTCCGAGAGCGAGCCCTGTTATATTAATGGCTGCGTATATCTTATTCTTTAATAGATTTCTAAATGCTATTTTTAAGTTCAGTTTAAACATACCCTAATTTTATTTTAATATTATTCGTACTTTAAAGCTTTAACAGGATTAGCCTTTACCGCTTTTCTACTTTGCAAACTCACTGTTATTAAAGTAATTACCATAGAAACTACAAAAGCCAATAAGAAAGGAATGTAATTTATTTCAATTCTGTAGGCAAAGGTTGACAACCATTTATTTATTAAAATATATGCAAAAGGAAAAGCAATTAAATTAGCAATAAGCACAATCCAGATATATCCTTTGTTCAACAAAATGACTATCGTCATAAAATCTGCTCCTAATACTTTTCTTATGGCAATTTCTCTGGTGCGTTGACGAATGGTAAATGTTGCTAATGCAAAAATTCCGAAAAGCGACAAGCATAACGACACTGTAGAAAAAACCGCTACCATTCGCTCAAATCTCTCCTGCTCTATCAATACATTTTTAAAATCTTCTTCCAAAAACGTAAAACTCATAGGATATAAAGAATTGTGTTTATTAAACACCGCCTCTAAACCTGCTATTACAGTTTCCGTTTTTGTTATATCATAACGAATTAAGGTAGATGGTTTTATAGTATAACTCATTGCTCCTTTATATTCATTCACAACTACGCCATACATGGTTGGTTTTACTGCTTCGTCAAACCCTTCAATTTGAATATCCTTTATTACCCCAATTACTTTTACCGGAACATTTTCAGCAGAAATTAAAGTCTTACCTACTGCTTTATAATTAAACAGCTTGGCTGCACTTTCATTAATTAACACATTATCTATAGTATCGGATGCTATTTTCTCAGAAAACAACCTTCCTTCCATCAATCGTACATTAAGTGCTTCAAGACCATCTATACTCACACCAATAGTATATAGCTGTTTAATTTCCCCATTATATTTATAGTCATATAAACGAGAAGAGTTATCTCCCATAATACCTGAAGCGTAAGAAACATGCTTCACTCCATCTACTCTTTTTAATTCATTGAGCAACTCTTGATTGCTAGTTCTAACTGTTGATGCACGTACATTTAACAACCCTTCGGGTGTAAATCCATTATCTCGCGTTTTCAGGAAACTTAACTGGTAATTAATCGTTAAAATACCGATTATAAAGCTTATAGATATTACAAACTGCAAACCTACCAATGCCTTTTTCACTGACAATCCACTTTTACTATTTGAAAAATTTCCTTTTAATACTTGAATAGGCTTATACGACGACAAAAATAAAGATGGATATAGACCTGTAAGCAGAGAAATTATCATTACAACCCCCATCAACTGAATAAAAAGCATAAATTTATCAGGCCCCTGCATCAATGATAATGATAAATTAAAATAACTATTTAGGGATGGCATAGTTATTTCAACTATTAATAAGGCGAGCAACATTGCACATATGCATTGTATAAAAGTCTCTGTCATAAATTGAGACACCAGTGATCTTTTATGCGCTCCCACTACTTTTTTCACGCCTACTTCTTTGGCTCTTTCTGAGGCCTGTGCAGTAGCCAGGTTTATAAAATTAATTACAGAAACTAACACCAATAAAACAGACAATAAAATCACAGGCTTCACCGTATCTCTCCAGCTTTTACCTTTAATAGGTTGCTGATGAACTTCTTTTAACTGGGTTATTTTAAGAGTTGATAAATTGTTAACTGAAGCATAATTATCTAATTTCCTTTTACCTTGAGTAAAAGTGTTTTTAAGAGGCAAATAAGCTTTTTGAACACTTTTATTAATTTGGTCCAAATTTATTTCAGGGATGGTTCTTACATACAATTCTGCAGCTGTTTCTTCATCCCCTCTAATGTTTAAAAAATCACCAAATAAAAACATTACCCCATTAAAATCAAGAGAAGAAGGCGTGTTTAATTCCTTAATCACTCCCGTTACAGTATAAAGATTCTCTTTGTTTTGATAACTTCCGGCAGCTATGTTTATGACTTTTCCAATAGGGTCTGATTCTCCAAAATATTTTAAAGCGATGCTTTCTTTTAATACAATACTTTTTGGATTTAGTAAAGCAGTTTCTGCATTACCATATTTAAATTCATATGGAAAAACTTTAAAGAAAAGACTATCTGAGCGGATGAGTCCGTCCTGAAAAAAAGCAGGTTTATCTTCTAATTTTATTCCGTGATCTCTAGAAACCCGACTTACTGCAGTAACTGCCTTAGTTTGAGGAATTTGTTCTAAAAATACCTTACCATATCTTATATCGACAAATTCACTCCAATGATTTTGGTTGTCAGTTGTATAATAATCTGAATATTCCTGAACTTGATACACATTCTGTAGATCAGGATGCCATGTATCATAGCTTCTTTCATAATTCATGAACAAAATCATAAATATGAAACCGGATAATCCAAGTGCTAACCCTAAGATATTTACCACAGAATACCCGATATTTTTACGTAAGTTTCGCAAAGCGATTTTTAAATTCAGTTTAAACATATCTTTTATATCTTACTCGTATTTGATTGCATCTACAGGATTGGCTTTTAAAGCTTTTACTGACTGAAAGCTAACTGTCAGTATTGTGATAAGCATAGATATTATAAAAGCGATAATAAACGGCCAAACAGAAATATCTGCCTGATAAGCAAAACCCGAAATCCACTTTTTACATAAAACAAACGCCAGCGGAAAGGCTATTAAATTAGAGATAAGCACTATTTTCAAGTAATTCTTATTAAACATTATTAATAAATTACTACGTTCTGCACCCAAAATTTTTCTGATTGCTATTTCTTTTGTTTTTCCTTTCATTAGAAATGCAGTAATAGAGACGAGTCCAAATACCGACAATGCCAAAGAAAGTAGAGAGAAAAGAGAAACCAATTTTTCAAATCTCTCATGAATCATAAGTGTTTTTGAAAAATCTTCTTCAACAAAAGAATATCTTAAGGGGTAAAAGCTATTTAGTTCAAAAAATATTTTATTCAATTCTGCAATTATGTTTTCAACTTTTGAAGCATCGTATCTTATTAAGGTAGTCTGTTTATGATATGAACTAACCTTTCGATCCATAGATTGCGATTGAATTACATATATTGATGGTTCTACAGCATCTTCAAAGCCCGATACCTGAATATCCTTTATAACGCCTATTACATTTAAATGAATAGAATCACGGGTAATAATCTGCCTTCCTGCCATATTGCCTGCCCATAGTTTCGATGCAGACTCATTTAGGATGACGTTACTAACACTATCTTCAATGGATGATGTAAATAATCGCCCGGCTATTGGCTTTGCTCCTAACGCATCTAACCCTTCAAAACTCAACCCTATCGTTTTTAACTCGGTAGTCTTCTCACCAAACTTAAACTGTTGGCTGCTTGGCATATTATCTCCAATAACTCCGGAAGTATAAGCCACATTATAAACGCCATCTACAGACTTTAAACGTTCATAAAATCCTTTTCCTGTATATTGTAATAAATTCGAACGAACATTAATAAGCTGAGTAGAGGTAAATCCATTATCTCTATTTTTGAGAAAATCTATTTGTTTATTTATAAAAATAACCCCTATTATAAATCCTACAGTTATAACAAACTGTATTCCTAATAATGCTTTTCTAACTTTCACCCCCTTTAAACTCAGAGAAAAGTTACCTTTCAATATTTCTACAGGTTTGAAAGCCGAAAGATAAAGAGCGGGGTAAATACCTGCTAAAAAAGCAGTTACAATAATTATTAGAGATATTTGTCCAATAAGAATAGGTTGTCCTAAGTTACTTACAAGAGAAACGTTTAGTTCAAAGTACCTATTTAACGTAGGTAGACTAATTTCTAGAATTATCAGCGAAAAAATTACAGAGATTACACACTGTATGAAAATTTCTAATAGAAACTGAATTACGAGCTGACTTCTAAGTGCTCCATTCACTTTTCTTATTCCAATTTCTTTGGCCCTTGACGAGGCATTTGCCGTAGATAAATTAATGAAATTTATTAGAGATGCCAACAGTAGTAAAACGACCAGCAAAATCACTGGTTTAAATTTCTGAAGCCAGCTTTCACCTTCCAATGGTTGCTGATAAATTTCTGAAATAGGTGTAATTTTTATTTGTGGCTTCTGATTTTTTGCAATTTTATCGGCTATAGAGCCTTTAAATTGTTGCAAGTGTTTTTCTTTAAGTTCTAAATAGTCGCTTTGTAATGCTAGATTAAATTGGTCTAAATCTTTAATTTCTGGCATTTTCACGAATACTCTAGCTGCATCAGCCCTGCCTAGAATACCGTTAAATTTAAAACTGCTTCCTTCGTCTATATAAACTGCTTCAAATTCTAAAATAGAAGGTGTACTTAATTCTGAAATTACTCCACTAATTGTATAAAAATCTTCTGACCCTTTCCAAGGGCCTCCTGCTATTGTAACAGTTTTACCAATTGGGTTTTCATCTCCGAAATATTTTAACGCTAGATTTTCTTTTAAAACGATACTATAAGGTTGCTTAAATGCAGTTTGGGGATTTCCATATTTAAACTGATAAGGCATTACTTTAAAAAATAAGCTATCTGTTTTTATCATGCCCGATTGCAAAAAAGCTTTACCATTTTCAACAGTTAACCCTTCTGTTGAACGTTGCTCTACCATTGTTACTTCTGAGCTCATAGAAGCATTTACTGAAAACAACTGCGACAATCTCCTGTCTATATCATTTTTCCACCTTGCATCTTCTTCTACCGGATAATGATCTGAATACTCCTGAACCTGATATACATTTTTTAAATCTGAATGCCAGGTATCGTAACTCTTTTCATGATTTACAAACAAAATGACAAAAATAAACCCTGCGAGACCAATAGAAAGGCCGAATATATTCGTTATTGCATAACTCTTATATTTTAATAAATTTCGCAAAGCGATTTTTAAATTCAGTTTAAGCATTTCAGTTTTATCTATGTTTTCAAATTCAATATTGTATTTAACTATTTGTCATAAGTCTATTCGTACCTTAACGCATCAATCGGCTTCGATTTAATGGCTTTGGCAGCCTGTAAACTCACCGTAATTAGCGTTAAAACAATGGTTATAAGACCAGCAATCGCAAATGGGAAAAATGTGATCTCTGATCTATATGCAAATCCTTCTAGCCATTTTTTTGAAATAATATATACTAGAGGCCAAGAAATACAGTTCGAGATAATTACGATCCATATAAAAGAGCTATTTAATAATTTTAATATCTGAATATCTGTAGCTCCCAATATTTTTCTTACTGAAATCTCTCTTCTTCGATTGTTGGTTACAAATCTGGCGAAAGCGAATAGGCCCAAAATTGCAATGAATATAGTAAGACCAGCTGCTGCAAAAAATACCGTTTGGAGTTGAGATTGCTTTACGAATAACCTACCGTATAATTCATCCATAAATTCATACCTGAAATTTTCGCCATCTTTTGGATTAATTTCAATCCACTTCTCTTTTAAAGCAGTAATTACACCAGCCATCTTGTCTTCCCTTACTTTTATAAGAATCTGCGTGCGTTGATTACCACATGGGTTTTTCATGGTATAGATGGTCGGTTGAACAGCATGTTCAAAACCTTGCGTTTTAAAATCTTTTATAACCCCTACAATTTCATAATCTATACGGCAACCTTGTATTTTTTTCCCAATTGGGTTAGTCATACCGTATTTAGCAACTGTGCTTTCATTTACTATGGCGGCTGTTGCCGTATCGGTTTTAAAATTATTAGAAAAGTAGCGCCCTTCTTTAAGTTTAATACCAAGTGTTTCAAAATATTCGAAATCCACATCAATAAATTTTAAGCTCTCGCTCTTCCCTTCAAAATTATATGTATTACCACCACCCGCACTTCCTCCCGGCACTACTGTAGTTACCGTAGCAGATTGTACACCATCTATTTTCATTATTTTCTCTCGCACCGGCTCAAAAACTTTGGGATCATTGAAAATGGCAATATTCTTGATCTTCACAACCTGATCTGCTTTGAAGCCTACGTCTGCAGATTTCATATAATTCAACTGTCCGCTAATAATTAATAATCCGGTTATAAATACAACAGCAATGGTAAATTGAACAGTTAAAAGCCCTTTTCGCATCCATTGCGCTTGCATACTGGTTTGGAAATTACCTTTTAAAACAGTTGCCGGTTTAAAACCAGAAAGTATTAAAGCTGGATAAGCACCCGCTACAAAAGAAATAATTAATAGTATGAGCGGAAGCTGCCAGATAAATTGCTTCCATAATTTCCATATAGATAAGGATACACCAAAAAGATTGTTAAACTGAGGAAGTAGAATTTCAGCTATGATTAAAGACAACAGCATTGCAACAAAGCATTGAATGAAAATCTCCACTAAAAATTGAATCGTAAGAGAATTTCTGTAGGCGCCCATAACCTTTCTCACTCCCACTTCCTTAGCTCTGCTATTTGCCTGTGCTATATTTAAATTTGTGAAATTGATACACGCAATTACCAATACCAATAGAGCTAGAATAAACAAGGAAACTATAATTTTATAAGCATTATCATTTCCTGCTTTGGGTTTTAAATGTAAATCAGATAATTTATCCAAATAAATAATTTGCCTGTTCAATTCCGGCCCCTCTGTTATCATTCCTAACCTCACAGCGTTTTCTTTATATACTTTATCTATTTTTTGTGCAAGATTCTCAACATCAGTTCCCGTTTTCACACGTATAAACGTCTGGTAGTTTGGATAACCCTCTCCCAAATGCTCGTCCAGATTATTAGTTACTGCTAATGCATCAAAACGAATATTTGAATGATCATTTGGTACAATTGTACCACTTACTTTTGCAGGTGGTACTCCCGAATTTCTGCCCCCTAATAAAATCATTTCTGGTCCGAGATCTTTTTTATTAGGAAACAAAACTTGCATGTGTGTATTACTTAGATAAAAATTCCGTTCTTCATCTCCACTTGGTTTTTCTAATCCTCCTAAAGGAGCCAATCCAAACATTTGAGCTACTTCGTAATCTGCCACAATAGAATTGGCTATAAAAACGGTTCCACTATCACTAACCGCAGCAAATTCAAACGAACTTTTTTTCATTTTACCAGCAGTTTCTACTTCCGGAAAATTGTTCAAAATTAACTTCGATAAAGGTGGCGATGTGTAATCAGTCTTATATTCCGGCATATCTCTACCCACCAGGTAGATGCGCTCATTTCCTTCTACATGATTGTCGTAAGTAGATTCATACGTAACATAAATGGTTATTAGGATAAAAGCTGCTAACGCAATGGCTAACCCGCCTATATTAATAGCCGATATTCCTTTATTTCTCCAAAGGTTGCGTAAAGCTATTTTTAGATTTAATTTAAACATGTTTTTCCTTTTTAAACTACTCGTATTTTAAAGCATTTACTGCATTTGCCTTAACCACTTTAAATGTTTGAAAACTCACTGTTACAATTGCAATTAAGATAGAAGCAATTATGGCTAGAAGAAATGGCATATATCCCATTTCTATTCTGTAATCGTACTTTTTAAGCCAATTTTGAATTAATATATAAGCAATTGGAATGGCAATTACATTTGCAAATAATACGAGTTTTAGGAAATCTTTATTCAGCAACACAAGAATATCACCCAGATTTGCCCCCAATACTTTTCTGATACTGATTTCTTTATTCCGCTGCTCTGCCATATAAAGTGCTAAACCTAATAATCCCAGACAGGAAATAAGAATTGCAAACCCTCCAAAAAAATTAGACAATGTACTTAAAAGACGCTCGCTTTTTAATTTCTCCTGCATTCCTTCACTAATAAACTTTACTTCTACAGGATAAGCAGGATTCAATTCCTTACCTATCGTTTTAATTCCTTCTAAAGAAGTTGCAAGAGCATGATTAGGACTTAATCGCATTAACAACACAGAACTGTTTTTTGAATCCTGATAGTAGAAAGTAGGTTGTATATTATAGCCTATTTGTTCACTCGAATAATCTTTAATAACACCAACTACAGTTAAAGGCTCTGTGCCCCAGTGTACAATGGTTCCCAAAGGATCTTTCAAACCCATTAATTTTACCGCTGCCTCATTAAGTAGAATAGAGTTACTTGTATCGGCCGGAAACTCACGAGACAAATCTCTACCACTAACAAGATGTGCATCAATGGTTTTTACAAAATCAAATCCTATTCCTCTGTAATTAACAATAGATTTATCATCCTGCGATTTTCCCGGCCAGCTTAAATCGCCGGTTATTGACCCTCCTCTTGTAAAAGAAGTTACATACTCTGAAGTTGCTACTGCAAAACCTTTACTTTGCAACTCATTTTTAAATAAATTAAGTGTAGATGGCGTTTTTAATGTTCCTTCAATTTCTAGCTGCACCAGATTTTGATCGTTAAATCCTGTAGGTTTATTTTTCAAAAAATTCATTTGATTGTAAATGAATATGGCAGAAATAATCATACAAACGGATAGGCTAAATTGTACCACCACCAAAACTCTTCTTACCGATAAGGATGAGCCAGATGTTTTAAATCCTTTCAATACTTTTACGGGGATAAAAGAAGATAAATAAAAAGATGGGTAGCTTCCTGCCAAAACACCGGTTAGTAAAACCAACGCAAATAAGGTTAACCAGAAAAAAGGAGAACTATAATCAAGTACGATATTTACATCTAACAGGTTGTTAAAATAAGGTAATGTAGTTTCTAGTAACGTGAAAGCAATAAGCATGGCCACCATCGAAAGCAGTAGCGATTCTAACATAAACTGCCCTATAAGTGTTCCTCGCACAGCACCTAATGCTTTTCTTACCCCTACCTCTCTGGCCCTCTTCTCTGAACGAGCGGTAGATAAGTTCATATAATTTATGCATGCAATAAATAAAACGCATAGAGCTAAAAACCCGAATAATCGTACTTCATCAATTTTACCTCCAACAGCCTTCCCATTTTCGAATTTATCATATAAATAAGTGTCACCAAATGGAAATAAGAACGGTTCTGCTACATAAGGCTTTAAATCTGGCTTTCGATCTACTATGAAATTTTTAAGTAGAGCATTCACAGCGGCCGGATCTACTTGCTCTTTTAATTTAAATAAAGTGGTACAGCTAATATTACCCCAACTGTTTTCCTTATCTAAAGGATACAACTGATCAAAGAAAGACCATGGCTGTAAAACATCGAATTGTATAGTCTGGTTTTTAGGCAGATCTTCGATAACTGCCGACACCTGCAATTCTTTTTTATTATCCCATTTTAAAGAACGGCCAATCGGGTTTTCATTCCCAAATAATTTTTCTGCTACTGAAGCAGTAAGGACTATGGAATTAGGTGTAGCCAAAGCTGTTTCTCTTGTTCCACTAACAATTTTATATTTAAGAATATTTAGAAGATCGGGATCTACATATTTTACTTCCAGTTTAAATTTATTCTCATTATGGCTATAAAGATTCTGTCCGCCTTCATCTGCAATTCTGGCTGCCAGCTCTATACCTGGAATTTCTTCTATAGCCGCTGCTGCCAACTTATTTGGCGTTGCGCGGGTAGTCGCTAATGTTCCATTAAATTCTAAATTAAGCTTAGTTTCATAAACTCTTTCTACATCTTCCAATTGTTTATTATAGCTAAATTCATAATTCACATATAATAACAACAATAAACAAGAAGTTAGGCCAACAGCTAAGCCACCAATATTAATTGCCGTAAATCCTTTATTCTTCCAAAGATTTCGCAAAGCGATTTTTAAGTTTAGTTTGAACATTTTTATTTTCTATTTTGAAAGTCGATCAATAAGTTCGGTTAAGTCTATTGTGCACTAATAGTTAATTCTGAATAATTTATATCAACCACCTTTAGCTTCTAGCTTTAACCTTTCAGCCTTTAGCTTTTAGCTTTTTCCTTTCCGCTTTTAGCTCTTAGCTTTCCCCTAACTAAATCAGCTCTTCAGTTCTGGTTTTATTAATTTTTTCGGATACCACATGACCATCTTTAAGATTAACTATGCGATTAGAGAAACTAGCATCGTGACTTGAGTGAGTTACCATTACGATAGTTGTACCGGCCTCATTTAACTCACAAAGTAACTCCATCACTTCATTTCCATGGGTACTATCCAAATTTCCGGTGGGCTCATCGGCCAATACCAATTTTGGTTTGGTAACCAAAGCTCTTGCTACTGCTACACGCTGCTGCTGTCCGCCCGAGAGTTGCTGAGGAAAATGACCACTTCTATTTACAATGTTCATACGTTCGATAATCTCATTCACCAATTTCTTCCGCTCAGTGGCAGGTACTTTGTTATATATTAATGGTAATTCAATGTTTTCAAAAACAGTAAGCTCATCTATCAGATTAAAATTCTGGAATACAAATCCCATATTCTTTTTTCTGAAATTAGAACGCTCTTTATCGTTCAGGGTAAGCAGGTCGGTACCATCAAATCCGTAGCGACCGCCTTCTGGCTTATCTAAAAGCCCCATAACATTCAAAAGAGTAGATTTTCCGCAACCTGATGGTCCCATTATAGATACAAATTCACCTTTGTGTACATATAAGTCTATACCATTTAATGCTGTAGTTTCAATTTCTTCAGTCTTGTAAACTTTTTGTAGGTTTTCTATTTTTATCATACAGTTATTTTTTAGAGGAAGGATCTCCCCGGTTCCCGCACAAAACCGGAGATACCTTACCTCATCATTTATTTATTTCAATTATATCGTACTGACTATATTGGTCGTAAGATGAAGTAATTACCGATTCACCTTTTTCTAATCCTTCTAATATTTCATAGTAGAGATAGTTTTTACGCCCTATTTTTACATCTCTACGAGTCGCCTTCCCATCTTTTACAACAAAAACCCATGACCCACCCGTGCTTTGGAAAAACTGCCCCTGAGATAACAATAGAGATTTGCTATTATCAGATAGCGTTAGTTTAATCTGTAAAGACAAACCACGTCTCAAATCTGGTGGAGTAACATCTTTAAAGATCAGTTCAATTTGAAACTGACCTGAAGTAACCTCCGGAATAACCTTATTTACAACCAGAACATAATTTTTCCCATTAAATTCACAGTTCGCAATTTGTCCTTCTTTTACTCTATTTATATAATATTGATCAACACCAGCAAGTAATTTATAACCTTTTAAAACATCAATTTTACCCAACATCTCATTTGAACCATAAGACTTACCTATTACAGGATCATAAGATGATAATCTTCCTGAAACCGGCGCTTTAACGGTCATATTTTCAATATTTTTTCTAATTACTGCCATACTTTCATTCATACGCTGCACAGATTGATCAATTTGGGAAAGTTGCATTTGACGACTCAAATTTTCTTGTTCAATGGCTTTTTGCGTAATTTTTTTCTTTTCTACCGAGTATTCATAATCCTGTGCAGATACATTAAATTCCTGAAGTGTAATTACACGTTTGGCAAATAACGTACTGTCTATCTTATACTTTCTGGAAGCGGTACGAAAGCTGTTATCTGCATCCAGCATTTGCTGCGCCAGCACTCTTTGATTTTGCTCCAAATCTAATCTCAACTTTCTAAGTTGATTAATCTGCTCTGTTATGCCCGTTTCACTAGAAGTATAACTCAACAGTGCATTTGGATTTGAAATTTTCAATAATGGGGTTCCTTCTGTAACAGTGGCTCCATTTTCTGTAAAAATAGTTTCTACAACCCCACCCTCAGACGAACTCACAATAACAGATGTAAGAGGTACCACATCCGTATTTAACAACACTACATCTTCAAAATCGCCATGTTCTACAGTGCTTATAATAATTTTATCTGCCGCTGCTTTATATGTTTTATTCAATGAAAGTCTATAACCATATGCTACCAACCCGATAAATACTAAAATACCACCTATCAGAAGCAAGGTCTTAAGTGTAAATCTTTTCTTTTTTATTATTTTATCCATTATTCAGCTATGTGCCAAGTTTATGCCATCTAAAAATTTATTTTTATTTTACTGAAAATCAAATACTTAAATTTAAACAATTAAAATACCTGTCCGATATCGGACAACCAGTGTTCGACTTAGAACAGTATAAATTACTTTTGCTAATAATCATAATTCAAAATGCTTAACATTAAAGAAGCAACCATTCTTGTAATAGACGACGACGATGATATACTTTTAAGTGCTAAACTATATTTAAAGAAGCAGGTAAAAGAAGTGATCACATGTAAATCGCCCAAAGAACTAAACAGGCTTTTAAGTGAACATGAGCCAGATATCATTTTGCTCGACATGAATTATCAAAAAGGTGTTAGCAATGGCAAGGAAGGGCTTTATTGGCTAGAACACATTATCTCATTAGATCAGGACTTTTTAGTGATTTTAATGACTTCTTACGGAAATGTTGAACTTGCTGTAAATGCCATAAAAATGGGCGCTACCGATTTTATCTTAAAGCCGTGGGAAAATGAAAAATTATATGCAACACTCTCTTCTGCTTATAAACTGAAAGTGAGCAATCGAAAAGTAAAAAAACTAGAGAAAATTCACGATTCACTGCAAAAAGACATATCTAATAAATTTGGACAATTTATAGGTAATGCCCCTGAATTAGAGCAAATACAGAAAGTAGTTTCAAAAGTTGCTCCTACTGATGCAAACGTTTTAATATTAGGTGAAAATGGAACAGGCAAACAGGTTTTAGCACACGAAATTCACCGTCAGTCGCTCCGCAAAAACAAGGTTTTTATGCACGTAGATCTGGGCTCTTTAAATGAAAATTTATTTGAAAGCGAACTATTTGGATATGCCAAAGGAGCTTTTACGGATGCTAAAGAAGAAAAACCCGGTCGTTTTGAATTAGCAGAGGGTGGAACCATTTTTTTAGATGAAATTGGCAACCTTTCCTATAACTTACAATCCAAATTACTGAGTGTTTTACAAAATAAAACGGTGATTAGATTGGGTGAAAGTAAAGAACGGAAAGTAAATATTCGCGTTTTAACAGCCACCAATAGAAATCTCCAGAAAATGGTTGAAGAAGGGAAATTCAGACAAGATTTATTATTCAGAATTAATACAGTAGAATTAGTACTTCCTCCACTAAAAGAACGTGGCAATGATGTTTTAATGCTTGCTAATCACTTTTTAACAGTTTTCAGCAACAAGTATCATAAATCTTTAACGGGTTTAGATAAAAGCGCGCAACAATCGCTTCTCAGCTACAGCTGGCCAGGCAATGTACGAGAATTGCAACATGTAATAGAGCGTGCAGTAATTATGGCCGACAAGTTAGAAATTACTTCAGATGATCTACAACTATCAAAATCGGCCTATTACGACCCATCTAAAACATTAAAATCCGATATTAGCTTAAGCAAAATGGAGAAAATGATGGTTCAAACAGCCATAGAAAAACATAAAGGAAATATTTCGAAGGCAGCAGCAGAACTAGGATTAACACGGGCTGCTCTTTACAGACGTATAGAGAAATTTGAATTATAACAATCAGTTTTCAATCATGGTATTTAAAGTAAAAATATAAGTGTATGTTTTATAATCGGTTTTTCTTTCAATTATTATTAAGACTGGCTGTAATTAATATACTGGTATTTCTACTAAAATATCTTATTACAGAAACAACATTATGGTTTACTATTATCGGGGTGTTTTTATTAACTTCAATAGCTTTATATGCCCTATACGACTACATCAACAAAATTGGCGACGATTTTAAACGTTTCGTGATAGCGGTAAAAACCAAAGACCACACGTTAAAATTTGGAAACAAGAGCACCGTAAAAAGCTTTCCTGAATTGTACGATTCTTTTAACGACATACTTTCTACGCACAAAAACATTAAACTCGAACAGGAAGGCTTATTTCATTTATTAAAAACTATTCTAGAACAAATGCCCGTGGGGGTAATTGTAAAGCGAGATGATACGGTTACAGATAAAAGTACTATTGCTTTTTTTAATCAAAAAGCAGAAGAGATTTTACAAGTTCCGGTGTATAGTTACTGGCATCGTTTTTCGACCCATATCCCTCATTTTACAAACGAGGTAAACTTGATTATTAAAGGCGGGAAAAGATTTTCAAAAATAAAAATCAATGAAAAAGACACCGAGTTGGCAATAGAAGTGATACCTATTGTACTACAAAACATCAACTATGTTATTATATCTTTTCAAAACATAAAAGATGAGATAGAACAAAAAGAAATAGAAGCCTGGAACAGACTTATAGGTGTTATATCGCACGAAATATTAAACTCTATTACGCCTATAAGCTCACTTTCTGATACTGTAAACAGTATGATAGAAGACCACAACACTTTATCCGGAGAAGAGTTAGGCGATGTTAAATCAGCAGTACAAACTATTAAACGACGCTCTGAAGGATTGTTGAGTTTTGTTAATGATTATAGATTAATTGCAGAGCTACCTACACCTATACTTGAACAACATGCTGTGGCAGATATCTTAAAGCATATCAAAACTCTAATGCTCCCTTTTGCAAAGGGTAAAAAAGCTACCTTAAATGTAGTAGGTACAGCATCTAAAATATCCATATCTATAGATTTAAAATTAATAGAACAGGCATTAATTAACCTGGTTACAAATAGTATATATGCAGTAGAAAATATCGAAAACGGTTTAATCGAAATTCAATATCGATTAGCTGCCAATAAAGTATATATTGATATAATAGATAATGGGAAGGGAATTGATGCAGAAAATTTAGAGAAAATATTCCTTCCTTTTTATACAACCAGAGAAAATGGATCAGGGATTGGGTTAACTATTGCCAGAAACATTATGAAAATGCATCAGGGAAGCTTAGAGGTTAGTTCTGAGCCTGGAAAAGCAACCAAATTTTCACTGGTTTTTAATTATAATTAAAATAAAAAAACAGCCTAAATTTTGTTTTTTCATTAAAATTCATTATATTTAATATACTGTTCTTCTGAAGGTTAATCAATTTCTGAATTGCTTCTAAGCATTATTCACCCACTTTACTTATAATCATCCTATTTACATAAAATAATTCCAGATTCTTGCTACCGTAAAGCATACTATTAAGCCATATGCAATAGGCAAAAAGGTAGCAACAGCTGTCCATTTTCCACTACCTGTTTCCTTATAAATGGTATAAATAGTAGTACTACAAGGATTATGAAGCAAACTAAACAGCATTAAATTAACGGCCGTGAGGGTTGTCCACCCGCCAGCCTGCAACAACGCCGCCACTTCAGTATCAGAACCTTCAAATAGCACACCTGTTCCGGCCCCCATAGTTGTATTACTTACTGTCATAGCAGTAAGCATTAAAATGGTGGGAATTACAATCTCATTTGCCGGGATAGCTACCACATAAGCCAACAAAATAACTCCATTAAGACCAATAAATAAACCAATCGGATCAAGTCCGTTAATGATCCACACAGCCATACTTTGATCTCCAATATTAATAGTAGAAATAAGCCATATAACAGCTCCAGCCGGAGCTGCAAATACAATTGCCCTCCATAAAACAATAATGGTACGATCTATTAGCGAAGTATATAATGTTTGAAAAAATCTTGGCGGACGATATGGTGGAAGTTCCAATGTAAAAAAGGAAGACTCACCCTTAAGCAGCGTTTTAGACAATAACCAGGATGTAAAAAATGTAAATACAATTCCTAAAACAGCTATAAAAATTACTGCCAGCATAGATACTGTACCCGACCACTTATCGGGCACCAATGCGCCTAAAAATATAGTAGCTATTAAAATTTGTGTAGGCCATCTACCATTGCAGAGCGAAAAATTATTGGTAATAATAGCAATAAGCTTTTCTCTGGGACTATTAATTATTCTTGTAGCTACTACTCCTGCCGCATTACAGCCAAAACCCATACTCATGGTTAATGCTTGCTTACCATGCGCACCTGCAGTCTTAAAAATTCTATCTAAATTAAAGGCAACCCGAGGTAAATAACCAAAATCTTCTAACAAAGTAAATAACGGAAAGAAAATTGCCATTGGAGGTAGCATCACCGATACAACCCATGCAGTAGCCAAATAAACTCCATCTATTAAGAAACCACTTAACCACCAGGGAAAATTTAAAGCAACCGCTCCACTTTTAAGTAGCGGATATAAATCGTCCAACAACAATACTGACAGCATTTTTGAAGGGTAATTTGCACCAACAATGGTTAACCAAAGCACCAGCCCCAACATTAAAAACATGATTGGAAATCCCCATATTTTATGCGTAACAATATTATCGAGTGCGCGGTCTATTCTAAACGAACGTTGATTCGCATCAGACGACACTGTATCTTTTACTAATTTAGCAGCCTTTGCATAAATTGCTTCTACAACGTCACTCCTGTAATCGCTCCCCAGCTCTTCTCCATACTTTTTAGCTTTTAGCAATACTTCATCTAATTTAGTACTGCTGCCTTCAGGAGATAAATTTCCTTCCCTAAGTGCCGATATAATACTATTATCTTGCTCTATAAGCCTCATTGCCAGCCAATGTACATTTGGCAAATTACCATTCAAGGAGCTTAATTGAGCCGCTACTTCAGAAACGGCTTTATTACTTTGCTCAGGTAATTGAAAAGAGGTCTGCTTTACAGGCAAAAAACTGCCATCTGCAACCTGACGAATAGCTGATAACAATTCGGGAATGCCTTCGTTTACCCGTGCACTTGTAGCAACCACCGGAATGCCTAAATCTCTGGATAAAGTTCTAACATCTATTTTTATTTGATACCTGCGTGCTTCGTCCATCAGGTTTAAGCATAGTACAACTTTATTGGTAATCTCAAGAATTTGCAGAACCAAGCTAAGATTTCTTTCCAGTCTACTCGCATCTACTACCACTACAGTTACATCCGGTTTTCCAAAAAGCACAAAATCTCTCGCTACTTCCTCATCCTCAGAATTGGATAAAAGAGAATAGGTTCCCGGTAAATCAACTATTTTATATTTATTATTCTTATAAGAAAAGCTTCCTTCGGCACGGACTACTGTTTTTCCAGGCCAGTTGCCCGTATGTTGCTTTAAGCCTGTTAAAGCATTAAATACAGTGCTTTTGCCCGTATTAGGATTTCCCGCCAAAGCAACCGTATAATCAAAGTTGCCCGACAATTCTCCCAATTTCTTTAAATCTGAAGAGGGGTTCAGTTCACACGTTTCACAAGCTGAATTTACCTTCATAATTCTTTTATTTAAGCTCTATTAGTACATTTAATGCGTCTTCTTTTCTTAAAGAAATTAATGTATTATGAATACTATAAGCGATAGGATCACCTAAGGGACTTACATTCTGTATACTAATTTCTGTACCTTTTACAAAACCTAAATCCAGAAGACGCTGTCTCACTTCCTGCTTACAAGTATTGCTTATTCCAGTAATAACAGCAAATTGTCCTCTTTCTAATAATCCTAACTGCATACAGAGTATTTTGTTTAACTAAACAAATATTTAGCATAACAAAATTACAAAATTAGTTTAATCTAACAATATTTATAGATCATTTTAATTATGATTCAAATGTAAAAAATCAGATATTCAAAAAGGACCGATAAATCTTGATGTTTTTTAAATAGAAACGAGCTTTACCAACAAATTAGAGGCTACTTTATCACTCAATACCTCAACTCTTTTATCCGTATAGCTAATAGAAACACTTTCATCAAAAGGTTCTATAGCCAGAATATTAATAGTAGCACCCAGCTCAATATTTTTTGTATTTAAATACCTTAAAAACTCTTCAGAAGATGACTTAACAGCCATTAAGACAACCACATCACCCACCTTACAATCTTTCAATAAAATATAATTTTCTGATCGCATAACTCCATGAATATCAGGTATAGGCGATCCATGCGGATCAACTTTAGGGAAGCCTAACAATTCATCCATTTTCGTAAAAAACTCTGGAGATTGAATATGCTCTATCTGCTCTGCAATTTGATGTACTTCTTCCCAACCAAATCCCATCTTTTCTACCAGATACATCTCTGTTAAGCGGTGTTTACGAATAATTAATGCCGCCGCCTTTCTTCCTTCTTCGGTTAACTTAAGTGGCTTATAACTTTCATAAATAACCAGCCCTTTCTCTGATAATCTTTTCATCATACTGTTCACAGTTGGCATTTTTATCTCCAATTGCTTCCCTATTTCGTTTACACTAGCCTCACCCTTTAAATTGGTTAAATTGAATAAAACCTTTAAATAATTCTCCTCTGTATGTGATATCATAAAGCAAATTTACCAAATATTAGTCCTATCTAACAACAAAGTTTATTTTTATTTTGTTAGTTTAATCTAACTTATTACTTTTGCTTATCTAAAATAAAATAAAAGATATGCTAAAAATATTACTTACTGCAATTATTACACTCACTATTTCTATTGTATACGGACAAACCGGAAAAATATCTGGGAAAATATCTGATGTGAACGGCGCTGCCATTGAAGGAGCAAGCCTCAGATTTCCTAAATTAAAAATCGGCGTTTCAAGCAACGCTGAAGGGAATTATGTTTTAGAAAACATTCCTTCTGGAACCTGGGAATTAGAAATTAATCACATAGGATTTAGCTTTTACAAAGAGACCATCACAATAAACAATACATCTGTTTCAAAAAATTTCATCTTGGAAGAAAAATCAGGCGAACTGGCGCAAGTGGTTATCTCGGGAACTATGAAAGAGGTTTCTAAATTGGAGAGCCCTGTTCCCGTAGAAGTTTATACATCAAAATTCTTTAAAACCAACCCTACACCTTCCCTATTCGACGCCTTACAAAATATAAACGGTGTGCGTCCGCAACTAAATTGTAATGTGTGTAATACTGGCGACATACACATCAACGGATTAGAAGGACCATATACCATGATATTAATAGACGGAATGCCTATTGTAAGTGGCCTTTCTACCGTTTATGGATTAAGCGGTATTCCACAAGCTTTAATTGATAGAGTAGAAATAGTAAAAGGACCCGCCTCTACCCTATATGGAAGCGAAGCAGTAGGTGGATTAATTAACGTTATTACTAAGAGACCGGGCAACGCGCCCATAATCTCTGCCGACGTGTTTGGTACATCGTGGGCAGAAATCAATACCGATTTAGCAGCAAAATTCAACGTAAGTAAAAAAGCTCAATCATTATTGGGTATAAATTATTTTAATTACAATAATGCAATTGACAATAACAAAGACAATTTTACCGACGTAACACTTCAAAATAGAGTTTCAATCTTTAACAAATGGAACTTCGATAGAAAAGATAATAAAGTATTCACAGTGGCTGGAAGATACGTATATGAAGACCGTTGGGGGGGAGAAATGAACTGGACAAAAAAATACAGAGGCGGTGATGAGGTATACGGAGAAAGTATTTATACCAGCAGGTGGGAATTATTCGGAACATATCAATTACCGATGAAAGAAAAGATTCTGTTCCAATACAGCGCAAACGGGCACGATCAAAATTCAGTTTATGGAAATACACTTTATAATGCGGACCAAAAAATAGGCTTTGGCCAACTAACCTGGTTTAAAACTTTAGGAAAACACGATCTGTTAACCGGTATTGCTTATCGCTACACCTATTATGATGACAACACACCTGCAACGGCTAGTAACGTTAATCTAAATAACAATCAACCCACACATACCCACCTTCCAGGGTTATTTATTCAGGATGAAATAACGTTGAACAGTAACAATAAGTTGCTATTGGGCATGCGTTACGATTATAACTCCATTCACGGCAGCATACTTACCCCACGTATTAACTATAAATGGAGCTCCGAAAACAAAAACAACATTTTACGACTGGGCTTTGGAAACGGATACCGGGTAGCAAATGTATTTACAGAGGACCATGCAGCGCTTACAGGGGCCAGAGATGTTATATTTATTGATGACTTAAAACCAGAAACTTCGTGGAATGGTAACTTAAACTTCGTTAAAAAAATACAAGCAGGAAATACATTTATAGGTCTAGATGCCACTGCCTTCTACACCTATTTTACCAATAAAATTATTGCTGATTATGAAACGGATCCTAATAAAATTATATATGATAATTTAAGCGGGCATGCCGTATCACGCGGATTCTCTTTAAATCTCGATGTAGTATTTCCTAACGGATTAAAAGTATTGGCTGGAGCTACCGCTATGGATGTTTACAGTAAAGAGAGCAACCAAAAAATAAGACAATTATTTACTGAGAAATTTACGGGAACATGGAATGCCGGATACACTTTTAAAAATATGGGTCTTACAATAGACTATACCGGAAATTTGTACGGGCCTATGCGCCTGCCCTTGCTTAGTGATACAGATCCGCGTAAATCAGATTCACCATGGTGGAGCATACAAAACATACAGTTAACCAAAAACATAGGCAAAAACATTGAAATTTACGGAGGTGTAAAAAACCTTTTAAACTGGACACCCAATAAAGGTAACCCTTTTATTATTGCCCGTGCCAACGATCCTTTTGATAAAAATGTACAATTTGACACTAATGGACAAGCTATGGCAACGGCCGATAACCCATACGCATTAACTTTTGATCCGTCTTATGTATATGGACCTAACCAAGGGATAAGAGGTTTCTTAGGTTTTCGTTACAATCTATATTAAACATACATTATGCGTACAGTAAAAAAACTTGGATGGATTTTTACACTTATTTTTTGTTTGAGCAAAGTTGCTAGTGCTCAAACAAAAACTGTTGCTATTGAAGATATAGATAGCTTATTACTTATTCAAAAGAAACCCATTCTAATTCTGCTCTCCACAGAGTGGTGCAAATATTGTGAAATACAAAAAAAACAACTGGAAAAAAACAAAGACTTTTTAAAACAAGGAAACAATTTTTATTATGTACTATTTGATGCTGAAAGAAAAGATTCAATTTTATTCAACAAACAAATATTTCAATACAAAGCCGCAGGATTATCCTCTGGCATACACGAACTGGCCACTGCGTTAAATGGATCCGAGAACATCACCTTCCCTACCTGGGTGGTTTTAGATTATAATTATCAGGTGCTGTTTAAACATCAAGGAGTATTACTTACTAAACAACTAAATGAAGTGCTAAATGCTGTAATTAAATTGAAATAAAAATATAGCTATCGAGATCTATTTTCAAATAATACCAACAAAACACCCCAAAAAGGTATTATAATACTAACAAATCTCGACATGCAAAAAACAATCATAGTTTCTAATAGGCTACCCGTAAAAATTAATGAAGAAGATGGCAGATATATTTTATCTCCAAGTGAAGGTGGCTTAGCCACTGGTTTGGCAGATGTTTACAAAAAAGACAACATCATTTGGATTGGGTGGCCAGGTATAGAAATCCCTGAAGATCGCCAAAAAGAAGTAACAGCGCTATTGTTGCAATTAAAACTTGTGCCTGTATACCTCACTCAGGAAGAAATAAATCTATTTTACGAGGGCTTCTCTAATGAGGTTTTATGGCCTGTGTTTCATTATATGGTTACCTACGCACGCTACGAACAAACCTATTGGAACGCCTATCAACAAGTTAACAAAAAATTTTCAGAAGTATGTGAAGTTAACTATAATACCAATGATAAAATATGGATTCAGGATTATCAACTCTTAACTTTAGCCGGAATGCTCCGGAAAAAAATTAAAAATGCTACAATTGGCTTTTTCCAACATATACCATTCCCTTCTTTTGAAATATTTAGATTGATACCATGGAGAGAAGAGTTAGTAGAAGGTATGCTCGGTGCAGATTTAATCGGTTTTCACACTTTTGATGATGTTCGTCATTTTCTGGATACAGCCTCTCGCATATTACCCACAACATTTTCTGCAAACATATTATCCTATAAAGAAAGGCAGATAATAGTAGAAGCCTTTCCAATGGGAATAGACTTTAATAAATTTGAAAAATTACCCAATTCTCCAGAAGTTATATTAGAAACTAAAAATCTACTATTAGAAAAAAAAGGAAAAATAATTTTATCGATAGATCGACTCGATTATAGTAAAGGGATATTAGAAAGACTAAGAGCCTATGAACTCCTTTTAACTTTATACCCGGAATACAAAGAGCGTGTATCGTTATATATGATAATTGTTCCATCAAGAGATACTGTTGCACAATACAGAGAACTTAGAGAGCAAATAGATCAGCTAGTTGGAAATATTAATTCCAGGTTTAGAACTTTAAACTGGATTCCTATAAATTATTTCTACAGATCTTTCAGCATTCAAATGCTATCTGCCTTTTACACGTTGGCCGATATTTGCTTAGTTACGCCCATGCGTGATGGAATGAATTTGGTTAGTAAAGAATATGTAGCAAGCCGTATAGATAATACAGGAGTCCTTATTTTAAGTGAAATGGCGGGTGCATCTAAAGAACTTACAGACGCCGTTGTAGTAAATCCTAACAATATCGGTGATATCATGAATGGCATTATTAAAGCGCTAAATATGTCTGTTGATGAACAAACTGCCCGGATGACTGGAATGCGAAACGTAGCAAAAAAATTTAACGTGTCTTTATGGGTTAAAAACTTTCTTTCAAGGCTCGCCGAATCCAAATCATTACAGGAATCTATGCTCACTAAGCATGCTGTAACACACATGGATAAATCTATCATTAAGGCTTATAAAAATGCAAAATGCCGAACTATATTTTTAGACTATGATGGAACATTAGTAGGGTTTTCAGGCAATATTGATGATGCTAAACCAGATAAAGAACTATATGGAATTATAGAAAAACTTACTGCCGACCCACTCAACACAGTTGTAATTATTAGCGGCAGAAATCACAATACGCTAGAACATTGGTTTCAAAATCATAAAGTAGACTTAATTGCAGAACATGGTGCATGGCAGCGTAAGCATGGAAAAAAATGGAGTGATATTCCATTTCTTAAAAGTGACTGGAAAGAGGAAATTTTAAAATTGCTGGAAATTTACACAGACAGAACGCCAGGTTCATTTATTGAAGAGAAAAGTTATTCATTAGTTTGGCATTACCGCAAAGCGGAAAAAGGATTGGGAGAGCTAAGAGCTGGCGAAATTATGAACCACTTAAGAATTATTGCGGCAGATCGGGGAATCCAGATAATGCCCGGAAATAAGGTAATTGAGTTAAGAAACATGGAAGTAAATAAAGGAAGAGCTGCATTAACATGGTTACAAGACAATGAATGTGATTTTATAATGGCCATGGGCGATGACCATACAGATGAAGACATATTTAAATCAATTCCCGATAATGCATATACTATAAAAGTAGGCACCAACCCTTCAAGTGCTAAATTTTTCCTTCACGACTTTAAAGAAGTAAGAAGTTTTCTCCTCACTCTTATTCGTCAGGATCCATTTAATGAATTAATATAACTATAAGAAAATAGGTCTATCCAGTTTAATTGCAATTCTATAGGCCGCATTCATTAGCCCTACATGACTGTAAGTCTGGGGAAAATTACCCCATTGACTTCCCGTTTCAAAATCTACATCTTCGCTAAACAACAAGAGGTGATTACAGTATTTAATAAGATGTTCGAATGTATTTACCGCTTCATCTACTCGACCAACACAAGCCAGCGCTTCTACATACCAAAATGCACAAATTAAGAATGTTGTTTTAGGCTTACCAAAATCGTCGGCGTGTAAATACCTATAGAACAATCCTTCTTCTGTTTTAAGCTCCTTTTCTAAAGCCAGTAAATGATTTTTTGCCCGTTGCGAAGCCGGATCCAAATACCCCATCATTATAAGTTGGAGGGTACTGGCATCTAAATGTGGACTACCTACAGCATGCGTATAAACTTTTCTTTCGGGATCGTAACATGCTTCAATATGTTTAGCTGCTTTTTCAATTAAACAAATAGCTCTTTTTTGCAGACTTTCGTTACCAATAGTTTGAGCCATCTTTAACGCAGCATTTGCTCCCGCCCACTGAAATAAATTACTATAACAATGCGTATGAGAAATATTTCTAAACTCCCATATTCCGGCATCTTTTTCATCTATAGTATGTTCAATCTTTTTCAAAACACTATCGATCCACTTCAATGAGTCGCTGCGCTCTGAAAATACAAACCTATGATCTGTATATAAAGGCAGCAAAGAAATTAAAACCTGACCATTTATATCATTCTGAATATGTGTGTAAGCTTGATTACCGATGCGCACTGGCTGCTCTCCCTTATACCCAATCAGGTGCTCCATAATGTTCTCCCTAATTTCACGTTCCCCTCCTATTCCGTATAGGGGTTGATACCTTTCATCTTCAGCAAAAGATATATCAGAAATATATCCGAAATAATTCTCCATTTCTTCGAAGTGACCGATGTGGTTTAAAGAAGTAAGTACATAATAAGAATCCCTAAGCCAACAATACCTGTAATCCCAATTACGGGTGCTGCCCGGATGCTCAGGTAAACTCGTAGTGCTTGCAGCAATGATTGCTCCGGTATCTTCATATTGATGAATTTTTAAAACCAATGCCGATCGAATTACCAATTTCTGATGAAAGCCGGCAATAGATGAATGCTTTACCCACAACCTCCAATAAGACACTGTTTCCCGTAAAAACTCTTCTGCTGTACGAATGAGCGGAGCCTCTAATGTATGAGCATAGGTAAGCACCAAATACTTAGTTTCATTTAATACAAATGTATGTTCATTGTTAATATAATTAATAGAGATATTGGTCGTAAGTCTTAACTGATCCTCACCTCCGTGAAAGTCAATATGATTACTCCCTGAAGCTGACTTCAATTTCTTTTTACCCATATCGCCTACTGGTGTACATTTCACCTTCACCCTCGGATTCCCTTCTAAAGGTTCTACTTTTCTAATAAGCATTAAAGGTTTAAAGTGGCGTTCGTAAAGCGTATACCTAGGAGCAAAATCAGTTACCCGGTATTTACCATCTTCTGTGGCAATTTCTGTTCTTAAAACGTTAGTATTTTCTATATAATATTGTTCAGAAATATATTTTCCTTGAGGTAAGATGGTAAATTCCCCTCCTTTTTCTTCGTCGAGCATTCCTCCAAAAACAAACGAACTATCAAATCTAGGCCAACAGAGCCACGAAATATTTGTATCTGTTCTAATATGTGCTAGATAGGAGCAATTTCCAATAATTCCGGTATCGTAAGTGTGCTTTTGTTCCATTATTCATTATTTATTTGAATAACAACAAAAGTTAAACTCTTTTTGTTGGCTTAATAAAAGTCCGAAAATTTAAACGTACGCATGAAAAAACATAAAAATACACATAGTCAGCTAATTAAAACCGGACCATGCTAATTAACATAATGTATATTTTACAAAAAGATTAGCAGAGAGTTACAAGTTGTCACTTAAAACCGGCCATAAATTTTCGGCTATGATTTTATGCCCTTCTGCTGTAGGATGAATACCATCTCCCTGATTTAATGCACGAATTCCGGCAACATCTTTTAATAAAAACGGCATAAACGACATACTGTTTTTAGTTGCGATTTTAGGAAAAATCTCTTGAAATGATTTTGCATAAGTGGCACCCATATTAGGTGGAACCATCATTCCTGTTAAAATAATTCTAGCATTTGGATAAGCAGCTTTAACCTTATCGGTTATAAACTGTAAATTATTAGCTGTTTCCGTTACCGGGATTCCTCTTAATCCATCATTTGCACCCAACTCCAGAACAAATACATCAACATGTTGTTTTAAAATCCAATCTATTCTTCCTTTACCACCAGCTGTAGTTTCCCCGCTTACGCCTGCATTTACAACCTTATACGGCAGATTTAAAGAGTCTATTTTATTTTGAATTAAAGCCGGGAAAGCCTCCGATGGATCTTCAAGCCCATATCCTGCAGTTAAACTATCTCCAAAAAACAGGATCGTTCTTCGAGCCTCAACTTTCTTACCGCCTGCATTAGAGGTAGAATTTTGTTGCTTGCTTTGTTTTGGATCACCGCAACTTTGCAATAATAAAACGAGAATCAGTGGTGTTAAAAAGGATGTAGCTTTCATTTAAAAAATAACTCTGGTTTCTGATCTACAAAAATATCTTTGTAATTGTAAATTTTAAACATATTAATGACATTTAAATTCAGTTAATTGGTTTACTTTATACATTATGACATTTGGCTTATAGTACCTAAATTATAAATAACATTGGAAATATTAAAAGTTGAAAACTTAGGAAAAAATTTTCCGAGCGAAGGCAAAAATTTAAAAGTTTTAGAAAATATTAATTTTACAGTAGAACAAGGTGCTTCATTAGCATTGGTTGGTCCATCTGGAAGCGGTAAAACCACTCTTTTAGGTTTATGTGCCGGGTTAGATAGATCAAGTACAGGTAGCGTATTTATTCACCATACCGAAATAAATCAATTATCAGAAGATGAACGTGCTGCCTTGCGCAACAAACATGTTGGCTTTATATTTCAAAATTTTCAGCTGTTACCTACCCTAACCGCTTTAGAGAATGTAATGGTTCCACTAGAGCTTAGAGGTGAGAAAAATATAAAAGCAAGAGCCGAATCTTTGTTAGAGAAAGTAGGATTGGCAAATAGAGCACATCACTACCCTACACAATTATCGGGCGGTGAGCAACAAAGGGTAGCCATTGCACGTGCCTTTTCTAACGAGCCATCTATACTATTTGCAGATGAACCAACAGGAAATCTAGATAGTGAAACAAGTGAAAAAATTGTAAAACTACTTTTTGATTTAAACAGAGAAGCTGGAACTACTTTAATTATGGTTACCCACGATTTAGAACTGGCAGCAAAAACTCAGAGAATTATTCGCATTAAAGGAGGCGCGCTAATTGCAGATGAAGCAACGACTTAATTTTCCATGGCTCCTGAAAATGGCCTGGCGCGATAGCAGAAGAAATCGGTCAAGGTTATTGTTATTTATTTCGTCTATTATTTTAGGGATTTCAGCACTAGTAGCTATTTATACCTTTGGCGTAAATCTAAATAAAGATATAGATAACCAGGCTGCTACCCTATTGGGTGCCGATTTAGAAATATCTGGGAATAAAGAACCTTCTGCCCGAATTGTAAAACTGATAGACTCTATTGGGGGAGAACAATCTGAGGAAAGAAACTTCCCATCAATGGCTTTCTTCCCAAAAAGCGGGGGAACAAGACTAGTTCAGGTAAGAGCATTATCAGGAAACTTTCCTTTTTACGGATCAATAGAAACTGTTCCTGTTAAGGCAGGAACAGATTTTAGAAATAATAAAGAAGCCTTAGTAGATAATAGCATATTGCTTCAATTTGATGCAAATGTTGGAGACAGTATAAAAATTGGAGACGTTACGTTTAAAATTGCCGGAGCTATCTCTAAGGCTCCCGGTCAGACAGGTTTTGCAGCATCTGTAGCTCCAATTGTCTACATTCCACTTTCACACTTGGAAAGTACCGGCTTGGTAACTTTGGGCAGTAGAATTAACTATAAATACTATTTTAAGTTCGACAACAAAGTTAAAGTCGATGATTTAGCAAAATCTATAGACACTATTCTTGATAAAGAAGAGTTAAGATACGAAACCATTGCCTCGCAAAAAGCAGATACAGGTAGATCGTTCGAAGATTTAACCAGTTTCCTGTCACTGGTAGGCTTTATTGCACTTCTTCTAGGATGTATAGGTGTAGCCAGTGCTATTCATATTTATATTCGTGAAAAACTACAATCGATAGCCGTATTGCGTTGTTTAGGCACAACCTCTAAGCAAGCGTTTATAATCTACTTAATTCAGATTGCCGGAATCGGATTAATTGGCTCTATTATTGGCGCTTTTTTAGGAACCATTGTGCAACAATTATTACCAATTGTTTTCAAAGATTTCTTACCAATAGCCATATCATCAGACATCTCTTATATCTCTATCATTCAAGGAATTATTGTCGGCTTATTAATCTCCGTTTTATTTGCTTTGCTGCCATTGGTGAACATCAGAAAGGTATCGCCATTAAATACCTTAAGAAATGTTATTGATCAGCAAAGTTCTAAAACTGACCTCGTAACTTCCTTTATTTATGCACTGATTGTATTATTTATATTCTCTTTTACATGGGTACAGGTAGGTTCTGCAATTAAAGCCATTGTATTTACAATCTGTATATTTATAGCTTTTCTATTACTTTTTGGCACTGCAAAGCTGTTGATGTTCTTAACCCGAAAGTTAATTCCTGCCCGATGGAGTTATTTATGGCGACAAGGTTTTGCTAATCTTTACAGACCTAACAATCAAACCACCATACTAATTATTTCTGTAGGTTTAGGCACCACGTTTATCTGCTTATTGTTTTTAGTACAATCTACCCTAATGGGACGAATAAATTTATCGTCGAGTGCCAACCAGCCCAACATGGTGTTGTTTGATATTCAAACTGCACAAAAGCAGGAAGTGGCAAGTTTAGTTAAGTCGCAAGGATTTCCAGTCATTCAAGAAGTTCCAATCGTAACTTTAAAATTAGACGAGATTAATGGAAAAACAAATGCAGAGTTAAGAAAAGACTCGACCAATAAAATTCCGAGACGCGCCTTTACCAGAGAGTTCAGAGTTACTTACCGAGCTGAGTTAACGGATTCCGAAAGCATACAAGCTGGAACATGGACTGGGAAAGCACCCGACAATGGACCCATCCCTATTTCTGTAGAAGCTGATTATGCAAAAAGCTTGTCTCTAAAAATGGGCGACGAATTATTATTCAATGTTCAAGGCGTTTCGATGCTCACCAAAATAACCAGCTTAAGAACTGTTGAATGGGGAAAGATTCAAACAAATTTTTTAGTGGTTTTTCCCGAAAATTCTCTTGAAAATGCTCCTCAATTTCATGTCTTGCTCACAAAAACCGAAGTAGGAAAAGATGCGGTAGATTTACAAACAAAAATTGTAAAACAGTTTCCAAATATTTCAATTGTTGATCTAGGTTTGGTATTAAAAATACTAGACGAAATTCTTGATAAAATTGGCTTTGTAATTCAATTTATGGGTGGATTTAGTATTGCCACCGGACTAGTAGTATTGATCGCTTCGGTTATGATTAGCAAATATCAACGAATTAAAGAAAGTGTGCTTTTAAGAACTTTAGGTGCGAGCAGAAAACAAATTTTAGTTATTACAGGGCTAGAATATTTCTTTTTGGGTGCTCTTGCAGCATTATCGGGAATTTTATTGGCCTTTATAGGTGGATGGGCATTAGCAGTCTACAGCTTTAAAGCGCCTTTTATTATTAACTGGATTGCTGCAATTGGTTTATTTGCTGCTGTTACCGGATTAACCATGTTAATAGGACTTTTTAATAGTAGAGGAATAGTTAGTAAACCACCGTTAGAAATTTTAAGAGGCACAACTTAGACCATTCATCACATTTTTAACTTGATTCATCACATTTTATACTAGCAGTATTTAATAAGCAGAAAATTTGGTTTATAATCTTAACAAATCAAATGAAAAACTTATTAAAAAAATTAGTCCTTACAACCATATGTTTCATAGTATTGGGTCAGCTAACTTACGCTCAAACCCAATCTATGATTACTGGAACGGCTGTAGACTCTATCTCAAAGTCACCAATACCTTTCTTAACCGTAAAATTATTAGGCTCCAATAAAGCTATTGTAAAGGCTATGGTTGCTAACGAAAATGGAGAGTTTAAAATAGAAAGTGTACCTGCCGGAAAATACCAGCTAAACTTAGCATCTATAGATCACCAGTTAAAGGAAATGAACTTAGAAATTACTGGCAAAAACCTGCCTCTGGGAGAAATATTAATGGCTCCACAATCGAACAACATCAAACAAGTAGAAATAGTCGCTAATAAAAAAATTGTTAGCAGAGATATAGATAAACTTACCTACGATTTAGAGGCTGACCCAGAAAGCAAAAACTTAGATGCTTTAAATATGATGCGAAAGATACCTTATTTATCGGTAGATGGAAATGAAGACATCTTATTAAAAGGTAAATCTGACTATAAAATTCTGGTAAACGGCCGGCCATCGAGCATGATGGAACGGGATGCAAAAAACATATTAAAAAACATGCCTGCATCAAATATCAGTAAAATAGAAGTCATCACCAACCCATCGGCAAAATATGATGCCGAAGGTGTAGCCGGAATCATTAATATTATAACCACAAAAAAACTAGCAGATGGCTATTCTGCAACATTAAGTGCGAGCGAACGTTTTCCTGTAGGCGGACCAAGCGTAGGCGGCTCACTAATTTTAAAGAGTTCAAAATTTGGTTTAAGTACAAACGGCAACACCAATTACTCTAACAGCCCGAATATAAACAGTTATAATAGTTTAATTAGTGTGGCCAACAACAATGCATTAACGCAAAATGGGCAAGCTAAATCTGATTCAAGAGGTGGCTATATAAGTGGCGAGTTAAGTTATGAAATAGACAGCTTACAACTACTTACAGGTTCTTTTAACTACAATAAAAATAGATCTAACTCATTTATGTCTCAGCAGTCAGAACTTGTAGGGCAACAAACCATATTAGAACGTTACAACCTAAACAATAACGGCTTAACAAATGGAAATGGGAAAGACTTTTCTGTTAATTATCAATTAGGATTTAAACGCAATAAGAATCAGATCCTCACATTTAGCTACAGAGGGTATGACTATAATACTGACTTTACATCTAATCAGGTTTTAACCAATCAAATTAATTACAACAGCCCGGATTTCAGACAAAACAACTTAGGGACAGTAGCCGAACAAACCGCACAAATAGATTATGTACAGCCCTTCAAAAAATTAAATATAGAGGCAGGTGTTAAATCAATCAATAGAAAAAACAAAGGTGATTTTATTTATGATTATTTAGATATTATAACATCAACTTATGTAATAGACCCTCAGAGAACCAATATATATACCAATGATCAATGGATATTAGGTGCTTATAATTCTTATTCATACAAATTAAATAAAATGGGATTCAGGGTTGGAATGAGGTTAGAAAAAACCGATGTAGACGCGAACTTTATTTCAAATAACACCAATGTGGTTCAGAATTACTGGAGTTTTTTACCATCCATAAGTTTTAACACATCGTTAACAGACAACCAAAATCTAAATTTCAACTTTAGCCAAAGAATTAACAGAGCGGGAATTAATAAACTAAATCCTTTTGTTGATCGCTCCAACCCCAATTTTGAAACTGCCGGAAACCCGGATTTAAAGGCGGCAAGAATTAATAGCATTGACGGAGAATACAGCTATTACGGAAAGGTCTCTGCAACAATCGGTTTAAATGTAAATTTTGCAAAAGGCATGTTCCTGCCCATCTCTACATTCGATCCGCTAACACAAATCACCAGATCTACTTTTGCTAATATTGGCAAAATTCATGGAATAGGTCTTAATTTTTACTATTCTATGCCTATATCTAAAAAATGGCAGATGAGCACCAATGGCGGTGGTGAGTACATCTCTTTAACAGCCCCTGTGAACGGACTAGAAGAACGAACAACCATCTTTATGAGCAGATTTAGTGTAAACAGTTCTTATACCATTAAAAAAGGATGGCGCTTAAATGGGAATGCAAATTTCAGATCGAGCAGCCCAACAACACTACAAGGTAGGGCTTCTGCTTTTATGTCTACGTCTTTTAGCACATCGGCCGATATATTACAAAATAAAATTACATTATCTGCTTCAATCAACAACCCATTTAATAAGTATAGAGACAACCTTACTGAAACCTTGGCTACAGATTTTAACCAAAGAAGTATTAGATATGAATATTTTAGAGGATTTAGTGTAAGTGCATTCTATAAATTTGGTAAACTTAAAGAAAGTATTAAAAAAGGTAAAAGAGGTATTAGAAACGACGATTTTTCAAATTAAAAAACTAAAAAGGGTTGTGCAAAAACATTGCACAACCCTTTCTATATTAAATATACTAAATATTTTCGATATTTCAAAATAAAAATATAAAAATCAACGTGTTGGCATTTTTATAAATGTAGTTTCTCCCGGCACTTTCTCAAACGTCTGGTCCATCCACCGTTGTTTTGCATCTTCTATATCGGCCGGATTGGTGGCCACAAAATTCCAGAATATATTTCGTTCTTCCGGAAAAGGCTCCCCTCCAAAGAAATATACGGTGGTATTTGCATGGATGGTAAACGTACAAAGCTTACTGTTTTTAGCAACCAGTAACTCTTTGGGTTGATAAACAACCCCATCACTCTCAATACTTCCCTCCAAAATATACAAACCACATTCGCCAAATAAATATTCTCCTATCTCAATATTACAGGTTTCGGTAGCCTTTAACTCTAAGAAGTACAACTTGCTGTGTACAGGAACCGGCGATTCTCGCTCACCAAACGTTCCGGCTATTAATGTATAAGCTGTTGGCCCATCTTCCCATTTTGGTAAATCGCGTTCATCTGCATGATAAAATGAAGGCGTTGTTTTCTCCAATTCCTTTGGTAAGGCCACCCAGATCTGCAATCCATGCAATTGCTTTTGCTTATTGCGCAATCTGTCAGGCGTACGTTCAGAATGTACAATCCCATTTCCGGCAGTCATCCAGTTAACCTGCCCGGGCTTAATTTCAATTTCCGTCCCAAGGCTGTCTTTGTGCATAATATTCCCCTCAAAAAGGTAAGTCAAGGTAGACAAACCAATATGAGGATGAGGGCCAATATCCATATTTTCATTAGGCCCCAAATTTACAGGCCCCATGTGATCAATAAAAATAAATGGCCCCACCATGCGTTTTCCATGAAAAGGCAGCAATCTCCCCACTAAAAAATTTCCAATATTACGAGGGCGTTCTTCAATTATTAAATCGATGTTCGACATATTATTTCTTAATTAATTCTTCATTTAATAAACGAATGGTTTTAGCCGTTATTTCTATAAACCCATCTTTATAAGAGCCATCGCTCCCATTTGTTAAAACTACAAAACCATTTTTCTTAATAGGATCAAAAAACATGGAGCTGTACAATCCATACGCAGATCCAGTATGCCCTACCATGGTGGCGCCTTCAATTAAATGGTTTACTGCACGCAATGCCAATCCGTAATCTTCTTTCTTCGATAAAGGAACTTGCATCAACATAGCGCTTTTCTTAGAAAGAATTCTTTTTTTATTCCCCTTCCCATAGTTCATGTGCATTTGCATGTAAATAGCTAAATCTTTTGCAGAAATTTTCATCCCGCCGGTTGGCGAAAAAACAGGCGTTGTATAACCTAAAATATGTTTATTTATATCGGCAGAGCGCGATGGATAAGCGTTTCCTACTTTAAAAGATTTTGTCTGACTATTGTATTCATACAGCGGCACAAACCTAGTACTATCTAATAAATCTACATCATACCCACCGTAAATACCCAACGGGCCTAAAATATTTTCCTGAATATAGGTATCATATCTCTTTCCGGTAATACGCTCAATTACACCCCCTACCATATTGTAATTCAGATTACAATACTGATAACCTTCACCTGGCGCATAAGCATTATAGCTCTTTGAAAAATCAGCTCCCTTATCAGGATTTATTACATCAAAATTAAAATAACCCTGACTATCGTTAATGCTTGAAGTATGCGATAAAACCATCCTTAATGTAATAATCTTATCTGGAAAATTCGGATTTCTAACTTTAAAACCTATTAAATCTCCAAAGTCATCGTCCAGACTCAACTTACCCTGCTCTATCAATTGCATAATTGCTGTAGCTGCAAAAGATTTAGAAATGGATGCAATTCTATAAATATCTTTCTCTTTTAAAGATTCATTTCGCTCTATATTTTTCAATCCAAAAGATTGAGAAAAAACTAGCTTATTATTTTTAATAACGGCTACCGACATACCTACTCCTTTATGGGTTTCCATTATTTTTTCAATACCTTCTTCTAAATTGGATTTTTGAGCAAATGCGCTATTATGAATAAATAAGCTCGCCAAAAAAAGCAGTATAATCCCTCTCATTATTTTAATTATTTATGACCTATAGAAAACAAAAATCAACATAAAAACTGATCTTTTTCAATCCATTAAATTATTTATTCTCACTACACCCAAAAGCATTGCCATCAACACAATTAACATATATTAACGCCAGTAATAATAATTGTATATTCACATTAACTAAACAATAACCTAACATTTGCTAGCGATCTTTGAATATGCAAATATTAGATTATTATCGTAAACTATTGAGAGCTGTTAAGCAATTATTTTTCAGGTTCAGAATGCGTAATTATTTTATAGCATTTAGGCCTCCAATAAATAAAAATCAGGATTTGAACGAAATACTATTTGTTTAATTATTTTGAAAGTTAGAATCCTTTATGCTATTCAGGGCACTGGAAATGGTCATCTTTCACGGGCTCGCTCTATAATCCCCTGTTTAGAAAAACATGGAAAAGTAGATATTCTTATAAGCGGTACGCAAAGCGATATACCACTTCCCTATAAAATTAAATATAAGCTTAAAGGATTAAGCTTCATTTTTGGAAAATCTGGTGGCGTAGATATCTGGAAAACCATTGCAAAAAGCAACCTCAATCGTTTATTCAAAGATATAAACACTCTGCCAGTAGAAAATTACCATTTGGTAATCAGTGATTTTGAACCCGTCTCATCTTGGGCATGTCATTTCAAAAACATTCCTTGTATTGCGCTCAGTAATCAGGCGTCAGCAACAATAGACAAAGAAGTTAAATTAAAAAAAACTGGTTGGTTTGGGAAAATGATTTTACATAGATACGCTCCCGGTACGCATCATTATGGATTCCATTTTAATCCTAATTCAGAAAATATTTACACGCCCTTAATAAGACCCGAAATCAGAAGTCAAACTATAACAAACAACGGGCATTATACTGTTTATTTGCCTGCATACGATGACAAAAAAATCATCAAAAGACTGGAAGTTTTTACGGATATACGATTCGAAGTCTTTTCTAAACACGGAAACACCATTAAAGTAAAAGGGAACATTAAAATTACTCCCTTAAACAACGAAAAATTCATAAAGAGTCTGGCGTCTTCGGCAGGTATTATTTGCGGTGCAGGGTTTGAAACCCCATCTGAAGCCTTATTTTTAAAGAAAAAATTATTGGTTGTACCTATGAAAACTCAATATGAGCAACAATTAAATGCAAAGATATTGGAAGACATGGGTGTTACCGTTGTACATAAAATGAAAAAACAACAGGAAAAAATCAAAGAATGGTTACTTTCCGAACATATTGTAGAGGTTAATTATCCCGATCAAACTCAGAAAATCGTTGACCGAATAATTAAAAGTCATTTAAAGCTTTAATAAGCATGGATAAAGATGACTTAAAGAGTAAAGACTTTGGAGTTGATTTTAAATGGGGCATATCTTCTTCCGCTTTTCAAACAGAAGGATTTCCTGATGCCGATGGTAAAGAGCAATCCATTTGGGACACTTTTACACAAACAAAAGGAAATATAGCTAATGGAGATACGGCAGAAATAGCTTGTGCACATTATGAACATTACGAAAAAGACATACAACTCATAAAACAATTGGGTATTCCCTGTTACCGTTTTTCTATTTCGTGGAGTCGAATTATACCTAAAGGTACAGGCATGGTTAATGAACTCGGTTTAGCTTACTATAACAATATTATTGATTGTTGTATTGCAAATAATATAGAACCTTGGATTACTCTTTACCATTGGGATTTACCGCAAGCATTAGAAGATAAAGGTGGATGGCTAAATAGAGAAATCATAAGATGGTTTGCTGACTATACAAATCTTTGCATTTCGAAGTTTGGAGATCGTGTAAAGCACTGGGTAGTATTTAATGAGCCTTTAGCTGTAACGGGCGCAGGTTATTTTTTAGGAATTCATGCCCCTGGAAAAACTGGAAAATCTAATTTCCTGAAAGCTACGCACAACGTTGTACTAGCCATTTCAGAAAGCGCGAAGTGTATTAAAAACAATAATCCAAATGCAGAAGTAGGCATTGCAGTCTCCTGCTCAAGTGTACATCCTCATAAAGACCTAAAGAAAAATATACACGCTACTGAACGTGTAAAGGCTTTACTAAATAACTTATTTATAGAACCATTAACTTTTAGAGGTTATCCATTTTCACAGCTACCTTTTTTAAAAGGGATCAGCAAATATATGCTACCGGGAGATGAACAATTAATGGGATTTAACTGGGATTTTATAGGGATCCAAAATTACACGCGCGAGGTCGTGAAGCGATCTTGGTTTACACCCTACTTAGGAGCAAGTATTGTAAAGGCTAAACACAGAAATGTTCCACATACTTTAATGGGCTGGGAAGTTTACCCGGCTGGAATTTATGAGATTATTCAGCATTTTCAATGCTACAGTAAAAATTGCAAATTGTATATAACTGAAAATGGAGCAGCATTTGCTGATAAACTAGAAAACGGAAAAATAAACGATTTAGAAAGGATAAATTATCTGAAAGCCCACCTTAAACAAGTTAAACTAGCACAAGAACACGGTTTAAAAATAAACGGTTATTTTGCTTGGACATTGTTAGATAATTTTGAATGGGCAGAAGGATTTGCCCCTAAATTTGGCTTAGTACATGTTAACCTTAAGACGCAAGAAAGAACTATAAAAGAATCTGGATTTTGGTATAAAAATTTTTTATTAGGAAGATAATCATTAGCTATAACCAATCACGGCAAGCGGTATTTACTTGGCCGAAATAGAAATCAACAACGAATTGATGTTAAGCATTTCACGAAGATCTATATCTGCCTCCTTTTCCACTGATTTATCATCATAATCTGCAGGATCGTATTGATAGAGGCTCCATTTTCCCTTATTATACTCTAAAGAAGTTAAACTTTCTACCCAGTCTCCAGAATTTAAATACAAAACGTTTCCTTTTTCCGTCTGTATATTTTTTATAACAGGCTGATGAATATGTCCGCATACTACATAACTATATCCATTTTCAACGGCTAGCTCGCCAGCGGTTTGCTCAAAATCGTTGATAAATTTAACCGCATCTTTAAATCGGGATTTAATTTTCTTAGAAAAACTCATCTTTTCCTGTCCTGTTAAAACCAAAAACCAATTCACAAAACTATTTAGTAAAATTAAAGAGTCGTAACCTATGGCGCCCAATTTTGCCAGCCACTTTGAACGTTGCATGGTTATATCGAATACATCTCCATGAAAAAACCAGGCTTTTTTACCATTTAAGTTTAGAACCAGTTTATTGGCAAGGTGAAAGCTCCCCATCTGCATGTCTGCGAACTTGCGTAACATCTCGTCGTGATTACCGGTTAAATAATAAACAGGAACATTTTCTCCGATAAACTTCATCAGTTTCCTTACCACCAACATATGTGATTCTGGCCAGTAACGCTTGCTAAATTGCCAAATATCTATAATATCGCCATTTAATATAATGGCTTTTGGAGAAATACTTTTTAGATATTTTAAGAGTTCTTTTGCGTGACAACCGTAAGTACCAAGGTGTACATCAGACAATACAACTAAATCAACACTTCTTTTTGCCATAATTCAAAATAAGAATATTAACATCAAGCCTGTGTTAAGTAAGTATTAAGCTTTGTATCAGTTATTTTCTACACTTTTTAACCTCTTTTATATATTCCATAAATTGTATATTTGATAAACACTAAACTGAACTATTTATGCCCGAGTCTTATCTTTCTTTTTTGAACTTAGTTTTAATAGGTTTTATAGCATTATTTCCTGTGGTAAACCCAATAGGTAATGCATTTTTAATGAGCCCATTCTTTGAAAACTTAAGTCGTTCTGAAAAAAGAATTGCGGTAAGAAAAATCACTTTTTATGGTTTTCTCGTTTGTGTAATTTGTCTTTTTGCCGGACAATGGATTTTACAGTTATTTGGCATCTCTATTCCTATTGTTCAACTGGCGGGAGGTATTATGATCTGTAAAATGGGTTGGGAGTTTTTATCAGCAGATAATAAACCCGAAAAAAAAGAACCAGAAGAAGCAACTGAATTAGAAGAAAAAAGAAAATCTGCATTTAAAGATATTTCCAATAAATTATTTTACCCTATAACCTTTCCTTTAACAACTGGTGCAGGTACTATTTCTGTTTTATTTACCTTAAGCGCTCATGGGGCAACATTTGGTAGTCATAGTTATTATTTAAATACAGGTGCAATTATCGTTTCTATTACTGCAATCTGCATTTTAATCTACTTTTTATACCTTAATACCCGTAGCATTATCAAATTTATAGGATCAAGCGGCGAAAATATTGTCAATAGAATCTCTGCCTTTCTTATTTTCTGTGTTGGTCTGCAGATTGGTGTTACAGGACTTAAGAGTTTATTCAACTTTTAATTGTTAACTTTTATATTCATCAAGTTGAGTTAGCATTTCTTGAGATTTAAAGATTGGATCCCACTCACTTCCTTTAAATACCTTACGAAACCACGCTTTATCTTTATTCTTCAAATCTATATTTACAAATAGCCATATAGTGATGATCAACATAACCGATGTAATGAAAACCTGAAAAATCAATCCCACAGAAGAAGCCTCAGATATCATAATTGAGTTTAACATAAAAACGAACCATAAAGGCAATTGTAATATTAAAATCCGGGTTACCCAAAGTGTACTTTTAATTAATCTGGCTAATTTTTCTTGCGTTTTTAACAAAGGCATGGTAAGATCAATTTGATAAATCAAACTCATTTGATATAAGTAAACCCCAATCGCTATTTTACAAATTAAAGATTGCAAACCCGCTGCCACAATAAAATACCAGTTACCCGCAGCATAGGTGTTTAAGATTATGTAATCCACAAAAACAACCCACATAACACCCACAATAATAGCAAATAACTTTAGAGGTTTTATAGTTCCAACCATAGACAAAACTTTTAATTGAGTAATATCTTTTGCTTGCTCCTTATTAACAACCAACTGAGCATTTAATATATCTGAGTAATTCGACCACATTTTTTTTAATTCTATATCTTCCATTTTTCTATTCTTTTATTTTTGAAAACTTTATTTTTAATTCATTTTTTATTCTTAAAAACTTTGTCGAAACATTAGAAACAGAAATGCCTAGTATCTCGCTAATTTCCTTATGGCTCCTTTCTTCTAAATACAGTAGAATAATTGCCCGATCTATTTCCTTTAATTCCTTAATAAATTGATGCAAATTATTTAAACGATCATTATTCTCTAAACACTCTTCTTCAATAGAAAAGATAGATACTTCTTCTGGAACAGGCTGACTGTAATTGCTTCTTGTAATCTCCTTTCTATAAAAAGAAATAGAAACATTTAAGGCAATTCTATAAATCCAGGTAGTAAACTTATAAGTATCATTGTATTTATTTTTAGAAAGCCAGAGCTGAATAATAATCTCTTGAATAAGATCCTTTCTATTATCATTATCTTTACAATAAAAATTAGCTACTTTATAGATTATACCTTTATGGGTATCTATTAATTTAATAAAGTCTAATATCTTTTGATCTCGAATCATCTATATTTTCTATTTAACCAATTATTCGCATTGCCTGAATAATTATCACAAAAAATAAACTTTATTTAAAATTAGAATTTTAACCAACATAAAAGTGTATGAGTCGTCCTAAAATAGGTTGACAGATTTAAAGATCAAATATAATCCTTG
>CAZOVM010000010.1:38047-97174 GCA_964583395.1 uncultured Pedobacter sp. | reverse complement strand
AAGCTCCATTACGAAAGTAGTGGAGCTTTTTTGTTTATAGCTAAAAGCTAAAAGCTAAAAGCCCCAAGCTCATAGCTTAAATCTCCTAGCTTTCCGCCTTTCCCCTTTCAGTCTTTCGCTTGCGTTTCTATAAGTTTTTCTACATTCATCCATAATAAATAAAAATTAATTAATTTGGGGTGATTAATAATTGCGGTAAAATATTATAAATAATAATATTGGAATTTTCATTATATTTTTTGACGGCATGCATATATAGATTAGCGAAATAGATCTCGCTAATCCAATTGTAAGATACAATGCAGGGCAAAAACCGACATATGCCATTAGCAACTCCACCAATATTCATATTATGACGAATTTTGAAAAAATAAATAGTTTTGGATCATTCTTCCTTACAGATATTCATGAACCCAGGGACAATTCTCTTTTTTTAGAAGTTAAAAAGTCTCTAACTTCTGAAATAAAGGAAGACGTGGTCATAGGGAATTCAATATTTAAGGACGTACAAAGAATTCTGATAGACGATAAGTCTGATTATTTTACAATTTTTTTCGAAGGCTATGTTTCATATCATATCATAAATGAAAGTTTTTCAAATTTTAATGAGCGTGAAGGAGAATGTATAAGAGGATCCTTCTCGTTCTGTATATATAATCAGTCCACCTATTTAGATTTTATTTTAAAGGAGACCTATGCAGATGCGATATTCCCAGACGATATGAAGCATTATTGTCTTTATTGCCAGAATCATGTGATACATGTAATTTCAATGACGGAACCTATTATTGAGATTGTCAACTGCATCTAACAGCGGTTTGGCTAAATTTAGCGGGAATTTATCTTTGACCGCTCCGGTTTTCTAGTAACTTTATTCGAGTAACCAAACTTCGTAAAGCCACTGAACGTTAACAGAAATTGCCTGAATAAATCACAAAATAAAAGCTTGATGATGAATTTTAGATATGTTCTTCTATTAACCTTAGTTTAAATCAAACTCAAATGATAATTGACAACCTCATAGTTATAAAAGGGGGAGCATACAGCTCTATTAAAAAAGCATTACGACAGTGGATTGATCTTTATTCAAAAGATCTGGAGGAAGGTTTAACATTTCAGATTTTTAAAAATGGATATGGAAGTCATTTAATTAAGGCTGATCCTAAGTTGGATAATGAGCGATTTTACTACTTAATAAATTATTTGAATTATCCTGAAGGAATAGAATATAAAATTGACATTCAAGGGTTTACTATAGGAAAGGAAAGGAATAAATTACAAGGCAAGAATTTGTTGGTTTATATTTCTTCGACCGATAAAGAATATGATAATGTGTTCGTAACTACTTCGGAAAATGAAAATTTTAAAGTGGATTTTGGCGGCCGGATTACCCAAACTACAGAATATAAAAATTTTAAATTTCCAAACGATTTAATATTTGAGTTCCTGGAAATACTTATCGTTGAAAAAAAACAAAATTTTATAATTGAAACGCCAAATGATCATGGAACATTAGAAAAGCGCTTTAAAATTATTTGTTTAATCATTTTGTTAGCATTAGGATTAACTTATTTAATTTTTAAGAATGATGATAGTTTCTTGAAAATAAATTACACGATCGCATTTGCTATTTGGGGCTGGCTAGTTTTTGATTATAAAATGCTTCAAGTTGATCGATTGTATTTTAGTTCATTAGTGCTTGGTATATTCATTTATGCCTATGGATATTTGTTAAATAAAGAATTTTCAGATGGAAATAACATCTCCACAGCGTTAATCGGAGCAAAACTGCCTATTTTCTTTCTCTTAATTCAAAGACCTTTGAGATTTATATTTAAGAAAATAATGAAAAGAGAGCCGAAAGTCGATAGACCTGCTCCATCATTTCCTGATTTCATATATATGTTCATATTTTTATTAATAACGTTTATTCTAGTATATTATGTAGTATGATAAATGCTATATGACGAGAATTTTGATGCATTACCAAATTCAAAGTTGTTAGACCAAAGTCGCCAAACTATCAAACCTTATAAAACCACTATCCACAATGAAAATCCTCAAAGAACACATCCTCGAAGTAGAAAATAAACTTTTTTCGGCGCAACGCATAAGTGATGTAAATGCTCTTGATCAATTGTTGCACGACGATTTAATTGCACTCGCACCTACGGGCGATGTTCTAACCAAAGAAATGGATTTGAATGCGCACAGAGCGAAAACAATGATTATTGAAGAGGCTTCAACAGAAATTAACGAGATTAAAATAACGAACGATACAGCACTTTCAATCGTTACAATGACTGCTAAAGGAAAAGTCAATGGAACACCAATAGAAGGGAAATTTAGGTATTTTAGAGTTTGGAAAAGTTTTGATGATGGGTTGAAAGTGATTGGTGCCAGTTTTATGCAGTTACCTTAGGCTTGCTAGTGTAAGTATTGGTTTAAAATCGGGTAATTTTGTGCTTTTAGAGCCAATAATTATCCAAATCTCTTCCATTTCTAAACTTTTTTTAGTATATTTAATATTACCCCTTACACTTTAGTCGTCCTGCTACATACCCACAATAATGAAAAACCTATCTTTAATCTTTATACTTTCTATATTTCTATTTTCTTGTACACAAAACGAAGGCGATGATAAAAGAAAAACAACTCAAATAGTATCCGATTCTTTAACCAAAAACCTAAAATTAGCCTATCAAAAAGGTGCGATTGTTGGATTCTCCGTTTCACTGGTAAATGATGAAGGGTTGATTTACGACAACGGATTTGGATTTACAAATATTGAACAAAGTAAGGCCTACACTTCCAGTACCCTTCAAAATATAGCTTCTATATCTAAAACATTGATTGGAGTGGCGTTGCTTAAGGCCCAGGAGTTAGGCGCATTAAACCTGAATGATCCTATTAACAATTACCTGCCTTTTAAGATTATTAACCCCAATCATCCTGAAACGCCCATCTTAATTAAACATTTAGCTTATCATAAGGCTTCTATTAACGATCTGGATGAGGTGTATGCAAAATCTTATGTCTTAACAAAAGATAAACATGATGATAACGAAGGGGTATACGACTATTTTAGCAAACCCGACGCCAATATTCCGTTGTTAAATTTCATAGAAAATAGCCTTACCAAAACCGGAAAATGGTATCAAAAAGATATGTTTTTAACAGCTAAGCCAGGCGAAAAGTATGAGTATTCAAATATTGGAGCTGCTCTTTGCGCATTGGTAATAGAATCAGCAACGGGGCAAGATTATCGTACATTTACAAAAGAATATATCTTAAAACCTTTAGAAATGAATTCCTCAGGTTGGTCATCAAAAGATATAGATTCTACCATGCGATCGAGATTATTTGCGAATAAAGAGACGATGATCGCCGATTATGCGCTTATTACTTACGCAGATGGCGGATTTCTAACATCAAGCAAAGATTTAGGACTATTTCTATCAGAACTTATAAAAGGATACGAAGGGAACGGGAAACTTTTAAGTAAAGAAAGCTATAAGAAGCTCTTTGAAAAGCAACAGTATACTGAAAATGGCAAAACCGAAACCTACGGTATGTTTATGGAGTTTAGAGATGGCTTTTTAAATGTCAAAAATGAGCTGGTTGGTCATAATGGATCTGATCCGGGGGTATTTACGGCAATGTACTTTAATCCGAAAACTAAAATAGGAACAATATTACTGGTTAATACCGATACCGATTTCACGGACAATGTTTGGCCAGAAATAGAGCAAATATGGCAATCCTTATCAGTTTATAAGTAAAACGAGATGCCCAAAATAGAACTTATAACTGAGGTTAATTCTACCATCGATATTTGTTTCGACCTCTCAAGAAGTATTGAACTACATAGTATATCTACTTCTAAAACAAATGAGCGGGCAATTGAAGGAAAAACTTCAGGGCTTATTGGACTCGGTGAATATGTTACCTGGCAGGCTACTCATTTTGGGGTAAGGCAAAAACTAACCTCTAAAATTACGGCTTTCGAAAGACCTTATTATTTTGTTGATGAGCAAGTAAAAGGTGCCTTTAAATCCATTTATCACCAACATCTTTTTGAGCAGATTTCTGAAAATAAAGTAATCATAAAAGATATATTTGAGTTCGAATCACCATTAGGGATACTTGGAAAGCTGTTTAATAACTTAGTTTTGACCAGTTATTTGCGGAAATTTTTAATTGAAAGAAATAAGATTGTTAAAGAGTATGCAGAGTCAGATAAATGGAAATCGATACTGAACGACGATAAGTCTAATCGAATTTAATTGTAATAGATATGCTTACTAACCGTCAAGAAATCTTACAAATAAAAAGAATTATCGGTTCTGAATTAAGCAAAATACAACAGGCTTTTTATGATGAACAAATCTTGCAGTATTATAAAGACAACAACGAAGCGCATTTGTATCTGGGCCAGTACGATTGTTTGAATTACCAAATTGAAGAATATACTACTTTTAATAAGATTATCGGACTTACTCATTCCAATCTCCATACATTTACAGAAAAACTAACCGAAAAGTTCACCGAATTACTGAGAAGTATAAATGCTCAAGAACTTATTATTATCTCTCATCTTAAGTTAGATTTTTTTGGAAACAGAGGAAATTCTTATCCGCCGTTGCGAAAAGCGTATAAAAAGCTTAAAAAAAATACGACACTTGTTGATAAAGAAACCACTGCGAATATGTAAGATTATTAATAAAAGCGATACACTTAAACCTTGCCGGAGTTCAATATAATTTGATTAGTAAGTAGTTGCAGGTAATATAAAATAGTTGCCTTAAATATTCTAATTATGAAAATATATTAAATAAAATTTTATCGTATACAATATTTTTTATTATTTTTAATATTAACTTCAAAGAAATATTTTTGGTGTTTGTGTAGCGATTTTTTCATTTTATAATCCCCATTTTATCTAATGACCAAATTTAGATTAATTTTCAATTTAGGATTCACGAAAGAAGCTGTAAGCTCTTTTATTCCCACTTCATTAGCATATATCGATATTTTTAAGAAAATTTTTAAACAGAATGAAGCTATAGCATTAGCCGTTTTAACTTTTCTTGTGCTTTTCATTATTTTGATTTTCGTGAAAGTAAGAGAATATCAGCGTAGCGTATCTAGAGCGTTGGCAAACGGTTATTTTGAGAGCTTTATAAGTAAATTGGTTGATTTATGTTCCTCGAAAGGGAAAAATTCTATTAAATTTTCTTTTGCAGACGATGTTAAGGAATTCACGCCCGATAAAATTTCAATTCGAATTTTTTTAAAAGATCTACAAAGTGATCTTAGAAAAAAAAACGTGGAAATTGGAAATATAGCGAGCATTGCATACGTTGATACTACTGCCTACAATTATCCATTTTTTGTATGGGCAAAAACAGAAAATGATAGGCTAATAATTTACGATGTGCCACGCACACTTCTTTCTTTGAAAAATTTTGTTGATCCAAACAGTGAAAGTGAAGAAGCTCTTGACAAGGAAACTAAACCATTTTACAGGAAGTTTAATAGCGAATTTAGAAAGCTATGGATTAGTAAACTGAGAAAAGACGGACTTGATGTAGAACTTGTTTGATTATAACGGATCTATTAATCTTTACTACTGGTTCATTTATCATGATTACCCTTATTTCACGAAAAGAAATCATACATACTAAACCGATCATCGCTTCTGAGATTATTAAACTCCAGAACGCTTTTTATGATGAGCAAACACTAATGTATTATCAGGAAAGTGATGAAGCAGAATGGTATTTAGAGCAATTTGACTGTGTAAACGAGAAAACAAGTCATTATATCACTTTTAATAAGGTGATCAGTTTGGGTTATTCTGATATCAAAACTTACACCAATGCGTTAACAGCAAAGCTTATAGAATTATTTAATTATCTAAAGACTCAAGAGTTAGTAGTGATTTCACATCTTAAGTTAGATTTTTTTGGAAACAGAGGAAATTCTTATCCGCCGTTGCGACAAGCGTATAAAAAGCTGGAAAAAATAGTTGACAAAACAACTTATAAAGAAGCACTTATAATTGATGTTAGTAATTTGGGCAGTTTTGTAGAAATATTGTTCTGGATCACCCGGTGCGACCCCTCTGTAGCCGAATATATTTTCCTGTTCGATAAACAAGAACGATTTCAGTTTTATCTATGCAAATACGGGAATATTCATTTAACCGAATTTAATAAAGAGGAGTTGACAAATGAGAAACTAGAAAATCTGGGATGGTTAGTTATTGATGGCGAAGAATTTGATAACTTTACGGATGAAGAGGACATTACAGGTAGGCAAATGATTGTTTAAAATGTATTTATGACCAAAAAGAGCGCTGTTTTAATCGGCTTTATAGCACTTAAGTTTATACTCCAGTGTATATTGCTAAGTCTGGAATATGAGCTGCAGCGCGACGAGTACCTGCATTTAGATCAAGCCAATCATCTAGCTTGGGGTTATTTGTCTATTCCGCCGCTTACCTCTTGGACATCCTACATTATACAGATCTTAGGCAATACAATATTTTGGGTTAAATTTTTCCCTGCATTATATGGCGCCATAACGCTTTATTTAATTTGGAAAGCAATTGAAACTTTAGGCGGTAATTTATTTGCTTTAATTTTAGGTGCTACCTGTGTGTTGTTATCCGTGTTATTAAGGTTAAATACTCTTTATCAGCCTAATTCATTTGATGTGTTAAGCTGGACAGCTCTTTATTTTGCGTTAATTAAGTATGCCAAGACGGAAAATGTTAAATGGTTGTTTATAGCAGCAATCTTATTTGCATTTGGCTTTTTAAATAAGTACAATATTGTTTTCTTACTATTGGGTTTAATTCCGGCACTTTTAATTACATCACAAAGAAAAATTTTTATCCGGTCTAAATTATATCTCGCCGTTATATTGGGTCTGATTATTATTTTACCTAATCTTTTATGGCAGTATAATAATGGTTTTCCCGTTTTTTATCATTTAAAAGAATTGACAGAAACACAGTTGGTCAATGTAAATAAGTTAGATTTCTTAAAATCTCAGGTACTTTTTTTTATAGGCTCTACTTTGGTAATTGTGGCGGCTTTATACGCTCTGCTGTTTTACAAGCCTTTTAAACCGTATCGTTTTTTCTTTTGGTCGTTGTTTTTCACTTTGGCTGTGTTTATGTATTTCAAGGCTAAGGATTATTATGCAATTGGTATTTATCCGATTTATATCGCTTTTGGCGCAGTTTATTTAGAAGAGTTATTAAAAAATGACTGGAAAAGATATTTACAACCGTTTCTGATCTTTATTCCTATACTATTGTTTATTCCAATGTATGATGTTGCATTTCCAAATAAAAGCCCGGATTATATTGTAGCAAATGCCAATAAATATAGAAAACTAGGGATGCTGCGTTGGGAAGATGGCAAAGAACATTTATTGCCGCAAGATTATGCAGATATGCTGGGGTGGAAGGAGTTGGCTCGTAAAGTAGATAGTGTTTACGCAACATTACCTAATAAAGATCAAACAATGATTCTTTGTGATAATTACGGACAAGCGGGAGCTATTAATTATTATACAACTCAAAATATTAAAGCAGATTCGTTTAATGCCGATTATGTAAATTGGTTCGATTTATCCGTAAATTACGAAAATCTTATCCGGATTAAACAGTTTAGTAATTCGAGTACAGAGTTTGAACAAACTGCTCCTTTCTTTAACAACTCTACTATTGCCGGTTCCATCACAAATAAATATGCGAGAGAACTCGGTACAACCATCTTTGTGTTTACTGGTGCTAAAATAGATATAAGAGGACGAATTAAAGCCGAAATTGAAGCAGAAAAAGATCTGTCTAAATAAACGCTAAACTATGGACTATAAAAAGAATGCTCAACACATAATTGATCTTAAAAACGCTGATTTAAACTTAAGAGAAGAGTTAGTAAAACGCGGAAAACTTTATGACGGGTACAACGAAGAGATGAAAGCTCTTCACAATGCCAATGCCGATAAATTAAACAAGATAATAGATCTGATAGGTTACCCTACTGCAGAGAAAGTAGGAGAGGAGGCCAGCGAAGCCGCTTGGTTAATTATACAGCATGCGATTGCCAAACCTTTGTTTATGAAGCGTTGTTTGGATTTATTAAACAATGCTGTTGATGAAGAAAAAGCAAATCCAATTAATTTAGCTTATCTGTACGACCGTATAGCCGTATTTGAAGATAAGCCACAGTTGTATGGAACTCAGTTTGATTGGGATGAAAATGGACAATTAAGTCCCAATACTTTTGATGATTTAGATAAAGTAAACAAAAGGAGAAAAGAAATAGGACTAAATACATTAGAAGAACAAATCGAAATTATAAGAAAACGAGCTAAGCAAGAAAATCAATTGCCACCCAGTAATTTCCAACAGAGAAAGCAAGAAATATATGAATGGAAGAAATCACTAGGTTGGATAAAATAAGACTATGAACAAAGTAATAGCTGCTATGAATATGACCCTCAATGGGTTTTGCGATCATACTTTAGGTGTGCCAGATGAGGCCATTCACGAACATTACAGAGATTTATTAAATAATTCTGGTATTGCCTTGTATGGGCGCGTAACTTATCAGTTAATGGAATACTGGTTAACTGTGTTAGAAAATCCGACAGGTATTATAACGACCGACAGCTTTGCCGAAGCTATCGATAGGATCCCAAAATTGGTGTTTTCGAATACGTTGCAAGATGTAGATGGATGGGAAAGTTCGAAGTTAGCAACAGATAGCTTAGAATTAGAGGTGCTAAAACTTAAACAATCGGACGAAATTACCAAAGATATTTTGGTTTGCAGCCCTAGCCTGATTGAAGAGCTGTCAAAACTTGATTTAATAGACGAATACCAAATATGTATTCATCCCGTGATAGCAGATCATGGCATGTCATTATTTAAACAAGTAACAAAGCGGCTTGACTTAATCAGAACCAAAGTTTTCGATTTTGGAGGAATAATACTTTATTATAAACCTTTTCAAACGAAGTAAATAATTAAAATAAGTCTGTAAAGTTTTCATTTTAAAAAGAATTTTCGTATATTATAGGAAGTGCTGCATAATAACGAATGACTTTATACGAATATGTAAATAAGAAAAATGGTGTTCCTTTCGGACATTCAAGGTCATTACGCAACAATTTGTACCGGGCATTGGGTGCTAAAAATTTCTCCGCATTCTGGAACTTCTGGAATCCTATTTTCGGATATTATTTAGGTAAGAAGGTATTTAAACCTTTAAAACGTATGTTCCCGCCTTCTTTATCCGTAATCTTTACGTTTGGTTTTTGTGGGGTTATCCACGATATATTTACTACTGCAATAAGAGGAAATACTTCACTTTTTTTTACAGTGTGGTTCTTAGTGATAAGTATTTTTGTTACGCTCTGTAAATGGATCAGGTATGACCTTTCATCTGCCAGATGGGGGTTTAGGGCTTTTGTAAATTTAATTATCTTATCGGCTAGCCTTCTTTTTACTATATACTTAAATACTTTATTTGATTTTTATTAAACTACATGGAAAGTATATGCAATAATCTAAATAGAACATGTTATATTGCCTTATAAATAACCATTTACGTAAGGTTAAAATCACTAAATAATTAATTGTAAGTCTATATAAATGAAAAGAACACTTATTACAATGATTGCGTTCATCGCTCTTTCATACACTTCATTTGCTCAGGTAAATTCTAATAAAAAAACGGATGAGGGTAAAATTGAAGGAAATATTTATACGAGTAATGAAATTGGTTGGGTAATCGAAATTCCTAAAAATTGGACTATAGTTGATGTAGAAAGCTCTAAAGCAGTTAATGAGAAAGGTGCAAAAGCGATAGAAGAAGCTTTTGACGGTGACATAGATTTTAGTGGACTTAAAAATCTGATATCGTTAAAAAAAGATTTGTTTAATAGCTTTCAATCTACCTCCGAGCCTTTTGAACTTGAATACGAAGGAGAATGGGAAGAGAATAATATAGCTCTTAAAGATATTATCTTTACTACTTACCAAAGTCAGGGGCTAAAAGCAGATTCGAGTATTACCCAAACAGAAACAATAGATGGTGTAGTTTTTCAAACCTATACTTTTACTTTGTATAACCCTAAAGGAGAAGTTATTTTACAACAAATTATGTACAGTAGTTTAATTAATGGATTTGATTTTGGTGTAAATATTAACTACAATAACGATAAGGATAGAGATGAGCTTTTAAGAGCGTTCAGAAGCTCTAAATTCAGGAAGAATTAGTCCATTAAATGAGTTATATGCAAAGTATTGAACAAATTAACTACATTAAAGCACCCATTGCAACAGTATATAAAGCACTAACATCTGAAGAGGGCCTAGGGCAGGTGTGGACAAAGAAATTAAAAGTAAAGCCCGAAATAGGTTTTGTGAATGAATTTGATTTCGACGAATCTTATATGACTCAAATGAAGATTGTTGAACTAGAAGAAAACAAGAAAATAGTTTGGGAGTGCATTATGTCCGATAAAGAATGGATCGGAACGAGTATTTCTTTTGAGCTTTCAGAAAAAAATAAGGTTACAACGGTAATTTTAAAACATTTTGATTGGCGAGCTTTAACAGATTATTATAGATGGTGCGCTTATAATTGGGCTATGTTTTTATTCAGTTTAAAGACCTATTGTGAAAAAGATAAAGGACTTCCATACCAAGATCGGGAATTTTAACAAACAAAAGCGGACCTTATAAATCTTAATTCTGTAGATATACCACACAATATATGATCTAAGTTGTTTTAAATAATGACTGCTATCACACTATTTTGTGACTACAATGAAAAATTTCTCTTTATTGTAAAATATACGTGTGAATGTTTAGTTAATTGATGCTTAAACGTCGATTTTAACATTTTTTTGGACAATTATTGTATCTTTGCTCCATACTAAATTAAAAGATTTATGAGTTTTTATGTAGAAAGACGTAGAGAAGTTTTAATGTTTCTGGAGAAGTATATGCTAGAAAGCATGAATACTTATTTAAAACCGATCGATACAAATTGGCAACCTGCCGATTTTTTGCCGGATTCTACCAATGAGAACTTTTATGAAGCAATTAAGGATCTTCGAGCAAGTGCAGATAATTTATCATACGATTTAGTAGCCGTTTTAATTGGCGATACCATTACTGAAGAAGCGTTACCAACTTACGAAAGCTGGTTAGCTATGGTAGAAGGTGTGAGTAAAGATGAAGAAGGTGGTTGGATGAAATGGGTTAGACACTGGACCGCAGAAGAAAATCGTCATGGCGATCTTTTAAACAAGTATTTATACCTTTCGGGTAGAGTAGACATGCGTCAGATGGAGGTTTCTACTCAATATTTAATTGCCGATGGTTTCGATATTGGTACGGGTCACGATCCTTATAGAAATTTTATATATACTTCTTTCCAGGAATTAGCCACCAACGTTTCTCATAGAAGAGTAGCTTCATTGGCTAAAAAAGATGGAGATACTTTACTGTCAAAAATGTGTGGTGTTATTGCTTCCGACGAAGCCCGTCATGCAAAAGCGTATAAAGATTTTATGTCGCGTATTTTTGAAGTAGACCCTAACGAAGCTCTAATGGCTTTTGAGGATATGATGCGTAAGAAAATTGTAATGCCTGCACACTTTTTAAGAGAAGTTGGTTTAAATATCGGACAAACTTTCGGTCATTTTACAGACGCAGCACAACGTTTAGGTGTTTATACTGCTATAGACTATGTAGAAATTATGCAGTCTCTAATCAGCGAATGGAAAGTAGACGCTTTAAAAGATTTAAATGACTCAGGTGAAAAAGCCAGAGATTATCTTATGAACCTTCCTGCACGTTTATTACGTGTTGCAGAAAGAATGAAAAATCCAACCATGGAATATAAATTCAGCTGGATTGTAGGGTAATTGACTATAAATAAATGGATGTAAAATCCTTTCTGATTTATTCAGGAAGGATTTTTTTTGGATTGTTGATGACCAGTCCGGAAGTCTATAGAGTGTAGTCTGAAAGTCTGTTTAGTCTATAATCGGTAGTAGACAGTGTGTTGGTGGTCAATTGTCTTATTTGCATTCTCATACTCTAGACTTCTCGACTCTAGACTCTAGACTTCTCGACTCCCCGACTAATAATTACATCCACTTCTTGTCAACCGCACTCTCTAATCTTAACAATGCATAATTTCTTAGTGCTCTTGCTTCGGCTAAATCCATATAAGGAATGGTGAAAAATCCTCCTGCCGTACTTATTCTAAGATTGGCTACTGCTTTTTTTTGCTGGTAATACGATTGAATTAAATTGATAGATTGTATTTTATGCCATTGAATTAAAATTTGACTATCTCCAAAGGCACCTTTTCTGATATGAAGTATATCTTCATTGAAATGAATTTTATACTTGGTTTGTATCTTTTTGGAAATAAAATACACTAAAACAGGCAATAAAATTGTGAGCAGTGAAATAAGCCCAAAGAAGTAGAATAATATAGACCCACCAATCGCGGCTGGAAAAATCCCCAAAATCATCACTTTGCGGCTAATAAATATCTTAGATATTGAATAGTTCAGCTTCGTCGGGTCGATAACTTCTCCATATATTCCAATTAATTTCCCTAAAGAGGCAATTGACATTGCCGGAATCTTAATTTTAAATTTTTGTACTTCCTGATTGCCAATAGCGTGGTATTCGAGCACGTAAATAGGGATGTTTTTTCGCAGCCAGTTAGAATTCCAGGAAATGAATTGTATTTTATCGAAATTTACAACTTGCTCTCGTTTATTGATTAAGCCAGATTCTACAGCAAATCCCTGTTTAATTTTTTTGATTTTGAAATTTGCGTAAGTAAAAAATGTTTTAACAAAACTCCCGATTATGGAGATTATTAAAATTAAAATAATCAAGTAAATGAATATGGTAAATCCGGACGTGAGAAATGCAGATTCGTATTCTTGAACAATTCTGTCAAATACATCTTTAAAAAGACTTTTAATGTCTTCTAAAAATGAAAAGGTTAATCCCAATATAACCAGAAATGTTTCTAGGTGATTAGCCGTTAATGATAATTTCAGCAATTCAGCTATAGATAGGGAAGATACAATGTTTCCTTCTGTACTTGCTACGGAAGGCTCATCAGGAATATCTTCTTTGTTTTCTAGAATCAATTTTCGAAGCGCTTGGGCATCTTCATTTGTGAGGTGCAGCTTAGCTTCTTCTTTGTTCGTACCCGTAGTATCTAAGGTTACAGTAACGAGACTTAAAATTTTGTCTAAAACCGTTTGATCAATATGTATTGCTTGAATACTGTTTAATGGAATACTAAGTTCTATTTTTTTAAAGAACCCTTTTTTTAAGATGAACTTATTCTCAATTACGCCGTATTTGAACTGAAGGTAGTTTAAAAAAGCTAGAATTAATACAATTGCTGGTGGTATAAAGATGATATATAAATGAAGAGAAGTTGAACTACTGCTTCCTTTAAACCAAATGATCAATATCATAGGCCACAAAGCCTTAAATAAGGATATGGCTATTTGAATGAGTACCATTACAATAGCCGCATACGGTTGCCTTTTTAGGGTTTCAGACGCATTATTGCTCATCGTCTAACTTTATTTTATCTACAATAAAGCTTCTTATTTTTTCTGCTTCACTATTTCTGAGACCTGGAATTTTTATATCCGATGTTACGCCCCCAGCAGTGTAAAGCAAGAGTTTACACAATCCAAATTTTCTTTCAAATACGCCCGAGTGGATACTGCAGTGCTGAATTCTAGAAATCGGACATATATGATTTTGTTTTATGAACCAACCTGTTTGATAGATGATATCATGTTCTCTAACCGCAAAAGCCTTGTTTTGAAAAGACAGATAATTTAATCTATACGACGCTATAATCGTAAATAAAACACCGCCCAATAGTAACAATAATGGGAGTGTGTTTCGTAAACCGGAAATAAGGTAGATGAGCATAGACGCAATAGCAATCAATACTAATGCTACAATAATTTGATTGTAAATCAGAACTTTATAGTAATTCTTGTCGATAGGAGTAAGAAGAACATCTTCTGATTGCGGAATATCCTGCAAGTCTATTTCGCTATTTTCAAATACCATATTTTACATATTTCGTCTATATTGGCCACCAACTTCATACAACGCATGGCTAATTTGTCCTAAAGAGCAGGTTTTACAAGCTTGCATTAGTTCTTCAAATATATTATTTCCTTCGATAGCTGCAACTTGCAGTTTTTTCAATGTATCTGCAGAGTGTAGTTCGTTTCGTTTTTGAAAAGCTTCTAACGCCGTAATCTGATATTGTTTTTCTTCTTCTGTTGCTCTAATTACTTCGGCAGGAACGACCGTTGGGGAGCCGTTTTTATTTAGGAATGTATTTACACCTACAATTGGAAAATCGCCGTTATGCTTTAAAGTTTCATAATACAAACTTTCTTCCTGAATCATTCCACGTTGATACATGGTTTCCATAGCACCTAATACACCGCCTCTATCGTTAATTCGCTTAAATTCTGCCAATACTGCTTCTTCTACCAAGTCTGTTAAATCTTCAATAATGAATGAGCCTTGTAAAGGATTTTCGTTCTTAGCCAAGCCTAGTTCACGATTAATGATGAGTTGAATGGCCATCGCCCTGCGTACCGATTCTTCTGTAGGCGTGGTAATAGCTTCATCGTATGCATTGGTGTGTAAAGAATTGCAGTTATCGTAAATCGCATACAACGCTTGCAGCGTAGTGCGGATGTCGTTAAAATCTACTTCCTGTGCGTGTAACGAACGACCGGAAGTTTGAATATGATATTTTAATTTCTGCGATCTGTCGTTTCCTTTATACTTATTTTTAATCGCTTTAGCCCAGATTCTTCTTGCCACTCTTCCTATTACCGAATACTCGGGATCTAAACCATTAGAGAAGAAGAAACTTAAGTTGGGTGCAAAATCATCGATATGCATACCACGACTCAAGTAATATTCTACAAATGTAAATCCGTTACTTAAGGTAAAAGCTAATTGTGAAATGGGGTTGGCACCTGCTTCTGCAATATGATAGCCCGAAATAGAAACAGAATAGAAATTACGTACCGCTTTATCAATAAAATATTTTTGAATGTCGCCCATCATTCTCAAAGCAAATTCTGTAGAGAAAATACAGGTGTTTTGTGCCTGGTCTTCTTTCAAAATATCTGCTTGTACGGTGCCACGAACGGCACTCATTGCAAAGGTTTTAATTTTCGCATATACATCGGCAGGTAAAACCTGATCGCCGGTTACACCTAGTAACATTAAACCTAAGCCATCGTTTCCTTGTGGTAAATTACCAAAGTAGGTAGGTCTTTCAATTCCTAATTTGCTGTAAATGGCTTTTATTTTAGCTTCAACTTCTGCTTCTAATCCATTTTCTTTAATGTATTTCTCGCACTGCTGATCTATCGCAGCATTCATAAAGAAACCTAAGAGCATTGGTGCAGGACCATTAATGGTCATAGACACAGAGGTGGATGGAGCGCAAAGATCAAACCCAGAATATAATTTTTTAGCATCGTCTAAAGTCGCAATACTTACACCTGAGTTACCAATTTTACCATAAATATCTGGTCGAAGGTGCGGGTCTTCCCCGTACAAGGTAACTGAATCGAATGCGGTAGAAAGTCTATGTGCCGGCTGACCTAAAGATACATAGTGAAATCTTTTATTGGTTCTTTCTGGTCCGCCTTCACCAGCAAACATACGTGTTGGATCTTCTCCATCTCTTTTTAGAGGAAATACACCTGCTGCATAAGGAAATTCGCCCGGAACATTTTCTGTTAACAACCAACGTAAAACATCGCCCCAATCTTCGTATCTTGGTAATGATACTTTAGGGATGTTTATTTTAGAAAGAGACTGATAATATAAAGGTTGTTTAATTTCCTTATCTCTAACTTTATAAATGAAGTTTTCGGCTTTGTATTTATCTTTTGTTTCTGGCCACAACCTTAACAAGCGTTTACATTCGCCATCTAAAGATTCTTCAAGGTCGTTATATTGGGCTGTTAAGTTTTCTTTTAATGATTCCCATCCATCAGTTTTAGATAAAGAGTCTATCTCCAGAACACCTTTTAGCTGATACATTTTTCTGGCAATAGAGCATTGTTTTTCTACCCATTCGGTATAAGTTTGACTCGATTCAGCAATTTCTGCTAAATATCTGATGCGATCTGGCGGAATGATAAATGTTTTCTCAGAGTTGCCACTTTTTAGTTCTGTAGCAGAATTTAAATCAGCACCCGTTCTTTCTCTGATTTTTTGCATCACAGCTAAAAATAACTGATTCATGCCCGGATCATTAAATTGGGAAGCCATTGTGCCGAAAACAGGTAAGCTTTCGTCCTGTGCATCCCACAGGTTGTGGTTTCTCCTATATTGCTTTTTTACATCTCTTAAAGCATCTAAGGCACCTCTTTTATCGAATTTATTAATGGCTACTAAATCGGCAAAATCTAACATGTCGATTTTCTCTAATTGAGTAGCTGCACCAAACTCTGGTGTCATAACATAGAGAGATACATCACAATGTTCCGTAATTTCGGTGTCCGATTGACCAATGCCAGAAGTTTCGACAATAATTAAATCGTAACCGGCAGCTTTACAGATATCGATACTTTCTTTAACATTTTTAGAAAGCGCCAGATTGGCCTGACGGGTAGCCAAAGAACGCATGTAAATTCTGGGATTATTGATGGCATTCATGCGAATACGATCGCCCAACAATGCACCGCCGGTTTTTCTTTTAGAAGGATCTACCGAAATGATTGCCATTGTTTTATCGGGAATGTCGGATAAAAATCTGCGGACTAACTCATCTACCAGCGACGATTTACCTGATCCACCTGTTCCGGTTATACCCAATACAGGAACGTCTTTATTTGCAGATAATTCAGTTAATTTCTGAACAAATGAAAGCGCTTTTTCAGGATCATTTTCTGCAATTGTAATTGCAGAAGCGATACTTTTTATATTTTTTGAAGGTATTTCTTCTAGTTCAGATGTTATTTCATTAACCGTTACATAGTCGGTTAATTCTAGCATATGGTTAATCATTCCCTGTAATCCCATTTTTCTGCCATCATCTGGAGAATAGATTTTGGAAATTCCATAAGCTTCTAACTCTTCAATTTCAGAAGGTAAAATTACACCGCCACCACCTGCAAAAATTTTAATGTGACCTGCGCCGCGTTCATTTAATAAATCGCGCATATATTTAAAGTATTCTATATGTCCTCCTTGATAGGAGGTCATGGCAATACCTTGAACATCTTCTTGAATAGCACAGTTAACCACTTCATCAACAGATCTATTATGCCCTAGGTGAATAACTTCGGCACCCGTAGATTGTAAAATTCTACGCATAATATTTATGGTGGCATCATGACCATCAAATAAAGCTGCTGCGGTTACAAAACGTATTTTGTTTTTTGGTTGGTAAGGTTGTATAATTTCCATCATTCGTTAACAAAGTTAATAAATTTATGCGGTGCCTATACCTTAAAATAGTACCTAATTAACCCCGAGCGATGTAAAATATATGCTGTATAATATAGAAATAGGGGTGTTCACTAAATTAATCCTTATTTGGCAGATAAAATTCGAATTAAATTTATGAAGTAGAGGAGTTGCACTACAACTAAGACAATTAATAAGTAGCCAAAAATAGTAGAGTTTAATTGGATACTTTGCATCAAGTTTTTATTTAATATATATCCCATAATCCAGCATCCAATAGAAGAAAGAATGGTTATTGAAACATGTAAGAGGGATATAATCCTGGGAGAATGCATCCCCTGTTGGGCCAGCAAAAAATAACCACTTCCCAAAGCTAAATTTAGAAAGCTCAGGAAAATGGTTAAATGCATATTGTTTATAATGTAGTACTTGTCGAATAAATTAATGTAAAATTCTTTAGCAGTTCCGGGTAACCAGAGGTGAATTATTCCCATTACTAGAATTAATAAACCACTGTACCATAAGAAAGATTTACCGACAGAATAGTTCATTAAAACTGATGCGTAAGCTCTGTTATTGGTGTACCTACATTACCATTTGGCATTTGAATTCTTAACATCGCAGCCAAGGTAGATGCAATATCGGTCATATGGTAAGTTTTGTTCGTTTTTCCAGGTTTAACACGCCATCCCATAAATACCAATGGAATATGTGAATCGTATGGGTTCCAAGCACCGTGTGTGGTTCCGGTTAAACCACCATCAAACCAATTTGGCTTTAAAATGAAATATACATCTCCGCTTCTTCTGGCATTGTATCCATTTTGAATACGGTCTTTTAAAATAGCAGGCATTGGATAGGTAGAAACTGTGCTGATATCTACTGCATCATTTATGCCTTCCTGTAATTTTAACCACGCTGTTGTAGCATTTTTTACGGCTGTAAAGTCTACATTTTCTAATGCCTTTCTGTCATAAATAACCTGATTATTCATAACCGTAGTAATAGCATTTTTAACCTTGAATTTTTCTTCAATTAGGGTGTTTAGTCCAGTTCTTAAAGTACGATTGCTAATTGTTCCTGCAGGTAATTTATTTTCTTTCATAAAGCCAGGAACATGAGCAGCGCCATGATCTGCAGAAATAAAGAATAAATAATTGCCCTTCCCAACCTGAGCGTCTAAGTAATCGAAAAATTCTTCCAAATCTTTATCTAATCTTAAATAAGTGTCTTCAATTTCTATCGAATTTGGACCAAACTGATGGCCTACATAATCGGTTGAAGAAAGACTTACCGCCAGAAAATCAGTGTCGTCATCCTGACCTAAATCTTCGGCAATTATAGCAGTTTTTGCAAAATCTAATGTGAATGTATTACCATGTGGCGTACTTCTAATAATATCGTAATCTTTTTCAATAAAATCAGTTAAGATATAAGGGAATGAAGTCTTATCAGTGCCTTTAAATTTTCCTTCATATGTTTTCTCATCACTTGTACTTTGGGTATAGGTGCTTAAAGCATATAAAGGTGTCCAGTTTTTTTCGTAAAACTTATTCGGTAATTTTATTCGGTTGTAATCTTCTACCCAATCAGGTAATTTATCGGTATAAAAGGTCGATGTGATAAAATTTCCGGTTTCGCCATCATACCAATAACTTCCGTTAGCGGTATGTCCGCCAGGTAAAATAGAACCCCTGTCTTTAAGCGATAAAGCAATGGTTTTTCCTCTAAAATTAGTAGCAATTCTTAACTCGTCGGTAATGGTATTGGTCAGTAAATTTTTGGGCGACATTTCGCCGGCCGTACTGGTACTACCTACCGTTTTTACCGATTTATCTTCTGTACAATACATACTTCTACCTAATTCCGTATCGTACCAGTTATTTCCTACAATACCATTTATAGAAGGAACGGATCCTGTATAAATGGATGCATGGCCACAGGCAGTATAAGTAGGCGTGTACGGGATATAAGTGTTTTCTGCAGAGAAACCTTCATTAATTAATCTTTTAAATCCTCCTTTGCCGTAACGATTATAGTATTTATATAAATAATCCCAACGCATTTGGTCAACCACCATACCTACAACTAATTTTGGCCTTTCAATTTTGGCCGGATAGTTAGGGGTGGGGGCTTGAATAGTTTTCTGCGTTTTTTGCTGACTAAATCCCTGGAGTGTAGCTGAAAAAACCAGACAAATTGTTAAGAAATGTTTTGTATTCATATTGTGTTATTTGGAGTGAAGTTAAGTAATCTATTACTTCCAAAGGTTAAAGAATAGCAATCAATTTATAAAATTTCTGCTACAACAAAGGTACTTCCGCCAATAAAAATTAAATCTTCTGCATGTGCATTCTGCTTGGCAGCCTGGTAAGCGGCTTTTACAGAGTTGTAAGCTAAACCTTTGAGATTAAAATTTGCCGCTTGTTGCTGAAGTTCATTAAAAGGCAAACTTCTTTCTATTGCAGGTGCACAAAAATAATAAATGGCATTTTTAGGGAGTAGATTTAATACGGTTGACACATCTTTATCTTTTACCATGCCCATTACAATATGCAATTGAGTAAAAGTTGTATTTTGTATATTTAGCAACACTTCTTTAATACCTGCTTCATTATGGCCTGTATCACAATAGGTTAGTGGTTTGTCTGCTAGTTTATGCCATCTGCCAGCCAAACCGGTTAACTTTTTGGTGTTTGAAAGAGCTATTCTTACTTTATCGTCAGGCAATTCCCAGCCTTGGTTTCTGAGCTCTAAAACACATGCTATAACGCCTAATATGTTCTTTTGTTGATAAGTACCTGTTAAATCGAGCTCCAATTTATGGAAAATCAATTTTTTAGCATCATATATATGGAGGGAAAGAAAATGCTTATCTGTTGCTATAATTTCTGCACGTAGTTCTTTATCGGCAAATAGGAGCTTACTTTCTGTGGAATTGGCTTTTTCTATGAAAACAGCGGCCGATTCTTCTTCATATTCACCAATTATTACAGGCGTTTTTTGTTTAATAATACCTGCTTTTTCAAATGCAATTTCTGGAATTGTATTGCCCAGTATATTGGTATGATCTTTACTGATATTGGTGATTAATGACAACTCGGGATGAATAATATTGGTTGAATCTAATCGCCCGCCTAAGCCTACTTCTATAATGGCGATATCTACTTGCTCGTTCGCAAAGTAGTTAAATGCCATTGCTACGGTTGTTTCAAAAAAGGATGGTTTTAAATCTTCTATCAGATTTTTATGCTGAGCCACAAAAGAGACTACCTTATCTTCGGGCATCATCTCACCATTTACTCTTATCCGCTCTCTAAAGTCTACTAGGTGAGGAGAAGTGTATAAACCAGTTTTATAGCCGGCCGACTGAAATATAGCCGCGAGCATATGAGATGAGGATCCTTTTCCATTGGTTCCTCCAACATGGATGGTTTTAATTTTTTTTTCTGGATTTCCTAAAACGCTGCAAAAAGCGATGATATTGTTTAATCCGGGTTTTATTGCACTGCTGCCCACCTTGGTAAACATGGGTAATCTTGAATACAGGTATTCAATAGTTTCTTGATAAGTCATATTAAAGAGGGAACTTAATATTTATCGCAAAAGACAGAAGTTGGGGATTTAATTCAAACCGTAACTAAATACTACAATACCAGTTCTGGTATCGGGAGCTCGTTCGGTTCCATTATATCGGGCACCTAACATAGCATTTATAGATTTCTCTACCAGTTTTTTATCAGCAGTTGTAGAATATTTATTGTTGTATTGAGCATGCGTAATAATACCCTGCTTATTAATGGTTACTCTAATAGCTACTCTACCTCTAATCTGTGAGTCATCAACAGGTTTAACTAAATTGCTAAATCTGCTTAATTCAATAGGGGTGTCTCCAAAGCCCGACCCTCCTTCGCCGTAGGTAGGAGTTAAGGGATCGCCGTTTAACTCGCCTTGGTTTCCAGGAGTGGTCCCTGTTCCATCGCCTCTGCCAGTGCCACTATTTTTGTTTCCTTGATACAAGGCCTGCTGATTTACTTGAGGTGTAGTCGTTTTTGAGTTGCTATTCGAGTTGTTTTTATCGTTCGTTGCTTTGGAATTTAAAGCAACAGAACTTTCTACGTCTTGAGTAGCAATGTTTTGAGCATTGGGTGTAGATTTTTGAGAAGCGTTGGCTACATCTTCTAAAGTTACTTTATCCGGTAATTCGCCATTTGCATTAGGCGCTACAGACGGTTCATCAATACTGGTAATATCATTTCCCATACCAATTTTAACTGTACCGTAGTTTACCTGAATACCACCCATACCAAATTCTTCTTCAGGTTTGAAAGAGCTAATCACAATAAGAAAACTTAATGCAATAAGGCCTCCCATGATTCCTGTAGAAATCATCAATGCTTTTGGGTAGTTATTTTCTTCTCTGATATACATATTACTTTTTAGGTTCGACTGCTACAACTACTTTTAGTTTAAGTTTGTTTGCAATATCAAATACTTCTAATCCATCTTGAAAGGTTACACCTTTATTAGCCACATACAAAATAATGGTTAAATCGGGTGAATTTCGCTGATAAGCTTCCAAAGAAGTTTGAAGTTGTTCTAATGGAACGATTTTGTCTTCAACAAAATAATTTAGCTTATCATCAATAGAAACGGTTACTGATTTCTGAGCATTCGACTGCTGACCAGAAGAAGACTCAGGAAGCAATAATTTTACAACTTGCGGATTGGCAACGGCCGATGCCAACAGGAAAAACAACATCAAGAAAAACATGATGTCATTAAGCGCAGCGGTATGTACCTCTACATTTCCTTTTTTTCTATTTCTAAAATTCATTATTTACCCGGTTCTTCTAGTAAATCAATAAAATCTAACGCATCCGTTTCCATACGTAGAACAATTTTTTCTACCATTTGGTTTAAGATATGGTACAATACATAAGCAATAATACCGATAATTAGACCTGTTGCAGAGGTAATCATTTTAGTGTATAAACCTCCAGAAATTGTACCAATTTCGATTGCACCTTTAATAGATACCTCATGGAAAATAGTAATTACCCCAATAATCGTACCTACGAAACCAAGCATTGGAGCAATACCAGCTATAATACCTAATATGCCTGTATTTTTTTCAAGTCTTGAAACTTCTAATTTACCCACGTTTTCAATGGCTCCTTCTATATCTTTAATGGGTCTGCCAATTCTTCGCAAACCTTTTTCAAGCATTCTGCTTAGTGGAGAATTGTTGTTTCTGCACAAAGCAATAGCATTCTCTAATCGTCCTTCTTTAATATATTGTTTTATCTGCAACATTAAATTGGATTCATCTTTTGACGCTTTCCGAATGGTTAAATACCTTTCAACAAATATTAATAAAGCTAAAAATGCAAGAACGGCCAAAGGAATCATCACCCAGCCACCTTTAAATAAAAGGTCTATAAAGTGAATACTCTCTTGTGGAGGCGTAATACGATTTGAAACGTTGGTTGTAGAATCTCCAAGATTACTTAATGAATCTTGCATTAGAAGAAGCAAATTAGTCATATGTGTTAGTTATGGTGAGGGTAAACATACGCCTCTGGATTTTTTAATTTTTTACGTGCCGAGTCTAGGCTATCTAAAGCTTCCTTACTTGTAGAATAAGAGCCTACACTTATTTTTGTATATATTTTGCCAGGTAATATTTTTACTTTATAACCTAGTTTTTCATAATTGGTAACTATTTTGTCAATTCTATCCTGGTTTTTTTCTGCAGATACAATTACTTCAAAAGTGATACTATCTTTTTTTACAACTTCATTAGAAAGTGAATCGCCAATAACGATTGCATTATTAATCGTATCAATCGTATTCGTATCAACAGTTATAGGCTGGTAAACGCTAATTGTATCCAACTTATTATTTCCTGTGATTTTTTCCCACAGATCTGGTTTAGCCATGAACAATAGCACAGCAATAACGGCTAGAATGAAAACTATTATAAGCCATTTTACAAAATTATTTTTTGGCTGTTCATATTCTTCTTCGTAAAATTCATTTTGGCTATCAGTACTGTCGGCGCTATAGGCTGTTGTTGCAGGCTCGGAAACGGGAATATTTGTTTCTTCTGCTTTTGTAATATCTGTTTCTGCAGTTTTTTCTTCTGAATCAGGCGTTACTGTTTCAATATCTTCAACAGCCGAAATATTATCTATTGTCTGACTTTCTTTTGAAGATAAATCTTCAACTTCGGTATTGTTTTCTGTTACCGAAGTTGTAGGCTCTTCGTTAGAACTAAGCTCTTTGTTATCTTCTTGATAAGTAGGGAATCCAAAAAAATCATCGTCTAACTCTTCAATAGATCCCGGGCTAAAATGAACAGCATTGTTTTCGTAAGATAACTTTCCGAAATCTCCTAAAGAGATCGTTTCTCCAGATTGTAACTTATTTAGAGTTGATGTTGAAAATTCTTCAATAGCCGTTTTAGCGACATCTAAATCGATAGCTTCTTTTTCGGATATGTAATTTTCTAATTTATCAGAATGCGTATCCTCATGATCAAAGCTTAACGTAGTGGTAGGAGGTAGAAATGTGCCCGATTCGTGGTCAAATCTTCCGGCAATTCTATTTTTACGAAAAGTACCAAATCCATTAACAGAAACTTCAGTTTCGGCTTTAAGGATTTCGGTTATATATTTTAAGATATTCATTTCTGTAAAAATAGAAATTTAATTGCTACCTATATTAAAACATTTAAAATACTAAAAAGAGTAAGATACGCCACCGAATATATTAAATCCAAGAGAAGGATAGTATAAAAAACGATTGTAATTTTGATTTAGTAAATTATTGGCTCTTGCAAAAGCGCCAAACTGCTTGTTGATTTTATAATCTACACCTGCGCCTAAATCAATAAATCCTTTCACCATTACGGTTTGTTCTTTCGAATAATCTACTACATAAGGTTGAGCAATAGCACCTGTATAAACCTTTGCTTTGCTTTCTCCCTGCATATAAACGGATGCATTTAATGTTAATTTCTTATCTATTGTGTAGGCTAAATCGGAGTTGGCACGCACCGGCGGACGCATCCATGTATGCATTTCGGTAGCAGCTTTAAATTGTTCTAAGTTAACTTTTCCGGTCCACGTTAAATCATCAGCAATTTGTACGGATAATGAGCCTTCAATACCTGTAATATTGGTATTGCCTCTGTCGTAAATAACATCAAACTTAGAAATGTCTTGATACCTGTTCGCTAAAAGGGCTAAATTTCCAATTTTTTGGCTATATATTTTAACTTTATATCCAAATCCGGGACCCCCGGTACCTTTAATACCGGCTGTGATGTTTAATTTTTCAATACTATTTTCTAGGAACTGATTGTCGCCCAAAAATGGATTGAAATCTGTTAAATCTCTTAAGGTATTGCGTTTTACATCTCCTTTTACTTCCGCAAATAATTGAAGAAAATCAGGAACTATGGTTAAATCGGCAGTGGCCGATGGAAACAATTTAGTGTCAGAAAAGCTTCCAAACTCCTGAACGAAGTTAATCCCCGCAGTTAACTTTATCTCATTGGTTTGAAAACGGATGTAGGGGTTTAAACGTAAGATATTGTTATTACTAGAGGTTAATAAATCGCTTGTTTTTCCTAATTCTGTTGCTGCAGCTAAACCAAAGTTAAGGTTTGAAAATCTTTTGTTTAAAGATGCACTCAGTGTAATTAGACTTTCTTTCGCATTGAAAGCATCTTTGAAACTGTATAAATTCAGTTTTGCCGCATAGCTTAGTGCATTTTCATCAGAAGAATAATTACTTGAAATTTCGCCTTCACCTTCTATTAAATTTAAGGCTTGTTTAGGAATATTTGGGTTTGCAACTACGTTTGCAGGGTCAAATCCATAAAAAGCCAAACCTTGACGTTGGTAATTTAATTTTCCAGTTAGATTAAATCCGTCTAAAATACTTTTCCCAAAAAGCGTAACTTGCTGATGGTTGGATGTTTGTCCCTCTATATTTCCTTTCTGACCGAAGTGCCTGAAAAATATACCGGCTTGTAATGCTTCATCGCTCCCTGTATTAATGTAGCCTTCTCCTAAGAAAGTATTTAATGAACCGATGCCAAGTTTAGCGTAGTTATTTACTAAAATTTCTGGTCGTTCATCAACTAACTTCTCTGATTGCAGTTTGTTTATATCACTGTTCAGCTCCAATCTTCTGTCTGTAACAATGTAATCAAATCGCGCTCTATAAGTCTGTAAATTTTCTAAATCAGGGCTTCTTCTTAATTTAAAAGCGTCGGCTAATACGGGCTTGTAGGGTCTTACAATCTCGATCATTTCTTCGACAGGCTTCTCATCAACTTTTTTCACAGGAGTTTCCTGAGCAAAAACATTAATCGTTCCTAAAGTGAAAAACGATAATGGAAATATATAATATTTGATTTTCATGGAATTACTTCTGATTTAATTTATTCAACTTGTCTTTTGCCAGCTGTAGTAGTTCGTCTTTACCTTCGTAATTATCGATAATACTCAAAAGAGTACTTCTGGCCTGCATTGGATCTTTTAGAGCCACAAAATTATCTGATAACAGTATATATGATTTAACTACCCAGTAATCGTAAGAAGCCATGGTATTTGTTAGTTCATAAAGTGTTTTCTGAGAGCCTTTATAATCGTGTTTTAAATATTGAATCTCTGCTAAATTGTATTTTGCTTCTGCGGCAGCAACGGTTTTAGTATTGGCTACTACATTTGTAAAAGCTTTAACGGCTAATGCAGTATCCGCTTTCATTAAATAAGCTTTTCCTTTATACAAATCGGCACTGTTTTTTTCTTCTTCAGATGCTTTATCTGATTCTTTTGTTAAATCAGCATATTTTAACATATCATCTGCTGAACCTATAGCATTGTATGCACGCAATAAATTATTGATGGCAAAAGAGTAATGCGACATATAGTCGGATGAAGTTTCTAATCTCTTTAAATAAACAATAGCTTCATTGTATTTATTTTGATTTAAGAATAATTTACTAATACTTATTAAAGATCTTTCGGTAAAATCACTGGTCCAATCGTTCAAAATATAGTCGTAATCAGGAACTGCTTCATCTGGTCGGTTTAGTTTCACCAACGACTCTGCTCTGATAAAGCGTGCTTCTTTGTCGTGGATAGGTTTAGGGAATTTATCGTAATAAGCATTTATGGCTTCTATAGATCCTTGAGCCTCGCCTCTTAAATACCTGTTTTTTGCTGCTTGAAAAGTAAAATTATCTTGTTCTGCTGTGGTTAAATTTCCAATAGAAGTGGTGTTTGCATAGTTTAGGAAACCACTTGCATCGCCTCTATCTTGGTATATTAATTTTACGGATTCTAAAGCTTGTTGAGCTTCAGGGGTGGTGGGATATTCGGCAACTACCTTTTTAAACGATTCTAGTGCGGCATCTTCTTGATCCTGGTTAGACTGAACCAGTCCGATGGTTACCAAAGCACGTGGAATATAACTACTACGTGGATATTGCGCAATCAGGCTAATTAAATCAGTTTTAGACTTATCGAATTCTCCCTTATTAAAATAAGTATAAGCCATTTCAAATCCAGCATCGTCAGCATAATTAGAGTTAGGGAACAAGCTTAGTAAACTTTGCATGGTGGCAATTTTAGCGTCATCTTGATTTTCTAATCCTTGAATCATTCCGCGCTGAAATAAAGCATAATCTTCACCAGGAACTTTTTTGGAGATAATTTTATTATAATTATTTAGAGCATTTTTATAGCTTTTATTAACAAAATAAGCATCTGCCAATCGCAATGTAGCGTCGTTTGTTGTTTTAGCATCTTTATCGTTTCCGGCTAAAAATCTTTCGAAATAATTTGCGGCTTTGCTGTATTTTTCATCTTCAAAAGCAGCATAACCCAGGCCGTAGTTAGCGAAATTAAAGACATCCGTTTTTTGTGCAGCTGGAATTTTTAAGAATTTTTCAAAAGTGGTTACAGCTTCACCATATTTTCTTAACTCGTACATAGACTCGGCCATCCAATAATTACTTAATGCATAAGTTTCTGCATCAACATTGAAGTTGGCAGATCTAAGAAACATAGATAATGCATTTGGAAAAGCCCGTTCGTTGTAAAATTCCAGACCTCTGTAATAAGTTGCTTTTTGATAGGCGCCTCTTGCAGATTGTGTTTTATTTTGCATGGGCTCCAAAATATCGATAGCTGCCTGATAATTCTTGCTTGTTAATAAGATCTCACCAAGAAGTGTTTTAGCTTCGGTTTGTTTTTGAGAAGAAGGGAATTGTTTGATAAACGCCTGCGTTGATTCTAGTGCTTGTAGATTAAATTCTAGTTCGTAACTTAATCTTGCATAATTAAACCACGCTTCTTCTTGAATAGCGGGATCAAATTCCAATCTGCTAGCTCTAAAAAAAGCACTTCTAGCTTTTTCTTTATTTTTTGTCTGTACAAATATTCTACCTAAGGTGTACATACCACTTTGAAGGTAAACATCATCTACGCTGAGTTTTTCTAAAATTTCTATCGCTTTCGTGTTATTGCCTAACATGTGTAAAGCATACCCGTATTGATAAATAAAAAGATTATTTTGGGTTAAGCTCTTATCTTTAGAATAATATAAACCAAAGTATTTTACGGCGTTGGTGTAGTCGGTATTTGCAAAATGAGAAGCAGCAATTAAGCTCTGCATTTCGGTTTCATACAATTGTTTTGAAGTTTCTAGTATTGGCGTAGCATAGCTAATAACATCATTGTATCTACCGTCTAAATAATACATAGACGTAATATAATAAGGATAAGTTTTTTCGTAAGTAGGGGAGCCTTTAAGCTTTTCAAAATTCGATAAAGCAGTTTTATATTCTTTATTAAGATAATTTATATAAGCAAAATAGTAGGTGGCACTTTCCTGAAAGGCAGATTCATTGTTTTTTACTTGTTCAAATAGATCTTCAGCTTTTTCAATGTCATTTAATTCGAAATTAGAATATCCTTGTTTAAAAAGATACTCCATTTCTTGTTTTTTAGATAACATAGATGGGTCAGTTTTTTCGAACCATTCTAATGCTTTGGTATAATTCTTTTGAGCGAAATAAGAGTTGCCCACATAAAAATAGCCTAATTTTGTATGTGGATTTAAAGGGTATTCTTTTATGAATTGAAGAAACATATCTTCTGCATCCGAATTGCCCAATTCTAATGCGCATAATGCCAGATAAAACTTAGCATTTTCCTTTAACAAAGATAAAGAAGCATTGCTTTCAACCTGTCCGTCGGGTTGCAATCTACTTTGTTCAACCATACGAAACTGTTGAGCAGCTGCAGCATACTTCTGATTTCTTAATAACTCGAGTCCCGAATTATAATATTTATTTTCTTTTACCAATATACTTTGCTGTGCGTAAGTGGTTAGAAAACAAAATAATAACGGAAAAATTAACCTATATTTTTTCTGAATCATGTGTGTAATTTGGGTGCATACTAAAATAGGATTATTACATTAGTTTATCAACATTAATAACTAACAAGTGTTAATAACGCTAAAACGGCAATTAGGTTTAAAAATTATACGTCTTTAAAAATAGAAAAGATGGAGTGGCTATTGGTATGTGACCTGAAAGTTTATGTGAATTCGATATATCTGAGTTTCTTTCTGGTATTCGCACAGAACATACGGATTTGCACAGAACTTTAATACCTTATCTGAGGACTATTAGCTAACTCAAAATTCTGTGTAAGTCTGTGATATCTGCGAGTCTCTTTCTGGTATTCGCACAGAACACACGGATTTGCACAGAACTTTAATACCTTATCTGAGGACTATTAGTTAACTCAAAACTCTGTGTAAGTCTGTGATATCTGTGAGTTTCTTTCTGGTATTCACACAGAACACACGGATTTGCACAGAACTTTAATGCCTTATCTGAGGACTATTAGCTAACTCAAAACTCTGTGTAAATCTGTGATATCTGTGAGTCTCTTTCTGGTATTCGCACAGAACACACGGATTTACACAGAACTTTAATACCTTATCTGAGGACTATTAGTTAACTCAAAACTCTGTGTAAGTCTGTGATATCTGTGAGTTTCTTTCTGGTATTCACACAGAACACACGGATTTGCACAGAACTTTAATGCCTTATCTGAGGACTATTAGCTAACTCAAAACTCTGTGTAAATCTGTGAGCAATATGATTAGTGGCTGGTTTAACTTTTTCAGTCTTCTGGTCTCCGTTTACCCCAGATTCAGTGTATAAGTAATTTCAATGCCGCCGGCAGCAAGCATATCATGTACCGAGCAATATTTTTTTACTGCTAACTCTGCCGCTCTATCTGCTTTAGCACGATCTATGTCGCCTTTTAGGTTAAAGGTTAAATGAATTTTAGTAAAAATATTGGGTACTTCTGTACGGCGTTCGCCTTCGGTATCAACAGAAAATTCAGTGATTACTTGTTTTTGCTTTCTTAATATACTTACCAAATCTAAAGAGCTGCACGATGCCAAAGCCAATAACACCAGTTCCATAGGGCGTGCACCTAATTCCTGTCCACCTATGTCTGGAGGCCCATCCATATGCACTTTTACTTTCGATGAAGAAGTAGTTCCTTCAAAATGTACGGCATCATTTACTAAAGCTAATTGAACTTTCATTGTATGTATAATTAAATATTTTTTGAATATGCAATAATACTATTTTAGAAAGGGATGGTCAAGGGGAAAGCTTGAAGCTAAAAGACAGAAAGGATAAAGGCTGAAAACTAAAAGCCAAGCGCGGAAAGTCAAACAGTTAAAAGTCGAAAGGAAAAGTGGTTAAAGTAAGAATTCTTGGACCGCTGCGCTAGGCCTCCAGAATGACTATGTTTTCAAAAAAAAAAAATGCTCCAGTACCTTATTCTTTACAGAACAAAACCCGAGGATTTCGCGTGAGGGATGGTAAGGGTCTGTTCGCCGAAGGCAACCGAAGCCCTGAACAGCCCGACCTGAGGAACGAAGGACACGCCCAAAAAGCAAAGAGCGGAAAGCAAGAAAAAAAAGGAAGCCGTTATTTTATGATATTGCTCTATAAGATTCTTCGGCCGCTGCGATAGCCCCCATAGTTACCATTACCCAAGAAATCGAGCAGAAATATCTGGAGTTGCTACCCAACATTGCTCTTTTCTTCCCCACCACTTATATCTATACTTTGCTATTATACCGTAAAAAAAATCTCTTAAGAATTTAGGAATAATATAAAAGCCAAATAAAAGAGGCCACCATCCATCTAATCTTCGTGCTATTTGCAAGGCAGCAGAGGATTTTGTGTAAACTTTACCATTTAATACTAATACCGAGCCCTGATTTGAATATTGATCTGCAAATTCTTCCCCTAACATATTTTTGGCAAAATCACTTTGCAAAGCCGCATATTTGAATCTTGACCTACGATCTCTTTCAATAATGAACTGAACCGATGCGCTGCATAAATTACAATATCCATCGAAAAAAATAACCGGCTCATTCATTGTTATAAAAATAATCAATTTCGATAAATACCAAGAATTTCGATAAAGAATATCAATATTTGGTTGTAAAAATAGTGAAACGACGATTTCTGCTTTTTAAAAAAGGTTAAATAACTTATCTTCATCAAAATTTTTATATCATGCAAGACCCGAATACTTTAACAGCAGTTGCTGAATTTCATAAAACATTTAAGCATCCAATTGTTGCACAACCCGCCATACCCTCTAAAAATAGATCAGACTTACGAGTTTCTCTGATTGCTGAAGAATTAAAAGAACTACAAGAAGCAATTGAAGATAACAACATTGTAGAAGTTGCCGATGCATTATGCGATATTCAATATGTACTTTCAGGTGCTATTTTAGAATTTGGTCTGGCTGATAAATTCAAAGAGTTATTTGATGAAGTGCAACGTTCTAACATGAGCAAAGCATGCAAAAGTGTTGAAGAGGCCGAAGCTACAATTGCTCATTATCATGCAAAAGGAACCGAAGCTTTTTATCAACAAGAAGGCGATTTATATTTAGTTTTTAGAAAAGAAGATCACAAGACTTTAAAATCAGTAAACTATTCTCCTGCCGATTTGAAGTCGATTATAAATAAATAATAAATGCCCGCTTAAACCCACTTTGCGAATGAAAACCGGATTATTTGGTCTGTTATTGTTATTGCTTCCTTTCGGTTTGGTAGCTCAAAATAAATCGAGAGCTCGTGATTTAGGTATAGAGATAGGCGTTATGCAGCCTGGAAAAAATAATGCAATTACGGATGTAGAAGGTGTAAGAGTAGGTCATACAACGTTGATAAAAGCAGACTCTATTCGCACAGGTGTTACGGCCATTCTGCCATTTAACGGGAATGTTTTTCAACAAAAGGTGCCGGCAGCCGTATTTGCGGGCAACGGTTTTGGGAAAATGACCGGCACGACACAAATTATTGAACTAGGAAATTTAGAAACGCCCATAGTTTTAACCAATACATTAAGTGTTTCAGCAGCTATGGAAGCTTTAATACAGTATACATTAAAGCAATCTGGCAACGAAAATGTAAGATCTGTAAACGCAGTGGTTGGCGAAACTAACGATGGTTATCTAAACGATATAAGAGGGATGCATATTTCTAAGGAAGATGTATTAGCGGCATTGGTCAATGCGGCATCTGGGCCTGTTATGGAAGGTAATGTGGGCGCAGGAACTGGTACCATTGCTTTTGGTTATAAAGGTGGAATTGGCACTTCTTCTAGAAAGTTGCCAGCTAACCTAGGTGGCCATACAATTGGTGTTATTGTTCAAACAAATTTCGGGGGTGTACTCCAAATAAATGGTGTTCCGGTGGGTAAAGAGTTGGGTAAATTTAGCTTTAGTAATAACTTATTAAATAATGTAGATGGATCTTGCATGATTATCGTGGCAACAGATGCTCCGTTAGATGCAAGAAACCTAGAGCGTTTGGCAAAACGAGCATTTTTAGGACTAGGGAAAACCGGTGGTATAGCTTCTAATGGTAGTGGCGACTATGTTGTGGCATTTTCAACAGCTGAGAGCGTACGAGTACCTAATGTAAATAAAGAACGTCTCCTTAAGCAAGAAGTAGTTCCCAACGATCTTACATCCCCCATATTTATGGCAGCTATAGAAGCTACAGAAGAAGCAATAATTAATTCATTATTTGCGGCGCAATCCATGAAAGGCGCTGGTAATAGTTCTATAGAAGCTATACCAATGCAAAAGGTACTCGACATTATGAAGCAGTATAACGGAATTAAAAAATGAGTGTACTACATGTTTCTATAAATGGAAAAATATTAAATGCCAAAGAAGCTTCTCTGAATATCTCTGATCTTTCTATTCAGCGGGGCTACGGTATCTTCGACTTTCTAAAAGTTGTAAACTCAAAACCGGTATTTATAGATGATTACTTAGATCGATTTTTCAATTCTGTTAAGGAGATGTCGATGGAAATTGATTTTAATAGAAGTGCGTTGAAAGAGCAGATTGGCAAATTGATGAATGTCAATAATTTCGGAAACTCAGGAATAAAAATTATCTTAACAGGTGGCTATTCAGAAGATGGATATACGTCTACCCAGCCCAATCTTCTTATTACTGAAACACCTTTTAAAGTAAATACAGGTAATTTTTTGAAAGGTATTAAACTAGTCACTTACAACCATCAACGTCAGTTACCAAGTGTAAAAACTATTGATTATTTGCAAGCAATTAGACTCAGTAAGTTTATAAAAGAACATAATGCCGAAGATGTGCTTTATTATGACAACGGTCAATTGCGTGAGTGCCCTAGAGCCAACATCTTCGTTGTTAGAGAAAATGAAATTATAACGCCAAAAACAAATATATTAAGAGGTATTACCCGCAAAAAGATCCTTGAACTTAAACTCGAAGGTTACAGGATCTTAGAAAAAGATTTTGATATTGAGGAATTAGCATCTATTTCAGAAGCTTTTATTTGTAGTTCGACCAAAAATATATTGCCCGTTATTGCTATTAATGGTATTGTTATTAACAATGGAAAAGTAGGTGCAATAGCCACTAATTTAAACTTAAAATTGACCCAACTAATCGAAAATTATGTGAATTAATTTCTAATTACGTATTAAAATCTCCAAATAATTAGAAATTGATAGAACATTTTTAAATTTTTCATACATTTGTCTAATCTTAAATAAATGCAAAAGAGAACCCTTCTTAACGGTAAACAGTTCGATATAACCATTAAAAGGCTTTGCCATCAATTAATAGAAAACCATAGTGATTTCTTTAACACAGCTTTAATTGGTATTCAACCAAGAGGAAGTTACTTTGCAGACAGGGTTCATTCGGAGTTGTCTACGATTTTAAAATTAGATTCTATTAAAAAAGGACATTTAGATATCACTTTCTTTAGAGATGATTTTAGAAGAAAAGACGGGCTGGTTACCGCAAATACTAATGATATTAAATTTTATCTCGAAGGGAAAAAAGTAGTATTATTTGATGATGTTTTGTGGACAGGTCGAACAATTAGAGCAGCACTTGATGCTTTATTAGCTTACGGTCGACCAGAGAAAGTTGAATTAATGGTATTAATAGATCGTAGGTTCAGCAGACAGCTACCAATAGAACCCAATTATATAGGACAACAAGTAGACAGTTTAAGCCACCAAAAAGTTAAAGTTAGTTGGTCGGAGTTAGACGGTGAAGACAAAGTGGTATTACTTTCAGAAAGCATAAAATAGAAATGGCATCAGAAAAATTATCAACCAGGCACCTCTTAGGTATTAAAGATCTTAACCTGAATGATATAGAACTCATTTTTGAAACTGCTAACAACTTTAAAGATGTCATTAATAGACCAATAAAAAAAGTTCCTTCTTTAAGAGACATTACTATTGCTAATATTTTTTTCGAAAACTCTACTAGAACAAAACTCTCTTTTGAACTAGCAGAAAAGAGATTATCAGCAGATATTATAAATTTTGCGGCCTCCTCCTCATCAGTAAGTAAGGGTGAAACTTTAATAGATACTGTAAACAATATTTTAGCGATGAAGGTAGATATGGTTGTAATGCGACATCCATACGCTGGAGCAGGGATGTTTTTAAGTAAACACATCAATGCTCAAATTGTTAATGCAGGAGACGGGGCACATGAACACCCTACTCAAGCACTTTTAGACGCCTTTTCTATAAAACAAAAACTAGGTGATGTTGCCGGAAAAAAAGTTGTGATAGTGGGCGATATTCTACATTCTAGAGTGGCACTTTCTAATATTTTATGTCTACAAAAATTAGGCGCCGAAGTAATGGTATGCGGACCTACTACTTTAATTCCAAAACATATTGCTCAACTCGGTGTAAAAGTAGAGCACGATCTTAAAAAAGCGCTTAATTGGTGCGATGTTGCAAATATGCTTCGTATTCAACTGGAGCGTCAGGATATCAAGTATTTCCCTTCGCAAAGAGAATATGCTTTAATGTATGGGTTGAATAGAGAGATTTTAGATAACCTGGATAAAGAAATTGTAGTCATGCACCCTGGTCCAATTAACAGAGGGGTCGAAATTACAAGCGATGTGGCCGATTCTAAACAATCTATTATTTTAGAACAAGTAGAAAATGGTGTAGCAGTTAGAATGGCTGTCCTTTATTTACTGGCTTCGCAACAGGACTAAGTAAATTCGGAAGACTGAGAACAGATCGTATTACCTCTATCATTCTGCGTAAATGTATGAGAGGATTATGAACTACAGACTGAAGATTTTAATTAGTTTTTAATTTAACGATTTTCCCTTCATTGCTTGATTTACAGCCATATCCATTACTCTTTCGGCAAATGGTCTTGTAAATTCGTTTAAGGCTTCGGTTTTTTCAAGAATAGCATCTTTGTTGCCCGAGGTGAGTACTGATTTTAATTCTTCTATATAGTTTTTAGTATCAATTATTTCCTGCTCAGTTAATGCAGAGCTGTTTTTTTCTAAAAAGCGCTCAGCGGTATAAACCAATTGTTCACCTTCACTACGTGCCTCGATTACCATTCTGGCTGCTACATCTTCCTGTGCATTCTCAATACTTGAGATTAACATTTTTTCAACAGTTTCATCTGTAAGACCGTAGCTTGGTTTTACTTCAATTTCCTGTTTAACACCCGAGCGTAATTCTATGGCTTGAACAGTTAAAATTCCGTCTGCATTTAAGATGAAATTGATGTCAACTTTGGGCAGTCCTGCTGGCATAGAGGGGATGCCCTTTAAATCGAACTCGGCTAGTTTTCTGTTTTCACTTACTAAATCACGTTCGCCCTGATAAACGGTAATCTTCATGTTCACCTGTCCATCAACTGAAGTGGTGTATTGTCGGCCAGCTTTATTAGGTACTTTTGCATTTCTAGGAATAATCACATCCATTAATCCGCCCATAGTTTCAATTCCGAGCGAAAGTGGCGTAACGTCTAATAATAAGATGTCAGATCTATTCCCGGCTAATATATCGGCCTGGATGGCGGCTCCCAGTGCTACTACCTGATCTGGATCTATATTGTCTTGAACAGGTTTGTTGAAAAAATTGCTTAAGGTTGCTTTTACATACGGTGTTCTGGTTGATCCGCCGACTAAGATTACTTCATCGATGTCGTCTGTAGATAATTTTGCATCGGCCAATGCCAATTTACAGGCTTCTAAAGTTTCCTGAACCAGCGGAGCAATTAGGTGCTCAAATGTTTGTTTGTCGAGCGTAAACCAGTAAGAGCCATATTGCTCGTTAAATAGTTGTTGTTTTGAAAGTGCTTTTTTGGCTTCTTCGGCTTTTAATCTAAATATTTGTGTTAATTCTGGGTCCTTTTCAAGTGTTTGAGGAGCTATATTTTGTTTTTCTAACCAATAATTAACAATTGCTCTGTCAAAATCATCGCCGCCTAAATAGGTGTTTCCATGTGTAGATAGAACTTCGAAAATTCCGTCGTGGATGTTTAAAATAGACACATCAAAGGTGCCACCTCCTAAATCGTATACCGCAACTTTTTTAGGTTCATCTTGTTGTACGCCAATGCCATAAGCTAAACTTGCTGCGGTAGGTTCGTTTACAATTCTTAGAACGTCTAATCCTGCTAGTTTGCCTGCATCGCGCGTAGCCTGGCGCTGGGTGTCATTAAAATAAGCAGGAACGGTAATTACAGCTCTATTGACCGGTGTTTTTAAAGCGTGTTCAGCTCTTGCTTTTAGTTCTGAAAGAATTTGAGCAGATAGTTCGATAGGGGTATAGAATTTATTGCCAACCTGAATTTTAACCAAACTATCGGTATTGTCATCAATCACTTTATAGGAAAATAGACCTGCTTTGTCAGACACATCTTTATACGCCCGGCCTAATAAGCGTTTAATAGAAAATATGGTGTTTGACGGGTCTGTTGTTAGAAATGCTTTGGCTTCATTTCCAACGGTAATCGTTTCATTTTGGCCGAAGTGTATAACAGATGGCACCAATAAACCTTTGCCTGTATCATTAATAACTTGTGGATTTTTATCAGGGTTGATAAATGCCACTAAGCTATTGGTGGTACCCAAATCAATTCCAACAATAATATCTTCTTTCTGAATAGAACCTGTTGCGAGGTTAATTGCGATTTTAGCCATAAAGCAAAATTAACTATTATAATAGATATAAAGGTTAAAGACGGGTGTCAAACACTTGTAAAAGATGAAATGATTTTTTTATTCTGAATTTGTATGGATGAGTTCATTTTTATGGATATTATAAATCCATAGAACTACTTCTCGATAGCTTTTTATGCCCGACTCCTGTTTGTTGAATTTTAAATAAGCATCTAAAACGCTAGTCATATAGCCAAATAAACTGGAGTTATGTTTACGCCAGAAATCTTGTTCGATCTTTAAATCAGTTTTAAATATTTTGGGTGTTTTATCGTACGCCTTAGAAAATTCTTCCGAATCTGCTTTGTATAATTCGAATAATATATAGGTAAGCCCAGCAAAATAAGCAGCATATTTTGTAGAGGTGTTATGGCTTTCTATACCTGATAAATATGCTAATAAATTGGCTTCATCTTCTTTAGCAATACCTATTTGATGTGCAATTTCATGTGCATAGGTGAAAGGTAAGGTAAATTCGGGTAGCATACGATTTATATTTGCCTCTCCTGTAAAAGGGTTAAAGTATCCTTCTACACCAAACTTACTAAGTGTATAAGAGCTTAGTGATGGCTTTACTGATTTTATGGAGTAATTAAATTGAGGATATTTTTTTCTAAAAGTCTTGTAATCATCTATTGCGATTTCTGTTAACGTTTGATGATTATTTTGTCGGCCATTTAATACTACATTGCTATCCAAAAGAGCAATTTTATGGCTTAATAATTCAGTTAGCAGTTGCAGGTCTTCTATTGTGTAATAGTTCGCTTCTATGTTTAACGTTTGATTGATGGCAGGACGTACATAATTTAACCCCCAACTCAATTGAAAAGTGATATAGAAAGCTAAAATACAGATACACCCTTTTAAAAGCTGTTTCAGCGTTTCTATCCATTTATGAGTTGAGTGATAAATTTGTTTTGCTGATTTAAAAATAGCATATAGTATATAGGCTACTACTAACACATAAATTACATCGCCCATGGCAAAAGGAATAAAGCCAACAATAAATCGGAGACATAACGACCAATAGATGTAAAATCCATTGCTATAATACTGCTCAATAATGTGCGGGAAATTGCTTAATGCGTTGAGGAGTATAATGCTTACTATTAAACCTAGGAGTTTTAAAAGTGGTTTTTTATATGAATAACTTTTAGCCATTAAATTCTAACCTTTTTCCAGATTTATCAGAAGTAAATCTACCTTTGGTATAAGCTAAATTGCCTGATACGAAAGTATATTCTATAGAGCTTTTAAATGTATGCCCTTCAAAAGGAGACCAATTACATTTGTACAGAATATTTGTTTTGGTAACTTTAAAAGGATCGTTCAGATTAACCAATACAAGGTCTGCCCAATAGCCCTCTCTTATATATCCACGTTTATTTATGTTAAAGCAAATAGCGGGGCTATGAGCGGTTTTATTTACAATTTCTTCTAGCGTAAAGACGCCTTGATGGTATAAATCTAAAAGAGCGGGTAAGGCGTGTTGCACAAGCGGGCCACCTGAAGGGGCCTGATTATAAGGCTTTGATTTTTCTTCTAAAGTATGTGGTGCATGATCTGTTGCTATAACATCAATTTTATTGTCCTTTATGGCTTGTCTGATGGCGAGCTGGTCGCTCTCAAACTTTACTGCTGGGTTCCATTTTATGAAGTTTCCTTTTGTAGCATAATCTTTGTTACTAAACCAAAGGTGATGAACGCATGCCTCGGAAGTTATTCTTTTGGTTGGAGAAAGCGGCTCGTTAGAAAATAATTCGAGTTCTTTTTCTGTGGAAATATGTAGGATATGTAATCTTGTGTTGTGTTTTTTTGCAAGTTCTACAGCCGCAGATGATGAAGTATAGCAGGCTTCCGCATTTCTGATAACGGGATGCATTTCAACTGGTATATCGTCTCCGTATTGATCTTTGGCTGCTTGTAGATTGCGTCTTATGGTTGCCTCGTCTTCACAATGCGTAGCAATAAGCATGGGTACTTTTTGAAAAATATTGGAGAGGGTTTCTGTGTTGTCGACAAGCATATTTCCGGTAGATGATCCCATAAAAACTTTTACTCCACAAACAGTTTTAGGGTTGGTTTTTAAGACTTCTTCAATATTGTCGTTAGAAGCACCCATAAAAAATGAATAGTTAGCTAGAGATAAGTCAGATGCGATGGCATATTTATCGGCTAATAATTCTTGAGTTAGTGTGTTGGGTACTGTGTTGGGCATTTCCATGTAAGAAGTAATTCCTCCAGCTACAGCAGCCATACTTTCTGAAAAGATATCACCTTTATGAGTTAATCCGGGTTCACGGAAATGTACTTGATCGTCTATCATTCCTGGTAAAAGGTGTAATCCTTCGGCGTTAATTTCTTGGGCAGAAGGGTGGCTGAGCGCCTGGCCTATTTTTTCGATTATTCCGTTTTTTACGAGCAAATCGGCAACAAATTGTTGGCCTTCATTTACTAAGGTGGCTCCTTTTATCAGGTAAATATTCATGAATGTAAAGATAGGAAATTGTTTGGAGGTGGGGAAGATGAAATTAAACGATAAATTAATCAATAATTTATTTTGTTATATAAAAAGTAATTCGTATATTTATATAATGACGTTATAAGTCTAATCTAAAAGTCAGGATATCTATTTTAATACCAAACCAACACTCCTTACTATTTCGTATCTTTGCCAGCTATGGTAAAAACCTTCGAAGATTTTAAATTAAACAGGCAAATTCTCAATGCAGTAGAAGATGCAGGGTTTACCAATCCGTCGCCTATTCAGGAAAAGGCAATTGGTCCGGTATTATCTGGTCAAGATATATTTGGGATTGCAGAAACTGGTACAGGAAAAACGGCGGCTTATGTTTTGCCTTTATTAATGCAATTAAAATATGCGCAAGGCACTGCGCCGAGGGCACTTATATTAGCGCCTACCCGAGAGTTGGCGATGCAGATTTCTGATCACGTAACAGTTTTTGCTAAATACACAGATTTAAGAACTGTAGTAATCTATGGTGGTGTAGGTGGGAAGGCACAAGGCGATCAAATTATGGCGGGCTGCGACTTAGTTATAGCAACCCCAGGACGTTTTTTGGATTTATATTTAGCAGGAAAGTTTAATACGAGCTTTTTGCGTCATTTAGTATTAGATGAGGCTGATAAGATGATGGATATGGGATTTATCGGCTCTATACACAGAATTTTAGAAGTAGTTCCGAGAAAGCGACAAAACCTACTGTTTTCAGCAACGATGAGTCCGCTGGTACAAAAGATAGCCGGCGATTTTTTAAAACATCCAACTATTATAGAGGTTGCTCCCCAAGCAACACCTGCAAAATCAGTTACACAGATTTTATATCATGTGCCTAATTTTAAAACAAAAATTAATTTGCTTCAACATTTGTTGAAAGATGAAGAATCGTTTAAAAGGTTAATCATCTTTTGTAAAACTAGGGTTGTTGCCGATAATATTTTCAGTTTTATAAGTAGGAGATTAGGGCAGGATGCCGTAAGGGTAATTCATGCTAATAAAGGTCAGAATACAAGAATTAATTCATTGAGTGCTTTTAAAGAGGGCGAATTGAGAGTGTTGGTGGCTACCGATGTTGCCTCGCGGGGGATAGATGTTTCTGAAGTAAGTCACGTGATAAATTTTGATGTACCTATTATTATTGAAGACTATGTTCACAGAATTGGTCGTACAGGCAGGGCGCAGGCTACTGGTGATGCTATAACTTTTTGTACACCTGCAGAACAATATTATATTCGTAAAATAGAGAAGCTGATTAGGCAATCTATACCTGTTGGAGAAATTCCGGCGGAGGTATTTATAGAGGAAACACCTTACGATGAAAAGCAAAATATTGCACGTGAAATAGATCTTCAAAAACGGAAAGAAGACCCTGACTTTAAAGGGGCTTTTCATGAGAAAAAACATGCTGCAGCAATTGCAGCTAAAGAACGTGAAAAAGCCAAATTAAAAAGTAAGAAGCCAAGTAAACCACATAGTAAGAGATTCGATAAAAAAAAGAAATGAAATTTAGAATCACACCTTTAAATATAATTGCTGCTGCGGCATTGTTGGCGGCTATTTTGTTGTTGTTTAATCAAGTAGAATTTTTTGCGTTTAAAGTCTCGGGAATGAAGATCTTGTTTGTGATTTTATTCTTTATGGCTGCTATCGTTTCGTTTATTTCTGATGTGATTTTTAGAAAGATGATTCCATCGTTAAAAAGATTATGGTTAATTGAACTTTCCTTAATAACTTTGACAGCAGTAATGATTGTATTTTTAAAGAGTGTATTTCTATAGTAAATCTTTGAATACGAAAACGTCTATATAAATGAAAAAAGCAGAAATAAAAGTTACCGTAGAGTTAGATGAGCAAAATGTTCCTGAGCGTATGCTTTGGGAGAGTACAGATTCTGCTAATCAGGAGCAAGTTCCCGTAAAATCTTTAATGATGGCATTTTGGGATCATAATTATAAAAATACTTTAAGAATTGATCTCTGGACGAAAGATATGCCGGTTGATGAAATGAAACGCTTTTTTTATGAAACATTGCAAACAATGGGTGATTCGTTTCTTAAGGCCACTGGCGAACAGAATATTGTAGAAGACCTGAGAGACTATTGTGCGCATTTTGCGGATAAAATGGGAATTGATCCAAAGAAATAAAATGTTAGTAATTAGCAAATTTAGAGCGTATTTGGGTATATTGTTATGCTTTATAGCAGGAATATGCCCCATGTTAAAAGTTCCTTTTAAAGGGAATTGGAATTTATACCAGTTAGATTCCAGGTTATTTTTTATTACTTACGGAATTATAGCTTTGTGTGCTTTCTTTATGTTTATTCGTAAGCTTGCAGCTTTTAGATTCATGGTAATTGTATTGTTCGGTTGGTTCTTTTTAAGCCTTGCTGCGGTTTATTTTAAAGTAAACAATTACTTTAATTTTAAATTGGCAGATAAGTTATTGGCTAAAACACTACATTTTCAGTGGGGTTGGGTTGTGCTTTTTGTTGGAATTGTCTTTTTATTGTTTAGCGTTAAAAAGTTAAAGGTTGCTACTGAAATTAAATAATAAACAAGGTTAAAAAGGCAGTGATGCCTGACCTATACCGGCTACTTTCATTTCATGTTCAAGCAGCCATCTTTTTCTATCTAATCCGCCAGCATAACCTACTAATTTGCCGTTACTACCAATCACTCTATGGCAAGGTACTACAATAGCTAAGTTGTTTTTCCCATTTGCAGCAGCAATAGCTCTGATTGCAAGAGGATGATGAGCTGAAAAATTAGCATAGCTTATAGTTGTTCCATAAGAGATGTTAAGTAATCGTTGCCAGACATCTTGTTGAAATTCTGTTCCGGCTTGGTAAAAGGGGAAATTAAACTGAGTGAGCGTACCATTAAAATACGCTGTGAGTTGTGTTGCTGCTTCAGTAGTAAGTTTGTTAGGAGTTAATTCTGCGTCATCTATAGAAGCGAAAGAAATAATATTTATAGCTTCTTCATCTCCCATAATAGTTAATGTGCCAATAGGAGTGTTAACGGTCGACTGGTAAATTTTTGCTGACATGATACAATATTACAACAATCCTACAATCAATTTGTAAAATAGATTGACAGAAAACTATCTTTGTGGCTGTGTATATGATTAAAGAGGTTAAAATGTTATTTCAGAAAGAAATGATTTTAGAATGGCGATCAAAATTCGCTATTTCTGGAGTAGTTCTATATGTATTTAGCACCATTTTTGTTTCTTCATTAATTATTATCCATGTAGAGAAATTTGCCTGGAATGCATTATTTTGGATTATCATGCTTTTTTCTGCGATTAACGCAATGTCAAAGAGTTTTTTGCAAGAGAGTAGAGGTAGGCAAATGTATATCTCTGGTTTGGCTGCGCCGAGTTCTATTTTAGTAGCTAAAATCTTATACAATTGTTGCTTAATGATTTTTTTAACATTAATAGCATTTGGAATTTATTGTATAGTGTTTAAAATGCAGGCGCACGATTTGTTAATGTATTTGACAACTATTGTTCTAGGAAGTATAACTTTTTCCACACTGTTTACACTCATATCTGCGATTGCCAGTAAAGCAGGGAATGGAGGAGTTTTAATGGCTATTTTAAGTTTTCCAATTATAATTCCGGCTTTAATAGTTTTGGCGAGATTGGCAAAAAATGCAATGGACGGACTGGATCGTTCTGTGAATTTAGATGAAATTTTTACGTTAATTGTTATAAATATTCTGGCAATAGTTTTTTCTGTTTTACTATTCCCTTATCTTTACAGAGATTAATTACATTGAATAAATAATGAAAAATTGGTGGAAAATATTGGCTGCTGTATTGGTGCTTTACTCCGTAATAGGTGGGTTTTTAATTACAGTACCGAGATTAGCTATTTTAAACGAGACAATTAGGAATTTATATTTCCATGTTCCTATGTGGTTTGCTATGGTTGTTTTATTTGGGATCTCCGTTTATCATAGTATCCGCCATTTGGCTACAGGCGATATGCTACACGATATTAAAGCATCTCAATCTGTAAATGTAGGTATCGTATTCGGAATTTTAGGAATTGTGACCGGAGCAGTTTGGGCTCAGTTTACTTGGGGGCAGGCTTGGAGTTCTGATCCTAAGCAAAATTTTGCTGCCATAGCTTTGTTGTTATATTTTGCATATTCAATTTTAAGAAACTCTATGGATGAGGAGCAAAAAAGAGGTAAAATCTCAGCGGTATATAATGTTTTTGCTTTCCCCATGATGATTGTTCTATTGTTTATATTACCAAGAATGCAAGACTCATTACATCCTGGTAATGGGGGTAATCCTGGTTTTAATGCTTACGATTTAGATAGCAATATGCGATTGGTGTTTTACCCTGCTTGTATAGGTTGGATATTAACCAGTATATGGATTTTCACGTTGTTTACTCGCCTTAAGGTTCAGGAAAACAAACAGAATAAATTAAATTAACCTATTGAAAATGAAAAAATTAATGAGCTTTTGTTTCTTGATGCTGGCAATGATCTCTATTGCGAATGCAGAGAATAATATCGAAATGGCTGAAGGGCTTTATAGTAGTGGAAAAATTTACGTAGTTGTAGCATGTTTGGCAATTATAGTTTTGGGTATTTTCATCTACCTTTTTACTTTGGATAAACGTATCAAAAAAGTTGAAAATAATTTTCAAGAGAAAAAATAAGTTTCTGGCTTTTAATTAGCCCTTTTTCATTGATTTATTTAATTGTGTTCTATTTACACTATGTATTTATTTAATTGTAAAAGTTGCTTTTTTTTAGTGAGATTTACGGCGTATAAAAAAAAATACTAAAATAATCTAATAATTTCTGTTAATGGCAAATCATACGGATACCAATTTCTTTGCAGATGTTTGCAAAAATTTTGACAATGCCGCAAAATACACCTCTCACCAAGAAGGTCTATTGTCGCAAATTAAGGCATGTAATAGTGTTTATCGATTCCAATTCCCAATTAGACGAGGAAATGGTTTTGAAGTAATAGATGCTTGGAGAGTAGAACATTCACATCATATGAGCCCAACAAAAGGGGGGATACGTTATAGTGATATGGTAAATGAAGATGAGGTTATGGCTCTTGCAGCTTTAATGACCTATAAATGCGCCATTGTTAACGTTCCATTTGGAGGCGCTAAAGGTGGTATTTGTATAAACCCTAAAAACTATACAATTGGTGAATTAGAAAACATCACTAGAAGATATACAACTGAGTTAATTAAAAAGAATTTTATAGGCCCTGCGGTTGACGTTCCAGCACCAGATTATGGCTCTGGAGAGCGTGAAATGAGCTGGATTGCCGATACCTATATGACAATGAACCCAGGTCAGCTAGATGCTTTGGGTTGTGTTACAGGTAAGCCTATTGCTTTGCACGGTATTCGTGGACGTAAAGAAGCAACTGGTAGAGGTGTTGCATATGCAATCAGAGAATGTGTTGACAATGCTGAAGATATGCAAAAACTAGGTATGAAAGCTGGTTTGGGCGATAAAAAAGTAATTGTACAAGGTTTAGGTAATGTTGGTTTTCATTCCGCAAAGTTTTTAGCAGAATTTGGTGCTACAATTGTAGGATTATGTGAGTTTGAAGGAGCTATTTATAATGAGAATGGCTTGAATGTAGAAGAAGTATTTGCACACAGAGTGGCTACCGGATCTATCTTAGGATTTCCAGGTGCAAAAGAATTTAAAAATTCGAAAGAAGGTTTAGAGCAACCATGCGATATTTTAGTTCCCGCGGCATTAGAAAATCAGATTACCGCCGAGAATATCAGAAATATTAAAGCAAAGATCATCGGTGAGGGTGCCAACGGACCATGTACACCTGAAGCTGAAGAGATTTTTACAGAAATGGGTGGTATAATTATTCCAGATATGTATTGCAATGCTGGCGGTGTTACTGTTTCTTATTTTGAGTGGTTGAAAAACCTTTCTCACGTGGCTTTTGGTCGTATGGAAAACAGATATGCAGCTAATTCAAATGCAAACTTAATAAATACATTAGAAGGTTTAACGGGTAAAACAATTTTGCCTGAACATCGTAATCTAATTGTTAAGGGAGCTTCTGAAATAGAATTGGTGAATTCTGGTTTAGAAGATACAATGATTCATTCATATAGAGAAATTAGAGAAACTTGGGTTCAGAACAAAGACATTAAGACTTTAAGAACTGCAGCTTTTGTTGGTGCTATCGATAAAATAGCTGTTTCATATATGAATTTAGGTATCTGGCCATAATTTATATTTTATGAAATTTAAGTCCCGCATTTAATTTTTTTTTAAGTGCGGGATTTTTATTTGTAGAGATGTGTATGAGAGACTTACTCTATGAAAACCTGTGCATTTCCGTGAGAGTTATATTATAATATGTTTGTTCGCCGACTCCCGACTAATAGAATTGCTCACAGATCACTTTGTTCTCACAGATACTTTACGATCAATTATTCCGTGTAAATCTGCGCATTTCTGCGAGAGTTATATTATAATGTGCTCGCTAACTCCCGACTTCTGACTATATGGAGTTCCTCACAGATTACTCAGACTCTCACAAATATTTTAGATCAATTATTCCGTGTAAATCTGTACGTTTCCGTGAGAGTTATATTATAATGTATTAGCTGACTCCCGACTTCTGACTATATGGAGTTTCTCACAGATTACTCAGACTCTCACAGATACTTTACGATCAATTGCTCCGTGAAAATCCGTGCATTTCCGCAAGAGTTATATTGTAATGTGCTCACCGACTCCCGACTATAGCCTGTTAATTATTTAGATTAATTATCGATAACAGGTGAATTTGTCATTTAACTATCAATTATTGTTTTAGTATTGTAAGAATAGCCCGGTAAAAAATAAATCACCGACAGAATTTTTATCTTTGTTGCTAATAATACTGTTAATATGAAGAAAAGTGCTATTATTGGTTTAATCACCATTGCAATTTGTGTTGGGTTTCTTCTAACACTCAATGCTGATACAAATACCTATTCAGATTTTACACAAGCTACTAGTCGTGGTGGCGAACAACATGTTGTTGGGGTGTGGGATAAATCTCAGCCAATGCATTATGACGCTATGGTAGATGCCAATAAGTTTACTTTCTATATGGAAGATCAATCTGGTGTTGTTTCAAAAGTTATTTATAAAGGAACTAAACCTCAAGATTTCGAAAGATCAGAAAAACTCGTCCTTGTTGGAGAGATGAATGATAATACTTTTTACGCTTCTAAAATTCTAATGAAGTGTCCTTCTAAATACAACGATGAAATGGTCGAAGTAAACATAGATGGCACTGTAAGTCAAAACTCATATTAATGGATATACAATACGTAGGTGAAAGTCTGTGGCCAGGACAACTTGGGCAGTTTTTTATCATTTTAGCATTTGGCGCATCATTGCTTTCAACTGTTGCTTATTTTATGGCAACCAAGACCGAACAAATTGGTGACCGTTCGTGGAATAAAATTGGTAGAATTTCATTCTTAACTAATTTTGCCTCCATTATAGGGATTGGTGTAATCTTGTTTTATCTTATCCTGAACCATCGTAATGAATATTACTATGTATATGCGCATTCTTCTAAAGAACTACCAGTTTATTATATAATTTCTGCTTTTTGGGAAGGTCAGGAAGGTAGTTTTTGGTTATGGGCATTTTGGCAAGCAGTTCTTGGTGTTATTTTAATATGGAAGGCTAAAAGTTGGGAAAATGGTGTTTTAACTATAGTAGCATTTTCTCAATTGTTTTTAAGCTCTATGTTATTGGGCGTAGAAATTTTTGGTAGTAGAGTAGGGAGTTCTCCATTTATACTATTAAGAGAGGCTAGAGATATTAAAGCAATGGCTCCTGTGGTTTTTGCAAACCCAGAAAATTTGGCTAATTACTTAAGCTTTATAACAAATGGTTTAGGCTTGAATCCTCTGTTGCAAAACTATTGGATGGTGATTCACCCACCAACTTTATTTTTAGGTTTTGCAAGTATGATTGTGCCTTTCGGATATGCATTTGCTGGAATATGGACTCGTAGGTATAAGGAGTGGCTTACGCCTGCAATGCCTTGGACTCTTTTTGCTGTAATGACATTAGGTACAGGCATTATAATGGGGTCTTTCTGGGCTTACGAGGCGTTAAACTTTGGTGGTTTCTGGGCTTGGGATCCTGTAGAAAATGCTTCTTTATTACCTTGGTTAACCTTAATAGGTGCCGTTCACGTTATGATTGCATTTAAAAATACTGGTCATGCTTATTTTACTGCTGTAGCGTTGGTATTTATAAGTTTTGTCCTAGTTTTATATGCCTCTTTTTTAACAAGAAGTGGAATCTTGGGTGAAACTTCTGTGCATTCATTTACAGATTTGGGAATGTTCGGCCATCTAATTCTTTATAATGTTACCTTTATTGGAATTGCAACTTTCATTGTGATTAAGAGATGGAAAGAATTACCTATTTCTCCCAAAGATGAAGAGACATATAGCAGAGAATTTTGGATGTTTATCGGTGCCTTGGTTGTAACTTTATCTTGTGTTCAGTTAATATTTTCAACTTCAGTTCCGGTATTTAACGCAATGTTTGGAACAAATTATGCGCCACCATTAGATCCTATTCAGTTTTATAATAAAAGACAAGCTCCGGCAGCAGTTTTAATCTTATTAATTTCCGGATTTGCACAATTCATGAAATATAAAAGAACGGATCCACGTAGATTTTATGTTGGTTTATTAAGTTCTGCAATTTTTGCAATTGTTTTAACAGGAGTTATTGTATATGTAACAGATGTGTACAATAATTTAATGTATATCATAATAACCTTTAGTGCTATTTTTGCTATTCTTGCTAACGGGCGAATATTGTTTGCTGCATTTGATGGTAAGTTTAAATTAGTGGGTTCTGCTGTTGCACATATTGGTTTTGCCATGTTGTTAGTGGGAGCTCTCATTGCAGCAGCTACATCACAGCCAATATCTATTAATGCTTCTAATTTTATTCCTGTAAGAGACTTTGAAAAAGTTGAAAAACCAGGCGAAAACATTGTATTATATAAAAATGAGCCTAAAACGATGGGTAAGTACACTGTTACTTACGTGAGTGATACTACCGTTGCTCCTAATACTTATTTTAAGCTTAATTTTAAAGTCTTGGACGAGGAAGGAAATATTAAAGAAAACTTTGATTTAAATCCTAATATTCAGTCTAATGAAAGTATGGGATTAATTGCTTCTCCGGATACCAAACATTATCTCTTCCGTGATATATATACGCACATTACCAGTGCACCAGAAACGAAAGAATCTGGTCACGAACCGCATGAAGGGCATAGTGATGATGAAAACTATAAAGCACCAAGAGTTGTAAAGGTTAAGGCTGGTGATACACTGCATGTAACGGGTGCTGTTTTGACGGTAAATCCATTAAATACACGTCCCACAATAAAAGATTTAAAAATTGAAGCACAAGATTTAGCAGTGGGATTGCCTTTAGTTTTAGATCAGAATGGTAAAAAATATACTGCTGAACCGGTGTTTTTAGTTAAAGGAAACAACACTTTTAATTTTGATAAAAAATTAGAAGAGCTAAGTATGAAATTTAAATTCACCCGAATTTTCCCTGAAACAGGAGAGTATGAGTTAATGGTTTATGAAAAGCCTCAGCAAGCTAAAGATTGGGTAGTATTTAAAGCAATCGAGTTCCCTTATATTAATTTTTATTGGGCAGGTAGTATTATAATGGTTATCGGATTTATTATTTCAATCTTTAGAAGAAGGAAAGAAATTAAAACCAACTAATAATGACGGTTAGTTTTGTCGGATCTGGAAATGTTGCCACACACATGGCAAAAGCATTTTATAATGCCGGGTTCGACATTCTCGAAATTTGTAGTAGTACAGCTGAAAATGCACAGTTATTAGCTAGCCAAGTAAATGCAGATTTTTTAACGAACTTATCGCATTTAAAACCTGTTGATTTACTCATCATTTCAATAAAAGATGATGAAATTGAAAAAGTATTAAGTGAAATTTTATTAAAAGATAGCTTAGTAGTACATACGTCAGGTGCAACAGCATTAAGCATATTAAGTGGAAAATTTAATAATTATGGGGTCTTTTATCCTTTGCAAACTTTTTCCAAAAACACATTAGTTAATTTTTCAGAAGTACCTTTATGCATAGAAGGGTGCGACTTTGAAACTACGAATAAACTTCTTAAAATTGCTAATACGTTATCTGCTTCTGTAACTGAAGTAAATAGTAATGACAGAAAACAACTACATTTAGCGGCAGTTTTTACCTGTAACTTTACGAATCATTTATTTGTTATTGGAAGTAAAATATTAGAAAAACAAAATTTACCATTTCAATTGTTAATCCCATTAATAACAGAAACAGTAAATAAAATAAAAGTTGCAAATCCGGAAGATGTTCAAACAGGGCCGGCAATTCGTAACGATAAAAAGGTTATGGAGAGTCATTTAGCACTTTTAAATGGTAATCCAGAATGGCAGGAAATATATGTTCTCCTGAGTAAAAGTATAAAAAATCAGCATTCGTTGTAGAAATGAAATAATGGTGCTTATTTTTGCATTATAATTATGAGTATTTTTAAACTAACTATAAATTTTGAAGAGGCCGGGAAAGAACAAATCGTTTTACCCATAGCGGCTGGCGAATCTGTTTTAGATGTATGTCTCGACAATAATATCGAATTACAGCATAACTGTGGCGGTGTATGCGGATGCAGTACCTGTCATATATATGTGAATCAAGGGATGGATAATATTAAAGAAATATCAGATAAAGAAGAAGATTTTATCGACCGTGCTGTTCGACCACGAATAAATTCTCGTTTAGGTTGCCAGTGTGAGGTAATTGATTCAGATATTGTTATTACAATTCCAGACCAATCAGAATTCTTAGGACATTAATAAATCGAAATCCCCAATGAACAACGAAAAATTTGCATTACCCATATATTGGAACGACTACGAAGATATTGCCCAAGAATTGTATGAAAAATTTGGTGATGACTTTACAGAAGCCAAAATTTATCGAATTCGTTTTACTGAATTAATAGAATGGGTATTGTCATTACCTAATTTTAAAGGTACACGCGATGAAAGTAATGAAGGTCATTTAGAGCAAATTCAATCTGCCTGGGTTTACGAATGGCGCGATAATCAATAGTTTATATGGCATTCCTAGATAATCTTAAGAATATTACAACTTTTATCTTTGACATCGATGGGGTGCTAACTGATGGTACAATAACTGCAACAGAATCTGGAGAGTATTTACGTACTTTTAATATCAAAGACGGATATGCTATGCAGTTGGCAGTAAAAAAAGGGTATAAAATTTGTATTATTTCTGGAGCTAAGGGTATTTCTTTAGAAAAACGATTTATCAATTTAGGAATAGAAGATTTTTATTTGGGAATTTCTAATAAACTACCTGTTTTTGAAAATTATATTACACAAAATAATATAGATCCTAAAGCAGTATTGTATATGGGTGATGATGTACCCGATAAAGCAATTATGCAAGTGGTGGGTGTTTCTACTTGTCCGAATGATGCTGTAGCAGAGATTAAAGCTGTTTCACACTTTGTTTCACCTTTTGATGGTGGAAAAACTGCCGTTCGCGATATTATTGAGAAAGTTTTGCTTGTACAAGGTAGATGGCACGATGAGAATCCGTCGGCAAAAGATTCTGCGAGTTAGTTTTTGCAACATGTTTTTTACGCAATAGCGATTAAACTGTATCAAGCTTTTATAATCAAAGAATCACTAACTTAAAAATCATGAAAAAATTATTATTTATCTGTGCCTTATTAATAGGTACAATCTCAATGGCAAATGCTCAAGGTGGTGGTCGTCAAATGGGTACTCCAGAAGAACGTGCTAAAAGAAGTACTGACATGCTTGTTGAACGTTTAAAATTAAACGACGAGCAAAAAGCGAAAGTTTCAGCAATTTATGTTGAGCAATCTAAAGCACAGGCTACTGCAATGCAAGAGGCTGCTGGTGATAGAGATGCAATGCGTTCTAAAATGGAAAAAATGAATTCGGAAACGAATACTAAAATTGAAGCTGTGTTAACAGACGCTCAGAAAAAAGATTTTAAAGCTTATTTAGAAGAAAGAGCTAAGCAAATGCAAAATCGACCAATGGGTGGTGGCGGAAGATAATTTCAAATGACTAACTAAAACTAACCATAAAAATGGCCGGATAAATTATTCGGTCATTTTTTTTTAAGTTTAGTTTTTCGTTTAATATTAGCCTCCAGTAATTAATTATTAAATTTGTTGATATGAAAAGTTCAAATCAGCATTTTATTCTTGCCAGTAAATCACCACGTCGTCACGAATTATTAAAAGGAATGGGGTTTGCTTTTCAGATTGTTGATTTAGATGCTGATGAAAGTTTTCCTTCATCATTGCCCGTTGATGAAATTGCAGCATATATATCTAAAAATAAAGCGTTGGCTTATAATGCTAATATAGAATTTCCGGTAATTACTGCCGACACCATTGTGGCATTAAATGGAGAAATTTTAGGAAAACCCGGAAATCGGGAAGAAGCGGTTGTTATGCTTCAAAAGTTAAGTGGCAAAACACATCAAGTATACACCGGGGTAACGGTACGTTCGGTAAATACAGTTTATAGTTTTACAGATCGTACAGATGTTACTTTTAGGGATGTATCTATAGAAGAAATAGCATTTTATATCGACAACTATCATCCTTTTGATAAGGCAGGAAGTTACGGAGTACAAGATTGGTGGGGTTTAACCGTTGTGCATAAATTGGTAGGATCTTATACCAATGTTATGGGCTTACCGACCGAAAAACTATATACTTACCTTAACAGTCTCTAATAAACCCATTTTCAAATCGTAAGTAGTCATACGTATATTTTGTATGCCCGTTTCGTCTAAAACCAATTTGGTTAAAAATGAAGCAGCAACAATCATATCCACCCTCAAAGGAATTAGCCCTTTCATTTTACTTCGTTCCTCATGAGTCGAATTATTTAATAGACAAGAGAGATTATTAAAGGCTACAAGGTGAATATCTTCAAAAGCACTAGATAGTTCGTTGCTGGGGTTTAACATGGTTAAATAGGTCTCAAAAGCCCCGGCAGAGCCAATTAATAAGGAGGGTTGATATTCGTTACATTTGGCAAATAAATCTACTAACAGATTGCTGATTAAAGTTCTTAATTTTAAACGATCGTCTTTGCTTAGTGGATCAGCATAAAAATGCTTTTGCCATAATCTGGATGCACCTAAATCGTAACTTTTCTTCCATAAAATATTTTCAGCGTTAGCAATAATAAATTCAGTGCTGCCGCCCCCTATATCCATAATAAGAACAGTTCCTTCTATACTTCCAGAAGATTTAACAGCATTGTAAATCAATGTTGCTTCTTCATCACCCGAAATGGTTTCTATCTCAAAACCAATTTCATGTTTAACTTTTTCGATAAACTGTTGTCCATTTTTTGCTGATCGTACCGCTGAGGTTGCAACGGCTCTCGTTTTAGATACGTTTAATTCATCGATTTTAAGTTTAAATTCTTTTAAGGTATTTGTCGCCCTTAAAATGGCTTCTTCATTAATATAACCTTCATTAATAGTTTTTTCACCCAATCTCACCGGATAATTAACTTTATAGATGATTTTAGTTTCATTCAAATACCTTTCACCTATTACTAGATGAAAGGTATTTGTTCCCATATCAATAGCAGCGTAACGCATTAGCTTTTATATGAAAACCATTTAATCATTTCTTTAAAGCTGGCTTTCTTCCCATACATTAGAATTCCTACTCTATATATTTTTGAGGCTAGCCATACCGTTCCTATAAATCCGATAATTAAAAGAAAAATGGATAAAGCCAATTGCCATTCAGGGACACCGTAAGGTAATCTAACAACCATGGCTATAGGTGATGTAAAAGGAATGATAGACAGCCAGAAGGCGATATCTCCGTAAGGATCATTGGTTACAACACTTAATGAAAGTGCATAACCTACTAATAAAGGCATCATAACAGGCATCATAAACTGTTGGGTGTCAGTTTCATTGTCTACCGCCGAGCCAATTGCAGCGTATAATGCACTATAAAATAAGTACCCAGCAAGAAAATAAAACAAGAATACAATTACAATTTGTGTGATATTCAATCCTTCTAAACTTTTTTTCACATCATTTATAGGATTAGCATCAGAAATTTGAGTGTCTTTATCTACAGTTAAACCTGTGGGTGTTTGTACGTTGGTTGTGGTTACCGTTTGTTTTAAATCTTCTTTATCAACCATTAAACTCACGGCAGCTGTGGAGATAGCTGCACTTAAAACAATCCATAAAATAAATTGAGTTAATCCAACCATGGCAATGCCAATTATTTTGCCCATCATTAATTGGAAGGGTTTGACCGAAGAAATCATCACCTCAATAATTCTATTGGTTTTTTCTTCAATTACACCCCGCATTACCTGAATTCCATAAATTAAGATAAACATGAACATTAGAATACCTGCAGCAAACGCTATAATTGTACTTGCTCCGGCACTAGAATTCTCCTCTTTCCCAGATAGATCTATTTTTTTAGTATCTATACTAACACTGGTCTTTAAATCATCTAGTACATTTTGAGTGATACCTGAATTTTTTAGTTTTTGATCTTTAATTAAGTCCTCCAGTCGATTCGAAACTCTATTGTTTAGTGACAACCCTGCCTGTTTGTTTCCATACAGCTCAATTCCCTTCGGATTACTTATTTCAAAATCGGGGATATATAATAGGTAGTCAAAATTTTCTTTTTTTAACTCCGATTTAGCCTCTTCTAAAGAGTTGTCTAAATAGGTGAACTCCAGATTTTCATTAGAAGGTAATTGTTCTGTTAAAGTTTTGTTTTCATTTACAACAGCAATTTTGTCGAAACCACTTGTTGCCCCTTTAATGGAGAAATAAATGATTAGACCATAAAATCCGGCAATTAATAAAGGCGTTAATAAAGTCATCACTATGAACGACTTCTTTTTTACACGTGATAAATATTCACGTTGAATAATTAATAAGATCTTGTTCATATGTTTTCTTGTTTAACTTTTTCAATAAAAATTTCGTTCATAGAAGGAATAACTTCTTCTAGTCTATTGATGGCTACCACAGGCAATAAAGCCATTAATAGTTGATTTGTAGAATAATCTGGTTTTAATTGTACCTTGGCAACATGCTTATCTTTGATCTTATTTAATTCATGAATTTGAATATGATTATTTAGTGAATGTAAATCAAAATCTCCCGAGTACTCTAACCAAAAAGTGCTATTTCTATATTGGGCTTTAATTTCTTCCACAGATCCGTCCAAAATTTTCTTTGAGCGGTTTATTAGACCAATATTATCGCAAAGCTCTTCAACGCTTTCCATTCTATGTGTAGAAAAAATAAATGTGGTACCTTTTTTATTTAATTCAAGAATTTCATTTTTAATAACATCGGCATTTACCGGATCAAAACCAGAAAAAGGCTCATCTAAAATAATTAATTCAGGGTTGTGTAAAACAGTCGCCACAAATTGAACTTTTTGTTGCATGCCTTTACTAAGGTCTTCTACTTTTTTATCCCACCAAGTGGTCATTTCTAATTTTTCGAACCAGTATTTTAGGCGCTTAGTGGCTTCGGTAGTATTTAAACCTTTTAATCGCGCAAGGTAAAGAACCTGCTCGCCAATGGCCATTTTTTTATACAACCCACGTTCTTCAGGAAGATAACCTATTTGGTTAATATGATCAGAATCAAGTTTTTTCCCATTTATAAGCACATCCCCACTATCTGGGGCAGTAATTTGCGTTATAATTCTTATTAATGATGTTTTTCCGGCTCCGTTCGGACCTAATAAACCGTAGATCTTCCCTTTTTCTACTTCAAGACTCACGTCGTCGAGGGCACGGTGATTTGCATATTGCTTTACAATATTTTGGACTCTTAGCATTATGAATTTTAGTTTAATAGTTAGTTATATGTTTGACATTAAAATATCATAAACGTTACATTTTAAATCATTTTTTTGGAATAATTATATCTGTTTTACGCTTAACGTAGGTGTGTAAGATTTGCAATAAAATGGGGCCTAATTGATTTATTTCTCTATTTGGGATAATATTTTCGGTATTTGGGATAAAAAAACAATGTTTAATTAAGCTTTTGCTTAGGTTTAAATTATGTTTAAGTCAAGGATCTTCTGGTTTCACATAGTGAGTTGGAGTTTAATTTATCTCTACATACTTGGTGGATATGTTTTCGCGCTTACCAATTCAACGTATGCTTTGCTAAGTGTTTCGATAACATTTGTTCAAATGATACAGTTTTACATTTGTTATCGTTGGGTTTTTCCGAAATTTTATCGATCGAAAAACTGGTTTTTACTTATTGCAGGCTTATTTTTTGCGTTGATTATTTTTGTGTTTTTGCGTTATATAATAGAAGAGGTTTTCTATCTCTATTTATTTGACGTATCTAATTATGGGCCTTCAGCTTCTTTGAAACATTATTTTGTAGACAATCTTTATTTTGGTTGTTCATTTATATTAATAGCAGGAGGTGTATACAGTGTTGAACAGAATTATACTTCTCAATTATTAAATGCCCAGCTTAAAGAAGAAATGAAAAAATCTGAATTAGCCTTTTTGAAGTCTCAGATTAATCCGCATTTTTTGTACAATACTCTAAATTATATTTATTCTCAAGCACTTCCAGTTTCTGAAAAGATGGCGGTTTCAGTATTAAAGTTGTCTGATTTGATGCGTTATACGTTAGATGAGAGTAAACATGATGTTGTTCCGCTTGAAAAGGAAGTCTCTTATTTAGAAAGCTATATTTCTTTATATAAAATGCGTTTTGATAAGGAATTTAATCTGGATTTAAAAATTGAGGGAGTTAATGATCAGCAGTTTATTGCTCCATTACTACTTATCCCATTTGTTGAAAATGCTTTTAAGCATGGTGTAACTCATGATGTTTTAAGACCTGTGAAAATACAACTGGTTATTAGAAATAGTAGAATGCAGTTCGAAATTAGTAATAAAATAAATCATGGCCCGAAAGATCAATCGAGTGGAATTGGGTTAACAAACGTTAGGAGACGGTTAGATTTACTTTATCCAGACCGGTATGAATTGTTGATTGCTAATAACGGGAATACTTATAAAAGTACACTTGTTATTCATCTTAAGTAATTCTTGATAGATCCGGTTTATAATTGAAACATAAATTATTGTATTTTATGAAAATAAGCATAGTAATTCTACTATTCGCAAGTAGTATAACTCTGGCATCAGCCCAGCATAATGAAAAAGAAATATTTATTATTGGCACAATGCATCAAGTTCCAAAAATTGTAAAACATAGCTATAAGCCATTGCTGAAAATAGGATTGAAGTACAATCCCGACGCAATTTTTGTTGAAAGTCCGGTAGCAAACGATACACTTAGTTGGGAATACTTGAAAAACGGCTGGTCGCCCGCCTATAAGAAGTTCTATTACTTAAATGATTCTCTACAAAGGACTTATAAGTTTGATGTAGACCAGCATCAACATTTATTGAGTTTATTAACAACAGAGCTAGAACGTAAAGACATTCAATTGCTCATTAATAACTTTGCATATTTACGAGATTTTGGAAATTATGATTATTATAAATACATTTTAAGACATGGGGTAAAAGGTTCTAAGAGGCCTTTGCGAAATGAGGATGATGATTTAAGTTTTAAATTGGCGTTAAGATTAGGGAAGAAGATGGTTGTTAATATGGATGATCAACAAACCAATGATGAATATCATCTTGCGTGGAGAGCATGTATGAAAGCTGGATCGATAAATGGAGATAACAAAATAAATAGAAAGCTTAATAAGAAAGATTATAAAGCTTCTATAATCCCTGCTTTATTGGGGCGGTTGGGAAAACATAATAATACAAAAGGTACCTTAAACAGGATGCATATTTTGAATTCTTATAGGTATGTAACACAAAAAAATGAGCATTGCGATTTGGGCACTAGATATTGGGATGAGCGTTATGCGCGAATAGCAGAAAATATACTCCGGGAGGTGTACAAAAGTGGAAATGAAAAGAACCTTGTTGTAATTGGAGCGGGACATGTGATAGGTCTTAAAGAGGCTTTGGAAAAGCAAGACCCTGAAATGCGTATTCGATTATTGTATCGTTAACAATTTGTAGAGATATAATAGTTATTTATAATAGTATTTTAATTTTTAAAGTAAATGATAAGCTCGATAGTTGACTATAAGATAAAGTGCTTAGCAGTAGATGATGAAGCATATGCTGTAGATATTATAGCTCATTATATTGAGAAAACACCTTTTTTACAACTAGTAGCCAAAACAACAAATCCTTTCGAAGCCTTAGAATTGGTAAAGTTGGGCAAGGTTGATTTAGTCTTTTTAGATATCCAGATGCGCGACCTATCGGGTATTCAGTTTTTAAATATCTGCGGTACAAATGTTAAGGTAATTTTAACAACTGCATATCCTCAATATGCTATAGAGGGCTTTGAGTTAAATGTTTTGGATTACCTACTAAAACCTATTTCATTTGAAAGATTTTACAAGGCAGCAGATAAAGCACGATTATTATTAGATCTCGAAATTCAAGCAAAACATATAGGTAAACCTGAGAATAATTTTCTTTTTGTTAAAGGTAGTGCAAAAAATGAACTGATTAAAGTCAAGTATAGTAGTATACGTTATCTGGAAGGATTAAAAAATTATATTTCTATTTATACAGAAACAGAACGTTTAATAACGTATCATTCATTAAGAGATATGGAGTTATTATTGCCCAAATCTCAATTTCTAAGAATACATAAATCTTATATAATAGCTGTTCAACATATCGAAAAAATAGATGGTAATAAAGTATGTATTGGAGATGAATGGTTACCGATAAGCGAAACGTATAAAAAGGTTTTGCTAAAGGAGATTTCTAAGGAGTAATTGATTGTAAAGTATCTGTGAGAGTCTGAGTAATTTATGGGCAACTCTATTAGTCAGAAGTCGGGAGTCAGTGAATACATCATGATATAATTCTCGCGGAAATGCATAGAGTTACACAGAACAATTGATTGTAAAGTATCTGTGAGCAACTCTATTAGTCAGAAGTCGGGAGTCAGCGAATACATCATGATATAGTTCTCGCGGAAATGCACAGAGTTACACAGAACAATTGATCGTAAAGTATCTGTGAGAGTCTAAGTAATCTGTGAGCAACTCTATTAGTCAGAAGTCGGGAGTCAGCGAATACATCATGACATAGTTCTCGCGGAAATGCACAGAGTTACACAGAACAATTGATCGTAAAGTATCT
>CAZOVM010000010.1:0-37947 GCA_964583395.1 uncultured Pedobacter sp. | reverse complement strand
GTGAGAGTCTAAGTAATCTGTGAGCAACTCTATTAGTCAGAAGTCGGGAGTCAGTGAATACATTATAACATAGTTCTCACGTTACACAGAACAATTGATTGTAAAGTATCTGAGAGAGTCTGAGTAATTCGCAAGCAGTTTTTTTAGTCTTTAGTCAAAAAGATATTATAAAAAATAACCCTAAAGTTTTCAAAAACTTTAGGGTTGTTTAATTTTACTCAAAATATTCTTTCATTCTTTCGAAGAAACTCTTGTCGTTTTTGCCAGGTTGGGGTTTAAAGTTGGCAGAATCTCTTAATTTTTCTAAGAGATCTCGTTCTTCCGAATTTAAAGCTTTTGGCGTCCATATATTAATATGAACAATTTGATCGCCTCTGTGGTAGCTGTTTACCTCCGGAATACCTTTCCCTTTTAAACGTAATAGTTTCCCACTTTGTGTGCCAGGCTCTATTTTAATCTTGGCTTTTCCGTCAATTGTAGGAACTTCAACACTCATTCCTAAAGCTGCATCTACAAAGTTTAGATGTAAATCGTAAACAACGTTATTACCTTCTCTTTTTAAAGTTTCATGTGGTATCTCTTCAATTAATATGATCAGGTCGCCCGGAATACCTCCATTAGGAGCGGCATTTCCTTTTCCACTCATACTTAACTGCATGCCATCGCTTACACCTGCAGGAATATTAATGGTAATAGTTTCTTCGCCTCTAACAACCCCGTCGCCATGGCAAGCATTACATTTGGCTGTAATTTGTTGCCCGCTACCGTTACAAGTAGGGCAGGTTGCGGTAGTTTGCATCTGACCTAAAATGGTATTGGTTACTTTACGAACTGCGCCGCTACCTCCGCAAGTACCACAAGTATTAACAGAAGATCTATCTTTTGCTCCAGACCCATCACAAGTCTTACAAGGGATTTGTTTATTTACTTTTATTTTTTTCTCAGTTCCGTTGGCAATTTCTTCTAAAGTTAGCTTTACTTTAATACGTAAGTTGCTGCCTTTAGCTACACGTCGGCCACCGCCACCACGCTGACCGCCACCAAAAAAGCTATCGAACGGACTACCGCCACCACCACCGAAAATATCGCCAAACTGGCTAAAAATATCTTCCATATTCATGCCGCCACCGCCATAGTGACCACCGCCACCACCAGCACCCATTCCGGCGTGTCCAAATTGATCGTAACGCTGTTTTTTTTCAGGGTTACTTAATATTTCATAAGCTTCTGCGGCTTCCTTAAACTTATCTTCAGCAGACTTGTCGCCCGGATTTTTATCTGGGTGGTATTTAATTGCCAGCTTTCTGTAGGCTTTCTTGATTTCTTCTGCCGATGCGCTTTTAGTTACACCCAGAATATCATAGAAATCTCTTTTACTCATTTTGTTTATGTATCAAAGGCTCACGCCTGATTATTTATTTAACTGCCAACTACTACTTTTGAAAAACGAATTACCTTATCATTCAGCGTATATCCCTTTTCCATGGTATCAATTACTTTACCCTTTAATTCGTCTGATGGAGCAGGAATATTGGTGATAGCTTCGTGTAAGTCTGTATCAAAAGCCATATTGTTGCTCTCAATTTCTTTTAATCCTTTTTGATTCAAAATAGATTGTAATTTGTTTTGAATTAAAACGATTCCTTCTCTAATCGGATCGTCAGCACTTGCTTCAGTAGCTTTTAATGCACGATCAAAATCATCTAAAACAGGTAGTAATGAAACGATTACATCTTTGCCCGCTGTTTGTAGAAGTTCTATACGCTCTTTTTGAGTTCGTCTTTTATAGTTGTCAAATTCAGCAAATAAGCGTAAAAATTTATCATTAAGTTCAGCTTTTTCCAATTGTAACTTTTCTTCAGCTGAAATTTCTGGTGCTGCAGCTTCTTCAGTTGTAGCGGTTTCTTCAACCTCAGGTGTAGGTGTGTTTTCTTGTATAGGCTCTTGTTCTTGATCCATTTTTTTCTTCTTATTGAACATTCTTATAAATTTTACATGTAGACTCAAATCTTTTGCCAACAGCAAAAGTCCGCCAAGCTGGCAGGTTTATAAAGTCTTATTGGTACAGATTGGCTGATTTATTTTTGATTAAGATATTGTGGCATCTTGATGCACAATTCCATTCTCACACTTAATAATGCGTGAAGGGAAGGTTCTGATTATATGATAATCGTGCGTAGCCATTATTACTGCGGTTCCCATCTGGCTAATTTGTAATAATAATTGCACGATTTCTTCAGAGGTTTCAGGATCTAAGTTACCTGTTGGCTCATCGGCCAAAATTATTTCTGGGTTGTTTAACAAAGCCCTGGCGATAACAATTCTTTGTTGCTCACCGCCCGAAATTTCGTGCGGCATTTTTTTAATTTTGCTTCTCAAACCCACTTTATCTAAAACATCTTTAATGCGTTCAGTAATTAGTGCAGGATCATTCCATCCTGTGGAGCGCAATACGAATTCCAAATTTTTCTCAATAGTTCTGTCCGTTAGAAGCTGAAAATCTTGAAATACAATACCTAGTTTTCTACGTAAAAAAGGAACATCTTTTTCGGCTAAAGTTTTTAGATTAAAACCAGCTACCTCGCCGTCTCCGTTACCGATATGTAAATCGCCATAAATGATTTTAAGCAAACTACTTTTTCCAGTTCCTGTTTGACCAATAAGAAATAGAAATTCACCTTTTTTTACACTAAGGTCTACATTAGATAATACCAAATGTTTTTGCTGAAATACATCTACGTTTCTAAGGGTAATAACTGCTTGCTCTGTCATTTTATGTCTAATTTTTCAATCTTCCCAAAAGGAAGTGCTTCAATCATTTTCATGATTTCTTCCTGTTGTTCACCTAATCCTAGTTTTTCTAAAGATTTATCGGGTCTATCTACTCTGAAATATGCTAAAAGTGTGAATTTATCATCTCTTAATTGCACATAATCTGGAATTTTGGCTATGCCCTTTACCTTTACAATATACATTTACTTCAAAAATAAGATTTAACAGGGATATTCACGAGTTAAATCTTAAAAACTTAATTTTAGTAAATCAAATTAAAGACTTTTTAAAAAATCTATGGTGTTAACATTATCGGCATAATCTGTTAGTTCGGGCTGCTGGCTCATTCCGAAGTCTACGGTATTAATTTGTTTAAACAGATTTTTTGAGCTCACAATGCATTGAATTTGTTCTTTATTTTCTAATAATACATTTTCAACGTCTTCTAATTGATTGTAGGTTTCGAAAAATAATACGGCTAGAGGCGAGATAAAACCAGGATCTTCTTTCACTAATAAAAATCCGTTATCATAATGTTTAACCCCATTTACCAAGTAAATAGATTTATTGTAATCGTAATTATTGTTGTACTTAAAATGATTGATAATGGGTTGAAATCTTTCAATTGGCTGGAAAAATTGATGAATATCGTAATCTATTGGGATATATATTTTAGCGACATTTCTGCATCCTAAACCAAAATAATCGAAAATGTCATTACCTAAATTTGAAATCATATCAGGAGTCTCGTTTCCGGTAATTATTGCAACACTTGTTCTGTTTTTTCGGATTATATGAGGCACTTTCCCAAAATAATAATCGAAATATCTTGATGAGTTGTTGCTTCCTGTTGCAATAACGGCGTCGAAATCAACCAATCGCTCGGTAAACTCTATATGCTTACTCAAATCAGGATTGATTTCTAATAGGAGTTTTATAAATAGGGGTATTAGTTTATCATCAGATGAAGATAGTTTTATCAAAGCAATATTTCCGGTTGCAATTACCGATAAGACATCATGAAAACCAACCATGGGGATATTTCCAGCCAAGATTAATCCGATTTTTTTTGGATTGTCATTTTCGGGTATACTTTTAAACCACGCGTCAATTTTATCTTCAGTTAGCATAGCACCAAATGAAGCAATAGATTTGGCTGTCATTTCTGGTGTAAACCAGGCATTTGAATGCTGGGCGCCAAAAATAGTGGATTCTATCTGTGCATTTGGATGTCTTAAAAGTTCGCCGAATTGAATAAAAGTATTGCGGATGTTAGCTATCATGTTGAAGATATTTTAAACAATAATTGATATATTTGCGTTGCAAAGTTAAACTTAGCATTTGATTAAAGTAGAATGGCAATTAAAATAACAGATGAGTGTATCAATTGTGGGGCATGTGAACCAGAGTGTCCTAACAATGCAATATACGATGCCGGTACTGCATGGAGATTTTCTGATGGTACCAATCTTTCAGGATTAATTAGTTTTAATTCGGATGAAATTGATGCCGAAGCGTCTCAGGATGCATTATCTGACGAAATCTATTTCATTGTTTCTGAAAAGTGTACAGAATGTAAGGGTTTTCATGACGAACCTCAATGTGCTGCAGTTTGTCCTGTAGATTGCTGTGTAGACGATGAAGATATTCGCGAAACGGAAGAAGAGTTGTTGGCGAAGAAAGCATGGTTACATCAGGAAGCATAGAAAAGCCGGGAAGTCTGGAATCATATAAACAGAAACCATACCGACTAAGTACACAATAGATTTTCAATCATAAACGAATTATGTGTTGCTTTAAATAATTGAATGAATTTTCGGTAATTTTATTTTTTAAACATTGAACACACATGGAAGTTAAGTATGGTATTTGTAGAATCGCTGTAGCCCCTTTGCGTGCAGATAAAAGTGATAGGGCAGAAATTGTTTCTCAACTATTGTTTGGTGATTATGTAGAGGTTATCGGTGTTGAAGATCGCTGGTGGCTGGTTGAAAATGGAGCCGACAAATATCAAGGATGGATAGATTTTAAGCAATTGACTCCAATTTCGGAGGAAGATTATAAAGCCTTAGCGAATTGTGAATATTTAGCACCGTTACAGTTCGACAATTCAGTAAAAGGTGCCGATCATACAATTTATCATCTTAGTGCGGGGTCAAATATCCCATTTTATGAAAATGGTACTTGCAGATTGGGTGCCGAAGTATATAAACTTTCTTTTGATCCTCTAAATATTCATAATAACCCACATTCTTTAGAAGAAACAGCGAAATTTTTCTTGAACACGCCTTATTTATGGGGTGGTAAAAATATTTTTGGAATTGATTGCTCAGGATTTGTGCAAACCGTTTTTAAGATGAATAAAATTCAGCTTAAGCGCGACGCCGGTATGCAGGCAGATGAAGGAACGTTGGTCGATTTTTTATCAGAAGCTACGATGGGTGATGTGGCTTTTTTTGATAATGAGGAAGGTAAAATTACACATGTAGGCATTTTATTAAATAATCACGAAATTATTCATGCTGCAGGTAAGGTTAAAATAGATCCGATTGATAATCAAGGGATATTTAATAAAGAGTTAGGCAAGTACACACATAAGTTACGCATTATTAAAAGGATGTTTTAATTGTTGAACGCCCAAACTAATACTTGTCTGTCGTCGCCGGTACTAATTAAATAATTACCATCATTGCTCCAAATTAGATCGTTTACAGAGTGTTTATGTCCCTCGCCGTTTTTTTCAAGACTTAGTATTTTATAGAGTTTAAAATTCTCTGTATCCCATATTTTGATGCTTTTATCTTGACTGCAAGTTGCAAAATAGGGGAGTGTGGGGTGGAAGACAATTTTATAAACTGTAAACATGTGTGCTGGGATTTGCTTGATGAGCGTAAAGTTTGCAGGATCCCATATTCTTAACTGCGCATCTCTTCCACCTGTTATCAAATAATTACCATTGGGATGATAATTTATAGCTGTTACAGAAGGCTCATGCGCTTCAATAGATTGTATTAAAGAGAAATCGGATGTTTTGTATAAAATTACTCGGTTATCTTTACATGCAATTGCTAATACTTGTTGGTCGGGAGAAATAACAATTTTTCGAAGTGTTGTAGTTGATATCTGTAAGCGATGAATTTGCTTTAAATCTGGGATTGACCAAATAGCTAGATCTCCAGCTTCGCTAACTGTGATGAGTTCTTGTTTATGATCTATAACTTTGATATCGAAAATAGCTTTTGTATGTGCTTCAAAGTTTGCAATCAATTCTTGTTTTATAAAGTCGAAACCTGTTATTCGTCCACTTTTTTCACCTGCGAAAAGTTTGTTTTTGTGATTTAATAAGCTGTAAACAGAGGTTTTTACTGGCCATTTTACCATTACAAATTCCATTCTTTTTAAGCTCCATTCCACAATGCCTTTGTCATTTCCGGCACTAAAAACGATACCAGGTTTATCTGATTCTGCAAGTGCATATACTGGGTTTTGATGTCCGCTTAAAGTTTTATGTAAATAAAGCATATTAAATGAATGAGAGATTTATTTCTTCTTAGAATGATGACGGCTTTCTAAATTTTTGCCAATTTCGTCCAAAGATATGCCCTTTTCCTTTAAAAGAACTAATAAATGAAACAGCAGATCGGATGATTCGTTGATCAGGTCTTGGCGGGTTTCATTTAATGCTGCGATTACGGTTTCGACCCCTTCTTCACCTACTTTTTGAGCTATTTTATTTAAACCTTTGCTTTTTAGTTTTTGGATATAAGAATCTTCTAAGGCTAATTCATATCTGTTGTTAACAATATTTTCCAGTTTAAAAAGGAATGACTTTTCGATTTTGGTATTAAAACAATTTTCATTTCCGGTATGACAAACAGGTCCTGTTGGTGTTGCTTTTATAAGAATGGTGTCGTTATCGCAGTCTATATGAATAGAATTTGTAATTAGGTAGTTGCCGCTTGTTTCACCTTTGGTCCATAATCTATTTTTTGATCTTGAAAAGAAAGTGACTTTTCCTTCTTTTTTTGTTTTTTCAAGGGCTTCAAGGTTCATGTATCCTAACATGAGTACCTCTAATGTGTTAGAATCCTGAATGATAGCAGGAACCAGGCCAGCGCTTTTGTCGAAATCTATGTTCATATTCTAACGAGTATATTTTGTTCTTTTAAAGTTTGTTTTAAGTCAGGAATCATTACTTCCTGAAAGTGAAAAATAGATGCTGCCAATGCGGCATCTACATTTGTTTGTTCAAAAACATCTATAAAGTGTTGAGAGGTTCCGGCACCTCCAGAAGCAATTAAAGGTATTTTAATGGAATCATTAATTGTTTTTAGAAGGTTTAAATCAAATCCGTCTTTCGTGCCGTCCTTATCCATTGAGGTTAACAGTATTTCACCTGCTCCTAACTGCTCTGCTTTTAAAATCCAGTCTTTAGTCTCCCAATTTGTTTCAAGAGTGCCGCCATTTAGATAGACTTTATGTGTTTCATTTACAGGTTTACTGTCTACTGCAACAACCACAAATTGTTCGCCAAATGTGGTTGCTAAAGCTTCTATAATTTGAGGGTTTTTAACGGCTGCAGAGTTGATGCTTATTTTATCGGCTCCTGCCTCTAACAATGCTGCGGCATCTTGTACGGAAGAAATTCCGCCACCAATTGTAAAAGGTATATTTAATACACGCGCAACATTTTTTGCTAATTGAATCATCGTTTTGCGCTTTTCATTTGTGGCAGTGATATCTAGAAAAACGAGTTCATCGGCGCCTTGATCTGCATAAATACTGGCGAGTTCAACAGGATCTCCAGCGTCGCGCAAGCTGGTAAAGTTTATTCCTTTAACTGTTCTTCCATTTTTTACATCTAAACAAGGTATTATCCGTTTTGTTAAGGAGGTGTTTTTAAGGAAATTTTGACTGGTCATTACAACGAAATCAGCTCTTTTAAATTCCATTCTTTAATTTCTTCGATAGAAATCCGATCTTCATAGATGGCTTTTCCTACTACACAGCTGCTGATTTTTAGGGAAGCTAATTTTTGGATATCTTCCATAGAACCTATACCACCGGAACCAATGAGCTTAATAATAGGTGCGTGCGTTATTAATTTCTTATAAAGATCAATAGCTGTGCCTCCTAATTTTCCATCTTTGCTAATATCGGTGCATAAAAAGCGGAAAAACCCTAGCCTCAAACATTTGTCGACATAATCTAATAGCTTTACGGGTGAGCTTTCCATCCAGCCGCTATATTTTATAACTTCATCTAATACATCTATAGCAATTACAATGCGATTAGCGTAATCTTTATGTTTGCTAAGTGCTTTGCTTAATTCCTCAAGGAAAGTAGGGTTAGAAATCGCTTGAGTACCTACAATAACCCTGTAAATACCCGCATCTAAGAGTTCTTTAACTTTTTCAATGCTGCGCACACCTCCACCGTATTGAATGCGCATATCAGTTTTTTTAATGAGGTCTAATAAAAGGCCTTGATTGCTGAAATCGCCTTTAGCACCATTTAGGTCAATAATATGTATCATATCGGTGCCGTGGCTTCTATATCTTTCGATCATATCTGATACAGAAATTTCGTATACGGTTTTTTGGTTATAATCACCTTCTAAAAGTCTAACAACTTTGCCATCTAAAATGTCGATTGCGGGAATGATATACATATTTTAAATTTTACTAAAGTTTAATAATAATTGTTCTCCGGCTTTCCCAGATTTTTCTGGATGAAATTGAACGCCATAGAAATTGTTAGATTGTATAGCCGCCGAAAATTTTTCGCCATGTGTTGCGTTTGCTATCGTAAATTGAGAATTGTATTCTACAAAGTATGAATGTACAAAATAAAAATAGGTATATGGTTCAATTCCAGTAAATAATGTATTTTTTTTACAGTTAACGATGTTCCATCCCATATGTGGTATTTTTAAGTTTTGGTTTTCACTAAAATGCTTGGTTTTGAGAGGCAATATATTCGTTAAGCTTGAATTTCCTTCTTCAGAATAACTCGTTAGCAACTGCATTCCGACGCAGATACCGAGTACAGGCACTTGTAATCTGTGTATTGCCTGATCCATTTTGTTTTCTTGCAGCTTAGACATACATTTACCAGCGTGACCTACGCCAGGAATAATGATATGGCTAAATTTCTCTAATTCCAGTACGTCACTTACCATGGCATGCGGTATGTTAATTCTATCTAATGCCGATTTTAAAGAGAAAATATTTCCTCCACCATAATTCACAATTCCTATTCTTGTTAAACGCATTACAACAATCCTTTCGTACTTGGAAGAAACATCTTATTAGAGTTTTGGTTTATGGCCATTTTTAAAGTTTTGGCGAACGATTTAAAAATAGATTCTATTTTGTGGTGTTCGTTTTCTCCTGAAACAGAGATGTTTAAGTTACATTTTGCTGCGTCACTAAACGATTTGAAAAAGTGGTAGAAAAGTTCTGTAGGAACATCGCCAATGCGTTCTCTTTTAAATTCTGCATTCCAAACTAACCAGCTTCTGCCTCCAAAATCGATCGCTACCGTTGCCAGGCAATCGTCCATAGGTAAGCAAAATCCATATCTTTCAATTCCTAGCTTATTACCCAGAGCTTTTAAAAAAGCTTCTCCTAATGCTATGGCCGTATCTTCTATGGTATGATGCTCATCTACGTGCAAATCACCTTTGGTGTTAATTTTTAAATCGACCAACCCGTGTTTAGCAATTTGTTCGAGCATATGGTTGAAAAAATTTAATCCTGTTGATATTTCTGATTGTCCCTTTCCGTCTAATTTTAATTCAATTTGAATGGAGGTTTCATTGGTTACTCTATTAACAGAAGTTACCCTGTTCACGGTGTTTAAGAAATTATAAATTTCATCCCAGTTTGACGTTTCGAGGGCTATGTGACTTTGTAGGCTTTCGGCAGGCGCCATTCCCTCGTGTGCGCCTAGTTGATCATTATTTCGTAGCCAAATACATTTTATACCTAAGTTTTTGGCTAATACAACGTCATTTAGGCGGTCGCCAATAACAAAAGATTCTGTTAAGCTAAAGCCTTCATTAATTATATCTTTTAACATTGCTGTGCCGGGTTTGCGGGTAGGAGCATTGTCTTTTGCAAAGGTTCTGTCAATAAATTGTGCATTGAAAATTACCCCTTCATTGGCAAATGTATTTATAACAAAATTGTGTATGGCGTTAAAATCCTCTTCTTTATAAGCATCTGTACCCAGTCCATCCTGATTGGTTACCATTATTAGTTTAAAATCCATTTCTTTAGCTATTTTTACCATGTTGGTAATCGCTTTTGGATAGAATTTTAGTATAGAAAAGGAGTCGATTTGCTCATCTTCTGCTTCTGATATTAAGGTGCCATCACGGTCTATAAACAGTATTTTCTGCATCTTATTGGTTGTTTAACTTTTTCAGGTTTTGTAGCAGCTCTTCGTTTTCTGTGGCAGTGCCAATGGTGATTCTCAGGCAGTCTTCACACAATTCTACAGAGGATCTGTCGCGAAGAATGATTCCTTCATTTTTAAGGGATTCATAAATTTTAAGAGGCTCTTTAAATTTTACCAACAAAAAATTGGCTTCAGATGGATATACTTTTTTAACGATATCTAGTTCTGATAATGCTTTTGATAACACATTTCTTTGATTTACAGTTTCTTTAATCCAATTATTAACACTTTGTAATTGGTCTAAAGCCTGCAAAATAAGGGTTTGAGAAGCTTGGTTGATGTTGTAGGGAGGTTTAATTTTGTTTAAAATTTCTATGAATGGTAAAGAGCCAAAAGCCATTCCTACACGTAAGCCTGCTAATCCCCAAGCCTTGGAAAAGGTTTGTAAAATTACTAAATTGGGATATTCTGTTAACTCACTAATCATAGAATATTGTTTAGAATAATTGATGTATGCTTCATCTACAACCACTAATCCGTTAAAATTGTTGAGAATAGTTTCGATATCTATTCTTCGAATCGCATTACCGGTAGGATTATTGGGTGAACAAATAAAAATAACCTTGGTTTGTTGATCAATTTGTTCGGCAATTCTGTCTAAATCTAACTGAAACTCGAGTGTTAAAGCTACTTTTTTAACGGTAACGGCATTTATTTGTGCTGCTATTTCGTACATGCCATAGGTGGGCGGTAAGACTAAAACGTTGTCTTTACCTGGTTCGCAAAAGGCACGTATTATTAAATCTATAGCTTCGTCACTGCCGTTGCCAATAAATATATGTCGTGGCGGAATACCCTTTATTTGGCTTATACGTTCTTTTAGAGACGCTTGTTTAGGGTCGGGGTAGCGATTGTATGATTCGTTTAACGGAGAGCCGTAGGGGCTCTCATTTGCGTCTAAATAAATCTTGGCCGTTCCTTTATATTCGTCTCTTGCTGTCGAATAAGGTTTTAATTGTTTAATACTTTCGCGTTGTAAATCTTTAATTTCCATTTTTATTTAAACGTATAGTGATCGAGTTTTTGTGTGCTTGTAATCCTTCTGCTTCGGCTAATATTTCTATGGTTGGACCTATATTTTTTAAGCCTTCGGCTGATATTTTTTGAAATGTAATTTTTTTTAAAAAGCTGTCAACAGATACCCCAGAATAAGCCTTTGCAAACCCAGAAGTTGGGAGTGTATGGTTGGTCCCGGAGGCGTAGTCGCCCGCGCTTTCAGGAGTTAAATTACCAATAAAAACTGAACCTGCATTTGTAATTTTTTCTAAATATTTCTGTGCATCTTCAATAGCTAATATTAAATGTTCCGGTGCATATTCATTGCTAAATTGGAAGGCTTGTTCAATTGACTTTACCAACAAAGAATAGGAGTTTTTTAAGGCTTCTTCTATAATTTTTCGGCGGGGTAGGGCAGTTATTTGCTGACACAAAGCCTTGTTTGCTTCATCTAAAATTTTACTTGAAGTACTTATTAAAATAGTCTGACTATCAGAACCATGTTCTGCTTGAGCGAGTAAGTCGGACGCCACATATTCTGGTATGCATGAGTGATCGGCAATGATTAAAACTTCTGATGGACCTGCAGGCATATCTATAGCGGTGAATTTTTGTAAAATAGACTTTGCTGTGGTAACATAACGATTTCCCGGACCAAAAATTTTAGATACTTTGGGTATCGTTTTAGTGCCATAAGTCATGGCGGCTATGGCTTGAGCACCTCCAGTTAAGTATATTTTGGAGATGCCTAAACTTAAAGCACAGTATGCAATTTCCTGACTTACCAACCCTTCAGAATTTGGCGGAGTGCATACGATAATGTTTTTACAACCGGCAATAATAGCGGGTATTGCGAGCATTAAGAAAGTACTTGGTAGTATAGCAGAACCACCTGGAATATAAAGACCTACTGTTTCTATTGCTCTGTTTTCACGCCAGCATGTTACGCCAGGTGTGGTTTCTATAGGTTGTTCTGTATGTAGTTGTGCAGTGTGAAATTTACGGATGTTTTTGGCGGCTAAATCTATCGCATTTTTTAAATTGAACGGGATGTTTTTTGCAATGAGTTTTAACGCCTCTAAACCCAAAAATAAATTGTTTCCATTATACTTGTCGTACTGATTATTGCACAGAGTAAGGTATTGATCGCCCTCTTTCTTTACCCCTTCAATAATTGTTTTTACCGCCATTTCGATCGCTAAATCATCTAAAAGGCAACGCGATTGCATTTCTTCTATTTTTTGTTTAGATAAACTTTGTATATTATAGATTTTAAGCATTTTAAATATTACAATTAACTTATGGTTAATGCTGTTTTTGACTTGTTTACAGGATTATTTTCTCAATTGGCATCACAACAATGCCTTCTGCTCCTGCCTTTTTTAGACTGTTTATTTTGTGCCAGAAATCAGATTCTTCGATAACTGAATGAACTGCAACCCAATCTTTTTTGTATAGAGGAACAATGGTAGGGCTTTTTACTCCGGGTAGCAATTCTATGATTTTTTCAAGGTTTCTTTTTGAGGTATTCAGCACTACATATTTTGTGTTTTGAGCTCTCAGTACCGATTGAATTCTATGCAGGAGCTCATTTACTACTTCACAGGTTTTATAGGTTGAATTGGTGATTAAAACGGCTTCCGAATGGAGCACATCTATGAATGGCACCAACCCATTATTTTTAAGGGTGGCTCCTGTAGAAACAATGTCGAAAATGGCATCACTTAAACCTAAACCAGGGCCAATTTCTACAGAGCCAGAAATGGTTTTTATATCAGCTGTTATATTATTTTTATTTAAGAAATTTTGCAGGATGTTTGGGTAAGAAGTAGTAATGGTTTTATTGGCTAAATCTTGAAGATTATTATAAGTCGTGTCTTTTTTTACAGCAATTTTTAATGTGCATTTGCCGAACCCCAACTTTTGCAGTGTTTTAGTGGATACATTGGTTTCGGCAATTACATTTTCACCTACAATACCTACATCGGCAATGCCATCTTGTACATATTCTGGAATATCATCGTCGCGCAAGAACAAAATTTCTAATGGAAAATTTGCGACGTTAGCAATCAGGGAACTTTTATAATTCTCGAAGTTGAGCCCACAGTTTTTGAGGAGTTCAACAGATTTTTCGTTAAGCCGGCCAGATTTCTGGATAGCGATCTTAATCGTTTTCAAAGGAAATGAGTTTAAAAGAAGGTGTTGGTTGGAGGTTGACTAATTAAAACAAATACTGCAATTATTGCTTAGGCGCAATGATGATGGTTAAGATGCAGATGATGATGTTTTAAGTTAATAGTCATAATTTTTTTGCCGATTGGGTAATCGGAACGATGCAAATGTACAAGACTTTAGGTTTAATGCAAGACTTTTTTGAAAATTATTAAGTGCCTCCTGTTTTTTTGCCACTTTTACGCCTTATCTTTTACCGTTCCGCCTTTCTACTTTCCCTTTAAGAGGGTCGTTCTGGAGGTCTAGCGTAGCGGCCGAAGAATTTCGCCTACCTCCCCGCTGCGCTAGGCTTGCCTCCGCTCTGCGCCGCGGAATGGCACTTTACTTTGTCTTGATACAAAGTAAACAAAAATCAAGGCTACTCAATATTTCTACTAAAAATTCAATTTCAAATCAACACTGGATGGGTAATAACATATGCGCTGTTATTAGTGCCCATTGTTACCCTCGAAGTGTAGCGGAAGTTTATCCCTGTTGAGAAAGAATCTTATGGAGTGATGTATATTGCAATGTTTTGGCTTTAAGCTCTTTTCCCTTTTCCCTTTTCAGCTTTTCCCTTTCGGCTTTTAGCTTCTAACTTTATGCTTTTTTCCTTTTTATTTTCCAAAATTTTTCTATCTTTGATTTTTAATGAATTTCATTAATCCGGGTTTTCTTTTCGCGTTATTTGCCCTCCTTATCCCGGTTATTATTCACTTTTTCAATTTTCGAAAATTTAAAAAAGTTTACTTTAGTAATGTTCAGTTCTTAAAATCTATACAGGAACAGAATTCGTCGCGCAATAAGCTTAAAAATCTATTGATATTATTAACGCGAATGTTGGCTTTAGCCTTCTTAATATTTGCTTTTGCCAGGCCATATACACAAAATGATGCGCTTGCAACGCCTAACACTTCCAAGGCTGTTCATATATATATAGATAATTCATATAGTATGGAAAGTGTAAATAAAGAGGGTTCTTTGTTAGATAATGCACGCATAGCTGCTATAAATATTGCCAAAGGATTTGATCAAAATACACGTTTTAAGCTTATTACAAATGATTTTGAAGGGAAAAACCAACGTTTACTAAGTTTTGATGAGTTTAGAGATGCCGTAGGTCAGGTGAAAATTTCTGCTGCCTCTAAAAATTTACAGCAAATATTAAACAGGAAACAAGGAACATTTTCTGCATTTCACGAGCCTATTTATATAATTTCTGATTTTCAGGAGAATTTTGTGGGGATAGATAAAATTTCTGCTGATTCAACGAGTTTAATCTCTTTAATTCAGCTGAAAGCTAATTCTATACCTAATGTAGCGGTAGATAGTGTTTGGTTTTTATCGCCTATTCATCGGCCAGGTGGTACCGAGAAATTAGTTGTACGTTTAAAAAATTTTGGAGATAAGCCTGCAACAGAAATTCCTGTCAAAGTACTTATAAATGGCCAACAAAAAGCGTTAAGTACACTCACTGTTCCGGCTAAATCTTCGCAGCTTGATACGCTTCAGTTTAGTGGTTTGAAGGCGGGGTGGCAGCGGGGAGAAGTAGAGATAAAGGATTATCCATTAAACTTTGATGATAAACTTAAATTTACTTTTAGGGTGCAGAATGAAATGGATGTTTTATCTATATCGGCTACAGGGAGTAATAAATATTTAAATGCATTATTTCGGTCGGATACTTTTTTTAACTTAACCGAGATGGTAGAGTCTAATATAAATTATTCAGTATTAGACCAATTTAGCACTGTTGTTTTAAGTGGTTTGGAAAATCCAAGTTCGGGTTTAGCGCAGCAATTGCGGAGTTTCATAAATAACGGAGGTAACTTAATGCTTTTTCCAAATTTAAAAGTTCCGTTTTCAACTTCTAATAATTTTTTAAATGTTTTAGGTTTGCCAACTATCAAGGATGTGACAAGCGATACTTTAAAAATTTCAAAAATAGCGTTAGAAAATCCATTTTTTTCGGATCTTTTTGAATCTGTGCCAAAGAATTTGGATCTGCCTACCATTTATAACTTTCTTCATTACAATGCTGCTGCGAACGGTCAGGAAGATTTATTACAATTGCCCGCAAATAGACCTTGGTTAAGTAAATACACAATTGGAAAAGGACAAATATTTTTAGGCTCATCGGGTCTGGAGAGAAGTGAGAGTAATTTTCCGGAGCATCCACTTTTTGTGCCTTTAATGTATAAAATGGCCCTGTCTGGTGGGAAATTTTTTAAAATGAACTATACGGTAGGGAAAGATGCTTTGTTAGAAGTAATGCCTGTTGTGTTGGGAGCGAAGCAAGATTTAATGATAGAGGCAGATAATATTCAGGTAATTCCGGAATATTCTAACAACAATGGTACAGCGGCTTTATATGTTGCAGATCAGATTAGAACCCCCGGTTTTTACAGTTTAAAACATGCAGATTCTTTGATTCAGATATATGCATTTAACCAGCATGGTGATGAATCGAATATGCTGTTTAGTAATAAAAAAGATATTGAAGCAAAAATGGGCGATTTGCCATTTACCTTTGTAGACGCATCGCGACAAGCAGTTACCATTAAAACTGAGCATCAAGGTGCAGAATGGTGGAAAGAATGTTTAGCAATAGCTTTATTCTTTTTATTTATAGAGATTCTGATTATAAAATATTTTAATAAACTCCAACCAAAACAATCTAATGAATATACTGCTTAAAGGTATTACAATAGCTGATCCAGATAGTGTACACAATGAAAAAGTAGTTGATGTACGAATAGAAAAGGGTATCTATGCCGAAATAGGGTCTTTAGAAGCTAAGCCTTCAGAAAAGGAAATTAATGTAGGAGGTGTATTATCGCCAGGGTTTTTCGATTTAAATGTGACTGCCGGAGATCCTGGTTACGAAACGAAGGAAGATCTTTACAGTTTAAATGCGGTTGCAACTGCGGGCGGATTTACCGGAGTAGCTTTAATGCCCAATTCTAAGCCAGTTGTTCATAATAAATCGGCTGTAGAGTATGTTTTAAATCGTGTTAAAGATTTTCAGGTATCCATTTATCCGATAGGTGCTTTAAGTTTGAATGCAGAGGGAAAAGATCTGGCCGAGTTGTATGATATGCATCTGGCTGGTGCGGTGGCATTTTCTGATGGACCTAATCATCCAATAGCAGATGATGGATTTATGAGCAGAGCAATACAATATGCGCAAGGATTTGGCGGGGTAATTTTTTCCTATCCTGAAAACAGGCAAATTGCAGGGAAGGCGATGATTCATGAAAGTAGCAATAGTATTTTATTGGGAATGAAAGGAAATCCGGCGTTAGCCGAAGAGTTGCAAATTAGCAGAGATATATTTCTAGCTGCTTATCACAATGCACCTATTCATATTTCAACCATTTCTACGGCTGGTGCGGTAGCCATTATAAAGAAAGCTAAAAAAGAAGGGGTTGCAGTTACCTGCGATGTTGCTGCTCATCATCTTTTGTTAACAGAGGATGTATTGGCCAATTTTGATAGTAATTACAAGGTAAAACCACCACTTCGTGGAAAGGCAGATATAAGAGCATTAATTGCAGGTCTAAAAGATGGTACAATAGATGCAATTACTTCTCAACACATGCCTCATGAAATAGAGTTTAAGGCGGTAGAGTTTGAAGTTGCGGCTTATGGTATTATAGGTTTACAAACTATATTGCCTATTTTATTAAAAGCGGGTTTATCTTCGTCATTAATTGCCGAGAAATTGGGTAAATTGCCAAGAGAAATTTTGAAATTAGAGGCGGTTAAGATAGAAGTAGGAGAAAAAGCAAACTTTGTGCTTTATAACCCTGAAACAAAATGGGTATATAATAAGTCTAATAATTATTCGAAATCTAGCAATTCACCTTTTCTTGAAACGGAATTAACAGGAAAGGTAATTGCAACATATAACAAACAACAACTAAAACGCTATGAATAATGCAGTAGAAAAGGCTTTAAAAGCCTCTATTCAAAAGTTTTCTGAAATAGAAAAAATTGATGGAAAATCATTTAAAGAAGAAATTTTAGAAGCGTTTAAATGGGAAGGTAATTTTTTAGACAAAACTGTACGGTTTGATGCTGTTTTTGAAGCGCATGAGCCTTTTATGCCTTTGCAAGAGGTGTACTTTGATTTGCTGATGATCAATTTTTTTACTGCCGATGCTGCTAAATTGGAAGCCGATTATTTAGAAAGTGAAGAATGGGCTGATATTGAGGAAAGAACATTGGATAGGGGAACGGAGTTTTTAAATCTTCTATTGTACATCAATGAATGTAAGGATGAAAATATTCAGCCGAGTTTAGAGGATTTCTTAAAAGAGTTTTTACTGGTAGATGAAGATGAGTTTCAAGATGAGTTTCATATTTATGAGGATTTAATCAGTAATCAATCGTTGGCCGAGTCGAGTATCGAAGATATTTGCAATAATGCGGGTTTAATGAATTTAAATGAAGAAATGGAAGAGTTGTTTGTGCCGTTTATGGCATTCTTTCATCAGCCCGATATTGACGACCAAGCTATAAAAGATTTAGAGTTATTTAGTAATAATAAGTCTTTTGATGTTGGTGTTTACAGTTTAATTGTTAATTTTAATAAAATATAGACTACACAAATAAAATAAACCTAAACAAAAACTAAAATTATGGAAACAACTTTCGGAAAGAATTTAAAAAAAGAAGCAGTAACTAGCGGCCTAATATGGGGTGCAATTAATGTGGTTCTTTTTTTGGTGGTGTATTATATAGCACCGCAATTAATGAGCTCTGCTTGGTATGGCTTGTTTAGTATTTTAATAGGAATTCTGTTAGCAATTTACTTTTGTAAAGATTTAAGAAAAAAAGCAGGGGGGTTCTGGACTTTTTCTAAAGCATTGCCGCATATTTTTATAATGTTCATTGTATCGGCAACACTGGTATATGCATTCACGATGCTTTTTGGTAAAGTAATAGAACCAGAGTACAGTGTTAAAATGAAAGAAATGGTTCTTGAGAGCTCTGAGAACACCATGAGAGATTTTGGATTAAGTGACGATCAGATTGAGCAAGCGAGAGAAAAAACAATAGAAAGTTTAGATAAACAATTTGATCCAACGGTTTCACAAGCATTTGTAGGGTATGGAATTGTAGCAATTATGTACTTTGTTGGTGCTTTAATTTTTGCAGCGATATTTAAGAAAAATCCGCCATTATTCGTGCATGAAGAAGATGACGATGATCAACCGGTTACGACTGTATAAATTGATCTATTAGAATATAAAGAAAGCTGTTTCATTAAATTGAAGCAGCTTTTTTTTGTTGGTCAGAAATGGGGAGTCTGTAAAGTCTGTGAATTTTTCACGAGCATTTCTCACAGAAAGCACAGATTTACACGGGAAAGATTGATCATAAAATGTCTGTGAAAGTCTGAGTAATCCGTAAGGAATTCTATTAGTCAGGAGTCGGGAGTCGGTAAAGTCTGTGAATCTTTCACGAACATTTCTCACAGAAAGCACAGATTTACACGGGAAAGATTGATCATTGATATCTGTGTGAATCTGTGTAATTCGTGAGTATTTCTTTTAGTCAGAAGTTGGGGAGTCTTGAAAGTCTGTGAATCTTTCACGAACATTTCTCACAGAAAGCACAGATTTACAGGGGAAAGATTGATCATTTAATGTCTGTGAGAATCTGTGTAATCCGTGAGTATTTCTTTTAGTCAGAAGTTGGGAGTCTGTAAAGTCTGTGAATTTTTCACGAGCATTTCTCACAGAAAGCACAGATTTACACGGAAAAGAGTGATCATTAATATCTGTGTGAATCTGTGTAATCCGTGAGTATTCCTTTTAGTCAGATGTGAGGGAGTTTTGAAACCCGACAGAAACAAATCTCGTCTTTAAGCTCCTAGCTTTTCCCTTTTCCCTTTTCCCCTTTCCCCTTTTTCCTTTTTCCTTTTTCCTTTCTGCTTTCTGCTTTCTGCTTTTCCCTTTATTTTTAATTATCTTTACAAATTCAGTATTTTTGTGTGTAAAACTGATTGGTTTTAAAGCATAAATAAGCATCAAAACTCTATAAATGAACATTTCTGTAGTAGTGCCACTTTACAATGAAGAGGAATCTTTACCCGAATTAACAAAATGGATTAAGCAGGTAATGGAAGCCAATCAATTTACTTATGAGGTAATACTGGTCGACGATGGCAGTACAGACAAATCTTGGCAGGTTATTACAGAACTTCAAACTCTAGATTCTTCGATAAGAGGCATTAAGTTTAGGCGTAATTATGGCAAATCGGCCGCTTTAAATGTTGGTTTTGAAGCAACCCGTGGTGATGTTGTTATAACAATGGATGCTGATTTACAGGATAGCCCCGACGAAATTCCAGTATTATACAAACGCATTACGGAAGAAGGCTACGACTTAATATCTGGCTGGAAAAAGAAACGTTACGACCCTATTACTAAGACTATTCCTACTAAATTGTTTAATGCTGCAACCAGAAAGATGAGTGGAATACACCTGAACGATTTTAATTGCGGGCTTAAGGCTTACAGGAAGGATGTAGTTAAAACTATTGAGGTATATGGAGAAATGCATCGTTATATACCTGTTATTGCTAAGTGGGCCGGATTTAAGAAAATAGGTGAACAGGTAGTTGAGCATAGAGCCCGAAAATATGGTGTTACCAAATTTGGTTTCAGTAGGTTTATAAACGGATTTTTAGATCTTCTTTCTATATTCTTTGTAGGTAAATTTGGCAAACGGCCGATGCACTTTTTTGGTGCATTAGGTGTCTTGAGTTTCTTTTTGGGAATTGTAATGACCCTTTGGATGATTGGAAATAAATTGTATCATATTTGGGCTCATATTCCTTATGGGAGAGAAATTACCGATCAGCCTTTGTTTTACATAGCTTTAGTAGCTATTATTGTAGGTTCTCAAATGTTTTTAGCGGGTTTTGTAGCCGAGTTGGTTACACGTAATGCACCCGAAAGAAATGCCTATTTAATCGAAACCGAAATATAATTTTTTCAAGTGTTTTTCTCTATAATCATACCCCTTTACAACAGGCCACAAGAAATTCTGGAGCTGTTAGAAACGCTTGTAGAACAAACCTATACGCAATTTGAAGTAATTATAATTGAAGATGGATCTAAAGACGACGCAGCGCAAATAGTATCAGGTTTTGCTGATAAGTTAGATATTCATTATTATTTTAAAGAAAATGGGGGGCAGGGTTTTGCCAGAAATTATGGATTTGAAAGAGCCAAAGGCGATTATTTCATCATTTTTGATTCCGACTGCCTAATTCCGGCCGATTATCTGGAAATTGTAAAAGATTACTTGTTTGAAAATCAGTTAGATGCTTTCGGCGGACCAGATGCAGCACATAAGAGTTTTTCGCCGCTTCAAAAAGCCATTAGTTATGCGATGACTTCTCCATTTACAACCGGTGGAATTCGGGGAAATAAAAAACATATTGGTCAGTTTCATCCTCGAAGCTTTAATATGGGTGTCTCCAGAAAAGTTTGGGAAACTGTAGGCGGATTTATTTTAACCCGCTTGGGGGAAGATATCGAATACAGTATTAGAATTCATACTGCAGGGTTTAAAATTGGACTGATACCAGCGGCAAAGGTTTATCACAAACGAAGAACCAGCTTTAGTCAGTTTTATAAGCAACTCCATTTTTTTGGAAGAGCACGTATCAATATTTACAAGCACTTTCCGTCTGAATTAAAAGTGGTGCATTTTTTTCCCGCTTTGTTTACATTGGGAATTTTAGCGCTCTTAATTGTAAATATTATAGGTGGTAAATTAGCGCTAATAGCGAATACTATATGGGGAGTTTACTTTATCTTATTGTTTTTACATTCTTGGTACGTAAATAAGTCCTTAAAAATTGCTATTTTGAGTTTGGTTGCAGCGGTTATTCAGTTAACGGCTTACGGACTCGGATTTATGCAGGATTTTTTCAAAAGAATAGTGTTAAAGAAATAAATATTAAGCAATTTTATACTTATGATTGGTTATTTAAAAGAAAGTACGTTTGCAGTTAAAGATGTAATATCTCAAGCATGGGCTGTAACACGCGATAATTATTTTTCTATCGCCACTTTCTGTTTTATGCTTTTTATTACTTTTTCAACCTCTACTTTTCTGGCCTTTTTTATGGGGCAGCTACACATAGGTGTTAGAATTGTAATGCTTATGATCTTTATTACGCTGTACTGCATTGTGCACTTATCACTTATAAAGTATATTTTCAGGGTGCTGGATCATCAGGACGAAGAGAGCTTGCAAATTATCAATACGCTTCCAACAAGAAATGAAATAATACGATTTTTAATTGGAACACTTTATTTTGGATTGAGCATTTTCTTTGTAGGAATTGCTTTGTTTCCGTTGCTTTATATTTTAGATTTTATCTTAAGATTTGCCGTGAGTCAGGGGCTCATAGAGAGTTTTAATCAGGTAGGAGATGTAATCGTTAAGATCGCCGTTGCCATAGCAGTAATTAGTATATTCTGCACCTTTATAAGAATTATCTTCTTTCCTTTTTTTATCATAGATAAACAAGCTAAGCCATTTGAATCAATCAAATTAAGTTTGGCCACAACAAAAGGGAACTTTATTAAGTTATTATATATATTAATAGCATTGGTGCTCATTCAAGTAATTGTATTCGGTTTCTTTTATTGGACTTTGTCAGGATTTAATATGATTTCGATGTTTTTTAATTACGATATTAACTCATATGTGTCTTTGTTGGCAGCAATATTTAGTTCATTTGTTGTAGTTCCATTCACAACGTCTTTATTTTCTGTGGCGTACAGAAAAATAATGAAGGAATATAAAGGGGACGAGCATCCTGATATTTTACATAATTTAATCTAAAATATGGGAATTAAGGCAGCTTTTAGTAAGCCATTTGCGGCATTAGTTATGCGTGGTATAGAGCGTTGGAAAAAGAAAGCTGTACAAGACCAGCAAGCTATAATGCTTAAAAATGTGCATTCAGCTATAAATACTGTATTTGGGAAAGATCATCATTTTGCCGAAATAAAAGATTACGAGACTTTTAAACAGCATGTTCCTGTAAGAGATTACGAAGATTTAAAGCCATATATAGATAGAATGGTAGAAGGTCAACCAGATGTACTATGGAAGGGAAAACCTAAGTATTTTGCCAAAACAAGCGGTACAACGTCAGGTGTAAAGTATATTCCTATTTCTAAAGAATCGATGCCTCAGCATATTAGGGCAGCCCGAAATGCACTTTTAAGCTATATTCATGAAACAGGCAAAACCAATTTCATCAATGGTAAGATGATTTTTTTGCAGGGTAGCCCTGTAATGGAAGAGAAAAATGGGATTCAGGTGGGACGACTTTCAGGAATTGTGGCCAATCATGTTCCGGGCTATTTGCAGAGAAACAGATTGCCGTCTTTTAAAACAAATAGTATTGATGATTGGGAGGAAAAGGTAGATGCCATAGTTGAGGAAACCTTTCATAAAGATATGACCTTAATATCGGGAATACCTCCGTGGGTACAAATGTATTTTGATAAGCTGATAGAAAAGTCGGGAAGAAAAAAAATAAAAGACATATTTAAGAATTTTAGCTTATTTGTATACGGCGGTGTCAACTTTGAGCCTTATAGAGCAAGATTAGAGGAAAGTATTGGCAGAAAGGTAGATTCTATTGAAACTTATCCAGCTTCAGAAGGATTTATAGCATATCAGGATAAACAAGATGATAAGGGCTTACTTTTATTAACACATGCCGGAATATTTTATGAATTTATTCCTGCAGAAGAATTTTATAACGATAATCCTACCCGTATAAACCTTTCTAGTGTAGAATTAGATAAAAATTACGCTCTCATTATGAATACCAATGCTGGTTTATGGGGATATAGTATTGGCGATACGGTGAAATTTGTTTCTTTAAATCCTTTTAAAATTGTAGTGACGGGCAGAATTAAACATTTTATATCTGCATTTGGAGAACATGTAATTGGCGAAGAAGTAGAAGCGGCTTTGTTATCGGTAGCGAATGAGGAGGGTGTGGGAATTACAGAGTTTACTGTAGCTCCGCAGGTAAATCCGCCGGTTGGCGAATTGCCTTATCATGAGTGGTTTATAGAGTTTTCGAATGCTCCGGCTAATTTAGATGCGTTTAGCTTAAAAGTTGATGCTGCATTACAACAGAAGAACATATATTATTTTGATTTAATAGAAGGTAAAATATTACAACCTTTAAAAATTGTATCACTTAAAAAAGAGAGTTTCGTGGATTATATGCGAAGTGCAGGAAAATTAGGTGGACAAAATAAAGTGCCTCGTTTGTCGAACGATAGAAATATTGCCGATAAATTGATTAGTTTCGGCATTTAATAATTTATAAGAAGCTATAGTGGTTGTGAAATATCACTGTATATGATTAATACTGACTATTTTTGAAACATATATCCATACTTGGTTCAACCGGTTCTATAGGAACACAAGCGCTAGACGTAATCCGTGCTAATAGTGACGCTTACGTAGTAGATGTTTTAACAGCTCAAGAAAATTTTAGTTTATTGATAGAACAGGCTTTAGAATTTAAGCCTTCACTGGTGGTTATTGGTAATGAAGCACATTTAGATAAGGTGCGAAATGCTTTACCTGCAATGAATGTGCTTTCTGGAGCAGCTGGGTTAATAGAGGCTGTACAAATACCATCAACAAATATTATTTTAACAGCATTGGTAGGTGCTGCGGGTTTACAACCTACTATTGCTGCGATAAAAGCAGGTAAAAACATAGCATTGGCTAATAAAGAAACTTTAGTGGTAGCCGGCGAGTTGGTTATGCAGTTAGCTGAGCAGTATAATGTAGAAATTATCCCGGTAGATTCTGAGCATTCGGCCATCTTTCAATGTCTGGTAGGTGAAGATTTAAATAATATCGAAAAAATTTATTTAACTGCTTCTGGAGGACCTTTTCTCGGTAAAGACGCAGCCTTTTTAGAGACGGTTACTAAAGAACATGCATTAAAGCACCCCAACTGGGTGATGGGAGCCAAAATTACCATCGACTCTGCTTCCTTAATGAATAAAGGTTTAGAGGCAATAGAAGCCAAATGGTTATTTAGGTTAAAACCGGATCAAATTGATGTGATTGTTCATCCTCAGTCCATTATACACTCTATTGTTCAGTTTAAGGATGGTTCTATGAAGGCTCAAATGGGACTTCCAGATATGAAACTACCTATTCACTATGCTTTAAATTATCCGGATCGGATTTCTACCAATTTTCAAAGATTTAATTTCCTAGATTATCCGGAGCTTACTTTTTTAAAGCCAGATACGGAAGTATTCACAAACCTGTTATTGGCTTATGAGGCAATGGAAAAGGGAGGTAACATGCCTGCTATCTTAAATGCGGCAAATGAAATTGCAGTTGCAGCATTTTTGGATAATAAATTGGGTTTCAGGGAAATGAGTGCTCTCATTAAAAGATGTATGCAAGAAGTTGAATTTAATATGGCTTCTTCTATAGAAAATTTCGTAAATAGCGACGAACAGACACGTATATTTGCAAAAAGTATACTTTAGAAGTAACAGAATAAACAAAATAGATTCTAATAATATAAATCCTCGAATTATTAATTTTAGGATATAAACTAAACATAAGAAATAAAGAATGGACGGATTGATTATGGCGGGCCAGCTGTTGCTGGGGTTATCAATATTGGTTATTTTACATGAACTGGGACACTTTTTAGCAGCCAGAGCATTTGGTATTAAAGTAGAGAAATTCTACTTGTTTTTTGACGCTTACGGATTTAAGCTTTTTAAGTTTAAATATGGAGATACAGAATATGGTGTAGGTTGGTTACCATTGGGTGGCTATGTGAAAATTGCGGGTATGATAGACGAGTCTATGGACACAGAGCAGATGGAACAGCCTATGCAACCCTGGGAATTCAGATCAAAACCTGCTTGGCAGCGTTTAATAGTGATGTTGGGTGGTATTATCGTTAATATCATTGTTGGTTGCGTTATTTTTTGGATTATGACCTTTAAATATGGTCAGACTTATACGCCCAATGCAGCTGTTGTAAACGGAATTCATGCAGGACCCGTTGGAAAAGAAATAGGCTTGCAGAGCGGCGATAAAATTATCGCCATTAATGGCCAGAAAGTAATGCGCTTTGAGGAAATTAAAAGCTCTAAAGTATTGTTAGACAAAACCACTTTAACGGTTGCCAGAGGTAATAAAACCTTATATGTTAAGGTGCCTGACGATTTTTTAAATAAGATTGCTGATGCAAAAGGCTTGTTTGTTGAGCCTAGATATACATCAACGGTAGATTCTATTATTCCTAATTCTCCATCGGCCAAAGCCGGATTTCAGAAAGCCGATAGAATTGTTTCGGTAAATGGTAAAGATGTAAACTTCCAGGATGAAGTAAAGGCCATTATTACTGCAGCAAAAAATACCACCGCAAAGGTGAATGTTAGAAGAAACGACCAAATTGTAAGTTTAAATGTTGCGGTAGATTCTTTAGGAACCATAGGGTATTTTCAGAAATACAGTGAAATTAAAAGAGAAACTACGCATTACGGATTTTTTGAAGCTTTCCCGGTAGGCGTTAAAATGGCTTTAAACAGCTTTATGGACAACGTTAAAGGTATCGGTAAAATCTTAAAAGGAGATGCCAGTGCAAGAAATATTAGCAGTCCTATTGGAATCGCCAAAATTTATGGAGCAGAATTTGATTGGATTAATTTCTGGAGCTTAACAGCACTCATATCTATTGGTTTAGCATTTATGAACTTATTACCTATTCCGGCTTTAGATGGCGGACACGTAGTATTTTTATTAATAGAAATGATTAAAGGAAGCCCGGTAAGTGATGCTATTATGGAGAAAGCGCAAATCGGCGGATTTTTAATTCTTATTTCGTTAATGATATTTGCTTTTGGTAACGATATTTTGAAATTCTTCGGTATTTAGCATTCTGGAGGTGATTTTAATCTTTGAGTTGTGAGAAATTATTTTGAACTGTATGAATTGCCGGTATCTTTTGCACCAGACCAAGCCCTGGTTAAGAAAAAGTATTATGCATTAAGTAAGAAATACCATCCTGATTTTTATGCCAATGAGTCTGAATCGGTTCAAGAAGAAGTTTTAAATTTATCGACAGAAAATACCAAGGCTTATCAGATTTTATCTAATCCAGCTAAAATAATTGAATATGTACTTCAATTAAAAGAGGTGTTGCAGGAGGGTGAACAATATGCTTTACCTCAAGAATTTTTAATGGAAATGATGGAGGTAAATGAGCAGCTAATGGATCTGCAATTTGATCCTAATCCTTCAATATTGGAAAAGGTAAAACGAGAGATTACTGTGTTTGAAGAATCTTTGAATAGGGAGTTGAATCAACTTATCTCAGGTTTTGAAACGCTCGATAATGATCATCAACAAGTAAAATTGGTAAAAATAAAAGATCTTTACTACAGAGCTAAGTATCTTGCACGTTTAAAGGAAACGGTTGGTAAGATGGATTAAATCTTAACGTTTTCTGCCAAATTATTTAATTTAATTCATGAGTTTACTTTCTACTTTTAAAGCTGTGGCAATTGCCGAGGGAATTTCTAATGTATTGTTGTTATTTGTGGCTATGCCATTAAAATACTTTGCTGAGATGCCTTTGGCAGTAACTTATACAGGTTGGGCACACGGGTTACTTTTTATCGTTTATATAGCGTTGTTTTTTGTGCTATGGGGTAAAATGAAATGGCCATTCTGGAAGGCATCTCTGATTGGAGGCGCTTCCTTAATTCCTTTTGCGCCGTTTTGGGTTGAGAAGAAGTATTTGTAAGTCAGCGTGATAAACATTCAATCTATTTTTCATTAAAATAACCTTATAAAAACTATAGTCGGCTATTGTAGAATTGTGCAATATGCTTAACTTTGTGCTTAGTTAAGCGGATGCTTATTAATGCCCAGCTGGCGGAATTGGTAGACGCGCTGGTCTCAAACACCTGTGGGAAACCGTGCCGGTTCGACTCCGGCGCTGGGTACGAAGCCTCGACATTAGTCGAGGCTTTTTTTGTTTATACTGATTTAAAATCACGATGATCTAATAACATTAAAGTATTGCTATATAAAAAGTAATTTAGATTTTTTTAAATAATTTGACTAATATTAGCATTATATTTGTTATATTTAATATATGGAAGCAATAAATATTCAAGGAAAAAGAGTGATTGTTGTTCTCTGGAAAAATAATCCAGAGAATTCTCTTGAGGTATTTTCTAATTTGAAGAATTTTTGCTTAAGCTATCCGCAGTTTAATTATAATACGTTGAGCAATTATTTGAGTAAAGCTAAAATTGTATACGAAAATAAAGAAGTGAGGATAGAACGTAAAAGTATTATTTTAAGACCTAAAATAGTTGTTGAACCTCGTGTTAGAAAGATAGTTCCTGTAGTGAGGAGGGTATTAATGAAAGATGCTAATGATGATCTACGTGATTTAGAATATTGGGTGAGCAGGCCGGTAAATGAACGTCTCGCAGCTGTTACCTCTATCATTTCAGAATCTTTGAGAAAAGGAGAAAGAATGGATAAATCAAAGCTTGTAAAGAAAAGTAATCGTATATGACTTTAGCCGAAGATTTCGAAGACTTTGTTAAGTTGTTGAATCAACACAATGTTAATTATATGATTGTAGGGGGATATGCTTTAGCGTTGCATGGGAAGCCTCGTCATACTGGTGATCTTGATATATGGATAGATGTATCTGAAGAAAATGCAACACGAATGCTTAGGGTGGTTCGCGACTTCGGGCTCCATTCTCTCGGTTTTCAGAAAAAAGATTTTCTGACAGAAGGATTAATCAATCAGATAGGTTATCCACCATTGAGAATTGATATGTTGAATTCTATTGATGGGGTTGAATTTAGTGATGCATTGTTGAATATGGAGAAAATTGAACTAGAGGGTAATCTTATTATTAATTATATTGGTCTGACCGATTTTATAAAAAATAAAAAAGCGTCTGGACGTAAGCAAGATATTACTGATGTAAAAACGTTGCAAAAATTAATAAAAACTAAAAAAAGCTAAATAGCGTTTCTGGTATTTAATTTTTATTACTTGATATAATTTATTGCAAAATCTGCAGCATATATTTTAATCATATCCCTTACTTTTCTGAATTCTTGCAATATTTCTTCTGGAGACCCTAATTCTTTCGCCGGATCAGGAAAATTTTGGTGGAATCGCTCAATTTTTCCTAAGAAGAAAGGACAGGCTTCATAAGCATCATCGCAGACTGTAATCACCATATCAAAATTGATATCTTTATATTCATCAACATGATTAGAAGTTTGGTTGGAAATATCTATGCCATCTTCGGCCATAACTTTTATAGCATTTAAATTAACACCATGTGTTTCAATTCCGGCACTATAAATTTTTGTGTTGTTATTTGTATAATATTTTAAATAACCTTCAGTCAGCTGACTTCTACAGCTATTACCAGTACACAGAATTAGTATTTTCTTCATAAATAGAGATTATAGATGGTTTTCCTCTCTTTCTTCAAAAAGAATCATGCCTTATAAGAAATATCTAATAAAGTTAACAACAACCTTCGTCAGGTGTACAGTTATTTGCATTGCCAGGCAAATTAACGATTTCTATTGTAGGTTTAGGGTTTATCCCGCAAGCTTCCTTAGCTAGACAGGCTGTGCGCTTAGCTATTAACAAGAAATTGACTCCGTCAAAGTTTAAGTTATATTTTCCGATGGTATCTGACTGATACTCTACTTCAATATCTAAATCTTCTATGCCCAATACTTTTTCAGAAAGGGATATGATATTTAAAAGCTTTCCCGCTTTTAATCGGTGCTCGTAGTCATCTGCATCCCATAGTTGAAAATTTACAACTTTCTCGTGGCGCACCTTGCCGCCGCAGTCTATAAAGTTTTTTGTGATGATGCCTACTTCGGTAACATGAAAATGCTCAGGTACCATAGTGCCATTTTCTAATCTGAAATTTACACTTTCAATATTTGTTAAGATTTTTTTTATTTCTGATAGTTTCATAGTAAATTTATAAATTGTATTATTGCAATTTTACGATTAATTGATACAAAAAAAAGTTAACAGCAAATAGTTTCGCCTTTGTATGATCCTAAAAATGCACCTAGTTGGTTTTCAATTAACTTCCAAGTTGTGGGATTAATACAATAACAAACACTTACACCTTCTATGGTACCTTGTATAATACCTGCATTTTTTAATTCCTTTAAATGTTGGGAAATGGTGGCTTGTGCTAAGCCCAATTCATCTACCAATTCACCACAAATACACGTGTTTGAGATAATAATTCGTTGCAAAATAGCGATGCGGGCAGGATGTGCCAATGCCTTTAGCCAGATAGAAAGCTGATTTTGCTCGTCGGTAAATATTTCTGATTTCGTAAGTCCCATAACTATATATTGCAATATTACGATAATATATTTGAATATGCAAATTTTGGGTGATTTTTCTACATCTAATAGCAGATAAAGTAAAAAAATGGAAAATAAAATATGAATTTATCCCACCCCTAAAACCCACCTCACCTCAAAATCATCGGTCAATTCAATAAGTGACTGATCGTGATCATAAGTTTGATTTCTTTCTGACGAAAGTTTTGCGATAAGTTCTTGTCGGTGGTTAGTGCTTTCGAAATGCAGGTAAAGCGCAAGCGCATTACCCAATTTTCGACCCTCGTTGTGTACTAAGTCAGATCCATGGATAATAATGGTTTCTGAAACTAGTGAGCCGCTTAAGATAGGAGCATTGGCCGTTGGCCATAGCTCACTATCAAAAGTTTTAAATTGTAAATGACCCCCAAAGCAGGTTTGATAGAAGGTGAGGGCCTTCTTACAATTTCCCGAAAATGTGATAAAAACAGCACTTTTTAAGTGAGCGTGATGTTCAATCATAATGGGTTGAACTAATTGTCCGGAATGTTGGGTTCAACTAATTTCATTAACTTCTCCAAAGATTCCTGCCAACCTAAATAACACATTTCGGCGGGAATCATTTCAGGAATGTTTTCCTGTAGTACTTTAAGTTCAGTACATCCCATAACTTCTCTTAATGATACGGTGGTAGTCATTTCGCCGGGAAGGTTCGGGTCGTCGAACTTATCACTGTATTTGATAAATTCGTTGTTTTTAATCTCTAGGTAGGTCCCTCCAAAAGAATGCCCGTTACCGGTGCTAAAATTAATGAAGGTCATTTTGTAGGTGCCACCTACTTTAAAGTTCATTTCCTGAACAGTACATATAAAACCGTAAGGCGGAATCCACGTGGCGTGAGCTGTAGGATCTGAAAAGGCTTTAAATACTTTTTCTGGACTTGCTTTTATTACGCGATGTAATGAAACTGAGTTATTAGCCATTTTATTAAGTTTAAAAGGATGAATAATTTAATTAACTGTAGTAAAACGTTTCGGATGGTATAAATAGGAAACTGCTAAAATTCCTAAAAATACCAATGGCATGGCCATAAAGCCAATATTTTGATCAATACACGCATGACTTATGAAAGCGAAAATGAGGTTAAAAGCTAATCCCGCATAGGCCCATTCTCTTAATCTGTTAGGTGTTTTAACATAAGAGATGGCCAATACACCTAATACCTTACAAAAAATCAAGGTGTAAGCAAAGTAATCCGGATATCCCAATGGTTTGGTTCCTGCATTTACGTATTCTGGTGCAAATAATACAGTGCTTAGGGGCATTAAGCCTTCCCAAAGTATCAGAATTACGGTGGCTACCCAAAAAATGATTTTGTTCTTTTCATATCAGTTTAGTTAATGGTTTGATTCTGCGTAAGTTACAAAGTTATTTAAAATGGCCTGCCACCCCTGCTTTTGCATTTCCGGATCGTTGATGGTTTCTGCATCAAACGTAGTTTGTATGTGTGTAACGCCATTCTCTTCCAAAAATAGGACGGTGGCGCTTCGCCCATCGCCCATGGTATAGCTAATTTCTTTGTTGAGCTCTACCGTATCGTAAGTGCCTTCAAAATCGAAGCCGAAACTACCATCCTTTGCTTCCATTCTGTTTTTAAATTTTCCACCTACTCTTAAATCGTTTTCACTGCTCGGGCTATGCCAGCTCGGATCTGCAAAGTTCCATTGTATAATATCGCTCGGCGTATTCCACATTTTCCATACTTTTTCAATCGGCGCGTTTACGCTTGCTTCGATTTTTATTTTAGTAATTTCTTTCATTTTAGTTGGTTATTGGTAATTGAATATCCAAAATTACTGCAGGTTGTATTATTACATATGTTGTAAAAGCGACAACTTTAAGGGTAAATTATGACAAAATATTTTTATAATTTTAAACAATTATAAGTCAGATAATATGAAAATTTCTGTTTTTGTGCCTGAAAATGGCGTAATTGAAGGTATTACACCTCCATTCAGGAGCTTTAAAACGGCTAATGAGTTTTTAACTGCTTTTGGCAAGAAGCCAATTTTTGACGTAGAATACGTTGGTTTGCAAGAGTATGTAGCAGCAAATGATGGTGAGTATTCTGTAAAGACTAATCGCCTGTTAAAAGATGTGGTTTCTACAGATTTGCTTTTTATTCCGCCCATTTTTGGTGATACGAATAACGGAATTAAAGCCAATAAGGAGGCGATACCTTATTTTAAGCAGTTACATGAAAAGGGAGCAGGACTGGCGAGCTTATGTGTTGGGGCCTTTCTTTTGGCCGAGACAGGCTTATTAGACGGAAAAAAATGCTCTACACATTGGGCGCATGTACAAGAGTTTAAAGATAAATATCCTCAAGTGGAGGTAGAAGATGGGGCGGTGATAACCGAACACGATAATATTTACAGCAGCGGTGGAGCCAGCAGTCTTTGGAACTTAATTTTATACCTGATAGAAAAGTTCTCGGACAGAGAAACGGCTGTTATATTGGCTAAATATTTTGCGCTCGATATTGGGAGGGATAGTCAGTCGCAGTTTGCAATTTTTAGAGGACAGAGAAACCATGAAGATGCAGATATAAAAACTGTTCAGGATTATATAGAGAAGCATTACGACGATAAAATAACAATAGAAATGCTGGCTAATTTGGTTAATATGGGACGTAGAACTTTTGAAAGAAGATTTAAAGAAGCCACTAACAATACACCTATTGAGTATATACAAAGAGTTAGAATTGAAGCAGCTAAACTTTTCTTCGAAGCATCGAGAAAGAATGTAAGTGAGATTATGTTCGATGTAGGATATACCGACACCAAAGCTTTTAGAGATGTTTTTAAGAAGATTACAGGCCTTAGCCCTATAGAATATAGGAACAAGTTTGCCAGAGTAACCAACGAAGTATAGGTTTTTATTCAAAGATGCTTCAAATAATACAATAATTACAATGAGAATAATATCTGTGAGAGAAAATCCGGCGTATGCCGAAAGAGCCATCCAATATTTACAAAGTAGTTGGAACGAAGTGTTGCCCGTTATTTATGAAGATTGTGTTTTAAACTGCATAAATGCGGAACAAGCGTTGCCCCAATGGTATTTGTTAGAGAAAGAGGGCGTAATTATTGGTTGTGCGGGATTGATAACGAACGATTTTATTAGTCGGATGGATTTATACCCGTGGATTTGCGCCATTTTTATTGACGAGCAGCATAGAGGAAATAACTATGCGAAACTGCTTATTGATGAGGCAATGGCCGATACTAAAAAACATGGTTTTAAGTATTTAAACCTTTGCACTGATCATGTTGGATATTACGAAAAATTTGGGTTTGAATATATTGGGCAGGGTTACCATCCTTGGGATGAAACAACGCGGATTTACCAGATAAAGGTATAACGAACCGCTATATTAAATATAAGTATAATTTTTGAATTTTACACTATAAATCACCAATAATTTGAGAAATAGCGTTATAATTTTAGGAACTTCCAGAAAAAATGGGAATACTGAAATCCTTGCCGAGAAAATATCGGCATACCTGGGTTGTGCGGTTATTAATTTGAGCGATTATAAGATTACGGAATACGACTACGAGAATAAGAATATTGGCGATGATTTTTTACCGTTAGCAGAGCGGATGATTAATGATTACCATCAGGTAATTTTTGCTACGCCCGTTTATTGGTATTCTATGAGCGGAATTATGAAAACATTTTTTGATAGGTTAACCGATTTAATTACCATAAAAAAGGAAATGGGGCGAAAACTGCGAGGTAAGGAAGTGGCAGTTGTAACTTCTTCAATCGGTAATCATATGGAAGAAAAATTCTGGTTTCCGTTTGAACAAACTTTCGAATATTTAGGCATGAAATTACTTTATACCGAACATTTTATTGATGCCGAAATAACAGAAAAAGCATTGAGTAATATGTCTGAGAAGCTAAATCACAATGCTTTTTCTGCTAAATAATGCTATAACGTAGAAAATTTAACACCTAAGCTTACCCACTTTGCTGGCAACGGAATAGCACCAATTTCATAATATACGGTGTTAAAGATATTCTGCGCATCTGCAAAAATGGTGAACTGCTTAATTGTTTGACTTAATCTTATATCGTTAATCCAGTAAGAAGCGCCCGATGCCCGCTCATTGAAGCGCGTAGCCATCAAAATAGAGAAATTCTTATTGCGATAATCGACCGTATTGGTTAACTGGTGTTTTAACGTTGCTATCTGATATTTTGAAGCAATGGTTAAATCGATTTTTTTAAATTTTGTATCTAGGTAAGAATAGGCGAGATTAATATTTAAAGTCGAATGGTTGAAAGCCATCGTATAGTTAGAACGGATATTTAAGCCGTCGGTAATCATATCTCCAACATTGTTGCTTTGCCAAGGGTCGGTGTTTACGGCGCGCGTCCAATCAATGAAATGTGCTATTCTCCGCTGAAAAAAATTGGTGTTAACAGAGAAATTATTTTTTAGATATTTAAATCCTAACTCTGTCTGAAAAGCATTTTCTGGCTTTAAATCAGGATTTCCAATGTTAGCGGGACGTTGATTTAAATATAAATCCGTAAAAGAAGGAATTCTTTGGCTGGTACCAATGTTGCCAATAATTTTAAAGGTTTCTGTCAGTGCATAACTTACATCGATTCCCGGATATGTTTGCCATTTATAATCGGAGTTGTAGTTAAAGTACGAACCGATATTTACATTTAATTGAGCAGAAAGATTGGTACGGTATTGAGCATAAATTCCAAGATTATCTCTGTTGTGTTCGCCAATATTTGAGGAATTGATATCTTCTTTTCTAACTTCTGTTCCGAATCCAAATTCTCCAATACGAGTTTTATACGAAGCGGTAACATCTGCAGCAATAGAATTAGTAAAGTGTTTACTTCGCCCTGCGGTGGCCGTAGCACCTAGATATCGGTAATCGTCAATATTGTATCGGTAGCTTAGCCGTGGTTGAAGCGTAAAATTCTCAGAAATGAGGTGTTTAGTCTGAATTGTAGCTAACGTAGTTTGAACTTTTTCGGTCGAGTTTCTATCGCCCGGTGCGGCATAAAAGCCATTGGCGCCAAAATCGTTAGTGATGTATCCAAAAGAAGCAGAGAGCTCATTTGAGGCGTTTAGTTGAACGTTTCCTTGATAGTAAAATTTGGTGTTTTCGAACTGCGTATTGTATCTATGGCCATTGCTTCGGTCGTGCGATCCGAAAATAGATTGCTGGTATTTGTTTGAATGCAATGTAGTACCTAGCTGAATTCCGCTTCCATAAAATGTTTTTCCGTTGCCCTCAGTATTCTTTTCGAAATTGGTTCCCGAATGTGCGTTTACAAGAAGACCTGTTTTTTCGGGTGTTCTGGTAATGATGTTAATCACTCCAGTTAAGCTGTTTACGCCGTAAACCCGTGCTGCGGGACCTCTAATTATTTCTATTCGTTCAATAGCCTCTATTGGAACGGGAAGATTAAGCATGTTGTGAGCGGTTTGGGAATCCATAATTTTTGCTCCGTTTAAAAGAACAACAGTTTGTTCAAAACTACCACCGTCTATGCTTATGTCGGCCTGACTGCCAAAAGGGCCTCTTTGCCTTAAATCTACACCATTAGCGTATTGCAAAAGCTCCTGTACAGAGCGAGCGGGTAATTTGGCAATGGTTGCTTTATCTATAATGTATACGTTTCTGTTTTGTTTAGAAATGGGCGTGGTTAAGCCGTTTTCATTAATCATTACTTCTGTAATTCTACTAACTGTGTCTTGCTGTTCCTGTGCGTATAAACTTGTGCTTAACGCTAAAAGGGCAACAAAATAAATCTTCTTCATTCTTTTAAAATTTTTCCAAAAGTACTACCTTGCCGTACCATTCATATATGCCAGTTTTAATAAAATGGATAGTCCGGTTCAAATTCCTTTTAAAAGTTTTATAAATCTTCGATCTGATAAAGCTACGCCTGTTTATTTACAAATTGTATTTGAGTTTATAAAGGCTATTCAATTGGGATTGCTTCCAGAAGGAACCAAGCTTCCGGGTACACGTATATTGTGTAAGTTGTTAGAAATTAACAGGAATACGCTTATTAAGGCATTTGCCGATTTAGAGGCCCAAGGATTTATAGAGATTTTGCCCAATAAGGGGACATTTATTTTATCTGACCATAAAAAGTCTTCCCGGCTAGTTGTTTCCGAAAAAACAGAAACAAAAAAGAGTTTCTATTTTAAGCATTCTACCATTTTAGAAAGCCCGATCGAAATAAGCCATTTAGCTTTACAGACAGATGAAGGTTTGCCGGATATAAGGTTGATTCATACAGATGAATTGGCTAGATTGTACGTGTCGAAACTGAAGCGGCAGAGATTTAGACAGTCTGGGCAAGAAATACAAAATCAGATACATCTGAACTTTAAAAAGCAGTTTTCAAATTTTTTAAATTTAACGCGTGGCCTGCGCATATCTGTCTCCAATTTATTAACAACATCAAGCCACGAAACCAGCCTGTATTTGGTTGCAAAAGTTCTTGTTTCGCAGGGCGATAAAGTAGCGGTTGCATCGCCAGGGTATTATTTATCGAATATGATTCTTCTAGACAGCGGGGCAGAGGTTATTTCTGTTCCTGTTGATGAGGAGGGGATTAATACTAATTTTTTACGAAAAGTTTGTGAGCGTCAGCCTATTAGAATTTTGTATTTAACTTCAAGCTATCATTACCCAACTACCACTTTATTGAGCGCTAAAAGGAGGATCGAACTGTTAGAAATGGCTCAGATGTACGGATTTATAGTAGTGGAAGATGATTACGATTTTGATTTTCACTACGATAATAATCCAGTTTTGCCATTGGCTGCGTTTAATGCGAATGAAAATGTAGTTTATATTGGTTCTTTCGCTAGGTCTTTGCCCGTAGGCTTTAATTATGGATTTGTAACAGGTCCTGAAGCTTTTATAAATGAATTAGAGAAACATAAAAACATTTTAGAACCAGCAATAGACAATATTAAAGAGCAGGTTTTAACAGAGTGGATAGCCGAAGGGGCGGTGCATAGGCTGAATAAAAAAAATAGAAAGCTTTATAAAGAACGAAGAGATTATTTGATCGGTTTATTGACCGATAAATTAGGAGATAAGATAAGTTTTCGCATCCCACATCGTGGACTGGCCATCTGGATAAAGTGGGTTGATTCGTTTAATCTTATGAAATTTAAAAAAAAATGTATCGAATATGAGCTGTTTCTGCCGAAAAATATATTATATCAGAATAAAAATTTAACAGCCATTAGAATGGGGTTTGGTAGCTTAGATTACAAAGAGATGGAGCGGGTTGTAGATATTTTAAGTAAAGCGCTGAAAGATTTACTTGATGAGTGATATAAAATGCATCTTTGTTGGTGTGTTATTATCTTATGTTTTTCTTCGAATAGCCGTATTAAATAAACATTATAAGAAATGAGCCTAGTTGCAATAAAAAGGACGACCTCCGAAAATGAACATTTTAGGAAACTTGTGAGAGAATTAGATGCTGATTTAGCTGTTAAAAATGGCGATATGCACGATTTTTTTTCTCAGTTCAACAAAATTGATTTAATTAATCATGTAGTTATAGCTTTTGAGGGTGAGACACCAATTGCTATAGGTGCAATAAAGGCCTATGATACTAAATCTGCGGAAGTAAAGAGAATGTTTGTGTTGCCAGTGTGTAGAGGGAAGGGTGTTGCGTCGAAAGTATTGGAAGAATTGGAAAATTGGGCAAAAGAATTGGGATATACAAAATGTGTTTTAGAAACGGGTGCGCATATGATAGATGCCGTTTCACTTTATAAGAAGAATGGATATCTTGTTACACCTAATTATGGACAGTATATAGGGGTGGAGGATAGCGTTTGTTTTGAAAAAGAATTAGATTAATCAGGATATTGATTTGAAAAAAAAGCCTCGATTTTTATCGAGGCTTTTTTTAGTGGTTTGTCCCGTCCTGAAATAAGTTGACACCAAAGTTGACTTTATATGAAAAAACGTAC
>CAZOVM010000009.1:0-105306 GCA_964583395.1 uncultured Pedobacter sp. | reverse complement strand
GATTCTATGATCCGGTGATTGGTAGATGGAATGTCGTGGATCCGATGGCGGAAATATATGAAGATATCTCTCCATATGTCTACGCACTTAATAATCCTGTTAGATTTGTAGACCCGGATGGGATGCAAGTTCAAGATCCTGTTATAAATGAGAAAAACCCTATACAGATAGAAGAGGTAAAGAAAACAGCTAGTCGAAGTAGTCTTTCGACTGCTAGCAACCTTATATTATTAAACATAGGAGCAAGAACTGGAGCAGGATGGGCAATTGCTGGGATGGATCCAGAGCCAATGACAAAAATAGTGATCACTACTGCAGTTGTAGCATATACAACTTATGTATTAATTGATGAAATCATTAAATTTAATAGAAGATCTTTAAATTCTCGCTCTACGGAAGAGGAAGTGATGAAAGATGCTATATTTGAGAATGAAACAGGCAAAGGACATAAGCAATTCAGAAAAGAGGGTAAGTATAAACAGGCCAATAAAGATTTTGATGATTTAGTTATTCCTGATACCGAAAAACCAATGTCAGGAGGGGGGAGAGTTGGAAAAACTTCAGAAGGCAAAATCATTAATGTTAGAGATCATAGCTCTAGTAATCGAAGCGGTACGGGGGGGAAAGGAGAACCCACTCTAGAAATAAGAGATCCAAAAACAGGTAAGTCTAACAAATACAGATATCCTTAACACAATGATGAATACATTTGAAAATTGGGAAATAGAAAGCCCTAAACAGATTAATCTATTTATGTCCGAATTGACAGATGGGTTTAATGGTGTCAAAATTTCTCTTAGTAATATTGAAAACTCCCAATTATTAATTGAGATATATTTTCCAAGCGTTTTAATTTATACAGTGTCTGAAGAGTCAGGTAGAATTAAGTTTTTATATGACAACGAGACGATTGGGGTATTTAATAAGGCAAAAAAATCAACCTTTATGGAATGGTTTAATGATCAAAGCAGAAATTTTTATAATAGCGACAAAATATATCATTATAATATTGTATCATTAAATAAAATAATTGATGTTATAAGTGACCAAATACCTAATGTGCGATATATTTAATGCCTTATAATTCCAATTTCCTTGTTAGATCAGTAATCACAAGAAAAATGTCAGTTACCGCCTTGGGTGTAAACAAAGTTTAATAAATGCTTCGCAAGTAGTAGTAACAAAATATACTAAAACAAATCGAGGATGATCTTTATGATAATAAAGAACGTAAAATATGCTTTTGGGCTCAAAAAAGCTTTGACCCAGGAACAAATAAGTATCTTTATAATGGAAAGGAGCTGCAGGATGAGTTAGGGCAGTATGATTATTCACTACGTTCTTTGTTGTTTTTAAAGGTATTCATGAGCTCGGCGTAGCCTCGGTTATGGAGCAAGGTTCGTAGCCTGTCCCGTTTTATACGGGAATCCGGTCATTGGCAGGTGGAATGTGGTGGATCCCTTGGCGGAATTTGATAGGAAAACGTCTCCTTACGCCTATGTATTCAACAACCCGATGAGGTTTATTGACCCGGATGGGATGCTAGGGATGGAAGCAATAGAACCCGGTTTTGAAGAGCGAATTAAAGCAAAACATGCTTTGCAGGATTTGCTGGAAGAGCAAGATAGATATGGAAATGATCCAGAGAAAAAGAAGCAAGCTAAAAAGGAGAAAGACAACCCTACGTCAGGATTAGCTGCAGGTTGGGCAATTGCTTTAGGGGAACCAACCCCATTTGGGGAAGTGATTATGGGCGTTGCTACCGCTGGAGCTATTCTTTATTAAGGCCCCGATATCGTAAAAAAGATGGATGCAGAAATTACCCGTATTTTGCAAAAAGCAAATGGTCCTCAAGGATTTCAGTATGCATTAACAGCAACTAAAAGTGGATACTATCCTAATGTACGAGGTGGCACTACATTTTTAGAGGCTGGTGAAGTTTGGAAATATGGCGAAACAACAAGCTCAAATCGCTATTCTGAAAAATATTTAAAATCAATGGGGTTAATAATGGTTCCACAATTTTTTGGTAATCAGGCCCAAATTAAAGTTCAGGAAAAGATAATGATATATGGTCACTTTATAGAAAAGTGGGCATTACCTCCTGGGAATCGGATATTTAGATAATAATTAGAATAATATGGAATTTGGACTAGCAATAATTGGAAATATTGATCAAAATAAGTCTAATTTGATAATAAAATTGTCAGATAGAATGGAATGCTTTTTTAAGGATAAGCATTATGGAAAAGATATAAAGTCAATTACGATTGGAATAGTTTGTGTTTCTCCACAATTTGAGCAGTTTTTTAAAGAGAAAAAGCCAAAATACACAAAAGGAAAAAAAGTTACTTCTCCTGATGGCATCCCCTTTACGCTTGAAGACAATTTTGAATATAGTATTAAAATAAACTTTGATTCCTTTAAAAATGCTAATGAAAAAGAAGCAGAAATAATCTTAGCAAAGGAGCTTTCAAAATCATTAATAGTACTAGAACAAATGAAAGCAAAAATAAAAGACTTTAACCTAGACATATTTAAATCAGATTTTATTGATTACTTCAAAAAAAATAAATTGTTATAGTTTTTTTATTAAATGACGTAATGAAATACTTCCGGAAAGATGTTTCACTAAGTAAAAAACAGGGTTTATGTTTTCAACAACCCGATGAGATTTGTAGACTTGGATGGGATGCAAGTTCAAGACCCTGTTATTAATAATAACAATCCAGTAGAGATAGAAGAGGTAACTATAACTGCAAGTGAATGGAGATGGCCGAGTTGGACATTTGGTATTCCAGTTATAGGGCCAGCTGCACAAAGTGGCAATAATCTCTCTGATGGAAATTATAAAATGGCAGGAACTTATTTCGCACAAGCGTTATTAGAATTATTTACCCTTAACTCAGCACGATATTTTAAAATTGCGCCAATTAAAGTAGGGAATAATGTCCTCTCTATTATAACACCTAAGATTGCAAAACAAATGGCGAAACGTGGATGGACAACAGAGCTAGTAAATAGAACTATAAATAGGCCATTTACAACAAGATCTGCTACAAACAGAGCTACAGGGAATGCTGCTACAGCATACTTTCAAAAAGATGGTTCTTACGTTGTTAGAGATAATGTAACAAACCACGTTATTCAAATTAGTAATAAACTAGATCCTAAATGGATACCTGATGCAACGATCATTAACCCATATATTCCTAAGTAAATTATGAATAAGATAGAGAATTTATTTAAAGATAGAGGAGTTCAAAGAGGAGGGATTCATCTCTATTCAAAATATGATGCATTAAACTTTGTTGAGGAATGTTATAAGCAATCGGTATATATTTTAGGTATAGATGGATTTTACATAACTGAAGACATAACTGAGCCTAGTATAGAGAACAGTATTGATTTTACTATTTTACCATTAAAGAGAGAGGATATTTTTGAGATGGCAAAAAAATTCTTAGACAAAAGGGAAGATAGTTTATTTTTTGAGATTATTTATTAAAATATTCCTGTCTGTTTTAGTTGCTCTTACTACTTATATAAGAATAGTGAGTGTAATTATTTCATATACCCATATTCAAGAGACAACAATATATTTTTCATATCAAAATGAAGAATTAAAAACAATTTACAAGGTCATTAAAAATGATTAGGCAAATTGTTGTAAATGTTTTTGCTGAAAATACAACGAATACCACATCGGGTAACTTGTATATCGGAGGGGCTTTCCCAAGTAATACTGTAACGAAAGGTACAGCTGTTAATATCTGTCTATGCAAAACAACAAGTCCATCCAATTGCAATTCCAGTCGAGGGTTTGAAACTCAATGGACAGGTGCAGCTGCATTGACTGTTGATAAGTTGAAAAACTTATTGGGATGGGGAGCGACAATGACAGGGTATTCCAATGACGAGATAAAAAGTTTCGTTATATTTGGTAATAAAATGATAGTGGATGATGTATGGGACGGATTACAGGTTTTGTACAATGGTAGGCCTCTCAAAGGAGATGCAGCTCGTGTTTGGGATGGAGAGCAGTTGCTAAGAGAGCAAAATGTTATAAACGATTCTTATTGGAAGTTGTCAAATAACTCAAGGAATATCCTAGAAAACTCTTTAAAGAAGAATTACTTTATATCAAAATTTATTCCTGGGCCTGTATTTAATGGGTCTATAATGAGTATTACAGATCGTTGGAAATACGGAATGGGAATGATGGGGTATAGAAATCTTTCGCCAATAAGTTCCAAGTACAAACATCAATAACATATTATGATCAAGTTTCTCGCTGAAAAATATTATTATCTGGCTGCATTTACGGTACTCCTGTTTGTCTTGAACCTCTTTAAGGAGACATTGTTAAATAGGATATTTGGCACTAATGACTTTCACACAATTGAAGTGTTCAGGAATCTTGTGGTTTATTCCCTTTATATATGCTTGGTGGTTTTATTCTTCGCATCAATTACTCTTCTCTTTGCAAAAGAAAGCACTGTACCTAAGGCGGTTTTAATTCTTGTTCTATTGGTTGTTTTTGTGTTCCTGTTGCTTGTGTATATAGTGTTTGGTAAAAACAATATGTTCCCTTTTCTATGATACTTAATACAGCTCGATCTGTTTAGGTCGGGCTTTTTACTTTAGTATCGCCTGCATCTTGTTTCTTTGCGAGGACTGGCCTCGCTCGCAATGTAGTCAAGGGTTGCTGGAACTACAATTCCATCACGCATTATATAAGCGGCATTCAGTATACAGGCACCACCATAGATTTTATTCAGAACTCAGAGGGAATAGCCAGAAACAATGCAGGGACTTACACCTATGAGTACAACCTGACAGATCTCCCGATAGTTATCGGGATGGGTAATGTTCGACACCTTTAACAAGCATCCGGTTACAGGAGCCGTGCAAAAGCTTCAACAAGACAATTATTCACTAGTTTGTTTTGTTTTTTCATTGGTGTTCATGAGCTCGGCATAGCCTCGGTTATGGAGCAAGGTTCGTCGCCTGTCCCGATTTTATATCGGAACTTGATAATAAAAAACATATAGAATGTCGCAGATTCTATGATGTAGAAGATGCGTAAATATTCTCCTTCACAGTTGATCATTACCCAAACATTCTTCCATAAAAAAACCCTTCCACAAAAGCGAAAGGGTTTAATACTATAAATAAAAGTAAGATTAAGCTCCTAACTGAACTCTTTTGAAAGCCGTAACTGTCAAACCTTTTGAAGTCTCATCTAAGAATTTACGAATATCTTTAGATGAATCTTTAACAAACTCCTGGTTCAATAAAGTGCTCTCTTTGTAGAATTTATTCAATTTACCAGCAGCAATTTTCTCAACCATTTCTTCTGGTTTACCCTCAGCTCTGATTTGCTCTTTAGCAATTTCCATTTCGCGCTCAATTGTAGATGCATCTACATCGCCTTTATCTAACGCTACCGGATTCATAGCTGCAATTTGCATTGCTACGTCTTTACCAGCATCTGTGATATCTACACCATTTGCACCTTGGAACACTACCAAAACACCCATTTTACCGTTTGAGTGAATGTAAGAAACAATTTGCTCACCCGTAAGATTGATATACTCTTGGATAACAATTTTCTCTCCAATTTTACCAGTTAATTCTGTGATGGTTTCCGCAACTGTACGACCATCTGCTAATGTAATAGCAGATAACTCTTCAGCAGAAGCAGGGTTGTGCTCAACTGCGGTAGCTAAAATCGTTTCAGCTAGATTACGGAAATCTTCAACTTTAGAAACTGGCTCAGTTTCGCAAGCTAAAGCAACTAATTTACCATTTGTACCGTCAGCTGAAATATTGATTAATACCTGACCTTCAGAAGTAGCATTACCAGAACGAGCAGCAGATACTTTTTGACCTTTTTTGCGCAATAAATCTACTGCAGCTTCGAAATCTCCATTTGCTTCGATAAGTGCTTTTTTGCAATCCATCATTCCTGCTCCAGTTTGCTGGCGTAATTTATTTACATCAGCAGCAGTAATTTGTACTGTAGACATGATTTGTATATTTTAAATTGTTTTTGAAATAATAAAGGGTCAGAATGTACAGGCAAGAATTTAAATCTTGTGTAGTACATTCTGACCCAATACAAAATTATTAAGCTTCTTCAGAAGTACCTTCTTCAGCTACAGGAGCAGCATCGGCTGTGCCTTTTCTGCTTCTTTTTGTACCTGGTTCTCTTACTTCCGGCTCATCAGCAGCAGCTTTAGCAGCTACAGCTTCTTTTTCTGTTTCTTCGTCTTTCTCACGTTTACGCTCTTCAAGACCTTCTTCAATAGCCTTAACGATTACGTCAGTGATTAAAGAGATAGATTTTGTTGCATCGTCATTTGCAGGAATCGGGAAATCGATGTTCGATGGATCCGAGTTGGTATCTACCATTGCAAATGTAGGGATGTTTAACTTCATTGCTTCCGCTACTGCGATGTGCTCTTTCTTAACATCAATTAAGAAAATAGCTGCAGGTAAACGGTTTAAGTCTGCAATACCACCTAAAAGGCTTTCTAACTTAATACGCTCACGTTGAATCATTAAGCGCTCTTTCTTAGAAAGAATTGCATAAGTACCATCCTTCGTCATACGATCAATGTTCGACATCTTTTTGATAGATTTACGAACAGTTGCAAAGTTGGTAAGCATACCACCTAACCAACGCTCGGTTACGAAAGGCATGTTTACTTTTTTAGCTTGATCTGCAACGATCTCTTTAGCTTGTTTTTTTGTCGCAACAAAAAGAATTTTACGGCCAGATTTAACGATTGATTTAATCGCTGAAGCTGCCTCTTCTGTTTTTGTTAACGTTTTATTAAGATCGATAATGTGGATCCCGTTACGCTCCATGAAAATATAAGGAGCCATTTTTGGATTCCATTTACGGGTAAGGTGACCAAAGTGTACACCTGCATCCAGTAAGTCTTGATATGTTGTTCTTGCCATTGTGTTTGTCTCCTTAGATTAACGTTTACTGAATTGGAATTTCTTACGAGCTTTCTTACGTCCTGGTTTTTTACGCTCAACCATACGCATATCACGGGTCATTAACCCTTTAGCACGCAATGCCGGTTTCTTTTCAGCATCTAATTCAACAATTGCTTTCGCAATAGCCAAACGAACAGCCTCAGCTTGTCCTTTAATACCACCACCTGCAACATTTACTTTAACATCATATTTACCAGTCGATTCAGAAACTTCTAACGATTGGTTAACAATGTACTGTAATGGAAGTGTTGGGAAATATTCTTTATGATCTTTACCGTTTACGGTAATAACGCCATCGCCATCCTTTAAATAGATACGAGCAACAGCTGTTTTTCTTCTTCCTGAAGTGTTTGTAACTGACATTCTTTAAAGTTTAATGGTTGTTGGAGTTTGTGCTGCATGCGGATGGTTCTCACCAGCATATACAAAAAGATTTTTGTACAATTTAGCACCCAATTTAGTTTTTGGTAACATACCGCGTACGGCTTTCTCAATCACACGCTCAGGATGTTTCGCCATTAATTCTTTAGGAGAGATGAAACGCTGACCACCTGGATATCCAGTGTAGGAAACATATTCTTTCTCAGAAAATTTATTCCCTGTCAGTCTAACCTTGTCTGCATTGATAACGATAACATTATCTCCACAGTCTACGTGTGGGGTATACTCAGGCTTGTTTTTACCACGAATAATCATTGCGATCTTCGATGACAAGCGCCCCAAAATCTCGCCTTGCGCATCAACAACAACCCACTGTTTGTTGACGGTTTTTGCATTGGCAGAGACAGTTTTAAAACTTAACGTATTCACTTGCTTTTATTTAATTATAAAAAATTTGTTCTTTTTCCCGATTCTTTCGGGGATGCAAAGATAAGCAATAAAGTTATATTTACAAATAGATTGAGAAAAAATCATTCATTAAATACCCCGTCTTATATTCTCTTCATTCCGATGCTCACCGTTTTAACTTCTGCCGCACCAGCCTTCTTATCATACATCTCTATAGACAATGTTTTGTCGCTCAAAAAACGAATTACCTGTTTAACCTCTATCTCCTTCTCCGTTAATATCTCTCGGGTCTTGCCCACCAATATTAACTGCTCGCCATCTGCCGACATATTACCCTCTAAATTAATTACTCCGGTACCCATACTATCCATCCAGGTAGATGTATACAACTTTCTATTGTTATCGTACCCAATAGTAGCCATGCTTTCAAACGGAGCCCCTCCCATCACACCTTTAAAAGAGACCTGAAGAAACTTCCCCTCCAAAATCATTGTATTGATGCCTGTTAAATTATACACAAACGGATCTCCCCCACTCACCGGATAAACCGCAAATATGGCTTGCCACTTGCCAGCTATACCAGCCAGCTTCGCATGAGGCGCCCCCGGAGTCATATAATCCTTCCAGGCTTTTGAATAAGCTGCAGTATCTATTTCTGCTTCAACAGCCACCGGAGCAACAATTTCCTTTTTATCTCTTTCAGTACCCCCGCAGGCCGACAACATCACCAAACCTATTGCAATTATTCCTTTTATTTTCATAACAACTTTATTTCAGCGTAATTACCTAAAAACCAATACTATTAATATACAAAAATTATTTTGTTTTTGCAAGAAGTACTCCTGTTTTTTAACAAAAAACGAACCAAATTGCTTCTTTTTTGTTCATTATTTTAAAAGACTTTAATTATGACAAAGCAAACCAAAATATTAGCAGGACTATTAGCAGGAGCTGCTGTAGGAGCCGGAATAGCATTAATACTCTCTTCAGATAAAGATGGTGCATTAAAAGAAAAGATTTCTGATTGGGCGTGCGACCTAATCGACAACTCGAAAAAACTACTCGAAAACAGCAAAGAAAAACTAAATGCTGTAACCAATAAGATCACTGAAAAAATTTCGGAAGCCAAAAATGGCTAGCAAGAACAAAGATTAAGCTTTAAGGTATTTCTTAAAGCTTAATCTTTATTTTATAAATTTTACTAAGTCCGTTTTCACCCCCCAGTAAATATTTATTTAACTCAGACAAAGTCTGGAATTTTCTAGTCTGTGTACTATTTCTTCTGCTTGTAAAATACAAAACACCTTCTTCCTCATCATAATACGGGTTATATTCCATGAACTTGGTATTAATTACATTTCCCATATTCACCGCTTTAGTCCACATATTCTGAGCATCTTTTTTCGAGATATACAGGTCTCCACTTCCAAAACCATCAGCACTATTATATTTGGTATAAATCAACATATCTTCATTCTTAGACACAAAAGCATTGTACTCATAACCGTCGCTATTTATATTCGCTCCTAATATTTTTGGTTGCTGATAAGCTCCATCTTTATACTCACTCATATAAATGTCGTCCTTACCCATACCTGTCGGAACATCAGAAGTGAAGTATAAATTATTATTTAACGCCACAGAAGGATAAAACTCATCATTTTCCGTATTTACAGGTTTACCAACATTTATAGGACTAGACCAGTTGTCTTTAATACTTTTTCTTTCTACATACCAGATGTCGTAATCCTTTGCAGTATCACCTTCTATAGGACGATTAGAAGCAAAATATAATCTCAATTGATTAGGAGATAAAAACGGCTCCAAATCTGAAAATTTATCCGAAAAACCCATCAACTCAGGTTCTGACCATACTCCTTGCTCTTTTTTAATATAAACGATTTGAGAAATCTCCATAAAAGGACTCTGCACCGTGAAATACAACTCATCCTGATTGGTTGAAACACTTAAATCTCTTACACTAATAAACTGATTTAGTTTTTCATTTACAGCTTCAACCTTACCTGTGTTTTGAGAAAAAACAGGCAACGACACAAACACAAGACACAGAATTAATAAAGCAGAATTGATAAAAGTTTTCATTAATAATTTTATAAAGTTTAATATTAAGCGCCTCTAAAATATAAATTTTCACAACAGATAACAAAAATATCCTTCAATAAAAACATTTAATCGACAGTAAATCTTACGAGCCAAAGTTTCACAAAGTTCAATCATCTCTGTAATCGTGTGTGGTTATTTATAAATTTGCAACTATGGATATTTATGGATTGGCTTTAAAAGATTTTTTCGAAAGAGGGGAAACCGATACAGTATGGCTACATAACACTTACGATGAGCCCGAAATAATGCCAATAGATATTTTCTTTAGAGACACTGAAGACATGCCAGACTTAGAACATCTGGCGCTGCAACATTGCAAAGGCTCAGTTTTAGACGTGGGCGCAGGCGCGGGGAGTCATGCACTGATTTTACAGCAAAGACCCGATTTAAACATTACCGCATTAGATAATTCTCATGAAGCATGCAAAATAATGCGCATGCGAGGTGTTAAAAATGTAATTGAAACTCATTTTCCAGACAAAAGTCTCGGTAAATATGATACGCTCTTATTCATGATGAATGGAATCGGAATTACCGGCACTCTGCAAGGTTTAAAAAAATTCTTAAAAGATGCACGAGCCTTTCTGAATCCTGGCGGACAATTACTATTTGACAGTTCTGATATATCCTATTTATACGATCAAGGAATAGAGCTACCCATTGCACAATATTATGGGGAAGTTCAGTATCGCTATGAATATAATTTCAACAAAGGAAACTGGTTTAAATGGCTTTTTGTAGACAAAAAAACTTTAGAAAAAATAGCGACAGAAGCCGGGTGGACATTTAACTTATTGTTTGAAGATGGCAACGACCAATACTTGGTTTCTCTAAAATAAGGCATCGTAATACTAAAGTAATATCCTCAAAAAATCTACCTCCTTTACTAAGTATAAGATACATTTGCTTATATGAATAAGGCAGGATTAAAACTGAGTATTTTAGATCAATCTCCGGTACGAAAAGGTGTAACCGCTCATCAGGCAATTGCCGAAACCGTAGAGTTGGCAAAATTAGGCGACCAATTAGGCTATAAAAGATTTTGGGTTTCAGAACACCATAACACCACCACTTTAGCAGGTTCTACGCCCGAAGTTTTATTGGCGCACCTAGCAGGTTTTACTTCCAAAATTAGGTTGGGATCTGGCGGTATAATGCTGCCAAACCATAGCGCTTTAAAAGTTGCCGAAAATTTTAGAATGCTCGAAATTATCGCCCCGGGTCGAATAGACCTCGGAATAGGCCGAGCTCCAGGTACCGATCGGTTAACGGCCAGTATCCTGAACCCTTCAAACAGCTTCAATGAACAGGATTTACTGGTTCAACTGAACGACTTAAGAAATTACCTTCAGGAAACACCTGATCCAAATACAATTCAGGCAAAAATATTAGCTATCCCACAAGCTCTTTCTGTTCCACCCATGTGGCTACTAAGCTCTAGCGGACAAAGTGGCTTATTTGCTGCACATTTTGGAATGGGGCTATCATTCGCTCATTTTATTAACCCTAACGGCGGACCAAAATTTGTGCAGATGTACAGAGACCGTTTCATTCCATCCGATTTACAACCCACTCCATCAGTAAATGTAGCCGCATTTATTTTTTGCAGTGAAGATGAAGAAGCCATACATAAGCAGCAAGCTGTTATGGATTATAGATTTTTACAACTCGAAAAAGGCGGAAAATTTGATCCTATATCTTATGACGACATTAAAGATGAATACTACGATGCAATGGATATACAACGCATTAATTACAACAGACAAAGAATGTTATCGGGTGCCCCTAGCCAGATAAAAACTCAAATAGATGCTCTTGCAGAAGCTTATCAAACTGATGAAGTAATTGCTGTTACCATTACCGAAGATTTTAACGACAGACTCAACTCTTATGAATTGTTGGCTAAACTCTATCCGCAACTCTAACTCGTCGCCATTTCAGCCCAGATACTGGCCGTGTGAACAATTACCTCGGTTGATTTTTGCATATCCTGAACACTTACCCATTCCTCTTTTCCATGAAAAGCGTGCTCTCCTGCAAAAATATTGGGACAAGGTAACCCCATAAATGAAAGTCTGGTTCCGTCTGTACCGCCTCTTATACTTTGCTTTTTAGGCGTCAACCCAGCTCTTTCAATAGCCTTTACTGCGTATTCGGCAACAAAAGGATAATTATCTAAGACTTCTTTCATATTCCTGTATTGCTCCTGAATCTTTAACTCAAAACCAGCACCTTCATATTGTTCAACAACGTTGCGCGCAATATTCTCTAAAGTGCTAGCATGATTTAGCAATAAATTATTATCAAAATCTCTTAAAATAAATTCGGCTTCTGCCTCTTCAATAGTTCCCGAAATATTTGTAGGATGTATAAAACCTTGCCTGTTGTCAGTATGCTCCGGACTTAAATCGGCCGGCAATGCTGCAATAATTTCAGCCAAAATCTTTAAAGCACTCACCATTTTACCTTTGGCAAAACCGGGGTGTGCGCTTATTCCCTTTACAGTCAATATTGCCCCGTCAGCAGAAAAGGTTTCGTCTTCTATAGAACCCAATGTTTCTCCATCTATGGTGTATCCAAAATCAGCATTTAGCTTTTTTAAATCCACATAATCTACGCCTCTGCCAATTTCTTCGTCGGGCGTAAATAAGATTTTTATTTCTCCGTGCTCAAATTCCGGATTTTGCATAAAAAACTGAGCTGCTTCCATTATAGCTGTAACACCTGCTTTATTATCGGCACCCAACAAAGTTGTACCACTAGCCGTAATGATATCGTTCCCAAATTGAGCCTTCAAATCGGGGTGCTCTTCCATTTTTATAACAACAGAAGTATCGTCCGGCAAAATCAAGTCCTGCCCCGAATAGTTTTTATGTACAATTGGTTTAACATTTTCGCCACTACAATCGGGTGATGTATCTACATGAGAACAAAAACAAATAACGGGCACTTTTTTACTTGTAGTAGAAGGTATGGTTGCATAAACATATCCTAATTCATCTAAATGCGCATCGGCAATCCCCATCTCTAGCAACTCAGAAACAAGTATTTTTTGTAAATTCCGTTGTTTATTGGTTGAGGGAATGGTTGTTGAAAGCGGATCTGATTGTGTATCAATTTTAACATAACGCATAAAACGTTCAGAAATAGCTTCATTTTTGTTTTCAAAGAGATTCATGCTCAAAATTAAAATTAAATTATTTGAAACGAGATTAATTACATTTGTTATCATGTCAACATACAAACAAACTATGAAGTTTTCTTTAAAAATTGGCCTTTTATTATTTTCAATGATTGTTGTAAATAATACGTTTGCACAAATTACGCCTTATGAAGCAAGCAATAAAATGGCAACCGCAACATACGATGAGGCAATAAAGTACTATGAACAATTAGCCAAAGCGCATCCTAAACAAAGCAAGCTATTAACTTATGGCATGACCGATTTTGGCAAACCCTTACACTTAATGGTATTGTCTAAAGACGGGATATTTGATGCTTCCGCAGCCAGAAAAGCCAACAAAAGAATCTTATTGATTAATAACGGCATTCATCCGGGAGAACCAGAAGGGATAGATGCAAGTATGATGTTGGCGCGCGACCTTCTAAAAAACAACAAAATACCCAATGATGTAGTTATTTGTTTTATTCCTATTTATAATATAGACGGAAGTCATAACCGTACCGCTACTTCAAGAGCTAATCAAAACGGTCCTTTAGAATACGGCTTTAGAGGCAACGGCCGAAATTATGACCTAAATAGAGATTTCATAAAAACTGACTCCCAAAATTCATGGGCCTTCCAACTTATCTTTAATGATTGGCAACCAGAGGTTTTTGTAGATACACATACAAGTAATGGTTCTGACTATCAATATACCATGACTTTAATTCCAACTCAAAAAGATAAATTAAACAAAGAGCTATCGGCTTATATTTCTAAAACTATGGTGCCCGACATTTATAAAATAATGGCCGGAAAAGGTTATGACATGGTTCCTTATGTAAATTCAGTAAGTGAATCGCCAGATGCCGGAATTTCTGGTTTTATGGAGTCGCCACGCTATTCTACTGGTTATGCAGCCTTACACAATGCATTAAGCTTTATGCCAGAAACACATATGCTAAAATCGTTCGACAAAAGAGTAGATGCAACCTATAAACTTTTAGAAACCTATGTGGAAATCACACAAAGAGATGCTAAACTTATTGGCGAAAACAAAAGAAAAGCCGATGCATCAGTAGCAGCACAAACCAATTTCCCTTTAGAGTGGAAACTAAACCGTTCTACTTTTGACACGATCCCGTTTCTTGGTTTTAAAGCAAAACAAAAAGCCAGTTTAGTTAGTGGTCTTTCTCGTTTATATTACGACAGAGATGAACCTTATGCTCGTACCATTAGATTCTACGACAATTATGAGCCTGTTTCGAGCGTAAATAAACCAATTGCTTATATAATTCCTCAGGCATGGGAAAAAGTAATCGAGCTTTTTAAGTTAAACAGAGTACAAATGCAACGTTTAACAAAAAACACAACTGTTGAAGTTGAAATGTATTATATAGCGGATTTTAAAACCGCAGCCAGACCTTATGAAGGCCATTACAATCATTCGGCAGTTAAATTAGACACAACCGTACAAAACATAAAGTTCTTTGAAGGCGATTACGTTGTTTATGTAAATCAGCAAACCAACAGATATATCGTTGAAACATTAGAACCTCAAGCAATAGACTCCTATTTTAATTGGAACTTCTTCGACTCCATACTTAGTATGAAAGAACATTTTTCAGCTTACATTTTTGAGGACACGGCAGCAGAACTATTAAAAAATGATCCTGTTCTTAAAGAAAAATTTGAAAAAGCAAAGGCCAATGATCCTGAAGGTTTAAAAAGTGCCTCGGCTCAATTAAATTTCATTTATAAAAATTCGGCATATTATGAGCCTACTTTTAACAGATATCCTATTGGTCGGCTAATGAAAAACACACCTTTAAGTTTAAAATAAAATGGATTATTTAGCTCAAACACCCGTTGCTTCCATAATTTTCCTAATTACCATAGTTACCAGTATATACGCGTTTAATAACCCTACGGTTTACGGGAAATTAATGTTGCACCCATATAGTGTTGCTAATGGAAGAAAAACCTATACTTTAATTACAAGTGGTTTAATTCATGCCGATTGGATGCATCTTATTTTTAATATGATGACCTTTTATTTCTTTGCTTTTCGCTTAGAATCAATAATTGGACACTGGCAATTCGGACTACTGTATCTGGCGAGTTTGGTGCTTGCAGATTTGCCCTCTATTATGAAACATAAAGAGCATTTTTGGTATAATAGCTTAGGCGCTAGTGGCGCAATAAGTGCGGTACTTTTTAGCTACATTTTATTTGATCCGCTAACAAGGTTAATGCTGTTTCCGTTACCAATACCTATTCCGGCAATTATATTCGCTGTATTATATCTGATTTACTGTGCTTATGCTTCTAAAAAATCGAGAGACAACATTAACCACGACGCACATTTATTTGGCGCTATTAGTGGCGTGTTAATAACGATTATATTAGTTCCCGGAATAGTAGGTCACTTTATCAGCTTAATACGCGGGTAATAACGGCGGATTAAAATAACTCATGGGTGCATTTGGATTTTTGGTAATTTCAAACAACAAATGCCCCCATGGTTTCCAAAAATTTTCTAAAACCTGCGCATAGGTTTTATGCTGCCATTCATCAAAAATAGGCTTATTAAACATACCTTTCAAAGGCATCGCCTCAATATATATTTCTTCCTGCACCTGCATAATATTATATTCGGGCAACCTGTTAAATAAATAAGCTGAATAATAAAAACGGGCACAAAGTTCCTCAAATTGCTGTTCAGATATTTTTTTCCCTTTTATCTCATTTAGCAAATCTGAGTGATACTTTTCATTAACCCCGTTATCCTGTAAACAGGCCACAATTCCGAAATTCTTAAATTTCAAAGAAAAAGTCATGGTATTAATCTCATCTTTAAAGCTAAAAGGTGTATCTAAATTTTCCAGCTCCATCACCACGATAGAGAATGGCTTAAAATTTTCGAACTCAACAGGTCTGAAGATACGCTGAAGCATTGCTTGTAAATTACCAAATTTATGCATCAATCCCTGCCCCATATTCATCCCATCGGCGCTTAAAACTCGCTGTTTAATCCCATTATACATTTCGATATAAATTAGCCCAAATAAGAATTTACCCAGCCAATTAAACAAAACGTCTTCCGAAAGTCTTGAAACAGTTTCGTAACCCCCATTAAACGCTTCTTCTAAAGAAAACTCTAAACTATTTAAACTACCTCCCACAAACTCCGTATTTATCGGAATTTTCAAATCACCATAACTATGTATGCCCTCATCTAATAATTTTATTTGATGCTCGCCTGTTAACCCTGCAAGTTCTAATAACCATTGAGGCAAAACCTGAAAGGTATTATCTGCGGTTTGCCCGCTAAGAAAGCACTTGCGATAGTTAAAATCGAAAGTTGTAAAAGGATTGTATAATGGTTCTTTCATGAATTGCAAAATTAAAGGTATTTAATAAGAGAATCGAATAATAATCAACTAATCCTTTTTTATGGTTTTAAGCAAACAATTTATGCATCTTTAAGGCTTTAAAAATAATTGCACTTTTCTTATCCATGAAAGCCACATTTAGATTTTTTGACCTTGAATTAAAACATACCTTTGCCATCGCAAAATTTTCAAGAACCAACACCCCCATCATCTTAGTTGAGGTTCATGCCGAGGGTAAAAAAGGCACTGGAGAAGGCTCTATGGTTCCTTATATGGGTGAAAATCGGGAAACAGCTGCAACGTTTTTCAATAAAATTAATTGGAATAAAATTAATCTCCCTTTAAATTTTGATGAAATTCATGCCTATCTAGATTCCATTGACAAAGGAAATCCAGCCGTAAAAGCTGCTATTGATATTGCCTTACACGATTTACAAGGAAAATTATCAGGAATTCCTTGTTATTCTATGTTTGGTTCCGATCCGGCAAATATGCCCGTAACGTCTTATACAATAGGAATTGATACCCCAGAAATTATAAGAGAAAAGCTGGCCGATGCAACAGGTTTTAAAGTCATTAAAGTAAAATTAGGTAGAGATAACGACGAAGAGCTTATTAAAACCATCAGAGAAACCTGCAACTTACCATTATATGTAGACGCCAATCAAGGTTGGAACGATCGCAAAAAAGCAATTGATAAAATTTATTGGTTACACGACCAAGGCGTTCAATTAATAGAGCAGCCTATGGATAAAGCAGATAAAGACGGTAATGCCTGGCTTACAGAACGTAGTCCTATTCCTATTCTAGCCGACGAAGCTGTTCAACGATTAGAAAACCTGGATGATATTAAAGGAGCTTACCATGGCATAAATGTAAAATTGATGAAAAGTACCGGCTTGCACGAAGGGTATAAAATGATTCAAAAAGCCAAAGAATTTAGAATGAAAGTCCTTATTGGCTGCATGAGCGAAACATCTTGTGCTACATTAGCCGGAATGGCATTAGCCCCATTATGTGATTGGGCAGATCTAGACGGCCCTGCATTAACCACCAATAACCCCTTTCAAAATCCGGAGTTTAAAGACGGTAAATGGATTTTAAGTAATCAAAACGGGCTAGGATTAGTGTACAAATAAAAAACTCCAGAATTTTTTAAATCCTGGAGTTTAAAATATATCGTTATCTAAATTATCGTTTCATGGTATTTTTCACATCCTTCAAAAGACGGATCTTTTGAAAAATAAAGAATGCTCCAGTAACAGCAAAAATCACTGCAAATAAATATTGAGTATTTGTAAAACCCCAATAAACCCCCATCCCAGAAAAAATAATGCCGACGTTATAAAAAACGTTTAAAAATACTTTCTTCCACATATTTAATAAACAGACATTGTTGGATCAAAAGCCTCTTGCCATGCCAATATACCCCCTTTTAAATTATATAAATTATCGAAGCCGTATTGCTGCTCTAACTGCATTATAGCAACAGCACTTCTTTTGCCACTCCTGCATTGCACAATTACAGGTTTATCTTTAGAAATTTTGTCTGCTTCAATTAAAATACCAGCCAAAGGAATATTCTCGCCATTTATATTCGACATTTCGTATTCAAAATCTTCTCTAACATCAATTAATTGAAAATCCTCGTTGTTATCAATTTTCTGCTTTAAGTCTTGTACACTAACTTCTTTCATATTCTTTAATTTTCTCAAAGATAACAATTTCGATTAAGTAAATAAACCACTTATCATGAATCTCCTAAAAGAGAATCTTCTATATGTACTATATTAAATTTTATTAATTGTAATATTTACCATTAAATTGCATCTAATTTTAATAACCCTCAAATTGTGCATTCATTAAATAAATTCTTTTGGTTTTGTGCTGGTATTCATCAAGATAGCTTAGACAAACATCCATCCGAACACAATAAATACACCGGAATTGGTGCAACCATTTTCTTTACAGGATTGTTTGCTGCATTATCTGGTGGCTACGCCATGTATTTCGTGTTTAAAGGAGATCCGTTTGCTGTATTTTTCGCTGTTTTCTTCGGGATAATCTGGGGATTGGCCATTTTTAATATGGATAGGTATATCGTGTCATCTATCGACAAAAATGGCTCTACCGGAAAACAACTTTTACAAGCAACTCCACGCATTTTATTGGCCGTAATGATTGGAATTGTGATTTCCAGGCCTTTAGAACTCAAAATTTTCGACAAGGAAATTAAAGAACGTCTTGCTGTAAGTTATTTAAATGCTCAAAGAGCAAAAATTGACACTTTAAATCTCGCTTTTGATAATAAATACAAAATTGAAATTGCACAATCAAATTCACTAAAAGCTCAAAGAGACTCCCTTGAAGCTCACATTAAATCGGAACGACAAAAACTCAATTTTGAAATATTTGGCAATAAAACTAACGAAACTTCAGGCGTTATGGGCTATGGTCCGTACGCTAAAAGAAAAGAAGCAGAACTGGCTCAACAAAATCAATTACTAGACACACTAAATGCCAAAATTAATAGAAGTGATACCTTTATTGCCGATAGAAAACAATTTGATGGCTTAATGACTGAAAAGTTATTTACCGGAAAGCAGTTAGACAGTATGGCCCAAGTTGCCGGATTTGCCGACAGAAACTGGGGGCTCGGCCAATTAAAATATGGTGTTAACGGGAAAGAAGACCCTAGTACAGCTAATGCAGTTGCTTTCATTGGCTTATTATTTATTTTCTTCGAATGCTTACCTGTGTTTGTAAAATTAATGAGCAAAAGAGGTCCGTATGATCATACTATTTCTAACAAAGAAGCGATCGATTTCTATACTTCAGATAAGGACAAAGACGTTGAAATTGAGGTCTTAGATAATATCCACGCAACCAGAGTTGATCAAGAAACAAATGTTAGAAAGCAAAAACTAATAAAGAAGGCTGAGAAAGATTTAGAAGCATTTTAATTCATGTAATAATTCTTAAACATTTAGAGAGTTAGCACTTAAAAGATTAAATTACAGCCTTAATTAATTATAACCTTAAAAGTCACTAACTTGAAAAGTCAATTATTTAAATTTACAGTAGGCTTATTTTTCCTGCTTACCACTACATTTATAGCTAACGCTCAAAATGAAATTGCCTACTCGGTAAGTTTCAAAAATGCAATGCACCATGAAGCAGAAATATCTTTTACTGTTCCAAACATCCCTGCTGGCGCATTAACTGTAAGAATGGCACGCTCTTCTACCGGAAGATATGCAACACACGAATTTGGCAAGAATGTTTACAATGTTAAAGCTGTAGACGCAACAGGTAAATCATTAAATATTTTTAAAACTGCGGGCGATGTTTATCAAATTACAAATCCCGGAAAGTCTGTTAAAATTACCTATACACTTTATGGAAATTGGGTAGATGGCACTTACGCTGCATTCGACAGAGATTTTGCGCACATGAACATGGCTGCTACATTTATGTATCCTCTGGGTTTAGACAGCAGACCCCGAACCGTTCAATTAAATTACGAAGACAAACCTTCCTGGAAAGTAGTTACTCAGCTTAAAGAACTAGGAGAAGGCAAATATTTCGCCAAAGATTTCCAATATTTTATGGATAGTCCTATTAATATGGGAGACCTAAAATCCGTGAAATGGGAAGTGTCTAATCCAGATGGTAAAAAGCAAACTATCCACTATTATACAAATACCATAGACGCACAACCCATAGTAGATAATTTTGCAGAAATGCTTAAAAAAATGGTTGCAGAACAAGCCGCAGTTTTTGGAGAGTATCCAATATTTGATTACGGCAGCTTTTATTTCATGCAAAATGTAAATTCCGAAAATGCTGGCGATGGAATGGAGCATAGAAATTCTACTGTAATTGTTGAGAGAGATGCCAAAATTGAAGGCAATGAGGCAGATATGCTAAGTACCTTCTCCCATGAATTTTTTCATGCCTGGAACGTAGAACGATTACGACCAAAAACTCTGGAACCTTTTAATTTTGCCCACGCAAATATGAGTGATGGTTTATGGATCGCGGAAGGATTTACACAATATTACGGCCAGCTTTTGTTAAAGAGAGCAGGACAAAGATCCTTAGAAGAGATTACAGGAACCATGCAACAGATAGTAAATACAGCTTTGCTTTCGCCCGGAGCCTTAAATTATTCTCCTATTGAATCGAGTCAATACGCTGTTTTTGCCGATGCAGGAGTTGCAATAGATCAATCTAACAGAGGCAATATATTTGCTTCGTATTATATTTATGGTGCATCCGTTGCATTAGCCTTAGATCTGAGGTTAAGAGCCAGTTATGATCTAACTTTAGACGACTATATGCGCGCGTTATGGAATACACATGGGAAAACAGAAATTGCTTTCACCATGGACGATCTTCAAAAAGTATTGGCAAACCTAACCAAAGACCTAAAATTTGCGGAAGAATTTTTTACTAAATACATACACGGAACTGCAAAAGAAGATTACAAAGCATTACTAGAAAAAGCAGGATTTATTCTTCAAAAATCAAAACCAGGCAAAGCTTTTACTGGCTTTGGACGAGTAAACTTTAATTCTGGAAAAGCGGTATTAGGTGCAACTCTAAACACTTCTCCTGCTTATAAAGCAGGTTTAAATATTGGCAATGTTTTAGTAAAAATAAACGACAAAGAAATCAAATCACAAGCAGACATCAATACAATTGTTGATGCTAGCAAACCTGGAGATATATTAAAAATCAATTTCACTCAACGAGGTATCCCTTATGAAACCATTTTAACTTTAGGAGAAGAACCTGGTTTAGAATTAATAACTTTCGAAAAGGCAAATAAAACATTAACACCCGAAGCAAAAGCATTTAGAGATAAATGGTTAAATTCACAAATTAAATAATAAAAATGAAGAAAATATTTTTAGTAGCAGCCGCCTGCTTTACTTTTCAGTTTGCAACTGCGCAAGACATGGACAAACTAGTCCCTAAAGACTATGTAGACCACTTAATTAAAACATTAGCCAGCGACGATATGCAGGGTCGTAAACCATATACTCCGGGCATAGAAAAAGCAGCAACTTTTATCGAAAACGAGTTCAAAAGTATCGGTTTAGAACCATTAACAGGCTTAAAAAGTTTTAGACAGACATTTAATCTACAACAAGTTAAACCAAACACTTCAAGTGTTGTGGTGAATGGCAAAACAATAGCAGCAGAAAACGTTGTTATGCTCTCTTTAAATGCAGAACAGGTAAATTTCGACGAAAAATCGGGAAGCCCGGTAATTGTAATGGATCCTGAAAAACCTTTTCTTAACCAATACAGAACCTTTGCTAGAGGAGGCAAAAAACAATTGGTTTTAGTTCCAACAAAATTTGCTGAAGATTTTAAAAGAATAAAAGGAACCCCTTACAGATCAGGGAGCTTTTTTGAAAAAGACATGAAAAATCCCACCGGTACTTTCTTGGTTTTAACAGACGATAAAGACGCAACAGCATACAGTGTAAAATCGACCAACACTGTTTCTAAATTAGGCGATTTATTTAACGTTGCCGGAATGATAAAAGGAAAATCTAAATCGAAAGAAATAGTTGTTTTTAGTGGTCATTACGATCACTTAGGGATTGGTAAAGCAGTTGAGCAGGATAGTATCTTCAATGGAGCAGATGACGATGCATCAGGAACTACAGCAATGATTGCTTTAGCTAAGTATTACAAACAATTAAACAACAACGAGCGTACGTTAATCTTTGTAGGTTTTACAGCTGAAGAATCAGGAGGTTACGGCTCTAAGTACTTCTCGCAACAACTAAACCCAGACGATATCATCGCCATGTTTAACATCGAAATGATTGGTAAAGACTCTAAATTCGGAAGAAACACAGCTTATATTACTGGCTATGAGCGCTCTGATTTTGGAAAAATTTTACAAAAAAACTTAGAAGGAACAGAATTTAACTTCCATCCAGATCCGTACCCGGAGCAAAATTTATTCTACAGAAGTGATAATGCAACGCTGGCGGCATTAGGTGTTCCGGCACATACTATTAGTACCGTACAAATAGATGCAGATAAGTTATACCACACTGTAAAAGACGAGTATAGCAGCTTGGATATAGAAAATATTTATTCTACAATAAAAGGAATCGCAAAAAGTGCAATAAGCATTGTAAAAGGAGTAGACACTCCTTCGCGAGTACCCAAATTAGAGAACTAAAATGTAGTTGGGAGTATTAACTCCATTACATAATCATCCATTACGAAGCCGTTACCGATATCTATCGTAACGGCTTCTTTCTTTATAAAACCTAGTTTTTCGTAAAAATCTAACGCCTTATTTTTCTTATTCACATTAAGTTGTAAAGTCTTGCCGCCTAATTTTATTACATGGTTGTAAACCTCATTCATCATTATTTTTCCCAAGCCTTTACCATGAGCCTCTGGCAATAAATACAATTTATGTAATTTATATATAGCCTTTTCCGGATTAATATTATCAAAAGACATAAAACCAATAGGCTTAGATTCATTCTCCGCAATTAAAAATATACAGCCAGCCATTAGCTGTTCTAAAAGCACTCCTTTATTGTACATTTTATCAAGCATGTAGTTAACCTGTGCCTCACCAACCATTTCATTATATGTATCGGGCCAAGTTTTATAAGCTATTTCCCTAATAATCTCTAAATCAGCCTCTTTAGATTTTCTAAATGTTATCATAATTGTTCTGCAATTAAAAGTCCGCCGGCCGCAAAATTAAAGGTTACAAATCCATCATCTATAACACTAAATGTCCCATTGGTATGTTTACTTAAATTGGTAACTTCTATTTCAGATAAATCCTGAAAACGAAGTTTCGTTCCCTTAGGTTTCCAAAATTTAAACCCGGTTTTTATTCTATAAATCTTTTCATTTGCACAAAACCAAACTAAGTTTATAGATTCATAAACAGAGGCTGGTAGATCCAGAACTTTATCAGCAATTATATTGGCCGCCGGATAATCCTCGTCCATTAAATAATTAATAGCGGTAAATAACTCAACATCTCCCGCATCTAATACTTTTAAATTACTCTGCTTTGAAGCTACATCTCCAATCACAATGTCTATTTTAATCCCCATCGATTCTATTTCCTCATAAGCAGATTGTGCGACTAAAATAGTAGGGCTCCACTCTAACAATTGACCTAAATATTCTTCATCAAAATGTTGAATATTCAAGATTATTAAAGCAGGCTCTTGTTTTGCTCTTACAATATGGTGCGACGACATATTTCAAAGTTAATTAAATGAAGTTTCGTATTTTTATAAAAAAGAAAATAGAATGGCTCAATCAAAATTTGAAGAATCACTTAATAATGGTCAACATGCTCGATTAAAATCATACATAGGAACATGGTCTGGCATTAGCAAAACATGGTTCGAAAAAGATGTTTTAGCAGAAGAAGCTGCCATTTCGGGAGAAATAAGCACTATTTTGGGAGATAAATTTATTGTCTTTACCTATCAGAGTCATTTAATGGGAAAAACTATAGAGGGCATTATGACCTGGGGATACGATTTAACAAACAACCGCTGTGAATGCAGCTGGATAGATAGCTTTCATATGGGTACAGGTATCTTACATTCAGTTGGTACCGCAACGGCGGATGGATTTTCAGTAATGGGAAGTTACGGTAGTCCGGAATATCCTGAAATGTGGGGGTGGAGAACAAACATTGAATTAAAAGAAGATACATTAATTATAACGGCTTATAATGTAAGTCCCCAAGGAGAAGAAGCAAAAGCGGTAGAAAGTATATTAAAAAGAAGCTAATTAAAAATTGGTGTTCCCGACGAGAATCGAACGGTTTTTCTATTTTATTATCTCTTTGTGGTCCCAGCGAGAATCGAACTCACATCTAAAGTTTAGGAAACTTCTATTCTATCCGTTGAACTATGGGACCTATTGGGTATAAGCCCCAAATTTAAATAAAGTTTAGCGAATTTCAGGGTCTTAAAAATTGTCTATTTTAGTTGATTAATAATCTACTTCTTATGTCGGGAAATAAATACTGGGTTATTTTAATACTAATAACCAACTCTATTACTTCTTCAGCAAATTTTATTACTCAGGTAAAAAATCTGCAAGTGCTCGGTGACACTACCGTAATGGCGGTGGTAAACAATTCTATGAACAACAATACTTTTTTAAAGGCGTTAACCGATATTAAAAAATTCCCTATCCCACAAAATCAAAGGAACAGTCTTGAGATGCAGATGCATCTTACATTTTCTTCCTTTTTGAGTAATAATCGTTATTATAAAGAGCTAATTGAAGAATCAGAAAAAGGATTTATACCCAAAGATAGTATACTTAACATTATTAAAAACGGTACTGTTGTAGAGGATCAAGTATTTAAAAAGATACTTGAGAAAGCAAAAAACACCAATTTAATAATGTTTAATGAAAACCATTACTATCCGCAGCATAGGATATTTATTTGGGAAATGTTACCGAAATTAAGAGAATTGGGATATACTTATCTGGCCCTAGAAGGATTATACCTTCAGCAAGATAGCTTATTAAACCTTCAAAATGGTTACCCCACCATACAAACGGGATTTTATACCAGAGAACAAAATTTTGTCAATCTTATTCGTGAGGCTAAAAAACTCGGATTTACCTTTGTAGCTTACGAAAATCAGGACTCTAAAAAAGACCGGGAAATAGGCCAAGCAGAAAATCTATATAGCAAAACATTTGCAGTAAATAAAAATGCAAAAGTGGTGGTTTTAGCTGGCATAGATCACATATTAGAGCGCCCTACTTTATCTGGTAAGCGATGGCTGGCAAATATTTTAATTGAAGACTATAAGCTTAATCCTTTAACTATTAGCCAAACGCATTTTAACATTTACAGAAAGTATAATACGGCTAAATATCAGCTATTATCGTCAGCCAATTTTAATGCGCTGAACAATATGCCTTCTGTCGACTATTTTTTATTGAATAATAGACTAGATAATGATCTAATTTGGGAATCTTTATTTACTTATGAAAACAAACAAATAGAAGAAGTACAATTAAGTGTTTTCTATCTAAAAGAAATAAAAAATGAGAATGATTTTCATAAAAACCTACCTTATTATACGGCAATAATTGCCAGCGGAGAAAAAGCTGAGTTTCCTTATAATAAAGATCAACCTTTTTTACTGGTTATTTATGATCGCTCAGGGAATGTCTTGCATAAAAAATCACATGTCTTTAATAAAGAATAAGGCAAGCTATATAAAAGACTAAAGCCATCTTTTTGAGATGGCTTTAGATCAAACTTTTTATTTAATAATACTTCCGGCACTAGTAGTAACTTGAGGAGCTACAAAAATCAACTTTCCATTTTCATCTTCTGCCATCAATATCATCCCTTCAGATTTTATTCCCTTAATTTCTCTTGGTGCAAGATTAACTAAAATACTTACTTGCTGCCCAATAAGATTTACCGGATCAAAGTGCTCCGCTATACCAGAAACAACTGTTCTCTTATCAATACCCGTGTCTATTGTTAACTTCAATAATTTCTTTGTCTTTTCTACTTTTGTTGCTGAAAGAATAGTACCTACACGAATATCCATCGCATTAAAATCATCGAACTGAATATTTTCTTTCGCCGGGCTCGCTTCTTTAGGCTGCACATTCTTTAATTTGGTATTGTTCAATTTTTCAATCTGAGCATTGATCTCTTCATCCTCAATTTTACTAAATAATAATACAGCTTCATTTAACTGATGTCCGCTTTCAAGTAAATCTGCCCGACCAGCGTCATTCCATTTATGGCCTCCGAAATTGATCATAGTAGATAACTTATGGGCTGTAAAAGGTAAAAATGGCTCAACCAATATTTTAAGGTTCGCTACAATTTGCAGGCTAACATTCAAAATAGTTTTTACTCTTTCTTCATCTGTCTTTATAAGCTTCCAGGGCTCAGTTTCTGCTAAATATTTATTTCCCAATCTGGCAAAATTCATCACCTCGCTTAGGGCTTCTCTAAAGCGATATTGCTCTATTGATGCTGCAATTTTAGCCGGCGCTAATTTAATTTCATCTATAACATCTTGGTCTTGCTCTGTAACTGCATTTAAAGCAGGTACATGCCCTTCAAAGTATTTATGTGTTAAAACTATCACGCGATTAACAAAGTTTCCTAAAATAGCCACTAATTCATTGTTATTGCGTGCCTGAAAATCTTTCCAGGTAAAATCGTTGTCTTTAGTTTCAGGAGCAGTAGCAGTTAAAACATATCTTAAAACGTCTTGCTTGTCCGGAAATTCTACAAGGTATTCATTTAGCCAAACTGCCCAATTTTTGGATGTAGAAATTTTATCTCCTTCTAAGTTTAAGAATTCGTTTGCCGGAACATTTTCTGCTAAAATATATCCGCCATGCGCCATCAGCATAGCTGGAAAAATTACACAGTGAAATACAATATTATCCTTTCCAATAAAGTGTACCAATTTAGTGTCTTTGTCTTTCCAATAGTCTTCCCAATTTCCACGATCTAAACCCTCCTGACCAATATAATATTCTTCTGCCTTAGGATTCCATATTCCAACATTTGCATATTCAAATAATTCTTTAGTAGCAGAGATGTATCCTATTGGAGCATCGAACCAAACATATAAAACCTTGCCATCGGCACCTTTAACAGGCACCTTTACTCCCCAATCTAAATCGCGGGTCATAGCACGTGATTGTAAACCAGCATTTATCCAACTCATACATTGGCCATAAACATTTGGTTTCCATTCCTTATGTGATTCAATATATGCTTTTAACCGATCTTCATATTTATCTAATGGTAAAAACCAATTCTTTGTTTCTTTTAAAACAGGTTTATCTCCAGAAAAAGTAGATTTAGGGTTAATTAAGTCTGTAGCATTTAAAGTACTTCCACAGCTTTCGCATTGATCTCCGTAAGCATTTTCATTACCACATTTCGGGCAGGTACCAGTAATATATCTGTCTGCCAGAAATTGTTTAGCCGACTCATCGTAATACTGTTCCGTTATTTCTTCTGTAAAAACCCCTTTATTATAAAGTGTTTCAAAGAAATCTTCGGCAGTTTCATGGTGAGTTTGTGAAGATGTACGGTGATAAATGTCAAAAGATATTCCAAATTCTTTAAAAGAATCGCCAATAATTTTATGGTATTTATCTACTAATTGCTGAGGTGTTATACCTTCTTTTTTTGCACGTAAAGTAATCGGGACCCCATTTTCATCAGACCCACAAATAAACTTAACTGCTCTATTATTAGAACGTAAATAACGTACATAGGCATCTGCAGGTAAATAAACTCCTGCTAAGTGACCAATATGTACGGGCCCATTGGTATAGGGTAATGCTGCCGTAACTGTATATCTTTTTATTTCTTCTGAATTCAAAATCTTGAAATTTAAAACCAAAAAGTGGTTATTTATTAATAAAATTAAAGCCCTAGCTTAAATTTTATTAGGTTTGGTAAAGATAAGTGTTTTAACGATGAATAAGTTACCTGAATATTTAAAAAAAGGAGATAAAATTGCTGTTGTTTGTCCGGCAAAAAAACTACCCGCATCTATCGATTATGGTGTAAAAATATTAGAAGAGTGGGGGTTGGAAGTAGTGTTAGGATCAACAGTCAATGGAGCGCACCATCAGTTTTCAGGCACCGATGAGGAAAGGACTGCAGATATTCAGCAATTTTTAGATGACCCGAATATTAAAGGTATTATTGCGGGCCGGGGTGGCTACGGCTCCATTAGAATTATTGATCAGATAAATTTCGAACATTTTTCTAAAAACCCTAAATGGTTGATCGGTTTTTCAGACATAACAATATTCCTTTCTCATTTACAAGCCCATTTGAATACTATTTCTGTTCATGGTCAAATGCCCATGACCTTTGAAGAAGCCACTCCAGAATCTTTAGAAAGTTTAAGAAAAGTTCTTTTTGGAGAAATTTCGAAAATAGATATTCCAGTCAGTCCATTAAACCTTCCCGGAGAAGTTGAAGCAGAAATTATTGGAGGAAACTTAACTTTATTAATAAATGTTGAAGGATCTGTATCTGAAATGGATTTTACGAACAAAATACTCTTTATAGAAGACGTAGGAGAACATGAATATGCCATTGACAGGATGATGCGGATGTTAAAACGTGCTGGAAAATTAGCCAACCTTAAAGGACTTGTTGTAGGAGCTTTTAATGGAATTGAGGAGGAACCTATATTTTTTGGTGAATCACCCAATGAAATTATTAGAGCGTTGGTAAAAGAATATAAATATCCGGTAGTTTTCAATGCTCCTATAGGTCATATTGATAACAATTATGCTGTTTTAGTTGGATCCAAAGCTAAATTAACAGTAAACGAACTTGAAGCTAGTATTAAACAAAATTACTAGTCAAATATTATAAAAGACTTTCATTATACTGAAAAAGTCTTTTAAGATCTTTTTCTGAGCGTAAATTTAATTTTTCCGCCTTTGCAAAAGACTTCAACTGCACCTGATTATTATTAAATATTTTAAAAATATTTCCCCCTTTTTTAATCTTATTCATTTTGAATTGAGTATCTAATATAAATAACTCGTCCTCCGAAATGATCAATCCATCTGCCCAAGCAGTTGAATATTTAGATTGTGTAAGGATAGCTTTTTTATGTTTCTTTAATAGCGACTGCTCTCCTTCATATAAAACTTCATAATAAGCAGCATTTATGTTCCAAAATAATTGGATAGTATTATCGTCATATAAATAAAAAGATTTAACTGGATGCGTAAATTCAAATTCTATACCGTTCTCAAACATAATTAACATCTGCTCTAATGCATCATAGTTCAACCTTTCCACATCCTTCACAAATCCATTCGTAAAATACACCTTTCCTTTAGACCAAACGTCTTTAATAAATGGGTGTCCATCAACCTTAGGTTGCCCCACCATTGGACGTACAGTTTTTCCGCCATCGGTAAATATGCGCATTATGTCACTTTTAACCCCATTGCGTAACGCCCCCATTCTATTTTGGGCAAAAGAGACTGTAGTATTCATCATAATACAACCTAAGATTAAAACAACATTAAATTTTCTCATAATATCTTTGAACAATTTATATATCTATACTGCAGAGAAACAAAGAGCCTCATTCAACTTTCAAATATAAAAAAAGCGCAAAAATACTCATATCGTATCTTCGCGCTTTTTTTAAAGTGTTTTTTATTTATTAAAGTGAATCGTAATATGTTAAAAGCTTAACCATATCACTTTCCTTTTTTAAATTAAGAGATTCATTCTTAACAAATTTCTTTAAAGCATCTTGTTGACCGTCTAAAGCAGCAGTCAAAGTTTTATCTCCTTTAACAGCTTGCAAGGTATTATTTGGTCCAACTAAAAAGAACATTTTTTCGTCGCTTATCTTATTTGTTGGCTGCCCAGCTCCATAAGCAGTCACTTCGATAACCGCTTTAGTATGCAATTTTAATAACTTTGTTTCTCCGTCATATAAAACTTCGTAAAAATTGTCATTAACTTTTCTGAACGTGCGGTCTTTTCCTGCTTCATTTAAAGTAAACTCTTTGATCGGCATATTAAACAACATCTCTTGACCATCTCTCTGAGTAACCAAAACTTTCTCAATTACATCATAATTTAACTTCTCTGCAGAGCCTGATTGTCCATTTGCAAAAGAAACAACACCTGGAGTCCAATTCTCATTAACAAATGGTGTGCCCACAACTTCTCTTTCAGAAGCCACGAACCTAATTGTATTACCCATATCTGTTGAAATTCTAGGAACATAGGTATTCATACCGCCACTAAGTAGTGGAGCGCCCTGCGCATTGGCTTGCTGCACCGCAGCAAAACCAATAATTGCTATAGCAAAATATTTTAATTTTTTCATAATCATCACATTTATTGTAACTAATATACTGATAAAACAACTAAAAACAAGAATTATTTTAAAATATTTTTTGTTAATCATTTAATTACTACGTATTTATAGCCATAAAACAGGAAAAGCCCCGAAAATTTTCGGGGCTTTTCCTGTTAAAATGATCACGAGATTACTGTGCCCACCAAACTTTATGACTTTGTCTGTCAGTTTTATCTGGGAATCTGTCAACCGCACCTGCTAATCCTTCTGGATTTGAAGTACGCTCAGCATCAACATACATGTATCTCTGAGGAATTTGTATACCTGCTCCAGCATCTTGTGCTCTAACTAAAGCCGGATATCCAGTTTTTCTCCAGATATTCCATCCTTGTAATCCGTCAGGGAAAAATGCAATATATCTCTGAGTTGCAATTTTCTTAGCGTTATCTACACCTAAAGCTACATCAGCCTGAGCTAAGTATGCAGTTGCTTCTGCTGAAGTACGTCCCCACTGTAAGAACGATTGTTCAATACCTCTAGCGTACATCGTAGCTGCAACTTCTGTAGTCCAATTTAAGCTAGCTGCTTCTGCTCTAGCTAATAAAGATTGACCAGCTGTTAACATAAACTGAACATCTTGTTGCTTTCTAAGATCACCTCTGATAATAGTAGCCCATCCTGGATTATCTTCTGTCCATTGAACTACGTAAGCTCTCTCTCTTCCGTAAGGAACTCCTTTTACAGAAGTACCTGTAGATCCTGCAGTAGGAGAATCACCTGAATGTGCTTTAAGACGATCATCGTTTAAGCTTAATAACAAGTTTACATAAGTATCAGAAACTGCATTATCTCTACGAGTAAGGTACTCAGCGAAATACGCGTTGCTGTATCCAACTGGAGGAGCTACTTGCCAGTTATCTGCATTTACTTCAATGCTACCACCAGCATCAGCCAAAGCTGCTTTAAATTGTGTTGCTGCATATTCTGTAGATCCTGGATATCTCTTAGATAATTGAAGAGAAATCATCATTCTTAAAGAGTTGTTTAACTTTCTCCATCTAGAAACATTACCGTTAAGTAAGATATCACCCGCAGTACCCGATCCGTCAAACATACCTGCAGCTGCAGTTAATTTAGCTAAAATTCCTTTGTAAATATCTTCTTGAGTATCATACTTAGGAGAAGTAAATTCTACACCTTTCATAGCTTCGCTATACGGTAAATCACCCACATTATCGGTCATATTCCAAATCATGTACTGTTGTGCAACTGTAGCTATAGCTTTTTGATTGTTTGTAGAGTTAGGTAGTGACAAAATATTCTCTACATCATATAGTGGTCCACTAAACACTCCTGCAAAAGCATATCTACGCTCTACATAAAGTGAAGCTTCTGGATATTGTGTTTCAGAGAAATACTGAGCATAATATCCAGGTCCCATTTGATACGCATACCCTCTTGCATTGTTCAATACGTTTGCAAGCAATGACGAAGGAACTGGCGTACCTACTGCATCTGGATCCACGTTAGTGTCACCAAATTCCCCGAATTTTTCACATCCGGAAGTACTTAATATAAGTACTGCCGATGCGATATATAAAAATTTCTTTTTCATAAATTTAATTTTTAAAGTTTCCAATTATTAGAATCCTACTCTTAAGTTAAAACCAAATCCTCTAGTTGAAGGAAACTGTCCTGATTCACCATTGATTCCTGAGATCTCAGAAGGATCGAAATCTTTAACTGTAGAATAAATTATAACTGGATTTCTTGCAGTAAGAGCGAATGAAGCACTGCTAATTACATTACCCAATCCTAATTTAGCAACTGGAATTCTATATCCGATAGCTACTTCACGTAACTTAACAAAAGTTAAATCATGAACATAATCATCAATAGTAGATCTACCAAACAAGTTTACATAGTGCGTTTGAACTGGAACATATTTATCAGATGGAGTACCATCAGCTAAAACACCCACTACTCTTACACCACCACCGTTAGCAACTGATTCACGAACGTTTACACCTCTATCGTTAATAGCAGCAGATCTTTCTGTTAAACCACTATAATTACCGAATGCTTGTGAAAGCGATGCGAATTTACCACCAACTTGCCAGTCAATATTTGCATTAATGTCAATCATGTTTTTGATTGTAAAGCTATTCTGAATACCACCAGTGTGTCTTGGCTCTACAGCTCCCCAGTACTTGAACGTACCTAAAACATAGTAACCGTTAGCGTCAACAACTGGAACACCAGCATCATTTCTAGTAATACCTCTACCATACATCATACCCCACTGCTGACCAGTTTCATGATAAGTTTGAGGTAAGTTTCCGAATGAAGAGTTAGCAATAGCAAAACGAGTAATGTTGTATTTATTACTAATTTCTACAATTTTATTGTTTAACAAATTAGCATAAGTTGCATTAACTGTCCAGTTAAAGTTTGGTTTCGAAATTGCAGTAAGTCCTGCTTGGAATTCAATACCTTCTTTTTCTATTCTACCTACGTTCGTTAAGATTGAAGTAAATCCACTAGCTGCGTTAACTGTAACTGTTCTAGGGAAGTTTTTCTCAGTTTTATCCCAATAAGTAGCAGATAAAGTTAACTTTCTGTTGAACAATTTAAAGTCGATACCTAAATCTTTAGACGACGCAACAGCTCCTGTAATATCTGGATCAACCAAAGTATCAGGAGTAGTCATAGTCATGTTACCATTCCATTGAACAGTACCAGTATTGTAAGAGAATCCTGGATATGCAAATACTCCAATTGTTTGAGGAATCTCACCCCATGAACCTCTAATTTTAGCCTCACTTAACCATGGCATTTGGTTGTTTTTGTTAATCAAATCACTGAAAACAAATGATCCACCAAATGATTTAGAGTATACTCTATTATTTTTAACTGGTAAAGTAGAGAAATAATCACTACGGATTGTACCTTCTAAGAATAAGAAGTTTTTATATCCGAATTGAGCTCTTGCAAAAGCTGCACGGAAACGTTCTTTATTACGTTGATTCTGAATCTGAGCTTGTTGATTCGTGTTGCTGATTTTATAAACATCAGGAATAATAATACCTTGAACAGTATTTGCTCCATTAGTTTTACTATTAGCTGTAAAGAAATCTAAACCACCCAATGCATCAATAGTAAAATCATTGATTTTTTTGGTATAATTAGCAGTGAACTCGTAGTTTTCTCTGTTTGAGTAAGACTGGCTAGTTGCATATCTTGCAAACTCTTGAGTTTGAGTCTGGCTATATTGCATAGCAGATGTTTTAATTTGCTCAGACCATACAGTATTTTGTTGTTTACGGTAAGTAGCTGTAACTTTTAAATCCGGAAGGATTTTATAGCTTAAAGCTAAGTTACCAAACAGTCTATCTCTGTTGTTCTGATAGTCTAACATATCTTGGTAAGTATAGAAGTTATACCAGTAGTTAGCGCCATAAAATGCTACAGGATTTGCAGCGTTGTACGAACCTGGATCACCGTGGTTCCAACTTCCGTTAATCTCTCTACCAGCTAAACCAGGAGCAGTTAATCCTCTTAACTCTTTCATTTTGCCCATATCTAAGTTACGGTGCATCCACTGGTTAAAACCACCAGTAGTAGAGTTAGAATAACCGTCATTAATCTCTCCGATTAATTTTGTGTTAACATAAGTCCAGTTAGCAGCAACAGTAAATTGTTTAGAAACATCATAAGATGCATTTAACTGCAAAGTGTTTTTTGCTAACGAAGTTGTAGGAACCAAACCATTTGTGTATTGGTTACCATAGTTCATTCTGAAATTAAAGTTGTCACCTGAAGTTGAATAAGCAACAGTATTATTTGCAGTAACACCAGTTTCGAAGAAATCTCTAGCATTGTTTGGTTGAGGAGTTAAAGCAGTAGTTTTGTATGAATACTGGCTACCTGGATACCATGCATACCATGGAATATACTCCTGACCTTCCATTTTAGGACCCCAACTTGAATCATCACTATAGTTATGATATTGTTTACCATTTAATGCTTGCCATTCAACCGGCTGACCAGCAACCCAGTTATATGTCATTAAATTTGGAACAGCACCACCAGCATATTTATCCTGGAAATCAATCATTCTAGCGATAGACTCAATGTTCGTAGCTAAGTTAACTGAAAGACCAGTACCTACTGTTTTTTTACCTTTTTTAGTAGTAATTAAAATCGCACCGTTTGCAGCTTGCGAACCTAAGATCGCAGCAGCAGCCGGACCTTGTAAAATAGAGATATCTTCAACATCTTCTAAGTTAAGGTCATCAGCGTTAGGTAATATTGTACCATCAACAACGTAAAGCACACCTGTACCAGTACCAAAACCACTACCACCACGTAATCTGATGTCAGTATTTCTACCTAAAGCAGCAGAAGACTGAGAACGAATCTGAACACCCGCTACTTTACCAGCCATCGCATTGTTAAGGTTAGTATTGTTTACTGTGTTCAATTTCTCACCCGATAAATTTTGAGTGTTTGATGTAGCTGATCTTGGAGCAACCTTAGTACCATAAGCACCAGTTACTGTTACCTGATCAATAGTTTGAGTATTGCTCTCAAGCCTAACGTTAATTACTGTACGCTCACCAATAGTAATGGTTTGCGAAACATGTTCTACAGAAGAAAATGTTAATGACTTTGCTGATGCAGTAACGCGGACAGTGTATTTACCACTCCCATCTGTAATTGCACCACCTGCTGCGCCATCAGCCTTTACACTTACTCCAGCGATCGGTTGATTGTCCGGTGTAGTAACTGTACCTGTTATGACGCGATCTTGCGCAGCTGCATTAAATGCAACCATTACAAGAACGAATAAACTTAGTATAAGTTTTTTCATAAATTAATAAATTTAGGTTAGTTAATAATTATTTAAGCGTTAAATCTAAGTGTAAAAACATATATAAACAAATTTTTTTTTAACAATTTTTAACAAACAATTTTAAAAATTAATATAAAGCACTGATAATCAGACAATTAATTAATTAACAGAAAATAACCCGTTGATAAACATCTGTTTACCCGATTCCCAAAAAGATCTGAATAAAGGATTTACCCCAAAAAACACAACTTTTCCTCGGCCAACTGACTGATAACCAAACAACATACCTTCTTGTAATTTATTTATTACGTTTTTTCCGGCTACACCCGAAACATGATTACCTGTTCGTAAAACTCCAGTGTTATATCCTTCTGTTAACAAATTATATAATTTATCATCCGTTTTCAGCGCATAATAAGTTTCTCCCAACCCAAAATTCATCGGATTAAACTTATCTATATGTACCTTAAATATCGCACCCGGCAACGAATTATCATGATTATCACTATTCTGAGCCCCAAAATTTAAATCAACCACCACATCGTTCTTTGACTTTATCTCTTCCTTTCTGGATATTTCGTACGGTTTTTTGCCCATAAATGCATTTATAGAATCTTCAATCAATATTAACTTTCCTCCACTCTGCACCCATGGTAACAATCGTTCTGCCAGCTGATCGTTATACCTTCCGCTCGGGAGAATTAAAACGTTTACCTTATTTATATCTAAATTAGAAAGACTCGTAGTATTTAATATAGTATATGGATATGAAAGCTCTTCCTCCAAAAAATGCCAAACCTCTCCTAGAGAAAGAGAAGAAACCTCCGTTCCGGAAGCAATAGCAATTTTTGGTTGCGACAACAATCTATACACATTAGAGCCCAAGTCTTTTCCCTTATCTACAAAACCGCTTAAAACCGGATAAAACTGTTTTTCAAACTTTTTTGATATCGTTTCAATAATTTTTGGCTCGGCTTTTAATACTCTATTATTATCAGACATATATATAAGGAGTGTGCCTTCATCAAATTCTTTATTATTTATAGTAAATGACTCCCCTGCAATCCTAACCTTTAGTCCGGCCTGCTGTAAGGCAATTAACACTCTCGAATCACTAATAGCCTTCCAGGGTAAAAGCCAGGCATAGGCCGGATCAGCATTATTTACCAATACCTCTTGAAATTCATAATTCGAATATTTTCCTTTAACAGACTCTGTTAATGCATAAGCCGGTAAATTATATGCATATGGCAATGCCCAAGCCGTAATATCATAAGTGTTACTGTCAGACACAAATGTAAAAGGCTCAAATAGTACATTGGCAAGCATCGCCTTACTTTGATCTAAATGAATGATTAGATCATTTCTATTCACCTTAATATTTTCCTGCTTGTTGGCTTGATAACTATATCCAGATACAGACCTGTCCAAACCAAAGCCGTATTCAATCTTATTTTTATCTAGTAACTCAACCAACTTTAACATCCGCTCATCATGCGTAGCTTTAATCAAAAAAGACTTATATTTTCTGGGTTGCGGTTTTGTAAAAAAAGACTTAAACTCAGCTAGCAACTTTCCGGCCTGTAAAGAAACCGTCTCTATAGTTGCTAAACCACTTGTGAAATGATGCTCTAATCTATCTTTCAGAGTCAGCGTATCACCAACTGCGGTAATTACAGCCAAACCTGCTCTTCCACTACCACCTTGCTCATAAGTCATCCCTATTGCACCATTATATATAGGATAGGTATCTCCATAAGCAGGATATAGTAAATCGAATCTCTCTTTCGTAAAATACTGCCATCCGTTTCTGTCAAAATATTTTGCATTGTTTCTTCCTACTATTTCCTGAAACTGACGTTGCCAAGGTGTAATATCGGCATGTATGGGTTCCGCAGCTGGCGCAAAATAATAAGGATCGTTATACCCCTGCTCATGAAAATCAACATGAACTTGTGGCATCCACTCATGGTATAATTTCATGCGTTGCTGCGTTTCTATTTGCGACTGCCAGGCCCAATCTCTATTTAAATCAAAATAATAATGATTAGACCTACCTCCTGGCCAAGGCTCTATATGTTCTCTGGCAGAAGGATCGGGGTTTATTATTTTACCAGCTGTACTATTAAAATAATGAACATATCTGTCTCTTCCATCAGGGTTAAGACAAGGGTCGATAATAACAATCGTATTTTTTAACCAATTTTTAATTTGCTCAGTCGGATTAGCCAGAGCATATAGCATTTTCATGGCCGACTCTGTAGAACTAGCTTCATTTCCATGAACATTATAACTTAACCATAAAATAGCTGGTTGATTTTCAAGTTTCCCTATATTGTTTGAAAAAGCCGTTAAGGCGATATTGTTCTTTTTGATTTCTTCTATTCTGGCCATGTTCTCAGGAGAAGATATGATAGTAGCAACCAACTCTCTTCCTTCGTATGTTTTACCGTAATTAATATATTGTATATTATTATGATTGGCAGATACTGCTTTGAAGTAAGCCACTACCTGATGATGAGGCGTAAATTTACTTCCTAATTCATACCCTAAGAAGCTTGTCGGGCTTGGTGTTTGGGCAAATACCAGAAGATTACAAATCAAGAGATAGCCTAAAAAAAGTAGCTTTTTCATAAAAAAATTTAAAAAGTAGAGAAAATGTAATTCAAAATGTAATTTTAAGGATTAATTATAAATCCTGCAATGATTTCTCTAGAAGCACTCTATAACATTTATATTAAAAATAGCACAATTTGTATTGATACCCGGAAAATTTCCGAAAAATGCTTATTTTTTGCTTTAAAAGGAGAGAACTTTGACGGCAATACTTTTGCTCAAAAAGCGCTGGATTTAGGTGCTGCTTATGTAATAATTGATAACCCCGACTATTTCATTGACGAAAAAACAATATTGGTTAGCAATGTGCTTCACACTTTGCAAAGCTTAGCTCAACACCATAGATCTAAATTAGAAATTCCGGTAATCGGATTAACGGGTAGCAACGGAAAAACAACGACAAAAGAACTGATTAAAACCGTTTTATCTACAACTTATAAAACATTTGCAACAGAAGGCAATTTAAACAATCATATAGGGGTTCCATTATCTGTTTTAAGCATTAAAAGCGACATTGAAATTGCGATAATAGAAATGGGGGCGAATCACCAACAAGAAATAACATTCTTATCAACAATTGCACAGCCCACACATGGTTTAATAACGAATATAGGCAGAGCTCATCTGGAGGGATTTGGTGGATTTGAGGGTGTAAAATTAGGGAAATCGGAATTGTACAAATATTTATCAGAAAACAATGGTGTAGTATTTATCAACAGTGAAAATACTGTTTTGGTAGAAATGGCTAACAAGTACTCTTCTGAAAAAGAATATTACGGTAGCTCCAAAAATTCCACCTATGGAGATTTAATAGAAGCCAACCCGTATCTGAAACTAAACTTAAGCTTAAACAGCAAAAAGTATGATTTAGAAATGCACATCACCGGCGCATATAATTTTGAAAATGTATTAGCTGCAGCATTTATTGGCCAGTATTTTAAAATTACCCCTACTCAAATTACCACTTCATTGGCAGGCTATATGCCTACTAATAATAGATCTCAGGTTAAATTAACTGATCACAACACCGTAATTTGCGATTTTTACAACGCCAATCCGAGTAGTATGTTTGCAGCCTTATTGAACTTGACTGCTCAAAAACACAACAAAAAGGTGTCTATTCTTGGCGATATGTTTGAACTTGGATCAGAATCTCTTGAAAACCACAAGGCAGTAATAGACACAGCCCTTGAAGGAAATTTTGATCAAACCATTTTTATTGGACCAACTTTTTATGCCCTTAAAGCTGACAAAGGAATTTATTTTAAATCTATTGAAACGGCCATCGAAGCTTTTACTACTAAGCCTATAAAAAACAGTGTAGTTTTAATTAAAGGCTCAAGAGGAATGGCTTTAGAACAACTACTACCCTTCTTCTAATTCTACCCCTGATTCAATTTGCTCTAAAGTATTTTCGATTTGGTTTTTTAACTCTTGAGGGGCATTTGGATCTTCTAAAATTTTAGTTGCGTATAATTTAAAGTTCTCCTCATCATGCAACTTTAAATAAACCAACACGCGAATCAAATTCTTCTGAAAAGAATCCGTGTTCTTAACTTCCTTAACAGGGTAGTTATCTATTGCTCCAAAAGATTTTTTTAATTGTTCTTCGCCAGGAAAAGATGCTCCAAATGCAATTACCATATTGCTAAGCTCATTGAATGAGGATTTATCTACAGCGCTATCTAAGAATTTCTCATAAATTTCATACGCTTTATCGGCAGCATCTTTTCTTAAATGATATTCAATTTTATAATAGTTAGACGTAAAGTATGCCTTTTCTGGAATAACTTTCAATAAGATAGAATTAAATTTCTCTAGATCTTGCTCTCCAGTATTAGGGTCGGTAGATTGTGCTATAGCATAAGAAACGGACAACCCAACAAGCCTTATTTCCAATTCATTAGGATCATATCCGCCAATTTTAATTACCTGCTCTTTATTATTAATTAAGTCTGTAAGGATTTTTTCATTAGGAAGAACGTCTACAGTCTGCATAATTATATCCAATAAATTTTTATCAGCAAGAACATTGTCGTGAGCCGTTAGGTATTCACTTGCAATCATTTCATATTCTCTATCTCCACTTTGAACAGCATTAACACCAAAGGTTAAAAAATCTTTAGTTGTCATGCGCAACGCTCTTTCTCTTACTCCGCTAGATCTCAATTCTGGGTTAAATGCAAGTTTACCATTTTCAAGAAAAACCTCAGGCTCAATAAACCCGAGTGATTTATGGACTATTTTTCCATTCCCATCAATGTATAAAGATGTTGGAAACGATCTAACATTGTATTGCATCGCCAATTTTAATCCTTCTCCAGCCTCCATATTATATTTTACATTAATAAACGTATCATTATAATAGGCCGCTACTTCTTTATTTGTATAAACTTCATTGTCCATCTTTTTGCAGTACCCACACCATGTGGTAAAGGCGTTAAAAAAAATAAGTTTATTTTCAGATTTAGCCTTTTGAAGTATGGTACTCCAATCTGGATTTTCTTCAAACTTTATATTTGCTAATGCTATATTGTATCCAATTATTGTTATCAATAATGTAAAGAGGCTTTTTTTCATTGATTATTTTTCTGACTTTGTTGTTTAATTAACGGGTTCTATAACCAACCCTGCATTTGTTACTCCTTTTAGCGGATTGTCTTTCATGTTTTGCTCTACACTTAATAAGAGCTTTCCTTCCTTAAAAGACCTATTGGTTAATAACGGGAATTTATAGGAGAAAATACTCCCTGATCCACTTCCTGTCCATTGGCCATCTAATTCTGCAATTTTATAATTATATCTTCTAATTTCTTCCTTACCTAAACTATCTTTTACTTTAAATAAAATAAAAAGATTAGAGTATTTATATTCAGTAGTGGTTCTTATCGTTAAATATAAGCTATAATTTTCTTTACCATTCGGCTCAAATACTGTAGAAATCTTATTTAAATAAGTCCAGTTATTATTGGGCATATGCACTTGTTCATCAATTACTGCCGGATTTTTACACCCAAAAAGTAATAACCCAATCACAAACCCTAATAAACTATTTATTATCGCCTTCAGGTTTCCTTTCATTCGTTCTGGAATTTTTATTGTTGCGATTCCGGTTATTTCTATTTCTATTTTTATTACTATTTGTTTTTGGCGGATTTACACCGGCCGTTTCACTATTTACAGCTTGATTAGTATTAACCGGTTGCTTTTTTATATTATTTTTATGTTCTTTAGATTGTTGAAAATTTCGGTTTTTATGCTGTTGGTTCTTGTTTTTATGACGTTTATCATCTAAACGCGTTAAACTATCTTGACCCACCACATTTTCATAATCATGAGGTTTTTCTGCAGGTGTATTAGATTTTAACTGAACTGCTTCTTCTTTTAAATTCGCTGGTTTTTTACCCTGCTTATTCATCGCCATTATTTCTTTAACGCGATTCACTTTTAGCGGAATCCAATCTTCTATAGATGGATAACTAAACCACATGATTTTCTTAAAAATATCCGTTTTTTGCAATCGAGCCACCCCAAATTCTGTTTGAAGATTGTCTACCTTATCGGGAATTTCTTTTAAAGCGTCCAAATAAGTATCTAATTCATAATTTAAACAGCATTTTAATTTACCACATTGTCCGGCAAGCTTTAATGTGTTTAAAGATAGATTCTGATATCTGGCAGCAGCCGTAGAAACTGTTTTAAAATTTGTTAACCAGGTAGAGCAGCATAGTTCACGCCCACAAGATCCTATCCCTCCTAATCTTCCCGCTTCTTGGCGCATTCCTATTTGGCGCATTTCGATTCTTATTCGAAAATTTTCGGCCATTTTCTTAATCAACTCCCTAAAATCGACCCTCCCCTCTGCTGTATAAAAAAATGTTGCTTTGGTTTTATCTCCCTGATAATCAACATCACTAATTTTCATTGAGAGTTTCAAATCAAGCGCAATGGTACGGGCTTTATGCATGGTTTCCCACTCTAAGCTCTTCGCCATCTTCCATTTTTCGACATCAGCTTCTGTTGCTTTTCTATATACTTTACGAGTAACCTGATCTAGATGCGTTTTTCTGCGTTTCATTTGAACCCGAACAAGTTCTCCGGTTAATGAAACGTGTCCAATATCATATCCGCCAGTTGGCCCTTCAACAGCAACCAACTCTCCTATTTCTAAATAAATATGATCCTGATTGATAAAAAATTCTTTTCTAGCGCCTTTAAATTTGACCTCAATAACATTGAAAGGCAAATAATTAGCAGGCATATCTAAATTAGCAAACCAATCATGAACCTCCATCTTTTGACAGCCTCCTGTCATACAAGAGCCGTTACTTTTACATCCAGCCGGCGCGCATCCTCCTCCCGTAGAACAACTTCCACATCCCATAATCTCTATATATATTGATTCCCCGAAGGGATAATTTTAAATTTAAGTATATTAACCAATTGTAAAGATACATCTAAAAATAGAATTTTCGGATTAGCATTCCGCTCAACATGGTAATGCGCTTTCTCAAACTCTTCTACAATCGCCTCAATCATAGATTGAGTTAATACATTTTTTGTTAATTTTTGAGCTACTTCTAACGTAGAAGGAGGTAATTTCACCAAAACATATGCTCCATTTAACAACAAACTACATTCCCGTAAAAAACTGATTCCGTACTTTAAAAAATTCTTTTGGTTTTCTCTTCCCCAACCAGCAATAGCTTCTGTAAAGTTAATCAATTCTAAATATTTGCCCCCATAACCCAGTCGCAACCATTCTGCAAAATCATTTGCGTGTTCATTTTGAGTTTGCTCCAGTAATCGTTTAGCTTCTAACAAATTTCCATCAGCCAAAAAACTATATTCCATTGCTTGATTGCTATTCAGCAAAGCCTTATCCATCAAATATTCTTCTATTTCCTGATTTGAAAGCCCTGGGATTTTAATTAGTTGAGTTCTGCTTAATAAAGTTGGTAATATTTGGTCCTGACTTTGAGCAACCAATATAAATAAAGTGTTAGGCGGCGGTTCTTCAATAATTTTTAACAATGCATTGCCTTCCTTATCCAGATATTCTGGAAGCCACATAATAAGCACCTTTGTTTGAGCTTCAAAAGCTTTGTAACTAAGCTTTTTTATAATATCGTGGCATTCTGCAATATTGATATTTGCCTGTTTGTTATCTGCACTTAGTTTTGACCTCCATAAATCCAGATCAAAATAAGGTTCTTCTAAAATCATACCTCTCCATTCTTCAACCACGTCTACCGCAGTTTTAACATCTTTAGATGCAAAAAACGGATATGAAAAATGTAAATCGGGATGAATAAACCGTTCATATTTTCGGCAAGAACCACACTCACCACAACTATCCTCCTGCAATTTATTTGTACAATTTATAAACTGAGCATAGGCTATGGCTAATAAAATAGCTCCGCTGCCAGCGGGCGATAAAAATAGCTGAGCATGACTCACACGATTTTCCAATACCGAACTCACCAGTTGCTTCTTTATTTCCGAATGTCCTATTATCTCGTTAAACCGCATGCCGCAAAATAAGCATTCAACAGCAAAATCAATAATTTATACAAATTCATTTGTAATATTTTAATTGATATATCAATATTTGATATATCAATTAATAAATTTGAAGATGGATAAATTAGAAAACAACGTTTTATATATTTTAGATAAAGCATTTAGGTCTTATCATCAATATGCTCAACAACAGGTAAAAGCCTGTGGATATAATATCACCATTGATCAATGGTTGGTTTTAAAAACCGCTGTAGAAAATCCAGAACTAAGTCAAAAACAATTGAGTAAGGTGCTCTACAAAGACAATGCTTCTATTACAAGGATGATTCAGAATTTGGAGAGAAAAGGGTTTTTGAGCATTTGTCCCAATCCGAACGACAGAAGACGAACCATCTTAAAAATAACCGAAGAAGGAAAAAAAATAACAGGAGATGTACATAAAATAGCGCTTAAGAATAGAGAACGGGCATTAACCGGCATTAGCTGTGATGACATTCATACGTTGCGATGTATGCTACATCAAATTATTGACAATACAAACCCATGAAAAAATTAATTATAATTCTATTAATCGCTTATATAGCCCCACATCTATCTATCGCCCAAAACACGGCAGTAAACCCAATTACTGTTCGTGTTATGGACGAGAACCAAAAATTAATAGAAAATGCTACTGTAGAGATTTATTCAAATTCTGAAAAAAAAATACTCAAATCATTAATTACGGATCGAGATGGCTTAGCAAAAGTTGAATTAAGTGCCAATGGGTCTTACTACATTATAGCAAAAGCAATAAATTTTGAACAAAATGTTCCTGTAAAATTTGAGATACCAACACTAACCCGCTTTATAAATATATTAATTACAACAAAATCAGCGCAAATAAAAGAAGTAACTGTTACTGCAAAAAAGCAGTTAATACAACGGGCACAAGGAAAAACCATTATTAATGTTGATGCCAGTATTACAAATGTTGGCACCTCTGTATTAGATGTTTTAGAGAAATCGCCAGGGGTTTCTGTCGACAGAAACGGAGCCATAGCCTTACAAGGAAAACCACGTGTACTGGTTTTAATAGACGACAAACCTACCTATCTTTCGGGAGAAGATTTAAGCAACCTATTGTCCAGCATGAATTCTTCACAGGTAAATCAAATTGAATTAATAACCAGTCCTTCTGCAAAATACGATGCAAGCGGGAATGCTGGTATTATTAACATCAAAACCAAAAAAAATATTCAGCAGGGTTTTAACGGTAATTTAAGTAGTACCGGAGGCTCAGGAATCTATTATAAAAACAACAACGCACTCAATTTAAATTTAAGAAAAGGTAAATTTAATACCTTCCTGAATTACAGTTCCGGGTTGAACAAAACCTTAAGCGACATTTATGCTATAAGGGATTATTATACACCAAATCATCAAATAAACGCAACGCTAGATCAAACCTCCAAAATTACAAGTGCCAATACAACAAATAACCTGAAACTAGGAACAGATTTTCTGTTATCCGAAAACACACAGTTCGGCATATCGGCAAGCGGTTTAATAGGGTTAAGAAAAGGAGCAGGAAACAGCACCGCCGATTGGTTAGGCACAAATGGAGTGATTGATTCTACAATTATTACAAATAGTGATACTAGGTATAAAATTAACAATCAAGCAATTCAATTGTATGCAAGTCATCAATTAAACAGTAATCAAAAGATCTCCGCAGATTTTGATGTGTTGAATTATAAAATTGACAACAAACAAAATTTCTATAATCAGCTCATTGGCGGGTTGGCAACACAAACAGCATCAATGGGGACAATACCTACTAGCTTAAAAATAACCGCATTAAAAACAGATTATTCTTTAAATATTGATCCCTCAAAAAAATTCGAAGCTGGTTTAAAATCATCCTCTATCACAACCGATAATTTAGCCGATTATACTGCTTTTGATGGCTCAAACTGGAGCAAAGACTACAACAAAAGCAACCATTTTTTATACAATGAATACATAAATTCTGCATATAGCACTTTTGATTATAAAAGAGGGAAATTGAGTGCGCAGGTTGGCATCAGATATGAAAACACTTTTTACAGAGGAAATCAAAAAGGCAATATTCTAAAACCAGACTCTACGTTTTCAAAATCGTACAATGATTTATTCCCTTCCGCTTTTGCCACCTATCAGTTAGATTCGTTGAATACGCTTTCATTCACTGCGGGCAGAAGAATAGACAGACCCGCCTATCAAAAATTGAATCCGGTAGTTTTCATTATCAACAAATACACTCATACACAGGGAAACCCATACTTTTTACCTCAGCATAGCTGGAATTTTGACATTACCCATTCTTGGAACAGCACTTTAATTACAAGCTTATCTTATAGTAATACTAAAAACTATTTTTCGCAGTTATTTTTCGATAAAGGCGATGACATTTTGGTATATGCAGAAGGAAATGTAGGAAAAGTACAAAATATTGGACTCTCAGTTGCAGCACAGTTTGACATAACGAGGTGGTGGTCTGTGTCTGGGCAAAGTACTTTCAATCATAAAAAAATGGTTGGGTATCACGGAATAGACTATTCTAGTAATATCAATCAACTTCACACCAATATTAGTCAAGCATTTAAGTTGAACAAAGGACTAAATGCCGAATTATCTGGCTTTTACACTACAAAAGCAAGAAATGATTTACAAGAAATATTAACACCTACCGGACAGTTAACCTTGGGGCTTTCACAATCGGTTTTAAAAGGAAATGGAACATTTAGATTTTCGGCCAGAGATATTTTTTACTCTTTAGCAATGGAAGGGTATACAGATTTTCCAAATGCTTACGAATACTTTATAAACATGAGAGATTCGAGAGTTTTTACCCTTGGTTTTAATTATTTATTTGGCAAAAAACTCAAGTCTATTAAACGCAATAGTGGCAGTGCTTCTGATGAAATTAAAAGAGCTACGAGCTAGCCGGGCTGCTGTTAACCGCATTAATATGAAGCAGTAAATTTTCAAAACCCTATATTTACATCGAATATGGGAAGAATACTTGCCTTCGATTATGGAACAAAGCGAATTGGTATTGCGGTTACTGACCCTTTACAAATTATAGCAACCGGCTTAGATACGATACATCCTAAGGATGTACTTTCTTTTTTAAAAAAGTACATGGAAACAGAGCAAGTAGATGCTTTTGTACTGGGCGATCCCAAACAAATGGATGGTAGCCCTTCAGAAAACGCTCAGCATGTAGTGGGTTTTTCAAGAACTTTAAAGAAAGAATTTCCTGCTATTCCGCAACATTGGATGGATGAACGTTTTACTTCAAAAATTGCGCATCAAACCATTTTACAAAGTGGTCTTAAAAAGCAGGACAGGGCTAACAAGTCATTAGTAGACACCATTTCTGCCACCCTAATTTTGCAATATTTTATGGATCAATCTCGTTAACTTTATGGATCAAGAGAACCTTTTAACCTATTATTGTGAGCCTGAGTCTGACCTGTTAAAAAAGATTGATAGAGAAACTCAATTAAAAGTTTTAATGCCAAGAATGCTCTCCGGACATTATCAAGGTCGAGTATTGAGTATGCTTAGTAAATTATGTTCTCCAAAAAATATATTAGAGATTGGAACGTTTACTGGATATGCCACTTTGTGCTTGGCCGAAGGGCTGGGTGAAGATGGCCGAATTACCACTTTAGATATAAATGAAGAACTTGAAGATCGGGTAAGGGGTTATTTTTTAGATTCTGGAATTTCAGAAAAAATAAATTACATAATTGGAAATGCCACTGAGACTCTAGGAGCGTTTTCTGAAAATTGGGATCTAGTATTTATTGATGCGGATAAAAAAAATAACGGAAAATACTTCGACATGGTAATTGATAACGTCAGAAAAGGCGGATTAATTATCGTTGACAACGTATTGTGGAGTGGAAAAATTTTGTCTGGAGCACAAGATTCGGACACAAAAAACATCCATGCTTTTAATGAAAAAATAAAAGCAGACCAAAGAATTGAAAAGCTTATTTTGCCCGTTAGAGATGGGTTATTTGTAATGAGAAAAAAATAATTATGCGGTATTTTACTTTATTAATTGTCCTATTCTGTTTTCCTTTAATCTCTTTTAGTCAAGACATAGAAGATTATATAGAAGAACACCTTCCTATAGCGCAGAATTTAATGCGTGAGAAAAAACTTCCGGCCAGCATTATACTTGGCGTAGCCATACACGAATCGGCAGCCGGAAAAAGTAAAGTTGCCCGCCATTTAAACAATCATTTTGGCATTAAAGGGAAAAACAGTAACAAGGAAATCAAATCCGCTTACAAAGATTACGGACATGTAGAAGAATCTTACGAGCATTTCACAGAATTTCTCGCCAGTAAGCCTGCTTATAATAAGCTGTTCGACAATTTATCGACTTACAATTATAAAGCCTGGGCTAAAGGCATTCAAAATGGAGGGTATGCAGCCAGCCAGTCGTGGGCCAGTAAAGTAATTGCAATTATCTACAAATATAAGCTATATGAATACGATGATTACCCGGAGGATTATGTTGAAGAAGAACAACCGGTTGAAGTAATAACGCCTATAAAAAAAGCTGCTTCAGGTAGAATTTACGTAGTAAAAAAGAATGACAATTTAAGTTCCATTGCGAAAAAATTAGGGACCACTGCGGTAAAATTAAAGCAGAAAAATATGCTTAAGTCCATTATTTTGCAACCCGGTCAAAAATTAAAATATTAATGAGAAACATTATACTTGCTATTCTTGCTATCATCTTTTTTTCTGCGTGTGGAAGTAGAAAATATTCCAAAAACAACAAAAAAATAGAGAAAGTAGCCAAAAAAAATACAGATCAATTTATCAGTCATACTACTTTAACGTATATTGATCTATATAAAGAAATTGCCGTTTCGCAGATGAATGCTAATGGAATTCCCGCAAGTATCATCTTAGCACAAGGTATACTTGAATCGGGGAACGGCAATAGTGAGCTGGCTCGTTTTGCAAACAATCATTTCGGAATAAAATGTACTACAGATTGGAACGGCAAAATATATTATAAAGACGATGACCAAAAGAATGACTGCTTTAGAGTTTATAAAACGCCACAAGAGTCTTTTAAGGATCACAGTACATTTTTAAAAAGAAAGCGTTACAGTGCCCTATTTGAGTTAGACAAAAACGATTATAAAAATTGGGCTATAGGCTTAAAACAAGCAGGGTATGCAACCAATCCAAAATATCCAGAGCTATTAATTGGAATTATTGATAGATATAAGCTTTATCAATATGATTTACCCGAAACAGAAAGAGAAAAATTGATAAGGGAAGACCGGGTTTTTGCTGAGATAAACAAAAATATTCCAAATGAAAATCAAAAATTTAACTCCGCAAAAAACGCTTCAGATAAGGGTAAATATGTAGTAGTAAAAGGCGACACCTTGTTTAGTATTTCTAAAAAATACAATCTAACTGTTGATGAACTAAAAAGGTTAAATAATTTATTGGACAACGGAATAAAAATTGGCCAGTCATTAATTGTCGTTAAATAATGTTAATATACTACATTCTAAATGTTGTAAACATTAGCTTTGCTTTTTCATGCTTAGAATAGTTTTTTTCTTCATTCTCTATACAACTGCAATTTGTGCACACGCTCAAACAGTACGTGGATTTGCCTTAAGTAAGGGCAACAACCAGCGTTTAGCGCAAGTTTATATTTACAATGAGAATACCGAGGAGGGTATTTACAATAACTCGAAAGGTGAGTTTACAATAAAAGCAAACAAAGGTGATGTTATTTATGCCGCTAAAGAAGGGTATGCTTTAGATACAATTATTTATAACGGTCAATCAGCCATTTACTTTCAATTAACGGCCTTAGCCATTCAAATAGAGCGTGTGAATATTATGGGCGACAAGCTAGATCCAATGGCTCAGTATTTAAGAACACGCCAGGAATACAAGCGAGATACGGACAAAGGAGTTGTTAAAGACGTTTTCTCAGTTAGTAATGCAACCGTTGGACTTAGTATCGATGCAATTTTTGCTTTGTTAAGTAAACAGGGAAGAAACTCCCGTTATTTGCAAAAGATATTAGAACGAGATTACCGAGATCGATTAATTGACTATAAATTTAACGCAGATATGGTAACCCGAGTACTGAATATTAAAGATCCTGAGTTAACTGATTTTATGCAGCAATATCGGCCAACATACAACTTCATTCTTAGCGCCTCTGATTACACCTTGTCTATCTTTATAAAAAACAGTTACGCATCGTATAAAAGAGCACCCGCTGCATTTAGATTGCCGAATTTAAAGACAACTAAAGAGGGCGCTGCCGATAACTGGTAAATATTTGATAAGCCGATTATTTAAGCTCATTCTTTTGTTATAAGTTAAGAATCCTTATCTAAAACATGAACATAACTTAAATTATTTAAATCAGTGTAAAATATTTGGCTGGTTTCATTAAAATAAAGATTTCAATTTTTATATCCATCCTTTTTCTTTTAATTTGTACTAATGAAGGGAATAGTCTTAAGTCTTGTATTATTGTTTTTTTCTTGGGTGGGTTTTGCTCAAAAAACTGACACGTTAAATATTAAGACAGAAAATTATACATTAGAACTGAGTCGCAATCCACTACCTACTAGAGCGTTGCCATTGGCATTTGAGCCTATTAAGACAACACCAATGGTTGTAGGAGCTAAAATTAATTACTGGAGTACTAAAAGTTCTATTGGTATAAATATAAATCAAGCTTCTTTTAGTGACAATTGGAAAGGTGGTGGAGTAAACAGTTTGGCCGTAGGTGGTCTTCTTAATCATAAATCAGAATATAAAAAGGATAATTATAGTTATGCCAACGAGTTAATATTACAATACGGCAAAATCAGAAACAAAGGGCAGCTTCAGAAAAAGACAACTGATAGGATGTATTGGGATAACAAAGCTGCCATTCAACTATCTAAAAACTGGTATTTTTTCGGATCTATCAACTTTGAATCACAATTCGACAATGGATTTGCCTATACAAAAGATGCGTCAGGTAATGAAATAGCAACGTTAACTTCCAGATTTATGTCGCCCGGATATTTAACAGAAAGTATCGGTTTTGAATATCGTCCTAACAAATATTTTTCGACCCGAATAGGTACCGGAACTGCTCGACAAACATTTGTATTAGATAAAGATTTATATCTTACCAACCCTAAAAACTTTGGTGTTAAACATGGTGATAATTTTAGAAATGAGTTGGCATTTCAAATTGTAAGTAATTATGATAAGGATATCATGGAAAACACGAATTTGAAAGCCAAATACAATATGTTTATTCCTTACGACAACTTAGGCCACATCGACCATAGATTAGATGTAACTATAACGGCAAAAGTAAATCGTTATTTAAATGTAACCCTTACTGGTGTTGGGCTGTACGACCGGGATACTGATTTAAAAATACAGGCCAACCAAACGCTTGCAATGGGTTTTGTAGTTGTTTTTCCTCGTTAATTACTTTTTCTTTTTCAAATCCAAGTAGTCTATAAAGTACAACACTTTTATAGATAAGCTGTTAACTTGAGGTGCATTTAGTATGTGATCAAAATTATTGAAATAGCGCTTTCTATGAAATTGCTGGCTAGACTGGGCCGCATTTTTATAAGTAACATTTAATTCACTACCTGGGGCAAACACCCATGTATACACTAAATCGACATTAAAAATATTAAATGTCTGATCTGCATTTTGAATTGGTGAATTGTTATAGGGGTCCAAGCCTCCATCAACATTCAAATAATAAAACTCTTTATTCCGTCTGTCTGACCAATAATGTCTAATTCTGGTGTCTAACCCCATTTTCTCATTAAAAGTAAATTTAACGCCAACTGAATTCTCTACGGTATTTCTATTATATCTTGAAAATACCGCTCTACCAGCGTTAGAAGTTAAATAGTTAACATAATTATAACTAGGGTTAACGACAGATTCTAAGTTTAAAGAAAATTTATCCGAAACACGTAAGTTTTGATAAACGTTGACATTATAGCCGTTACCATCCATCATTTTTTGGCTAGTAAACCGGGCACTCCCTCCTATATAATAGTTCAATGCTCTATTTGGATGTACATAGGCAATAATAGCTTTGCTTGGTGAAGTTCTAAATACGCCTAATCCTCTTGACTCATAAAAATCATTTCCTGCAGCGTTATAGTCAAGATCTAAATCTACCGTCCAGAAGTTTTTCAATGTTATTTTATGTCCTGCATAAAAACCAAACTCTTGATAAGCGCCCGTTCTAAATTTTCTAGAATAGTTGGCAAACAAATAACTTTCCATGCTATTGTACCACTTTCCGGGTTCGTATATATTGTAAGACAATCGTACATCGTGATCAAAAAAGTTGTTGTTGGTATAAAAACCCATATCTGAAGGATCAAATTTTTGATCTGCCAAACTCTGCGTATAAGACCAGGTGAAGTTTCCGCTCAGTTTTCTGAAAGATAAAGAATAACTATAGCCATTAGAGTTTTCCTCAAGCGGGTTTCTGATATAGCTTGCTTTTACATCACCTCTCAAGCCGTAACGCTGACTTTTGTTTCTCAAATCAAATAAAAACGCAGAAACATTGGCATCATAAGCAGTGCCTTGTCTAATTACGTTGGTATTCACAAAAGAAACGCTGCTGGCATTTTTTAAAGTTTGATCTAATACCAGAATATTGTAGTTAGTTAAAGGCTGATTTTCTATCGATCTTTCCGCCCCATTTTGGTCAACTACCGTAGCAAACATCTTGTCGGTAATAGCATTAAAAAACCCTATCCCGAGACCTTTTGTAGTACGTCCTGATATCTTTGTTGCATTAATCAGTTTACTCTCTATAGGGGTAGAAACTATTGTTTCTCCAGGGTTTAGTTGAGATTGAATACTGTGATAATAGGAAGGAGAATTCCCTATTCTTCTCGAATAGAATAAATCTCCCTTATTAAATAACTCAGTTCCTTCAGTAAAAAACTGGCGTCGTTCATCATACCTAACCTCAAAAGGAGTCAAATTGAGAATTATATTATCGCTCTGCACCTGCCCAAAATCTGGAATCAACGTTAAATCTAATGTGAAACTATTATTGATCCCATATTTTACGTCCATTCCGCCGTTCAATGATGTTGTTGTATTTTTTAATCCGGTTATATTGTGCGGATAATGACTAGCCAATGCGGAAACATATGGCATAAAAGATAGACGTATAGGCGCTTTAATATCCTCAAAACCAGATAGTATACCACTTTGATTAATAAAACCATTTACCTTAGGATCTACTGGATTCCAAAAATACTGCTCATTAAATTTAGTTCTCATACGAACCATATTCAATCCCCAGTCCTGAATTTTATCAGGCGAAAATCTTAGTGCTGAATAGGGAATTTTCATTTCTGCGACCCATCCTTGTTCGTCTCTAACTACTGCACTTTCCCAAACGGCGTTCCATTGCGGGTCTTCGTTTCCACTATTTGAATATTTCGCATCAAACTGTACACCTGCTGCGGTTACAAAAAAACCGTAACCATTAATTCCGTCGTTAAACGTATCGAACACTATACCCAAATAATCTGCATTTCCAATCTTATCACGAGACATCAACTCCTTTACAATACTATCGGGATGATCATACATTCTTGCCGCCACGTAGATTGCTTCATCGTCATAAAGTAGCTTCACCAAAGTTTTATTCTTCTCTGCTTCTACTTTTCCAGGATTGGGCTTCATTTGCACAAAATTGCTGGCAATACCTGCTTTATCCCAAATCGGTTCGTCTATTTTTCCATCTATTTTAGGTGTTAAGGTTGTTCGTACCGCGGGTAGATTCTTTTTCTGTTCCGATTGAGCAAAAGAGCTGTTTACCAGCAAGATGCCTAACAGCATTAAAATTATACTTTTCATTCAGTAGTTCAGTTCAACTTATTCTTGAACTTTAGAGACCAAATTAAACATTATGTTGCGCTAGAAAAGAAACTATATCAAATATATTACGGCCAATAGGCCGTAATATTAGTCTTCATTATTTTATTTACAGTAAGCTATTTCAAACATTAGTTGAGTTGAGTTACAAAACACCTTTACTTCTTTTTCAAATCCAGATAATCGATAAAGTATAATACTTTTATAGACAAACTATTAATTTGAGGTGCATTTACAATGTAATCAAAATTATTAAAATAACGCTTTCTATGCAATTGTTGGCTAGATTCTGCTGCATTTTTATAAGTAACACTTAATTCACTTCCAGGAGCAAACACCCACGTATAAACTAAATCAATATTAAATACATTATACGTTCTGTCGGCATTATTTATAGGCGCTCCGTTATATGGATCTAATCGGCCGTCAGAATTCAGGTAAAAGAATTCTTTATTTCGTCTATCTGACCAGTAATGTCTAACTCTTGCATTAATTCCCATTCTATCGTTGAATGAAAACTTAGTGTCAAACGAGTTTTCAACTGTGTTTCTATCATATCTCGAAAAAACTGCTCTATTTCCATCTCTAGCCACCCAGTTTACATAATTAAAGCTTGGATTATATCCTAAGTCCAACCCTATTGCAAACTTGTCTGAAAGCCTTAAATTTTGGAAAAAATAATAGTTATAATTTGCTCCATTCATCAATTTCTTACGAAGAAATCTGATATTACCCCCAAAATTATAGGCCTTGGTTCTATTCGGATTTATATATAACGCAGCACCATAGCTCTCTGGTTCTTTAAACACGCCCATTCCTCTAGATTCATAAAAGTCATTGCCTTCTGCATTCCACTGTAAGTTTAGCTCTGCCGACCAAAAATTCTTAAACTGAACATAATAGCCTGGATATATTCCAAAATATTGATAATCGCCTGCTTTAAATTTACGTGAATACTCTGATGCAATATATCCTTGCATCTGGTTATACCATTTTCCTGGTTTATAGACTTTATAAACTGCCTCTAAAGATTGGTCAAAGAAATTGTTATTGGTATAAAAACCCATATCGGAAGGATCATAATTCTGATCCGCTAGTTCTTGTTCATATTCCCATAAAAAATTACCGCTTTGCTTTCCAAATGCCAACGAATAACTATAACCATTTGTACTTGGTCCTACAGGATTGGTTATATAGCTCATCTTTGCATCGCCACGCACTCCATAAGTTTGCTTTTTATCTTTTAAATCGAATAAGAAAGCTGTAACATTAGCATCATAAGCACTACCCTGGCGAATTACATTGGTATTTACTAAAGAAACGCTACTGGCATTTTTTAATGTTTGATCTACCACAAATACGTTGTAATTGGTTAATGGCTGACTTTCAATTTCTCGTTTCACACCATTTGCGTCTACCACTTCTGCAAACATTTTATTTGTTATTGCATTAAAAAATCCTATTCCTAGTCCTTTGGCTGTACGTCCAGATATTTTTGTTGCATTGATTAATTTACTTTGCGATGGAGATGACAAAATTACTTCTCCTGGCTTTAAAGAGCTTTCTATATTGTGATAATAAGACGGATCGTTTCCTATTCTTCTCGAATAAAATAAATCTCCTTTACTAAATAATTCTGTTCCTTCTGTAAAAAACTGTCTACGCTCATCATATCTAACCTCAAACGGCGTTAAATTAAGGATTCTATTATCGCTCTGCACTTGCCCGAAATCTGGTATTAATGTTAAATCGAGCGTAAAGCTTTGGTTAATTCCGTACTTCACATCCATTCCGCCATTAATAGATGAAGTAGTATTTTTTACTCCTGGAACATTGTTCGGGAAATGACTCACGAAAGTAGACACATAAGGACTAAAAGACAATCTTATAGGTGCTTTAATGTCCTTTAATCCCTCCCAAACACCACTTTGGTTAATAAATCCGCTAATTCTCGGATCAACGGGATTCCAGAAAAATTGCTGATTAAACCCTGTTCTTTTACGAGTAATGTTTAAGCCCCAGTTTTGAACATCTGTGCTTGCAAATCGCAACGCTGAATAAGGGATTTTAAATTCGGCAACCCAGCCCAATTCATCTCTTTTTACAGCACTTTCCCATACGGCATTCCAATTAGGATCTTCACCTCCGGTTTGAGAATATTTGGCATCAAATTGAACGCCCGCAGCAGTAACAAAGAATCCATATCCATTAATGCCATCTTTAAAAGTGTCGAAAACGACGCCGACAAAATCTGCATTCCCGATGTTATCTCTACCCACTAATTCACGGGCAATGCTGTCTGGATGATCGTACATCCTCGCCGCTACATATACTGCAAAATCATCATACAGAAATCTTACCTCGGTTCGTTTATCGTAAGACTCTGATAAACCTGGGGTAGGTCTGTTTTGAATAAATTTATCGGCAACCGGAGCATTGCTCCAAACATCTTCTTCAATGACCCCGTCTATTTTAGGGGTAATAGAAGTCCGTTTAGCAGGGAGCTTTTTAGCATCTACAGTTAACTGGGCGCTACTTACATGTGCCACGCACAGCAAAGTAAGCAATAGTAATAAGTTTTTCATAGGTTGTTTGTGTGTATAAGACTGGTTATAGGTTCTGATTGTTGCACGCAGGGGAAAAATTTAACATAATAATCCCCTACGACTTCATTAAGTCGTTAAAAATGAATGGAAAATTATTTAGTTATTATTGTTAAATCGGGGTGTTACTTTGTATTCAACGTATTCTTCTAAGGTATTAAATGACTTTCCTGATTTCTTTAATCCGTTGATATAGTTTACAGAAGTTCCGGTCACTATTGCTGTTATAACATGTTCTAGATCTAAATTCTTGAAGCCTAAATCCATATAACCTTTAACGTCTTTGGCTTCTATTTTTAGAGCCTTTAAAGTGGTTGCGCCCTCTTCATTAAGATCGAATCCTATATCATTAAAGCTCTTGATATATTCTGGGCTTGGTTTAATAGCTTGATAAGCTATTTCTTCAAAATTTATGTTTTCAAAAGCTTTGGTAATATTTGCACTCAAGCTGATGCTATTACCTGCAATTTTCAATGCATCTTTGGTTATATTTTGGGCAAAATTGGCCATTGATTGCTCAAATTCACTTAAATCGAAATCTTTAGCGCCTTTATTCCCTTTATAACCCTTATTTCCTTTATAACCTTTATCTCCTTTTGTAGAGAAAATATTTAAAGTAAGATTATCCAAATTTATATCTTCCGCATTTTTATTCGCAAATGAATGCTCATCATAGCCCAAAGCTTTTAAAGAAATTAGATTTTCTGGCTTTAAATCTTTCTTGATAGACTTCCGCATACGTGCAATATAATTGTGATCAATATTCATTGCTTTTAGTGGAATAATCTGTTGTAAAGTTATATTTTCGAGACCTGCAGATTTTAATTCTTTTATATATTTTACACTAATATTTAATGCTGAAATGGCTATCAATTCATTCGCTTTAATGCTTTTAAACCCTACTCTATTTAAAGAGTCTATATATTTTAGCTCAGGGTTTAATGTAAAAAACAACAAATAATTATCCTCGTCTAAATCGTATACTCCTTTGCTCAAAACTGCTTTTCTATAATCTTCATTTATTTCAAAAACAAAATTGCCAGACCCTTCTTTTTCGGTCATTTTACCTGTAAAATTTACTGTTCCGGCAGGTCTTTTTAATTTAAAATTTCCGGTCTCGGGTAAACTATTAAACTCATTTAGCGAGAAATCATGAGACAAAGAATTATTTCGTGCTCCTTCTGTCATAAATTTTATATTTATTGCATTTCCACGAATCTTTCCACGCCATTCTCCTTTAATATTTTCACTACTGCTTGTTGCAAGCGATACATTGTTGGCTCTTGCGTACGGATCATTTAATAAACTAACCATAACGATAGAAAGCGGAATAATGCATATATACTTCCATATAGTATGAATGTTTGATTTCTTAGAATTCATCATTAATAATCTTTTTTTAAGAATTGATTGATTGTAGTTGGTGGTTAAATTTAAGGGTAGATGTGGGGCCGATACTTTAACCAAGCTTAATTGATAGCTTTGTTGATCTACATTTTTCTTTTCAACCAATTCACTATCTGTTAAATATTCTAAATTGTTCTCCAGTGTTCTTCTATACATCCATGCAAACGGATTAAACCATTGGAAAATAAGTGCTAATTCGGCAATTAGTATATCGATGCTATGTTTTTGCTCTATATGAACTTTTTCGTGCAAAATAATCTGGCTATAGGTATCCCAATCATATTTCTCCGGATTAATAAAAATAGTATTCCCAAAAGAACAGGGAGCCTGATCTCCACTTAGCTCAACAATTCTAAATTTACCGTCATTAATTACCGGGTTCGTGTATGACTTAATTAATAACGAGACTAGCTGTATCAAAAAATTTAATCCGAAAATGATTACACCAGCCCAATAAATCCAGAAAATTACTTGGGCAAGGTCAATCCCGGCAGACTCTGGTGCAGGCGCGATAACCGAAGTAGTTTCGGACGTGCTATGATTGATAATGTTTGAAAACTCTTTTATTGCAGTTTCTTTAGAAACAGACGGAAGCTCTTTAGATTGAATTTTATACAACATCGCCTCCTTAATAGAATATTTATCAGAAATTGGCATAAAAGGCAATCCGAATGAGAGTATTAAAAACACCATTAATACATATCTATTCATTGGAAAGAAAGTCTCTTTTTCTAATAAAAGCTTATAAAAAACTAAGCATCCGGCTAATACAATAGCCGCATTAAGAATGTACATTGTCATGATTTCTTTGATTTAAGAATGTCAATAATTTCGTTTAACTCTGAATCTGACATATTTTGCTCTTTTGCAAAAAATGCCAACATGCGGGGATAAGAATTTCCGAAATACTGGTTTACAACATCCTTTAAAGCATGCTTCTGATAATCTTCTTTAGATATTAGAGGGAAATAACAAAACATATTACCTACAACTTCATGATCTAAAAATCCTTTCTCTTCAAGAATTTTAACCATTGTTGCTACGCTATTGTAATGAGGCTTGGGTTCGGGTAACATAGGGATTATGTCACGAATAAATGCTTTTTCCACATCCCAAAAAACCTGCATTATTTGCTCTTCTCTTTTTGCTAATTTTACCATCTCTAAAAATTTAATAGTCAAACATACTACTAATTTATTAATAACAATACTAATTCATTAGTAGATAGGTAACTTTTTAGTTACTCAAATAAATGATTGATAGTTGTTTTAGGTTTTTTTATTGGATAAATCTGTATAAAACAACTATAAGCTGAATTTTTTGTAGCTTTACCAGCTAATAATTGTTACCCACTATGTTTGAAAATTTACAGGATAAACTTGATCGTGCGTTTAAAGTATTAAAAGGTCAAGGCACTATTACTGAGATAAACGTTGCAGAAACGCTTAAAGAAATCAGAAAAGCGCTTTTAGATGCCGATGTAAATTATAAAACGGCCAAAACCTTTACTGACGAAGTAAAAACAAAGGCTATAGGTGCAAATGTTTTAACATCTGTTTCTCCAGGGCAATTGTTGACCAAAATTATGAACGATGAGTTAACTGCCTTAATGGGAGGAGATGCATCGGAACTTAATTTAAATCAAAACCCTACTATTATTTTAATTGCCGGATTAAATGGTGCCGGTAAAACAACTTTTACTGGAAAATTAGCAAATTTTTTAAAGTCCAAAGGTAAAAAACCACTTTTAGTAGCGGGAGATGTTTATCGTCCGGCGGCGGTAGATCAACTGCAAATTTTAGGAGAACAAGTAGGTGTACCCGTATATGCGAATACCGAAAGTAAAGACCCTGTTGGAATTGCTCAAGAAGGTATTGCAGAAGGAAAGAAGAATGGAAATAATGTAATTATAATCGATACAGCTGGCCGACTCTCAATTGATGAAAGTCTAATGGCTGAAATTACGGAGGTTAAAAACAAAACCAATCCGCATGAAATATTATTCGTTGTAGATTCTATGACGGGTCAGGATGCAGTAAATACTGCTAAAGTATTCAATGATCGTTTAGATTTTACTGGTGTTGTTTTAACAAAGTTAGATGGTGATACCCGTGGTGGAGCTGCCTTATCTATTAAATCTGTTGTAAACAAACCGATTAAATTTATTGGTACCGGCGAGAAAATGGATGCTTTGGATGTTTTTTATCCAGACAGAATGGCTTCCAGAATCTTGGGAATGGGTGATGTTGTTTCGTTGGTAGAGCGTGCTCAGCAGCAGTTTGATGAAAAAGAAGCGGCCGAACTTCAGAAGAAAATTCGTAAAAATAAGTTCGACTTCAACGATTTCTACAATCAAATTCAGCAAATCAAAAAAATGGGTAACATGAAAGATTTGATGGGCATGATTCCGGGCGTTGGAAAAATGATGAAAAATGTGGATTTAGATGACGATGCCTTCAAAAACATCGAAGCCATTATTAATTCGATGACCCCGTTTGAAAAAGCAAACCCAGATAGCATTCAGCAAAGCAGAAGATTAAGAATTGCAAAAGGATCAGGTAATAAGGTAGAAGAAGTAACTAAATTGATTAAGCAGTTTGAAGATATGCGCAAAGTAATGAAGCAGTTTTCTAATCCGGCAGCTGCCGCCCAATTAATGAAAAACATGCCTAAAATGGGCAGATAGGATTTAAAGGCTTATTTCAAAGGCGTTAAAAGATATTCCAGTCCGTTGATTCTGATCTCCAGCATTAAGGCTAAACACTGTCCTAATTTACCTGGTGGAAATCCTTTTTCTCTAAACCATAACAAATAGCTCTCCGGCAAATCACAAATGAAAGTGCCTTTATATTTTCCAAAAGGCATTCTTAATGTAACCAGTGTTTTTAAAATTTCGGGATTAAAAACTTCCATTAACCATATTTAATAGCTGAATAGCTTCTTCAACCGTATTAACTTGTTCAAAAGCTATTCTCAATGAGTTTTTTACTTCTTTTAAATTACATAAACGGGAGTGATTTTGAGCAAAGGTGAGAATTTTGGTGAATTGCTCTGAATCAAAAAATCCGGACTGCTTATTGGAGATAAAATAACCTCTTAAAATATTCTTTTTATAACTCAGCTTCTCGAATCCTAATTTTTTACCAATCCATTGAAGCCTCAATACGTCCATCATAGTACTTACAGAGGCTGGTAAAGGTCCAAACCTATCTTTAAGTGCTTTTGCAAACGCTTCCAGGCCTGCTTCTGATTCTATTTTGCTAAGCTCTGTGTATAAGTTATATCGCTCAGTAATATTGGTAACATATCCGTCTGGAATAAACATTTCCAAATCTGTATCTACCTGTGTAAAGCTAACATAAGGTCTTGCTTCTTCATCTTTAAACAGATTTTTAAATTCATCATCTTTCAGTTCCTGAATAGCTTCGTCTAAAATTTTATGATACATATCGAAGCCTATCTCGGCTATAAAACCACTTTGCTCGGCGCCTAAAAGATTTCCGCTACCACGAATATCTAAATCACGCATGGCGATGTTAAACCCACTTCCCAAATCTGAAAACTCTTCTATTGCACTTAATCTTTTACGGGCCTCATTCGTCAAAGTAGATAATGGGGGGCTTAATAAATAACAAAAAGCTTTTTTATTGCTCCTACCTACTCTTCCTCTCATTTGGTGTAAATCACTCAAACCAAACATATGAGCGTGGTTTATAATAATTGTATTGGCATTTGGTATATCCAGTCCGGCTTCTATAATGGTTGTTGCTACTAAAACGTCTTTCTCGCCATTAATAAAGCTCAGCATTACATCTTCTAACGCCTCACCATCTAATTGCCCATGTGCAATTCCAATTCGTGCCTTGGGCACTAATTTTTGAATTAATCCGCCCAACTGCATTAAATCATTTACTCTGTTGTGAATAAAAAACACTTGTCCGCCTCTGTCTATCTCATATTGAACGGCATCCTGAATTAATTTATCACTAAAAACATGTAATTCAGTGTTTACAGGCTGTCTGTTAGGAGGAGGCGTGCTCATGATTGATAAATCGCGAGCTCCCATTAATGAAAAGTGTAATGTACGAGGTATAGGTGTAGCAGTAAGTGTCAATGTATCTACATTTACACGTAAAAGCCTTAATTTTTCTTTAGAACTTACGCCAAATTTTTGCTCTTCATCGATAATCATAACACCCAGATCTTTAAACTTAACGTCTTTACTTAAAAGTCGATGTGTGCCTATTATGATATCTACTTTTCCTTCGGCGGTTAAAGCTAGAGTATTTTTAATTTCTTTATTGGTTTTGAAGCGGTTGATATAATCTACCTTAACAGGAAATTCTTTTAAACGTTCAGAGAATGTTTTAAAATGTTGGAGAGCCAAAATGGTGGTGGGCACCAATACCGCAGCTTGTTTACCGTTGGCCACAGCTTTAAATGCAGCACGAATAGCTATTTCCGTTTTACCAAACCCTACGTCTCCGCAAATTAATCGATCCATAGGGTGTGGCGCTTCCATGTCTTTTTTTACATCGGCCGTTGCCTTAACCTGATCAGCTGTGTCTTCATAAATAAAAGAAGCTTCCAGCTCAGTTTCCAGATAACCATCCGGAGCAAATGCAGTACCCACCTGCGCTTTTCTTAATGCATATAGTTTAATTAAATCGCGGGCAATGTCTTTAACTTTTTTTTTAGTGCTCTTTTTAAGTTTATCCCAGGTTTCTGTACCCAGTTTATTCATTTTAGGGGGCGCTCCGTCTTTTCCGCTATATTTAGCAATTCTATTGAGAGAGTTTATGTTTACATATAACAAATCGTTATCTGCATACACCAGCCTAATCATTTCCTGAACTTTGCCATTTACATCCACTTTCTCTAATCCGGCGTATTTACCAATTCCGTGATCTATATGTGTAACAAAATCGCCCGGCTTTAACTCTCTTAAATCTTTTAATGTTATTGCTTGGCTTCGCTGATAGCCTTTCTTTAACTGATATTTATAAAAGCGATCAAAAATTTGATGATCTGTATAAAAAGCGGCATGCTGCTGAGGGTCTATAAACCCTTCTCTGAGGGAACTATTTACTGGTGTAAATAAAACGGATTTGTCTATATCTTCTAAAATAGCGTATAAACGCTCCGTTTGTTTAGGAGAATTTGTAAATATAAAGTTGTTAACTCCGTCTTTTTCATTCTGCTTAAAATTATGAATAAGCAAATTAAAGTCTTTATTAAATGAAGGCTGAGGCTTTGTATTAAATTGAATTATATGTTCGGTGTTGTAGTAAAATTGCTTACCAAACTCAACCAATGTAAACTCATGTAATAAATCGGCAAAATATTTTTCATCCGTAAAAGCAAATTTCGGATCCAGCCAAAAAGGGTTTGAGTTTTTATCTTCTGCGCTTAATGCTTTCCACAGTTCTGTGGCTTTTTTATATCCTGCTTTTAAAATATCAAGCGTAAATTCTACATCTTTTATCCATATCTGAGTGTCGGGCCGAACGTACTCTAAAAGATTGATGTTGTTTACGGTAAGAAATTTGGACTGAACATTCGGGACAATAGTTAGTTCTTTAACAGATTCTACAGAAAGTTGCGTATCTATTTCGAATGTTCGAATACTTTCAACGGTATCCCCAAAAAACTCTATTCTATAGGGCAGATCGTGGCTAAAAGAGAAAATGTCTACAATTCCTCCTCTTACAGAAAACTGTCCGGGAGCATATACAAACTCTGATCGCTCAAAATCGTATTCAAATAAAAACTCATTGATAAAGTCGATACTTAATTTGGCTCCAACAGCTATTTCGAGCGTATTTTTCTCTAAAACTGTCCGATCCACCACTTTTTCGGCAATTGCTTCGGGGTATGTGACAATAATTTTCCCTAGAGTGGTGTCATGATTTAATGCGGTAAGCACTTCTGCTCTGGCCAAAACATTGGATGTATCGGGTTGTGTAAAGTCAAACCCTTTTCTGAACGAAGATGGAAACAAATAAGCTATATCTTCGGTTTCGAGTACCTGCTCAATATCTGATAAAAAATAAGCAGCACTTTCTCTATCAGGCAGTACAAAAAGCTGTGGCTTATGCAATAAAAAATAAGATGCAATAGCTATGAAAACATCAGAAGAACCGACTAAGCCTTTTGCCTGAATTCTAGATTTGGATAGGTTGGCAGCTTTAGCAAGCTGAATTACTGAATCATCAGTCTTATAACGATTTACGAGGTCGCGGATATTCACAGTACAAAGGTACAATTATTGATTTGGTTGTAACATAATGTTACAAATTATATCTAACTAATAAACAGCATGAAACTATTCAATGTTTTTTCTTTTGAGTTGTTGATCTGGGTTGTTGCATTGGTTTTATTGTGGTTTACCAACCCTAGCGACCATCACTTTAGTTTATGCCCTTTGGCAAGCATAGGTGTTGAGTGGTGCCCGGGTTGCGGAATCGGCAGATCTATAGCATGGCTCCTCAAAGGAAATTTAAATGAAAGCTTTCAGGCACATTGGTTTGGTATACCGGCTTTAATACTGTTAATTTGCCGAATTATTACGCTAACCAAGAATAATTATTTTAGAAAAACCTACACTTAAGAGTTATAATTATGTATCAGTCATCACCATTTATGAGCCTTCCGGGTATTACACCGCAGGAATTTGCTTATTTACAGTCGAGCACCGCTGGGCTTGATGAGCAACAATTGAGAAATTTTTTAATGGTTTATGGAAGTAGAAGAAAAAATCCGGACGACATGATTTTGTTTTGCATTTTAGGCTTCTTTGTTCCGGGTTTACCAAGGTTTTTATTAGGCCAAATAGGAATGGGTATTTTATACTTTGTAACGCTTGGTTTATGTTTTATAGGAACAATTATCGATTTGGTAAACTATAAATCATTGGCTTTTGAATACAATCAGCGCATGGTTTTCGAGAGTTTACAAATGATCAGAATGGGTAATCCTAATTTTTAATAAATATTTATACCGCTATATTTAAACCTTGAGACTTTAAAAACCTCAAGGTTTTTCTTATTTTAGGACATGAAACTATCCACTTTAATTCATCACTTAGAAAATTATGCCCCCTTAAATTATCAGGAAGATTATGATAATTCTGGGTTAATTATAGGAAATGGAGATGAAGAAATAACAGGGGCTATTGTTTCTTTAGATTGTACCGAAGCAATTGTTGACGAAGCAATTAAAGCTGGGTTTAATTTAATTATTAGTCATCATCCAATCGTATTTAAGGGATTAAAAAGGTTTAACAATAAAAATTATGTTTCTAGAGTAGTAATGAAAGCTATTCGAAACAATATTTCCATTTATGCTATTCACACCAATTTAGACCATGTAGAAAATGGGGTAAACGGAATGATTAGCAAAAAATTAGGTTTGATAAATACACGGGTTTTAGCTCCTAAACAAAATATTCTAAGAAAATTAATTACGTATGTACCTGTGGGGAAAGCAGAACTTGTAAGATCTGCACTTTTTAATGCCGGAGCAGGAAATATTGGTAATTATAGCGAGTGTAGTTTTAGTGGCACGGGGGTGGGCACTTTTAAAGGTAATAACCAGTCTAATCCTTTTTTAGGAACGCCCGGAGTGCGATCTGAAGAGCCTGAAGAACGTATTGAGGTTATTTTTAAGACTCAAGATGAACGAAAACTAATCGTCGCATTGTTTGAAGCGCACCCTTATGAAGAGGTAGCCTACGATATTCTTAAGCTAGATAATAAACTTAATTCAGTGGGAGCAGGCATGATTGGAAATTTAGCAACACCATTAAACAGCGATGAATTTTTAAGCTTTTTAAAGCAATCTATGCAGTGCAAAGTTATAAGATATACAAAACCTTTAAGTAAAAATATCGCCAGAGTAGCTGTTTGCGGCGGCTCTGGGGGCTTTTTATTAAAAGACGCTATTATGGCAGGGGCCGATGTTTTTATAACCGCTGATTATAAATATCATGAGTTTTTTGATGCAGATGATAAAATCATGATTGCCGATATTGGACACTTTGAAACTGAACAATTTACGATCGATTTACTCATTGAAATTATTACCGAAAAATTTAGTAACTTTGCAGTCCGTAAAACAGAGCATAATACAAACCCCATAAATTATTTCATTTAATGGAACAAACCGTTGAACAAAAGTTAAGAGCATTAGACGAGCTGCAGCTCATCTATTCAAAAATTGATAAGATCCGCCAAATTAGAGGAGAGCTCCCTATGGAGGTTTCTGACCTAGAGGATGATGTTCTTGGATTGGAAACTAGAATTCAAAAGATCAAAGGGGAATTAGATGATATGGAAGATGCGGTAGTAAACCGTAAAAACCAGATCAAAGAAGCGCAAGCCCTAATCAAAAAATACGACGCGCAATTAAAAGATGTTAAGAACAATAGAGAATATGATGCTTTAACTAAAGAAGTAGAAATTCAAAACTTAGACATCCAGGTTTCTGAAAAGAAAATTAAAGAGTTCGGATTCGAATTAAACTCGAAAACTGAGCACTACAATAAAACTGCTGAAGATTTAGAATTAAGAAAAAAAGATCTTGAGCTTAAGAAAACTGAATTAGAAGTAATTACTTCTGAAACTGAAAAAGATGAGGAGCAGTTATTAACCAAAACCAAAAAAGCTGAAAAAGGCATTGAAGAACGTCTTCTAGTTGCATTTCATAAATTAAGAAAAAATGCAGGAAACGGCTTGGCGGTAGCAACAATTGGAAGAGATGCTTGTGCCGGATGTTTTAACCAAATTCCGCCTCAACGTCAGTTAGAAATTAGACAACGTAAGAAAATAATCGTTTGCGAATATTGTGGAAGAATCTTAGTGGATGAGCAATTAGCAGCAGAAGTTGAAGAAACTTTTAAAGGTTAATTTTTCTTAAATAGATTAAAAGCGGATCTCTTAACAGAGTATCCGCTTTTTTTTGGAACAAACCCGAATAAAACAGATTTGCTTTTATGTGTTTTTTACTCCTTTAGCTTTTGTTTATGTTCATAAACCGTTTATAAAAAAACTTGTTATGATCTTATTAAACAGACAAATGTTTAACTTAGAAATGGTGGTTTAAAAACAAATGAAATTAGGAAGAACATTACAATCTTTGAGGCGCGCTAAGGGCTTTAGACAAGCTGATTTAGCGAATCAAATATGCGTGAGTAGGTCTACTTATTCGGGTTGGGAAAATGACAAAGGTTGTCCTTCTTTTAGTCAAGTTTATACACTAACTCGCATTTTAAACCTCAGCATGGAGGTTTTCACTAAAAAGCTAGAACAAGATCAACACTTTTAAAATCTATAAACCACTGCATTGATATGCATTCCTGCGCCAACAGAAGCAAATATGGTATAATCTCCCTCCTGTAAATTATAGTTTTCTATTTTCCCTTTCTTTACTAAATCTATTAAAGTAGGTACTGTTGCCACCGAACTGTTGCCGAGCCATTGAATAGTCATTGGAACAATTCCCTTAGGCACATCATCTTTGCCATACAATTTAAAGAGCCGCTTCATAATTGCATGATCCATTTTTCCGTTTGCCTGATGTATAAACACCATTTTTATTTCGTCGGGGGTTATCCCGGCTTTATCAATAGCCATTTTCACAACTTGAGGAACCTGAACAACAGCAAACTCATAAAGCTTTCTGCCATTCATTTTCAAGTATATATTACCACATTTATCGGCTGGGTTACTACTCTCGCCCATTGTTAGTAATGATGCATAGTTTACAGCAAACGTTTGCGATTTATGGGCTATAATTCCTTTCAATACAGCTGTAGGTTCTGCTTCAAATATTACCGCTCCTGCACCATCTGCAAAAATCATACTATCTCTGTCGTGAGGATCTATATTGCGGGATAATGTTTCTGAACCAACCACTAAAATGCGCTTAGATTCTCCACTCTTCAACATGTAATTTGCCTGAATTACTCCTTGAACCCATCCCGGACAACCAAAAATAATATCGAAAGCTACACAATCAGGATTGATAATATTTAGCTCTGCTTTAACTTTAGCAGCTAAAGAAGGAATCATTTCAATTCTGTTTCTGCCGTGTTTAGTATCACCAAAATTATGCGCAAAAATTATTTGGTCAATAGATTCTTTATCAATACCAGCATCTTCAATAGCTCTTTGACAAGCTATTGCTGCCATATTGCTATTTAAAAGCTGATTACATGCGTAACGCCTTTCTGTAATCTCTGTTATTTCAGAGAATTTCTGAATGATTTCGGCATTAGGTTTTTCCAATAATTCACCTGAATCGAAAAAACGGTGGTTTATAAAAGATTCTCCTGTAACAATGTTTTCTGGGATATAACTTCCAGTTCCAATAATCACAGAGCTTAAATGGCTTTCAGAACTCATAATTTAAACTAAAAACGGTTTTGGTATAGAGTTTAAATGTATAAAATTTTTATTAAAAATAACAAAAAAACAACATGGTTATAATTAATTTTTTTTAACTTAAATCATCTATTAAAAAAACGAAAAGCTCTTTGGGGCCATGCGCTCCCAAAACCAAGGTTTTTTCTATATCGGCAGTTCTACTTGGACCGGTAATGGTTGAAATTATAGATGGCAATTGGAGTCCGTATTTATCTCTAATTATTTTTAGCCCATCTTTAATATCTAAAACGATTTGAGATGCTTTTGCTACAACGAGGTGTTGATGTGGGTATATACTTAATCGTCTTCCTGCCTGACTTTTGTTCGAAACCAATACAGACCCATTTCGGGCTATTAATGCTTCGCACAAGGTAATTCCAACATCGGCAAGCTCAAATGATTTATCCGTTTTATAAAACGGGAATTCATATTTGGCCAACACAGCCTGAAGCTCTGGTTCCCAGCAATAAATTTTCTGCCACTTATTTCTCTCTGCCAGTTCCAATAAATTCTCGATAAACTCTATTCCGTTTTCACAGTAAACAAAGTTACCTGAAATGGCTGTTAACTGCTCGGCAAATAAGACTTCAAGCTCTTTATCATTTGGAATATACAAAGGGGTGTCTTCCAAATTAGGATAAGGATTGTCTCTTTTTTCGAGTAATGCTTTCCTTATTTTTTTTAGAATTAATTCCTTCGATGTGATACTGTCTTTCATGCCTTAAAACAATTAATGCCCCAATTGGGGCATTAATATATAAATATACAAACTTTTATTTAATCTTCCGCTTTTAAAGCATCGTTTGCGTTATCGGTATTTTCACCTACACCATCGTGAATTAATCCTTCTGCAGCAGGCTTTTGGTCTCCTGTTCCATTTACAAACTCATCATAAGTAGTTCTCGTTTCAAATGGTCTCTTGCCTAAAATCTCTTCCAAATCTGTTTGGAATAAAATTTCTTTCTCCAATAATTTTTGTGCTAACTTTTCTAAACCTTCTTGATTTTCTAAAAGCAATGCCTTTGTTTTAGCATAAACGTCATTTAATAACTCACGTACTTCTGTATCTATTAATTCTGCCGTTTTCTCAGAATAAGGTTTACTAAAATTATATTCATTTTGAGGGTCATGAAATGAAACCTGACCTACTTTTTTATTCATACCATAGATACTTACCATAGCATAAGAAAGCTTGGTAATTCGCTCTAAATCGTTCTGAGCTCCAGTTGATATTTTTCCAAAAGTGATATCTTCTGCTACACGGCCACCCATAGTCATACACATTCCGTCTATTAACTGTTCTGTGGTATATAGAAACTGTTCTTTCGGCAGGTACTGAGCGTATCCTAATGCTGCAACCCCTCTTGGTACAATACTAACTTTAACCAATGGATCTGCATGCTCTAAGAACCATCCGGCTATCGCGTGACCAGCTTCATGGTAAGCAACAATTTTCTTCTCTTCTGGAGATATAATTTTGTTTTTCTTTTCCAAACCACCTATTACTCTATCGATAGCATCTTGAAAATCCTGCATATCAACAGATTCTTTGTTTCTACGTGCTGCTATTAAGGCAGCTTCATTACAAACATTTGCAATTTCGGCCCCCGCAAAACCTGGAGTTTGAGCTGATAATTTTTTGGCATCTACTTCTCCAGCCGTTTTTATTGGTTTTAAATGAACTTTAAAAATCTGCTCTCTACCTAATAAATCTGGTTTATCTATAGAGATTTGTCTGTCAAAACGTCCCGGTCTTAGCAATGCTGCATCTAATACATCTGGACGGTTGGTTGCCGCCAAGATGATGATTCCAGAATCCGTTCCAAATCCGTCCATTTCAACCAAAAGCTGATTCAATGTATTTTCGCGCTCATCATTTCCTCCCATCACACTGTTTTTACCACGGGCGCGACCTATCGCATCCACCTCATCTATAAAGATAATACACGGCGCTTTATCTTTCGCCTGTTTAAATAAATCTCTAACTCTAGAAGCACCAACACCGACAAACATCTCCACAAAATCAGACCCAGACATAGAGAAAAAAGGAACTTGAGCTTCACCAGCAACAGCTTTTGCCAATAAAGTTTTACCCGTTCCCGGAGAGCCAACCAACAAGGCTCCTTTAGGAATTTTTCCACCCAAATTGGTGTATTTTTTTGGGTTTTTCAGGAAATCTACAATTTCCATTACTTCTTGCTTGGCTTCTTCTAAACCAGCAACATCATTAAAGGTAATATTTACCTGACTTTCTTTATCGAACAAAGTTGCCTTAGACTTTCCGATGCTAAAGATCTGGCCGCCACCGCCACCTCCGCCGCCCATTCTGCGCATCATAAAAATCCAAAAAACAATAATTAAAATTACTGGCAATAAAATCGTTAATAGATTTCCCCAAGCACTTTCAGTTGTTTTAAAACTTAGATCAACCTTTTGAGGTAAATCTTTTTGGTCTTCGGCCAGTTGTTTTTGAATATTATCTAACGAAGGTGAAGTAAAATACATAGTAGGAGTTTCTGCTCCTCCCAAATTACTTTGCTTCTTATAAGTACTGTATTTTGGATCGTCTAATTTTTCTTTTTTAATATAAACATCAGCACGTGCTAAGTCTGCACTTTTATAAGCTACAATTTTTTTAACATCGCCCGGTTGAAGCATTTCTTTAACAAAAACATCGTAGTTTACTTCCTTCGATGTATCAGCGTTAAACATATAACTTGCAACTAAAATTGCACCAATTATAGCTGCATAAACCCAAAAAATATTAAATTTTTGAGGTGTTTGAGGTTTTTTAGGCACCATAGGCATGCGTTTCTGCTGCTTCGGCTTTATGGTTGGTTTCTTTTTTTCCATTATACTTTTTAAGTTAGGTAATTAAGCGCTTTGAAAGGATTTTGATTCTGCATCTCCCCAAAGATCTTCAATACCATAAAAATTTCTTTTTTCAGTTTTAAATATATGTATTACAACATCAAAATAATCTAAAATGATCCAATCAGCGTGTTCCAAGCCTTCTTTATGAATAGGATCTAATTGTAATGCTTTATAAATTTCCTTTTCAACACTATCGGCAATTGCCTTCACTTGTGTAGCAGAATCGGCATTACAAATTACAAAGTAATCAGAAACCGCACTATTTAGCTCCCTTAGATCTAATCTAACGATATCGTTACCTTTTTTTTCCTGAATACCATGTATTGCTATTTCAGATAGATGTGTTGATAGGTTGAGAATCTTCTTTTTTACCATTAAAAATTTTTAATTTTGATGTAGGACAAACTTATTATCCACTCTTGCAAAATAACACATTTTCGACGCTATTTATCGGTCAAAATTATATCAAATTACCCCGAGTAGATTCTACGAATAGTTTCCTAAAAGAACTATTGTCAAATTCCGAGCCATTAGCAGAAGGAACTGTAATTATGGCAGAAGAGCAGTTTTCTGGACGCGGGCAGTTCAACTCCGTTTGGCAGTCGGCTCCAGGGAAAAACCTTACATTCTCCATTTATCTTAAACCTTCCTTCCTTCCCGTTGACAAGCAATTTTACTTAAATATATGTATTTGTTTAGGAATTACTAACGCATTAAACACCTTGTTTAATATGAATTTAAAAGTAAAATGGCCAAACGACATATATTTCGAAAACAAAAAACTGGGCGGTATATTAATTGAAAATATCGTGTCCGGAACAGGCTTAAAACACAGTATAGTAGGCATTGGCTTAAATATAAATCAAGAAGCTTTTGAAGATAATCTTGAAAGTAAGGCAATTTCTTTGCAACAAATATTACATCAGGATGTTCATTTATTGTCCATTTTAACTGAAATTTGCAAACACATTGAGGGAGCCTATTTACAGTTAAGATCTAAAAATTTTAACTCTTTAACAGAAGCTTACATTAACAACCTATATAGATTTAATGTAAAATCATGGTTCCGTCAAAATGGCGAAGTTTTTGAAGGAACTATTGAAGGAGTTTCGGAAAACGGCCAATTATTAGTTAATTTAGGAAATGATATTGTTTCCTATAATTTTAAAGAAATAGAATATATAATACCTTGACATGAAAAAACTTATTTTATTATTTAGTTTGGTTGTCTTTTCAGCTTCGGCAGCCTTTTCTCAATTGGAAAAACCAATTACCTGGGCTTATGGTGCCAAAAGACTTAACGCTAACGAAGTAGAAATTCAATTAAAAGCAACGCTCGACGAAGGGTGGCATATATATTCTCAGTTTTTAAAACCTAATGGTCCTCAAAAAACAACCATCACTTTTAAACCAAGTTCGGAATATACAATAGTAGGCAAAACTGTTGAGCCGCAGCCTATAAAATACTATGATAAGAATTTTAAAATGGAAGTTAGTTATTTCGCTAAACAAGTAATATTTAAACAAAAAGTAAAGCTAAAAGGAAATACTGCCACCGTAAGAGGCACGGTTGAGTTCGCCGTTTGTGACGAATCTAAATGTTTGCCGCCAGATGAAGTTTCTTTTAGTATTCCTGTAAAATAATTTAAAAGCAGCATTCGCTGCTTTTTTTTTGAAATACTCGTTCAAACAGAACGTATTCACATTTATATTAACCATAAATTAACTCAGAGCACAGCGCTTAAAAATAAAATTATATTTTTGTTACATTAAACTGTAAAACACACTTTCTTTTAAATGAAAAACTTTCTACTAGTTTGCACTCTTCTTTTCGGAGCTTTGTTTATAAATCCGTCAAACACGAATGCAAAGTTACTTCAAGACACCATTACTCAAGAAACCACAGTTGTAGAAGATGATGATATTGTTTTCACTGAAATTGGAAGTGCTGAAGACATTGCAGTAAATAAAACTGAAGACTCTGTTAAAACGAATGTCCCTCTAGTTAGTGATGTTCCTGTTAACGACACTGAAAGTTCGTCTGCTTCTTTATGGATTATCTTTTTATTGGGCTTAGGGGGTGGTTTTCTTGCCTTTTTAATGCCGTGCATTTACCCTATGGTTCCTTTAACCGTTAGCTTTTTCACTAAACGAGCTGAAACAAAAGGGAAAGGCATACAAGGCGCAATAATTTATGGAATTTCTATTATTGTAATCTACGTTACTATTGGTTTAATTATCACTTTAATATGGGGTGCCAGCGCTTTAAACCAACTTTCTACAGATGCTTTTTTCAATATTTTTATATTTCTTATCCTTTTAATTTTCGGTATTTCGTTTTTAGGGGCTTTCGAAATAAACCTACCCAGCAAGTTTGTAAATAAATTAGATGAAAAGTCTGATTCAAAAGGTTTAACAGGAATCTTTTTTATGGCTGCTACCCTTACTGTTGTTTCCTTTTCTTGTACAGGACCAATTATTGGAGGGGTACTCGTTAGCATAGAAAATGATTTAATGGCTCCTGTTATAGCCATGTTTGGCTTCTCACTTGCTCTAGCGTTAATTTTTACGGTTTTTGCAATTTTCCCAAGCTGGTTAACCTCCTTACCAAAATCGGGGGGGTGGCTAAACTCTGTAAAGGTTGTATTAGGATTTTTAGAAATTGCATTAGCCATGAAATTCTTGTCTACTGCAGATCTGGTTTATCACTGGGGTATCTTAGACAGAGAAGTTTTTCTGGCAATCTGGATTGTCATCGCTTTCTTAATCGGCTTCTATTTATTAGGAAAGTTAAAGTTTTCGCATGACAGCGACTTAAAATATATTTCTGTACCGAGACTGTTTTTTGCTATTGCTGCCTTTTCTTTTGGTGTATACATGGTTCCGGGATTATGGGGTGCGCCTTTAAAAGTCATCAGTGGGTTACTACCTCCTATGTATACACAAGACTACGTAGTCTTAAACGGAGGCGAAAACAGACCCACGCAGGACAAGACTAAAAAATATGCTGAAATAGCCGAAATACCGCACGGCATTGACGGGTTCTTCGATTACGATGAAGCGCTGGCTTATGCAAAAACCGTAAACAAACCACTTTTTTTAGACTTCACCGGACATGGCTGTGTAAATTGTCGTGAAATGGAAGCCCGTGTATGGACCGATCCAAGGGTGTTAAAAATTTTAAAAGAAGACTATATTGTTGTTTCGTTATATACAGATGATAGAACTGCTCTTCCCGAGTCAGAGCATTTTTATTCAGAAGTTTTGAAAAAAGATGTAAACACCATTGGCAGAAAATTTATGCATTTGCAGGCAACGCGTTTCCAAACAATCGCTCAACCTTATTACGTGCTATTAGACTTAAATGAAAACCTACTTATTTCGCCCCCTATTGGAGCGGAGTTTAATATAGAAAAATATTTAGCCTACTTAGAAAAAGGATTAACAGAATTCTCAAAATAACAACCATGCAAACAATTAATAATATTGCTGTATTAACGTCTGGCGGCGATTCTCCGGGCATGAATGCTGCCATAAGAGCCGTAGTTCGCGCCGGAATATATTATAACATGCAGGTATTTGGATATATGAGAGGCTATGAGGGAATTATCCAAAACGATTTTATGTTGATGGAGCGTAAATCGGTAGCAAATATTATTCAAAGAGGAGGAACCATTCTTAAAACGGCCAGATGTGATAGTTTTAGAACCAAAGAAGGAAGAGCCTTGGCTTATAAAAACCTGAAAGAAAACAACATAGATGCATTAGTGGTAATTGGCGGCGATGGAACTTTTACAGGAGCACATATTTTTGAAGAAGAATACTCTATGTCCATTATTGGTTTACCGGGCACAATTGATAATGATTTGGCAGGGACTGACTTTACAATTGGTTACGACACAGCGATAAACACAGTAATTGATGCCGTAGATAGAATAAGAGACACTGCAGAATCGCACGATAGGTTGTTTATTGTGGAGGTAATGGGTAGAGACTCTGGATTAATTGCGCTTAGGAGCGGAATAGGCGTAGGTGCCGAAGCTATATTAATCCCCGAAACAAATGTTGGTATAGATGATTTAGTTCACAAACTTGAAACAGGACGTAAGGATAAGTTTTCCAAAATTATTGTAGTGGCCGAAGGCGATACCGCCGGCGGAGCCTTTAATGTAGGAAATACTTTAAAGGAAAAATTTCCAGCTTACGACATTAGAATATCCGTTTTAGGGCACATTCAAAGAGGTGGCAAGCCCAGCTGTATGGATCGTGTATTAGCAAGTAGGTTGGGTGTTGCAGCTATTGAAGGTTTGTTAAATGGTAAATCTGGAGTTATGGTAGGCCAAATACATAAAGACATTGTGTATACCCCATTTGCCAGTGCTATTAAACACTTAGATATTAAGCAGGTTAGTCCGGCTTGGTTAAAACTGGTAGATATACTCTCTTTATAATTGCTCTACAATAACGGCTGTTCCGCTTGCAGTAACCATCAACATCCCTCCGTCTTTTCCGAGTGTTTCATAATCTAGGTCAACACCTATAATTGCATTTGCGCCCATAGAAAAAGCATATTGCTGCATTTCTCTTAACGAAGTATCTTTTGCTTCTCTTAGAACCTGCTCATAGGAGCCAGACCTACCACCTATAATGTCGCGTATTCCGGCCATAAAATCCCTGAATATATTGGCTCCAATAATTGTTTCACCAGTTACAATTCCAATATATTTCACCACTCTATGGCCTTCTAATGTATTCGTTGTTGTTATAATCATTTTTACATCAATTTATCTAATACCTCTTCCCAATTGTTTACACGTTCATATTCTGTGATCAGCATATTATGTGGTGAAGAAAAAAGCAAAGGTCTTCCTTTAAAATTAATAAAATTTTTAATTCTATCATCAATCATAATATCCACATCCACAATTTTTTTACCGCAAAAAATCTGGTTCTCCCAGGTTATAAAAGGAAAGTGCTGAAGCAACCAGTCGTGTTTATCGATAAGCGAATTTCTAAACTCCATAGCCGCAGAAACAACGTATACATCATACTTCGATTGAAGTGTTCTCATAGCCTCTATACTGCCCGGAATAACTTCCAGATTTCTAAAAAAACCCGGCTCATTAATATAATCAAACCATTTATCACTTATTTCTTCAGGCACATGTTGATGCATTTCTTTACCTGCTTCCAACTTTAAATCTAAGGGAATTCCGTAATCTCTATTGTATAATTCTATAAATTTTTTCAATGGATCGGCTAGAACTTCATCCATATCTACCGCTATTTTTCTCATATAACAAATGTACAATCTGTTGGTTATAAATCAATCACAGGAAAATCATTCTATATTTCGCTTTTTATTTAACATATTTATGTTTATCTTTGCAGCCCCGCAGCATGAAGCTCCGGGAACTATGTTGAATACATAAATTATATTTGAAATGGCAACTAAAATCAGATTGCAAAGATTCGGTAAAAAGAGCAAACCTTTTTATCACGTGGTAGTAGCAGATTCTCGCTCACCAAGAGACGGTAAATTTATCGAGCGTTTAGGTTCGTATAATCCAAACACCAATCCGGCTACTATTGATATTAACTTCGAAAAAACTTTAGATTGGGTAACCAAAGGTGCACAGCCAACTGATACTTGTCGTGCAATTCTTTCTTACAAAGGCATTCTTTACAAAAAACACCTACAAGGTGGTGTAAAAAAAGGCGCTTTAACCCAAGATCAGGCAGATGCTAAATTTGCTGCTTGGTTAGAAAGCAAAACTGGTAAAGTAGAAGGTAAAAAAGAAAGCTTAAGCTCGTCTAAAGCTGAAGCTAAAAAAGCTACTTTAGCAGCAGAAGCTAAGAAAAATGAAGAAAGAGCAGCAGCTATCGCGGCTAAAAACACTCCTCCGGCAGAAGAAGTTGCTGAAGAAGTTGTTGTTACTGAAGAGCCTGTAGCAGAGCAAGCAGAAGTTGAAACTCCAGCAGAAGAAACTCCAGCTGCAGATACAACAGAAGAGGAAGCGCAAGCATAATCTTATAAAAACAAATACAATAGCGCATCTATTTTAGGTGCGCTATTTTTATTTAAAAGCATTTATAAACTCATGAAATCAGAAGAAGCATTTTACATTGGTTATTTCACTAAAACAAAAGGCCTAAAAGGAGAACTTCAATTATTTTTTGAATTTGACCTATATGAAGATCTTGATCTCGATGTTTTGTTTGTGGATATAAATGGAAAATTAGTGCCTTATTTCGTTTCTAAAGTCAAGGTATACCCCAATAACACCGCTCTTTTCTATTTCGATGATATAGATCATATAGATAAAGCGCAACCCCTTTTAAAGAAAAAAGCGTACCTACCGCTCACTAAGATGCCTGAGCGAGATGAGGAAGATTTTGAGTTTACTGACCTAAAAGGCTACCTGGTTTCTGACGAAAATCATGGAGAATTAGGTGAAATAATTGAAGTAAATGAATATCCACAGCAATTTGTTGCAACAATATCTCACAAAGAAAGAGAAATCCTATTTCCATTAAACGAAGATTTTATAATAGAAATAGATGATGAAGAGCGGATTTTATATGTAGAATTACCTGAAGGCTTGTTAGATATTTATCTAGAATCTTAGATTTTTTAAGATATTAATTAGTTTTGAGTATAAGCTCCTTTTTACGCCGCAACTGCGGAATGAATTATCGAGTAAACTTAGTCAACTAGCCACAGGAAAAATGCAGCGAGAAATTTATCTCACAGAGAAGCAATCAACTGATTTCCACTCGCGTGAAGGCTATTCCCGAATAATCGGGACAGGTAGGCCCGCAGGGGCATGCCCCAATAAAAGTCAAAAACTAAGAAAACGGTTAAACAAATAACTATATGCCTTCTCTTTTGGCCGCAACTGCGGAATAAGGTTTCAGACATATTTCTCTTCATTTATCTCTCACAAATTTACGCAGATTGTGACAGACTTAAGTAATTCTTCTGTGCCATTCCGCGCCATCTTTAAGTTCAATATTTACTGTAGATTTGGGCAATTCATCCCTCAAATTTAATCTCCCTTTCTAACCACAACAAACCATTCTCCTCTTCTTAGCGTTATGCTGTCATGAAAAGAATAATTTGTCTAACTTTCTTAACTCTATTATTTTATTCCTGTGGTGACTCTAAGAAAAATGTAGTTACTCAAGATAGAGTGTCGTTACAGGAGTCAGCCACCCTTCCCCTTAGTGAAGATGTTATTAAGGATGCGGGCAACAAAGCACTCTCTGCCTTAAAAAATGAAGATTATAAGGCACTTAGCAAATTTTTTTCAGAAAAAAACGGTGTCTTATTTTCTCCTTATGGCCATATAGAACCTGCTCATGCGAAAGTCTTAAAAGCCAAAGACTTTTTAGAATCTATTCAAAAAAACTGGATTTTAACCTGGGGCAATTATGATGGAACAGGAGACCCAATACAACTAACCGTAAAAGAATACCTGTCGAAATTTGTTTACAATGCTGATTATTTAAATGCCGAAAGAATCGCTATTAACGAAACAATTGGACAAGGAAACTCACTAAATAATTTACAAGAAATTTTCCCTAGCGCTGAATTTATAGAATATCATTTTAATGGGTTTGATACTAAATACCAAGGCATGGATTGGCGGAGTTTGCGCTTAGTTTTTGAAAATGAACATGGAAAACTAAGACTTATTGCCATTGTGCACGACCAATGGACCATTTAAATGAATTTATCAATTTTTTACTGCTGATTATCAGTTATTTAATTTAAAAAGTAAAACACATTAATCTTTTTGTAAGCTTTATTTGATATTTTAGTAAAATAAACTTTACATTTGGTAAAATTTATTTGATAATGAAAAATCCTTTTTTATTGCCCAATCAATACAAGGTATATGGTTGGATCGCATTTATACTTTTTTCTATTCTTGGTTTATTTTGTATGTATGGTGAATTTAAAATTCCTGGATTTCAGCTTTATAGCGCAAAAGATCAGGGAATTTTAGACTTTAATGATTATAATTTAACCAATGAATTAGCCTTAATTGGAGTTATTACAGGTCTTTTAATGATTGCTTTTGCAAAAGAGAAAAAAGAAGACGAATACATTTCCTATCTAAGATTGAAGTCCTGGCAGTGGTCTGTTTTAATAAGCTATCTTATTTTAATAATAATTACTCTTGCGTTTTATGGCAGCACCTTTTTTGGTATATTATTTTATAATGTTTTTACTTTATTAATAGTCTTTATCCTTAAGTTTAACATCAGTTTGTACTTATTAAGAAGAGAGGAATCGGTTTATGAAAAATAACATCAGAGTACAACGCGCTATAAAAAACATTACTCAGGCAGAACTTGCAGAACTTATTCAGGTGTCGAGACAAACCATTAATACCATAGAATCTGGAAAGTATGTTCCATCTACTGTATTGGCTTTAAAAATGGCAAAAGTTTTTGGGATAGCTGTAGAAGAAATCTTTGAGTTGGAGGAAAGCGATTTGGGTTAAACAAAAGTGACAGGTAATAACAGAAGAACTGCTAGTTAGTCGGTTTTTCTGTTATTACCTCAATTACCGCAACTGCGGAAAGAGTTTTCAAACGCATTTCTCTCACAGAGCTGAGCAGTTCCATCCCTCAAATTTAATTCCAGAACAACTTTCCACTCGCGTGAAGGATAGAAACGAAAAGCCCACAGAGAAGCGAGGACTTGTAGTGAATAACCTCCCGAATAATCGGGACAGGTAGACCCGCAGGGGCACGCCCCAATAAACGTCGGGAAATATAACTACACCTTCCCTTTGGGTCTCAACTGCGTAAAGAGTCTTAAGTCTGTTATAAATTTTTAATATAACATTCTGCCCTCAATTCTTACTATTTGCTTTTAGCTTTACCATATACCCTCTCCAATTCTTAACTTTAAAGGTTTATCTTTGCAGCATGCGATTCGACATTATAACCGTACTTCCACAGCTACTAGACAGCCCTTTTGCACATTCCATATTACAACGTGCGCAGAAGAAAGAAATAGCTGAAATACATGTACACAATTTAAGAGATTACGCAACCAATAAACAAAAAAGCGTTGACGATTACCCTTACGGCGGCGGAAGTGGCATGGTAATGGGCATAGAGCCTTTTGCTGCCTGTATAGAAAAACTGAAAGCAGAGCGTGATTACGACGATGTTATTTTTATGACCCCAGATGGGGTAACCTTTAATCAGGAAATTGCGAATAATCTTTCTTTAAAGAAAAATATCATCATTTTATGCGGGCATTATAAAGGTATTGATCAAAGAATTAGAGAAGTTTTTGTAACGAAAGAAATTTCTATCGGTGATTTTGTTCTAAGTGGGGGCGAACTACCGGCAGCGGTGGTTGTTGATGCCGTGGTTCGACTAATTCCAGGTGTCTTAAATGATGAAACTTCTGCCTTGTCTGATAGTTTTCAAGCGGGCTTATTAGACGCGCCAATATACACGCGCCCTGCAGAGTGGCGTGGACATAAAGTTCCAGATATACTTTTAAGCGGTCATGAAGCAAAAATTAATGAATGGCGACACGAAGAAGCTATAAAAAGAACAGAAATTAGACGCCCCGACTTATTAAAATAATTTTTTTTTTAAAGTAGCTCTTCTTTTATAACACTTTAAAAACAAATAAAATACATACTAAAAAGCAACATTGTGGAACTATAAATTGTGGATTTCGAGAAGATTGTGGAAAAAATTAAATTTCACTTTTATTTTTGTAAAAAATTTCCTAATATTGCAGTCCGATTTTAACGGTATAAAAATCGGCTTAACACCTTAATATCATGGATTTAGTAAAATTTGTTGAAGAACAGGCAATCAATACAAGCGAGTTTCCTGCATTCAAATCTGGAGATACAGTGAGCGTACACTATAAAATTCGCGAAGGAAATAAAGAACGTATTCAAATTTACCAAGGCGTTGTATTACAACGTAACAGCTCTGGCGCAAACGAAACTTTTACAGTTCGTAAAATGTCTAACGGCGTAGGTGTTGAGCGTATTTTCCCTGTAAATTCACCTAACATTGAGAAGGTAGAAGTTAACAGCTACGGTAAAGTTAGAAGATCAAAATTATTTTATCTTCGTGCACTTACTGGTAAAGCAGCTCGTATCAAATCTAAAAGAGTTTAATTACTCTTCAAAAAATAGTAACCTTCCCAATGTAAAAGTCGGGGAGGTTTTTTTGTTTACATCAACCCCAACCGTTTAATAATGAAAGATTTACTAAAAAAATATGAAGAAAAACAACCAGAAATAGTTTTCGAATGGAAAGATCAACTTTCGGAAGCAGAGGGATGGGTTGTTATAAATTCACTAAGAGGAGGAGCTGCAGGTGGCGGAACAAGAATGCGCAAAGGTCTCGATAAACGCGAAGTAGAATCGTTAGCAAAAACCATGGAAGTTAAATTTACCGTTTCGGGTCCTCATATTGGTGGCGCCAAATCGGGCATTAACTTCGACCCTGCAGACCCAAGAAAAAAAGAAGTGTTACAACGTTGGTTTAAAGCCGTTACACCCTTACTTAAAAATTATTATGGCACAGGCGGCGACTTAAATGTAGACGAGATACATGAAGTAATTCCCTTCACAGAAGATTTAGGTGTTTGGCACCCACAAGAAGGTGTAATTAATGGCCATTTTCATGCAAAAGAAAACGAACGCATCCATCAAATTGGTCAATTGCGTTATGGTGTATCTAAAATTTTAGACAATGCGGCATTTTCACCTGATTTAAGCAAAAAATACAGAGTGGCCGACATGATTACTGGTTACGGCGTGGCGGAGTCTGTAAGACACTATTACGAGCTTTGGGGCGGACAGCTTTCCGGTAAACGCGCTATCATTCAAGGCTGGGGTAACGTTGCTGCGGCGGCAGGTTATTTTTTAGCAAATAATGGTGTTAAAGTAGTTGGAATTATTGATAGAGTAGGCGGATTAATCAACACCGAAGGATTTAACGCTCAAGAAATAAAAGACTTATTCAACAACAGAGAAAACAATACATTAGTATCTCCAGATTTAATTTCTTTTGAAGATGCGATGAGCAAAATCTGGAAAACAGGTGCAGAGATCTTTATCCCTGCTGCGGCTTCACGATTGGTACAACAACATGAGGTTGATGAGATGATTGCCAATGGCTTAGAAGTAATTGCATGCGGAGCTAATGTACCGTTTGCCGACAAGGAAATTTTCTTTGGAAGTATCATGGAACATGCCGATAAACATACTGCTGTTATTCCTGATTTTATCTCAAACTGTGGAATGGCGCGCGTATTTGCTTATTTAATGGGCAGCAAAGTTGAAATGTCTGACGAAGCGATCTTTAACGATGCCTCTAACGTAATTAGAGAGGCTTTAGAGCGTGTTCATAATGCTTCTAACAGCAAAACAGGCGTGTCTGCTACTGCTTTTGAGATCGCTTTAAAAGAGCTTATCTAAAGGTACTATTTTATTTATTCAAACCCGGCATTTTCATGCCGGGTTTTTTATTCACCATGTTTCTTTAAGATAAAAAAATGTACTTTAGCTGTTTGTGTAGCTTCTATAAAAGAAATATATTTTACAAAACATGTGTTCTATGAATAGAAGAGAATGCTCATAATCAACATAAACCATACAATATATGATCAAGCTTTATTTACTTTCTGCTCTTCTTTTTATTTCAACTTTCTCATGGGCTCAAACCAATACTTTTCCTTCTTCCGGTTATGTAGGCATAGGCACCGTATCTCCCACATCTCCTTTTCAACTGGCGGGTGAATTTCGCTTGGGTGGCAATGCTGCGTATACCGACCTTCTGATTCACTCAGCTACGCCATTATCGGGCTATAATCAAACCACCAACTTTATGTCTGCAACCGCTCCTGGAAGTGGCATTGCACGTACTGCAATTCATCTAAAATCGCAAGTAAGCGGTGGCAGCAATATTATGGATTTGTTGGTGGATGGGCGCATAGGTATAGGAAATGTAATGCCAACAGAAAAGCTAGAAGTAAACGGTAAAATCCGCGCTAAAGAAATTAAAGTCGAAACCAGCGGCTGGCCAGATTATGTATTTAGCCCATCCTATAATAAAATGCCACTAGCCGAGCTGGAAAAATTTATCCAAAAAAATGGTCATTTACCCGAAATACCTTCGGCCAAAGAAGCTGAAGCAAACGGCATTGAGCTGGGTGAAATGAATAAGTTGCTCCTGAAAAAAATTGAAGAGTTGACATTGCACCTTATACAGCAAGGAAAAGAGATAGAAGATTTAAAAAAGAAAGTGAATAAGGAATAACTGTTTACGGCATTAGCTCGTATGTTGCCCGCTTATTTTATATCGGCAATTTCGGTAATTCCACCTTTCACAACCTGCCCTAATTCTACTTTTACATTAGTGCCTATCGGGAAAAATAAATCTACACGAGACCCGAATTTAATAAATCCAAACTGTTCTGTTTGAGCAGCTTGATCACCTTCTTTTACATACCAGACAATTCTACGGGCCAATGCGCCTGCAATTTGTCTAAACAATACAGGCGTGCCGTTTGCGTGCTCCACAACTGTTGTAGTACGCTCATTTTCTGTCGACGATTTAGGGTTCCAGGCCGCTAAATATTTTCCAGGATGATATTTAAAGAATTTAACAGATCCAGAAATAGGATATCTGTTTATATGTACGTTTATGGGCGACATAAAAATAGAAACCTGTAATCTTCTATCTTTAAAATATTCACCTTCTTCAGTTTCTTCAATTACAACAACTTTACCATCTGCCGGGCTAATCACAACAGCATCATTTTTAACAAAGTTTCTGGAAGGGTTTCTAAAAAACTGTAATACAATAACAAAAAGAGCAAACGAAAGAATGTACACAAACCAACGCAGCACCACTAAATCTGCAAATTTATAATCTACAAAAGCATTCAGAATAAAAATAACAAGAACTGTTAATGCGATGGATGTATAGCCTTCTTTGTGAATTGTCATAATCTGGTTTGTTGACCTGCAAATGTCTTAAAAATTTATGAAAGAAATGTAATTAATCTATTTTTCAAATTGCTCTGTAAACGCCCCGCAAATTTCGCCCTAATCCATTAAAATCTAAACCATAGCCTACTACAAAATCGTTCGGGATTTCGAACCCAACATAGGTTAACTCGGGGATCTCTGCTTGAATAGCGTTTGGCTTATACAATAAAGTACACACCTTTATAGATTTGGGCTGTGCTTTTTCTAACTGTTTTATTAAAAAGTTAAGGGTATGCCCGGTATCTATTATATCTTCAACAACAATAATATCTCTGCCTTTTAATCCTTCAGGAAGACCTATCACTTCATTAATTTTCCCGGTAGATTTCTCACCCTCGTACGACGAAACTTTAACAAATTGTACTTCACAACTCAATTGAATTTCCTTCATTAAGTCGGCCATAAAAAGAAAACTGCCATTTAAAACACCAATAAAAACAGGGCATTGTTCTTCATAATCTACATTAATTTGTATCCCAATTAATCGTGTTCTTTTGTTAATGGCTTCTTCTTCGAGCATTAACTCAAACTTTTTATCTTCAATTTGAATATGTTGCACTTTCTTAAAATTTAAATCTTATTAAATTAATTTCCGTTTCTACGTTGCTGCCTATTTTCTTGTCGTATCTGTCTTCTGGTTTTTACTGTATCTTCTTTTTTAGCAGGCTGAACAACCAATGTGTCTTTTCTTGCCGGGAACAACCTATCAAACAAGCTTTTAGATTTATCCTGCATTAAAAGAGGCAATAAATCATTGTCATCCTCTACATCAGCCGTATCCAATGCTGCCGTGCTTTTTGGCAATAAATGCCTTATTCCTTCTTTTGCCCGCACATCATAAAATCCATACCCAGTCGAGTCTGCTTCTATCAACCCTCTTCTGGCCATTAAATTACCTAATGAGTTAAAATAGTTAAACATATAAGGCTTCAAAGACCCATCGCTATTAAACTTATACAAAGACGCCTTAGGTCGTGGCACAATACTCGCTAAAAAAATACCTTCTCCGGTTGTTAACTCTGCCGCCGATTTACCAAAATAATGTCGCGCAGCCTCCCCAATACCGTATACATTATAGCCCATTTCTATAATGTTTACATACACCTCAAGCATTCGTTGTTTAGAAATCAGCTTATTGTGTTCTATCAACCAAACAATCAGTATTTCTTCTGCTTTTCTAGAAAGCGTTTTATGTCTGTTAAGAAACGCGTTTTTTACCAGTTGCATAGAAATGGTACTTCCTCCTCTTTTAAATCCTTTTTCCTTATAGTTTGTCACTATCGAAGCTCTTATCGCTTCTTCTACAAAACCATTATGCCTAAAAAAAGAAGGATCTTCAGCCGTTAATACGGCATTTTTAAAGTTAGACGAGACAAGATCTATCGGTGTATAATTTGGATTGGAACGCCCTATTGTGATGTTTCGCATTGGCTTTCCATATTCATAAGGTGTATAAACAAAGTCTTTATTTAAAAACTGTAGATCCGTTTTTCCCCAACTTAAAATTTTAAAATTAATAGGTGTTAAACTTGAACTAAAGCGTACACTATCTGGCTGTTGCCCGTCTAAATAAAAATCAAAATCGTACTTTATTTTACCTGCAACCTTCATTCCGTCTAAAGTCTCGAATAATCCAACAGGAAAAGAGTTTAAAACATCCTGCGCTTCCTGTTCTTTCACTTTAAACTTTAGCTCGTAAACTTTGCTGGGCGATAGGGTGTATTTAACATAAGGATTAAAAACTGCTTTGTTTAAATGAATTGTTGAGTTGCTGTCTAAGCCAATAAAGTTTTCACCCACAAACATCTCTGCCTCTAAACGTGCATCGGGCAAAATTATATCAGTAGTAGTAAGCCTATGTTGATTAATTAATAAGTTTTTCACTGCCCACGACCCCGAAATCACAAAGTTTGAATTTTTATACCCCGCATCATTCATCTTTGTATAAACGGTATCAAAGCTAATTTTACCATTTATCTTATTGTTTAGATAGGGTAGTTCTACGGGCTTATTATCGGCAAACAATGCAATCTCTAATTTCTGACTTCCCGGATTTAGCTTTCCATTCATATGCCACGTTGCGTATCCGTTGTTCACCAAAATGGTCGAACTAAGCTTTCCATTGTCAATAATTACATTTTTAAAATCAAACTTTAAAGCTGCGGTATCATTATCATTTAACTTAAAAACCATGTTTTTGACTTCCATATCGTCCGGAATTTTATATAAAATTTGGTTCAGTAAATTATGTGCAATTTCACTTAAATCTACTTTTACATTAGAAACAACCGAGTCTTTCTTCTTCCTTTTCAGAAAAAAGTCGAGGTTAGAAACAGTGTCTTTAAAAACGGCGGAGAAAATTCCGTCGTTCATATTTACTTCCGCAAGTTTAACATCCCCAAAAATGAGTGGAAATAACTTCACGCCTACGCTCAGGTTTTGAATAGATGCTAAAGTATCTCTGTTTTCGGGAACTACAGAAATTTGTTGAAATTTAACGGTTGCCAGACCCGAAAAACCAGCCTTTCCAATAGCTACTTTTAATCCATAATCATTTTTCGCTTTAGCGATGGCTTTACTAATCGCCGATTTTAAAAGTGCTTCTCTCTTTGAAAAAGCTATTAATCCGCCAATAATTAAGAGCAGTAAAAGTATTCCTCCAATCCAAGCTCCAAGCTTCAAATATTTTGGATGTATTTGTAGTTTTTTAAATTGCATGTATGGGTATAATGTATAAACATAACAGATAAATGTTTATTTCGTGTTAAAATTACTCAAAAAGCCAGTAACCAGCTAATTAAATACTTTAGTTTTGCTAATTTTGGGTAATGAATATTACACCAGAGCAGGTATTAACTGCCTTAAGCAATGTTGAAGACCCAGATCTTAAAAAAGATCTTGTAACGCTTAATATGATTAAAGATTTAAGTATTGACAATCATATTGTAAGCTTTACTTTAGAACTTACCACGCCGGCGTGTCCGATGAAAGACATGTTAAAAAATGCCTGTATTAATGCTATAAAGCACTTTGTAAACAACACGGTTGAAGTAAATGTGAAAGTTACGGCCAGGGTAACAAAACCTCAGGAAAGCAATAATCTTGCAGAAATAAAAAACATTATTCTTGTTTCGTCTGGTAAAGGTGGCGTTGGTAAATCAACTGTAGCAGGAAATCTAGCTGTAGGCTTGGCTGCTAATGGTGCCAAAGTAGGTATATTAGATGCCGATATTTACGGCCCCTCTATTCCGATGATGTTTGGATTAAAAGATGCCAAACCCAGTGCTCGCGAAACCGGAGACGGAAAAACCTTGATTCTGCCACCCGAAGCTTTTGGTGTTAAGGTTCTATCGTTAGGCTTTTTTGCCGACCCCAATCAGCCGGTGCCATGGAGAGGACCAATGGCCTCAAATGCAGTAAAACAATTGTTTAATGATGCCGACTGGGGCCCTTTAGATTATCTAATTGTAGACTTACCTCCCGGAACGGGCGATATACATATTACCATAACACAAAGCTTTCCGATTGCAGGTGCCGTAATTGTTACAACACCTCAGGAAATAGCTTTAGCCGATACCAGAAAAGGTTTATTAATGTTTCAAATGCCTGGCATGAATGTCCCTATTTTAGGGGTTATAGAAAATATGTCTTATTTTACACCTCCAGAATTACCCGATAATAAGTATTATATTTTTGGAAAAGACGGAGGAAAAACATTAGCAGACACCTTTAATGTGCCTTTTTTAGGTGAAATTCCTTTGTTAGCGGCTATAACCGAAGGTGGAGATGACGGCAAGCCCGTTGCTTTAAACAGCGATTCTGATCAGGGAAAAGCCCTTTTAGAGATAGCAGGAAGAGTTGCGCAGCAAATTGCAATCAAAAATGCTGGGTAATTTGATAGATTTTTTGTATATTTATATTTAAATTAAAAATAAAATGAACCTCACAGTAGAAGTAGAAGCAGCATTAGACACAATTAGACCTTATTTAAAGGCCGATGGTGGAGATGTGGCTATCGAAGAGATAACGGCTGAGAATGTGGTTAAATTACGTTTATTGGGCAATTGCGGCGAGTGTAAAATGAGCTATATGACCATGAAAGCAGGTATAGAGGAGGCTATTAAAAAAGCCGTCCCAGAAATAACAGCCGTTGTTGCTGTTAATTTAACAGAACCCGCATAGTTTAACACAATTTAACTAATCCGCAGCTGTTTTCAAGGTATTTTTGTACATTGAGTTGATCTACAAATAATAAATTGATCCTAAAAACAATGAAGTATCTATTATTTCTATTTCTTATAGCAATTGGGCTTAATGCTCATAGTCAGGAAACTTATTCGCCAAATAGGCTAATACAGGTTTCTGGTATTGTTAAAGATGCCGATAGTAGCAATGTGCTTCCTTATGTTTCAATATCCAGTAGCGGTAGCAGATTGGTTTATGCCGCTAACTATCAAGGATACTTTTCTTTTGTTGCAAAGCCTGGCGATACATTAACGTTTACCGCTGTGGGTTACAAAGAGCAAAAATCTGTTATTCCTCTTACAGCAGTAGACAACAAATACACCTTAATGATGAACTTAAAGTCTGAAATATATGTTATTCAGGCAGTAAGAATTTACCCTTGGGCCACCGTAGAAGAGTTTACACATCATTTTTTAAACATGAAAATTGCTGATGACGACTTAGAAATTGCCCGAAAAAATTTAGATCCTGCTGCAATTAGACATGCAAGTGCAAACTGGTCTTTGGATTCTAAAGCTATTGGAGCAATGAATAGTCGCTATGAGCACGATCGGGCATTAAATAGGAATATGGTGCAAACCAATCCTTTCTTAAATCCTTTTGCCTGGGGCAGGTTAATTCAATCTATTACCAAAGGGGATAAGAGCAGAGGCGGAAAATAGTGCTTAAAACTACGAGCGCTTTTTGTTCATAGAAGGAAAACGCATTTTATAATCGGTCCGCACCTTCCCTTTAGAAATCGCATCTAATCGCCCTCTTAACATTGTTTTTCTCAGAATAGGTAGCTTATCCGTAAAAAGCTTTCCTTCAATATGGTCGTATTCATGCTGTATTACGCGGGCCGCCATACCACTAATATGCTCTTCATGAAGTTTCCAGTTTTCATCATAATAACGAATTAGAATATTCGGTTTTCTCCAAACATCTTCGCGAATATCAGGTATACTTAAGCAGCCCTCATTAAATGCCCAGTCTTCTCCTGATTCTTCTAAAATTTCTGCATTAATAAATGTTCCTTTAAACGGCTTTTCGTCTTCAAACCCTTGTGTATCTACAATAAACAATCGGATAGGCAGCCCTATTTGTGGAGCAGCCAACCCAACTCCACTCGCATTGTACATCGTTTCGTACATGTTCGTTACCAATTGCGCTAACTCAGGATAGTTTTCGTCTATATTGGTACATTTTTTTTTGAGAACCGGGTCTCCGTAAGCTACAATTGATAATTTCATCTTCGTAAAAACTGGATTACTGGTTGGTTAGACAAGTAAATTTATACCGCAAAAATACAAATTTGTTAGACACAACTATAATGCGGGCGAAAAGATCAGCTTGCTGTGTAATCTTTCATCTAAAATAGCGTTCGAAATTTCAAGTATTTCGGAAGTAGTAACTGCTTCAATCTTGCCAAAAACCTGCTCTAAAGAATCGATGGTGTTGTGATCAAGTAAGCTTTTTGCCATCGACACCAACAGTCCTATTCTATTTTCTTCTCCTAAAGCAATCTGACCAATAAATTTCTTCTTTGCTTTCTGCAGCTGTACGTCTGTTAACCTCTTATTTTTAAGCTTATTAAACTCTTTGTAAATTAACTTCAACGCTTTGTCTACTTTCTCTCGCTCGGTACCAAAATAAATGGTAAACAGCCCATCATCGCTTAATGGTGCGTAGTTCGACTCTATTGTATAAGCAATCCCGTGCTTTTCTCTAATCTCTAAATTTAGAATAGAACTCATACCATTTCCACCCAACATATTGTTAAGCAGTAATAGCCCTGGCTTTTTGTCACTAAATAAATCATAAGCACGAACCCCTATAACAGCATGCGCCTGCGCAATGGGCTTATTCAACAATACTTCCTGAGCAGTATTTACCTCCTGCTTAAAAACAGTATTTAAACCTACATTACGCTCAATAGATGAATAATATTTCTCCGCTATTTTAACCACCTTATTAAAGGAATATTGCCCCAAAACCGCAACAACCATTTCGTCCGTTTTATAATTCTCCTTTATAAAGTCCTCTATTTCCTGCTTACCAAATGTTTTTACTGTAGCACTTGTTCCTAAAATATTATGCCCTAGCGGATGATTCTTAAAAAGCATATCTTCAAAATCATCATAAATTGCTTCTTCGGGTTGATCCTGATAAGAAGCTAACTCATCTAAAACAATGCCTTTTTCCTTAATTATCTCTTCTTCAGGGAATGTTGAATTAAAAATTACATCTTGGAACAGCTCTAAAGTTCTATCTAAAAACGGTTCTAAAAAAGAAGCATGTAAACAAGTATATTCCTTCGTAGTATAAGCATTTAAATCTGCTCCTACGCTTTCCAATCTGTTAAGGATTTGATTTGTAGAGCGCTTTTTAGTTTTTTTAAACAACATATGTTCAATAAAATGCGCTATACCATAACTAGATTCCTTTTCGTGTCGGCTTCCGGCTTTAACAATAAAGCAAGCGTGCGAAATAGGCGAAATAGTGGGCACATACAATACATTGATGCCGTTAGGAAGTTTATGAACTTGGTATTCCATGAATTTACAAAGATACAGAATAAACTACTGCCTTTGTGTGTCTTATATGACAGTGTTTTTGTCGTATTTATGTTAATTTTACCAAGATTACTCAAATTTGTAATGTGAATCTTATAAAATGCCGGCAAAAAAGAGAAAAATCTGGAATATGGTGTTAAACACGTTTTTAATTATAGGTGCGCTCTTAATTATTTTTGTACCTAGTGCAAAAGCTTTATTGCTTACTGCTCTTATTAATATTGGCATTTTAACGCCGAGTAAACCCACCGAAAACCGGATAGCCATACAACAAGAAGTAACATTTAAAAATGCTGGAGGCGATAATATTTCCTTATCCGCATTGCGTGGAAAAGTAGTTTTTATAAATTTTTGGGCTACTTGGTGTCCGCCATGTATTGCTGAGATGCCCTCTATTCAAAAACTTTATAACACCTATAAAAACGACAAAAATGTGGTTTTTTTATTAGTAGATGCAGACAATAACTTTAAGAAGTCGGAAAGATTTATGTCCAGAAAAAAAATGGATCTTCCAGTTTATCAGGCTACCTCTTCTATTCCAGATTATATTTTTAAAGGCGCTTTACCCACTACCCTGGTTATAGATAAATATGGGAAAATGGTTTACCACGGCACCGGTGCCGCCGATTACTCAAACACCAAGTTTATTAATCTCCTAAAAAAGCTGTCTGAAGAATAGGCGTTTTTAAACCCGCGAATGGTATAGTACGTGTTTGGTAACCGTTTTATCTAGCGATTGCAGATTATTTAAATCAGATGCTTCTGCTATATCCAGAGGTTCTTGGTTTTTTCTTAAAATAAAGATATTTCCAGCATCTCCGTTATAAGCTCTGTTGGTTATTTTGTCGGCAAAAATAAAATAATCTGCTTCAGTAACAGTGATGTTTAAAGCGTCAACTATTTTTTTCTTTAACTGCTCTACTCTTTCGGCATCGGGCTTGTTTTTAGTCATTTCTACTTTATACAGGTTTCTGGAGATGAGCATTCTGCACAATAAAGAAAGAATTTTATCGGAATGATTTTCCCAAACCTTTACTGCTGTATGAATATCCTGATCATCGAGCTTTGCAAATTGTTTTAAATGTTGCGGTTCGTTCAAAAACTGTTCGGGCGACACGGTATTTTTTAAAAAGTGCAATAATGCTGGCGAAGCAAAAATTTCCTCCCCTTTACCTGCTACAAATTTGGCCCGCTCCAAAATCTTTACCATCAACTCTTCGGCAGCCACACTTGTTTTATGCAAATAAACCTGCCAATACATTAATCTTCTCGAAATAAGAAAGTTCTCTACAGAATAAATGCCTTTTTCTTCAATAACCAACTGATCATTTAAAACATTAAACATTTTAATAATCCGATCAAAACTTACAACCCCTTCGCTAACTCCAGTGAAGTAACTATCTCTATTTAAATAATCTAACCTATCTAAATCTAACTGACCACAAATAAGCTGCTGTAGAAACTTTTTAGGATGTTTACCTTCAAAAATCTGAAGGGCTAAATCTAATGCTCCGTTAAATTCTTCATTTAGCTGCTGCATCATTTGAACAGAAATAGCTTCATGATAAATTCCACTTACCAACGTGTGCTCCAGTGCGTGGCTATAGGGGCCATGGCCGATATCGTGCAATAGAATTGCTATCTGGGCTGCTTCTTCCTCGGCGGCCGTAATTTCTTGCCCCTTGCTTCTTAAAACATCTATTGCCAAACCCATTAAATGCATGGCGCCTAGTGCATGATGAAACCGAGTATGTAATGCTCCTGGATACACCAGATGCGACATACCCAATTGTTTAATGTATCTTAACCGCTGAAAAAATGGATGCGAGATTAGATCGTATATCAACTCTGTTGGAATTGTAATAAATCCATATACAGGGTCGTTTATAATTTTGTTTTTATTCAATGCTTAACGCTAAAAGTGTACTACAAAAATTGTTATTTTTATTCACACAAAAAAGTAAAGTGTTTGTTTAAAAGAATAACACTCTAAAAATGCAAGAAACTAAAATACTTTGGGCCGACGACGAAATTGACTTGTTGAAGCCACATATACTGTTGCTGAACGAAAAAGGCTACCACGTTACTACTTTTACAAATGGAAATGATGCATTAGAAGCCTTTAGTAAGGATGTTTTCGACCTTGTATTCTTAGATGAAAACATGCCCGGAATGGGTGGAATAGAAACGCTTTCTGCAATTAAAAACCTCCGATCAGACATCCCTGTTGTTTTAATAACCAAAAGCGAAGAAGAAAACTTAATGGAAGATGCCATTGGTTCTAAAATAGATGACTATTTGATTAAACCTGTAAACCCAAAACAGGTCTTGCTTACTATTAAAAAATTAATAGACAATAAGCGATTAGTGGGCGAAAAAACATCTATGGCCTACCAACAGGATTTTAGGCGCTTAGGCATGTCGCTAAATGAAACTCTTAATTATGAAGAATGGGTAGAAATATATAAAAAATTGGTTTTCTGGGAGCTAGAATTAGAAAAACTGGACGACCCTCAAATGCATGAAATCCTAACCATGCAAAAATCGGAAGCAAATGCTCAATTTTCGAAATTTATAGAACAACATTATATAGACTGGATAAATAATTCCTCTAATAATACTCCTCTATTTTCGAACGATCTTCTCAAGAAAAAGGTGTTCCCTCTTATTAACGATACTACACCCGTGTTTTTTATCCTAATAGACAACTTGCGATACGATCAATGGAAAATCATTAACCCTTTGTTATCAGAATACTTTAGAGTTGAGGAAGAAGACACCTATATGAGTATTTTACCAACTGCAACGCAATATGCCAGAAATGCCATATTTTCAGGCATGATGCCCCTAGAAATGGAGACTAAGTTTCCGAAACTTTGGCAAAACGACGATAGCGAAGGCGGAAAAAACCTTCATGAAGAAGTGTTTCTAAAAGAACAGATTAAACGAAGTTTAAAAAAAGACTGCAAGTTTAGTTATCATAAAATATTAACCTTCGAGCAGGGCAAAGACATAACCGACCAGTTTAACAACTTGATGCAAAATAATTTTAATGCATTGGTTTATAACTTTGTAGACATGCTTAGTCATGCGCGCACCGACATGCAAATGATTAAAGAGCTCGCTAATGACGATGCCGCATACAGATCTCTAACCTTATCGTGGTTTGAGCACTCTCCATTATTAGACCTACTCAAAAAGTTGTCACAAAAAAATGTTAAAGTAATTATAACCACCGATCATGGAACTATAAGGGTTAAAAATCCCAGCAAAGTGATTGGAGATAGAGCTACAAACACCAACCTAAGGTACAAGCAGGGCCGAAATTTAAACTTCAATTCTAAAGAAGTTTTCTTGATTAAAAATCCACATGATGCCTTATTGCCTAAGATTAATATTAGTTCAAATTATATCTTTGCAAAAGAGGATAAGTATTTTGTTTATCAAAACAACTTTAATCAATTTGCGAACTACTACAATGAAACTTTCCAGCACGGGGGTATTAGTTTAGAAGAAATGCTTATCCCAATTGTAACTTATACAACCAAGTAAACTTTGAAAATAGACGTTCAAGAAGTAGAAGACTTAAAAGGTATTGCAAAAGCCTTATTAGCCTTTAATCCAAAAGCCCGCTTTTATGTTATTAACGGTCCTATGGGTGCTGGTAAAACAACATTTACAAAGGCTTTATGCCACAAATTAGGGGTGGCTGACAGAGTAAGTAGTCCCACTTTTTCTATCGTAAACGAATATTTAGGCACAAACACCAAAATTTATCATTTCGACTTCTATCGATTAAAAAACATAAACGAGGCATACGATATCGGTTACGAAGAATATTTTTACGGCGATGGCATTTGTATTATTGAGTGGGCAGAAAAAGTAGCTCAATTGCTTCCAGAAGAATATACGCAGATAGACATCACCATTACCGGCCCAACAACCCGGACATTTAAATTTTCGAATATAAAATAGAAATTCCTTCTCCAACAGCTATTTAGTTGCCTTATCGCTTAATTATTTGTAACTTCATACAACTAAAACTATTCATTAATCATGTCTAAAGGATTACGCGAGGATATTGCTGCAATTGCACAAAAAGGACTATTACAAACCCAGGAATCGTTACAAGAAGTGCTGTCTAAAAAAAACAGTCTTAATATTGGCATACCTAAAGAAATTTCATTTCAGGAAAACAGAATCGCCCTAACACCCTTGTCTGTAGGCTTACTGGTTCACAATGGCCATAAAGTTTTAATTGAAAGCGGGGCTGGAAACGGAGCAAACTTTACAGATAAAGATTATGCGGAGCAGGGTGCTCAAATATGTTTTAACACAAAAGATGTTTTTAACTGCGATGTTCTGGTCAAAATTGCTCCACCTACTATTGCAGAAATAGGCATGATGCATTCAGGACAAACACTTATTTCCTCTTTACAAACCGGCACCATGAAAGAGCCTTATTTAAAGGCTTTGATGCAGAAAAAAATAAATGCGCTTTGCTTTGAGCACTTGAGAGATGAAGGGGGCATATTAAGTGTAGTTAGGGCCATGGGTGAAATTGTTGGGTCTACGTCTATTTTAATTGCTGCCGAATATTTAAGCAATGTTACAGGGGGTAAAGGCTTAATGCTGGGAGGTTTTACAGGTGTTCCCCCTACAGAAGTGGTAATTTTGGGCGCCGGAACCGTTGGAGAGTATGCTGCCCGCACTGCGCTGGCCCTTGGCGCAGAGGTTAAAATATTTGACAACTCTATTTTCAGATTGCGCAGACTTCAAAATAATTTAGGGAATAGTAGAATATTTACCTCCGTAATGCAACCTTTGGTGATGCGTAAAGCCATAACTACTTGTGATGTGGTAATTGGAGCAATTAGATCTGAACATGGCCGCAGCCCATGCGTGGTAATGGAAGAAATGGTTAGTGCCATGAAGCCAAATTCTGTGGTTATCGATGTAAGTATTGATCAAGGTGGATGTTTCGAAACATCAGAAGTAACCAATCATACCAATCCAACCTTTAGAAAATATGATGTTATCCATTATTGTGTGCCCAATATTGCATCTAGAGTTCCCAGAACCGCATCTTACGCTTTGACAAATATCTTTTGTCCCATTTTATTAGACATAGGAGAAATGGGCGGATTAATGAATGTTGTATGGAAACGCCCGGGCATAAGAGAAGCCTTATATATTTACCAGGGTCACGTAACAAATAAAGATCTGGCAAATATGTTTAATACCCCCTACAAAGATCTTGAACTTTTAATGGTTTCTTCTCAATAATGCGGTTATTTTGGTTTAATTTATTTTTACTATTCCTTCCCTTTGCTGCTTTTACACAGCAAAAGAACCCTTATGGCTTGTACGTAGAGGGTCCACAAACTTATTTTAACTCGTTAAAAGAGAAGCCTGATTTAACATTGGTTGATTTAGAAAAGCATATTCCGGGAATAACTTTAGACATAAAATATGCTACTAAAGATAACTTTATGGGAAGACCCATGTATAACCAGGCCCGTGCTTTTGCCCGAAAACCTGTTGCAGACAAACTATTAGCAATACAAAAGAAATTAAATGCACAAGGATTAGGATTAAAAATATTTGATGCCTATAGGCCTTATACCATAACCGTTGCATTTTACAATGAAACAAAAGACAAAAATTTTGTAGCAAATCCTAGTAAAGGATCTAAACACAACAGAGGCTGTGCCGTAGATTTAACGCTGATAAATTTAAAAACAGGAAAAGAACTAGAAATGCCAACGCCTTACGATAGCTTTTTGGCTAGTGCGGCGGCAAATTATGAACCCGTATCAACAAATGCTCGAAAAAACAGAGCCTTGTTAATACAGGTTATGGAAAGCAATGGTTTTAAAGTATTAGAAAACGAATGGTGGCACTTTGATTTCAAAGGCTGGCAAAACTATCCTCTAATGGATATTCCTTTTGAAAAACTTTAATCTTCTTTAACTTTTTTAGGGCCGTATTTTGAAGTAGAGACAGATACTTTCTCTCCTTTAATTGTTACCTTAAAAAGGTAATCGTATTGATCTTCCGTTATTTCATCTACCGGTCTTTTTGCTCCAAAAGCCTCTATCATCTCTAATACAGTATTAGAATGGCCTACAATTAGAAGGTTATTTTTATTATAGTCCTCTTTAATTTTCTTCACTAAATCTGCAGGCTTTGATGCGTCATAAATATGCATTGGTATTCCTTTAAGATCTCTTAAAGGCCCTCCAGTATTTCGGGTACGAATATAATTTGTGGTAAATACATCAGAAATGCCTTTGCCTTTCAGTACTCGTCTTAACTCTAAAGCGCGCTCTTTTCCCTCAAAAGACAACTCTGGATCATTTGTTTTTGCATTCGACACTTCCTTTTCGGCATGTCTAACAATATAAATAGTATTGTTTTGAGCTGCAGCTACTTGAATGAAGAAAACAGAACAAATTAGTAGGATTATATTTTTCATTTTTATTGGTATTGACGTTTATTTTTGTTATATTTAATTAATAAGTGTTTTAAAGAAATTAAACTGCTGTCTGATAGACTTGGTCCAATATGCTCTGTTGTGTCCTCCCGGCTGACTTATGTAGGTTGCTTTAATATTTAAGTAGTCACATAATTCTTTCAAATCGTTATTCATTTTATAGAATTGATCCTGAGTTCCACAGTCAAATATAATTTGTTTTTCAGAACCACTCAATTTTTTCATCTTTTGAGTCACAGAATATTCGCTTAATAAAGCAGAACTTGCGTTGGCGCCCAGTAGTGTTTCTATTCCATACTTGCTGCCCAACGTTGTTAAATCTACCGCCCCGCTAGTGCTACCTGCACTTTTAAACTTTTCGTGATGATTTAAAAATATACTCAACGCTCCATGTCCACCCATACTTAATCCAGTAATAAAAATATTATTTAAATCGGGCGTATATTTCTGCATAATATCTGGCCACAGCTCGTTTATAAAAAACTGTTCAAACTGGCTGTCTTTTTTAATCGGGCTGTTTATATACCAAGAATTATATAAACCATCTGGGCAAACAACTATAAACCCATATTCATTGGCATAGCGTTGAGCATCCATAATGGAGTCCCATTGCTTATAGTTCCCGCTGTAACCATGTAGCAGAAAAATTAAGGGTAGCTTATCTTCTTTATTTTTTCCCTGAGGCATAAAAACATAGGTAGAATCTGGTTTGGGAAGATTTGTACTGTTATAAACAATCAGATCCTGTGCAAAAAGAGTTACAGGAAAGTAAGCCATTAAGGCCATCAGAAATATCTTAATACTTTTCATAAATAAACGTTACAATCTTACTTATTTGCTTTCTTATATCCGCCGTTGGCAATACAAAGTTATTATTCATAAAAGAATAAATGAGGATTTTACCTTCCTTCGTTTTAATATACCCGCTTTGATTGTGCGTATTAGAAACAGTACCCGTCTTACCAAACACAAATGGTTTTTTTGTTGCAGGATAAGCGTTCCTTAACGTTCCGCTAAACCCACCCGCAGGCAATAGCTTAAATAATTCTTCTGAATTTGGATAAGTTTGCAACATTTTGTGGAGAACGTGGATGTTATCTGCCGGCGTAAACAAGTTGTACCTGCTTAATCCTGATCCGTCTACCCAGATGGGCTTATCGGGCAGATCGGCCAAATAATTTTTCAAGATATAGTCAATCGTTTTAGCCGTATTAAGCTCTACGCCCAACTGATCTGAGCAAAGTAAAATTAAATGTTCTGCAATAAAATTATCACTGGGCAACATCATTTCTTTTAAAATACTATCTCTAGGCATTCCCACTAATGTTTGAGCATTTTTTGGCAAAGGCAGATTAACCAGCTTAACCTTACGTTTTAAAGTATCTTCCAATACTTCTAGCGTGGTATTAAAGCTTAATTTATAGGGAACCTGTTGTGCATAAGTAGCCGAAATGGGGGCAGAGGCATTAACTGGAAACTTAAAGACATTTGAGTCAAATTCTCTGATAATTTTATAAGGCCTTTTTACTGTAGAGTCAGCAAAGAACTTGTTCTTAAAAATTTGAGGTGTAACAATGATTCCTGCTGCCGAATTTTTTACGGAAATCATATTGTCCATAATAGGCAGTTCATTAATCTCGGGCTGGTAATAATCATTGTAATCATCCCACTGCCACCCTGCGCCATAAAAAGACCCTGTATATCTCGTTGGCGAATAAAACAATTGTTCTTTTGCCGATTTTAAAAAGTCATAACCATGTGTTCCTTTTAATTTAGCCTGAAGAAAGGAAGGGTCGCCGGTTCCCCAAAAAATTAACGAATCGTTGCGCTTAATATATTTTAATGCAGGAATATTTTCAGGCAACATATTAATGCTTGCATAAAACGTATAAAGCTTTGTATTGCTGGCTGGCGTATAATACTTATGAAGGTCTTTCGAATATAAAAACTTATTCTGTGCAGGATCAAATAAGGCAAATCCTACTTGGTATTTATTCAAAGTATCTGATTTTTCAATCATTCTTTTAACGTTTCTTGTAACATACCCAGGACCTGAACAAGACCAAACAACACACGAAAGAAGTAGTACTCCAAAACACTTTATCAATAAATTACCTTTCATTTCCATGTAAAAGTTTAATTCCAAATACAATAATAGGTTAAAAAGAACGCTTTTTTGAATTATAATTATTACGAATGCTCTAAAAAACATAAGTCCAGCTATCTTTATGCCTCCAATTATTGACTAATGAAAAGATTAATAGTAACCATTAGCTTATTTATAGGCTTTTCAAATTTTATTGTTGCTCAAAACCTTGATTCTATAAATGTTGTTCAAGCAAAGTGGAATATTCTTAAAATTGCTCCGCAAACAAAGTTAAAAACCTATCATTTTATAGACAGCTCCCTATTTAAAGCCAACCAATATGTAAGCTTTTTGGAAATAAAAAACACAGGAAAAAAAGTGCAGTTGAGTGTTGGTGCTGACCCTAAAACACTCATAACAACCAGTGATTTCGGAAAAAACCATCAAGCAATTGCAGCTCTAAACGGGACTTTTTTCGACATTAAAAATGGTGGTTCAGTCGATTATATCCGATCAAATGGTGTAGTTGTTAACACTAATAAATTAGATGACAAAAACCAACGTTCTAGACATCAGCAAGCTGCTGTAACTATGGAAAATGGAAAATTATTTATAAAAAAATGGGACAATACTATTAATTGGGAAGAGAACTTAAATGAAAAAGAAATTATGGTTAGCGGCCCTCTTTTAATTCATGACCAGCAATATACAGAGTTAGACAAAACCTCTTTTACCAGAGACCGCCATCCAAGAACGGTTGTGGGCATAAAAAAGAATGGAAATGTTGTTTTACTTACGGTAGACGGCCGCCAGGCAAATAGCGCAGGTATGTCTCTCCCTGAAATAGCCAGCTTAATGAAATGGTTAGGATGTATTCAAGCCATAAATTTAGACGGAGGCGGCTCCACTACTTTATGGGTCGATGGAATAGGTGAAAATGGGGTGGTAAATTTCCCCTCTGATAATAAATTATGGGATCATAACGGCGAACGAAAAGTTGCTAATGTTATCCTTTTAAAAAAGAAGAAAAAACAGAATGAATCCCAAAAACATTAACCCTTTTTTAAGTATCGCTATCTGTTGGTTTTTTTTGGCCGGTTGTTCAGAAAACAATCAAAAAAATGGAAAAGACACAATTGCCGTTCCAGATTTCACTCAAATAAAAGACATCGACTTTTTTGAGGTTAAAAGACGATTCAGCAATGGGCTTTCGTTTGATACTTCAGGTTTTCAACTAGAACCTTCTTGGATTTTAAACTTTAAATCAAACGACTCTGTTGCGGCTTTTAGCCCCGAAACAGTGCGTTGGCATAATTTTCCAATTCTTCATGACCACGATGCCGTTTTTAATATGGTTCATGATTTTTTTAGGGTCAAATCTATCCATAAAGACAGTATCGTGTTTCAACGATTAGAAGTTCAAAGCAAGCAGATTAAAAATGGTTTTCTATCAGATGTTAACATGACCTTTTATTCGAGAGATTATATATTTAATCGGTTAAAATCTAATCCTCATAACCTTCAACGGCCCACAGCAAAAGACACCGCCTTTATAAAGGAATTGGTTAACAAAGTTGACTCTGTAACCAATCAAAAATATGTTTTTTCCGCCAGAGATGTTGTTCAATTTATTCCAAGAAATGAAAATGTAAAATCCTCTTTTTTAAATAAAGTTGATAAAGTTGCAGGTATAAAAAATTCAAGTTTATATATGGAGCCTAAATATAAACTTGAAATTAACAAGGCATATAAAAAATTCGACTACTTATTTACCGCAATTGTAGATGAAAACGGGAATCTTACTATAAAGGATGTTGTGGGTGTATTAAAAGATGCAGTAGAATCAAGAAAAAAGCTATTACAAGGAATTTCTGATGTATATATTAAACATCTTTTCAAAGTTGTACCTGGGTCTACATTAGGTATGCCACATTCTAGTGAAGTAGAGATTTATCTGGTAGGCAGGCCTTAAATTTCTTTTGTTTCTCTACTTAAAAAACAATAAAGCTGAATATCAATATATTGTTGTAACTTGCGCGCTTAATTATTTTTTAAAATGGCAGAAGGAACAGTAAAATTTTACAATGTGACAAAAGGATTCGGATTTATCATACCAGCTGATGGTGGTGAAGATGTTTTTGTTCATCAATCAGGCTTAATCGACGAAATCCGTGAAAACGATAAAGTAAGATACTCAGTAGAAAACGGCAAAAAAGGTTTAAATGCTGTTGAAGTACAAGTATTGTAATATTTCAAAACAGTCTAAAAACCTCCCAAAATTTGGGAGGTTTTTTTTTGCTCAAAAAGTTTAAACAGCAAATGAAACGTTTTTCTATTTCATTGTATGCCGCAGGTTAAGTAACTTTATCTATTGATGGGCGACAATTTTCAAGCTTTACTTCTTAAAATTAATGAGTTTAAACAAAAATTTTATCTCAATAAGCTACTTCGTGGTTTAATTTTCACTTCTGCCATCTTACTTGCGCTCTTCCTTATATTATTTGTTTTTATTTATTTTTTTAAACCTACGGTTGCTTTAAAAACAATTATTTTCCTGTTTTTTATCGGGGTTTCTCTACTTACCACAACAAAACTTATACTTATTCCTTTCCTCTCGCTTTTAAGTATTGGAAAAACCATCTCGTCTGAAGAAGCTGCCGTATTTATTGGCACGCATTTCATTGCCATTAAGGATAAATTAATTAATACGCTACAGTTAAATGCGCTTGCCCAAACAACCTCAGGAAACAACGCTATTATAATGGCGGGCATTGATCAAAAAATCGCTGAATTAAAACCGATCCCTTTTACTAGCGCAATTAATATTGGCGACAACAAAAAATACTTTAAATACGTTTTAATTCCATTAAGCATTATTTTCCTAATTGGTTTTTTAGCCCCTAAAGTATTAAAAGAGGGTTCTTACAGCTTTTTAAAGTTTAACAAAGAAATATTACCGACAGCACCTTTTCAGTTTAACTTAAATAGCAATTTAAAAATAACGCAGGGCGATGATTTAACCCTAAAACTACAATTAACCGGAGATGAATTTCCTCAGGACATCTATGTAGAAGATGGCCCAAACAGCTTCAAATTAGAAAAAATAGATGTTTCTAATTTCAGCTATACCTTTACAAACATCCAAAAATCTAAAAAAATAAGGTTCTCAGGAGGTGGATTTACTTCTTCAACTTATGAAATAAATGTAGAACAGAAACCCTCCATTTTACACATTAAAGCTTCTCTGAAATTTCCCGAATACATTAAAAAACCCAATCAGGAAGTTAATCCTGCGGGCGATTTACTGATTCCAGAAGGAACCAATATAAGTTGGGAATTTACTGCAGAAAACACAAAAAACATTGAATTTACTTTAGGCAACTCAACTAAGTTGATTAACGTAAACAAAAACAACTCTGTTTATACTGCTCAGATAAAAGATCCTACATTTTATAAATTAACCGCACAAAACGGTGAAATAAAATCTAAAGATTCTATCTCTTATACTATACAAGTAGTAAAAGACGAATCGCCCAGTATTCAGGTTAAAGTTATTCAAGACTCATTAACATCTAAAGCTTTATATTTCTCGGGATTAATTAGCGATGATTATGGCTTTTCGGGACTAACCTTTATTTATGAGATCTTGAAAGAAGGAAAGGTCGTTAAAACCAACAAAACACCTATAAAAATCCCAAACAACGCCAATGACCTATCATGGTTTTATTTATGGAAATTAAATGAATCGGCAATTCAGCCCGGTGATTTCGTTAACTATTACTTTGAAGTTGCTGACAATGACGGAATAAATGGCGCTAAAAAAACCAAATCGGAAATCTTTCAGCTAAATACACCAACAGCCTCCCAAATTACGGAAAAGGTTAATTTGGATAGCGAAATGCTACAAAAACAATTACAAGACGCCATTAAACTAGCCAACGTTGTTGAAAAAGAAAGCAAAAAAATAGCAGAAAAATTGATTGATAAAAAACAATTATCTTTTGAAGACAGAAAACAAATTGAGGCCCTTTTAAACAAACAAAAACAACTAGAAAACACCATAAACGACCTTAAATCTATCAATGAAAAAAACACCCTTCAAAAAATAGATAATGATTTATTAAACAAAGAATTACTGGAAAAACAACAGCAAATCAACCATCTTTTAAATAATGTGTTAGACGATAAAACCAAAGCACTTTTAAAACAATTAGAAGAGTTGGTTAAACAAAACAATAAAGAGCAAACTCAAAGTGATTTGTCTAAAATGCAAATGGACAACAAGTCTATAAAAAAAGAATTAGATCGTATTTTAGAATTATATAAGCAATTAGATTTTGAACAACGCCTTCAAAACAATATTGACCGATTAGATGAACTTGCTAAAAAGCAAGAAGAGCTTCTTAAAAAAACAAACGATAATACTAAAAACCCGCTAGATCTAGCCAAAGAACAAGAATCTATAAACCTAGATTTTAAAGAGTTAAAAGATGAGTTGGCAGAGCTTAACAAAAAAAACAACGAATTAGAACGCCCCAATCAATTTTCAACGCACGAAGAAGAAACCCAAAGCATTGAAAATCAACAACAAAAATCTAAAGAAAATTTAAACAACAACAAAAGAAAAAATGCCGCAGAAAACCAACAAAAATCTGCCGCAGAAATGAAAGCTTTGGCAAAAAAAATGGAAGAAATGCAAAACGAAGGTGAAGAAGCGGAAAACAACATAAATATTGAAGATTTACGCAAGTTACTTTCAAAATTACTATCTACATCTTTTGAGCAAGAAAAAACGATGCTTGCTTTAAGACAAATCCTTCCATCAGATCCTCAGTATGTAATTAATGTACAAAAGCAAAGAAGCATTAAAGACAATATGCAAACCATGGCCGATAGCCTTTACAATTTAAGTAGAAGAATTCCTCAAATAGAAACAACGGTTAACACCGAAATGAACATAATTAATACCAATATTGAAAAAAGCATTGAAAATTTAGGAGAAAGAAAAACTTCTGAGGCAAATAGAAATCAACAGTTTACAATGACGTCTATTAACAATTTGGCATTAATGTTAAACGAAGCTTTAAACCAGTTACAAAACAGCGGACAAGGGGGTGGCTCTAGCAAAAAAGGCATGAAACAGCTTCAAGAAATGCAAGATCAACTCAATAAGAACATAGAAAATGCCAAAAAGGAGCTTGAGAAAAACGGGAATCAAGGAAGCGTTCCAAAAAGCATGAGCGAACAGTTTGCTCAAATGGCCAAGCAACAACAATTGATTAGAGAAGCCCTTCAAAAAATTAACAGAGAAGATAATAAAGATGGAAAAGGTGCCTTGGGCGATTTAGATAAGGCTATTAAAGAGATGAAATTAACCGAAAATGAACTGGTTAATAAACGCATTATTGACGAAACGTCTAAACGGCAAAAAGATATTTTAACACGTTTACTCGACGCGGAAAAAGCAGAAAGAGAACAAGACGAGGACGCTAAAAGAACAGCAAATGCTGCAAAAGAATTTCCTCCATCTTACCAAAAAGCATTAGAAAAGTTTCAACGAGAATATCAGTCAGAAACAGAGTTATTGAGAAAATTACCTTTAAATTTGAATGATTTTTATAAAAATAAAATATCCGAATATTATAAAAATCTTAACACCACAAAACAACCCTAATGCCTGCCACAAATATTCACTTTTTTTCTGAAGACACTCTTTTCATTGTTAAAAACAAAGGCAAAATTCGTCAATGGATAAATCATATCGTTGAAAAAAGAGGATTTCGCACCAGCGATTTAAACTATATCTTGTGCTCTGATGAATATTTACTGAGCATGAATCAGCAATATTTAAATCACGACACCTATACAGACGTAATCACTTTCGATAATAATACCGAACCGAACTCTGGTAAAATTATTGGGGATATTTTTATTAGTATAGATAGGATAAAGGAGAATGCCGAAAAATTGTCGCTCCCTACCGATTTAGAGCTTCACAGAGTGATGATTCATGGCGCTCTGCACTTACTGGGCCTAAAAGACAAATCGGCTAAAGACAAGGCCCTTATGACCGCGGCAGAAGACGAAAGCTTAAGCCTTCTTTCTAATTTTATATAGCTCCTTTTTGAATTTTTAATATTGTTGATTGCTTGTTCGTCGAAGTTCAAATTTTTTCGTCTTGAAAAATCGGGCGTTCGTCGATAACTCTGCTTCACTGGTATAAT
>CAZOVM010000008.1:46345-123348 GCA_964583395.1 uncultured Pedobacter sp. | reverse complement strand
GGAAAATAAAATTCATTACACACATATATAAATTTAGTTTAGTTTTAGTTTAGTTAGAAACCCCCAAGGCCGGATAGCCTAGGGGGTTTTGTTTTAAAGCCTTTTAAGCTTCATTAAAATATCTTTTCAGCAACCCTATTAATACCTTTTTTGGTGCTTAGGAGGGCTTTAAAAAACGTTTGTCAGTCTTTTTAAACGCAGTGAATTAATTTCCGTATTTTTGTGTGTTTTTTCAACTAAAAATTATCCCATTGAGTACCCTTATAGCTGCTGAAAATATTGGCCACGCCTACCACAATGAATGGCTTTTTAAAAATTTAACCGTTGGCATCCAAACCGGCGAACGTGTTGCCTTAGTTGGTATTAATGGGGCGGGCAAAAGCACCTTATTAAAATTACTAGCAGGTAGATTTGAACCTTTAGAAGGTAAAATTGTAAAAAATAAAGACACTAGAATTGGAATATTAGATCAAGACCCTCAATTTGAAGCGGGATCTACTATTAGTGATTTTATTTTTTCTATGGACAACAAGCGTCAGCAATTAATTCGTGAATACGAAGAATTAATAGAAAATGAAAATCCTGATCAGGATAGGCTAGGAGAATTGTATGCCGAATTAACAGAGAACGATGCCTGGGAATATGAGCATCAAATTAAAACCATCTTAAGCAGGATGGGTATTAATCATTTACAGCAAGAAATAGGAACACTGTCGGGTGGGCAAAAAAAGAGATTAGCATTAGCGAAACTATTAATTGAAGACCCAGACATGTATGTTTTAGATGAGCCTACCAATCATTTAGATATAGACACGATTGAATGGTTAGAAAAGTTGCTTACATCTGGCAATAAAACAATTTTACTGGTTACCCACGATAGATACTTTTTAGATAACGTTTGTAATCAGATTGTAGAATTGGATAGAGGCAAATCTTTTCAATATAAAGGAAACTATGCTTATTTTCTAGAAAAGAAAGCGGAGAGGGAAGCTACAGACGATGCGGTATTTCAAAAAAACAAAAACCTTTTAAAGAAAGAGTTAGAATGGATGAGAAGAATGCCTGCTGCACGTACAACGAAGTCCAAATCGCGCATCGACGCCTTCTATGATTTAGAAGAAAAAACCAAGAATAGAGCTGATAATCAGAAGGTTACGTTAAATGTTAAAATGAGTAGACAAGGAAATAAAATTCTTGAATTACAGTCTATTTCTAAATCATTTGACAATAAAAATATCATAAATAACTTTACATACGTTTTTAAACGGGGTGATAGAATTGGTTTAGCGGGCAAAAATGGAACAGGAAAATCGACTTTGTTAAACATCTTAACGGGGAATATGCTACCTGATTCTGGAATTGTAGATGTTGGAGAAACAACTGTTTATGGTTATTATAAGCAAGGTGGGTTAGACTTTGATCCGAAAGAGCGCGTTATAGATGTTGTAAAATCACAGGCAGAATTTATACAAATGGCCGATGGGCAAACAATCTCTGCTTCGGCTTTATTGACCTTATTTTTATTTCCGCCGAAGAAGCAACACGGATTTGTAGAACGCTTAAGTGGGGGAGAGAAAAAGAGATTACAACTAATGCGTGTGTTGATGCAAAATCCCAATTTCTTAATTTTGGATGAGCCTACAAACGATTTAGATATTGATACATTAAATGTATTAGAAGACTTTTTAGAAAATTTTGCCGGAGTATTGTTATTGGTTTCTCACGACAGATACTTGTTAGATAAAATGAGCGACCAGTTATTTATTTTAGAGGGAAAGGGAGATGTTAGGGTGTTTAATGGAAACTATTCTGATTATAGAAACGAGGTTAATGAAATAGAAAAACCTGCATCAAAACCTGTTTTAAAAAGTAAGTCTCCCACTAATAAATTAACGTTCTCGGAGAAAAAAGAATTAGAAGAATTAGAGCTAATGATTGAAAAAACCGGAGCAGAAAATGATCAAATTACGGATCAAATTTCTAATCCGCCAACCGATTTATCTGAGTTAAACGCGTTGATAAATGCGCTCGAAAAAGGAAAGAAAAAAATAGAAGAATTAGAAGAGCGGTGGTTAATTTTATCTGAAAAAGAAGCATGAGCTTAAGCGATATTTTAGGCAGTATTGGCGTATTAATTTTATTAATCGCATTCGGATTAAATGCACTAAAATTAATTAAAAACGACAAGGCACCATACTTCATTATGAACATTGTTGGTGCCAGTATTGCAGGCTATTCCTCTTATATGATACAATTTTTACCCTTCGTTATTTTAGAGTTTTTTTGGGTTTTGGTATCATGTTGGGGTCTATATAAAGTTGTGAGAACACCTAATGTTCCACGTGGAAAGGAAAGAAAAAATGTTTAATACATACGATGTAATTGTAGTAGGCGCAGGCCATGCTGGCTGTGAAGCAGCTGCCGCTGCCGCAAACTTAGGATCAAAGGTTTTGCTGATAACCATGAATATGGAAACCATTGCTCAAATGAGTTGTAATCCGGCTATGGGAGGCGTAGCAAAAGGCCAAATAGTTAGAGAAATAGACGCCATGGGGGGTTATTCGGGCATTGTTTCTGACAAAACAACCATTCAGTTTAGAATGCTTAACCTATCAAAAGGGCCAGCCATGTGGAGTCCAAGAGCTCAAATAGATAGAAAAAGATTCTCGGAAACCTGGCGAATCGCCTTAGAAAAAACGCAGAATATTGACTTTTGGCAAGACATGGTTTCGTCAATTCTTGTTAAAGATAATGTGGTGGTGGGCGTGAAAACCTCATTAGGAATGGAGATAAATTCTAGAAGCGTTGTATTAACTAATGGTACATTTTTAAATGGAATCATTCATATCGGAGAGAAAAAACTAGGGGGCGGACGTGCGGCAGAAAGAGCTTCTACAGGAATAACAGAACAGTTAATAGAATTGGGTTTTGAAGCCGGTAGAATGAAAACAGGCACCCCTCCAAGAGTAGACGGAAGATCCTTAAATTATTCTCTTATGGAAGAACAATGGGGGGATGAAAATCCTGGAAAATTCTCCTATTCAGACATTGAAATACCGACCGAAAAAAGATGTTGCTGGATTACCTATACCAATGATAAAGTTCATGAAAAATTAAAAGAAGGCTTTGAACAATCGCCTATGTTTACTGGCCGAATTAAAGGTCTCGGTCCAAGATATTGCCCATCAATAGAAGACAAAATTAATCGTTTTGCCGAACGCGACAGACATCAAATATTTGTAGAACCCGAAGGATGGAACACCTGCGAAATATACGTAAATGGTTTCTCTACTTCCTTACCAGAACAGGTACAATACGAAGCATTAAAACTCATTCCTGGATTTGAAAAAGTTAAAATGTTTAGACCTGGTTATGCTATAGAGTACGATTATTTTCCGCCTCAGCAGTTAACTTTAACTTTAGAAACCAAGCTCATTCAAAACCTATTCTTTGCCGGACAAATTAATGGCACAACCGGATATGAAGAAGCAGCAAGTCAAGGATTCATTGCTGGTATAAATGCACACCAAAAAATAAACGATCAGCACGAATTAATTATGAAACGCTCTGAAAGCTATATAGGTGTATTAATAGATGACCTCGTAACTAAAGGAACAGAAGAACCTTATAGAATGTTTACTTCCAGAGCCGAACATAGACTATTATTAAGACAAGATAATGCAGATATAAGGCTAAGTCCGATAGGTCATAAATTAGGTTTAATATCTGATGAGCAATTGCAAAAAGTAAATAATAAGATTAATAATAGCGAGGAGATTGTTAACTTCTGTAAAAAGAATAGCATTACTATGCAAGAAGCAAATGCTATGTTAAGAGAAGCAGGTTCTGCAGAATTAAATCAAAATGTAAAAATAATCAATTTACTAGGTCGCCCACAACTTGGTATGGATAATATTAGAAGTGTTAGTGCTTCTCTAAATAATTATTTAAACAATTTTGATAAAGAAACTATTGAACAATCTGAAATCAAAATCAAATATGAAAGCTATTTTGAAAAAGAGAAAGAGATAATAGCAAAAATGCAAAAAATGGAAGATAGAAATATTCGTCCCGATTTTGATTATTCTATCTTAAATTCTTTATCAAAAGAAGCCCGAGAAAAATTAAATAAAATAAAACCTCGTACATTAGGTCAAGCAAGCAGAATCTCTGGCGTGTCTCCATCAGATATCTCCGTTTTAATGGTTCATTTGTCAAAATAGTTTTTAATTCGTTGATTATCAATAATTTATGTATAAAACATTAACTATGCTCGCTAAACAAAAAAAGCCCTCACAGAATCGATTATCTCGTTTCGGTCAATGGTTTTCTTTAAAAAGCAACAAAAGGGCCTTAAAAGGCCTTAAAACAAGCGAGGCGGGCCGTCAATTAAAGGCTCTATATGTTATATGTATTTTTGTTTTATTTATCATAGCAGGTTGTGCAAGTGTTCAAGCACCAACAGGAGGACCGAAAGATATTGAACCCCCGAAACTAGTTAATGTTACTCCTAAAAACTTAACCACAAATTTTAATGCTAAAAAAATAAAATTCGTTTTTGATGAGTACATAAAATTACAAAATGAATTTAGAGAAATTACCTATTCGCCCGAGATAGAATCTATACCCTTGATAAAACAGTCGGGCAAAGAAATAGAAATTACTTTTGAAGAAGCTTTACTTCCTAACTCTACCTATACGATAAATTTCGGAAATGCTATTGTTGATGTTAACGAAGGTAATATTTTAAAAAATTTTACCTATGTTTTTTCTACCGGGCCCGTTTTAGATTCTCTGAGTATTTCAGGAAAAGTTATCAATTCTTTTTCTTCCCTTCCCGAAAAAGACATTCTGGTATTCATCATACCTTTTGCTCAAGATTCTACTTTTGGAAAAAAGAAACCGGCCATATTTACCAGAACTGATACGAGCGGAAATTATTCGCTTAAAAATCTACGCGAAGACACTTATAGTATATATGCTTTGCAAGACAAAAATGCTGATCGACTTTATCAACAAGGCATTGAAGAAATCGGTTTTATAGAAAACCCCATAAAATTGGATAAAGATATTGACAGTATAAATTTTAATCTCTTTTTAGAAAAACCTCTTGCATTTAGAAATCTAGAAAAAAAAATCAATCCCGACGGTACAATTTTTCTAACTTTTAACCGAGGTATTAACAACCCATTCATTAAAATAATCAATCCACCATCGGCCGATGCCGGTAAAATTATCTCTTTCAGCAAAACCTTAGATACGGCAAAAATTTGGGTTAAAGAATTAACTTTCGATTCTTTAAGAATAGCTATAAATGAACAAGATACTTTATTGCAAAGTTTAAGTATCTCGCGAGGTAAAAGAGATACCTATTCTAGTAATCTAACACCTATCTATCATTTAGAAGACGGTATAAAAGTAAATCCTAATAGTCCATTAAAACTGGAGTTTACGCTTCCTATAATTGGTATTTCTAAAGATAAGATCATTTTAAAGGAAGATTCAACAACAAGAACAAATTTCACTATCGATTACGACAGTCTTAATAATCAAAATGTATTAATAAATTATAATTGGAAAGATAAAGCTAAATATGAATTAATACTTAATGAAGGCGCTGTAAAATCGCTCTACAATTATTCAAATAAAAGTACTTCAAAGCGTTTTGAAAAAGCCACAACAAAAGATTATGGAAGATTAGATGTTACCTTTAAAATAGGTGATACAACAAAGAAAATAGGTTATCTCATAGAAATGATTGATCAGAACAAAGATTTGATTCAATCTACTTATATTACCAAGGATACCACCATTATTTATAACAATAAAAAGGTAGGAAAATACTTTATACGAATTGTATACGATTCAAATAACAATAGAAGTTGGGATACCGGAAGCTTAAAAGAACGAAGATATCCCGAAAAAATATGGTATGATCCCAGAAGTTTTACAATCAGAACCAATTGGGAGGTAAAAGAAACAATACTTATTCCTACTAACTAAACCAGCTAGCATATAAATTATAGTTATCTGGCAATTTTTTTAGCAATTCTATTTGTTGATCTGTTAAGGGTTTGATTTTCTTTGCAGGTGTTCCCGCATATAAAAACCCTGATTCACAAACTGTATTTTCTAATACTACTGACCCTGCAGCTATAATACAAAATGACTCAATTAACGCATTATCCATAACAATAGCACCCATTCCAATTAAAACATTGTCTTGAACAATGCATCCATGTACCAATGCATTATGTCCTACAGAAACTCTATTACCAATTGTAGTAGATGCTTTCTCATAAGTAGCATGAATTACTGCTCCATCTTGAATATTTGTTTCACTACCTATTCTAATACTATTTACATCTCCTCTAACAACGGCATTAAACCATATAGAGCATCTTTTTCCTATTACAGTATCTCCTACAATAGTTGCATTTTCTGCTATAAAACAATCTTCTTCAATTATAGGATAAACTCCTTTTACTGGTAAAATAACCGGCATAATTATATAATAGTATCAATAATTTCTTTCGAATGATTTGGATAATCGGTTGTATAATGTAATCCTCTACTTTCTTTCCTCTGCATAGCAGATTTAATAATCATATAAGCTACTTGAATAACATTTCTAAGTTCGCATAATTTAACAGAAACTTTATTTTTTTTGTAAAAAGATTCTGTCTCTTCATACAATAGAAATAACCTCCTATGTGCTCTGTCTAACCTAAAATCTGATCGCACAATACCTACATAATCGCCCATAATTTTCTGAGTCTCTCTAAGATTATGCGCAACTAAAATTTCTTCATTAATTTGTTTTACTCCTTTAGAATCCCAATCAGGAATAGCTTCAATATCTACAATATTCGGTTGATCGGAGATAGCTGCTTCAAAAATTCTATGTGCAAATACAGTTGCCTCTAACAACGAATTAGAAGCTAATCTATTAGCACCATGCAAACCTGTAGAAGAGCATTCTCCACATGCATATAAATTTTTAATAGAAGATCTGCCATATTCATCTACCAGAATTCCTCCACACATATAATGAGCAGCAGGTGTTACTGGTATATAATCTTTAGTCATATCAATACCTATAGATAAACACTTGGCATAAATATTTGGAAAATGACGTAATATATCGTCTTTAGAACGCATGGTAATATCTAAATAAACAAATTCATCACCTGATAATTTCATTTCTGCATCTATAGCGCGGGCAGTTATATCACGCGGAGCTAAAGATCCCCTATTATCATAATTTTGCATAAATTCAGTACCATCCCGTCTTCTTAAAACACCTCCAAAACCACGAACTGCTTCAGATATTAAAAAAGAAGGATATTCTCCAGGATGATATAAAGCTGTAGGATGAAATTGAATAAACTCCATATTTCTAACTTTACCCTTAGCCCTATAAACCATCGCCATACCATCACCTGTAGCTATTACCGGATTTGTAGTAGCCGCATATACATGTCCGGCACCACCCGAAGCCATAATAATTTTAGAAGATATAATCTTCTCAACATCATTTTTCTCTGTATTAAAAGCATAAACCCCATAACAAGAAATATTTTCTGATTTCTTATCTATTAAAGCTCCTAAATGATGTTCAGTTATCAATTCTAAACAAAAATAATGTGTTAGTATTTCAATATTTGGCTCAGCATGAATTTTATCTAATAATACCCTTTCTATTTCATAACCCGTAACATCTTTATAGTGTAATACCCGGTGTTCGGAATGTCCACCTTCTTTAGCTAAATCATATAATCCTTCATCGTCCTTATCGAAGTTTATTCCATAATCTATAATTTCCTGAATTCTGACAGGACCTTCATTAACTACAATTTCTACTACTTTTTTATCACATAAACCATCTCCGGCAATTAATGTATCTTCTATATGTTTATCAAAAGAATCATCTTTATCAACTACTACAGCTACTCCACCTTGCGCATATTTTGTATTACTTTCGTCTTCATTAGATTTGGTTATAATTAAAACTTTACCATGTTTTGCAGCTTTAAGTGCAAAACTTAATCCTGCAATACCAGAACCAATAACTAAAAAATCTGTTGATCTCATTTACTAATAAGTATGTTAATAACACTTAAAAAAGTGTTGACTAATTGTATAAATTATATGAATAAAAAAATTTGAATGTTTAAAGCTAAATCAAAAAGGCAACTTGGCACAATCTTTTAAGTAATTTTTAACCAACTTTGTGCCAGTAATTAACTTTTACAAACACCATAAAGAATTAACATTTGATTCTGAGTAAAAAAAGTAGTTTTATATATGTGTCTGAAAAAGAAAATATTATATAAAATAATTGTATAATAAATGTTAATAATGTATGAACAAATTATTAAAGCAAATAAAAACTTATTTAATTTCTAACATTACTAACACACTAATAAACACTAAAAAGATATTTTAAAAAAGTTCTTATAATAAATTAAGATGTTGAAAATGGATAATAAAACAGAATTAGAAATGAAAGGATTTATAGAAGAAACTATTGATCCTACTTTAGATCTGTTTGAAGAAATTGAAAAACTAAAAAAGCAGAAAAATGCTATTATATTGGCACATTATTATCAAGAACCTGATATTCAAGATATAGCAGATTATATTGGTGATAGTTTAGGATTATCACAGGAAGCAGCAAGAACCGATGCTTCGGTAATTGTTTTTGCTGGTGTTCATTTTATGGCAGAAACAGCTAAAATATTATCACCTTCAAAGAAAGTTTTATTGCCAGATTTAAAGGCGGGGTGTTCTTTAGCCGACAGCTGTCCGCCTCATCTTTTTAAAAAATTTAAAGAAAAATATCCTGATCACATAGTAATTACATATGTGAATTGTACTGCAGAATTAAAAGCTTTAAGTGATATTGTTTGTACGAGTACAAATGCAGTGCAAATAGTAGAAAGTTTACCGAAAGATCAAAAAATTATATTTGGACCTGATAAAAATTTAGGAGCGTGGGTGGCAAAAAAAACAGGCAGAGATTTAGTTTTATGGAATGGTGCATGTATGGTTCATGAGATATTTTCTAGAGAAAAAATAACTAAATTAAAAGAACGTCATCCAAAGGCTAAGTTTATAGCGCATCCGGAATGTGAAGAAATTGTTTTACAAATGGCAGATTATATTGGATCTACTACCGGTTTATTAAAATATACTATAAATAGTGATGCTAAAGAATTTATAGTAGCAACAGAAAGTGGTATTATACATCAAATGGAAAAAGCAAATCCAGATAAGGTATTTATACCAGCACCACCTGATAATCATTGTGCTTGTAATGATTGCCCATATATGAAACGCAACACTTTGGAAAAGTTATATTTGTGTTTAAAAAATGAGCTTCCGGAAGTTTCAGTTGCAGAAAATATAATCAATGAAGCTAGAAAACCAATTCAAAGAATGTTAGATATATCTGCAGAATTAGGTTTATAACTATGTGGATGAACTGTAAATACTATCTTTTTTTAGTTTTAATTTTATTTAGTTCATGTACAACTTTATCTAAGAAAAATTATAAAGTATCTGAAGCATATCATCATCCTGATGATTTGAAAAAAGATATAGATTATGTTTTTTCAACTTTAATTAAAAATCATCCTGGAGTATATTGGTATATATCTGAAGAACAATTAAATTTTAAAATTGATAGTTTAAAAAGTACTATAAATGAACCCTTAAAAACATATGATTTTTATCTAAAACTGGCACCAATTGTTACGGCTATTAATTGTGGACATACTAGATTGATATTGGTAACAAAAAAACTTAATAAGGAAGAAAGAAATATAAAAAAGAATGAGGATAAAGGGTTGATAAATAAGTTTACATATGCTTTAAATAATGAAAAACTATATTTAAGAAATGGAAAAAAAGGAGATTCTGTTTTATTACCAGGTATTGAAATAACAGCCATTGAAAATAAATCAACTGTTGATATTATAAATAATTTAAAAAGATATATTCCATCTGATGGGTTCAATATTACCTTTAAAGAGGCTTTATTAAATAGAAATTTTGGTCCCTGGTATTCCAGTATTTTTAAAGAAAATGATTCTTTAAATATGGATATTATTTACAAAGGCGTAAATAAAAATATTACTGTTAAAAAAGATTTTTTTATTAAAAAGGATACAGTAAATAAGCAAGTTAGTTTAAATAAACCTATAAAAAAGGTTAAAAATAAACTTAAATATAAAGGTTTAGATGAAAATAAGCAACCTATTTTAGATTATAAAATAATAGATTCTTTATCTAAAATAGCCTATTTAAAAGTAAAAAGTTTTTCTTTCGATCATTCAAATTTTGATAAATTTTATAAAGAGAGTTTTGAAGAAATTAAGAATTTTGGTATAGAAAATCTCATTCTAGATTTAAGAAATAATGGAGGAGGAAGTCTAAAAGATAGTAGAAATTTGTTTTCATATCTTACTGATAAAGATTTTATTTATTTACAACCTGTAGAAACAAATGGTAGATTTTTGGTTACAAATGGAAAATTTATTAATAAAATTTTGAGCCCTGTAACCTGGATAAGTAATCAAATATTAATAAAAAAATCTGATCATAAATATTATGCTAATATTAAAGGAACAAAAACTTTAAAACCTGCTACAAACAATTATAAAGGAAATTTATTTGTAATTACGAATGGATTAAGTTTTTCTGCATCTACATTGTTGGCAGCTAACTTAAAAGGAATAAATAGAGCTATCTTTGTAGGTTCAGAGGGTGGCGGTGGATTTAATCAATGTACAGCAGGTAGAATTCCTATAATAGATTTACCTGTTTCTGGTTTAAAATTAAGATTTGGAATGTATAAACTAGCTCCTAATACACATAGTAATATTTATGGTAGAGGTGTATTTCCAGATATTAAGGTTGAAACTAGTATAGAAGATGAGTTAAAGAAAAAAGATCCAGAAATGGAAACTATTTTAAAATTGATAAAAAAATAAAGAAATGTTTGAAAATAAAGAACGTACGGATGTATCTAATCTAGGAGAATTTGGTTTGATTAAACATATAACTCAAAATTTTAAAATAAAACATGAAAGTAGTATAAAGGGTATTGGAGATGATGCTGCAGTTTTAAATTTTAATGAGAAACAGATTCTTATTTCAACAGATTTATTATTAGAAGGTATTCATTTTGATTTAGCTTATGTTCCGTTAATGCATCTAGGATTTAAAGCTGTACAAGTAAATTTGAGTGATATCTGTGCTATGAATGGCGTAGCTACTCAAATAACAGTTTCTATAGGAATATCAAGTAAATTTCCACTGGAAGCTGTAGAAGAAATTTATAAAGGAATAGAACTGGCTTGTAATAAGTTTAATATTGATTTAATAGGTGGTGATACATCTTCTAGTAAACAAGGTTTAGTTATCAGCATAACTAGTATTGGTTATGCTGATAAAGAAGCAGTTTGTTATAGAAATGGAGCCAATGAGGGCGATTTAATATGTGTTTCTGGCGATTTAGGTGGTGCTTATGTAGGTTTGCAAATATTGGAAAGAGAAAAGCAAATTTTCTTGGAAAATCCTCAAATTCAACCAGATTTAGAAGGTAAAGATTATATAATTGAAAGACAATTAAAACCGGAAGCAAGACGAGACATCGTTGATATTTTAGATCAGTTAAAAATTAAACCTACTTCTATGATTGATGTTTCTGATGGATTAGCATCAGAATTAATGCACATATGTACAGAAAGTGATAAAGGGTGTACTATTTATGAGGATAAACTTCCTATAGATCCAATGACATATGAAACAGCTAGGGAATTAGGTTTAGATCCAACAGTTTGTGCTTTAAATGGAGGAGAAGATTATGAATTGTTGTTTACTATTAAGCAGTCTGACTACGAAAAATTAAAAAATGATGTAGATGTTTCTATTATTGGACATATAACAGATAAAAATAGTGGATTAAGAATGATTTCTAAATCTAATGTTGTGCATGAACTAAAAGCACAGGGATGGAATGCTTTTAAACCAAAAAACTAGATTTTAATAGTTAAAATCAAAAACGAAGTATAAGTAAGATTTTCTGTTTAATTTAATCCTCATTAAGATAGCGGGGCTCTATTTGCTTATTAGCAGTTGCCCCTAATGTTTTTATTTTTTCTATTTTACCAACAATATTTCCAGAACCAGTATATAATTTTTTAAGTGCATCATCATGTGATCGATGAGCTCTATCTATATTATTTCCTACTACTTCCATATCTTTTAAGAAACCTACAAATTTATCGTATAGCGATCCGGCTTCTGCTGCAATAGCAAAAACATGTTTATTTTGCCTATCTACTTTCCATATGCTTGCAATTGTTCGCAAAGTTGCTAATAAAGTTGTTGGACTAACAATAACTACTTTTTTATCCCATGCGTATGAAAATAAATCTTGATCGGCTTGTATTGTTACACTAAAACTAGATTCTATAGGCATAAAAAGGAGTACAAAATCAGGAGAATTAATGCCATGTAAATTATGATATTGCTTTAATGATAAAGTATCGATATGTGTTTTTACAGATTGTATGTGTTGTTTTATAAATAAATTTTTTTCAATGTCATCAATAGCATTTATCCAACGTTCATAAGCCACTAGAGATATTTTAGAATCGATAATTATATTTTTAGAATCAGGTAGATCAATAATAATATCTGGTTGAAACCTGTTACCGTTTTCGTTAGTATAACTTGCTTGAACTCTATACTCTCTGTCTTTTTGTAATCCAGATTGCTCTAAAACTTTTTCTAAAACAACTTCTCCCCAGTTTCCTTGCTTTTTATTATCCCCTTTTAAAGCTTTGGTTAGATTGTTCGCATCATATTGTATTTGACGGCTTTGTTCCATCATTTCTTTTAAAGCTCCTTCTAATTTGTTTCTTTCGGCAGATTCTTCTTTATATACTTTTTCTACTTTCTCTTCAAAACTTTTAATGTTTTCTTTTAAAGGGTTTAAAATAGAATCCATATTTTCTTTTGTATGTTTTGAAAACTTTTGGGATTTTTCTTCTAATAATTTATTAGCGATATTTTCAAATTCTAATGTTAATTTACTTTTCAGATCAACAATGTAGATTTCTTGTTCTCTTAGCTTTTCTAATTGTGCTTTAAGATGTGCTTCGGAAGTTAAAACTTTTGATTTTTCTTTTTCTAAAGCATCTCTTAATTCATGAACTAAATCTTCCATACGTAATTTTTCTTCACGTTCATATTGCAAAGATTTAGCATGTTCATTTGCAGCAATAGATAAAAAATCTGTATTATTTAATTGATTTTTGGGTTTTTTAAGTAAAATAAATAAGAGTGCAATAAATATTAAACTTAATAAGACAACTAATAAAATATCCATAAACTAAAATTACGGATTTAAAATGTTTCATAAACTAGATTTGCTAAATCTGTTCCTGTTTGACTACCGATAGCGACCCCCATGCCACTACATCGAACAGCACAAAATAAATTTGAATCTAGTTGTTTAATAATGGGTTCTAAACCAGAACCAAAAGCCATAATTCCGCTCCAGGTATAATCTATTTCAAATTTAGTATTGGGTAATATCGTATTTTCTAAGAGATTATTAAGGTCATTAATTATCAACGGGGTCGTTCCAAAATCGGTTGTTTTTTCAGTATTAAAATCTAAATTTCTACCCCCACCCAATAAAACCCGGTTGTTTATGTCCCTGAAGTAGTAAAAACCTTTATCATAATGAAAAGTACCTTTAAGCTTTAAATTATGAATGGGCTTGGTAATTATTACTTGGCCCCTACCGGGTTCTATTTCTAAATCTGGAATTAATGTTTTACTAAAGGCATTGGTGCATACTAAGATTTTTTTAGCTTTAAATAACCCTTGGTTAGTAATAATAGAGCTAATGTTATGTTCAGAATGTAATTGTTCTACTTTGCAACTATTAAAAATTGTAATACCATTTTCTGTTGCCAAACGAACTAATTGAAACATCATTTTACCCGTATCAATTGATGATTCACATTTATTTTCGATTAGTGAAATGATATTTGAAAAACCGAATTGTTTAATTTTAGCGTCATTAATTGTAAAAGAGCAAGATTCTTGGGTTATATCCTTTATCAAACTATTGTAATATTCGATATTATTAATAGCATATTGAGCAGATATTTTTTCTTCTTTTTTAAATAATTCGAACCCTCCATTGTTTTGATAATCAATGGAGGAATCCCCTAAATTATTACGAAGTCTTTTTAAGCCTTCCCACCTCTTTTTTACCAAGCTATATAAAGCGTCTGTTCCGAGTAACTTTTCTTGTTCAATTAACTCAGAAATACTGCCAAAGCATGCAAAACCTGCATTTTTAGTGCTCGCACCTGTTGGTAAAAAACCAGCATCTAGCACAGCAATTTTTAGTATAGGCTTTAATTTTTTTAATTCTATAGCCGCATTTAAGCCTACAATTCCACTTCCAATAATGATTGCATCAAAATTGAAAAATGATTCTTTTTCCCAATATGAAAAGGTGTTTTCCATTGTATAAATGTATAAATCTTCAAGAATTAAAGAAAGAGGTACACTTTTTGATTTATGCCATAATATAAGTTTTTGACATGAGCATCTATTTTGTATTTATAATAATAATTTTCATTGTTAGCATGTTTGTACAACTTACATTTAAGAACAAGTTTGCTAAATATGCTGAAATGCAGTTAATCACCGGTCTTTCGGGAAAGGAAGTGGCAGAACAAATGCTTCGTGATAATGGTATTTATGATGTAAAAGTTATGAGTACAGAAGGACAATTGTCTGATCATTATAATCCGGCTAATAAAACGGTTAACCTTAGCACAGATGTTTACTACGGTAGAAGTGTTGCTGCTGCGGCAGTTGCTGCTCACGAATGTGGACATGCATTACAACAAGCTAAATCATATAATTGGTTGCAACTTAGAACCGAAATGGTACCTATAGTAAGTATTTCCTCAACATTATTACAGTGGGTAATTTTACTAGGTGTTTTATTGATAGGGTTCACTGGAAACTCTATTGTTTTAGGAATTGGCGTTTTAGGGTTAGCGGTTATAACGGTTTTCAGTTTAATAACACTGCCGGTAGAGTTCGACGCAAGTAAAAGGGCTTTAAATTGGCTTAGAACGAATCATAAAGTAATGGCAACATCCGGAGAAGCAATTCAGGCAAAAGATGCTTTGTGGTGGGCAGCTATGACTTATGTAGTCGCTGCTTTAGGAGCATTAGGCAATTTGTTATATTATGCAAGCGTGTTTTTTGGAAGAGCTCAAAATTAATTGAGCCTATAAGTAACAATTAATTCGAATTCAGGAATTTCTACCTCAAATAATTCTTGAGTAACATGGTTAAACATAATGTATTTACCACGCATTGATCCTATTTCAGAATTTAGATTACAGCCCGAAACATAGCTATAAGATTGATTTGGTTCTAAAATGGGTTGCAAACCAACCACGCCCTCCCCTTCTACTATTCTGGTTTCTCCTTTTGAGTCAAAAATGAACCATTTTCTACTCATCAATTGAAGGGTATATTCGGTTAAATTTTCAATAGTGATTTTATAAGCGAACATAAAATGCTCGTTTGTGGCGTTTGAATATTGTTCTTGAAACTCAGTTTCAATGGAGATTTTTACTCCTTGTGAAATTGCCGTAATCATTATACTAAAAACTTAAACTGACCATCGTACTATATTAAAACTTCCTTTTGTTGAAAAGGCTTATAAACTTCAGCAATTTCTTCTAAAATAGAATAAATAGTATCTATATTATCTTCTTTGACAAGCAGCATTCTGTATGGTTTAAAGTCGGGCATGCCTTTAAAGTAGTTTGCATAATGTCTTCTCATTTCTAAGACGCCTAACTTTGGTCCTTTCCATTGCAATGATTTTTCGAAATGTGTTCTACAAGCGTATATACGCTCATCTAATGTGGGAGGAGCTAAATGAGTACCGGTTTCAAAAAAATGTTTAACTTCTCTAAAAATCCATGGGTAACCAATAGATGCTCGTCCAATCATTATTCCGTCAACTTCGTATTCCATACGCCAAGCTGCGGCTTTTTCCGGGCTATCTACATCACCATTTCCGAAAATTGGAATTTTAATTCTAGGGTTGCGTTTTATTTCACGGATCAATGTCCAATCGGCATTGCCCTTATATAACTGTGCTCGCGTTCTTCCATGAATGGTTAATGCCTGAATGCCCACATCTTGTAATCTTTCAGCAACCTCTCTAACATTTTTGGTGTTATCATCCCATCCCAGTCTTGTTTTTACTGTAACAGGTAAATGTGTTGCTTTAACAACCGCATCGGTCATTTTCACCATTTTATCTATGTCTTGTAACAAGCTTGCTCCGGCACCCTTGCATGCAACATTCTTAACGGGGCATCCATAATTTATATCTATTAAATCTGGACCCGCTTTACTTGCAATTTCGGTTGCTTCGCGCATAGACTCTATTTCACTACCAAATATTTGAATACCAATTGGGCGCTCATATTCAAATATATCTAACTTTTGTTTGCTTTTGGCGGCATCTCTAATTAGTCCTTCAGAAGAAATAAACTCTGTATACATCATATCGGCCCCATTTTGTTTACAAACAAATCGAAATGGTGGGTCGCTCACATCTTCCATCGGAGCGAGTAATAAAGGGAACGCTCCCAGATCAATATTTCCTATCTTTACGGACATTTTTTAACTTACAACCTTTTAATAATGCAAAGTTACAAATAATGAACCAAATACATTTTAAGAAGGAAGAGATGAATCCGGTAATTCAAATCTTGGTTTTATTGGGTTATGCAATTGCAGGAGCCATTTTATTTGGAATAATAGCCATTGTTGTGGTTTTATTAATTTATGGTATGGAAGTAACCGGAGATATTTTCTCTGGAATTCCTTCTCCAAAAAGTGTTGACAGCTTTAAAATATTATTGTTCACTTCTACCAGCATAGGAACGTTTTTGGTGCCCGCATTGGCTTTGGCGTGGACAGAAAAAATAAAAATCCGCAAATTTTATGGATTTGGTAAACTAAAATTTGATGTGGTTCTTTATGTTTTTGCTTTATTTCTGTTTTCTATACCGTTTATGGAGTGGGTAATAGAATTGAATCAAAATATGCATTTGCCGTCTTTTTTAAAAAGTGTTGAAGATTGGATGAGGAAAGCAGAAGACGATGCCATGCGTACAACTTATATGTTGTTAGATATTAGAAATTCTTGGGATTTACCTGTAAATATTTTGGTTGTTGCGATTGCACCTGCCATAGGAGAAGAGCTGATGTTTAGAGGGGGGTTACAAAGATCACTAGGAAGAATGTTTACAAATCCACATGTTGCAATATGGTTAACAGCTATAATTTTTAGTGCTATTCATGTTCAGTTTTTTGGATTTTTTCCGAGAATGTTACTGGGAGCGGGATTTGGATATTTATATTTTTGGACTAAAAATTTATGGTACCCTATAATAGGACATTTTATTAACAATGCAACTGCAGTTATTATTGCATGGGACATGGATCGAAAAAATATACCTTTAGATGATACAACATCTACTTTCGATTTACATTGGATCTGGTATATTGTAAGCTTCGTTATTACAATTGGAATTTTAATCTTAATAAAAACAAAAACAACCGAAAATGGAAGATCAATGGATAGTGGTGTATAAAACGGAAAATGCATTTGCTGCAGAGGTATTGAAACAGGGATTAACCGAGGAAGAAATACCGGCAGTAGTTATTAATAAAAAATTTAATGCTTATAATATCGGAATGATAGAGGTTTTAGTAAACCCTGCAGATAAAGAAAAAGCAGAAGAGTATATATTAAACAACGATATTTAAATAAAAAGTAAATGAAAACGAGAGCTATCACGGGGTTTTTCTTTATTATAATTATGTTAGGCTCTTTGTTCTTGGGGTCATATGTTTTTTCTGCTTTTTATTTGGTTTTAAGTGGGGCTGCCTTATTCGAGTTTTATAAAATGGTTAAAAGTGCCGGTATTAGGCCTCATAGAACAATAGGAGTTTTTGTGGCGGTTTTAATTTTTGGGTTAACAGCACTTTATCATTATTTTAAGTTTGATTTAAAATTTTTACTCTTAATTGTTCCTTTAATTTTTGCCGTTTTTATTACAGAATTGTATAAAAAATCGAAAATACCGTTTGCGAATATTTCGTATACATTTGTTGGATTTATATTTATTACCATTCCTTTTTGTTTTTTTCACGCTTTAGGGTTTTTATTAAACGGAGGCGCTTATAACTGGTTAATACCCCTAACTTTTTTGTGCATGTTATGGGCAAATGATACTGGAGCATATTTATTTGGGGTGAAGTTTGGAAAGAAAAAGTTGTTTGAGCGCCACTCTCCAAAAAAATCATGGGAAGGGTTTTTTGGTGGTGTATTTACCAGCGCTTTAGTTGCTTACATCTTTGGAACACAGTTTACGGATATCTCATTAGCTGGTTGGATTGGAATGGCAATTATTATATCTTGTTTTGGAACGTTGGGCGATTTAGTGGAGTCGATGCTAAAAAGAAGCTTTGATGTAAAGGATTCTGGAGGGTTGTTGCCCGGACATGGGGGATTGCTAGATAGGTTTGATGGTTTATTTTTAAGCGCTCCAATTGTTTTTGTGTACTTGTATTTGCTTTTATACTAAGTATTTCCACGTAACAAATTTACCACAGCTATTATAAGCTGGTTAACTATTTTATATTTGAACTTATAAAACTATTCTAAATTCTTATGAAGTTTAAAAACCGTCTGCACATTGCTTATTTTGGTATAGCAATGTTTTTTTCCGCGCAAACATTTGCGCAGGTGCTAACGCCTAAAGAACATTTCGGATTTAATATTGGTGACGATTATAATCTTGCCAATTATACCCAAACGGAGGCGTATTTTAAAAAAATTGCGAATGCGTCTGATCGCATAAAACTGGTAGATATTGGCAAAACCGAAGAAGGTAGATCACAATATATGTTGATCGTAACATCACCTGAAAACCATAAAAATTTAGAAAAATACAAAGAGATTTCTCAAAAATTGGCAAGAGCAGAAGGTTTAACGCCTGATCAGGCTAAGGAATTGGCGGCTCAGGGTAAGGCTGTTGTTTGGATAGATGGAGGACTTCATTCTAATGAAACGGTTGGGGCACATCAATTAATTCAGACAGCTTATACGCTTGCCAGTAAACAAGATAAAGAAACAAAAGACATTTTGGACAATGTAATTGTTTTATTAACCCATGCCAATCCCGACGGAATGGAGTTGATAAATGATTGGTATATGAGAGAGGCAGATCCTAAAAAAAGATCTATTGCCAACTATCCTAGATTATATCAAAAATATGGTGGACATAATAATAACCGTGATTTCTTTATGCTTAATATGAGAGAAACACAAAATATGGTGCGTCAATTATTTGTGGAGTGGATTCCTCAAATTATGTATAACCATCATCAAACAGGCCCTGCAGGAACTGTTGTGGCTGGGCCTCCGTACAGAGATCCATTCAATTATGTTTTTGATCCTATTGTGATGACCAGTATAGATGCCTTAGGAGCGGCCATGCATACAAGGCTAAATACTGAAGGTAAAACAGGCTATACTCAACGAAACGGAGCGGTATTTTCTACGTGGTATAATGGAGGATTGAGAACCACAACTTATTTTCACAATATGATTGGGTTATTAACCGAAATTACCGGAAGCCCTACCCCTTCAGAAATACCTTTTGTTCCGTCTAGGCTGTTGCCAAATGGTGATTCTCCTAATCCTGTTATACCGCAAAAATGGAATTTCCAAAAGTCTATTGACTATTCTGTTTCATTGAACTACGCAGTTTTAGGCTATGCACAACGTTATAGAGATGTTTTATTGTACAACATTTATCAAATGGGTATAAACTCTATAGAAAAAGGGCAAAAAGACACGTGGTCATTGTCGCCGAAGAAAATAGACGCAATGAATGAAGCCGTAAGAAAAGCTAGTGCCAACGCACCTGGAGGTAGAGCACAGGCAAATATCAAACAATTTGATACAGTAATGAAGGCTCCAGAAAACAGAGATCCTAGAGGGTATATTATACCCGCTGATCAGGCTGATTTGCCTTCTGTAGTTAGATTTTTAAACGCTTTGATTCAAAATGGTATTGTTGTACACACAGCAAGTGCTGATTTTACTGTAAAGGGGAAAAGCTATCCAAAAGGAAGTTATATTGTAAAAACAGCACAAGCCTTTAGACCGCATGTGTTGGATATGTTTGAGCCACAAGATCACCCGAACGATTTTAAATATGAAGGAGCGTCACCAACCGCACCTTATGACGCTGCGGGCTGGACTATGGCTTATTTGATGAACATCAAGTTTGATAGAATCATGGATCATTTTGATGGTCCTTTTGAAAGAAATAAGGATGGTGTTCAAATATCTCTGACCACACCGGCGCTTCCTTCGGGATCAGGTTATACCCTTAATGCAGAAGCAAATATGAGCTTTTTTGTGGTGAACGAGTTGTTAAAAAACAAACAGGAAGTGTTTAGAAACCCTATTAATGGGGCATTTTATGTACCCGCTACAGCCAAAGCAAAGGAAATTATTTCTGCATCTAAATATGGAATGAAGGTGATTGCAGCGTCGAAACCCGCCAATGCAATTAAATTAAACCCTTCAAGAATTGCTATTTGGGATACTTATGGAGGCTCTATGGATTCTGGATGGATCAGGTTTATCATGGAGCATCATAATTTTGATGCAACAGTAATTTATGCACCAGATATAGATGCAGGTAACTTACGCTCTAAGTTTGACGTAATTATTTTTGTAGATGGAGCTATTCCTGCATATTCTGCAAATGCTGCGGCAACACCTGCGCGTAATTTTGGCCCGGATCCGGCGAGTATACCAGAAGAATATAGAGGCCGTTTAGGAAGAGTAACACAAGAAAAATCTATCCCGCAAATAAAAGAATTTATGGAAGCAGGAGGTAAAGTGGTTGCAATTGGTAATGGAACGAATCTGGCAACGCATTTGAATTTACCAGTTAGAAACGCAATGGTAGAGATTGTTAATGGAGAAGAAAGAAGATTGCCGTCAGAAAAATATTATGTTCCGGGAAGTGTATTAAGAGTTGCATTAGATAAATCTCAATCTGCAAATTGGGGTTTAGATGCCAATACAGACGTGTATTTTGACAACAGTCCGGTTTTTAAACTATCACCATCGGCAGTAAATGACGGTCAAATTAAACCGTTAGCTTGGTTTGCAGACGGAACGCCATTAAGAAGTGGTTGGGCTTGGGGTCAAAACTATTTGAAAGACGGAATTACCGCTTTTGAAGCAAACGTAGGCAAAGGTAAATTGTATGCATTTGGGCCAAAGATTACATTTAGAGGCCAAACACATGGCACTTTTAAGTGGATGTTGAATCAACTTTATAAATAGTTAAATAAAATGTAAAACCCTCGCAAAAGCGGGGGTTTTTTATGTATTGATAATTTAGTTTTTGTCAACCCTCAAAACAGTTTTCTGGGCCTAACTTCTTTTAACTTTATGCAAAAATAAATATTGCTAGTTAAAACATTTGGCGGAGCCGTACATGGTGTAGAAGCACTTACAATCACAATAGAAGTTACGGTTGGTAAGGGTACTAAGTACTATATTGTTGGGTTACCGGATAACGCTGTTAAAGAAAGCCTAAAAAGGGTTGAGAGCGCTATTACGGTTTCTGGATTAAGAATGCCTCGACAAAAAATTGTTGTTAATTTGGCTCCGGCAGATATTCGTAAAGAGGGTTCTGCATATGATTTGCCGATAGCCATTGGTATTTTAGCGGCGTCGGGTCAGTTACCTGGAGCAGAATTAGAAAGCCATTTTATAATGGGCGAACTCTCTTTAGACGGCGGAATTCATCCAATTAGAGGAGCACTACCTATTGCAATTCAAGCTTTGAAAGCGGGTTATAAAGGATTTATTCTGCCTAATGAAAATGCCAAGGAAGCAGGGATTGTAGAAGAATTGTCGGTTTATGGCATGTCCAATCTTAAAAATGTCGTTCAGTTTTTGCTTAATAAAGAGCAATACAATCCTATAAAAATTGATGTTAAAACAGAGTTTCATAAAAGCATAGGCACATATGATTATGACTTTTCTGATGTTAAAGGACAGCAAAATATAAAAAGAGCTTTAGAGATTGCCGCTGCGGGTGGTCATAATGTTATATTAATTGGTCCGCCGGGAGCAGGCAAAACCATGTTAGCCAAAAGGTTACCCACTATCCTCCCTCCTTTACAGTTAACAGAGGCGCTAGAAACAACAAAAATTCATTCGGTTGCCGGAAAATTGCCAACAAGTACTGCATTACTTACCGAACGGCCTTTCCGGAGTCCACATCATACGGTTTCTGATGTGGCGCTGGTTGGAGGAGGCACGAATCCCCTACCAGGAGAAATATCTCTTGCGCATAATGGCGTTTTATTTTTAGATGAATTGCCCGAGTTTAAAAGAACAGTTTTAGAAGTAATGAGGCAGCCGTTAGAAGATAGAAAGGTAGCTATAAGCAGAGCCAAGCTTTCCGTTGAATATCCGTCCAGCTTTATGCTTGTTGCATCTATGAATCCATGTCCTTGCGGGTTCTTTAATCACCCTGAAAAAGAATGTATTTGTCAAGCAGGTGCCGTTCAAAAATATATAAGTCGTATTTCTGGTCCATTACTAGATCGTATAGATTTGCACGTTGAGGTTACGCCCGTAAATTTTGAGGCGTTGTCGGATGTCACCAATTTAGAAAACAGTGAAATTATACGACGTCGAGTGATTATGGCAAGAGAGCAGCAAACAAAACGCTTTATGGATTTTGATCAGGTTCATTCAAATGCCGAAATGAGCTCAAATCAAGTTAGAAATATATGTATAATTAATACCCAAGCGCAACAATTAATTAAAAATGCAATGGAAAAGCTAGGGCTTTCTGCCCGCGCTTACGATAGAATTCTTAAAGTGTCGAGAACAATAGCTGATTTAGAACAATCTGATCAAATTGAAATTGAACATGTTGCTGAAGCCATTCATTACAGGAGTTTAGATAAGGAAAAATGGAGTTAGTTAAAAGAAGTAAAGCTTATAAAACAACTCACAATAACCCAATATATAATACTTTTCTTTGTTGAGTTTGCTAATTGTAATATGCATATTTACTTTTTCTTTAATTATACATCAACAAAAAAGGTTTTTAAATTGTAAAAATTGTTAAATTTATATAACAATTTAGGAACATGTTACCATGATTAATTAACAAATAGATAACTTTATCTTAAATTTCAACAATGGTATTAAGAATTGAACCGCGTAGAGAATATAGAACCGTCGTTTATTTGTTCTTACCAAATTAACCGATAACTTTGTCTTATGCAATTTACTGCTCAGCAGATAAACCAATTCTTAAACGGAACAATTGAAGGCGACGGAAACGTTGTGGTTTCCGAACTGTCTAAAATCGAAGCAGGCAAAGAAGGTTCTCTTTGCTTTATCTCAAATCCTAAATACGAACATTATTTATACGATAGCAATGCTTCTGTTGTAATTATTTCTGAAGGATTTAAGCCCGCTCAGTCTTTTAAGCCAACACTTATAAAAGTTAAGGATCCATATAGTGCATTTTCTATTTTGTTAGATAAATACGACGAAGCGTTTAATAGACAAAATGAATATACAGGTGTGCACCCAATGAGTTTTGTGCACGAGTCTGCTAAGATTGGAGAAGGTGTTTACATTGGGCCATTTGTTTCTATTTCTGAAAACGTTGAAATTGGCGATAGGACAAGAATTCATTCGTCTTGTAGTGTTGATGCTAACTCTAAAATTGGAGTAGATTGTGTTCTTAATCCTGGGGTAAGAATTTATAAAAAAACGGAGATTGGCGATCGCGTAATTGTGCATTCTAATACGGTAATTGGGAGTGATGGCTTCGGTTTTGCTCCGCAAGCAAACGGAACATACAATAAAATAGCACAGATTGGCAATGTAATTATCGAATCTGATGTAGAAATTGGAGCGAATGCAACTATTGATAGAGCTACAATGGGTTCTACAATTATAAGACAAGGAGCTAAGTTAGATAACCTTATACAAATAGCACACAATGCCGAAATAGGAGCGAACACGGTAGTTGCAGCACAATCGGGAATTTCTGGCAGCACTAAAATTGGCAGTAACTCTGTAATAGGCGGCCAAGTAGGTATTGCGGGGCATTTAAATATCGCAAAAGGTACTCAAGTAGGTGCACAAGCAGGCATACAATTTAATATAACAGAAGAGAATAAACAATGGCACGGTAGTCCGGCACAACCTTTAAGAGATTGGATGAAATCTTCCGTGTATTTTAAAAAACTCCCTACAACCAACTCTAGAATCGAAGCGCTTGAACAAAAAATAAAGCAGCTTGAAGAGTTGTTGAAGGGAAAATAAGAGGAACAAATATGAATACGAAGCAAAAAACCATTAAAACAGAAGTATCAGTAGATGGAGTGGGTTTACACACAGGTGTAAATGTTACTTTAACATTTTGTCCGGCTCCAGATAATCATGGGTTTAAGTTTCAAAGAATTGACCTGCCCGGCAGTCCGATTATTGATGCAGATTGTGACAATGTAACCGATACTGCCAGAGGAACAACCATTACTCAAAACGGAGCAAGTGTAAGTACAGTAGAGCATGTAATGGCTTCGTTGGTTGGGATGGATTTAGACAACGTTCTGGTTAAGCTAAATGGGCCGGAAACACCTATTATGGATGGAAGCTCTATTTTGTTTGTAGAGGCATTAGAAAAAGCAGGCGTACATATTCAAGATTCAGAAAGAGAATACTTTTCTATTCCACACAATATTACTTATGTGGAGCCAGAAAGAAGTGTAGAAATTGTAGGAATGCCGCTAGACGATTATCGTTTTACATGTATGATCGATTACAACTCGCCGGTTTTGGGGAGTCAGCATGCCGGAATAAGTACCATTTCCGAATTTAAGAAAGACATTGCTTCATGTAGAACCTTTTGTTTCTTGCATGAATTAGAATATCAGTTAAAAAACAACCTCATTAAAGGTGGCGATTTAAACAATGCAATTGTTATCGTTGACAAAGAAGTTGAACAGTCAGAATTAGATCATCTTGCAAAGATATTTAATCGCGATGCGATTGCGGTAGCTCCTCAAGGAATTTTAAATAATATGGAGCTGCGTTATCAAAACGAGCCGGCAAGACATAAGTTGCTCGATATGATTGGAGATCTGGCCTTAGTGGGCGTGCATTTAAAAGGGCATATAATGGCCGCAAGACCGGGGCATGCAGCAAACGTTGCTTTTGCTAAAAAAATTAAAGCGGCTATTCGTAAAGAAAGAAGTAAAAAAACCCATAAAGTTTACGATCCAACAATGAAACCGCTGTATGATACACAGCAAATAATGGATATTTTGCCACATAGACAACCATTTTTGTTTGTTGATAAAATATTGGAGTTAAGTAAAAATCATGTAGTAGGTTTAAAGAACGTAACTATGAACGAAGAGTTCTTCAAAGGACACTTCCCTGGAGCTCCTGTACTACCAGGAGTTATACAAATAGAATCAATGGCTCAAGTTGGAGGAATATTGGTTCTAAGCACTGTACCAGACCCTCAAAATTATCTGACATATTTCTTAAAAATAGACAATGTTCGTTTTAGAGCACAGGTGTTACCAGGCGACACTATTATATTTAGATGTGATTTAATGGAGCCAATTAGAAGAGGTATTGCACAAATGAAAGGTATAGGCATGGTGGGCGATAAAGTTGTGGTAGAAGCAGAAATGATGGCTCAAATAACTAAAGTAAAAGATAACGAAACAGTATAATGATACAACCACTAGCATATATTCACCCTCAAGCAAAAATTGCCGACACTGTAGTGGTTGAGCCTTTTGCTGTTATTCATAAAGATGTTGTAATAGGCGAAGGTACTTGGATTGGCTCTAATGTTACCATTATGGATGGTGCAAGAATTGGAAAAAACTGCCGTATTTTTCCTGGCTCTGTTATTTCGGGAGTTCCTCAGGATTTGAAATTTGATGGTGAAGTTACCACCGCCGAGATAGGAGACAATACTGTAATTAGAGAGTGTTGCACAATTAATAGAGGCACAAAAGACAGATATAAAACGGTTGTTGGAAGCAACTGTCTTTTACAGGCATATACACATATTGCACATGATTGTGTGGTGGGCGATTATTGCATCTTTAGCAACAGCACCACGCTTGCCGGACATGTTGTTATTGGCGATAATGTAGTGCTTGCCGGATTGGTTGCTATACACCAATTTGTAAATGTAGGATCTTATGCATTTGTAACCGGCGGTTCGTTAGTAAGAAAAGATGTTCCTCCGTATGTTAAAGCTGCCAGAGAGCCCCTGGCCTATGTAGGCATTAACTCTGTAGGATTAAGAAGAAAAGGCTTTTCTCCTAATCAGATTAACGAAATTCAGGAAATTTATAGGGTTTTATTTGTTAAGCATAACAACGTAACCAAGGCATTGGATATGATTGAGGCCGACTTTAAGCCAACCGAAATTAGAGATGAAATTGTAGATTTTATTCGCAACTCTAACAGGGGGGTAATGCGCGGATTTGGTTCTGGAAGTTAAACATGCAAATTGATCTTGAAAAATGTGGGCGTAGGTTTAATAAAGAATGGATTTTTAGAGACCTAAGCTATTCTTTTAAAACGGGCGACAGAGTAGCGGTGCTTGGGCCAAATGGCTCTGGAAAATCTACTCTTTTGAGCATTATTTCAGGCAATATGGGGCCGTCAGAGGGAAAGGTAATCTATAATGGAGGCGAAACGCAGGTTGACGACGTTTATGCAGATATTAGTTTTACGGCACCTTATGTAGATTTAATAGAAGAATTTACACTGGCCGAAAGTTTAAAGTTTCATTTTGGGTTTAAAAAATTAAACCCTACCGTTTCCCTAAAAGAACTCCCCGAAATTTTAGGTTTAGAAAAGTCTAAAGATAAAGCCATCAAACATTTTTCGTCTGGTATGCGGCAAAGAACTCGTTTAGCTCTGGCTTGCTTTGAAAATACATCGGTTCTACTGCTAGATGAGCCGACCGCAAATTTGGATGTTCAGGGGATAAGTTGGTATCAAAAATTAATTGAAGACTATGCTCAAAATAAGCTGATAATAGTCGCTTCTAACCAAGAACATGAGTATGGTTTTTGTCACAATTTCGTTGATATTTTAGACTTTAAGCCCCTTGTAGGCGTTTAAATAGCCCTTTTTAAAAATTACAAAAAAACCATTTTTTATTTTAAAATATATATTTACCTTTGCACCATCAAATAAGACCTCTTTTTTAAAGGTAAATTGATAATAAAATGGCAAAAGCATCAGACGTAAAATCAGGAAACATTCTTCGTTTTAACGGAGAGTTGGTAAGTGTAGAAGAATTTTTGCACCGTACCCCAGGTAATTTGCGCGCCTTTTATCAGGCACGTATGCGTAATGTAAAAACCAATAAACTGGTTGAGTATCGTTTCCGTACAGATGAAGAAGTTGAAATTTGCCGTGTCGAAACAAATGATTACCAATATCTTTATGAAGATGGAGATTTCTTGGTAGTTATGGACAATACTTCATACGAACAATTTAACATTCCTAAGACACTTTTTGGTGATCCTGTACGTTTCTTAAAAGAAGGAATGAATGTTATCGTAGCGTTTGAAAGTGAAGAACCAATCATGGCTCAAACACCTTCACACGTTGAATTAGTAATTACATATACAGAGCCTGCAGTAAAAGGCGATACATCTACAAACGCTTTAAAATATGCAACTGTTGAAACAGGTGTTGAAATTAAAGTTCCAATGTTCATCAATCAAGACGATAAGGTTAAGGTTGATACAAGAACAGGAGAATATGTAGAAAGAGTAAAATAAGAGTTTTCATAGTTTAGTTTAGGTTTAGGTTGAAAAAGGCTTCGGAGTGGTTCCCGAAGCCTTTTCATTTATAGGAACCCTAAAAAATATCTTTAACTTTAGAGCTTATCATCCGTTGTCATTATGCTTAAATCAGAGATTAGAAAAAAGGCTTTAGAGATTAGGAGAGCTTATACGTCTTTAGAGGCAACCGAATTGAATGAACTGTTATTAAATAATTTTAAGAAAATAGATTTTTCTGAAGTACAAACTCTACACATTTTTTTGCCAATAATTGAAAAACAAGAACCCAATACTTTTTTGTTAATCGATTGGTTAAAAGCCAATTATTCTAATATAAAAATATTGGTGCCCAAAACTGATTTTAATCAGTTCTTAATGACGCACCATGAATATTTAGGTAAAGAAAGACTGAAAAAAAATGCTTTTAACATTCTTGAGCCTCAACAAGAAGAAAGCTATAATGGAGAGATCGATATGGTAATAATTCCTTTATTGGCTTTTGATTTACTGGGAAACAGAGTTGGTTATGGCAAAGGGTTTTATGATCGCTTTCTTTCTACCACAAACGTGGGAAAAAAGATAGGTTTGTGTTTTAACGAGCCCATATCAATAATAGCCGATGCAGGAGCGCACGACATCAAGTTAGATGCTTGTATTACGCCTTCTAAAACGTATTGGTTCCAATAGGTATTAATGTTTTTGTGATTTGATAAAATCAGTTACCAGATAAGCTACTGCTTTAGCCGTTTGTTGATCCTCCCGGTCATCGTCTAATTTAACAGCACCTTCGCAAACATGAAAATAAAGATACTTTTGGTCTTTCAGGAGCAATATTTGTCGAATTTCATTGATGTTAAAACCAGAAGGGGTTGCTGCGCTCGAAAGCGTGTTTGCGATACAATCTAGATCTAATTCTAGCCCGCAGGGCGATGATAAATCTTTTGTGAAAATTAACCAGTTTTCAACGACTTTTTTGTTGTCGGTTAATAAATCGTCAAAAAATACAGCTTTTATGCGTTCGTTTTTTTTAATCGTATCTAACGTAAACTGGTTGTTGTAGTTTTGGTGTAACCCGAAAATGTAGTAATTATTTAAATATCCTTGCTCTAAAGCGTTAGAAAAGCCATTTCCGCTGTGCCTGCCTTCGTTGGTAGGTCTAATATCCGCATGTGCGTCTATATTTATTGTGTTAACCGCTTTTTTGTTTGCGGTTGCAGCTCCCTTTATAATTGGAAACGCATTGTTATGCCCACCTCCTATTATGATTGGAACTTTTCCCATTTTTACAATCTTTTCGATTATAGGAGCAACTATTGCATCTAAGTTATCTACAGCTGATCTGTAAGCCTCTATACTTTGTTTTGTGACTACAGGAGGCACAATCTCGCCTAGCAGCGCTATATCGCCGGCTTTAATGAACTCATTGGACTGAACGCTTAAAAACACGCTTAAAAAGGACCTCCATAATGTGTGAGCTCCACCTATTCCAAGATTTGCTTTTACACCTATATCTTCTGGGATTCCCAGAATTACAAATTTTGCTGAGATATTTTCTAGGTGCTCAAAATCATCCACGAATAAAATGGATTCTCCCAGCTTTGTCTCTCCTTTTCGAGGATTGAAGTAAGACAGCGCATCTTTTTGTGAATAAATTTTTAGGTTATTCATTGTATTTTTTTCCATTAATATAAACCGCATCTATTTGAGGGAGACCAAAACTATAAGGAATAAAAGCCAACGATGGGATCTGCTTAGTAATGATAAAATTAGCCTTTTTGCCAACCGTTATACTTCCTGTGTCAGAACTTAATTCAAGTGCTGCCGCGCCATTTAAAGTCGCTGCATTTATGGCTTCTTCGGGCAACATTTTAAGTTTGATACAAGCCAATGAAATGACGAAATTCATATTTCCCGAAGGAGTAGAACCCGGATTGTAATCGGACGCAATAGCTACTGCGGCATTCGCATTAATTAACGCTCGTGCATTAGCAAATGGTATGCCGAGATAAAAAGAGCAAGAGGGCAACATCGTTCCGATAGTAGCACTATTTGCTAAACTATTAATGGCCTGATCGTCCATTTCTTCTAAATGATCTACAGATACAGCATTATTTTTTACCCCAACTTGTATTCCGCCCGAAATGGACAACTGGTTAACATGTATTTTAGGCTTTAGCCCATATTTTAACCCCGCATTTAAAATTGTCTCAGTTTCCTCATTAGAGAAAAAGCCTTTCTCACAAAAAACATCTATATAATCGGCCAGCTTTTCTTCTGCAATTGCCGGCAACATCTTATCTATTATTAAACGAATGTAGCCTTCATGATCATTTTTATAAATGGCAGGATAGGCGTGAGCGGCTAAAAAAGTAGCTTTTATTGGGATTGGAAAATTTTCTTTTAATCGCTTAATAACACGCAGCATTTTCAATTCAGCATCAACGGTCAGTCCATATCCGCTTTTTATTTCTATTGCGCCTGTACCTAGTAAGATCAGATCTTTTAACCTTTGACTGGCAGAAGCATATAAATCATTTTCTGAGGTGTTTTGAAGTTTTTGTGCCGAGTTTAGTATCCCTCCTCCTGCTGCGGCAATCTCTTCGTAGCTCTTACCGCCAATTTTCATTACAAATTCTTCTTCTCTTGGTGCGGCAAAAACAATGTGCGTGTGGCTGTCGCACCAAGCAGGCAGAACAAATTTGCCCATAGCATCTATTGTTTCTGTAACATTAAGATTTTCAGGCATTGAATTCATTGAGCCAAAAGCTGCAATTTTTTCGTTTTCAATAGTTAACCATGCATTTTCTATAGAGGGCAAATCTTTCAGAAATTCTCCCCGCAAAACTTTCTGGTCCGAAGCATGTGTGCCCACCAGATTTTTAATATTTTTGATCAGCAGCATCTTTGCAAATTAATTCAATTCTAAAAGAACAGGACAATGGTCAGAATGTACCGCATCAGGCAGTATTCGAACGTTTTTTAGCCTATTTTCCATTTCTTTGGTCGCCATTTGATAATCGATACGCCAACCCAAGTTTTTTCCACGGGCTCCAAATCTAAAACTCCACCAAGTATAGTGATGCGGATCCTTATTAAAATGACGGAAGGTATCTATAAAACCATTTTTAATGAAGAGGTCTACCCAGGCACGTTCTTCGGGTAAAAACCCCGAAGATTTAGCGTTAGATTTAGGGTTGTGGATATCAATTTCCGTATGGCAGATATTGTAGTCACCACTTATAATTAAATGAGGAAATTGTTTTTTAAGCTCGGTTATATAGGGTTGAAAAAAGTTTAAAAACTCAAATTTTTTAGTTTGTCTTTCTTCTCCGCTAGAACCAGAGGGCATATAAACACTCATGAGTGAAAAATCATCAAAATCAGCCCTAATAATTCGACCTTCTCCATCTATCCACTCTTCGCCGCAGCCAATTTCTACGTGATTAGGCTTTACTTTTGTTAAAATAGCCACGCCGCTATAGCCTTTTTTTTGCGCAGGATGCCAGTAGTGGTAATAGCCTAAGTTTTCTATTAAGGCAATAATTTCGGGAATTTGATTGGGCTGTGCTTTTAGCTCTTGTAGACATATCATATCGGCATTGGTCGCTTGGAGCCAGCCGAATAAATTTTTTGAACTGGCCGATCGGATGCCGTTAATATTGTAAGAAATGATCTTCATAAAGGTAAAAATAGGTAATATTAGACCATTAGCCCTGCTTTTTTAAGCTCTTTTTCTAACTTTTTAATTTCTTTCTTTTTCAATTCTCTAACAAACATACGGACATCGTTTATTGGTCTATCGCCCTTCCTTGTTGGTGTAACAGCAACTTTATCGATCATATCAACGCCCTTAACAACCTCTCCGTAAACGGTATAGTTTCTGTCTAAGTGAGGTGTTCCGCCAATTGTTTTGTATACTTCTCGCTGGTTTTCAGGAATCTTAAATTTTAGTCTATTCGTTTCTGTTGCATTTAATAAACTATCTGTCCAGACTTTTCCCTGCACTAAATAAAACTGTGCACCACTCGATTCCTTTTCGGGGTTATTATCTCTTGCCGCAGCCAACACACCTTTTTTATGGAACAATTTTTCGTTGAATTCTGCGGGGATTCTGTAACCAACATCGCCACTTCCTAACGATTGTGTAGAGTCGGCAGTTTTTGAGTCGGGATCGCCACCTTGAATCATAAAATCTTTAATTACTCTATGAAAGAGCAACCCGTTATAAAACCCTTCGCGAGTTAATTTTAAAAAATTATCTCTATGCAACGGTGTTTCGTTGTATAAACGTACAATACTGGCGCCTTGCTCGGTTTCAATACTAACGTAATAATTTTTCTCTTTTTTCTGAGCAAATGCCGATAAGGATAGAAAGGAAATTAAGAAGACGAATAATTGTTTCATGGATTCATTTTTTTATTTGTCCGAATTTAACAGAAATAAATTAAATGTCATTAATTGCATTTATTTAGAGTGATATAGAATTATTGTTAACTTTGTAGTTAAATGAAATTAAAGCACCGCATAGTATTAGTAATGGTGGCCATATATATGGCTAGTGTTGCTGGTTTGGCTTTTAATTTACATTTCTGCAGCGGAAAGCTATCAACAGTATCTCTTTATGCGCCTGCTGAGGTTTGTAAAATGTGTGCTAAACTTGCGGAAAAGAATATAGAAGACGGTTGTTGTAAAACAGAATTAATAGAAGTTAAGTTATCAGATGATCATCAGCCTTCTTTTAAAACAGCTGCTTTAAAAGCAATTCATGAATTTATATTGCCAGATTGGGCCGTTTCTATTGTTATAAATAAACCTATAGAGCTTCCATCTGTTGTTTATGCGGCAAATGTTCCCCCCAGGGTTCCGCCCAATTCTCTTCACATTATTAATTGCATTTTCAGAATTTGAGATAAACCGTATTATCCCTTAAGGGGCAGTATATTTTATTAACATTAATTTTGAAAAAACATGAAATTTATAAAAATTTTTAGCTTTTTGCTGGTGTTTGGCACTTTAAAAATCAGCGCGCAAAATATCACTTCTGTAGAAATGCAGGTATCTGGATTAACCTGCTCTATGTGTACGCAGGCTACTGAAACGTCTTTAAGAACATTAGATTTTATTGCAGAGATTAAACCTGATTTAAATAAAAATCAGTTTGATATTACCTTTGTAAAAGGCAAAAAGGTAAATATAGACTTGTTAAGAACAAAAGTAGAAGACGCAGGATTTTCTGTAGGAGGTCTTTCTGCAAATTTTGTTTTTGATGGCACCGTGGTTGATGAAAAGGGACAGGCTATTACCAACGAAAATGTTTATCGCTTCACCAATGTAAAGAACAAAACATTAAACGGGCCTGTTAAAGCAACAATTATAGATAAGAATTTTCTTTCGGCATCTGCTTTTAAGAAAAAAGTTAATCAGGTAAAATCAGACGCGTATGTTACAGGTTCTGCAACTGTAAATGGTAAAAAAACAAGGGTTTACCATTTAACGATCTAAGAACATGCGAAGTATAAAATTAATAGCTGTAATAATAGTTGCAGGGGTATTTCAGCACGTATCTGCTCAGGAACTTTTTCCGTTTTCTGAGCCAGCTAGTAATATGCCTTCAAAGGCAATTGGGGTTAGAATTACGAACGAAATAATGCGTGGGCCTAATTCAAATTATAGATTTAGCCCGGAGGTGATGGTGGGGCATAATAAAAACTTTATGTCGCATGCACAGGCATATTTTTCTAACATGGATCAGAATTTTCGTTTTGAAGGAATGAGTGCGTATGCAAAATATCGCTTTCTTTCTATAGATGAAGTACAAAGCCATTATAGAATGGCCGCTTTTACGAAGTTAAGTTGGAGCAAAAGACCAACTTATTCTAGAGATTTAAATTTAGACGGAGATAATAGCGGGATGCAGGCTGGAATTATTGCTACTCAGCTAATTCATAAATTAGCTATTTCTGGCTCACTATCTTATAGTACCCCATTTAAACAAGATTCTAAACAGTTACCAGGTTTTGAATCTCCATCTGATTTTGTTAATTATAGTTTATCGTCAGGATATTTATTGCTTCCTTTTGTATATAAAAACTATAAACAACCTAACTTTAATCTTTATGTTGAAGCTTTTGGTAAAACAGCACTGAATAATGGAGATAGTTATATAGACCTTGCTCCTTCTATTCAATTTATATTAAATAGTAGAACAAGAATAGATTTTGGTTACAAATTTGAAGTAGCCGGAGGCATAACAAATAGATATAACAAGGATATGTTTATGCTCAGGGCAGAGTTTAATTTCTTTAATGCACTTAAATAAAAAAATATGAAAACAATTAAAATGGTTGCTGTAGCCCTAATTACAGTTTTAGGTTTATCGGCAGCAAACGCACAGAAAAATGCAAAACCAGCATTCAATAATTTATTAAATGCCTACATGACTACTAAAAATGCTTTGGCTGATGATAAAAATGAAAAAGCAGTTGTAGACGCGAAAGCATTTTTGGAAAGCGTTAAAGCTTTTCCTGCAGCAGAATTAAAAGGGGATCAGAAAAAGTTATGGGACGAGCAAGTAACGGAATTGGTTAAAGGGGCAACGCCTATCTCTACAACTTCTGTTTTAAAAGATCAGAGAGAGTCATTTAAAACCGTTTCTTATGCCATGATTAAATTGGTTAAAGGCTTAAAAATGAATAGTTCCGAAATTTATTTACAACATTGTCCAATGGTAAGATCCAGCTGGTTAAATGATGTAAAAGCTGTTCAAAATCCATATTATGGAAGTATGATGTACGATTGTGGAGAGGTTAAAGAAACTATTTCTAAAAAATAGAAAGAAAGTTTTAAAGCCCTGATGTTAAATATGCATCAGGGCTTTTTTTGTTGCAGTGCTAATTGTACGTGTGCTGTGTGATGCTTACTGTGCCATGCGTACATTCCAATAATGTTTACAATGGGAAAGCTTAATTCATGTTCGGGATGATAGTAGGTACGCTGCAGATCGACAGGGGTACAAGTTTTTAATAACGCTACCCACCTTTGGTGAATTCCCTCTAATATTTGAAGAGAAATCAAGGGCGACACATTGGTAACATCGGCAGTTTTTACCCATCGATCTTCAAAATAAGGTTTTACAATAGGGTTGTCTTCTGTTAAAGCGAGTTTTATTCTAATAAAAGCATTCATATGGCTATCTGCCATGTGGTGAATCACTTCTTTTATTGTCCATCCTTCCGGACGATATATTAAATTAAAATCACTTTCAGTTAAACCGTTTAATGTTCTTTTTAAAATTTTAGGCAACACTTCCAGGTCATTTATCCAAAGATCTACGACTTCGTTGTCTATTGAATTGGGCATGATAAATTTGCCTATCGGATATCTTAAATGTTCTATATCGCTCATTAAATTGGATTTTATTATTAAAATAGTTTTTTCATCATTTTTAACACCCATTCTTTGCCTGCATATGGAGGGTAAATCATTTTTGTAAGATTTATTTTCGATTGAAAAACAACAGCTCGTTCATGAGAGAATGTTTTAAAACCATATTTTCCGTGCGAACTTCCCATCCCGCTAGGGCCAGTTCCTCCAAAAGGAACATTTGGGTTAGAAATGTGTACTAAGACGTCATTTATGCAGGATCCACCAGAACTTGTGTTTTTTAAAAAGTATGCTTTTTCAGATGATTTATTACTAAATAAATAAGCGGCCAGAGGTTTGGGGCGTGAATTTATTTGTTGAACAGCTTCCTCTATGTTTTCAAAAGTGATTATTGGTAAAATGGGACCAAATATTTCTTCAGAGAGCAACTTATTCTCTGCTGGAATTTTAGAAATCAGTGTTGGCCAAAAACTTAAAGAAGCCAGTTCTCTTTTACCTCCAAAATCTACTCGGGCGCCATCATCTATGGCATTTATAAGCATTTTTTCTAGCCTTTCAAAGTTGGATAAATTTATTATTTTACCATACACATAAGGGTTAATCGATTTGCCTCTAAAAAACATTTTATGAACATATTCTTTAAAATGACGAATAAATAAATCTTTTTGCGATGCGTGGATAAGGAGGTAATCTGGGGCAATACACGTTTGTCCGGCATTTATTAATTTTCCCCAGGCAATTTTTTGAGCTGCTTTTTTTATATCAGCAGTTTCTGTTACTAATACAGGCGATTTGCCTCCCAATTCTAATGTACAACTTGTTAGGTTTTTGGAAGCAGCTTCCATCACTACTTTCCCGATTTTTGTGCTCCCGGTAAAGAAGATATGATCAAAAGGCAATGCTAAAAGCTCCGTAGAAACGTCTACCCCACCTAATACACAAGCGATCTCTTCTTTATCGAAAGTGGAGTCAATTATTTTGTTTATTATATCGGCTGTTGCTGGGCTTAGTTCAGAAGGTTTTACAATTACACAATTTCCAGCCGCAATGGCAGAAATAAGAGGGCTCATTACCAATTGAAAAGGATAATTCCAAGGCGCAATAATTAGACAAACACCTTTTGGTTCATAATATATTTTATTGGTTGCAAGAATGTTTGTTAAAGAGCGACGCGCACTTTTAGGACGCATCCATGAACTTAAGTTCTTTATGGCATGATCTATTTCGCCATAAATAAAGTAAACTTCTGTTAGTGCAGCTTCAAATTGACACTTACGTAAATCGTTTTTTAAAGCAACGAAAATAGAGTCTTCGTGTTTTTGTATCGCTTTTTTTAAAAGAGTTAATTTTTTGATTCGATCTTTCGCATTCGTTATTCTTAAGCTAAATTTGACCAAATTTTGTTTGTCGAACAGACTCTTTATCATGGAGCAATACTTGTTAAATAAAGTTAAATGATATAGCTTAAAGCGCTATTTGCATTAAATTAGAGCAATTTGCTTCTACACAAATATATACAAATGAAAAGATTATTGATAGCTATAGTTTTACTGAGCGCTTGGGCTAACGCATTTTCACAAAACATAAAAACTCAGGTGGTGGTAGTGGGAAATTCACCGGCAGCAATTTCGGCAGCAATGCAGTCGGCTTTGTCGGGTGCTAAAACAAGCTTGGTGACAAATGAAATGTCTTTTTCTGTTTCTGGAGAGGAGAATTCAAAATCTTGGTTAGTTGAGCATTTAAACAATTCTGACAACGCTTCCTCATTAAATGAGGCATTGGTAAAATGGATGGATACTACTAAAAATCTCACTATAGCAAAGGGTGTAAGTTGGACCAAAGTTGAGCGTGCAGGAAAAGGATGGTCAATTAAATTGAAAGACGGACGAACTATAAAAGCAGATGTATTGGTGTATGCAGTAAAGGAAGATCTTGCTCCCGCTGTTACCTATAAAGCGACAACTGCTGCTACCCCATTAAATTACGAGGATAACCTATATAGAACAAGTGTTGCGGGGTTTTTTAAATCTAATAAGGCTTATATCGTTAGTCAATATGCTCTAATTCCTGAAAGTGAAGAGAATTTGGTGTTGGCGAATTCAGACGATGCAAATATAGAAATAGGTAAAGCAGTGGGAGCAATAGCTGCTTACGGCCCTTTTTTTGGAGTGAAAACTTCTGCCACCAAATTAAAAGCGGTGCAAGGAGAAATGCTTGCTCATAAATCTGAAGTGATTCCTCTTTCAGATATTTCTTTGTTAGATACAAATTGGCGAGGTATTCAAAGCATACTTCATACAGGAGTTTTAAAACCGGAGGTTACGGAAAATGGGGCTAACTTTAATCCAGATAAGATCGTGTTGCTTTCAGAAATAACAGCACCTTTAAGAGCGTATTTTTATAAAGCACAGATATGGTTAGAAGATCATGAAACTGTACCTTTTACAGTGAAAAATGCTGTCGATTTAATGGCTTATACGAGAAATAAATCTCCAGAAAACACCTTAAAGGAAGTAGAAAGGAAATGGAATACCAGTTATAATTTTGCTGGAGATTATAGTCCTGAAAAGTTAATTACCAGAAGAGAATTTGCCGCAATTGCACTCGATTATTTTCAACTCGACCAAGTAAATGTTGATAAAAAAGGGGTTGTAATTCGCTAATGATGTAACATTTATAAAACCTTTTAATATTCAGCTGTTTAAAGTTTTTGAAAATTATATAAATTGCGGTTAAATAAACCCAAATTATATGAATATTCGTAATCTGGCTACTGGTGTTTTAATGCTGTTTTGTGGAGCAACGTATGCCCAAAATCAGCAAGACTATAGTAGCAATGCACGCCTTTCTGAGCGGATTGCAGCCTTAACCAAGGCCTACCCCAATTTTGTTTCTTCAAAAACACTAGTAGAAACCAATGGAGGGAATAAAATCTGGATGCTAACATTAGGAACCGGAAAAACAAGTGAAAAACAGGCGATTGCTGTTGTTGGTGGTGTAGAAGGATCCCATTTATTGGGCGTTGAAATGGCTATTGGTTTTGCCGAACAATTATTGGCAAGCGATGTAGATAGTGTTCGAAATTTGTTGAATACACAAACTTTTTATGTATTTCCTAATATGAGCCCTGATGCTACTGCACAATATTTTGCTAAAGTAAAATACGAGCGTAGCGGTAACGCAACACAAACAGATGACGATAGAGATGGTAAAACAAATGAAGATGGATTTGACGACTTAAATGGTGATGGTAAAATTTCATGGATCAGAGTAGTTGATCCTACAGGGAAATATAAACTAAATCCAGATGATGCGAGAACCCTAGTGCTTGCAGATGCTTCAAAAAATGAAGTTGGTAAATATCTGCTGTTCCGTGAGGGGATAGATAACGATAAGGACGGAGAGTTTAATGAAGATGGTGAAGGAGGTATTCATTTTAATAAAAACCTGTCTTATAATTATAAAAACTTTGTTCCAGGAGCAGGAGAATATGCCGTTTCTGAAAAAGAATCTCGTGCATTATTAGACGAAATGTTCGAATTATTTAATGTGTATGCAGTAGTAACTTTCGGCCCAATGAATAATTTATCGGTTCCGGTAACGGTTAACCCTGCGGGATTATCGAAAAGAATTATTACCAGTTGGTATGACGCTGATGCAAAAGCAAATGCCTTGGTTTCAGAAAAATATAATAAAATAACCGGTACTAAAGACGCTCCTAAAACCCAGGCAGATAATGGAGATTTTTCGCAATGGGCCTATTTTCATTATGGCAGATTAAGCTTTAGTACGCCAGGATGGTGGGTGCCAAAAGTTAAGCCAGATACAGCAAAAAGAGAAAAGGCTTTTACAAATGATAACCCCAGCGCGGCTTATATTAGATGGGCCGAGGCCAATAACATTAAAGGAACATTTACAGAGTGGAAAAAAATTGAACACCCAGATTTTCCTGGACAACTGGTTGAAGTAGGTGGAGTAGATCCTTTTGTTTTAACCAATCCGCCGTATGCGCTAGTGGGCGATATTGTTAAAAAACACACCAACTTTATGATTGAGTTGGCAGGAATGGCTCCTAAAATTGATTTAATAGGTTTAAAAACTGAGAAAATTGGGGAGGGACTTACCCGTGTTACAGTTAAAGTAATGAATAATGGAGCACTTCCAACACTTACCAGAATTGCAGAACGCAGCTATTTTTTAAAGAGAATAGCAGTTAAAGCAATTACCAATTCTAATCAAACAATTATTAGCGGAAATAAAGCCGCTACATTGGATGGTATTCCTGGAAATGGATACACAGAGTTAAGCTGGTTAGTGAAAGGCTCCGGAAAGTTTACAATTCAAGCAGGCAGCCCGTCGTCGGGAAGCAAAACCTTAGATGTTAATTTATAATCGATTTATCATGAGAATAAAAAATATTATTGCAGGTATTGGATGCGTGGTACTATCGACCCAAGCCTTTGCACAAAAACCAGAAAACATATTGGCTGCTGCAGGCAGTCCGCCAAATCCTAAAGTAACCGTTAGCTGGAATCGTTATTACGATTATGCAGGAATTACAGATATTGTTAAAAAGTTAGCCGCAGCGCATCCCGACTTAGTAAAAGTAGAAAGCATGGGAAAATCATTTCAAGGGAAAGACCTTTGGGTAATGACAATCTCGGATTATAAAGTTGGAAAAGTAGACAGAAAGCCGGCTATGTATATTGATGGGAATATCCATAGTAACGAAATTCAGGGAAGTGAATTTGCCTTGTATACGGCGTGGTACCTAGTAGAAATGTTTAATGCAGGGAATAAATATGTAAAGGAGCTTTTAGGCGATAAAACATTTTATATTGCTCCAACTATTAACCCCGATGCTAGAGATAATTTTATTCATCAAGCAAATACTGCAAACTCACCAAGATCTGGATTAATCCCTATTGATAACGATAGAGACGGGTTAACGAATGAAGACGGTTTTGATGATTTAGATGGCGACGGACACATTACAATGATGCGTCGTAAAAATCCAAATGGAAGATATAAAGTAGATCCTATTGATCCTCGAAGAATGGTGATGATTACTCAGGGAGAAAAAGGAGAGTATGAGTTGCTGGGATCAGAAGGAATAGATAACGATGGTGATGGTTTAGTAAACGAAGATGGAGAAGGTGCTTACGATCCTAATAGAGATTGGGGATGGAACTGGCAGCCAAATACCATTCAAGGAGGAGCATACAAATACCCATTCTCTGTGCCAGAAAACAGAGCCGTGGCCGATTTTGTAATGAAGCACCCGAACATTGCTGCGGGACAGTCTTATCACAACAGTGGAGGGATGATGTTGAGGGGGCCTGGAGCCATTGAAGATGTAGAAACCTATAATGCTCAGGATGTAAGAGTTTATGATGCGTTGGGTAAGAAAGGTGAAGAAATGATGCCAGGATACAGATATCTGGTTGTTTATAAAGATTTGTATTCTGTGTTTGGAGGCGAACTAGATTGGTTTTATGGCGGACGAGGAATTTATACCTTCTCTAATGAGTTGTGGACAGATTTTTTACTTTATGGAAAAGACAGCAGAGATCCAAGAGCACAGTATGATTTTGATAGAGATTTATTAATGCAAGATGCTTTTGTTGAATGGAAACCATACAAACACCCTACATATGGTGATATCGAAATTGGCGGATTTAAGAAAACTTTCGGAAGATTACATCCAGGGTTTTTATTAGAAAGTGATGCACACAGAAACATGGCTTTTAGTGTATATCATGCTTTTCATACACCTAAACTATCTGTTGGTGAAATTGAAGTTAAAGATATTGGAGGAGGCTTAAAAGAAGTAACGGCAATTATTTTAAATGAGAGAATGATCCCGACACATTCTAGTCAGGATTTAAAATATAATATAGAGTTACCCAATATTGTTTCTTTAAGTGGAGGTACTGTTATTGCTTCGATGATCGTAAACAATAGAGATATGAACATTACGACTGAGCAAAAGATGGATCCTACAAACATTAAAGTTCGAAATATTCCTGGAAATGGATTTGTAACGGTTCGTTGGATTGTTAAAGGAGGAAGTAAGTATACTATTAATGTTGATAGTAAAAAAGGTGGTTTAGCAACAGGAACGTCGAAATAGATAAATTAAAATGAGAAAAGTATTTTTTGCACTGTTGGTTCTTGCCTCTTCGGCAGGAGCTCAACAGCTTGCCCCCTTAACAGTTGATAAAATTATGCGTGATCCTAAATGGATGGGCGTGGCGCCTTCGGGTTTTAGGTGGAGCGATGATAGTAAGCAAGTGTTTTTTACTTGGAATCCGGAAGGAAAAGAGCGAGATCAAACGTATAAAATAGGGGTTACAGAAACAACACCAGTGGTGTCAACAGAAACGACACCGAGTTTTTCCCCAAGCTTGGCATATAATAAAGATCAATCTTTAGCGGTATACGAAAAAGGAGGAGACTTATTTCTTGCCCCAAAAGGCAAAGCAGAAGTTCAGCTATCAAATACCTTAGAGAGAGAGTTAAACCCAAGATTTATGCCTTCTGGAGAAGTGCTTTTTCAAAGAGGAGACAATTTTTTTAAGTTAGACCCTAAAACTGGCGCTTTAACTCAGTTAACAAATATTATACGTGGAAAGCGATCATCGACAACCAGATTAGACCAGAAAGGACCATCAGAGCAAGATAAATGGCTGGTAAAACAACAAGCCGATTTATTCGATTACTTTAAAAAGGCGACACCTGCACGACCCGCATTTAGAGGGATGCAAGGGGGAGGATCTGCATCGAGAACAATTACGCCGATTTATACCGATGATAAAACTTTAACAGCTTTATCGATGAGTCCGGATGGTAAATTTCTTACTTTTAGATTAATCACTTCTGCTACTGGAAATAGAAATATTATTGTTCCTAATTATGTAACACGCTCCGGCTATGTAGAAAATATCCCTGGAAGAACGAATGTTGGGGAAGCATCATCTACTTCAGAGAATTTTATTTACAGTGTAGAAAAGGATAGTCTTTATAAAGTTAGAGTAGAAGATATTCCAGGAATTAGAGATTTGCCAGATTACGTAAAAGATTATCCGGAACAATTGGCAGAAAGACAAAAGAAAAATGAATTACGGAATGTAAGTTTTTCTGCTGTAAATTGGAATGAAACAGGAACAGCAGGAATTGTTAATGTTCGTTCGGTAGATAATAAAGATATCTGGATTCTTCAGTTAGATGGAGAAACAGGAGGATTAACACTTATCGATAGAAGGCGTGACGAAGCTTGGGTGGGTGGCCCAGTAGGAGGAGGAGCAATTAGCTGGATAGACAACAATAGATTCTATTTTAGAAGTGAAGCTACGGGTTACGCACATTTATATGTTTATAATGTTATTTCAAAAGATAAAAAGCAATTAACTTCTGGTAACTGGGAAGTTCAAAGAGTACAGCTGTCGAAGGATAAGAAAACATTTTTTATTACAGCAAATAAGGAGCATCCAGGTATTACGCATTTTTATAAACTTAAGGTAGATGGAGGAAATTTAGAGCAAATTACATCTATGAAAGGCGGTAATGACGTAACGATGTCTCCTGACGAGAAGTGGCTTGCAATTAACTACTCTTACATGAATAAACCGGGCGAGTTATATATTCAGGAAAATAAAGCAGGAGCTGTTGCCAGAAAAATAACCAGTTCTACAAGTGCTGAATTTGATAGTTATAAGTGGCGCGAACCAGATATGGTGAGTTTTAAAAATAGATTTGGAAGCGATGTATATGCACGCGTTTATCCTGTCACTAACCCACATCCAGATAAACCAGCAGTAGTTTTTGTGCATGGTGCCGGATACCTGCAAAATGTGCATTATTGGTGGAGTACTTATTTTAGAGAATACATGTTTCATAACCTGTTAGCAGATAATGGATATACGGTTATTGATATTGATTATACTGGTAGCGCAGGATATGGTAGGGATCACCGCACAGGTATTTACAGACATATGGGAGGTAAAGATCTTTCTGATCACGTAGATGGTGTTAAAATGTTGGTAGAAAAATATGGTGTTAACCCTAAAAACGTAGGTTTATACGGCGGGTCGTATGGAGGCTTTATTACACTGATGGCTATGTTTAATGAGCCAGATGTGTTTGCTTCTGGAGCTGCATTAAGATCTGTTACTGATTGGGCTCATTACAATCATGGTTATACGTCTAATATTTTGAATGAACCTGTAACCGATAATTTAGCGTACCAACGTTCTTCTCCTATTAATTTTGCAAATGGATTAAAAGGAAACTTATTAATGGCACATGGAATGGTAGATGATAATGTTACTTTTTCAGATATTGTTCGTTTATCGCAAAAATTAATAGAATTAGGAAAGGATAATTGGGAACTAGCGGTTTATCCTGTTGAACCACATGGCTTTACTGAGCCTTCTAGTTGGGCAGATGAATATAAGCGTATTTTTAAATTATTTGAAAATACTTTAAAATCTAAATAGATATTTTCATAAACTATAGATTTTGTCTATAAGCTATAGATAAAACCAATAGGAGATAACGCCTAAAAGCTGTTTTTAATCGGTTTTTAGGCGTATCTTTGCAAAAAAAATGAAAATATAATATGATTAACGTTGGTATAAAATTTCCATCATTTGCTAAAACAGCAGTGGTAAGTTTAGAAAAAGGAAAAGAATTCGAAACATTAAAGTCGGAAGATATGGTGAATGAGAACGGGCAATGGACTTGCATGTTTTGGTGGCCAAAAGACTTTACATTTGTTTGCCCTACAGAGATCGCTGAATTCAATAAAGCGATAGGTGAATTTCGCGATAGAGACACAACACTAATAGGTGCTTCAACAGATTCAGAAAATGTACACTTGGCTTGGAGACACAATCACGATGATTTACGTGATTTAAAATTTCCGATGTTAGCTGATACTTCTAAGTCTTTAGCTTTAGACTTAGACATTTTAGAGCCTTTAGAAGGTATTGCATATCGTGCTACTTTTATCATCGATCCTCAAGGAATTATTCGTTGGTCTAACATGAACGACTTAAGTGTTGGTCGTAACGTAAAAGAAGTAATTCGTGTATTAGATGCTCTTCAAACAGATGAACTTTGCCCATGTAACTGGGAAAAAGGTGACGCAACATTAGTTGTATAATCTTAAAATCTTTTTAGAACCGCCATTTTTGGCGGTTTTTCTTTAATTATTTATCATGACAGAAGCAACAGAAACTTTGGTAGATCTTCTTACCTTAGTTAATAAAGATACGAGTTATAGAAACGAAAGTTTAACCTTATTAGAAAAGGGTAACTCAAGATATTTACGTGACTTAAAATTAAATTTAAGTTCAACTTTTACATCTGCTCATTTGAGTGAGCGCGAATGCGCATTAATTTCGTTAAGTACTGCTGTAAATAATAACAATGTACTATTAACAGAATTTTGTACAAAATGGGCAAAATCTAAAGATGCTACAGATGAAGATATAGCAGAAGCGGTAGGTTGTGCATCTTTATTAGCGCTTAATAACGTTTTTTACAGGTTTAGACATTTTACCGGAAAAGAAAAATATACGCAGCTACCAGCGCGTGTACGTATGCAGATTATGGGTAATCCTGTTACTGGAAAAGAATTTTTTGAATTAATGAGTTTGGCTATTTCTGCTGTAAATGGATGCGAAATGTGTGTAAATGCGCATGAAAATTCACTTATTCAATTAGGTGCTACAGAAGAACGAGTTTTTGATGCAATACGTATAGCTTCAATTATAACTTCGGCAGGTAAAGTTTTGTATTAAAACTTAGAATGAATATTTTTAATAAAACCTGCAGTTAACGCTGCGGGTTTTGTTGTTTTTACAATTTAAATCTCATAATAATCTAAAATTTGGATTACAATTTGAGATTATTCCTTGTTAAAAAAATAAATATTAACTTTGGGAATTCAGATTATATTATGGTAAACACAGAAAAAAATCAAGATTGGGTATATTATGTATTGGGACTATTAACAGGAATGTTAATTGTTATTAGTATTACATCGAGCTTTTTATGGATTCTTATTGGAGGTATTTTAGGATTAATTTTCGGAGGAACCTTTTTAAGTAAAATCGTTAAAAGAGATTAATTGTTAGATTATGAGAAAATTATTGGTTGTTTTAACAGTGGTGTTGAGCGCACATTTTGTACAAGCTCAGGCACAAACTGAAGTAAAGTATAGTAAAATAGATGCTAGTCCAGCTGATCTTTTATACTATCCTTTGCGTGCTCCAAATGTTAAAACAGGTGATAATTCAGTGCCTGTTATAAAAATCATTTATTCTAGACCTCAAAAAAAGGAACGAGAAATTTTTGGTGTTTTAGAAAAATTTGATGCAGTTTGGCGTTTAGGAGCGAATGAAAGTACCGAAATAAAATTTTGGCAAGCAGTAGAAATTGGCGGTAAAACCGTTGAGCCAGGGACTTATAGTATGTTTGCTATTCCAACGCCAACTAAGTGGACAATAATTTTAAATAAAAGAACCGATAGGTGGGGTGCATTTTCATATGATGAATCGTTAGATTATTTAAGAACAGAAATACCGGTTTCTAAGTTAAGTGAACCTGTAGAAGCATTTTCTATGACTTTTACCGATGCGGTAGACGGAGCAAATTTATTTATTGCTTGGGACACTACTCAGGTTATGCTTCCGATAAAATTTAAGAAATAAAAAATATAAAAAAGGGTTGTTTCAAACAACCCTTTTTTGTGCCTTATACTTTAGGAATTACCGCTACTGTTAATCTGCTTATACAGGTTATTTTCTCTTTTTCGTTGTATAATTTTATTTCCCATATATGGGTTTTCCCCCCTATATGAATGGGCTTGCATATACCTTTAACCACCCCGCTACTTACAGGTCTAATATGATTGGCATTAATTTCAAGCCCTACTGCCTGATATTTTTCTGTGTTAATACATAAATAAGAAGAGATGCTTCCCAGCGTTTCTGCAAGAACAACAGAAGCCCCTCCATGCAATATGCCATATGGTTGCTTTGTTCTATCATCTACCGGCATAGTTGCGCACAGATAATCCTCTCCCATCTCTGTAAAAATAATTCCTAAATAAGCGCCAATGTGATTGGTGGGTCTGCTATTTAACTCTTCAACAGTTGTGTTTGTTTTCCAAATCATAAATATCGCTCTTTGATCACATTGGTGTGATGTAATACATGTCCAGCACATACATATATAAGTGTTCTAACACTTAATTTACTTTGCCACGATGTGCCAATTTTATCGAGTTTATCTTCTCCAAGTGATCTAAATAAATACATATTTGCCATACGTAAGGTCATAAATTCAGCACTTAAATCATTAAGAGATCGCTTGCTGAAATCAGTTTCTTTTACATAATCATCTTCTTCAAATCCTGGTAATGCTTGTTGCTCATTTCTTGCAAAACACAGTAAACGATAAACCAAAATTCTTTCAGTATCAATTATATGGCCAAACATTTCCTTAATTGTCCATTTGTTGGGCGCATAACGATATTCTTCAAGATGTCTAATTGATAAAATGAAATTTGGAAACTCAGAAGCTTGAGTTTCTAAAAGTTGTAGCACATCTCCATCTACTAAATCTGTGTATTTACTACTCCAACTAGATTGTTCCTGTGGTTTCGGTCGGTTCATATTGTATGCTGCTTTTTAATATAATTCTAAATGTTGTACCTTTTCCAGGGTCCGACTCTTTCACAAAAATTTGTCCGTTGTGGTAATTTTCTACAATTCTCTTTGTTAACGATAAACCTAAACCCCACCCCCTTTTTTTAGTTGTAAATCCAGGCTCAAAAACAGTTTCAAATTTCGATTTAGGAATTCCAATTCCCGTATCTGTAACATCAATAATAATTTGCTCTCGGCTAAGCTGCTCAGTAATACGAATCGTAATAATCCCATCATTTTCAATAGCATTAGCGGCATTTTTTAATAAATTTTCTATTACCCAATCAAATAATGGGATGTTAAGTAAAGCGCGAACTTCGTCGTCTCCCTTTATTCTAAAGAGAATTTTATCGGAAGTTCTTAATTTATAATAGCCAACAAAATGTTTAATAACATTGGTTACATTATGGTCTTCAAGTAATGGTTTCGACCCTATTTTAGAAAATCTGTCGGCAATTATTTCTAATCGTTGAACATCATTCTCCATTTCTGCAATAAGCGGATCTTCCTCAGCTTTATATCGACTTTTGATAAGCTCTACCCAAGCCATTAACGATGAAATGGGAGTGCCTAGTTGATGAGCAGTTTCCTTTGCTAAACCTACCCATACCTGATCTTGCTCCATTTTTCGAGCCGAGTTAAAAGCAATGTAGGCAGTTAAAATAAATAGTAAGATTACTCCTAATTGGATATATGGGAATAATCGTAATTGAGTTAAAATAAATGAATCTTTATAATACGCTAATAAGGTATCACCATCAATTCCTATTAATTCTTTTGGAGGATGCTGCTTTTTCATTTTCTCAAGCTGCTTCACAAAGTATAGAGAATCGTAAGTGATTTCAGGCTCGTTATTCGTACTATAAAACGTTTTTGTGGTGTCTAGACCATCCCAAGCTACAATAGAGCCATTACGTTGAGTTACTATAACATCAATTTTAGAGTTCTTTTTTATGGTGGAAAATACATTTTCTAATTGCGGTATTTCTCCCATCTGCATACGCTGTTCCGCTACTCCTACCCACAATTGAAATTGCACTTCTTCTTGCTTTTCCATTTTTTTTACGAAGAAATCAGTATAAATAATCGACGCAAAACCAATTATAACCGCAAATGCGGCGAGAAAAATCTTCCAAAAACGTTTCTTTTGATACGGATTCATGCTTTGTAGAGCCAAATTACGATAACCAAATGTAAAAACCTTAAAAAATATATCTTTGTAGTAAGCTCCGTCTAAAATTCTGATCATCTCAAAATTAAAGTAAGATGGAACGTATAACATGGAAAAGAACGTAAGAGTAAGATTTGCACCTAGCCCAACGGGAGGATTGCATTTAGGTGGGGTAAGAACCGCATTGTTTAATTATTTATTTGCCAAACAGCATAACGGTACATTTATTCTTCGAATTGAAGATACAGATCAAACCCGTTTTGTTGAAGGCGCAGAACAGTATATTGTTGATTGTTTAAATTGGTGCGGTATCTCGATAGATGAAGGTCCTGATAATCCCGGAGCATTTGGCCCTTATCGCCAAAGTGAAAGAAAAGCTTCTTATTCACAATATGCAACACAATTAATTGAAGCCGGACACGCTTATTACGCATTCGATACACCGGCCGAATTAGAGGAGGCGCGTAAAGCAGAACCTAATTTTGTTTACAATCATACTTCCCGCATGCGCATGCGAAATAGTTTAACCATGTCGCATTCAGAAGTAGATGACTGGTTAAAATCAGGGAACCCTTATGTGGTTAGAATTTTAATTCCTGAAAACCAACAAGTAGAGTTTGTTGATTTAATACGTGGTGAAGTAAAGTTTGAAACCAATTTGGTTGATGATAAAGTGTTGCTAAAAGCAGACGGGATGCCCACTTATCATTTGGCTGTAGTTGTAGATGATTATGCAATGGAAATTTCCCATGTATTTAGAGGCGAAGAATGGCTACCGAGTGCGCCTATTCACATATTATTGTGGAAATACTTAGGTTGGGAAGAACAAATGCCGAAGTGGGCACATTTACCTTTAATTTTAAAGCCTGATGGACATGGAAAATTAAGCAAAAGGGATGGCGACAGATTAGGTTTTCCTGTATTTGCTATGAATTGGGAAGATCCTACGTCTGGAACACTTACCGCCGGGTTTAAAGAAATGGGTTTTTTACCGGAGGCATTCTTAAATATGTTGGCCATGCTTGGATGGAATGACGGAACCGAACAAGAAATATTTAGCTTAGCCGAATTAATTAATAAATTTTCTATAGATAGAATTAGTAAAGCAGGAGCAAAATTTGATTTTGAAAAAGCCAAGTGGTTTAATCATCAATGGATTCAGAAATTGGATAATGATTCCCTACTAGAAATAGTAAATGAAAAATTAAACAATGATGGTATTGTAGCCGATAAATCTAAGGTTTTAGCTGTTGTTAATTTAATTAAAGACAGATGTAGTTTAACCTCGGATTTCATAAAACAATCTGCTTTCTTTTTTGTTACACCTGCTGACATAGACTTCTCAGCTGTAATCGGGAAGTGGGACGCAAATAAAACAAACTTTTTTAATCAATTTATAGAAGAAATAAAAGAAGGTCAAACTTCTCTAGAGCTAGAAGATTTATTCAAAAATATTGCGGCTAATTTTTCAATTAAAACAGGAGAATTAATGTTGCCATTACGAATAATGTTGGTTGGGGGAAAATTTGGACCAGGTGTATTTGATATTGCAGAAGTTATTGGCGTAGAAGAATTAAAGAAGAGAATTTCTTCAGCATTATTATACTTAAAGGAGAAATAAACAATTATAGCATGCAGTGGCTCGGTAAAGGAAGTAACAACGTTGATGATAGAAGGGGTGGGCGCGGTGGCTTGGCAATTGGCGGTGGTTTAGGAATTGCGATCGTAATTTTAGGTCTTCTTTTTGGCCAAGATTTTACCGGGCTTTTGGGACAGGTTTCAAATGAAAATTACGAAACCCAATATGACCCTAATATTCCAGACGATGCGGGGAAGAAGTTTGTAAAAGGGGTATTAGAGTCTACCGAGATTGTGTGGGGTGAAATTTTTGCGCAACATGGATATGAGTATAAGCAGCCTCGTTTAACATTGTTTAGTGGATATGAACAATCTGCTTGTGGAGGAGCAAGTTCTGCGATTGGGCCGTTTTATTGTCCCGCAGATCAACGTATTTATATTGATCTTTCCTTTTATGACGAACTGGAGCATAAATTTGGTGCGGCAGGTGATTTTGCTCAGGCCTATGTAATCGCTCATGAGGTGGGGCATCACATTCAAAATTTAATGGGTACCATAAATAAGATGTCAGAAGCTCGTTCTAGATTAAGCGAGATAGAATATAATAAACGCTCTGTAAGTTTAGAATTACAGGCCGATTTTTATGCAGGTGTTTGGGCACACCATGTTCAGAATCTAGACTTGTTTAGAATGGATAAAGGCGATTTAGAAGAAGCATTAAATGCTGCTAGCGCTATTGGGGATGACAAATTGCAGAAAAAATCGGGTGGAGAAATTATGCCTGATAACTTTACGCACGGCACTTCTGCCCAACGTATATATTGGTTTAAAAAAGGATTTGATACAGGCGATTTAAATCAAGGAAATACTTTTGTTAATAATAGCATTTAAAGCATGATTCTAATTGTTGACGATACTCCAGAAAATTTAATCTCCTTAAAAAAGGTATTAGAAACACATAATTTTGAAGTTGACACCGCATCTTCTGGAGAAGAAGCACTAAAGAAAGTGTTAATCAATGAATATGTACTTATTATTCTGGATGTTCAGATGCCAGGTATGGATGGTTTTGAAGTAGCAGAAGCATTATCAGGATTTAGCAAAACAAAAGACACAGCAATTATATTCTTGTCTGCGGCAAATACTGAAAATAGATTTATCACTAAAGGGTATTCTTCAGGAGGATTAGATTATATAACAAAGCCTGTTGACATAAATATTATCCTCTTAAAAGTAAAAACATTTTATAGAATCTATGAGCAAAACAGAAAGCTCAACGAAATGCAGCAAAAGTTATTAGCGGAAATTGAAACCAGAAAAAAAGCAGAAAATAAAAAAGACGAATTCATTAGTATTGCCAGCCATGAGTTAAAAACACCTTTAACCAGTGTTAAGGGGTATATACAATTGCTTGAGAGGAGTATTGATAAAGGAGATCCACAAGTTTTAAAGACACATATTAAAAAAGCACATCAACAATTAAATAAATTAAATGATTTAATAACAGATCTGCTGGATATTTCTAAAATGGAAAGTGGAAAAATGATGTTTTTAAAGCAACATTTTGATGTCGAAAAATTCTTTACTAATGCAATTGATATACTGCAGCATAACGCGCCGAATTATAGGCTAAATACAGACATTACTGCAACAGGAAATGTTTATGGAGATGAAATGCGTATCGAGCAAGTTTTAATAAACTTTATAACAAATGCTATTAAATATTCGCCAGGTCAAAATCAAGTAGACATAAAAGCTTATATCGATAACAATCAGCTATATGTTACGGTAAAAGACTATGGAATTGGAATTTCAGAAGAGCAACTAGATAAGGTCTTCGAAAAATTTTATAGAGTAGATGACACGGCCCTTCATTTTCAGGGTCTCGGTATAGGCTTGTATATTTCTTCCGAAATCATTCACAGACATAATGGAGAAATTGGTGTAAGAAGTTCAGAAGGCAATGGTTCTGAGTTTTATTTTATTATTCCCGTTAACGAAGACAAATAACTTTGCTAAATGAATTCAAATTCGATTAAAAAAAATCTAAGATTAGGGCTGGGGATCTCGCTATCCTTGTTAATTCTAAGCTCTATAGCTTCTTTTATAAGTATCCAAAATTTAATTAAAAATTCTAAAATGGTGAGCCATAGCAATGAAGTTATAGCTACACTTAGTGATGTTTTGGCCGCTTTAAAAGACGCCGAAACGGGACAAAGAGGTTTTTTGTTGACTGGTTCAGATGAATTTTTAGAACCCCATGTTGGGGCTGGAAAAAGAGCAATAGATTTGGTTGAATATACCAAAACACTTACCTCTGATAATCCAACACTTATTTTGCTTGCTGATGAGCTGAAAGCGATTATAGAGAAAAGAAGGGCGTTTTTAAGAAATGGCATAGAGTTGAAAAGAAATAATCAGCCAGTATCTATCTCTCTTTTACAAGAAGGAAGAGCGTTAATGGACGAAGCGAGAGATCTTATAGAACGGATGAAGGAAATCGAGTTAAGTTTACTCGAAACCAGAACTCAAGCGATGAATAAGTTCGCAGGGTACACTCCTTACTTAATAGTGTTTGCAGCAATTCTTTCGCTTCTGATTACAATAATTTTTTATCGTAGAGTAGCATTAGATGCGAACAAACGAATTGCTTTACAGCAATCGTTAGCACAAAAAAATGAAGAAATAGCGAATAGAATCGTGACGATTCAAAAAATAGCCGCTCAAATTTCGAGTGGTGATTATAATATTAGAATGGAGGAAAGTGAATCAGATCACTTGGGCGCTCTCGCAGGCTCTTTAAATAGCATGGCCCAATCTCTTCAGTATTCTTTTAATCTCATTGCAGATAAAGAGTGGATGCAAACCGGAATAGCAAACCTTAATAGCGCGATGGTTGGTGAAAAAACACTTTCTTCTCTAGTTAAGGATACTCTTGCGGAAATTGCTCAGCATATAGATAGTCAGGTGGGTGCTTTATATATTCTTCACGAAGACAATTCTTTATACTTAGAAGGGCATTATGCTGCTAATAAAAAATTACTGCCTAATAAATTAGAAATAGGAGAAGGTTTTATCGGTCATTGCTTTAAGGCTAATAAACCACTCTTATTGGAGAATATTCCTGATAATGAATTAAATATTACCTATGCCACCGGAAGGGTTAAGCCTACCAATATTGTGGTAATACCAATACTTAGAAATGGCTATACCATAGGAGCGATGGAGTTTGGATCTACTTATACTTTCAATGAAAAACAAATAGAGTTTTTAAATGAAACATCAGAATTAGTAGGTCTGGGAATTCATGTTGCTCAAAATAGAGAGAAACTACAAGAGTTATTAGAAGAAACACAAACTCAAACAGAAGAATTACAAGCACAAACAGAGGAACTGCAAACACAGCATACCGAACTAGAAAGTATGAATGCAGAGCTCGAAGCGCAAACACAAAAAATTCAAGCATCTGAAGAAGAACTTAGAGTTCAACAAGAAGAATTATTGCAGGCAAATAGGGAGCTTGAAGAAAGATCTTCTCTTCTTGAAGAACGTAATGTGATAATAACGGATAGAAATCAAGAAATTCAACAGAAAGCAGAGCAATTAGAATTAAGCACGAAATATAAATCAGAATTTTTGGCGAATATGTCGCATGAACTGAGAACGCCTTTAAATTCCATTTTATTATTAAGTAGATTAATGGTGGACAATGAAGAGCTCGACAAAGAATTCGTAGAGTATGCTTCAGTTATACAAAGTTCGGGTCAAGGCTTATTAACCCTAATAGATGAGATATTAGATCTTTCTAAAATTGAAGCGGGGAAAATGAGTATTGATATAGAACCCGTAAATATAAAAGATGTAGCTAAAGGGCTAGAAGGTTTATTTAGACCTTTAACGAATGAAAAAAATCTTGAACTGGTTGTTAATATACCTGAAGGGTTGGATTCTGAGTTTTATACAGATAGACTACGTTTAGAGCAAATTTTAAAAAATTTGCTTTCCAACGCGATTAAGTTTACATCTGTAGGAAAAGTTTCTTTAGAGATTGAAAAAAATAAAAAATTTATATGTTTTAAGGTAACTGATACTGGAATAGGTATTGCTTTAGATAAACAAAGTTTAATTTTTGAGGCTTTTCAACAAGAAGATGGATCAACAAGGAGAAGGTTTGGTGGCACTGGGCTTGGCTTATCAATTAGCAGAGAGTTAGCCAAATTATTGGGAGGAGTTATAGAATTAAAAAGTACGGAGCAAAAAGGAAGTACTTTCTCTTTAATTCTCCCTCTTAATGCAAATGAAACACTTGAGCTGGAAAAAGAAGTTGTATCAGTAGATGTTCAAGCGGAGGCTTTGCCTGCATCGTCTTTAGTTGTTCAGAATATTCCAAATGAAATTGAAGACGATAGAGATAATATAAAAGCAGGTGATTCTGTAATATTGATTATTGAAGACGATACTCCTTTTGCCCGTGTATTGTTAGACTATACCAGAAAAAGAAAATACAAAGGAATCGTTGCTGTTCGTGGCGATGTTGGAATAGAGATGGCCAAGTCTTATAGACCAAAGGCAATTTTATTAGATATTCAATTACCAGTTATGGATGGATGGCAGGTTATGGAAGAGTTAAAGGCTAATCCAGAAACCAGACCTATTCCGGTGCACATTATGTCTTCATTAGAAGTGAAAAAAGAAAGTCTTTTAAAGGGGGCTGTAGATTTTATAAATAAGCCATTTGCATTGGAGCATATGCCCAAAATATTTGAAAAATTAGAAGATGCTTTAAGCCGTTTTCCTAAAAAAGTACTAATTGTAGAGGAGAATAAACAGCATGCAAAAGCTTTAAGTTATTATTTAAGTAACCACAACATTAATACTTCTATAGCTAGTAATATTGAACAAAGTATTCATGCGTTATCTAAAAATGAAGTAGACTGTGTTATTCTTGACATGGGTATTCCAGACCAAAATGCTTACAATACATTAGATACGATTAAAAAGATCGAAGGCTTGGAAAAGTTACCGATAATTGTTTTTACTGGGAAAAACCTATCTAAAGGTGAAGAGTCTAAACTAAAATTATATGCCGATTCTATTGTGGTAAAAACGGCACATTCTTATCAAAGAATTTTAGACGAAGCAGGGTTATTTTTACATCTGGTAGAAGAACAGCAGATAGATAACAATGATAAAAAGCCTGGAAAGTTTCAGCAAATGCAAGAAGTGTTACAAGGAAAAACCATTCTAGTTGCAGACGATGATGTGAGAAATATCTTTTCGTTAACAAAGGCATTAGAGCAGCATAAAGTAAATGTAATAGCCGTAACCGATGGCCAGCAGGCATTAAATAAACTTAAAGAAAACAAACAGATAGATTTAGTGCTTATGGATATGATGATGCCGGAGTTAGACGGATATGAAAGCACCAAAGCTATTCGGGCTATTCCTGAATTTAGAACATTGCCTATTATTGCAGTAACAGCAAAAACAATGGTAGGCGATAGAGAAAAGTGCATAGCTGCTGGAGCTTCAGATTATATTTCAAAACCGGTAGATGTTGATCAGTTAATTTCCCTGTTAAGGGTGTGGTTATATGACAGAATTTAAGTTATGAAGTGTAAAATTCTAATCGTTGACGACGATAAGCGAAATATATTTGCCTTGCAGGCAGTTTTAAAATCTAAAGGTTACATAAGTTACGCCACGTCGAGCGCCTTATCTGGAATAGAAATGCTCGAAAATGAGGGCGATTATGACCTTGTGCTCATGGATATGATGATGCCAGAAATGGATGGTTATGAAGCTATATCTACGATCAAAAAGAAAGAAAAGTTAAAGGCAATTCCAATTATTGCTGTTACGGCTCAAGCAATGCAGGGCGATAAAGAAAAATGTTTGCAAGCAGGCGCCGATGGTTATTTAGCTAAACCAGTTGATGTGGATGAGTTAATGCGGATACTTGCTAACTGCGCATAAGAAGTGAATAATTTAAAAACAATAAGCGACGAACAGGTAGATTTGCTGTTGAATGATATCCTAGAAATTTATGGGTATGATTTTACAGGATATTCTAAAGCCTCTTTAAAAAGAAGAATTTTAAGATTATATGTTTTAGATAAACAAATTGGATTTGCTGAATTTAGATATCAAATAAGAACTGATTCAGATTACTTTAGCCGATTTGTAGAACAAATCACGGTGAACGTTACAGAAATGTTTAGGGATCCTGCCTTTTATCAGGCATTGCGCACTAACGTACTCCCAAAATTAGGAACTTATCCATTTATTAGAATCTGGCTTGCCGGTTGTTCAACAGGTGAAGAAGCATATTCTATTGCGATTATGTTAAAAGAATTAAACCTGCTTCATAAATCATTAATATATGCTACAGATATTAATGCCAGTGTGCTAGAAAAGGCTTCTTCAGGCATATTTCCTTTAAGTCAGATGAAGATATATTCAGAGAATTATATCCTGTCTGGAGGTGAAGAAGATTTTTCAAAATACTATTCAGCAAATTATTCTCTCACTAAGTTTAATGAGGACTTAAAAAGTAAAATTCTTTTTTCGACCCATAATCTTGTTTCTGATCGCTCTTTTAATGAATTTCAACTAATATTATGCAGAAATGTACTGATCTATTTTGACAGGCCTTTGCAGCATAAAGTATTGGAATTATTTGATGATAGTTTAGAAAATTTGGGATATTTGAGTTTGGGAACGAAAGAAACAATTGATTTTTCTACTATTTCAAAAAAGTATAAAAAAACGGGGAATCAAAAAATCTGGAGGAAAATTAAGAATGAAAAAAGTTGATGCGGTTTTTATTGGAGGCTCTGCAGGCAGCTTGAGTATTCTTTTAGATGTGTTGCCAGATTTGAACTTAACATTAAGTTTCCCTATTGTTATTGTACTTCATAGAAAGCATGCTGTTGATTCTAAATTAACAGATATTTTTTCCAGCAGAACAAAAATACCAGTAGTAGAAGTTGAAGAAAAGATGCGCTTGGAGAAGGGAAAGATATATCTTGTGCCGGGCGATTACCATATATTAATCGAAGCGGATAAAACTTTCTCACTTGATTATTCTGAAAAGGTTAATTTTAGTAGACCCTCTATAGATGTTGCTTTTCAAGCTGCAGCCGAAATTTATAAAAGTAATTTAGTTTGCTTATTACTTTCGGGCTCAAGTATAGATGGTGTTGCTGGTCTCGAAACAGTATTAAACGGAGGCGGAGATATTTGGATTCAAAATCCTGCGTCTACAAATTTTACATTTATGCCCGAGCAGGCAACAAAGAGAATAAAAAAATATAGATTAGTAGAGCCGAATAAAATTTCGGAACATATAAATCAATTAAACTAAATAGAATGAAAACAGAAGGAAAGAAGATCTATATATTTGACGATAATCATGATATTTTAGACTTGTGCACCTTAATTTTAGAAGAGGCTGGATATTCTTTAAAAACATCTACAACATCTAATAATATTTCTGAACAAGTTTCTGAATTTATGCCTGATGTTATACTAATGGATAATTGGTTGCCCGATATAGGGGGTATAGAGGCTACCAGAGAGCTTAAAGCAAACCCTACGTTGAAACACATACCTGTAATATATTTTTCAGCAAATAACGAAGTTGGTACGTTAGCGGCTCAAGCAGGGGCAGATGGTTACCTGTCTAAACCTTTTGACATAGCCTCACTCGAGAAAATAATACAAGACCAATTAAGTGTGAACGAACAGATTTAACGTACGCCTAAAACATTTACTCCTTGTTCAAAGATAATGTCTACAGGTATTTTTTTGTTGTTTAACCTTTCTAAATCACCTTGTAATTCTGGAAATATGATGGCTTGTTCTCGGGCAGCTTTTTCAGTTCCTGCTTTGTCTCCGTCGCCCTGTAACTTTAAAATCATAGCACTTAGATTTTTAATCGCAAGTGGCATTTTTTCAAAATCTACTAAATAAGTCCCATTTGCACTTCTTGTAAAAGCGCCAGCGTTTTTAAAGAAATTAAAGCATTGCATATTTGCTTTTCCATGAGATGAAGCAGCGCCAAATCTAACTGAACGTAAAATACCGGCCATATAGGTCACATAATATGATTTTATGTCACCTTTTAGTTCTCCGGCTTTTAACATTTCGCTTACTAAAAACAAACCTAAAATATCAGCTTTGCCTTCTTCTAGCCATGTAGATTGTTCTTTTAATGCGTTTCTTACTGTTCCTTTTCCATTTATAGTATTTTTAATTCCCATTCCGTGTGCAACTTCATGAAACATAACATTTGCAAAAAAGGCATCAAAATTTATTAAGTTCACTTGTGAAGGATCAATTAATTCCTGAGCAATAGGCATCAAAATTTTATTAAATTTTGCTTCCATTGCGTTTTTTAGCTGGCTTCTTCTAGTTCCTTTTTCTTGCTGTATTATTTCATCATTAGGCAAATTAACAGCAATGGTTTTAGATCCGGAGTTACTATCACCTGCATAATAAACAACCTCATATGCGTTTAATTCAGAGTCAGTTCCCGGGGTCTCACTTTTGTATTTTGCTTCAACGGGTAGTAATTTCTGCATAGCAGGAAGCATTGAAACATACTTTGATAAACTTTTGCTCCACGACTTGTCTTTTATTAAGACATAACTTTCATAAGAAGTTCTAGCATTAAATAATTTATCCTCATAATTTTCAATTGGTCCGATTATAATATCCAGTGTATTATTCTTCATCTCTAGCCATGCAATATCACTAGCAGTAAAATTGTCTGTTACCAATGCATCGGCTCTTAAATTTAAATATTTTTTAAACCCAGGGTCTTCAGCCAATAAAGCGGCCTGCTTTAATAAAGAAGATGCGCGCTGCAGTTCAGATGCAAATTGAATATGATAAGGAATAGATTCTAACTTACCGTTGGTATTACGCTTGATAATAGAATATTGGCCAAACTTATCGTTAACATCTGATTTTTCTAACTCTTCACGCGTAATGTCATGCGGATAAAATCCTGCACCTTCTGGTTTCGGGCCTATTCCCTCTATAAAAGGCTTATCTCCGTTTAGCCTATCCCAAGGCCCGTAATTAACGTTAAAAAAGGAAATGGTTTTTTCATCCTTTAATGTGGTTAATAGGCTGTCTTTTGCTGGATACGACTGCTTCCAGAATAATTCATTCATAATATCTGCCGCCTGAATTAACAAAGGCAATATTTTACGTTCGCTGGTCGTTAATTCATTAAGATTGGTCGTTAATCTAACGCGCTCGTAAGTTGCTAATCGCTCTGATGCATACTCTCTTAAAGAGTCTCTTTCGGTGTTGTTGTTCAATGAGTTTGAATTATTAGTCTCGTTACAAGCTTGAAATATCACTATTGAAAATAGTGAAGGAATTAAAATTTTCTGTAAAGATTTAATATGCATAGGGTCAGTTTTATTATGCTAAATTATTAAATAATATTTCTTTGTTTATACAACAAGACTATAAAAACTTTAATTAATTTGTAATTTGGCTTCTTTAATGTCGAAATGAGAACTAAAATCAATTATACACTCGCTATTGTAATTGCAGTAGGATTGAGTGCATGCTCCACAAATAAGTATGCGGCTACCAATAAAGTTTATAAAAAACAAGCCAAAGACCTTTCCAAAGTTCTTGCGGCTGTGGCTCCCTTAAATCAACGTATTGACTCCTTAAATTATGGTCAGGATTGGGTTGGATCTGTGAATTTTGGTATTAGAAAACCTAATTTTGTAATTTTACACCATACGGCACAAGAATCTACAGAACAAACATTAAGAACCTTTACATTGACTAGAACGGCGGTAAGTTCCCATTATGTGGTGGGGGCCGACGGACAAGTTGTACAGATGGTTAATGACTATTTACGTGCACAACATGCGGGCATAGGCAGATGGGGAAATACAACAGATTTAAATTCTTCATCTATAGGGATTGAAATAGATAACAATGGATTAGGAGAACCCTATACAGACGCCCAAATAGAAAGTTTACTAAAGCTGTGCGCAGCTTTAAAAAAGAGATACGGAATACCTACTGCAAATTTTATAGGTCATGCAGATATTGCTCCAACCAGAAAGCCTGATCCAGCAAACTTTCCTTGGAAACTTTTTGCTGAAAAAGGATTTGGCCTGTGGTATGATGATGTTTTAGAAGTACCCTCAGAAGGATTCGATCCCTTTATTGCGCTTCGTATAATTGGGTACGATATTAAAGATCCAAATGCGGCAATTATAGCCTTTAAAAGACATTTTATTCAAAAAGATTTACTTCCTGTATTAAGCGACGAAGACAAAAAAATCTTATTCAACTTATACAAGAAGTATTTATAATCTATTTTTTTGACCAACCTTCTTTTAAAGTAACTGTCTGGTTAAATACCAATTTTTCTGGAGTAGAGTCTTTGTCTAAACAGAAGTAACCTTTTCTCATAAATTGGTAGCCTATACCTTCTTGAGCATTTACCAATGAGGGCTCTATAAATGCTTTATGCAACGTTTTTAAGCTGTCGGTATTTAAGTAATCCTTAAAATCTCCCTCTTCGCTGTCTGGAGATGGAACCGTAAATAAGCGATCGTAAATGCGTATCTCGGCAGTTTTCGCATGTTTTGCACTAACCCAATGAATGGTGCCTTTTACATGTAAACCGCTCGTATCTTCACCACTTTTAGATTCTGGAATGTAAGTGCATTTTAATTCAATAACATTACCTTCCGCATCTTTAATTACTTCATTGCATTGAACTATATAAGCGTTTTTTAACCTTACTAATGCTCCCGGTGCCAGTCTAAACCATTTTTTTGCAGGCTCTTCCATGAAGTCTTCTTTTTCTATCCAAACTTCGTTGCTAAAAGGCACTTCTCTTACCCCACCTTTGTCTTCTTTCTCTGGGTTATTTTCTGCAAACAAAATTTCAGATTTCTCAGAATCGTAGTTTGTTATGGTAAGTTTTAGAGGGTCTAATACGCCCATAACTCTATCTGCCGTTTTATTGAGTTCTTCTCTTATACAGAACTCTAATAAACTTAACTCAATTAAGTTCTCTCTCTTAGCTATACCAATGCGTTCACAAAACTCACGAATGCTTTGAGCTGTATAGCCTCTTCTTCTTAAGCCACTTATGGTTGGCATTCTAGGGTCGTCCCAACCACTAACAATATGCTCATTAACTAATTGCATCAGCTTTCGCTTACTCATCACTGTGTAAGTAAGATTTAACCTGGCAAATTCGTATTGATGAGATGGAAATATTCCTAAGTTATCGATAAACCAATCATATAATTCTCGGTGAGAGACATATTCTAGTGTACAAATAGAATGTGTTATGTTTTCGATACTATCACTTTGTCCATGAGCAAAATCATACATTGGATATATACACCAATCGTTTCCTGTACGATGGTGAGGGGCATGTTTTATCCTATAAATAATAGGATCGCGCATCAACATATTTGAACTTGAAAGATCAATTTTGGCTCTTAAAATATAGGTGCCATCAGAGAATTCACCTGCTTTCATGCGGTTAAAAAGATCTAAATTCTCCTCAATAGAGCGAGATCTTGAAGGCGTAGCAATCCCCGGAGTGGTAGGAGTCCCTTTTTTTTCAGCAATCTCTTCTGCAGAACTATCATCCACATATGCCAATCCTTTTTCGATAAGTAAAACGGCAAACCCAAATAATTTATCGAAATAGTCTGAAGCGTATAATTCATTTTTCCACTCAAAACCTAACCATTTAATGTCTTCTTGTTGGCTATTTACATATTCCGTTTTTTCAGTAACAGGATTGGTATCATCAAAACGAAGATTTGTATAGCCTCCATATTTCTGGGTAAGGCCAAAATTTAGGCAAATAGCTTTTGCATGCCCAATGTGTAAATATCCGTTAGGTTCAGGAGGAAATCTGGTAACCAATGTTGAATATTTACCAGATTTTAGGTCTTGTTCAATAATTTCCTCTATAAAGTTTAATGACCTTTCTTCGCTCATACTTATGTAATTAATAAGCGTTAAAGTTACGAACATTAGCAACAATTTTAGGTCTTTTTGAACAGGATACTAAATAAAAGCCGTAAAATATATACATTTACTATCTCTTTTGAGTAGATATGATTAAAGAACTTAACCGTCCAATTAGGGTATTAATAGCTAAAGTTGGACTTGATGGGCACGATAGAGGAGCAAAAGTGATTGCCACTTCACTTCGAGATGCCGGCATGGAGGTAATTTATACAGGGTTGCGCCAAACACCAGAAATGGTGGTGAATACAGCTCTACAAGAGGATGTAGACGCTATTGGTGTTTCTATATTGTCTGGGGCACACATGACTGTTTTTCCAAAAATTATTCATTTAATGAAGGAAAAACAGATGAATGATGTTTTATTAACAGGAGGAGGAATTATTCCTGAAAACGACATGCAAAAATTGTATGATTTGGGGGTAGGAGAATTATTCCCTCCCGGAACATCTATGGGATCAATTGCTGATTATATAAAAGAATGGGTTACCAAAAACAGAAATTTTTAGAATGAACTATCAGAACTTAATTTTAAATGTAGAAAACCAAGTTCTACAAATTACTATTAATAGAGAATCGAAGTTAAATGCACTTAATAAGCAAACTTTAGAAGAGTTAGCGCATGTGTTTGCTTCTAATGTGGGTAATCCAGATATCTTAGGCGTATTAATTACAGGCGCTGGTTCTAAGGCGTTTGTTGCCGGAGCAGATATTTCTGAGTTTAGTAGTTATTCAATTGTAGAAGGGAAAGAGCTGGCAACAACAGGACAAACTTCCGTTTTTAATGCAATCGAGAATTTCCCTAAACCAGTAATTGCAGCTATAAATGGTTTTGCATTAGGTGGAGGACTAGAACTAGCTATGGCTTGTCACATAAGAATAGCAAGTGAAACAGCTCGTTTGGGATTGCCAGAAGTAACTTTAGGATTAATTCCAGGGTATGGCGGAACACAACGATTAGCAAAATTAGTAGGAAAAGGAAAAGCAATTGAAATGATTGTTACTGCCGATATGATTGATGCGTTAACTGCAGAAAGATATGGATTGGTAAATCATATTACTTCTCCAGAAGATTTACTGCCAAAGTGTATGGATATTTTTGCAAAAATAGTTCAAAGAGCTCCATTGGCGATTTCAGCAGCAATAAAATCTGTCAACGCTTCTGATACTAGAGAAGGTTTCGAAACAGAGATTAATGCATTTGGAGACTGTTTTGGAACGGATGATTTTAAAGAAGGAGTTGATGCTTTTTTAAATAAGCGTAAGCCGTCATTTAAAGGAAGCTAATTTATAATCAACACGCTTTTATTTAGAAAGTGCTTGTTTTTTATAGGAGAATTGAAAAACGACCTAATATGTGGAAACATTTTAGGGCTTAAAATGTATAGTTTATTGGTTCCATATGTCATTATTTTCATTTAAGCAACGAAACTCTATTATCCTGATTATCATTCTAATTTTAGGATGTGTTATATTATATTCTTTACAGGGTATATTAGGCTCTTTATTGAGTACGCTGGTTTTATTCACTCTGCTTCGACCTATTTATATATACTTTACTGAAAAAAAAGGCCTAAATAAGAGTTTTGCGGCGATAACACTTCTTTTTTCTTCTTTCGTGATTATCGTATTGCCCTTCTACTTGTTAAGTAGTATGGTAATATCTAAAATCAGTGATTTACGTAGTAATGAAATTTATTTTAAAAACTTATTGTTTAAAATAAAGCAGTTGTTTCCAGTAAGTAGTAACATTCAGTCATATATTGAAGAAGGTGTAAATAAAGCAGGTGATTTTGCGGCTAGTTTATTTCCTTCTTTATTATCGGGAGCAGTAGGTATTGTTCTAGGTGTTTTAATTGTGTACTTTTTGTTATACTTTATGTTGGTTCAAAGGGTTGAATTTGAAAATGCATTGTTAAAGTATGCGCCTTTTCGAAAACAAAATGCACAACGATTTGCTGCTGAATTAGAAAATATAACTTTTGCAAATGTAGTAGGACAAGGATTAATAGCGATGGTACAGGGAGGGTTATTGAGTTTGGCTTATTATATTTTAGGATATAACGACCCATTATTTTGGGGAGTAATAACCATGTTTATTTCATTTGTTCCTATATTGGGGCCTCCAATAGTATTTGTTCCGGCAGCTTTAATTCAAATAGTAGAAGGCTATAGTTTTGAAGGGTGGGCCATGCTTTTGTTTGGCTTTATTGTTATTATTAATATTGATAATGTGTTAAGATTTATAATAGCGAAAAGAGTAGGCAACATTCATCCTATCATTACCGTTTTAGGAGTATTGATCGGATTGCCATTATTTGGAATATTAGGATTGGTATTTGGTCCGCTATTACTTTCTTATTTCATTTTATTAATTAGAATATATGAAACAGGATCAATGGCAACAGAAAGATTAGAAAAAATAAAAACAATAATAGACAATGAAGGGTTTAAAACCTAGAAGGTCTATACAACACAGTAAAAATTAGAATTATGAACGACAACTCAAAAGTATTAATTGGTTTATTAGCAGGTTTGGCTGCAGGTGCAGCATTAGGATTGTTATTTGCTCCGGATAAAGGTAGCGAGACCAGAGATAAATTAAGCGAAAGCCTAAAGGAGCTTGGAGAATCTATTAAAGAAAAAGCAGCCGATGAGATTAACAGTTTAAATGGCTTAAAAGATAAAATTGTTGATGCTGTAAAAAGTAAATTGGCTTCAGCTGAAGAATTGGTAGAAGATAACCGAAAAGTTTAGAAAACATATATTTATGCAGGAAAAAGAGGAAAGAACGATCCGTGGACTTATAGATGAAGCTAAAGAGTACTTAGACAATAGAGTTGAGTATTTTAGACTAGTTGCCGTAGAAAGAATATCTAGGTTATTTGCAGATATAATTACACAAACTACCTTTATTGTTTGCGGTGTTTTAGCTTTTTTATTTGGATCAGTAACGTTGGCCTTTTTTCTTTCAGATGTACTTGGAAGTTTCACAAAAGGATTTGGTTGTGTTTCGCTTTTATACCTTTTAATTGCCCTAATTGTATTTTTTACGAAAGATAAATACATCGAAAAAAGTATAATAAATTTTGTCATCCGGAAGTATTTTAAAAAACACGCAGAGGAGATAGAGAATGAGAAAGGACTATAGACATATTTCATCCATAGAAGACCTACATGCAGAGCGTATTAAATTAAAATTGATTTATGAAGCTCAGGGTGAGCAGCTTGTAAATTATGCAACAGAGTATGTTGAGCAATATAAACCTCTCAACATTATAAAACGTTATTTTAATAGAGATGCTTTTGATAAGGTGGATGATAAACTAAATCTTAGCGGAAAAGCGATGTCTTTAATTTTGCCTTTTATTTTAAATAAAACAATATTTAAAGGTTCTGGCTTTTTAACAAAAACAGCGATTGGCTTAATTTCTAACAAACTAGGTGGTAAGTTAGATTTAGACCATTTAACCGGTTTTTATGAAAAAATTAAAGGGTGGGTTACGCCTAAAAATTCAAAACCTGTTAAGCATGTCGATTATGGGATTCCGCCCGACAGTGAAACGTATTAATTAAAACTAATTAAAGGGCAGAGATTTATTTCTGCCCTATTTTATTAATAGCAAGTGCCAATTCATCTAGTTGTTTCTGGTCAATGGTAGATGGGCTATCAATCATAACATCTCTCCCTGAGTTATTTTTAGGGAAGGCCATAACATCTCTGATTGTATCTAACCCAGCGAAAAGAGAACACAGCCTGTCAAATCCAAATGCAATTCCTCCATGTGGTGGAGCACCGTATTCGAAAGCTTCCATTAAGAAACCAAATTGTTTTTGAGCTTCTTCTTTACTAAACCCTAAGTGTTTAAACATAAGAGCTTGCAATTCGCGGTCGTGAATACGGATAGACCCACCGCCAATTTCTGTCCCATTTAATACCATGTCGTAAGCATTTGCACGTACATTTCCCGGATCAGTATCTAATAAATGAATGTCTTCCGGTTTAGGGGAGGTAAATGGGTGATGCATGGCATGATATCTTCCGCTCTCTTCATCCCATTCTAATAACGGAAAATCGAGTACCCATAATGCTGCAAAGTCATCTTTTTTTCTTAAACCTAGTTTATTTCCCATTTCTAGGCGTAGCTCGTTTAATTGTTTTCTTACGCGGTCGGTATCTCCCGCTAGGATTAAAATTAAGTCGCCAGGTTTAGAATTAAAAGCTTTAGACCATTCTTCTAACTGCTCTGGAGTATAAAACTTGTCTACAGACGATTTTAGAGAGCCATCTTCATTATGTCGGAGGTATATTAAACCAGTCGCACCAATTTGAGGGCGTTTAATGAAATCAGTTAACTCATCCAGTTGTTTTCTTGTATAATGAGCAGATCCTTCGGCATTAATTCCGATAATTAATTCTGCCTGATCAAAAACAGGGAATCCTTTTCCTTTTACAACGCTATTTAGTTCTACAAATTGCATCCCAAATCGGGTATCTGGTTTGTCAGAACCGTATAAACGCATAGCATCTGCATATTGCATACGTTGTACAGTTGGCAAATCAATTCCTTTAACATCTTTAAAAAGCGTTCTAATTAATCCTTCAAAAATATTTAAGATGTCTTCTTGTTCTATGAAAGACATTTCGCAATCAATTTGAGTAAATTCAGGCTGCCTGTCGGCTCTTAAATCTTCATCTCTAAAGCATTTAACAATTTGAAAATAACGATCAAAACCCGACACCATTAATAATTGCTTAAAGGTTTGAGGAGATTGAGGTAATGCATAAAACTCACCTTGATTCATTCTACTTGGCACCACGAAATCACGAGCACCTTCTGGAGTAGACTTTATTAAAACGGGTGTTTCAACTTCAATAAAATTTAAATGATCTAGGTATTTTCGAACCGACTGAGCCATTTTATGGCGCAACACTAAATTATTACGAACAGGGTTTCTTCTTAAATCCAGGTATCTGTATTTCATACGAAGATCATCGCCCCCATCCGTTTCGTCGTCAATTAAAAAGGGAGGTATTTTTGACGCATTTAAAATTTCCATAGCAGAAACTTTGATTTCAATCTCGCCTGTAGAAATTTTGAGGTTTTTGTTCGATCTTTCAATAACAATACCTGTTACTTTAATCACAAACTCACGGCCTAAGCTACGGGCTAAAGTACATAAGTCTGCGTTGTCATCCATGTTAAAAACCAACTGAGTAATCCCATAACGATCTCTTAAGTCGGTAAAAGTCATGCCGCCTAAGTCACGTGATTTTTGCACCCAGCCACATAATTCAACTTTTTTTCCTAAATCGTTTATTGATAATTCTCCGCAGGTATTTGTTCTTAACATTTCGCTTATTTTTTGCAAAAATACCTAATTTTCTGAATATCATTACTGTTTATATAAGCCTTATATTTAAAAAAATATTTTTTCATGCAACGTTTTAAAATTAAAGCGGTCATATGAGTAGAACCTAAAATTTTGGAAGCAGTATATATTGACAAACACGCTGCATTGGTTAACTCCTGTAGGGAAGGAAATCGAACGGCACAATACGAGATTTATAAGTTGTACTCGAAAGCGATGTATAATATCTCTATGCGCATACTAAATTATGAAGAAGAGGCTGAGGATGTTTTACAAGAAGCATTTCTAGATGCTTTTACGCGGATTAAGGATTTTAGACAAGAGACCACATTTGGACTTTGGTTAAAACAAATTGTGGTTAATAAATCAATTAATTATTTGCGGAAGCGAAAAGTTGACTTTGTTAGCGCAGAAGATTTAGAAATTATAGATGAATCGTCTGAAATAGATGATAGTGAAACAGAATACAAGATAGAGGTGGTAAGAAAGGCAATTGCCGAACTGCCAGATGGCTATAGAGTAGTGTTAAGCTTATACCTATTAGAGGGATATGATCATGAAGAAATAAGTCATGTTTTAAAAATTAGTGAAAATACCAGCCGAACTCAATTAATGAGAGCTAAAAACAAATTAAAGTTAATACTAAACAAGAAAGGGATTGTGAGATGAAAAATAAATTAGATGATTTTATAATTCAAAACCGACAAGGGTTAGATGATTTGGAGCCTAGTCCTGAGTTGTGGAACAAAATAGCTTCGAAACTGGATGAAAAACCAGCAAAAAAGTCTTTTCAGATGCGCATCTGGATGAGTGCAGCCGCTTCTATTGTGGTCATTTTTGGCCTTTGGATGTATTCAGGAATAACTAATAATAAGACAATTGAAATTGCCGACATTAATCCGGCTTATGCTGAGAAGCAGATCCGTTTTTCAAGTTTAATTGAAGAAAAAAGAGATAGCCTGGCCTCTTTTGAAAGTGTTGATCCAGAACTAACCAAAGAGTTTAGCTCCGATTTGGTGAAACTAGATGAAGCATACGATAAGTTACAACAAGAAATACTTACAAGCCCTAATAAAGAGGTTATTGTAAAAGCGATGATTAGAAACAGAGAAATGCAACTGCAAACTTTAAGACAGCAATTGTACATTCTGAACCAAGTTAACGATTTAAAAACTAAAAAAGATTTAGCATTATGAAAAAGGCAATATTAGGGGTTTTTTTAACGCTTTCGACGGCCGGACTAAGCTTTGCGCAAACTGCGCCTACAGCTAGTTCAGATTTGAATGATAAAACCACACATGCAAGTGCCGGCTATTATACATCTAATAAAATTAATACCACTACGTCTGATCAGACAAATGGCGAGTTAAATTTTAATGGATTCGTTAAAACGAAAACATTTGCTAAAAGCTATAATACCAGCAGAAGCAATCAGCTTAGCTTAACGAACAAGTATGGCCCTATGGTTATAAAAGTATGGGACAAAAACGAAGTGAAAGCTGAGGTTGTGATGAAAGCTACGAGCGATAATGAGAAAGATGCTGCCGAATTAATTAACAGTGTTTCTATAGACGAAGGTCAATCTGGAGAGGTAATTTCAATTAAAACATCTATTGCAGATCGAAAAGGAAAATTTGGAACATCCATAAGGAACGGTAAGGTGTTATGGAAACGCGAAATTAATGTTTCTTACGTATTGTATGTTCCTTCTAATTTGGCATTAACGGCATTGGTACAATATGGTAACTTAACGTTAGATGATTTTAATGGCCCTACTAACCTGAAAGTTCAATATGGTAATTTAACAACAGGTAACTTAAATAATAGCAACAATCAAATCAATGTACAGTATGGCTCTACTGTTCTTCAGGATGTAAATAGAGCCGCTATAACGCAGCAATATGGTAAATCAGTAGCGGTTGGTAATGTAAACGACTTAAATCTCACTGTTCAATATGCAGCGGCCAATATTGCTTCAGTTAAGAATAACGCTACTATAAAAGTTCAATATGGAAGTGGGTTAACACTTGGATCTGTAGAAAATTTAAATTTAAATGCTCAATATGCTAATGTAAAAGTTTCTACGATTAGAGGAAATGCAACTATAAATCATCAATACAATGCGCTAACGATAGGTTCTGTTTCGAAGTTGTCTTTGTCTGCTCAATATGTTAACATTGACATCAATGAAATAAAAAATGATGCGAACATAAAAGCTTCTTATAATAAACTAAATATTAGGCAAATAAGATCAACCGTTAAGACACTGAATATTAACTCTAGTTATGTAGGTATAAATTTAGCGTTCGATTCTAATTATGATGGCTCTGTAAACATGAGCACCAGATATACCAGTTACAACGGAAGTTCTAAAATTAGTAAAACCAGTGAGAATGGTAGTTCTAAAAGCTATGCAGGAAACATAGGTAGTGGGGGAGCTAATAGTGTTTCTATAAATGCGGGATATGGAAGTGTAACCATAAAATAATTTAAACTAAAAAATTGTAAAGCCTGTTGATTTTTCAACAGGCTTTTTATTTATATTTAGCTTAAATTTTACATATGGAACTCTTAAGTAGCCCGGAAGCCTGGATATCGCTCCTAACATTAACAGTATTAGAGGTGGTTTTAGGGATAGATAACATCGTTTTTATCTCAATTTTGTCGGGTAAATTGCCCCAGCATCAACAAAAAAAGGCAAGACAATTGGGTTTGGCATTGGCTATGATTACCCGCGTGTTATTGCTTTTATCTTTAACCTGGATTATGCGGTTAACAACACCGTTATTCAATGTAGGTGATTGGTTAAGTATTTCTAACACGGAATGGATTTCTAAATTAGCTATTTCGGGAAGAGATTTAATTTTAATTATTGGAGGGTTATTTTTAATCTATAAAAGTACTCATGAGATTCACCAAAAACTAGAAGGCGATGATGTAAGTGAAAATGCAATACCTAAGGTATATTCGTTTTCTGGAATAATATTTCAAATTTTAATTTTAGATATTGTTTTTTCATTAGACTCAGTAATTACGGCTGTTGGTATGGCAGATCATATTGAGATTATGATTGCGGCGGTTATGATTGCTGTTTTAATAATGTTATTATCTGCTGGAGCTATTAGCTCTTTCGTTAACAAGCACCCAACAGTAAAAATGTTGGCACTGTCATTTTTATTATTAATAGGGGTTTCTTTGTTAGCAGAAGGGTTTGATCAACATATACCAAAGGGATATGTTTATTTTGCAATGGCATTCTCTGTGCTTGTTGAGATGTTAAATCTGAAAATGAAGAAAAAAGACAGAGATCCGGTTAAGTTGAGAAATGTTCCGGATGAGAAGGAATTGTTGGACTAGCAATAAAACTATATTTTACAAAAAAAGCAGGCTCTGAAAAGACCTGCTTTTTTATTATAGTACTCTAACCAGTAATCCCTTTAAATACTCGCCTTCAGGGAAAGATGATCTTACTGGGTGGTCGTCAGGTTGGTGAAATTGTTTAATAAACTGAACTTCTTTGCCAGCATCTAAAGCTGCCCAAGCAATGATTTGCTTAAATGTGTCCAAATCGGCCGCTGCCGAACAAGAGTAAGTGGCAAGTAGCCCCCCCGGATTAAGGAGTAGCATGCCCAATCTATTTAAGTCTTTATAGGCTCTTGCAGCCCGATCCATGCTTGCGCGTGAAGGGGCGTACTTAGGAGGGTCGAGCACAATAACATCAAATGTTCTGCCTTCTTCTTTAAACTTTCTAAGTTGCTTATTTACATCACTTTGAATAGCTTCAGATTTGTCTGCTTCAATGTTGTTTAATAGAATATTGTCTTTAAGCGTTTCTACTGCCAGCGGAGAACTATCCACAGAAACAACATGCTTAGCCCCGTGTTTTAGGGCGTTTAACGTAAAACCTCCACTATAGCTAAAACAATCTAATACATTTTTGTCTTTCGTATAACGCGCTAAAATTTCTCTGTTTTCTCGTTGGTCACAGTAAAATCCGGACTTTTGTCCGTCTACGATGTTTATATGATAGCGGATGCCGTTTTCTTTTACTTCAATAAATTCCGGAGGCAAATTTCCCCATAAAAGACCTTGTCCTGTGGCTAAATTTTCATGTGTCCTAGCAGTCGCATCACTTTTGTCAAAAATTCCTTTTGGTTTGCAGATTTCTGCTAGGATGTCGATGATTACTGACTGGTGTTTTTCAATTCCCGAGCTCGAAACCTGAACCGCTAAATAATCTGCATACTTATCTACAATTATGCCTGGCAAAAAGTCTGCTTCACTAAAAATCAAGCGGCAGGTATTGGTTTCTTCATTTAATAAATACTGCCTGGCATTTACTGCCGCCGAAATTTTCTCTCTAAACCAGATTTCATTTATTTCAGTGTCAAAATCCCATTCAATTAAACGCAAAGCTACTCTGCTATGACTGTTGTAAAAGGCTTTAGCAAGAAATTCACCTTTAGAGTCTAAAACATGAACAAGCGCTCCGTCAGCAGGCTTACCACTAATTTTTTCTATTGCGCCCGAAAATATCCAGGGGTGGCGTTGCCAAGCCGCTTTTTCTTTTCCTTTTTTAAGGGTAATGTTAACCATGAATCAAAGATACGGGAATTCTTAAGTACCCTCACTACCATAATTATCCTTTTGTGAATATGTTTTGTAGTTTTGATTTATGAATACAATAGAATGGTCTGATTTTGAAAAAATAGAAATTAGAGTAGGAACAATACTTTCTGCCGAGCCTTTTCCGGAAGTAAGAAACCCGGCCTATAAAATTACCGTTGATTTTGGGCCTTTAGGGATCAAAAAAACGAGCGCACAAATAACTAAACGCTATACCCTAGAAGAGCTGGTTGGGCGCCAAATAATGGGTGTTGTAAACTTTCCGCCTAAGCAAATAGCCAATTTTATGTCCGAATTTTTATTAACAGGATTTAAGGATAAAGAAGGGGCAATAATTTTGGCGGCGGTAGATAAACCTGTTCCAAATGGAGAGCGTTTAATATGAGTATTTACAATTTCGAATCGTTAACTACAAGCGATATAGACACCCATTTTATGGCTTTAGCTTTAAAAGAGGCAGAAATGGCCTTTAAAGAAGACGAAATTCCGATAGGAGCTTTGGTGGTTTGTAATAACAAAATAATTGGCAGAGGTTACAATTTAACAGAACGTTTAAATGACGTAACGGCACATGCCGAAATGCAGGCTTTTACTGCTGCTGCTCAAACTTTAGGTGGTAAATTTTTAAAAGACTGTACGTTATATGTAACCGTAGAACCTTGTGTTATGTGTGCTGGTGCTAGCTATTGGATGCAAATAAGTAGAATAGTTTATGGTGCTCACGAACCGAAAAGAGGTTTTTTAGCAAAGGCCGGAGAAGCATTGCATCCAAAAACACAACTTACAGGTGGTGTCATGGAAGAAGAATGCGTAAAATTAATGCAATCTTTCTTTCAGAATAAACGTAAGAGGTGACAAACAACTGAACAAAACTTATTATTGGTTTGTTATATTTGTGAATTACAAAATATTAAAAAATAAAATTATGGCTTTTGAATTACCTGCGTTAGCATACGCTACCGATGCATTGGAACCACATATTGATAAGACTACTATGGAAATTCACCATGGTAAACATCACCAAGCTTACGTAACCAATCTTAATAAGGCATTAGAAGGGAAACCTGAAGCAAATGCTGATATTATTGATATCGTTAAAAATATTTCTAAATACCCTGCTGCTGTTCGTAATAATGGTGGAGGTCATTATAATCATAGCTTATTTTGGGCAGTAATTGCTCCGGGTAAAGGTGGTGAGCCAACGGGCGATTTGTTAGCGGCTATTAATGCGGCTTTTGGGTCATTTGCAGATTTCAAAACTAAATTTGCTGAAGCTGGTGCAACTCGTTTTGGATCTGGATGGGCTTGGCTTTCTGTGGGTGAGGACAAAAAATTAGTAGTTTCTTCTACACCTAACCAAGATTGTCCGCTAATGGATATTGCAGAGGTAAAAGGAACTCCAATTTTAGGTATGGACGTATGGGAACATGCTTATTATTTAAACTATCAGAACAGACGCCCTGATTATATTGCTGCATTTTGGAATGTAGTAAACTGGGATGCTGTTGCAGAGCGTTTTAACAAAGCAAAATAGTCTGTAATAGATATTAAAAAGGGGGTTAAAACTAATTTAACCCCCTTTTTTATTATTCAGGATTTAAAATATTTTTCTTTTTATTCAATTTCATATGTGCGGGAATGGTCTTCAATATTTCATCTTTTAAAGCATTCAGCATTCTTTTTTTGATGAAATTTTTATGTGTAACCAAACTAATCTCTCTTGCGGGTTCAGGAGCTTTAAATTTCCGAACTTTGTTAAGCTGCTTTTTATTAAGCTCATTCATTGCTAGCTCAGGCAATAGAGTTATTCCCTCATTTAAATCCACCATTTTTATTAGGGTTTCTATACTTCCAGAGTTGTATTCCAAGCCCTGATCTTTAAGCTTTGAAATACCACATATGTTTAAAGCCTGTGCCCGCATACAATGACCTTCATTTAAGAGCCATAAATGTTCGTCTAATAAATCTTCTGTATTTATATTACGCTTTTTAGAAAGGGGATTGCTTTTGCTGATGTAGCTCACAAAAGACTCATAGTAGATAGGAATTTCTACAATCTGATCGTCTTCTAAAGGAGTTGCGAGTATGCCACAATCTAAAATCCCTGTTTTCAGTAATTTAATAATATCACTTGTTGTGTGCTCCCAGACAGATAGCTTTAATTTTGGAAAATTTTTAATCATTTCCGAAATAATTTCTGGTAATAAGTACGGGGCAATGGTTGGAATAATACCAATCTTTAAAGTTCCCTCTATTTCTTGAAGTTGATTGGTTATTAATTCTTTTATTCTTCCGCTTTCACGAAGTGTATTACGCGCTTGAGTAATAATTTGGAGCCCAATTTCGGTAGTAGTTATCGGATAAGTAGATCGGTCAAAAATCTGAACCCCTAAAAAATCTTCTAACTTTTGTATTTGCATGCTTAATGTAGGTTGTGTTACAAAACAGTTTTCTGAAGCTTTAAGAAAACTTTTGTAAGTGTCTACTGCAATAATATATTCTAGTTGTACTAAAGTCATTGTAAAAACTATACTTTAACTCAAAAATATAGTTTTTATCTATAAAATTATAAATAAAATTTATAGATTATATATTTATTTATAAATTTTTACGATTGTGTGATTTTTTTTAAAATCTTCGTAAGCGAGTTTTAGTCCTTCATCTAAGCTAATTGTGTGCGTCCATCCTAAATCATGTAGTTTAGAAACATCTAATAATTTACGTGGTGTACCATCTAATTGGGTGGTATCAAATTCAATTGCCCCTTTAAAGCCTATAATGTCACCGATTTTTTTGGCCAGATCTGCTATAGAGAGATCCTTCCCGGTGCCAATATTTATTAAATCGGAGCTATGGTAATTAAGCATCAGGTAAAAGCAGGCATTTGCTAAATCATCTGCAAAAAGAAACTCTCTCAAAGGTTTTCCCGATCCCCAAACTTTTACAGAATTAGCTCCATTAATTTTGGCTTCGTGAAATTTTCTAATTAATGCGGGTAATACATGCGAATTTTCCGGGTGGTAGTTATCGTTATAACCATATAAATTGGTAGGCATAACCGATATAAAATTACAGTTGTATTGAGCTCTGTAAGCTTCACACATTTTTATTCCCGCAATTTTTGCAATGGCGTATGGCTCATTAGAATGCTCTAGTAACCCAGTCAGCAAATACGACTCTTTCAATGGCTGTGGAGCCATTTTAGGATAGATACAACTGGACCCTAAAAACAGAAGTTTTTTAACTCCATTTAGGTACGAGTGATGAATTACATTGTTTTGGATGGCTAAATTCTCATAAAGAAAATCTGCCCGATAGGTGTTATTAGCATATATTCCACCCACTTTTGCTGCGGCAAGAAATACATAATCTGGTTTTTCTGCTGAAAAAAAATCGGCTACCTGTTGCTGATTTCTTAAATCGAGCGTGTCAGAAGTCCGTAGAATGAAATTCTGATAACCTTCTGCTATTAATTTTCTATGAATAGCTGAACCCACCATACCTCTATGTCCGGCGATGTATATCTTTGCGTTTTTTTCCATTTTACAATACAAAGTTACGAAGCGTTTAGCTTATTATAGTAACAGAAATTTTTAAAGTGTAAATTTGCAGTATGGGTAAGGATAAACTTAGAAAATTTGCTGAAATAGATGCGCTAGAAAATGTGTATCAATTAAAGGAAGGATTGCCACTAAAAGGTAGTTGGTGCAAGAAACATTTTGGTAATGATAACCCTTTGGTGGTAGAATTAGCGTGCGGAAAAGGAGAATATACGGTAAATCTGGCACAACTATTTCCAGAAAAAAACTTTATTGGTGTCGATTTAAAAGGGAATAGAATATGGAGAGGCGCGCGCACTGCTAAGGACGAGAATATTAACAATGTGGCATTTTTAAGAATTCAAATTGAAGATGTTTTAGAATATTTTGGCCCGGGAGAAATCGATGAAATATGGATTACTTTCCCCGACCCGCAGCCTCAGCTGAGTAGGGAAAAAAAGAGATTAACAGCCCCCGGGTTTTTAAATAAATACAAAACTGTATTAAAGGAAGGTGGTAACATTAATTTAAAAACTGATAATGATCAGCTTTATGAATATACCAAATTGGTAATAGACGAAATGAAGCTTAATTTACATATTGATACAGCCGATTTATATAATTCTGAGTTCGCAGACGATGTATTGTCTATAAAAACATATTATGAAAAGAAGTATCTTATACATAGTAAAAATATCAATTATTTAAAATTCTCTTTTAGCTAAAGGCATGCAGTACGATTTCTATGAGCAGGTTTTCGAAGTTGCGCGGTTAATTCCACGTGGCAGGGTAACGTCTTATGGAGCGATAGCGCGAAGTATCGGTTCGGCTAAATCTAGCAGAATGGTGGGTTTTGCTATGAGCAATGCGCATATAGCCGAGCCTCCTGTACCTGCACACAGAGTGGTAAATAGTAGTGGATTATTAACCGGTAAATTTCATTTTAACCCGCCAGAACGTATGGAAGAGTTATTGCGAGCCGAAGGGGTAGAAGTTAAAGGCGATAAAGTGGTAAATTTTAAAAAGATTTTTTGGGATCCAATTCAGGAAATAAATCTATAAACAGATTAAAAATGGGAAAATTGCAAGATGATTTTAATAGCTACCGTTCACGAATGAATGAACGTGTAATGGCAACTGCTAATACCAATATAAAAAGATTTTTTGCGCTCGATACAACCACTTATGCGGAAGGAGCACTAGATGTGAAAACCAAAGAAATGCTCGGATTAGTAGCTTCTATGGTATTGCGTTGCGACGACTGCATTAAATATCATTTAGATAAATGTAATGATGAAGGTGTAAATGATGCGGAAATAAATGAAGTATTTATGATCGCCAATTTAGTAGGCGGTTCTATCGTTATACCACATTATAGAAGAGCACTGGAATATTGGGAGGAGATAACGGCTAGAGGTGAAAAGTCATAAGTTAACATGCAGAATAATTAGACTTACGACTCACTACTTATGACTGGAAAAAGAGTTTAAAGTCCAAAGTCATTAGTCACAAGTCTATAGTCATTTATAACGT
>CAZOVM010000008.1:0-46245 GCA_964583395.1 uncultured Pedobacter sp. | reverse complement strand
AAAAGAGTTTAAAGTCCAAAGTCATTAGTCACAAGTCTATAGTCATTTATAACGTTTAGAATAATTAGCCTTACGACTCACCACTTATGACTAGGAAAATAATTTAAAGCCATAAGTCCATAGTCTTTTTATAATCCCTAGAATAAGTATATCAATTTAAATTAGTCAAAATAATTTATTTTTAATTAAAATATTTTCTTATATTGTTCTGTGGGAAAATTTAGAGATCTTTTAGTTTATAAGAAAGGGTTTATATTATTAATGGATATATTTGAAGTTTCTAAATGTTTTCCGAAAAATGAAATGTATAGTCTGACAGATCAGATTCGGAGATCATCGCGGTCGGTATGCAGTAATGTCGGCGAAGGTTATAGAAAACGCCAATATCCAAGACATTTTATAAGTAAACTTACAGATTCGGCGATGGAAAATAGCGAAACTCAAGTCTGGTTAGACGTTGCATTTGCTAGCAAATATATTTCAGAAGAAACATATAATGACTTGATGAAAAAATCAGAAGAAATAGATGTCTTACTAAACTTTATGATTAGAAATCCTTTAAAATTTAGTTGATTTATTATATTATAAATATAATTCGTTTTGGCAAAATCACGACTTTAAACCATATAAGGCCTTAAATTTACTATTATCATATTACACAACCATCCACTATGAACTCAACCTCCAACTCTTTAATTCGTTGCTCTTGGCCCGGAAATGACGCCTTGTATATTCAATATCATGATGAAGAATGGGGTAAGCCCGTTTACAACGATCGGGTGCTTTTTGAGTTTTTATTATTGGAGGGTGCGCAGGCCGGATTAAGCTGGATTACTATTTTAAGAAGAAGAGAAAATTATAAAAAAGCTTTTGCAGATTTTGATCCGATAAAAGTAGCCAAGTTTACAGAAGAAGATGCAGAGAGCTTAATGCTGGATGCAGGTATTATAAGAAACCGCTTAAAAATCAAAAGCGCTATAAAAAATGCACAGTTATTTCTAGATATTCAACAAGAATTTGGGAGTTTTTCAAAGTTTATCTGGGCATTTATGCCCAATGGAGAACCCTTGATAAATAGTGTAAAGCAATTTAAAGACGTACCTGTAAGCACCGATATTTCGGACGCTATTAGCAAAAACATGAAGAAAAGAGGGTTTAAGTTTTTTGGTACAACTATTTGCTATGCATTTATGCAAGCAGTGGGCATGGTTGATGACCATTTTAATGAATGCTATTGTAAAAAGAGGTAAGGGGAAGCTTTAAGCTTTAAGCTCACAGCTTGGAGCTAAAGGCTAAAAGATTAGTGTGTTTCCCCCTAAATTGTTTCTACTTCCTGCCCTCATTATAAGCTTTAACATAAGCAATTAAACCTTTCCCGTCTAATTCTTCCAGGTTTTTAATTCTACCCGCCAAATCAATATCGTCCCCTAATTTTTGCATTAACAAAGCTTTAGTACCATTTATATTATTGAGCATCACCTCTTGTATAGCTCCAGTGCCCGGTTTTTCTATAAAATAAGCCGTCTTTACATTTGTCGGGCGTGGAGCCACATCACCTCTGTTTCCACCAAAATTAATATTGCCACCTAAGCCGGCGCCACCGCCAGAACCTACTCCAACACTAAACCTAGGTCGCGAGCTCGACCGCTCAGGAGCTATTTCTGTAGAAATGGTTCCGCCCATAGAATATAAGTTCACCACTCCTGTTTCTATAATTCTTACAAATTTATCTTCCGCTTTTTTCTTGTCAAAAAAGGTTTTAATAATATAAGTTTCACCATTCCAGACAAACTCTTTGATATCTTTCATCCCCGAGATTACCGGAGCAGCATCGTCTACGCTGTACTTTACAGATTTAAAATCGGTGCCCAAAATGGTTGCTCTTAAAACTGAACCATTGTTTTTAACGATAATGTCTTGTGAAAACCCAGTTATTACTAGAGAAATAAGTGATAATAATATTGTTAAAAATCTCATAAGTGTAATAAATACGAAATAGGAATACTTTTATTGTAGTTGTGTCTCCAAAAGTAAGGCAATTTTAAGCTATTCTCTTAACTTTGAAATTATAACTCCTTTTATCGTGCAAAAAAAATTATTTCTATTAGATGGCATGGCACTGATGTATCGTGCGCATTTTGCTCTAAGTAAAAATCCTAGATTCACTTCTGGCGGAATTAATACCTCCGCAGTTATGGGTTTCACCAATACTTTGTTAGAAGTTATAAAAAAAGAAAAACCTACACACATCGCTGTGGTTTTTGATACGGCTGCGCCTACCGAACGACATACTACTTACGAAGCATACAAAGCACAAAGACAATCCATGCCTGAAGATTTATCGGCTGCCATGCCTTATGTGATGCGCTTAATAACCGGCTTTAATATTCCTGTTATCGTATCAGACGGATATGAGGCTGATGATATAATTGGAACGTTGGCAAAGAAAGCAGAAAAAGTAGGTTATCAGGTATTTTGCATGACACCCGACAAAGATTTTGCACAGTTGGTATCTGAGAATATTTTCATTTATAAGCCTGCAAGAATGGGTAATGAGATGGAAATTATGGGTGTAAAAGAGGTATTAGCTAAATGGGAAATTGATGAGGTACATCAGGTAATAGATATTTTAGGCCTATGGGGCGATGCTGTAGATAATATACCTGGGATTCCCGGAATCGGAGAGAAAACTGCCAAAGCACTTGTTAAACAATATGGGTCTGTGGAAAATATTATTGCTAATAGTGCCGAACTTAAAGGTAAACAAAGAGAAAATGTAGAAAATTATGCTGAGCAAGGGTTGTTATCCAAAAATTTGGCAACCATACTACTCAATGTGCCTATAGAATTAGATGAAGAGGCATTACAATTAACGCCTCCAGATAGAACTTTGTTAGAGCCTTTGTTTGCTGAGCTGGAGTTTAGAACTTTAGGGAAACGTGTATTTGGAGAAGATTTTAGTGTTACCGAGGTTAAAGTAACTGCGGGTCAGCAGGGCGATTTATTTTCTCAACCCGCAGCGGTAATAGCGACCACAACTGTGGTTGTAGAAGATGAGCCGGTTGTTCCTTCTTTTAATATTGAGAATACCGCTCATGATTATAAATTAGTAAGCACAGAAGCGGAGCACGCCGAGCTTATTAAAAACTTATTACAGCAAAAAAGTATTTCTTTTGATACTGAAACAACGGGTACAGATGCAAATTTAGCCGAACTGGTTGGTTTTTCATTTTCTTATAAAGCGCACGAAGGTTTTTATATTCCCGTGCCAGCCGATAGATCTGAAACCTTGAGGATTTTAGAATTATACAGACCAGTTTTTGAGAACGAAAACATTGAAAAAATTGGGCAGAATATAAAATATGACATGCTGATTTTAAAATGGTACGGAATTTCTATAAAAGGAAAATTATTCGACACCATGTTGGCGCACTATTTAATAGATCCTGATACCCGCCATAATATGGATGTGTTGTCAGAAAATTATCTGGGATATTCGCCAATTTCTATTACAAAATTAATTGGAAGTAAAGGTAAATCACAAATTACCATGCGCGATGTGCCTGTAGATCAGGTGGTAGATTATGCTGCAGAAGATGCAGATATTACTTTGCAACTGGCCAATGCCTTTAAACCAAAATTAGCCGAGTTAAACGCAAACACATTGGCCGAGAAAATAGAAAACCCCTTGATTTATGTGCTTTCAGATATAGAAAAGGAAGGGGTAAGAATTGATGTGGACGCACTGGTTGCTTATTCTAAAGACTTAGAAGTAGATATTAGAAAGTTCGAACAAACAGTTTATGATAAAGCGGGGGTGAAGTTTAACATTGCTTCGCCTAAGCAACTTGGTGAAGTATTGTTCGATAAATTACAACTAGATCCTAAGGCAAAAAAAACTAAAACGGGTCAATACCAAACCGGTGAAGATGTTTTAACAGCATTGGCAAATAAAAGTGATATTGTTAAAGATATATTGGATTTCAGACAACTTCAGAAGCTTAAATCAACCTATGTTGATGCATTGCCGTTGTTGGTAAATCCTAAAACAAACAGAGTGCATACATCCTTTAATCAGGCGGTTGCCGCAACCGGAAGATTGAGCTCTAATAATCCGAATCTTCAAAATATACCTATTAAAACTGAAAGAGGAAGAGAAGTTAGAAAGGCTTTTATTCCGAGAGACGATAACCACATATTGTTGTCGGCCGATTATTCTCAAATAGAACTTCGCGTAATTGCGCACATTAGTCAGGAGGCCAATATGATGGAGGCATTTATTAACAATATAGATATTCATACAGCTACGGCTGCCCGCGTGTACGGTGTTTCTATAGATGAAGTAGACAGTACGCAAAGACGCAATGCAAAGGCGGTTAATTTTGGAATTATTTATGGTCAATCGGCCTTTGGGTTGTCGCAAAATCTCGGTATTCCGAGAAAAGAAGCTGCCGAAATTATTGAGCAATATTTTGAACAGTATCCGGGTATAAAAAAATACATGTCGGACACCATGAACTTTGCCCGCGAAAATGGGTATGTAGAAACGATTATGGGCAGAAGAAGATATTTAAGAGATATTAATTCTGCGAATCAGACGGTGAGAGGTTTTGCAGAGCGAAATGCTATTAATGCGCCTATTCAGGGCTCGGCGGCCGACATGATAAAAATTGCTATGATTCGTATTCAGGACGATATCGTAAAACGTAAGCTACAATCTAAAATGACCTTACAAGTGCATGATGAGTTAGTGTTCGACGTGTTAAAGTCGGAAAAAGAGGAGATGAAGGAATTGATTGTAGAACATATGAAAAATGCAATTCCTTTAAGTATTCCGGTTGTTGTAGAAGTGGGCGAAGGGAAAAATTGGCTGGAAGCACATTAGGTTTTTTAGCTAAAAGCTTTAAGCTTTTAGCCTCCAGCTTTATAGCTCTATTGTTGCTCCTATTTGTGGTAACAATAGCTGTATCCCCTCTCTTTCAAATTTTTCAACAGCATTTTCCTGATCAATTTTGATTGGAGGAAAAGTGTCGTAATGGACACCGATAATTGTTTTGCAATTTAAAAGTTTGGCGGCAACAATAGCGTCGTCTACATCCATAGTATAATGACCGCCAATAGGTAAAATGGCATAATCTAAGGCATATAAATCGGCCAGAAGCTTCATCTCTAAAGTTAATGCTGTATCGCCCGCAAAATAAATAGTTTTACCTTCTAATTGGAGTACAAATCCGGCCGGATTACCAGCATAATTTCCTTCAGGCGTAGAGCTAGAATGTACTGCCCAAACAGTTCTCAGCTTTCCAAAATCACAATTTTGAACACCAAAGTTTAAATCCACGATGTTTTTAACCCCTTTTCCGCTTAGGTAACCAGCTAGCTCCACCATTGCAAAAACCTGTGCTGAAGATTGATTGGCAATTTCTACCAAATCGGCAATATGATCGCCATGCGCGTGGCTAGCAAATAAATAATCTGGTTGTAGGGTCGATACATCCACTTTTGTGGCTAACGGATTGCCTTTAATAAATGGATCGAAAAGAAATTTCTTGCCATCAGCTTCCAGTTCGAAACACGATTGGCCGTAAAAAGTATATTTCATACGTAAGTTTATTATTTTCCAAACATCCCGCCTAGGCCACCTAACATATCTTTTGTTGCATGTTGCATTTCGGCAGCACTAACTAAATCGGCCTGCACTAACGCTTTGTTTACAGCAGTTAAAAGAAGTTCTTCTATTGCTTCTACATCGTTTTCTTTGTAAAAATCTTCATTAATATGAATTGCCGTAATGGTTTTATTGGCAGTAGCGGTAACTTTAATAGCACCATCTTCTACTTCACCAAATACAGAAACGGTATCTAATCTCTTTTTTATCTCTTCTGCTTTTTGTTGAGCAGCCATTAATTTATCGAACATAGTTATAAAGTATTAATCGACTAAAATAATAAGAATTCATTAATCGTTATTAATAATAAACAATTGGTGAGGAAATTGTTTTGGCAATTATTTATGATAAACATCAACATTGTGTTAAAAAAACACGTAGTTATTGCAGAAATCAATTTTTATTTAAACCTTTGCATTTCTAATCAAGTAATAGTTAAGTGATCAAGCAAATTTTACATAAACTCTCCGTTATCGAAGCAAAAGTTATTGCTGCGGAAGCTGTTTATTTGGAAAAATTGCAAGCCATCTTATTCGTTACTACAAGTCGGCAAAACTTCACGCCGCGTATCTGAATCTAATCAGACATGCATGAGGAATTGATCCTCTTTAAAAACCCAATTAACAAGAACATTTTTACTTTTTTCGTTGTCTTACAACAAATGAATATTAACGATTTTATAGTGCAAATTGCACTACCTGAACATCGTGTTTTTGCCGAAGAAATTTGTCAGGAAATGGCCGAGTCTGCAAAAGCCAGAGGAACAGGAATTGCCAAACGTACTCCCGAGTATGTGGCAGGAAAAATTGGCGAAGGCAAAGCTGTAATTGCTTTTCACAATGATGGCAGCTGGGCGGGTTTCTGCTATATAGAAACATGGAGCCATGGTAAATTCGTGGCAAACTCCGGGCTAATTGTAAACCCTAACTATAGAAAGGTAGGATTGGCGAAAGCTATTAAAGAAAAGATTTTTGAGCTTTCGAGAGCTAAGTATCCAAAAGCTAAATTATTTGGACTTACCACCGGCCTGGCGGTTATGAAGATAAACTCCGACCTGGGTTATGAACCTGTTACGTACTCTGAACTTTCGCAAGATGAAGAATTCTGGAAAGGCTGCCAAAGTTGTATCAACTTCGAGATTTTAAAAATGAAGGAACGTAAAAACTGTATGTGTACGGCTATGTTATATAATCCGGAAGAGAAAAAACATGAAGTAGCGAAAAATTTTGCCGAAGAGCTGCAGAAGAAACCTAAATTATATGAGCGTTTTATGCGTATAAAACAGCGATTGGTTGTTCAACCTAAAACCCTTAATAAACCCTCAAGATGAGTTATTCATCCTGATTTTTAACAAAAAATAATATGAAAAAGAAAGTTGTATTGGCATTTAGCGGGGGGTTAGACACTTCGTTTTGCTGTATATATCTGGCACAAGACAGAGGATTAGAAGTTCATACCGTAATTGTAAATACTGGCGGATTCTCGGAAGATGAGTTAAAAGAAATTGAGCAAAAAGCCATCTCGTTAGGGGTAGCATCTCATGCGGTGGTTGATGAAACAAGTGCATATTATGAACAATGCTTAAAGTACTTGGTTTTTGGTAATGTTTTAAAAAATGGAACTTATCCATTATCTGTTAGTGCCGAGCGTGTTTTTCAGGCAACAGCTATAGCAGAATATGTAAATAAAATTGGCGCCGATTATGTTGCGCACGGTTCTACAGGTGCAGGTAATGACCAGGTTAGATTCGATATGATTTTTAATATCCTTATTCCGGGAGTGGAAATTATTACGCCTATCAGAGATTTAAAATTATCGCGCGAAGCAGAAATAGAATATTTAAATGAACATGGCATTGAGTATAGTGCCGAAAAAGCACAATATTCTATTAATAAAGGTTTGTGGGGGACATCAGTAGGCGGAAAAGAAACATTGACTTCTAATAGTATGCTGCCAGAATCGGCATGGCCAACGCCTGTAACAGCAACTACACCTGTTCAGATTAAGATAAATTTTACAGAAGGAGAGATATCGGGTATTAATGATATCCCATTAGATGCGGTTACGGCGATCCAACAATTGCAGGAAACAGCTCAACCCTACGGAATAGGTAGAGATGTACATGTGGGCGATACGATTATTGGCATTAAAGGTCGTGTAGGTTTTGAAGCAGCGGCTCCTGTGTTAATTATAAAAGCGCATCATGCGTTAGAAAAGCATACTTTAACCAAATGGCAATTGAGCTGGAAAGAGCAATTGGGCAGTTTTTATGGTAACTGGTTGCATGAGGGGCAGTTTCACGACCCTATTATGCGTAACATTGAAGCATTTTTAACAGATACTCAAAAAGTAGTTAACGGAACAGTTATAGTAGAGTTGCATCCCTATAGATTCGTAATAATTGGAATTGAAAGTGAGCATGATTTAATGAGTAACCAGTTTGGCAGCTACGGAGAGATGAATAATGCGTGGACTGGCGAAGATGTAAAAGGATTCTCAAAGATTTTCGGGAATCAGACCATGATCTGGCATAAAGTAAATAAACCTTCTAATTAAATATACTAAAAATATTTTAAATATGCAAATTAAAGTAGGAATAATTGGAGGTGCAGGATACACAGGCGGGGAGCTAATCCGAATTTTGATTAACCACCCTCAGGCAAATATTTTATTTGCACATTCTACAAGCAACGCTGGAAAACCAGTTTCGAGTGTTCATACGGATTTATTTGGGGATACCGATTTAAAGTTTGCCGATACTTCAGAAATGGATGCTCAACTTACCTCTATTGATGTATTGTTTTTATGCGCTGGGCATGGCGAAGGAAGGAAGTTTTTGTCGACTAATACCTTGGCTAAAAACGTGAAGATTATCGACTTGTCGCACGATTTTAGATTAAAGGCAAGCGCCAATACTGCTGATAGAAATTTTGTGTACGGATTGCCTGAATTGCGTAAATCGGAGATATCAGCAGCTCAAAATATAGCCAATCCGGGTTGTTTTGCTACCTGTATTCAGTTGGGATTGCTACCGTTATTGGCGTCTGGAGAAGCACATTCGCCCGTTCAGATTCAGGCTACTACCGGATCAACAGGAGCGGGTCAGTCGTTATCGGCTACTACACATTTTAGTTGGCGAAACAACAACTTATCGGTTTATAAAGCCTTCGAGCACCAGCATCTGGCAGAAATAACAGAAAACTTAGAAGCGGCAGCAGAGAAATCTATACCAGCGGTAAACTTTGTGCCATTGCGTGGCGATTTTACCCGCGGAATTTTTGCATCGATGTATACAGAAACAGATTTGACGTTAGAAGAAGCCTACAATATGTATGAAACGTATTTTAAGGCACACCCTTTTACGCATATAAGCAAACAGCCGATAGACTTAAAGCAAGTGGTAAATACCAATAAGTGTTTAATCTATTTAGAAAAGCATGGTAACCAATTGTTAATTATCAGCATTATTGATAACCTGTTAAAAGGAGCAAGCGGTCAGGCGGTTCAAAATATGAATTTGATGTTTGGGTTAGAAGAAACAGCAGGATTGAAGTTGAAGGGTGTGGGGTTTTAGGGAGGAGCTAAAAGCTTAAGGCTTAAAGCAGAAAGCTCTGAGAGGGTTACGAGACTACATAAAGTTTAAATTATACCTACGAGATGGCAAATGGTAGATTAAATAACCTTTTTTAAGAGTTTTTTGTCTATAGGACACTTAAAAGCGATAATGTATGTTTGAAGACAATGATTTCTTCAGATAATGAAAAATTTTCAAAAGATAGAAGTATGGAAAAAATCACATTTAATGGTGCTATATATTTATAAAAACATTTTGCCCATACTTCCTATTCAGGAAAAATATGCAATAAGGGAACAGATGAGAAGAGCAGCATACTCTATTCCTTTAAATATTGCAGAAGGATGTGGACGCAATAGCGATAAAGACTTTGCTAGATTTTTAAATTATGCGCTCGGCTCTACGAATGAATTAGAATACTTATTTCTTTTAATAAAAGATTTGGACTATATATCCAATAATATATATGAAACAATGAATAAACAACTTAATGAAATAAAAGCGATGTTAATAGGATTTATAAAAACGCTCCGGAAAAATTAAAATTGATTTTATAATTCAAACGAACTTTAATATTCACTCGACATATTAGGTAAAAGCTTTAAGCTTGGTGCTTTCAGCTTTTAGCTTACAGCTTAAAAAAATGAAACTATTCGACGTATACCCTTTAAATCCCATTGAAATTACCCACGCAGAGGGGTCAAATGTTTGGGATAATAACGGACAAAAATATTTAGATATGTATGGCGGACATGCTGTAATATCTATCGGACATACCCATCCCACGTATGTGGAAGCTTTACAAAATCAACTAAGTAAAGTAGGGTTTTATTCTAACTCGGTAGAGATACCTTTACAAAAGAAATTAGCTGCTTTATTAGGCGAAGTGTCGGGTAAAACGGATTACCAGCTCTTTTTATGTAACTCGGGTGCCGAGGCCAACGAGAATGCGTTAAAACTAGCCTCTTTTTACAACGGGAGAAAAAAGGTAATCGCTTTTAAGGGCGCTTTTCATGGTCGAACTTCGCTGGCTGTTGCTGCTACAGATAACCCCAAAATTGTAGCGCCTGTAAACGAGACAGAGAACATTATATTCTTGTCTTTTAATGATGTAGATGCCTTAACAGAAGCGTTTAAAACACATGGGGATACTATTTCTGCAGTAATTACCGAAGGTATTCAAGGGGTTGGTGGCATTAGAGAAGCATCGGTTCCGTTTTTAAAGGCTATTAGAACTTTGTGCGATCAATACAATGCGGTTTTTATTGCAGATAGTGTGCAATGTGGTTATGGCAGATCTGGCAGTTTTTTTTCGCACGATTACGCAGGCATAGAGGCCGATATTTATAGCATGGCCAAAGGTATGGGTAACGGATTTCCGATTGGCGGAATAGCCATCGCACCAAAATTTGAGCCATGGCATGGCGAGCTGGGCACCACATTTGGTGGGAATCATTTGGCTTGTGCTGCGGCGATAGCTGTACTAGAAGTAATAAAGCAAGATAACCTCATAGAGCAAGCTCAGGCTACAGGTGCTTACCTGATACAAAAATTAAAAGAAATTCCAGAAATATTGGAAGTACGAGGACGCGGTTTAATGATTGGAATTGAGCTTCCTGAGTCGCATAAAGAAGTTAAAAAGGAGCTTTTGTATAAGCATTATATATTTACGGGCGAAGCCAAGCCCAACGTAATTAGATTATTGCCGGCTTTAAATTTAACCATGCAGGATGCAGATCTGTTTTTAGAGAAGTTTAAGGCCGCAATTAACCAATATAATTAAAGTAACTATGAAAATTTTTTCGTCGGTTAATGATGTTCGTGATTTAAACAAATTGGTGCAAGATGCAATCAATTTTAAATCGAATCCGTACAGTCAACCTGATTTAGGTAAGAGAAAAACCATTGGTTTGGTTTTTTTGAACCCGAGTTTAAGAACAAGAATTAGTACTCAGCGCGCAGCTCAAAACCTAGGGATGGAGGTTATTGTGATGAACATGGATAAAGACGGTTGGGCATTAGAAACACGAGATGGTGTAGTTATGAACGGTAGCACAGTTGAACATATTCGTGAAGCGGCGGCCGTAATGGGAACGTATTGCGATATTTTAGGCTTACGTTGTTTCCCGAAATTAGTAGATAGAGACGAAGATTACTCAGAAGATTTTTTCAATAAATTTGTGACGTATTGCAAAGTTCCGGTGGTAAGTTTAGAGAGTGCTACCAGACATCCGCTTCAAAGTTTAGCAGATTTGGTTACCATAACGGAGCGAAAAATAGAAAAGCCCAAAGTGGTATTAACTTGGGCTCCACACATAAAGCCATTGCCCCAAGCGGTACCAAATTCATTTTCTGAATGGATGTGTGCTGCACAGAAGTTGGGACTGATAGACTTTACCATAGCTTGCCCAAAGGGTTATGAGCTAGCTACTGAATTTACAGAAGGCGCAACAATAGTGAACACCCAGCAAGAAGCGCTTAAAAATGCCGATTTTGTTTACGTGAAAAATTGGAGCAGTTATGAAGATTACGGTAAAATTCTGCCTGTAGAAGGCAATTGGATGCTTAAAAATGAAGGCTTAGAAAGTACCAACAATGCAAAAATTATGCATTGTTTGCCCGTTAGGAGAGATTTAGAATTATCTTCAGAAATATTAGACGGGCCAAATTCTATCGTTATAGAACAGGCAGGAAATAGATTATTTGCAGCGCAGGCGGTTTTAAAGCAGATGCTGGAAAGCTTTTAGGTGAGCCATAAGCTATAAGCTTTGAGCTTGAAGCTCGACCCGAGGGTAACGCCCAGAAAAATAAAGAAATATAAAATATGAACCTACCAACACTAACCATCATCAAAATAGGCGGAAATATTATCGACAATTCCGAAAAGTTGCATTATTTCCTCAAAGATTTTTCTGCCATTGCAGGGCCTAAAATTTTGGTTCATGGAGGTGGCAAAGTAGCTTCAGATTTAAGCATTACCATGGGTATAACACCCAATATGGTTGATGGCCGACGTATTACAGATATCGAAACCTTGCGCGTGGTAACCATGGTGTATGCGGGGTTAATCAATAAAAATTTAGTCGCTCAATTGCAAGAACATCATTGTAACGCTATTGGAATGAGCGGCGCAGATGGAAATTCTATAAAGACGGTGAAACGCCCGCTTAAAAACGGATTAGACTACGGTTATGTGGGCGATATAATGCCCCATTCCGTTAACAGAAAGGCTATTCATAAATTATTAAGCGCAGAGTTTATTCCGGTTTTCTCTGCAATAACGCATAATGGCGAAGGTCAATTGCTAAACACCAATGCAGATACCATTGCTTCGGCTCTGGCTTGTGCGCTATCTGAATTTTATTCGGTAAATTTGGTTTATTGCTTCGAAAAGAAAGGGGTTTTGCGAGATGTAAATGACCCGTTAAGCATAATAGCCGACATTAATGAAGCAAGTTTTGAAGAATTAAAGCAGAAAGGAATTGTTGCTGAAGGAATGATTCCAAAAATTGACAATGCGCTCAATGCCGTAAAAAAGGGTGTTGAAGCAGTATATATTACCAGTGCCGAAGATTTAGCTACATTTGATTTGGTGAAATCGGGCACAAGAATATCTCTATGATACAGAATATCGCACTAAATGATTTAAAAAAAGCGAGTTTGGAGCTGTTGCAAAAACTCATCTCAACACCCTCTTTTAGTAAGGAAGAAGAAACTACCGCCTTAATAATTGAAGATTTTTTAAAGTCATTTAAAGTAAAAACACATCGACTAAAAAACAATATCTGGGCTTTTAATGCACATTACGATGCGGCTAAGCCTACGGTGCTTTTAAATTCGCACCACGATACCGTTCGTCCAAATCCTGGCTACACCCGTAACCCTTTCGAACCAATTATAGAAAACGAAAAGCTATACGGATTGGGTAGCAACGATGCGGGCGGTTGCTTAGTCTCGCTAATAGCTACTTTCTTATTCTTTTATGATAGAACCGACTTAAGCTATAACCTTTGCTTAGCCGCAACGGCGGAAGAGGAAATCTCTGGTCACGACGGATTGGAGTTGGTGATTCCGGAATTAGGTCCGCTCGATTTTGGAATAGTAGGTGAACCTACGTTAATGGATTTAGCTATTGCTGAAAAGGGTTTGTTGGTTATGGATTGTGTAGCTAAAGGTGTGGCTGGGCATGCCGCTAGAGATGAGGGCGACAATGCAATTTACAAAGCTTTAAAAGATATAGAGTGGATTAAAAGCTATCAGTTTCCAAAAATATCTGAGCAGTTTGGTGCGGTAAAGATGACCGTAACTGTTATAGAAGCCGGTTCACAGCACAATGTAGTACCTGCAACGTGCTCTTTTACCGTCGATGTGCGCGTTACCGACGCTTATACCATTGAAGAAGTAATATCCGTTATACGTGCAAATATTGATGCTGAAGTTACACCCAGATCAGTACGTTTAAAACCATCTTTTATTGACCCCAATCACCCAATTGTTTTGGCTGGTGTGGCTGCGGGACGAAAAACATATGGCTCTCCAACCACATCCGATCAGGCGTTGCTAGATATCCCTTCGGTAAAAGTTGGTCCGGGCTTCTCTGGAAGATCGCATAGTGCTGACGAGTTTATCTTTGTTGAAGAAATTAATCAAGGAATTGACGGATATATAGAACTTTTAAATCCCGTAATCGTATGCAAATAGAATGGAATAAATTATTGTCGACCATCCTAGAAAATGATCGCGTTTTACTATTGCCTTTACAAGAAACGGATATCGATGAACTGTGGGAAATTTCGCAGGATAAAGATCTTTCTCAATATGCAAATAAAGACTTAAGCATATACAGCGAATTAAAAGGCTATATTGCCAGCGCTATAAAACAACGGCAAGAAGGAACTTGTGCTGTTTGGAAAATAGTGGATAAACAAACAGGCAAAACAGCAGGGTCTACCCGAATTGCAGAAATTAGCACACACGATGAGCGCGGACAAATAGGATGGACCTGGATTGGTAAAGAATTTCAGGGTACCGGATTAAATAAAGCAATGAAACTGGAAATTTTGAAATTCGGATTTGAAGTTTTAAATCTGAATAGAATAGAGCTTAAGGCAGATGAGCGGAATATGCAATCGCAAAAAGCGATGCTTAAAATGGGTGCTACAGAAGAAGGGGTGTTACGTCAACATTTAAAGCTGCACAATGGATTTATTAGAAACTCTATTTATTTCTCCGTTTTAAAATCGGAATGGCCCAGTGTGAAAGAGCGCTTACTGAAGACTTAAAGGGAAAGACGTAAGACTTAGAAGACTATTTAATAAATATTCTATCCTTCAGGCATTATTTCAGCTTGCCAATACTCAAAATTTTTGGTTTGCCCGTTATCCAGATTTATATGGTGCGAAACTTTATGGATTGCAGAAATGGAGAATTCAATTTCTTTTTTAAATAAGCCACCTGCATGGGCAAGGGTGTGATATTCTCCGTTTTCGCCGCAAACATCTACATTGGCTGTAAATAAGCTTATGGTTTGTTTATTTAAGTCCTTCCCAATAAAAGTGTCATCTAATTTGTCGGCCTGCGTTACGATTATGGTCGATTGAATACCCGAAGCCAGATAATCACGCATAATCTCTTCAGAAGTTTTGTTCCATAGCGGTTCTACTACTTCAATTCCTAAGGGATTTAGTAGCTTTTCTCTATAGTTTTTTATGTCGGACAGAAAGATATCTCCAAAAATAAAATGTGTAACGCCTTGCTCTTTAAAATGCTCCACCGCTTCCTGCATTTTTTGATTATAGTTGGTTAGATCACTTGAAAAAGAGAGCGTATAAAGAGGAATTCCTATACTTTCTGCTTGTTGGTTAAGTATTTCAGTAGGGATAGCATGAACAGAAGAATTACCGGTTTCTTCATTTAGGGTGGTCAAGAGAGCAACTACTTCAAAAGTATGCTCTTCCAACGTTTTTTGAAGCGCCAAGGCAGAATCCTTTCCGCCACTCCAGTTAAATACTGCTTTTTTTCGTTGATTCATTCTTAGATTGGAGTTGAAGAGCCCTATTATTGAAGTAATTTTTCAAGATTTTCTTGAGTAGTTTTATTTGGTTCAATTGCTTGTAGATGTTTGAGCTCGGCTTCTATTTCTGTTGACCACAACTCACGCCCCCATTGCTCTAAGGTATAGATGGTCACATTCCGGGTTCTTACGACCGGACTTCTTAAGGCAGTAAGGATAATTTTTTCTCCTTGCTGTGGATAGTTTTTCAGAAAACTGACTACATATTCGAGTATAGTATGCTTAATATATTCGGAACCAAATCCGGCGCAGTCTTCCGCTCCTGTAGCCAATTGTTCAAAAGGTAGATTGGTGAGCGCAAAATGGATGATTTTTTCGACATGTTCAGGCTTTGCATTTCGGGTAACATCGTACCAGGACATGCTGTTGTCTGGGTTTTCTTTCAACCGGAGCCAAACGGTTTCCCATAAGTCGATACCGAGTTTTTCTGCAGCCTGTTTAGCATTCCAGTAAACGGTTTTATCGTGGCTCTGTAAACCCGCTATTGTTTGGGCCTCCCAGTTGCAGTTTTGCAAAATATCTGCGGCTTCAATAATGCAGTTGGAGAGGAGGTCTTCGCTCCAGATACTATCATTATGCTCCTCAAAATTGTTTAATTCAGCAGTCAAATGATCTTTAACTTTATGTAACACTATAAAGTCAGACACATCCAACTGTTGTTTTTTTGCATGTGTTAGAAAAAGCGGGATAAGCTGATGTGAAAAAGAGTACGAATGGATATCCTCAGCAGGTGTATAGTCTACGATGAGCGCATCCAATATTTCTGATGCCGATTTAAATAGATTGTTTGCTATTTTCTCCTGCTCTAGATTTTTATGCAAGGATCCGTGTACCGCGCAGGTATAAGCCAGATGTTCGTACAGGATGTTGTTTTTATAGCCGTCTAAAATCAGCCAGTTTTTTACGGGTTCGCTTAATTCTAACTCCGTTAGCTTTTCAACCGTTTGTATCCTTCCCCATCCGTTTACTTTTTGAGCCAGTTGCCAAAGGTCGTTTTCTGGGGTGTCAGATAAATTCATGATAGCAACAGCACAGTATAATGTAAATTCGTCGTGCAAGCCCAGTATTTTGATAGGAGCCAGAGCGGACTTCTTTTTGCAGATCCCTAAAATGGCTATCCCTAGCTTCACTGCATTTCTATGATTGGATTTTTTTGCCAGATTGGATGCGAAGTCGAATAAATAAGGATGAGTAGGTAAACGCTCCTTTATGATCGACTCTATCAATGGATCTACCACTTTAACAATGTTTTTCTGCGCATTAATAGCATCGTAAAAAGCTTGTTCGCTTGCCTGTTCACCAGTAAGGGCGATTTGCTTAATGTAGGTATTAAGTTGGTTTAACAGATCTTTTACTGTGTCTGAACGGGTTTCTTCAAATAGAACATCTTCTAATCCGGGGGCAAAATGCACTTCGTTTTTTTTCCTGCATTCGTCGGGCAATATCTGATCATTTTCAGATAACTGACCATTTTTATCAATATTGGAAGCAATAAAATTGAAAATGGAATTTTCCGTTACCCATGTAGGCGCCTGGTGCGCAGTTTTTTTAGAGAGAATGTTGTTTAAAAACTTCTTTAACATGGGTGTTTTGTAACGTTACAACATATAAAGATAAAGACTTTAATTAAAATAGCAGAAAAGCATTTCTAACGGCGGGTTTAATGTTTTTCATTTAACCCTTTATAAAAAAACCCGGCAATCTGCTTACTTTTTATAAGCATTAAACAACCCGCTATCATTTCTATACAATAGAAAATGATCCAGTTAGAGACGGGGCTCTCCGCAAACATATTTTGTTGTTGAAAAAAGATAACCAATTGTTGAACTAGGGCAGGCAGGCTGTTTAAAATGATTACAGCACCTAAAACAATTATGGCAATGTTTAAAATGACAGGAAATTTTATATTTAAGTTGATTTTATCTTCATTAAATCCTTTTTCGAGCTTTAAATTTTTTATGAGCCAGTTTGTTTTAAAAAGGAAGCAGAGTGAAGCTAAAAGATAAATGGCTAAGTTCACCAATAGTGACAAAAAATACCCGCCGGCACCCAAAATACCCTGAATGAAAAGGAGTGAAATTAATTGTTGAATTAAGGTAATCCCTTGAAGCAAAAAGCATATGCCTATAATTTTTAATAAAATGATCCAAAAGGTTTTAATAGCCATATTTTAAGTTGTATTGTAATCTACTTGATAGATGTTATTTTATTTTAAATCGGATCGGAATATAAGATTAACGCAGATCCGTACTCCATTGCTTTATTATATAATTCTTGTTTTTCAGCATTTAATTTAGACGGGTCTAGTTTTCCCATTCTGGTAAATTCAATTTTATGGAGGTCCTTATTTGATGCAATTTCTATTGCTGTATTTAAATCATATTCAGAGTTAGCCTCATTCCTAACAAAGAGCAGTATAGCATGTTTTTCACCTGCTGGATAATTCGATGTAGATTCTTTAGAGATGCAGGCAGTACCTATAAAAAGATGTATTTCAAATTGTATAGATCCCCAAAATTAATTTATAACAAATTTCACAATCACCTCTGCTTCGAATATAAGTTTCTTAAACTCGATAAGAAGCGGTTGAGAAGCTGAGTAGCCGTATATTCCAGGAGCACTTTGTACTTGAATTCCACTTACTCTTCCTAGGGCAGCAGTGATTACTTTATTATTCACTATGTCTGAAATAAAAATTGCCTTACCTAGCTTCTGATCCAGCGGTGCCAGAAGATTTTGAGCATTAATTTTAGCCTTTGCAACGGCTTTCGTTTTTAGTTCTAATATCAGCGCTTCTGCCTTAGAATATTCAGTTCTTTCTATGTTTACATTAGAAATTCCTTCACTTTCTAAAGCTGTTAATACTTTACTGGCAGTTACGGCGTCACGAACCAATAAAGAGTAGTTTTTAATCTTTAGAATATTCTGGCCTTTTAGGAATAAGTTTTTATAGTCGCTGCTATAATCTAACAATGACAAATCTTTTTCAAGGTTAATATCTAAGCTTTTTAGAACCTTCTCTAATGTTCTTTCAAGTTCTTCTGTAGATTTTTTATTTTTACTATCTGCCTCATTTAAAACGATGGTAATAAATATTCTATCAGGAACAATTAATGTGTCAACCTTAGCGCTGGTTTCTAAGTAAGGCTGATCAATAAAGTTCTTCTCTTGTCCGTACGATTTTATACAAAATAATAGGATTGCGAGGGTATATAGTATTTTCATGTTGTTTTATTTGATTAACGATATGTAATTGGTTAATGAGTTATTCCATTAACTTTTTTCTTTGTTCAATTTTGTTTTCTATAGAGTTGATGGAGTATATGACCATTAGCGGAACAAAATTCAAGGCAAATGAAAAATCGCCTGTTCCATTAGTGAAGTAACTAAAATTAAATCCCGATACACCTAAAAAAAAGTCGGAAGAAAATGAATCTTTCCAATCAAATCCAATAGCAAACCTTATCCCCGAATAATAACCAAATGAGATGGAGGAGATGCTCAATTGTATTAACTGCAATAGTTGGTTCCATAAGGAAAACTTAAGGCCTTTAATATTACCTTTACGCAAGAGATTGCCGCAATATATTGAGAATGTAAAAAGACCGAACCCAAGGGCATATAGTAAAATTCCTAACCCACTTAATTGTGTTTCGTAAATAAAAACACGTAAAATTATGAATAGGCCTAAAATTCCTCCAGCAATCTGATAAAAACCTAAAGTTTTCATCCGATCTTCAATATCGAAAGTAATTAATTTCATATATAGAATTTTAAAATAATATTTACCCTATAGGCAAAACTAATGTATAGTTAGTAAAACATTTTCCTTGAATGTCGCTTTTTTGATCGAAAATATTATACTTTGATTAAAAATAGGTTGAGATAACTCAAATTAAATAGCCGAGGAATTATTTCGAGCTTTATCAATTTCTTTATTGCAGTTTTTAAAGTATAACGGGTGTAAATAGCTTATCTAGGATTATACAACTTTCCGTTTTTAATTACTAAAAACACATCGTCTATATTTTTAATATCTTTAGTCGGATCAGAATTCAGGAAAAGCAAATTTGCTTTTTTACCAATTTCAACAGAGCCCTCTTCTTTAAAAATACCTGTTGCCATTGCCGAGTGCTTAGTTGCAGCTATTATGGTTTCTATTGGCGTAAGCCCTCCATCATTTACCAATAATTTCATTTCGTGCTGTACAAAGGTGAGTTGATCAGAATCGCTGCCCGCTGCTATAAGAACCCCTGCTTTATGCGCTTGTTGAACTATTCTTTTTCCAATTTCATAACTCCACATTCCTCTCGGGTTTGTTTTGCTGGTTTCTAGCACCGACATGGTTACATCAAATAAAACCTTGTGCTGAATCATCAATTTAAATAAACCCGAGAAGTCTAATTTTTCGAACTCTTTATCCCAGAATTGCGGATTTTTGTCGTCTGGTTTGTAATTGCGCCAGGATCTTATCAGATCTCCATTTTTATCATTTTCATAAATCAGCATATTAGCATGCGAGATAGAAATAACACCGCTGGCCACAACTTCAGAAGGCTTCGCCAACTGTAATGCTGCATGAGACCAAACTGGGATGTTCTGTTTTTTTGCTTCTTCAACTATTTTTACAATTTCTTTGACCGACAAGTTTGCATAAGTTTTTATGCCGGCAGCGCCGGTACCTATTGCCTGAGCAATTTCCAGAGGCATGTTAGAAGAGCTATCAACAGCTTTCATGTAAGGCATTTCTCCACTTTTACCACCCTGCGCAGTGGCTATGGTTCTTGGGTCAGAAAAAAACCTTTTCCCGGCCATTAACGACGAATAATAAATATTGGGAGCAACAATATCACCTACCAAAGCATTTCTCGATAAACTAGCCAATGCTCTTGCATCACCGGCCATATCTCTAACCGATGTAATTCCGGTTAACAACATCTCTTTGAGTACTTTTTCTGCATTGTCTCTTCTTTCAAGTGTAGGGTCGGTTGCAAAATGTACATGCGCATCTATTAATCCCGGAACAACAAACTTATTTTTTAAAAAGATAGATTGAACACTATCGGCCGGAACATAATCTTTAGACGGCATAACGTTTTTTATCTTGTTATTTTGCACAACGATGGTATAATCTTCCAATACTTTTTTTGCATTTACATCTATAATATTTACATGACGTAGCGCATAATCTCTAAAGCCAAATTGAGCAAAAGAGAGGGGTAGTCCGAGAGCAAATGCGATGATAAAGGTTAGGAGGTTTTTTGTGTTCATGGGGTTGTTTAGAATGATTTGGAGTGAAAATAACTAAAAAGGGCGTAATTTTATGATTTCATTTCCCATCGTTATGTATAAAACTACTAATAAAGTTTTTTATCAATACTCGTTTTAATTCCGTAATAATTCATTTCAAAACAGGCGCGGCCTAAAACTATTGCAGGGTTTATTCTATACTTGTTTGAAAATATATTTATTGCATCATCGCTTAGAGGCAAATAATTCTCTAGTAAATCATTCCACCAGTCAGCAGGGATTAAACTTTTTTGAGCATAACTATTCGCTTCATTCTCACATTTGTTTTCTTCAATTTGAGTTAGATCTAGAAATTTTATGTCTTTGTTATCTTTTAAATGTAGTGCAATATGCCCTAATTCATGCAAAATTGTAAAAGCCAGATAATCTATCCTTTGATGTCTTAATGTTAAGGCGATTGCAGGATTGTTTTTAGACCAGAATGAATAGCCATCAATTGGTGTCTTGTCTAGTTTATCAACCATTAAAAATTTGATTCCATACTGCGATAACTTCTTGTCAACTAATTCTAATACCTTGGTGTTTTTGAAAAATATCTCCCTTAATTCTTTGTTTAGCTGAGCTAGATTTTCAAAATTGAAAGTGTTCACTTCTTTTTTTTCTGCTTCATATTCTGCGAACGAAGTCCAGGCAAACATGTTTTTTTCATCTATCTGTAGTTTTTCACTCTTTCTAAAAAAGGAAAACTTCCTTTCCGAAAATTTATTGATTAATCCGTCAATAGATTCTACGGAGTAAATAGATTGGATGGTGGCTATATTGGTGGCTATATCATTATTCAAATATCCCTTTCTGCTAAAATATTTTACCGGAACATATTGACTGATAATATTCCAAGTCTCTATAAATTTTATTTTAGCGATGTTTTTTTCCTTGATTTTTGCACTGTCAATTTCATACTGAGATTGAAATCTCATCCAATAATCGGCAGGTATATCAAGAGCCTTTTCTAATAAGATAGCAATGTCGGCGGTAACGGGTCTTTTCCCCTTTATAATCTCATTTAAAAAAGAAGGCTTAACGCCCAGAAGAATTGCCAGATCTTTTTGAGTAATGTCATCACGTACCTCTAATTCATCTTTTATTAAAGTGCCCGGATGTGTTGCTTCGAAAGGGATGATTGTATTTGTTGTCATAGTGTTAAATGTTTAAGAATAATGATTGCTTAGCTCTACAATTTCACAAATTGTAATGGTGTTTGGCTCTTTTCCTTCTATGGATGAAAAGAATTCTATTCTATATTGATCATTCACTCGAACAGATTCCAAACCTTTTTTGTTGCCGCTTAATTTTTCATAATTCAAACTTTTAATGAGATATAAGTCTTCAATCTTACTAGCTACTTTTAACTTGTCGATGGTATTTTTATATCTTTTAATGATGTCTTTTTGAAACCTATGCTTTTTACTCGAAGTCTTGCCATCTTGGTACAACTCTTCTAAATACTCTTTCGTAAAACTTATTATCATAGGCTTCAGTTTAACATTTAGCAAAATTACATATAATTAATAAAATTCACTAAAAAAGTGAATTATTTAAAAATAAAGCTATGGGAGTAAAATGTAAATGGAGGACATCTGCTATTGCCGTTATATATAAAGCAGTAAGTATTAGCAATAAATATTTTGCTAGTTGTTCATTTTGAAAGAATTTTTTGATTTATTACTTTATCTCAGGTAGTTGAAAAGCTTTGTTGTAAACAATACCTACTATATTTTCCATAAATACATTCGTAGGGATTCTTTCTCCATTTGTAGAGTAGGCGATAGATATTTTATCTTTCGTATTGTAAATTAATCGGGAATGTGCGCCGAGCACATCGCCGCTATGACCAAAAAACACATTTTCATCGTACTCAAACAGGGCCAAGCCTCTGCCCCAGCTTTCTTTGCCTATTGTCGGCTTCATTAGTTCCAATGTTTCTTGTTTTAAGATTTTATATTGAAATAAACGATTGATTAAAATATTCAAATCTTCATTGGTGCTGGCTATATCGCCCACGCCAATCACATTTAAATAGTTGATATCTTTAATTTCCTTCCAACTTCCGGAGAATTGATAGGACTTAAAGGTATTGCGGGGGGCTGATTTTATAGAAGCAAAATTCTTAAGGCCCAATGGTTTTGCAATTATTTGCTGTACAATTTTATGATACGCTTTTCCGTGTTTTCGCTCTAAAATCATTCGCAACAAGAGGTATGCCGAATTGGAGTATGCTGTATCTTCATTGGGCTCAAAACGTACACCTTGGTGTATAATTTCATCTAAAATATCTTTTTCACTTACCTCGTCTACTACCCAAATTGCACCGTTTTTAATGGCGAAATTTCCCAAGCCACTGGTGTGTTCTAGCAAATTTTTAATGGTAATCTTATTTGCGTTGGGTATTTCGGGATAAAACTCCGCCAATTTATCGTCCAAACTGATCTTGCCATCTTCTACCAATTGTAGCGTTAAAATCGCGGTAATCATTTTGGTAACGGATGCAACCTGATATTTCGTGTCTCGGTTATACTTTACCCCAACCAATTTTTCCTGACCGAAACTTCGGTTATAAACTTCCTCCCCGTTTTTATAAATAGAAACATTGCCCATCCCCCCATTATGATCTTCAATGTACGTTAAATAGTCGTCCAGTTTCTCTTTGCTTATATCCTGAGAAAAAGCCGTTACCGAAAGAAACAATAAGCAGGTGAATAGTTTTAGTTTCATTGATAGGGTGGTATGGGGAGCTAAGATAAAATTATAAAAAGAAGAAATTTACGAATTGACGGTTATGGTAAATTTCATGCCAAATATGACAAATTCTTGTTAGGTATAGTTATTCCACGTAACTATTAGCTTATGGGCGAACTTATTTTGTTCAAAATTGGTAATCGGCCGTGTGCTGCTAAAAATTGATTCAACCACGTTCGTTCAAGTTTTGGCAAGTTTAATGGATTAAAAGTTATATAATGAAACCATACTGCTTTTCCATCTATGGTTGGATTTAATTTTTCCGGTGTATCTAAATGTTTTATGAAACGAGTATATAAATTGGTAGCCAAACCAATATAAAGAATCTGATTGTCATAAGTAGAAAGAACGTAACATCCTTGACTTTTAGGTGCTTGATTATATGATGTTAGAGCGAAAGCAATTTTGTTCGTTGGTAAAGGGTTCAGGTTTTCAATTTTCATAGTTCAATTTCTTTCTGAGAATTCGATGTATGGAGTGCTTTAACCATCTCCATATTAATACCTGTTAATGCGCTAATATTTAAACCACTTGCTTTTCGTCCACTAATCCAAAATTCGGTATGTCCAACTCCTGCAAATTCGCCTTCCATATTATCAAAGGTGTGCTGTAGCAAACCCTGCATTGTTGAAACTTTAAAGTTTGACATGTTAATCATCTTGTGGTAGAACGGAATGGAAAATTTACAAAAAAGTTCTACGCCATTGTATTTAAAAAGAACAGTTGGCTCTTCAATACCAATAATATTCGTTATCGCTTTCCAATAGTTTAGAAAAATTCCAAGCTGAATATCCTCTGATTTTGATGCAACAGGATTGTCTGCAACAAGAACGTATTTCTTAATTGATTTAACGAAACTTTTTTGTGCGATGCTACCATTTCTATCTTCCTTATTAGCCATGTCAATTCTGTTTTTCCACGGACTGTCAATATTTGAGTTTAAGAAGTCAACATATTTTAATGCTTTTTCGTCTTCACCCTTTCCGACAATATTTCTAATCCATTTAGGTAAATGAGGAATATCATCCTCTAATTCAAAAGCTTGTGTTAGACGTGCATAGATTCGTTGTTCAACACCTTGTTCAACACTTCGCTGGGTTGTATTTACAATTAGAAAATGACACATCTGTGCTATCTTGGAAAGATTGATTGCAATAGTAATAGGTACTTCAAATTCTAGAACTCTTCTATCTTTTTCAGCTGCCATTTTTAAACCCTCAACTCTATGCTGACCATCAACGATACTAAATGCACCTGTTTCAGCTATTTCAATATTGATTGTATTGTCAACGTCATTAAATAATATGTTTTTGTCAGTTGCCATAAAAATGCTTGTCGGTAGAAATGCATCTTGGGTATCTTGACCTGCTATAATATAATCAGCTAGTTTCTTTGCTCTTGCTTTATTCAATAGTCTTTGATAGCCTTTGTCGTTTGGGTTATCGGGATCCAAAGCTTCTACACTATAAAAATTAGGAGTCAGTAAATCTCGAACTTTTAATGAAAGTGTATATAGTATCAATGCGCCTTGTGTAACTTTGGCGGCTGGTCTTGTAATAATTTTTGTCACCTGTAAATATTTAGAAGATTAAATGAATTTTTTAACTTTTTGATCGCCGTTTTTAATAGTGATATTATTGGTGTCTTTCAATTAAATTAATGACCAAATCTTTGATAAATGCCATAGTTTTTAACTCTTCAAATTTAATTGTATTAGGATGTGCTGAAGAATTTCTAACTCCTAATTTTTCATCTAATATTTTCCTAATGTCATTACTTACCAGTTTTGAAGCTCTTAGTAATTCTATAAAATCAGTTTCCTTTAAATCTGAAAAATCATCTTTTTTTTTGATAGCTATCTTTTTGTATTTTCCATGTAATTGAATTGCGGAATTAAATGCTGTTAAATTGGGGGGCAATAATACATATTCATATAATACATCCATCGCTAACAACCAAGACATAATTATTGAAGCTCTATACGCTTTTAATTCGAAACATTTAATCGCTTCTTCAAGAAATTCAATTTGTTCAGTCGATTTTACTTTTGAAAGCAAATCTCTTAACTTTTGTGATGTTACAACTGCGTGTTCATTTGTGTTGTAAACAAGATCAAACTCTTTTTTTAGATTTCTATGCAGCGTATAACCATTTTTCGTTTTTAAAAAACTGATAGGTTTATCATAAGCTAGTTTAGGAACTAAACTTGTTATTCCAGTGGGAACTGATAATTTTTGCTCTATAAATACATCTTTTATATTTTTTGTGTTAAAATCCAGAGTATTTTGAACTATACAATAAAAATAAGCAATTCTTTTTATCTGTTCTTTTTGTGATAATCGATCGAAATTTTCAGTTCGATCGATTAAGTTATGAATAGTCATTACTTTCTGATTATTTCATGATCAATATAGTTTTCGCCAGAAACGGTTATTGAAAGGTCATCTATGTTGCTTGTTTCAATCCATCCTTTTCTATTCTTTGTGTCAAATAAGCTTTGTTTAATACTAGGGATTTTAATGTTTAAATGTTTATAACAAGTATAAATATGATTTACAGAAACATTCTCCTCTTTTAATTCATTTTTTAAATATGTCAATATTACTATATTGTTGTCAAAATTAGACTTCGTTTCGAATTGGCTAAAATATTCTTTGAGCGGCATTTTCGCTTTAGATACTAGGTTTAACGAAGTTACTAGGCTATAAGATTGATTTGACGTGGGTTTAACTTTCTTTATAGGGTTAGATGCTTTAGAAGTATTGGCTACTTTATTTTCAACTTTTATAACCTCAGATATCACAGGTTCAGGTTCTGGAGAAATTGATTTTGTTTCAAAATTGGGTTGCTGATTTGTTTCAAAATTGACAAGTCCATAGCGATCTAGAAGATATTTAAAAACCCTCATTCTAGCATCGTTATTTAAATCCTGTAGATATTCATGACATTTATAAATGGCCTCAAGTTCTTTATCAATCATAGCGTTAATTTTTAAAATTATCTAGTAGTTAATCAAATAAAATCACCCGATTTTATGCGTTTAAGCTCCGACTACCAAAATCCAATTCGCGTCTTTATAATATGTGTTTTACTCGATAAGTTCAGTTAATTTATTATTTACTATATTTAAGCGAGCAGTTGAAAGTACTGTATTTTTTCGTACTTCAGTAATATACGCGGCGACCCGAGCTTTAATTATATCATTCAACAAGCAATAAGGCTGTTTTTTTTAATGATTTGTAAAATCGTGGTTTAAAAATAAAATTTTTTTAACAAAAAAGCAAATAAATCTTTATAAAAAACAAACCCCAGAGATAATTTTATCTCTGGGGTTGTGTTAAAAGAAACTTTTTATTTATTTGTTATTCAAAAACTCTTGAATCCAGGTGTTTATCTAAATCTAGTTTGTTAACCCCTTTAGACCACCAATCTGGTGCTTCTTTGCCTTTTAAGAAATAATCGAAGTATTCCATCATACGTACGGCGTAATCTTTACGGTTTGGTAATTTGGCTATTCCGTGGTTTTCGCCTTTATAGGTAATCATCACCACTGGTTTGTTTAATCTTCTTAAACCATTGTAGTATTCTACGCCTTGGGTATAATCTACCGCTCCATCTTTATCGTTGTGCAATAGTAATAATGGCGTATTTACATTCTTGATGTAGTAAATAGGCGAGTTTCTTGTAAAAGCATCCCAATTATCCCAGTAGCCTGGTGTTAGTCGGCCTTGGCTCGACTCAAAAATCGATTGGTTGGTAGATCCGCTGTTCCAGTAAATTAAACTGTACATACTAATCATGTTGGTTAATGGCGCTCCTGCTGCGGCCGCTTTAAACATATCGGTTTGCGTAATCAGGAAAGAGGTTTGATATCCACCCCACGAGTGACCATGAATAGCCACATTTTTAGCATCTACAATTCCGGTAGCAATGGCTGCCTTTACAGCAGGGATAACGCAGGCTACGGCCGACATGCCCGGATCGTTCATTTTGTATTTAATATCAGGCATTAAAACCGCGTATCCGTTACTGGTGTACATAGACGCATTGAACCCACCGCTTGGGAAGCCCGGCATGGTATAACGGTTCATATTATCGGTTAACCTTTCGTAGATATAGGTAATGGTAGGATAAGATTTCCCTTCTACATAATTTGCAGGTAGGTATAAAGTAGCCTGTAATTTATCGCCATGGCCGCTCGTAAACTCAATTAATTTTACGCCTGATGAGAAAGCATATTTCTGCTGATCGGGCGTGTTGGTGGTGATTTTAGCTGGCGACGCCAAGTTTGCTGTAGACGTATAATAATACTCCGGTGCTGTGGTTGCATTTTCCTTGGTAAAGATAAATCCGTTTCCTTTTTCTGCTTTTGTAAAGCTTTCGTAAACCTGATTATCCATGTATAAAACGCGGATGTTGTTCTTGCCTGCTTCTAAAATACCCAAGCCACTGTCTTTTGTTTTCGGATTAAATATGGTGAAATATTGATCCTTGCTTAAATCTGCGCCCTTTTCAAAAGGATAAATTCTGCTTCTTTGCGCTACTCTCTGCGATTTGTCTTTCCAGTTATCTGTTAATGGCGTAACCGATTTACCGTCGGCCGAGATTTTCCAAAGATCGTAGTTGTCCTTAATTAAGATGAACTTAGAATCTGCCGTCCAGCCAAAATTTTGAGTAGCTGGCTTATCTACATTATTGTCGGCCCACTCATCTATAAACGAGGCATTAATTTTTCCGGTTAAATTATGTTCCTGTCTGGTTTCTAAATTCATAGAGTAAAATACACCGTCTTTGTAAAAAGCGGCCCATTTTCCGTTAGGTGCTACCGTGAAACCACCTCTGTTATTCTGATAGTATTTTTTAAGGACTTGTTTTTTATGCCCCGTTTTCAGGTCGATAACATAAATATCGCTGTAATTCTGACCATCTAAATTGCTCATCAACTCGTATTCAGAATTGTCGTAACCAATAGCGTAAAATCCTTTTGGCGCGATAGATACATTTCGCATATTGCTATCGGCCAGTTGTTTAATGGTTTTTGTAGTCACATTATAGCTGGTTAAGTAGCTGAAGTTTTTGTCCATCATTTCTTGAACCTGTTGTGCAGATTGCAGGCGTTTATCTTGCCAGTTCCAGATAATCATGTCTGGTTTTTCTAAATCGGCATTGGCAGCGGGCGGTGTAGCTGTTTTTTTAGCAGAATCTGTTGCTTTTTCAGGAGCTCTTTCTAACTTACTGATCCCTACAAATAGAGTAGATTTATCGTCCGACCAGAAAGCTCTTCCGTTTCCACTAACGCCCATTCCATCCGGAAATCCGGATTGATCGATGCTAGAGAAGCTGGTTTTGGTGGTTAAATCGCCGTTTAGGTTGGTAAAGCCAAGAGCGGTAAATACTTCGCTTTTATATTTATCATTTTTTGCAGATTTTAACATTGCAAATGCATCACCTTCTTCATTCCAGCCAATGTTTTTATAGCTGGCCTTGTCATTATCTAACGCTGTAGTTAATCCGGTGGCCATGTCGCGCATAAATACGCCGTTGCCATTCTGGCCCGATGCATCTATCACATAAACCAATTTATTGCCACTTCTGTTAAATGCAAATTCGCTTACATTTCCCATGTTGTAGCTGGCTTTAGTGTTCATGTTGTACAACAATAAGTCGGTTCCCTTGCCCGCGTCAGGGCCTTTGGGGCTTCCTTCTGGTGCTACAAAGTGGATGGCTACCCAATTTGGTGTTTCGCCCGAAAAGGCAAAGTTTCGTACTCTTTCAAAAGTGATTTGTTTATTACCTGGCAAGGTTAATAAAACCAATTTATCGTATAAGGTCTTGTTGGTCTTTTTTGCAGCTTTTACTTCCGCTTCTTTGGCCGTAATTCTAAAGCCTGCGTATTTAGAGTCTTTAGAGAACAGAATGGGCGATAAAGTAGCTCCCGTAGGAATCACATATTTTGTGGTGTCTAAAGTTCTGCGGATGGTTACCGTTTGGTTGCCCTCTACAGGGCCTGATGCATTGGCAAACCAGGCGCCATCTGGCGATAAAGCAGCCATTTTATTAGAATTCCATTTGGATAATTCTTTCCATGTAAGGGGTGGTTTTTCCTGAGCATTTACACCAAGTGCAATCAGAATTAAGAATTTAACGAGTAAGGTTCTTTTCATAAGATTTAGGTTTTAGCCTAAATTAGAAAAATTCTTAATAATCTAATAATAAACTATATACCCGAATTGAAAGTGGTTTACGGGGGCACAATGATAATTCGCTCAAATTATTGTATTTTTGCAGTCGAATTCTACATTCTTTCTATTCATTCCGTTAATGAAAATCTGGCAAAAAAAAATTTCAGTAGATAAGGCGGTCGAGCATTTTACAGTTGGCTCTGACAGAGATTTGGATCTTGAAATGGCAAGCTTTGATGTGTTGGGCTCTTTGGCGCACACGACTATGCTGTTAGAAATAGGCTTGTTAAATGAGGCAGAGCTAAAAGAGATTAAAGCAGCCTTAAAAGAGATTTATAAAGAAATTGAAGCTGGTAATTTTAAAATAAGTACAGAAGTAGAAGATATTCATTCGCAGGTAGAGTGGTTGCTTACCCAGCGCATTGGCGATGCAGGAAAGAAAATTCACAGCGGAAGATCCAGAAATGATCAGGTTCTGGTTGATTTAAAACTCTATTTCAGGGCATCCATTCAGCAGATAGTAGAAAATACAGATCAATTATTTCATAAGTTAATTAAGCTCAGCAATCAACACAAAGATGTATTGCTGCCGGGCTACACACATTTGCAGGTGGCCATGCCATCGTCGTTCGGCTTGTGGTTTGGGGCGTATGCAGAGAGTTTGGCCGACGATCTGGAGCTGCTTTTAGCAGCCTGGAATATTGCCAATAAAAATCCGTTGGGCTCTGCGGCGGGTTATGGATCGTCATTCCCTTTAAACAGAACTTTAACCACCCAATTATTAGGTTTTTCTGATTTAAACCACAATGTGGTTTATGCGCAAATGGGCAGAGGAAAAACCGAGCGTGTGTTGGCGCAGGCTATGTCGGCCGTTGCCGCTACATTGGCAAAAATGTCCATGGATGTATGCTTATTTATAAACCAGAACTTTGGTTTCATCAGTTTCCCTGATGAGCTAACAACAGGTTCGAGCATTATGCCGCACAAAAAAAATCCGGATGTTTTTGAGCTAATGAGGGGTAAATGCAATAAAATTCAGGCTTTGCCAAACGAAATAAGCATGATGACGGTTAACTTGCCGTCTGGTTATCATAGAGATTTGCAATTGCTAAAAGAAAGTTTATTCCCGGCAATAAGCACTTTAAACGATTGTTTATCGATGGCCGATTTTATGTTCGACCACATAAAAATACAAGAAAATATACTCGATGATCCTAAATACACTTATTTATACAGCGTAGAAGCGGTTAATAAGTTGGTATTAGAAGGTGTTCCGTTCAGAGAAGCTTACAAGCAGATTGGAGCGGAAATAGAGAACAATACTTTTACGGCTCCAAAAGGAGTTAATCATTCACATGAAGGCAGTATCGGGAATTTGCACAACGATTATATCGTTAAAAATTTCAATAAAGTTAAAGCTCAATTTGACTTTGAAAAAATAGATGTCGCCATTCAAAATCTACTCAAATAATGAAAGTTTCAAGTTTAGTTAGTACGTTGATCGGTTCAGAGATCATTAAAATTGGTAATGAAGTAAATGACTTAAAACGAAAGGGCGCTAATATTGCGAATTTAACTATAGGCGATTTCGACTCAAATATTTACCCTATTCCCAAGGAACTAGAAAATGAAATTACTTTAGCATATAAGGCGCATCAAACGAATTATCCGCCGGCCGATGGGGTTTTATCTTTAAGAGAAACGGTTTCTGCTGTTGTTAAATCGAGATACAACTTGAGCTATGCTACTGATGAAATATTAATTTCTGGAGGCTCTAGACCACTAATTTATGGTGCTTATTTAACCTTGGTAGATCCGGGCGATAAAGTGGTATACCCTGCACCATCTTGGAACAATAATCACTATTGCCATTTAACCAATGCTGTTGGTATTGCTGTTGATACTTTACCAGAAAACAATTTTATGCCAACTGCAGAAGAGTTGAAACCACATCTTAAAGGAGCAACTTTATTAGCATTGTGCTCGCCACTAAATCCTACGGGAACCATGTTTGGCAAGAAACAATTAGAAGAAATTTGTGATGCCGTTATAGCAGAAAATGCAAGTAGAGGAGCAGACGAAAAGCCGCTTTATATTATGTACGATCAAATCTATAGCTTGTTAACTTTTGGAAAGCAGCATGTTGATCCTGTTTCTTTAAGACCTGAGTTACGCGATTATGTATTGTTTGTAGATGGAACCTCTAAATGTTTGGCTGCTACCGGCGTTAGAGTAGGCTGGTCTTTTGGTCCGACGGGAATTATTTCTAAAATGAAGTCGTTGTTAGGCCATATTGGTGCCTGGGCACCTAAGGCAGAACAGGTAGCTATGGCTAAATATTTTGCAGACGATGCATTGGTTGATTCGTTTTTGAACCAATTTAAAGCATCTATCAAAGAAAGTTTAGATGTGTTGCATAGCGGTTTTCAGGCATTAAAGTCGGAAGGGTTTAAAGTAGATTCTATAGAGCCAATGGGGGCTATTTATTTGACTTTAAAGATCGATTATATTGGTAAAACTACACCTGAAGGCGATTTGTTGAAAAACAGTGCTGATGTGAATTTTTATTTAATTAGAACCGCAAACATTGCGTTGGTTCCGTTCTCTGCTTTTGGAAACGACGAGAATATGCCTTGGTTCAGAGCATCGGTAGGTGGATGTTCTTTAGAGGATATTAAATCGATGATGTCGAGAATTAAAGAAGCTTTAAGCGCTTTGAAGTAAGATAATTTAAATATTATATAACCCATTGTTTAAAAGCAATGGGTTTTTTTAGGTTAAGATTTTAGAGTTTATTAAATGAAATATATTTTATCGTTTTTAGGCATTTTTATATGTTTAGTAAGTCAAGCGCAGGAAAAAGTTCCGTTCACTTTGTTGAATTCAGGACATATTCTGATTAAATCTTCTTTTGAAGGAGTAGAGGGTAATTTTATATTTGATACTGGCGCAGGGGTTAATCTCCTTTTCGATCAGTTTGCGAAGAAACTGCCTCCTCAAAAAACCCATAATTTTATTGTAGGACACAGGGCAACAGGAGAGGAGTTAAAGATTCATCTTTATAAATCAAAAAACTTAAATATAGGAGGCTTAACCTTTAAAGATCAGCTTTACAGTACTTTTGATATGGATGTTGCAGGTTTAGATGGGTTAATTTCTTTACAGCCCTTTACTGAATCTGCCATTACAATAGATTTTGAGAAAAAAGAGTTGATAATTGGGGAATTAAAGCAAGATCAAAAAAGAAAATTTATTGATATTGAACTTAGTGATTTGGGTGGAAGAGCATTGGATATATTTACCCATGTTAAATTGAATGATTCTGTAACTATTCAGGTGATGTTAGATGCCGGAGCAGGCAGTAACTCTTTCTGGATACACTCAGATTTTATAGATGTCCTTAATATAGATAAAGCAAAACTTTCTGTAACGGAAAGAAAAAGTGAGTTTGTTCCAGAAAAATCTAATAAATTCTACACCGGAATGCTTCAGCAATTTGCTGATGTTAAGGGATTAGCAAAAACACTTAACCCGAAGGTTCAGTTTGTAGAAGGATTAATTTATGAGGGTAAAACGGGCATAGACTGGTTGGGTAAAAAAATAGCAATCAGTATTAAAGACAAAAAGATTTACATTTTAGATTAATGCTATTTCCTTTCTCTTTGGAAGGCTTAACTTCTTGCTTTTTTAGCCGCAACTGCGGAATGAATCTTTGAACAGTAATAGATGTTTTTTTTATAGTGAGGAGCGGAGAGAGGAATCTATCTCATAGAGGAATGTTCGATATCGTAGTATTATCCAACGCTTTTGCTGCGCGAAGCTTTCCTCCGCTCTGCGCCGCGGAATGGCACCCTACGTTATTCCCGTTGTGGTGTTTTTAAAGGTGTCATGCTTGCTACGCAGGTTTCTTGATAAAAAGTAGGCAAAAATCAAGGCTACTTAAAATCAGCGTAAAAAAATAGAAAGGAACGCTAACAAAAAGAACTCACTGCGTTCAAACAGCTTTTTGCTTAATCGCTGTTCCTTTCTATTTTTTTACGCTGATTTTAATAGGCCGTATAAGCAAGAGGCATAAAAATTCTTTAGCGCTATCGCTCCTGACTATAAATCTTTTAGCCGCAACTGCGAGATAAATAGAATCCGTCGTCGGATTGACCAATCAATGAAATCTAGAAAAATTCGTCGTTGCGAGGTACGAAGCAATCTTAAGAATACATTTATTAATTACTGCTTTTAAGATTGCTTCTTCGTGCCTCATCGCAAAGACGGCAATATAGCAGGTCTTTCATCACTTAGTGAACTCTTTGCCCCTTTCCGCTTTAAGCTTTCCCCTTTCAGCCTCAAGCTTTCAGCTCCGCACTTCGGCCTTTCCCCTTTCCCCTTTTCCCTTTCCCCTTTCCGCCTTTAAGCTTTTAGCTCCTAGCTTTCAGCTTACTTAAACTCACTCGTTTTATGGAACGAAATATCCGGATAATCCTGTTTGGTAAGGTTAATCATATACTCGCTATCGGATAAATAAACCGGATTTCCTTCTTTATCTACACCAATATGTTGTTGCTTGCGTTTAACAAACTCTTCCAATTTCTTTTTATCGCCTGACGTAACCCAGCTAGATCTGGAGTAGCTTAACGTTCTAAATCGACATTTTGCACCATACTCATGTTCTAATCTGAAATTAATTACTTCAAACTGAAGCTCTCCAACTGCACCAATTACTTTACGATTTCCGGGCTGCATCACAAATAATTGCGCAACACCTTCATCTGTTAATTGTTCTATGCCTTTTTCGAGTTGTTTGGTACGCATAGGGTCCATGTTCTCCACTTCCTTGAATATCTCGGGCGAAAAACTCGGAATGCCTTTAAACTGTAGCTTTTCGCCTTCTGTTAAAGTATCGCCAATTTTGAAGTTACCACTATCGTATAAGCCCACCACATCGCCCGGCCAAGCTTCTTCTACAATGCTTTTCTCGTTAGCCATAAAGTCCATCGGATTAGAGAACTTTAATTTTTTATCCTGACGGGTATGGTAGTAGAATTTATTGCGTTCAAATTTTCCTGAACAAACTCTTAAAAAAGCTATTCTATCCCTGTGTTTAGGGTCTAAGTTTGCATGAATTTTAAAGACAAATCCGCTAAAGTTTTTTTCGTTTACTTCTACGTCTCTTTGCTCCGCCTCGCGCGATCTTGGGCTAGGGGCTATGGTAATGAAGGTGTCTAGAAGTTCTTTAATTCCGAAATTGTTAATTGCACTTCCGAAAAATACGGGTGCCAATAATCCATCCGTGTAAAGAGATTTGTCTAAGCTTCCGTAAACGCCCTCAACCAATTCTAACTCATCTTTTAAGTTGCTGATTTCAGTCTCTTTAAGATAATTTGTTAAAGCTTCTTCATCTAAGTCATTAACGGCAATTACAGAATCTGTTACTTTAGATTTATCTGAATTAAACAAGTTAAGATGATTGTTATAGATGCTGTAAACACCTTTAAAAGTGTGCCCCTGACCAATTGGCCAGCTTAAAGGGCATAGGCTGATGTTTAATTTTTCTTCTATTTCATCTAATAAATCAAAGGGCTCTTTACCCTCTCTATCCATTTTATTGATGAAAATAATTACAGGCGTGTTGCGCATGCGACAAACAGCCATTAATTTCTCAGTTTGTTCCTCAACCCCTTTTACGCAGTCGACCACCAAAATAACGCTATCTACGGCTGATAAAGTTCTATACGTATCTTCAGCGAAATCTTTGTGTCCGGGTGTATCTAAAATATTGATGCGCTTATTGCCATACTCGAAGCCCATTACAGAAGTAGCAACAGAAATACCACGCTGCTTTTCAATTTCCATGAAATCGGAAGTATTACTCTGGTTGGCTTTATTTCTTTTAACAGCTCCCGCGGTATTAATGGCACCTCCAAAAAGTAAAAACTTTTCTGTTAAGGTTGTTTTTCCGGCATCGGGGTGACTAATAATGGCAAATGTTTTGCGTTTTTCTATTTCTGGGTGTAACATGTACGGGCTTTAACTATGACTAAATTGAATGTATAAATTAAAAAATATACAGGTCAATTCTTAGAGAATGCAAAGGTAATTATAAATTATAAACTCTGGATGTAAAGAGTAGTAGAGATTTAGCACAGAAAAGGCTATTATTAAATATACTAAAAAGTATTGAAAACACCAAATTTATAACATAAAAAATCCCGAGCTTGAATTAACAAACTCGGGACTTTTAAAAACATATATTAATTTCCTCTTCCTGGTCTTCCGCTTTCACTTCTTCCGCCGCCGCTATTGCTGTTACCTCTGCTTTCTTGAGTTCTGGTAGGCGGTTTTTGCTGCGTTCTTTGTTGCACTTGAGGTCTTTCCTGACGTGGTTGTGCTTGCTGACGCGCAGGTGGCTGTTGCTGTTGGCGAGGCTGACTAGGCGTAGTGCTCATTTCTTTACTCTGATTTCTTGGCGCAGTAGTTGGCTGTGAACCGGGGTTAGACTGAACTCTTCCTGGTCTGGCTTCGTTTTCACGGGTTGTTCCTGTTCTTGGAGCCTGCGCTGCCGGAGCACTTCCTCTGTTTACATCTGTCCTGGTCGGAGCAACCGTTCTGTCATTTTCGCGAGTTGTTCCGGTTCTCGAAGGTTGTGCTACTGGAGCATTCCCTCTGTTTACATCCGTTCTGCCCGGCGCAACTGTTCTATCATTGGTATTGCTTCCTCTGCTGTTGTTATTTACACCTACGTTTCTCGGCATTGGGTTGTTTACAGACTCTCTGCTCGGACGAGGAGTATAAATATTAACAGTGTTCTGGTCAATTCTGGTAGCACCCGCTCTATTGTTTCTTGCTATATCATAAACCCTTACATTTTGATTGGTAGCACGTCTAACTTCTTCCGGACGTGGCCCTGTGTTGTAAGTACGGGAATTATAAACATACGTGTTGTTGATGATCTTGGTTCTGTTTATGATTCTAACATTGTTGTAAGAACGATATCTTGGATACGATCCGTAATAAATATTACGCATAGGAATGAAGTTCCAGGCAAAATCTGGTCTATAATATCTGTTACCAATATTTATGTGGATGCTTACAGATGGTCCTATAGGTGCCCAGCCATAATATCCGCCGCCACTTCTCCAATCAACCCACGCTGGTCCCCATACTGTATCGGGAATCCATAACCATCTGTTGTAACGGTCTACCATCCATCTTCCATAGTGGAAAGGTGCCCATCCCCACTCATAATTACTTACCCAGGTATTTCCGTATTCTGTTTGTACCCATCTACCATTGGTATAATAGGGGCGAAATTCTGATTGATCAACATCTGGACGCCAAACGTACCCGTATTGAGGGTCATTTATCCACGTTCCATAAGGAGATAATTCATCATAAAATTGTTGGAGCGATACATAATCGTCCTGTGCTTTCACTGGTTGACCACTGAATAGGAACATCAGTCCTAGCACGATTGCCGGTAGTTTGAATTTGATTTCCATTGTGTGTGTATTTAAAAGTTTAACCTAACATCTAAAGCATTACAATTTACAGACCACTTTATGTTAAAATGTGTAAATCGGGTAATTACGTATTGAAAACATTACAATTGCGGCACAAAAAAAGTAAGTTTGTAGGGTCTTTTGGTTTAAATAGTCCGCAATCTGTTTAAAATAACAGGCATTTATTACCTAAAATTAATACATATATAACTCATATAATGGAAAAAGGAACGTTATTTTTAATTCCCGTGCCACTTGCCGAAGAGGCTTCTGAGCAATCTTTCACAGCTTTTCATACCAATACCATTAATCAGATTTCCACTTATATAGTAGAAAACGAAAAAACGGCAAGAAAATTTTTGAAAGAAGCAGGATTAAAAATTCCTCAATCTGAGTTAATTATCCATGATTATGGTAAACACAAAAGAAACCAAAGTTTGGGGTCTTTTTTTAAAGAGTTGTTAGCTGGAAAGGACGTAGGCTTGATGAGCGAAGCCGGATGCCCGGGAATTGCTGACCCTGGCGCAGATATTGTTGCTGAGGCACATAAAAGAGGCATTAAAGTGGTTCCTTTAGTAGGCCCAAGCTCTATTTTACTGGCTTTAATGGCCTCAGGTTTTAGCGGACAGAGTTTTACTTTTAATGGATACTTACCTATTGATAAAGTAGAACGTGCCAAAAAAATAAAATCTCTAGAGCAAATTGCTTTGACAAGAAAGCAGACGCAGATTTTTATTGAAACCCCTTTTAGGAATAATCCTTTAATTGAAGAAATATTAAGATCTTGTGCGCCATCTACAAAGTTGTGCATAGCGGCTAATATTACAGGGCCTAATGAGTTTATAAAAACACAACCTATATTTGCATGGAGAAAAGAAAAACCGGATATGCATAAGCAACCCGCTATATTCTTAATTTTTTAGCTTATTTATACATATGTTTTTTTTCGATGAATTCTAAAACAGCATCGGGCACAAAAAACTGAACGTTTTTCCCTTCTTTTATTGCGCTTCTAACAAAGGTGGATGAAATTTCCATTAAAGGAGTTTCTGTAATCGTTATTTGAGGATGATTTTCCCATTCTTTTATTGGAGAACCCGGTCTGGGATATACGTATACAGGATAGTTTTTTATTAGCACTTCATAGTTTTTCCATTTTTTTATAGATGCTAAGTTATCGGCACCCATAATAATGGCAAACTTTTTTTCAGGGTATTTTTCTTGTAAATACGTAAGCGTATCTATGGTAAAAGAAGGTTGTGGAAGATTAAATTCTATATCGCTGACACGTATTTTTTCAGATTTTTCAGTAGCAAGCTTGGCCATTTCCAATCTATCGTAAGCGTTGGCCAATGTTTTTTTATTTTTTAAGGGATTGTGTGGCGATACAACCAGCCAAACTTCGGCTAACTCAGTAAAGCTAGACATATATTGAGCAATCATTAAATGTCCGGCATGAATGGGATTAAATGAACCAAAAAATAATCCTACCATTGTTAAATGTTTATGGTTTACTTAAGAAATCACTTACAATTTTTTCAGCTTCTTTACAGGCTTCTTCTAAGTCGTGATTTTTAAGAATAACATCAAATTTATCACTGTAAAGCAACTCTTTTTCGGCTTTTACAATGCGTTCTTTTAATTTTTCAGGTTTGTCGGTACCTCTGCCGGTTAGGCGCTCAATTAAAACTTCTAATGAAGGGGGCTGAACAAATATGGCCAAAGCATCTTCTTCGTACTTTCTTTTTAGTCGCAGGCCGCCCTCTACGTCAATATCAAAAATTACCGATTTACCCTGATCCCAGATTCGTTCAATTTCTGATCTTAAAGTGCCATAAAAAGTACCATTGTAAACCTCTTCAAACTCTACAAATTCTTGACGCGCAACTTTATGTAGAAACTCTTCTTTAGAGATGAAATAATAATCGTTCTGGTGTTCTTCTTTTCCGCGTTGCTCTCTGGTAGTGGCAGATATTGAAAAACTTAATTCAGGAAATTTTTTTAGTAAATGGTGTACTATAGTGGTTTTGCCAGCTCCAGAAGGAGCCGAAAATATGATAAGCTTACCGTGTGCTTTTTCTTCTGACATTGTATAGAATGTATATCTATAAGATATTTAATAATTGTTCCTTAATTTTTTCAAGTTCTTCTTTCATGCCTACAACCAATTGCTGCATGCCCGCATCATTTGCTTTAGAACCTATCGTATTTATTTCTCTACCTATTTCTTGAGCAATAAAACCTAATTTTTTGCCATTCCCTTCAGCTCCTTGCAGCGTTTTGAGAAAATAAGCACAATGACTTTTTAAGCGAATTTTTTCTTCTGTAATATCTAGTTTATCGATATAATAGATCAACTCTTGCTCCAATCTGTTGTTGTCGATAGAAATTTTTCCGGCTTGTTCTTCTAAGAACTGCTGTAGTTTCGCTTTAATTTGTGGAACTCGAAGTGGTGCTAAAGCTTCTACTTCTTCAAAAAAGTTTAGAATATTATTAATTCTTAAAACTAAATCCTGTTCTAAAACGCCTCCTTCAGCTATTCTAAATTCATTAAATTTTTGTAGTGCATCTAAAAATGTTTGGTGAAGAACATCCCAATCAGACTCGTCTACCTGCTCTTCTTTAAAGCTAATTACTTCCGGAAGGTTCAAAGCTATTTGAAATAAATTGGTTGACCCAGCGTTTAATTTTGAGTCTAATTTGTTGAGCTGGTTGAAATATTTTTCTAGAAGAACTTCGTTTATAGAAGCGCCTTGCACATTTTCAGCGTCTGCTTCGATGTTAATATTAACATTTACTTTACCTCGCTCAATTTCACGGCTGCAAATATTTCTAAGGAATAATTCTTTTTCAGAATAAGTTTTTGGGAGCTTTAAATTAAGCTCCAGAAATTTGCTGTTGAGGGATTTAATTTCAACTACAAATTTTGCATTTTTATGATCAGTAGTGGCAATCCCAAAACCTGTCATTGATTTTATCATGTGCAAAGATAAGTTTTTTGTTAATGAGTTCAGTTGTTCACCAACATATTATACATTTCTGATTTTACTGTTGCTTTTAAAACCTCTAAATTTTCTAAGGTTAATCCGTTGACCGGAATTTCTGTGCCATAAATAACCTCAATAATTCCGGGTCTTATTTTAAATATATCTGCTGCTGGTAATAAATTCTTGCTGTTTTTAACCACAAAAGGCAAAATAGGTGTTTGAGTTTCGATGGCAATACGAAAAGCCCCATCGTAAAAATCGGCCAATAACTGGTTTGTACGATTCATGGTACCTTCCGGAAAAATTAGAATAGAAGTGCCATGGGCAATTTCTTCCTTTAAGAGTTTTACAGATTTTTCTCTACTTTCCTTATCATTTCTATTTATTAAAACTACTACGCGGCTGTAGATGGATCCAAAAATGGGCACTTTAGTCATTTCTATTTTTCCGAGCGGACTAAAAGTTTGCTTTAGGGAGGCTGCTACAGCAACGGCATCAAGAAACGACGAATGATTAGAGGTGTAAATATGAGGTGTGGAATGATTTATAGGTGTGATATAGCGTACCCTTATCCATATTCCGGATAAAATGCTGAAAGCGTTTGCCCAAATTTTCAGTAAAAATAAAGCAGCTTTTTTCCCTGATTTTCGGGGTAATATTGTTGTAAATAATAAAATAAAAGGAAAAACAAGAAGCATAAATGTCAGAAAGACAAGTGTGCAGTAGAGAAGGTAAAAAAAGCCAAAAATGTTTCTCAATGTTTTTAACGCTATTTAACACAATCATTTGTGTTGCAATTGCTAAGTTTACAAAAAATATTTCTTAATGAAACTAAAGGCATTAATTTTTGTGGCGAAGCTTCTGGTAATACTTCCTTTAGGAGTTGTTATGGGGCAAGACGTGCTTATAAAGGGCACGATTTTAGACTCGGGCACAAAATTTAGAGTGGCACTTGCCGAGGTAACTAATATTAGAAGTAAAGTTACAGTGGGAAGTAACGACATGGGCTATTTTCAGTTAATGGGTAGAGAAGGAGATACTTTGTTAATACAAAAACGCTATTATTCACCTCAAAATGTTGTTGTTGTAATAGGAAAAGAAATGTTAATCAGGCTAAATACCGATGTAAATAACATTGAACAGGTAGACATTATCGGCAAAAGTCGACTTTCTGAACTAAAAGATGTAAAACAGGAATTTAGGAAAAAAGGCTCTTATTATGGAGGCAAACCACCTTTGTCGTTATTAAGTCCTTTTGGTGGAAGTCCTTTAACTTTTTTTTATGAGTTGTTTGGTAAAACGCCGCGTAATGCCCGTAGATTTGGCAATTATTATCAAAACGAAGCACAACAATCTGTTGTAGAGCAGCATTTTAATATCCAGCTCGTTATGGAGCATACTAAATTAGAGGGAAAAGAGTTAGAAGATTTTATGGCGGCGTTCAGACCAGAATATTCAGTTGCTACCAAGTGGACACATTATGATGCGGTAGCATACATTGAAAAATCTTTTAAAAAGTATAAAGAAAATCCTGCTGAGTATAAAAATAAATTGATATTAACGGAGCCGGAAATTAAATAGAAAGTGCAGTACAAGCCTTTTCTGCGGCTAATTTTTCTGCGTTTTTCTTGTTGTAATCTCTGCCAATTCCCTTCACTTCTCCATCAATTAATACTTGAATGGTAAAAAGTTTATTGCTTTCACCTTCTTCATTGTCAACCAGTTCGAAAGAAATGTCTTTGTTATGGCGCTGACACCATTCAATGAGCTTACTTTTAAAATTGGTTTCGGTAAGTTCTAGTTGATGAACGTCTATATAAGGCTTGATTATGCGTTGATGGAGGAAAGTTTTGGTATAGTTATAACCTTTGTCTAAATATACTGCACCAATCATTGCTTCGAAGGCATCACCAAGCATAGAGTGGTGTTTAGACTGTATATTGATATTTTTCTGATCAAAAACAATCAATTCATTAAACCCCATTTTTCGGGCTAGCTGATTTAAATTTGCTCTATTTACAATTTTAGAGCGCATTTCTGTTAAGAATCCCTCCTCTTTATAGGGATAGTTCTTGAAAAGCATTTCTGCAATTACGGCACCCAATATAGCATCGCCTAGAAATTCTAGCCGCTCATTACTTGTTTTGATGCCATTTGTAAGAAGCTTTGCAGCAGATCTATGTCTAAACGCCATTTTATACAAAGAAATATTCCCAGGCACGAAGCCTAGGATATTTTTAATCTTTCGGATGAAATCTTTATCCTTTGATAAATTGAGTTTATAAAAATCTAGAACTTGCATTAAAACTTAAGCATAATTTAGCTTATTATAACTCGTATAAACACCTTTAGCAAGTGACATGGATACAAGTTTTAATCTCCTTCGTACTTCTTAAAGATTACAGAAGCATTGTGGCCTCCAAATCCAAAAGTGTTACTTAAAGCTGCTCTAACAGTTCTTTTCTGCGCCTTGTTAAAAGTGAAATTAAGGCGAGGATCAAATTCAGGATCGTCTGTAAAATGGTTTATTGTTGGAGGAACAATATCATTTTTTACAGCTAAGATAGCAGCAATAGCTTCTACGGCTCCGGCAGCACCTAATAGGTGACCTGTCATAGACTTGGTAGAACTAATGTTTAACCTGAATGCATCTTCACCGAACAAATTAACGATGGCTTTACTTTCACTAATATCTCCTAAAGGAGTAGAAGTTCCATGGACATTGATGTAATCAATATCTGCAGGAGTAAGGTTGGCGTCTTTCATTGCGTTTGCCATAACCATTCGTGCACCCAATCCATCAGGATGTGGAGCAGTAATATGGTTGGCATCAGCACTCATTCCACCACCTACAATTTCAGCATAAATTTTCGCACCTCGTTTTTTTGCATGTTCTAATTCTTCGAGAATTATTGTCCCTGCACCTTCTCCAGCTACAAAGCCATCTCTATCCTTATCAAAAGGGCGAGATGCTGTTGCCGGGTCATCATTTCGGGTTGATAAAGCGTGCATGGCGTTAAAACCACCCATGCCTGCTTCATTAATAATAGCCTCAGAACCTCCACTTATGATTACATCAGCCATACCCAAACGAATATAGTTAAATGCATCTATCATAGCATTGGTTGAAGAAGCACACGCAGAAACGGTAGCGAAATTTGGACCACGTAACCCGTATTTAATTGATATATGCCCGGGAGCAATATCAATAATCATCTTTGGAATAAAGAATGGATTAAACCTAGGAGTTCCTTCACTTTTAGCAAAGTTGGAAACTTCATCCAAAAAGGTTTTTAGTCCGCCAATTCCTGCACCCCAAATTACTCCAATTCGGTTGGTATCAAGTTGCGTAAAATCAAAACCTCCATCTTTTACCGCCTCGTCAGTTGCTACAAGAGCAAACTGAACAAATGGGTCCAATTTTCTGGCTTCTTTTTTATCTAAAAATGCTTCGGGGTCGAAATTCTTAACTTCGCACGCGAATTTAGTTTTGAACTTTTCTGTGTCAAAACCTTTTATTAAGGCAGCGCCACTCACACCATTTAACAAGCCTTCCCAGAATTCTGGAATGGTGTTGCCAATTGGAGTGAGTGCCCCTAAACCTGTAACTACGACTCTTTTGAGTTCCATTTATTGCAATTATACGGGTTTCCGTATAGGCTTACTTAACGTTTTTCTCTAGATAAGCGATAGCCTGTCCTACTGTACCAATGGTTTCTGCCTGATCATCAGGGATAGCCACGTTAAATTCTTTTTCGAATTCCATGATTAGCTCAACAGTATCCAATGAATCTGCGCCTAAATCGTTTGTGAAAGACGCTTCTGGCGTTACTTCGCTTTCATCAACACCTAGTTTTTCAACGATAATAGCTTTAACTCTTGAAGCAATATCAGACATAATTTTATAATTTAATGGTTAATAATTCAATGCAAAGAAAAATAAAATCTAACAATTATCAAATGTTTTTATTTCTCTGTCAATTTTAAGGTTTAATTTTTAAAACTCTGCAAATTTACTTTTAATTTTGTTGTATTTAAAACATCATTTCAATTGCAAAAAACATATTTGAAGCTTTCGCTCGACCTAGATTTCGTATTAATCGCTGTTACAGCATCATTAAAGGACTATTTGCTGTGTCATAAAATTAATTCAACCATGCAATTTAATTTTGAAAAAATTGATGATCACGAGGTTTATTTTAACATAGATGAGCCTCCTTTAGCATTTTCAAAGTATTTTTTTCTATCCGAAACCGAGGTAGAATATTTTTTAATTAACAACAGAAATGCAGAAGGGTTTTTAATTCCGGAGATGAATAAGGTAGATTTTTTCATAATTATTCATCAATATATCGATAATGAAGATTTAAATTATCTGATTTCTGGCTTAAATAAATTGCCAGATGTTCAGGTAGCACTAAAAATTGATCAATACAAACTAAAATCAAAAGAGAATTTGATTATGTAATTTGTCTTAAGTAGTGTATAAAATACACTATATTTGATTTTTAACTTTTGAATAGAATAAACTAACTGGTTTATAATTAAACACATAAGTAATTAATACATGAAGCCATTTCACTCAAGAACAAAAATTGTTGCAACCCTAGGCCCGGCATCCGCTCAGCCAGATGTGCTATTTAGCATGTTTAATGCAGGAGTAGATGTATGTAGATTAAATTTTTCGCACGGGAGTCAACAAGACCACCAAGCTGTTCTGGATACGATTAGAGATCTTAATAAAAAACATAAGTATAATGTAGGTATTCTTGCCGATTTACAGGGTCCCAAAATCAGAATCGGTATGGTAAAAGATGGCGGTATTAATCTGATAAATGGTAAATTAACAACAATTACTACCCGTGAATGTATTGGTAATGAGGACCGTATTTATATCACTTACCAAAACTTTCCCAAAGACGTTAAAGCTGGAGAGATAATTTTATTAGACGATGGCAAACTTCAAATGAAAGTGATGGAAACTAATTTGGTAGACGAAGTGGTTTGTGAAATTGTTCATGGCGGAATTTTAACTTCCAGAAAAGGTGTTAATTTACCCAATACCAAAGTCTCTATCCCCTCTTTAACGCCTGAAGATAAAGTTAACTTAGATTTTGTTCTTAAAAATGACGTAGAGTGGATCGGTCTTTCTTTTGTTCGTCGAGCAGAAGATATTATAGAACTTAGAAAAATAATTAAGGATCAAGGTAAATCATCGCGTATAATCGCTAAAATTGAAAAGCCAGAAGCCATTGCTAACATCGATGAGATAATTGAGGTTACCGATGGAATTATGGTAGCCCGAGGCGATTTAGGTGTAGAAATGCCGATGGAAGAAGTCCCTTTACTCCAAAAAATGATTGTGCAGAAATGCCGTGCGGCAAGTAAACCGGTTATCATAGCAACTCAAATGTTGGAAAGTATGATTACCACCCCCAGACCTACCAGAGCGGAAGTGAATGACGTTGCAAACTCTGTGTTAGACGGAGCAGATGCAGTTATGCTAAGCGGAGAAACATCGGTAGGAGAGTTTCCACTGATTGTAATTGAAACCATGCAGAAGATCATACAAAATATCGAAGACAATAATTACCCATTTAATCCAGATAAGTTTTTAAAGCAAAAATCGCCTACATTTTTATCAGATGCCATTTGTGATTCTGCCTGTTTTCTCGCAAAACAAACAAAAGCAGTGGGTATCGTTTCAATGACTTTAAGCGGTTATACGGCTTTTGAAGTGGCTAGTCACCGACCAGAAGCACTTACATTTATCTTTACGAGTAATAGAGCTCTTTTAAATACCGTAAGCTTGTTATGGGGTGTAAGAGGGTTTTACTACGATAAATTTGAAAGTACCGATCAAACCATTATTGATGTGAATCAAATTCTTAAAAAGCAAAAATTGGTTAAAAAAGGAGATATATTAATTAATACGGCCGCTATTCCAATGGAAGAAAAAGGCAAAACAAATATGCTGAAGATTACTGTAGTGGATTAATCTAAAATATTACATTTGCAATCTTATTGGAGAGTTGTCCGAGTGGTTTAAGGAGCACGCCTGGAAAGTGTGTATACGCCAAAAGTGTATCGAGAGTTCGAATCTCTCACTCTCCGCCATGCAAATGCTCCCAGACTGCAAGTCTGGGAGCATTTTTTGTTTTCCTGCCGAGCCACAGCATGTGAGCGAGGAAGGGGAACAAAAAATGCTGGTTAGCGCAGCGA
>CAZOVM010000007.1:72397-125958 GCA_964583395.1 uncultured Pedobacter sp. | reverse complement strand
TGACAAGGATTATATTTGATCTTTAAATCTGTCAACCTATTTTAGGACGACTCAAATATAGTTTTAGTACTTTCCAAACTTATAGGTAATTCCAACTCCTAAGGTTTCTTTTAGCTGGAGTTTGCCAATCTGATTATCATCGTAAAATAAATCAGCCGTTATTTGTGTAGATATGAATCTATTTACTTTCATATCTAATATAGCAGAATACGCAACAACTAAATTTTGTGGTTTTTCCAGATAATTACTAAATATACCTAATCTGTTGTCGAACAAAATGTTTTCCATCAATTGAGTTTTATATCTTCCACCAAAATAGGCACCAAACTGATAAACAAAACTTTTTCCGGGAGTAACACCAAAAGCATCTGTTAAAATACCATCGTTATCAGGGTCAAAAACAGCATCATCTTGGACAAAAGTTAGTCTAGAGGTTAGTGGATGTACGTTTATTTGAAAATTATCATTTGGGATATAATCTGCACCAAATCCAATAGTTACATAACCAGGTGATAAGAAGTTAGAGATGTGTCCCTGGGTAGGGTTGCTATAATCATAGCCTTTAGCAAATTGAGTTTTAATATTAATTGCAGCCGCTCCAAACCACTTACTTTCTCCAATCTGATAACCATATTTGGAGGTAAGGTCTATTACATCTTCTACTTTAGTTGTAGCCGCATTTTTTTCTGATCTAATTCCATAGCCCATTAAGGTCCTGTTTTCCCAGATATTCTTACCTCTTTTTAAATTAAATTCATAGTCAGCTCTTGCTGTTAAAGCAATAGAGTTTATTCCACCTGCAACCCAATTTGAAAATGCAGCCTGATTTATTAAGACAGAATTTGTTCCTCTAATTGTCCACCCTTCGGCTTTGCCAGCCGTGTCGAGTTTGTTTAGTATTTTGTTGCTTTCAGTATTTACCTTCCCGCCTGAAACGGTTTGTGCATCTGCTTTAAAAGTTAACAGACCTATCAAAAAGATCAATAAAATTTTTTTCATGTTTTTTTATTTAAATAGTTAACGGACAATTTTTTTGTAATTTTTATAAAAATCATTCGTTTTTGTATTGCGGTTTAATACCCTCAATATTTTACCTTATATTCAACAAAATTAATTACTTTTTTAGTTTTGTTTTCATAAATTATGAAAGAAGCTGCATTTAATCCGGAAAACGATCACGTAAATCTAGAACTTCTCGCCAAGTTGGAAGTTGAAGGTTTTATAACAGGATTGCATAAAAGTCCTTTTCATGGATTTTCTGTCGAATTTTCGGAACATAAAATTTATAATGCCGGAGAAAATGTAAAAAATATTGATTGGAAGTTGTTTGCAAAAACAGATAAATTATATAGTAAAAGATTTGAGGAAGAAACAAATTTACGTTGCCAATTTGTTTTAGACACCTCTTCATCCATGTTATTTCCCGAGGGATTGAACTCTAAATTGAATTTTTCAATTCAATCTATAGCTTCTCTTATTTTTTTATTAAAGAGGCAGCGGGATGCGTTTGGATTAAGTTTATTTGCAGATCAACTTTATTTGAATACGAAGGCTAAATCTACTATTGCTCACCAGAAAGTACTTTTCTCTTATTTAGAGCATGTTTTGGCCGATTCACATCAAGGTAAAGGAACGGATATCTCAAATGCTTTACATCAAATAGCAGATCAAATTCATACACGGTCGTTGGTGGTCATATTTAGTGATATGCTTCAGGCCGAGCCTGACGAGGAAAGGTTGAATAACTTATTTGCAGCTTTTCAACATTTGAAATTTAACAAGCATGAAGTGGTTATTTTTAATGTGGTCGACTTCTCAAAAGAAGTTTTGTTTAATTTCGATAAAAGACCCCACGAATTTATTGATATGGAAAGCGGTAAAGTAGTGAAAGTAAATTCTGTGCAAATTAAAGATGTCTATTTAAGTCAAATGAATGCCTACAGGAAATCTATCTTCCTGAAGTGTGCACAGTATAAAATTGATTTGATTGATGCAGATATTAACTTGGGTGTTAAACCAATACTCCAAGCGTATCTTATTAAAAGACAGAAGATGAATTAATTCATTTTTTCTATATTTTTTAATATCGTTTCACAAGCTAATTTAATTTCTTCTTCAGTAATAATAAGCGGAGGTGCAATTCTTAATGCATTGTCGCAATGCAAAAACCAATCTGTAATAATACCATCTTCAATACATTTATCGATAATATATTTGTTGGTTTCAAAGTCTTTAAATTCAACAGCCATCATTAATCCAGCCCTTCTTATCGATAAAATCTTTGGATGCTGAAGTAAATGCTCAAATAATTGACCTTTAGATTCTACACTTTCTATAAGATTTTCTGACAATAAGGTTTTTAAGGTGGCCAATCCAGCAGCACAGCTTACTGGGTGTCCGCCAAAGGTCGTAATGTGTCCTAAAATAGGATTGTCAGTAAATGCAGCCATATTCTGTCTAGAAGAGATAAATGCACCAATAGGCATTCCGCCTCCAATTCCTTTTGCCAACAGTAAAATATCTGGGGTTACTCCATATTTCTGGAAGCAAAATAAATGACCTGTTCTACCGTAACCAGTTTGAATTTCGTCGAATATTAATAATGTACCGGTTTCATCACACTTTAATCTTAGTGCTTTAATATACTCGGGGTTAGCAAGCCTAATTCCTGCTTCACCTTGTACCAGTTCTATAAATACTGCGGCTGTTTGATCAGTGATTTTATCTAAATCCGAAAAGTCGTTAAAGGATATATGCTTTATATTAGGTAGTAATGGGCCGTAGTTAGACTTGAAGTATTCTGTAGACATTAAACTCAGTGCACCCTGTGTACTACCATGATAAGCATTTTTACAGGAGATAATCTCTTTTCTGCCTGTAAGCCTTTTAGCTAATTTCATGGCCCCTTCGGTAGCTTCTGCACCAGAATTAACGAAATAGGTGCAATCTAGAGTAGCCGGTAGTTGGGCAGCAAGCAAGGTTGCCAATTGTACTTGCGGTGTTTGAACATATTCGCCATAAACCATTAAATGCATATAAGTTTCAGCTTGTTGTTGAACAGCTTTAACTACAGCTGGATGGCAATGACCTAAATTGCTTACCCCGATCCCTGATATAAGATCCATAAAGGGTTTGTTATTAGTGTCGTATATCCAAATACCCGATGCTTTTTTAAATTCTAATAGCAGCGGATTATTGGTAGTTTGAGCATTGTGCTGCAAGAATAGTTGGCGTTGAGTGGTCATGCACAAATTTACATATTTGCAGGTGTTGTTGTTTTAAAATCTAAAAAAATCAAAAATTGTATAACAAAATCTGAGCTTATATAAATTTTAAATAGCTTTGATAAGCGGTATATGTAAAGAATTTAGTTATAAACCACCAGGGGATGGTTTACTTAATACTAAGTGTTTTGTATACTTTGGTAGAGAGAAGATTTAAATTTTATAATCAATTCTTTGGTTTAAATCTCGTTAAAAGCTCTTTCTTAAAAGTTTCTTGAGCTCTGTAAAATTTTGCTAAAGTTTTAATAGGAAGTGCAGACTTAAATTTTTCGTAATATTTTTTGTCTATGTTTACTTCTCTTTGTTTAAAATCAAGTTCACTAGTAATCAGAACTTGAACTTCAGAGTCAGATAATTCGTTAATTTCAGTGATTTTACGGAAGCTAATTAATTTGTTGGCATGATTTCTTCTTAAAGCGTGTTGCTCACGTTGATAGTCATTATATATAGGCCAGAAAATTTTTGCGTCTTCAGCAGATAAATCTAATTTTTCAGTAATCCATGCAACCTTATATGACTCAATATCATTATTTCTATTGGGAGGTTGAGCATTTGCTAAAAATGGTATTACTAAAACAGCCAATATCCAGATTAATTTTTTCATTTTAAGGGACTTTCTAATTGTGTATTATCTATACTCGTTCATCAGTTCGGTAGTAGAATAATTATTTATGATGTAATCTTCAGCTTCAGCAGAAGATACATTTTGAGAAATGTTCGATTCATTTAAAAAATCAACATGATCAATAATCGTCTGTTCATCTATGTAGTAAAGATCATTGTCAGAAAAATAGGCAGATTCTTGCGTATTTATAAACTCATAATCTTTATTGTTAAAATACAATGCTGTGGCAGTAATTAAAATAAAGCATGCAGCTGTAGCGTATTTTAAGAAATCAGATGTCCAAATTTTCAGAATTTTCTTTTTAGGGGAATCTTCTGTTTCAATTCTTGAATTAATTACATTCGATAAATCATTGAAGTATCCTTCCGGAATAGAAAAACCACCTATTTTTTCTGGGTTTTCAATTTGATTTACTTTTCTGAGTATTGCATCAAATTCATTTGTAAAGAACTTCTCTGGTACAACAAAGCCTTCTGTTGTTTTTTTATGATAATTCAGGATGATAGATTGAGATAGCATTTCCTCTTTACTATTTTCAAAATAGTTTTCAGGCAAAGAAAAAGGATTGTTTTTAGGCATAGTTGCCAAAAAACTGAATTCTTTTTCCCAATCTTTATATTCTGTATTATTCATTTACGGATATATTGATAGATTTAAATCAAAAAGGTTTAAAAACTAATTTCATCATTTAATAAAATTGTTTCAATTTTCTTAGATGCGATGTGATAAGAAGCTTTCAAAGCACCTACGCTCGTACCAGTTACATCAGCGATTTCTTCATATTTCATATCATCAAAATATTTCATGTTAAAAATTAAACGCTGTTTTTCAGGTAATGTTAATATCGCATATTGTAATTTTCTCTGAAGCTTATCGCCATCAAAATATTCTGAACTTTTGAGATTGTCCATTAGTTCATTACTCACTTCATCAAGAGAAGTATTTCCTTTCATCTTTTTTCTGTTCAGAAAGGTGATACATTCATTCGTTGCGATTCGGTAAATCCATGTGTATAGTTGCGCATCACTTCTGAATTTGTCTATATTTTTCCAAACTTTTATAAAAGTGTCTTGAACAAGATCATCTGCATCGTCATGATCTATTACCATGCGACGAACATGCCAGTAAATTTTTTGCTGGTATTTTTCTAGAAGTAATTTAAATGCATTACCTCTAGTTTTCTCATCTAGAAATTGTTCAAGAATAAATGAATCGTCAACAGCCATGCGGAAATTTAAGTAATTAATTTTTACGTTTTATTACTTTTTTTGCTGCATCAATAATATTACTTGAATCAAGACCATATTTTGTCATTAATTGATCTGGTGTTCCACTTTCACCAAAGCTATCATTCACAGCAATAAACTCTTGTGGTGTTGGTAATTCGCAAGAAAGTAACCTCGCAACACTTTCTCCTAATCCACCAAATTTATTGTGTTCTTCACAAGTAACTACACAACCTGTTTTCTTAACCGATTTTAAGATAGCCTCTTCATCTAGTGGTTTAATGGTATGTATGTTTATAATCTCAGCATCAATACCTAGTTTCTCTAATGCTTCGCCTGCTTCAATGGCTTTCCATACCATATGCCCGGTGGCAATAATTGTAACGTCTTTACCTTCATTTACCATCCACGCTTTACCAATTTCAAATTTTTGATTAGGATCTGTAAAAACAGGAATGGAAGGTCTTCCAAATCTTAAATAAACAGGACCTTCATGATCAGCAATAGCTATCGTTGCCGCCTTTGTTTGATTGAAATCACACGGATTAATTACCACCATTCCTGGCAACATTTTCATTAATCCGATATCTTCTAGAATTTGGTGAGTGGCCCCATCTTCCCCTAAAGTTAATCCGGCATGCGAAGCACAAATTTTTACATTTTTTCCGGAGTAAGCAATAGATTGTCTGATTTGATCATAGACTCTTCCGGTAGAGAAATTAGCAAATGTACCGGTGTAGGGAATTTTACCTCCAATACTTAATCCGGCAGCAATTCCCATCATATTTGCTTCAGCAATCCCCACCTGTACAAATCTTTCAGGAAAGTCTTTAATGAAAGCATCCATTTTTAATGAGCCAACAAGGTCGGCACACAAAGCCACTACCTGATCATTTTTTTTGGCAACTTCATGTAACCCTACTCCAAATCCAGAACGGGTATCTTTTTTTTCAGTGTATGTATATTTTTTCACAAGAATATCTATTTTAAATTACCTATTAAGGTGATTAATAATCTTTGGCAGTTAACGTTAGTTGATCTAAAGCACTCTTTAATTGATCATCGTTTGGAGCAACCCCATGCCATTTATGTGAACCAACCATAAAATCTACCCCTGCACCCATTTCAGTACTCATTATATTCATAATAGGTTTACCTTTAAAAGCCAATGATTTGGCATAATGTAGGGTTTTTACAATTTCCTCCATATCGTTACCATTCGAAGTAATTACATGCCAGCCAAAGGATTTGAATTTTTCCTCTAAATTACCCAATGATAGAACATGTTCAGTAGGTCCGTCTATCTGTTGACCGTTGAAATCGATACTACAAATTAAGTTGTCTATTTTATTATGAGGAGCAAACATTGCTGCTTCCCAGTTTTGACCTTCCTGTAATTCTCCATCACCTAAAAGTGCAAAAACTAAACTTAAATCTTGATCCATTCTTTTAGATAAGGCGGCACCAATTGCCACAGACAATCCTTGGCCCAACGAACCAGATGCTATTCTAACTCCGGGTAATCCTTCATGTGTTGTAGGATGTCCTTGTAATCTTGAGTTTAACTTCCTGAACGTAGAAAGTTCCTCAATTGGAAAGTAGCCACTTCGCGCCAATACGCTATACCAGACTGGTGAGATATGGCCGTTAGAAAGGAAAAATAAGTCTTCGCCTTTTCCATCCATATTAAAAGCCGGATTATGATTCATAACATCAAAATACAATGCAGTAAGAAAATCTGCACAACCTAATGAACCTCCAGGATGACCTGATTGGCTTCCATGAACCATTCGTACAATGTCTCTACGAACCATGCAGGCTATATCTTCTAATTCTTTAATAGTACGTTTCATATTTTTATTTAAGCAAGTCTAATACTTGCGAGCTTGCGTTTTTAGTGTCTACTTTATCAATAATAAATTCAATATAACCATTTTCATTTATTAAAAACGATTTTCTGGTAATTCCCATATAGGTTTTGCCATACATTGATTTTTCTCCCCAAACCCCATAAGCAGTTACAATTTTCTTTTCAGTATCGGCTAATAAGGTGAATGGCAATATATATTTGTCAGAAAACTTTTTATGTGATTTTTCGTCATCAATACTTACACCTAAAACTACAATTCCTTTCGACTGTAAATCAGTATAATTGTCTCTAAAGCTGCAAGCTTCTGCAGTGCAGCCCGGTGTGTTGTCTTTTGGATAAAAATATAATAATACTTTCTTTCCTTTATAGTCTTCTAAATTAATAGTGTTCCCATCTTGATCGTTAACAGAAAAAGTTGGGGCTTTATCACCCACTTTTAATTTTATATTTTCTTCCATAATGATTTATTTTAATTAGTGATAACTTATCTAATAAAGTTAACCATAAATTTCTGTATGTTGTTTTTCATATCTTCAACTATCAACTCAAATGTGTGGTTCCCCTTAACAACAGTTCCATCAAATGTGTGCCATAAATTTGAAGTTTTGGTATCGTACTCCATTAACACCCATTTTCCATCAATATAGCCATTATAACTTTTTATTCCCGATAAATTATCTCTTATTTTAAACTGAATTTTAGATAATGTGGCCATGTTTTTTCCTTCTATAATATTAATAGGTGTTATAGTTGGAGGTAAAGTGTCAATTTTCACAGAGAAATCGCCGAATGATTGAACAGTGGTTTTAATAAACTCGCCATCTACAGAACCACCTTGGGAGGATCCGTTTGCCGATACAATTACTGCTTTTCCCATATAATTTTTAATGGTACTGTCAGGTTTTATCCAAAGTTCATAAGCGCTGTTTACAGGAATGCTTGAGTTATGCACTTGATGTATATCCGAAAAAAAGCTGGGATTTAATTTAGGCTTAACGCCGTATTGAAAATTTAGATCGTCGAATAGTGTATTAAGCCCGAGTTTTACTCGAAAGTCTTTTGCATAATATTCGTTTGCTTTGTTGTAGGGGAAATGAGTGTCCGGAATTTCTTTAGGACTTTCAAATCTTCCTATTTCGCTAGAATTTACAGTGAATTTTAATGTGCTTTTGTTTCCTGAAACATCATAAACGGTATATTGTACTGCATGGGTTTTACCATCAGAAAAATCTATTCTCCCATTATTTACTAATTCGCTATATATTTTTGAAGGATTGCCAGGATCTTTAAAGCTTTTTTGAATATTAACACCCAAGTTTACTCTTCCGGGAAAATCTACATAGGAAATAATTCCACGATTGGTTTCAAATGATAATCTTTCAAATGTAGACTTAAAAACTACCTGATTGTCTACTTTTAACTCGATAGAGTAAACACCGTTGGTACCCGAAATTCCTGAGTGTTTATCAGTAGATATAATACCGAATCCAACTTCTCCAAATAAACTTAAACTAGAGATTCCACTTAAACTATAATTACCCGGTGTTCCAGAAACTTTAAACTGCTGTTTGGGGGTTAACTCAGAGAAAGGTTTTCCATTTAATCTATATACATACAATCCGGAAATTGTAGGGGGTACTTTATCTTCAACCTTAAACCCAAAAAGCTGAGGGTTTATGAGCTCTTCTGTCTTAGTATCTCTAATCTCAAAATGTAAATGAGGGCCTTCAGAACTACCTGTGTTTCCCGACCAACCTATAATTGTTCCTTTTGAAACAGGAAATTCAATATTTTTTGGGAAAATATCTACTTCGTAATTTTTATTTTTATACTGCTCGGCTTTAATTCTGGCAGCTAATTTTGAATTGAATTTCTGTAAATGAGCATATACAGACGTAAATCCATTAGGGTGTGCAATATATACGGAATACCCATAGCCACTGCTTTGAACACGAATACGTGAAATATATCCGCCGGAAGTTGCATAAACAGGGTAGCCCTCAATTCTATTAGTTCTTATATCTAATCCGCTATGGAAGTGTACACTTCGTAGCTCCCCAAAGCTACCGGAAAGAGATGTAGGAACAATATCGAGGGGAGTTCTGAAATCTGTTAATGGGTACTTATTCCCAGAAATTAAATTCTGAGCACGTAGTGAGTAAGAAAAGCTTATACTTAGAAGTAGAATAGAAACAATCTTTTGCATTAACGAATTTCAATATTTAATAATTGTTCATTTTCTAAATAGCCTTCTAACCGATCTCCTTTATTAACTTGGCCCACACCTGCGGGTGTTCCGGTAAATATTAAATCTCCTTTTTTTAAAGTGATATATTGGGATACAAAAGAAATTATTTTTTCAAAAGAAAAAATTAAATCAGCGGTATTCCCATTCTGCTTAATTTCATTGTTTTGTTTTAGCTGAAACTTTAGATTGTATAAATCTGAGAAATCGCTGATAGGTTTAAAATTACTGATAGCAGCAGATCCATCGAAAGCTTTTGCAAGTTCCCAAGGTAATCCGGCATTTTTATGTTTTGTTTGGATGTCACGTGCAGTATAATCAATCCCTAAGCCTATTTCTTCATAGTACTTATGTGCGAATTTTTCTGATATATGCTTGCCCTCTTTGCAAATTTTTAAAACTACTTCTAGTTCGTAATGAATGTCATTGCTAAAGTCAGGGATATAAAAAGATTTATTATCCTTAGTTACAGCGGTGTCGGGTTTTAAAAAGATTACAGGAGATTCAGGAATGGCATTGTTTAATTCTTTGGCATGTTCGGCATAATTTCTGCCTATGGCGATAACTTTCATGTTTGTGTGTTTTATATAGCAAAGTGCTAAATCAAAACTACGAAAATTAAGCGTTTTTACAATACAGAAATGCGTTTAGCAATGGTTTCTTGGCCGGCTATTACGCGTAAGTAATACATACCCGTATTTAACTTTTTAGGAAGGGTGAAACTTTTTGTAACGTCTCCTGAACTGGTTTTCTCGTCTAAAAGCGTAACCACATTATTTCCTAACTGATCTACAATCCTGATAGATAAATGAGTTTCCTTTTCCAGGTGTAAAACAATATTTACCTGATCGGTTACAGGATTAGGGTAGATTTTGTTGATGGTTAAAATTTTATTGCTTTTAACAGGTGTTTTAACTGTAGACGCAATAGTACTAAAGCTCTTGTATTGAGAAGGAGCTTTATATACAGGTACATTTGCCTTAATTTCAGGAGCTCTTGATACTGGTTTTAGCTTAGATTTAGTAGGTAAGATTACAGTGTCAGATTTTTGAGCAGAAGATTGAAAGCTACACAATAAAAAAGCCACTGTCATAATTGACAAGCAGATATTTTTAATACTTTTTTGTGTAGAGGTTTTAATCATAAGCCTAACAAAAGTATAAATATTTAAACAAAGAATTTAATGTTCTGTTTAACATTTTGATATTTAACACAATTTAACAAATAACTTTACGTTGAAGCGAAACTTTGATTATAAATATAATAAAAAAAACTTATATGTCATAATATTGTAAGGCGATATTAAATAACTACTTTTGATTTAAAATATCTACTGTGTCTTCACATAAAAAAATTAATACTTTAACGGGGGCTGGTTTATTAATTAGCCTTGGAATAGTTTACGGTGATATAGGAACATCGCCGCTATATACATTAAAAGCTATATTTAAGACCGTACATAACGGAGGCGGTGCAATAACTCCCGAGCTTATTTTAGGTGCTTTGTCTTGTATTATATGGACGTTGACATTGCAAACCACAATAAAATATGTAGTGCTAACCCTACGAGCTGATAATAAAGGAGAAGGAGGAATATTATCACTGTATTCTTTGGTTCGGAAAAAAGCTAAATGGTTGGTTATTCCGGCAATGGTAGGTGCCTGTGCATTATTAGCAGACGGAATAATAACACCAAGTATTACTGTTACCTCTGCAATAGAGGGATTGAAACTGAGATTTCCAGAAGTTCCGGTTATTCCAATCGTAATTTCAATAATTGCTTTCTTATTTATTATTCAGCAATTCGGAACCAACTTAGTAGGTAAACTATTTGGACCTTTAATGTTGGTCTGGTTTTTTGTGTTAGGCTTCTTGGGAAGCATTTATATTGTTCAGGATTTCGCTATTTTTAAAGCATTTAATCCGTATTACGCTATAAAATTGATAGCAACACATCCTATGGCCTTGCTGATATTGGGAGGTGTTTTTTTATGTACAACCGGAGCAGAAGCGTTGTATTCTGATTTAGGACATTGTGGTAAAAAGAATATTAGAGTAAGTTGGATTTTTGTAAAGGCAATGTTGATATTAAATTATCTTGGTCAGGGAGTATACATGTTGCACAACGCCTCAAATTACGCTGCTAATATTAATCCTTTTTACGAAATTGTTCCGCAAGGTTATTTATTGTGGATGGTAGGTTTGGCTACTATTGCAGCAGTAATAGCCAGTCAGGCAATGATTACCGGATCTTTCACTTTAATTTCTGAAGCAGTTAGATTAAACTTGTGGCCAAAAGTTAGAATAAACTATCCTAGTGAACAAAAAGGTCAAATATATGTGCCTTCTATTAATTGGCTTTTATGTGTTGGATGTATTATTGTTGTCTTAATATTTGAAGGTAGTTCTGATAATATGGAGGGAGCGTATGGATTGGCTATTAATGCTACATTCATAGCTACAACTATTCTTATAGCCGTATTCATGGCGCGTAAAAAAGTGCCCAATTATTTAATTATCCTTTTTGTTGTTGTATTTGGTGTAATAGAAGTATCGTTCCTTTTTGCCAATATGCTTAAATTTTTACACGGAGGGTTTGTTACTGTTTTAATAGGTTCATTCCTGTTTACAGTTATGTGGAGCTGGTACGCAAGTAGGAAAATTAAAAACCGATTCGTTAAATATGTAGAGATCGAAGACTATTATCAAATTATTAGTGAATTAAGTGACGATACTACAGTGCCAAAATATTCAAGTCAATTGGTTTATTTAACAAGTGCGAATTTTAAAACAGAGATTGAGAGTAAAATTATTTACTCAATTATTCAAAAGGAACCGAAGAGAGCAGATATTTATTGGTTGGTACATGTTGATGTTGTAGACGAGCCTTATACCAGAGAATACAAAGTAGAGTTCCTGATCCCTGGAAAATTGATTCGTATCGATTTTAGATTAGGCTTTAGAATAGAGCAAAGCGTAAACTTACTTTATAGAAAAGTAGTAGAAGATTTAGTGAGAAATGGTGAAGTAGATATAACGAGCCAATATACTTCTTTAAATAAACATAAAATTGCGGGCGACTTCAGATTTGTGTTATTAGAAAAGCATTTGTCGAAATTTACGAGACTCAGTTTTTATGAGCGTGCTATTATGGACTATTATTTCATCTTGAAAAGATTTAGCTTGTCGGAAGAACGTTCTTTTGGCTTAGATAGTAGTTATGTTGATGTAGAAAAAGTACCTTTAATATTTGTCACACCAGATGATATTGAATTAAAAAGACTGCCGGTTTAATAGAAAAGAATTAAGGACGAAAAACTGTGTCTTATAAATAGCGGAACCGTGGGTTTCACATTATATATTCTGGTATAAATTCATCGCAAAGTATCTATGCTTTTGAAGTATAAAACGAACAGTGAAAAGTACATAAATAAAAAACGAGGTAAGTTTTAGTTACACTTACCTCGTTTTTTTATTAGAACTGAATCTTTTTTAGGCTTTTTGAGCTAACTTACTTTTTTTATACCCATAAAAAAAGTAAATAATTAAACCAACTAATAACCAGATACCAAATCCAACCCAGTTACTGATTCCTAGTTCGCACATCATGTAAAAGCAACTTAATAAACCTAAAACGGGAATTAATGATAAGTTTTTTACAATACAATAATAAGTAATGATTAAAGTAACGAATAAGAAAATCCACATTGGAATTTTATGTTGAAATAAATCCCAACCTGAGCTTATTTTTTTAGATGCACTTATTGAAGATTGCTCAATAAATGTATGATAATCGTCTGCAGATAATGCACTAAGATAAGCCTCCGTATCTAAATTTGTTAGATCAACAGCTTCAGTAGAGAAGGCAACAATTTCTTGCTTAATTACATTTAACTCCTCGTTATTTAGGCTTGTTACCAATTCTATCGGCTGAACATTAACAGGTGTGTTTTTTAGAAATGCATTTGTCTCGTCTTTAAATTGAGTAAATGCAATTACTATACCTGCAACAAGCAATACTGGTATCACATACTTACTGTTAACATAAGGAATTTTAAATTTTCCTCTTTGTACATCGGGTCTGTTTTGTAAAACCAATACACCGGCACAAACCACTACAAATGCGAATAATGTACCAATAGAACATAAATCGGTAACAATTGTAAGGTTCATAAATAGAGATGGTATTGCTACAACAAAACCAACAACTATTGTTGCATAAGAAGGTGTTTTATATTTAGGGTGTATGGTCGCAAACTTTTTAGGTAGTAAGCCATCACGGCTCATACTCATCCAGATACGCGGTTGTCCCATTTGGAATACCAATAAAACACTGGCCATAGCAAAAACAGCACTTACAGCAATTATTCCGCTCATTAATTTTAGGTCTATTCTGTCAAAAACAAATGCTAAAGGATCGCCTACAGCTAAAGTGTGATAAGGTACAATACCTGTTAAAACAAGTGCAATTGCTACATATAGGATGGTACAAATAACAATGGCCCACATCATTCCTCTTGGTAAATCACGCTGCGGATTTTTACATTCTTCTGCAGTAGTAGAAATAGCGTCAAAACCGATATAAGCAAAGAAAACCGCTGAAACACCTTTTAAAACGCCAGAAATCCCGTTAGGAGCAAAAGGATCCCAGTTTGCTGTATCAACATAAAATATACCTACAGCTAATACCAGTAAAATTACGGCTAACTTAACTATAACCATTGCGTTACTAGCATTTCTGCTTTCTTTCATGCCGCGATAAACGAGCCATGTTATGAAGATAATAATCCCTAGTGCAGGTAGGTCAGCAACTATATGGAAATTGCCAATTTTTGGGGCGGTAATCCATGCATTATTAGCAATTCGCGTTGCATCATCTAAATTAGAAATATCTTTCCCCGCACTTAATAATGCTTCAGCGTGCTTATGACCATTATATGCAGATAAATAATCCATGGTCATCCAATCGGGCAGGTGAATACCTTCAATGCCCAACGGGGGGATGTGAATAGAAGATAACAGACCGGTAAAATAATCGGACCAGGAAATAGCTACTGTAATATTACCGATGCTATATTCCATAATTAACGACCAGCCAATTATCCAGGCTATTAGCTCTCCGAAAGCTACATACGAATAGGTATAGGCGCTTCCAGAAACTGGCACCATTGATGCAAATTCTGCATAAGCAAAAGCAGCAAAGCTACAAGCGATGGCTGTGAATATGAATAAAAATACCACGGCTGGTCCACCGTCGGCACTGGCTTTTCCAATGGTACTAAAAATACCTGCACCAATGATGGCCGCAATACCAAAAGTGGTTAAATCTCTAACGCCTAAAGTTCTTTTCAGGGTATGTCCATGCTCTCCATGACCATTCTCTGCATCCTGAAGAATTTTGGTTATAGATTTTTTTCTAAAGAGGGTTTCTAACATCGTTTGTTTGTTTTCTATTTTCAAACATAAAAAAAATATGTGGAACTGAAATTATCCTTCCAGTTTATCTAACTCTTGTGAAACAAAATCTGCTAACTCTTTAACATATGAAGCTGTAAAATCAAATTTGATTCCCGCAGTTTCATAAATCTTGTCCATTGGTTTGGTATATCCTAAAGATAGCGCCGCCAGATATTTTTTTAAACCTTCCTGTGGGTCAGATTTATAATTTTTCCATACTGCAATTGCGCCTAGTTGTGCAATTGCATATTCTATATAATAAAACGGTACTTCAAAAAGATGCAATTGCTTTTGCCATAGATTAGAAAACTCTAATTCTAATCCATCCCAATCAGCAAAGCCACCGCCAAAACGACTATATATCTGTTTAAATGCCTCTTCTCGATCTGCAGCGTTGTGCCCGTGGTTGGTATAAATCCAATGTTGGAATTGGTCAATTACCGCCACCCATGGAAGGGTTTTTAAAACATCGAGCAGTTGCTCTTTTTTTGCTCTGATTAAATCTTCTGGTGAAGAAAAATATTTATCCCAGTTGTCCATAGATATTAATTCCATACTCATGGATGCTAATTCTGCTACTTCCGATGGACAATGCTTAAAGTCATTTAGCTCTAAATTGGCTGTTAAAAAGGTGTGAACAGCGTGTCCGCCTTCATGTACCATGGTTGTTAAATCTCTGAATGAATTAGCCGAGTTCATAAAAATAAAAGGGGCGCCTGTTTCTGCCAAAGGATAATTATAACCACCTGGTGCTTTTCCCAATCTGCTTTCAACGTCAAATAAGTTGTTGGCTTTCATGATCTCAAGTTTTTCTCCCAAACTGCGATCAATTCCATGAAAGCATGCAATACTTTTATCGATTAAATCCTGACCATTTTTAAAAGGCTTTAAGGCCGCTTTTCCTTCTACATTTACTTCCGTATCCCAGGGTTTCAAAACATTTAGTCCAAGTGCATTAGCTCTGTCTTGAGCTTTTTCAGCTAAAATTGGCACTATTTCTTTTTCTATCGCCGTAGCAAAATCATAACAATCTTGAGGCGTATAATCAAATCTTCCTAAAGCCTGAAAAGCATAATCCCTATAATTCTCGAACCCTGCATTAAGGGCTACTTGATGTCTTAAGTTAACCAGCCCATCGAATAAAGTATTCAATTCATCTTTATTTACCAATCTTCTTTGTTGTACCAAATGCCAAACTTCTTCTCTAATGCTTCTGTCTGTATCTTTTAAAAAGTTTGAAGCTTGCTCTAATGTGTATTCTGTGCCTTTGTAGTGAATACTCATTGCACCAGTTACAGCTTGATATTTCTGCTGGGCTATTTGTAATTTTGTGAAGAGCTCTATGTTTTCTTCTCTGTATAATTCTAAAGATCTTTTAATCCCTCTCAGGTATACAAAGTATTTTTCTTGATCTAATTCCTCTAAATGAGGGTTTTCTATTAGTTTTATATTTAATGCGTTGGCTATAGGCGCAATTTTGGGTTCTATTTCTGTGGCAAAATATTGAAAATCTTTAACCAAATTTTCATTAGCTGTATCACAGGTCATTTTTATATAACGCCAAGCAAAATTTTCTTCTAAAAGTGCTTCTAGCTCACTTTTGTCTTGCAGCCATTTCTCTAATTCAGTAGAAGAACCGATGGTTCTAGATGCTAATTCTTGGAAGATAGGCTCTAAAAATGGCCAGGTTATTTCAGGATTAGCCTGAATATAATTTCTTTTTTTTGAGGGTATAATAAGGTCTTTCATAAGTTTTAAAAATAATAACGAAGCACAATATCTGCCATAAAACAAACGGCAAAAATTACGGATGCGTATCCGTTTGTTGTTGCAAAAGCACGATTTACCTTGCTTAAGTCGTGTGGCTTAACCAACATGTGCTGATAAATGAGCATGATGTAAAAAAAAACAAGCCCTAAATAATAAATCCATCCTACTTCGATATAGAATACTGGAAGTGTTACTGCTATTGCCGATAAAATATGTAAAAAGCTCGATAAATGCAACGCATTTTTGGTTCCTAATAATGCAGGAATTGAGTGTAATTTATTGGTTTTGTCGAAAGTTTCGTCTTGTAAAGCATAGATGATGTCGAAGCCACTTACCCAAAATAATACCGTAATGGAATAGAAAATGGGTACAATATTAAAAGCTCCGGTAACAGCTAAATAAGCTCCTAATGGAGCCAGGGCAAGACCAAGTCCTAAAACAAAATGACAAAGAGGGGTAAAGCGTTTTGTATAACTGTAAAACAGAACCACAAATAATGCAATTGGCGATAAATAAAAGCACAATTTGTTGATAAAGAATGTAGCAATCAGGAACAGTATGCAATTGATAATGGTAAAAATCAAAGCTTCTGATGGTAAAATTTTTCCAGCCGGAATATCTCTGTCTTTTGTTCTTTCATTTATAGCATCTATGTCTCGGTCTAAATATCTGTTGAAAGCCATTGCCGAATTTCTGGCAAAAACCATACAAAGAACAACCAGAATAAGTTTTAACCAGTTAAAACTTTCTGATGTGGTGTTTATGGCAAGAAAAAAGCCTATTAAAGCGAATGGCATCGCAAAAATTGAATGAGCAAATAAAACAAGGGAGAAATATTTTTTCATTTTATGAAGCTTAAGATATTCCTTAAGCAGAAATAGAGGTTAAATAATTAATCTAATGGGTTGGTTTCGGTAATTGCAGGCTCTACAAAATCTTGATTTACCATATCAATATACTCTAAGACTTCTTTTTTTCCGGTCCCGTTTTCTGCAGAGGTTATAAACATGGGGGGCGACTCTTCAAACCAGTTAGATAAAGATTTTTTAAAGGCTCTTACTTGTCGGTTGGTTTTGTCGAGACTTTGTTTGTCGGCTTTTGTAAATAGCACAGTGAATGGAAGACCACACTGACCCAACCAATAACAAAATTCGAGATCAATTTGCTGAGGATCTAACCGGCCATCAACCAATACAAAAACACATTGTAAACTTTCTCTTTTGGTGAGATAATTTCTGATGAATTTCTCCCATTTCTCTCTGCTCGTTTTAGAAACTTTTGCGTAACCATACCCCGGTAAATCTACTATGTACCATTTTTCGTTGATTAAAAAATGGTTAATAAGTTGTGTTTTTCCAGGTCTTTGTGATGTTTTGGCCAATCCATGTTGATTAACAAGCATATTAATTAAAGAAGATTTACCCACGTTAGAACGGCCTATAAAGGCATATTCAGGTAATTTTGGAGGAGGAAGGGCCGATACCTTTGTATTGCTACAGACAAATGTGGCTGTTTTAATGATCATACTACAAAGATAACGTTTTACATTTAGTGAGTATAGTGCTTTGTTTGTCAAAAAATGAAGAGTTTTTAGTATATTTGTACTAGTAAATGAATGAACAAGTAACACCTTATAATTCAGCTGATAGCTCTAAGAGAGAGCAAGTTGCTGATATGTTTAATAATATTTCCGGTACTTATGATTTCTTAAATCATTTTTTGTCAATCGGGATTGATATCATTTGGCGTAAGAAAGCTATTTCTAAATTGAAGAGTTTGCAACCGGAAATTATTTTGGATGTAGCAACCGGAACGGGCGATTTTGCTATTCAGGCTATTCAAACGTTAAAGCCGAAACAAATTATTGGTGTAGATATTTCTTCAGGGATGTTAGAAGTTGCTAAAAAGAAAATAGCAGAAAAAAAATTAGAAGATGTATTCAAAGCGCAGATTGGAGATTCTGAAAACTTAAATTTTCCTGATAATCATTTTGATGCTATTACTGTAGCATTCGGAGTTAGAAATTTTCAAAATTTAGGTGCCGGGTTAAAAGAAATGCATAGAGTATTGCGTCCGGGAGGAAAATTGGTTGTTTTAGAATTTTCAAAGCCGAGGGTGTTTGGTGTAAAACAACTTTATAATTTCTATTTTAGGTATTTAACACCTTTCTTCGGTAGAATTTTTTCTAAAGATGTACGCGCTTATACCTACTTGAATGAATCTGTTGAAGCTTTTCCAGATAGAAATAAGTTCACGAAAATAATGGACGATTCTGGATTTTCTAATACCAATTTCCAATCTTTAACGTTTGGAATTAGTTCAATATATACAGGCACTAAATGAAAAAAATTATTGTTATACTGTTCTTCCTAGGTTCGTATAGTATGACATTTGGCCAAAAGTGGGGCGGAGGGGTAGATGATGAAAGGTATCATTTTGGTTTTGCCTTTCAATATATAAGCTCTGAGTTAAAACTTTTAAAAAAACCAGATTGGCGAGCTCCTTATTTTGATCAAGAAACAGGGCTGTATGTTACCGATCCATTGACCGCTATTTCTTCGCAACCTTCTCCGGGTTTTGGCGTAGGCTTAGTGTTTAATTACAGACTAAATAGTCATTCGGATATTAGAATAACACCTACATTAATATTTAACGACAGGAATTTAAGTTACCAATACCAACAACCTGCTGTAAATAATAAAGATTTTAGCTTTGTGAAGAAAGGTATAGAATCTACATTGGCAGAAATTCCATTTTCTTATAAATTGAAATCCGACAGGCGAAAAAATTTTAGAGCATATTTGTTGGCAGGAGGTAAGCTTTCTTTAGATATAGCAAGTAAGCGGAAAAGTGAAGATGTAAATAGATCTATCTTATATAAATTTGTGAAAGGTGAACGTCAATATTTATCTTATGAGGGTGGGTTAGGATTCGATTTTTATTTTGAAAACTTTAAATTATCTCCGGAATTAAAAATGAGTTATTCTTTTAGAGATGTTTTAATCCATGACAATACACCTTTTTCAAGCCCTATAGAAAAAGCAAAGTTGAGACAATTTACATTTAGCCTTTTTATTGAATAAATGTATAAATAAGTATTAGTTGTAAGTATGAATAATAAAATCGCATTTATTACAGGTGCAAGTTCCGGAATAGGGATGGCAACCGCTCAGCTTCTCGCAGAAGATGGTTATAATCTAATTTTATTAGCTCGAAGAGCCGATAAAATAGATAAGCTAGCCGAACAGCTTTGCCAACAATTTAATATCGAAGTAAAGAAATTAATTACTGATGTTAGAGATAAGGAAAATATTGAATATTTGTTGAATTCTTTGCCTGCTAGCTGGAAATTCGTCGATGTTTTAATCAACAATGCCGGATTAAGTCAAGGTTTAGACCCAATTGATAAAGGATGTACTGACGATTGGGATACAATGATCGATACAAATATTAAAGGTTTGCTGTATGTTTCTAGAATAGTATCCGAGTGGATGGTAAATAACGGCAAAGGTCATATCGTAAACATAGGCTCAATAGCGGGAAAAGAAGTTTATTTAAATGGTAATATTTATTGCGCAACAAAACATGCAGTTGATGCGTTAACTCAGGCAATGCGAATAGACTTACTTCAGCATGGTATTAAAGTTACAGCTATAAATCCGGGGATGGTTGAGACTGAGTTCTCACTGGTGCGGTTTAAGGGAGATGAAAATAGGGCAGCTAAAGTATATGAAGGTTTAGAGCCACTTATTGCAAAAGATATTGCAGACGCAATTCAGTTTGTTATTAGTAGACCAGCTCATGTGAACATCAATGATATGCTGATAATGCCAACAGCGCAGGCTAGCGCTGCAATTGTTAAAAGAAATTAAAAAAAACGAAAATGCTTTCAAATACAATAGATCAGGAAATAAAGACAGCCATGTTAGCTAAAGATTCAGCTAAATTGCGTGGATTAAGAGCCATAAAAGCAGCATTTTTGCTGGCAAAAACTGAGAAAGGTGCAACTGCAGAATTAGATGAACAAGGAGAGATTCGAATACTTCAAAAGTTGGTAAAACAAAGAAAAGAATCCGCAGAGATTTATAAAAGTCAAGGAAGAGAAGATCTCCTATCTATAGAAAATGAGGAGATTTCTGTAATTGAGACTTATTTGCCTGTTCAATTGTCGGTAGAGGATATAACAAAAATTGTTAAGACAATAATTGATGGGCTAGGAGGAGCAACACAAAAAGATATGGGGAAAATAATGGGCTTGGCAAATAAAGAATTGAGCGGAAGAGCCGATGGGAAAATGATCTCAGAAGTTGTGAAGTCCTTACTTTCATAAGTTGAATACAGACTATTATTGATAAATTGATATATAAAAAGTTTTAATTTATTAGGTGATTTAATATTACTCTTTTAACTTAGTAGCAAAACCATTTATATTGATGGAACATATATGAAATACGAACAAATACATGAAGATGGTTTTAGCTACGTAGAAGCAGGATCTGGAGGAGAAACTTTATTGCTTTTACATGGATTGATGGGTGAGTTGAGTAATTGGGAATGGGCAATAGATCACTTTAAAGAGAATTATAGAGTTATTGTCCCTATTCTTCCTATTTATGAACAACCACTTTTAACTTTAGGTGTTAAAAGTTTGAGCAAATTTGTACTTAAGTTTGTTAAATTTAAAAAGTTAAATCAGTTTGTGCTGGTTGGCAATTCACTTGGCGGACATGTTGGTTTGGTGTTCACGGCTAATCACCAAGAATATGTTAAAGCGCTAGTTTTAACAGGAAGTTCTGGATTATATGAAAATGCTTTTGGAGGATCATTTCCTAGAAGAGAAAGTTATGAATATATTAAAGAAAAAGTGGAGTTTACTTTTTATGATCCAAAAACTGCAACAAAAGAATTGGTAGATGAGGTATTTAAAACCGTAAATGATAGGGGACGGGTAATTAGAATTCTGGCTTTAGCAAAATCTGCAATTCGACATAATATGGCTAAAGAATTGCCAAAAATTACAATTCCTGTTTCTTTAATATGGGGTAAGCAAGATGAAGTTACACCACCGGAAGTTGCAGAAGAGTTTCATTCTTTATTCCCGAACTCAGAATTAAATTGGGTTGATAAATGCGGACACGCGCCCATGATGGAACAACCAGAAATATTTAATGGTTATTTAGAAAAGTTTCTCACTAGAATACTTTTAAAATGATAGCTTCAACTCTTTCTTCCAATGTACTGAACCCTTTAAGTAATACAGATACCGTTCAGGATGCACTAAATTGGTTAAATGATTTTAAACTAGCACATGCACCTGTTGTTAAAGAAAATGTTTTTCTAGGTGTTGTTAATGAAGAGTCCTTAATTGAAGAAAGAAATGTTGATGCTACATTAAACACCCATTTAAATATTCAGAATAATTTATTTGTATACGAAGAAACACATATCTATGATGTACTAAAGCTGGTAAATCAAGCTAAATTATCAATGGTACCAGTGGTTTCTCAAAACAATATTTACAAAGGTTTTATTTCTCTACAAACTTTGGTAGAACAAAGTGCAGAAATGTACGCTTTGTCAGAACCAGGTGGAATATTGGTGATTGAAATCAATCATAAAAATAACTCATTAGTTTATATTGCTCAAATAATTGAAGCAGAAAACGCGCAAATATTATCTTCGTATGTACAATCTTTTCCAAATTCAACCAAATTGGAAGTTACTATGAAAATTAATCGCACAGATTTAACTTCCATAGTTGCTGCGTTTGAAAGGTATAATTATGCTGTTGTAGGAATCTATAATACTTTAAATGATACAGGGAATTCTGATGATCGCTATAATTCTTTAATGAATTATTTAAACGTATAAATGCTAATGATGAGAATAGCTGTTTATGGAAGGGAGTTTAATAACTCTGTACTTCCCTCGGTTCAGGAAACTTTTGATGTGCTTTCAGAGCATGATATAGAAGTATTGGTTTTTGATAAGTTTTATGAATTTATTAAAGACAAGGTTAAACTACCTTCAAAATCAACACAATTCTCAAAGTCAGATAACTTGTCTAGTAAGACAGATGTTTTAATCAGTTTGGGAGGCGATGGTACATTATTAGATACATTAGCATTGGTGAGAAACTCCGGAACACCAGTTGTTGGAATTAATTTTGGCAGAATGGGGTTTTTGGCAAGTATTAATAAAGCAGAAATAAAAACTGCTGTTACAGCGTTAATTAATAAAGAATATACTTTAGATAAACGGAGTTTATTGAACATCGAATCTGGAATGGATTTGTTTGACGGAGAGAACTTTGCCCTAAATGACGTTACTATACATAGAAGAGATAATTCAGCAATGATGATTATTCATGCTTATATGAATGGTGATTTTATCAATTCTTATTGGGCCGACGGATTGATCACGGCAACACCTACCGGTTCAACTGCTTATTCTTTAAGCTGCGGTGGCCCCATCATTTATCCCAGTGCAGAAAATTTTGTTATTACTCCGGTAGCACCTCATAATTTGAATGTAAGGCCTTTGCTGGTTCCTGATCATGTAAATCTGGCTTTTGAAGTAGAGGCAAGAAGCACTAAATTTTTAATTTCTTGTGATAGCAGAATGGCAACAGTAGCAAGAACGGTTAAAATAACACTTAATAAAGCCAATTTTACTTTTAATTTGGTTCGTTTAAATAATGAAAGTTATCTTACTACGTTAAGAAATAAGTTGCTTTGGGGTATAGATACACGTAATTATTAATGAAATATTTATTTTCTTCATTTATATGGATAATGGTTTTTCCAGCGTTTCTACATGCTCAGCAATGGGAGGTAGGTACAAGCATTGGTGGAGCTTCATATATAGGAGATTTAAACCCTACAAATACATTTAAATTAAGTGGTTTTCATACAGGCGTATTTATAAAACGCGACTTCGATGGTTATTTTGGCACATCTTTCCAATATAATTTTGGGAATATTGTTGCAAACGATGCAAATAGTAAAAATGAGGTTCTGAAAGAAAGAAATTTGAACGTAAATACCAATTTAAATGAAGTAAGCTTTGTATTGGAATTCAATTTTTTGCAGTTTATGCAGGGAGTTGGAAAGCATCGGTTTACCCCTTTTGTTTATTCAGGGATTGGAGCCGTTTTTTTTCAACCTACCACCATTTACCAAGGTAATAGATATAATTTAGCTCATCTGCGTACGGAAGATCAATTAGGAAGATATAATACGAGTGCTTTAGTAATACCTTATGGATTTGGAGCGCGTTTAAGTTTAAAAGAGAACTTACAGCTGATATCTAAAGTTGGATTTCGCGAAGCTTTCACAGATTATTTAGATGATGTGAGTGGTTTTTATCCCGATAAAAACAATTTAGATGCTTTAAGAGCAGCACTTTCAGATAGGTCGGGTGAAATAACCGGTATTTATAAAGGTGATTTTGGTGTTCAAAGAGGAGATCTGAGAAAAAGAGATCGTTATATGTTTGTAGGTATAGGCATATCTTATACCTTTGTAACCTCTAAATGTTACTAGTATTTAGTAAGTATTGAGATTAAGCATGGGATTTAAAGAACAGATTGATTTAGAACGATTACCAGAACACATAGCGGTAATTATGGACGGCAACGGCCGATGGGCTAAAAACCAAGGAAAATTTAGGGTTTTTGGTCACGAAAGCGGTGTGCTGTCTGTGAAAGATATAGTAGAAGGATGTGTTGATATAGGTGTAAAGTATTTAACTGTTTATGCTTTTTCGACCGAAAACTGGAATAGACCTATAGAAGAAGTAAATGCTTTAATGGAATTGTTAATTTCAACTATTAATCAGGAGATTGATTCATTAAGCAAAAATAATATTAGATTAAATGCAATAGGAGACATATCTTCATTGCCTGAAAAATGTATAGAAGATTTAAAATCAGCAATGGAAAAAACAGCTTCTAATGATAAATGTACACTCACTTTGGCATTAAGTTATAGTTCTAAGTGGGAAATTATTGAAGCAGCAAAAAAATTAGCCCTTCAAGTTCAACAAGGAAATATAAATATTGAAGATATTGACGAACTTAAATTTTCTAGTGCTTTGACAACGCACATGATCCCCGATCCAGAGTTAATGATTCGTACCAGTGGCGAACACAGAGTAAGTAATTTTCTGTTATGGCAGATTGCCTATACGGAGTTATACTTTACGGAAACGTTGTGGCCAGATTTCAGAAGAGAACATCTTTTTGAAGCGATTGTTGACTATCAAAAACGAGAACGTAGATTTGGTAAAACCAGTGAACAACTTAACTAATTTTTCTTTTAACACTTTTTAACAAGCCTTTAAAGTATCTTAGTAGCGATTTTTTAGATTACCTCAACTAATTGAGATGGATGAAAGTTTTATCAATTAATGGACTTCTAAAATAGAAGATATAAAACTGCTGAATACGAAAAATAACCCTGATGAAAAAAATATACTACCTTATTGCTTTAGTCTTATTTACTATACCTGCTTTTTCTCAGATCCGTCAACAACCTGCCCAGCAGATGCCATCTTTTAAAATAGATGGTTTAGATTTGGATTACTTTAATCCACGTGAATTTATTATTGGTGGAACAACTATAAAAGGAACACAGTATTTAGATAATAGCGTGTTAATTAAGCTTTCGAAGCTAACCGAAGGTGAGCGAGTTGTGTTGCCTGGCGAAGTAACTGCAAATGCGATCAAGAATTTATGGGCACAAGGGTTGTTTGATGATATCAAACTATCTATTTCTAAAATCAATTTTGATACAGTTTACTTTGAGTTTGATGTAGTAGAATTACCAAGATTAATTGCATTCGAGTTTTATGGCGTTTCTAAATCGCAAAACACGGAGTTGTTAAATAAATTGTCTAATAAGTCAGGTAAGACTATCATTAATGAGGATATATACAGTCATACAAGAACAGTTGTGACTAAATTTATGCAAGATAAAGGTTATTACTTTACAGAAGTAAAGTTTTCTACTGTTCCTGATCCTAACCAGGAGAATGGTGTTTTCTTGCAGGTGAATATAGATAAAGGGAGTAGGGTAAAAGTTAATAAAATAAATTTTACCGGTAATAAAGAATTTAAATCTGCAAAGCTGCGTAAATTTTTGAAGAAAACTAAACAACAAGCCTTTTATAAGGTATTTGGTTCTGGAAGATTTAATACTCAAAAATTTGAGGACGATAAGCTTGCTCTGATAGATAAAATTCATTCAAAAGGTTATAGAGACGCTCAGATAGTTAGAGATAGTGTATACACAATTAGTAAGAAGGCTGTAGGAATTGATATTGAAATATACGAAGGACCAAAATATTATTTTGGTGATATTACATGGGCCGGAAATGCAAAATATACCACCGAGTTTTTAGAACGTGTTTTAGGAATTGAAAAAGGTGAAGTTTTTAGTGAGGAAAAATTAGCGAAAAGATTAAATGGTAGCCCTAACGGAGAAGATGTTTCTAGTATTTACCTAGATGATGGATATTTAACATTTAATATTGATCCAATTCAAACTAGAGTAAAAGGAGATACCATAGATATTGAAATGAGAATTTCTGAGGGACCTCAGTATACAAACAACCGTATTAAATTAATAGGAAATACCATTACCAACGAAAAAGTGGTAATGAGAGAAATTAGAACAAGACCAGGAGAGAAATTTTCTAAAAGAGATTTGGTTTCAACTGTTACCATTTTAGGTCAGTTGGGTAACTTTGACGAGTCTAAGATCAATCCTAGACCGATTCCAAATGCTGCAGACGGAACAGTTGATATTGAATACTCTGTGGAGGAAAAACCTTCAGATCAGATAGAACTTTCTGGTGGTTTCGGGGGCGGCCGTATTATTGGAACAATAGGACTAACTTTTAATAACTTTTCTTTCAAGAATTTATTTAACGGACAAGCTTATAAACCACTTCCAAAAGGTGACGGACAAAGATTAAGTTTGAGAGGCCAAACGAATGGTAAATTTTACCAGTCGTATAGTTTCTCGTTTTCAGAGCCTTGGTTAGGTGGTAATAAGCCAGTTAATTTTGGATTGAGCGCATTTACCTCGTTACAGTCAAACGGACTAAGTCCTACCAGTTCTGATTATTTTAAAATCAGAATGAACGGTGTAACAGTTAGTTTAGGAACAAGATTGAAATGGCCGGATGATTTGTTTAGATTAAGTTATTCGATCAGTGCTCAACAGTATGTACTAAATAACTATCCTGGGTTTTTATTTAATACTGGGTCTTCTTATAACTTTAACTTAACACAAGAGTTTATGAGAGATTCTAGGAATAACCAGATTTTCCCTACCATGGGTTCATATTTTAAGTTTACAGTACAGGCAACGCCACCTTATTCGTTATTTAATAAACTGAATTATAATATTGCTACAGATAAAGAACGTTATAGATTTACAGAATATCATAAATGGAAATTTGATTCTCAATGGTATCAAAGAGTAGCTGGTAAATTAATTTTTAAAGCACAGGCACAATTTGGTTTCCTTGGAATGTATAACTCAGCAGTAGGACAGTCTGCATTCGAAAGATTTAAATTAGGTGGTGATGGTATGCAAGGATTTGACTTCCTTCAGGGTTCAGAGTTAATTGCAATGCGTGGTTATGCAAATAATACAGTTATTCCTTTTGGCTCTAATCAAAATATAGCTCAAAACTCCGGTAGCCCGATTTTTGCTAAGTATGTATTAGAGTTTAGATATCCGGTATTGTCAAGTCAGCAGGCAACAGCATTTATAACTACTTTTGCTGAAGGTGGTAATACTTGGAATAAATTTTCTGAATTTAATCCATTTAATATAAGAAGATCATTGGGTATAGGAGCTAAAGTGTTTTTACCGATCTTCGGTTTATTGGGTGTTGATTATGGTTATGGATTTGATAAAATACCTGGAATACCAACTGCAAATGGAGGACAATTTCAGTTCAGCATTGCACAGCAGTTAGGTGGTCTATAAATTATTGATTATGAAAAAGATTTTATTTTTAGCAGCATTTATTATTGCAAGTTTAAGTGCTTCTGCTCAAAAGTTTGCTTTTGTAGATACAGAGTATATTTTAAAACATATGCCGGAATATAAATCAGCATTTAGTCAATTAGATGGGGCGTCTAGCCAATGGCAAGAATTGGTTGAAGAGAAATTTAGAGAAGTAGATCGGTTATATAAATCTTACCAAGCAGATCAAGTCTTATTATCTGAAGAAATTCGCAGAAGAAGAGAGAATGAGATTATTGAAAAGGAAAAAGAAGCTAAAGAATTTCAACGGGCAAAATTTGGTCCTGAAGGAGAATTATTTCAAATGCGCGGTACTTTAATAAAACCGATACAAAATAAAGTTACAGATGCTATTGCTTCTTTGGCAAAATCTAAATATATTGATTTTGTATTTGACAAGGGCAGCGATGCAACTATGATGATATATGCAAGTAGTTCCTATGATTTAAGTAACGACGTTATTGTAAAATTAGGATTTAAACCAGGAACTATTGTAAATTAAAAGCTTAACACAAAAATTAAAACAAGAAAAAAAATGAAAAAGTTAATTAACGTATTTTTAGTCGTAGCGGTGGTTTTGTTCACGGCTAATAGCGCTGATGCTCAACAAAAATTTGCCCATATTAATTCGCCAGAAATCTTACAATTAATGCCGGAAGTTAAAGCGGCTACTACCACTTTACAGACATTTTCTCAAACAAAACAAGATCAAATTGACAAAATGACTGCAGAGGCTCAAACTAAATACGATGCAGCGGTAGCTAAGCAAAAAACACTAAGCGAAGCCAATAGAGAAACTGTGAGTAAAGAATTGCAACAAATGGATGCAGAACTTCAAGATTTATCGAAACGTATTCAAGATGCGCGCGCTAAAGCTGAGGAGGATGTAGCCAATAAAGAAAACGAATTGTTTACGCCTATCCAAAAGAAAGCTAATGATGCAATAAATGCAGTAGCTAAAGAAAAAGGTTATACATACGTATTTGATTTAGCCGCAGCTCCAGGACAAACTCCAACTATTATTTATTGGGGTGGTGGTGAAGATATTTCTGATTTAGTAAAAGCAAAATTAGGAATTCCTGCTGGCGCAAAACCATAATTTTAAATAGATATTTATAAATTGCGTCCCGAACTATCGGGACGCTTTTTTTATGCAAGAAAAATTGAAAATTGGGGTTTTTGATTCGGGATATGGCGGTTTAACTGTTTTTAAAGAAATAGTTGCAAAATTGCCAGATTATGATTATATTTATTTAGGAGATAATGCAAGAACCCCTTATGGAGATCATTCTTACGAGGCTATTTATAAATATACCTATCAATGTGTAGAATGGTTGTTCTCTCAAGGATGCCACGTCATTATTCTTGCATGTAATACAGCTTCTGCTAAAGCTCTTAGAACCATTCAGCAAAAAGATTTACCGGATAAATACCCTGATAAAAGAGTACTCGGAGTTATTAGACCTACAGCAGAAACAATAGGTAATTTCTCCGTATCCGGAAATATAGCTGTTTTGGGAACCAGAGGAACTATTAATTCTAATTCATACCCGATAGAAATTGCACATTTTTTTCCAGATCTTCATGTTTATCAGCAAAGTTGCCCTTTGTGGGTTCCGTTAATTGAAAATCAGGAATATCTTTCTCAAGGAGCAGAATATTTCGTGAAAAAATATTTGGAAGAACTGAAAATTGACGATAGAAAAATAGATGTATTGTTATTAGGTTGTACACATTATCCCTTATTAATACCTATCATTAATCAATTTATTCCAAGTCATGTGAAAATAGTCTCTCAGGGAGAAATAGTTGCAAACAGTCTTCAAAATTATTTGATAAGACATCAGGAAATAGATGTTGTTTTGTCTAAGAACAGTGCAGTGAAATTCTATACTACTGGAAGTGCAGAACAGTTTAATAACCATGCTTCTTTATTTTTTGACAAAGAAATTAAATCAGAAAGAGTCTCAGTTAGTTAAATTTTTAATAAATTTGCAACTCATCTTCTTAATTAATGAGCGATCAAATTAAGCATGAATGTGGAATCGCATTCATCCGCCTTCTAAAACCACTTTCGTATTATCAGGAAAAATATGGAACTGTACTTTATGGCTTAAATAAGCTATATCTATTGATGGAAAAACAACATAATAGGGGCCAGGACGGAGCTGGAATAGCTACTATTAAGTTAAATATGAAGCCTGGTAGTAGATATATCAGCCGATATAGATCTAAGGCTAAAAATGCAGTATCCGATATTTTTGAATATGTTCAAAATAAATTTGTTCCTATTCAAGAGCATTCTCCAGAAAAAATGTTGGACGCCGAATGGCTTAAAAACAATGTGAGTTTTGTTGGTGAAGTTTTAATGGGGCATTTAAGATATGGTACTCATGGTAAAAATAGTATCGAAAATTGTCATCCTTTCTTAAGACAAAACAACTGGATGACACGTAATCTAGTTATTGCCGGTAATTTTAACATGACTAACGTAGATGAGCTTTTAGAGCAATTATACGAATTAGGTCAACATCCAAAAGAAAAAGCAGATACAGTTACCGTTCTTGAGAAAATAGGACACTTTTTAGATGATGAAAATCAACACCTGTTTGACTCTTTTAAGCAAGAAGGTTTATCGAATGTAGAAATTACCAATAAAATATCAGAACATTTAAATATCCAAAATATTTTAAAAAGATCTGCTAAAGATTGGGATGGTGGATATGCTATTACCGGTATTGTTGGAAATGGAGATGCCTTTGTAATGCGAGACCCTGCAGGTGTTAGACCCGCATTTTATTATAGTGATGATGAAATTGTTATTGCAGCTTCTGAGCGTCCAGCTATTCAAACCGCATTTAATATTAACTTCACAAAAATTAAGGAAATAAAACCCGGACATGCTTTAATTATTAAAAAGGATGGACAGGTTTCTGAAGAAATGTATAGAGAACCGGTTGAAAAGCGTGCTTGTTCTTTCGAAAGAATATACTTTTCAAGAGGTAGTGATGCCGATATTTATAAAGAAAGAAAAGAATTAGGTAATCTGTTATGTCCTCAGGTTTTAAGCTCTATAAATTACGATCTTAAAAATACAGTTTTCTCATTTATACCTAATACCGCAGAGGTAAGTTTCTACGGTATGGTTGACGGGTTGCATAAATATATTAGAGATTATCAGAAAGATACTTTATTAAAGCGCAAAGAAGTGTTAGATGATACGAGTCTAGATGACTTGTTGTCTATGCGCCCTAGAGTAGAGAAATTGGCTATTAAAGACGTGAAATTACGTACTTTTATTACTCAAGATGCTGATCGTCAGGATATGGTTGCACATGTTTATGATACAACTTACGGCATTATAAATAATTATAAAGATACTTTGGTTGCAGTAGATGATTCTATTGTAAGAGGAACTACCTTAAAAGAGAGTATTATTAAAATTATTGATCGTTTACTGCCTAAGAAGATCATTATCGTTTCTTCCGCTCCTCAAATAAGATACCCTGATTGTTATGGTATTGATATGAGTAGAATGGGAGAATTTGTGGCCTTTGAGGCAGCTATTCAATTATTGAAGCAAAGAGGTATGGAGTCGGTAATAGAAAGTGTATATCAGAAATGTTTAATTTCTTTAACCCTCCCTAAATCAGAAATGATTAATCATGTAAAAGAAATCTATGAGCCTTTTACGCAAGAAGAAATATCTGCACAGATTACAAAAATTATAACTCCGGAAGGCACAAATGCTGAAGTTGAAGTTATTTATCAGACATTAGACAATTTGCATATCGCTTGCCCAGATCACACTGGCGACTGGTATTTTTCTGGAGATTATCCAACTCCCGGAGGAAACAAAGTTGTAAACAAAGCGTTTATAAATTGGAAAGAAGGAAACAACAAAAGAGCTTATTAAGCTCTTTTGTTGTTTATTCATATAAATACTTTAAAATTAGTTGTAAAAATATTCGCAGAGAAAATATTAAAATTACTGCACCTGCAATCCTATTAAGTACTTGAATAGTTCTTTCTTTTATTCTATATCTTAGTTTTGCAGCATAGTAGGTTTTAGCAGTGTCAACAGAAAATTGAGTACACATAGCTGCTATAAAAAATACAATTTTCTCACTTAACTGATAATGTAATTGAGCCGATACTATACCTCCTACAATTATCCAAAACATATAAGTTGTTGGAGAAAGTATACACATTAAAAAGCCTTTTAAAATATACCCTCTTTTTTTAACCTTTATCTCTTCAGAAATATTATAGTTTACTTTAACTTTTTTTAGAAGATAGAATAAACCAACTCCAAAAAGAAATAGTCCCCCAATTAAACCTATGTAGGTATAATATTCTGTATTGATATCAACTAAGCTGGTGCTAAATAAGGTTAATAAAATAAAAATTATATCACTTAATACAACACCTATTGCTAAAGCAAAACCTGCTTTAAAGCCTTTCTCTATACTGGTTTTAAGCATAGAAAAAAATACAGGTCCTGTTATAAAGGAAAAAATTATGCCAGCACAAACGCCCTGGAGTATTGCTTCAATCATCCGCACTTTCAATTCTGACCGCAAGATGCGATTTTTACGGTAAAGTTGAAATTTTTTTAAATTTAAAGGTGTGTGAAAATTACACTTTAGGAAGCAATAATTTTTATTTATGTTTAACGAAAAATAAACAATTATTTAAACACTAAACCAAACATGGAACAAAATACTAAAACCAACTGGGGGCAGTTCATACCTTTAGTAACTGTATTCTTTTTTTGGGGTTTCGTTGCAGCTAGTAATGATATCTTAATACCAGTATTCAAGGAAGCCTTTAATCTATCGCAAAGCGAAAGTCAATTAGTCTCTCTCGCATTTTATATTGCATATACGGTAGGTTCGCTCATTTATCTGGCCATATCAACTTTGTTAAAAACCGATTTGATTAATAAAATTGGTTACAAGAACAGTTTGGCTTTGGGTTTAACAATTTCTGCCTTAGGAACTTTATTGTTTTATCCGGCTGCTAACTTAGGGTCATTCCCGCTTATGTTATCTGGTTTGTTTATTGTAGCACTTGGTTTTTCTCTACAGCAAACAGTGGCAAATCCATTAGCAATAGCATTAGGTGCTATGAAAACGGGTTCGCAGCGTTTAACAATGGCTGGTGGAATTAATAATTTAGGAACTACTATAGGGCCGTTAATTGTAAGTTTTGCGATTTTTGGATCTGCAGTTAGTGATGGAGAAGCTCATATTAGTATTGAGGGTGTAAAAGTTCCTTACCTTATTCTAGGTGCAGCGTTTTTAGCAGTTGCTATATTTTTAAAATTTTCTTCCATTCCTGACCGACCTACTTTGGTGGAGGCTAAAACAGAAGATAGTGGATCTAAAACTTCTGCCTTAAAATATCCTCAATTGGTTTTAGGTATGATTGCCATATTTGTTTATGTGGGTGTAGAGGTATCTACAGCAAGTAATTTGCCGGAATATATGGAGAGAGAATTAGGCTTCGCTATAAAAGATATAGCTCCTTACATTTCTTTATATTGGGCAAGTATGATGATTGGTCGTTGGACTGGCGCTGTTGAAGCATTTACGAGTAATATAAGTTTGCAGAAAACATTAAGATTTGTAGCGCCATATTTAGCATTTGGAGTATTCTTATTGGTAAATGCAATTGCAAAACACGATTTGCAGCCATTTTATGTATATGCCTTAATAATATTAGTGTTAATTGTAGCGGATATAGCGAGTAAAGGTAACCCGGCAAGAATGTTATTGATCTTTTCTTTTATTGGAATTATGGCGTTATTAGTGGGAATGTTTACTTCGGGAATGATTAGTGTTTACGCATTTACCAGTGTAGGCTTATTCTGTAGTACATTGTGGCCTTGTATATTTACGTTAGCAGTGAGTGGATTAGGAAAAAATACGAGTCAAGGTTCTTCTTATCTAATTATGATGATTATGGGAGGTGGAATAATAAGTTGGTTGCAAGGTTATGTTTCTGAGTTTACTGGAATTCAATACAGTTATATTGTTGGCGTACTGTGTTTTGCTTATTTAATGTTCTATGCTTGGAGAGTATCAGGAATACTAAAAGCGCAAGGTATAAGTTTTGATAAAAATACCTCAGGAGGTCACTAAATAAATAAATTTAAAGCTCCCTGATTTTCGTAGGGAGCTTTAATATAATAAATGATGGATAAAAAGGCGTTTAACGATATATACATGAACTTAGCAGCAGATTTGGCTACTAGGTCGCATTGTGTGAGGGCACAGGTAGGTGCAGTTTTAACAAAAGATACCCGTATTATTTCTATTGGTTATAACGGACCACCAGCGGGTACACACAACTGCGATGAAGAATGGCCGGAAACTGGATGTGCGAGAGATTCGAAAGGAAGCTGTTCTTTAGCATTACATGCCGAACAGAATGCAATACTTTACGCTATAAAAAATGGAAATAAGCTGGAGGGAGCTACTTTATATACAACTTTATCGCCTTGTATTTCGTGCGCACGTATAATTTTATCATCTGGTATTAAAAACGTTTATTATCAACAATCATATGCAGCGTACAAAGGGATACCGAGCGATGAAGGTGTCGATTTTTTAGTCCGATTTGGAGTAGAAGTTGTGCATTTGCCGGAAAGTTAAGTTTTAAAATTATTTAACTTCCTTTTTTCAAATAATCTTCCTTAAAATATCCTGCAAATTGGTAACTTTGACCATGGCAGAGAAGATTATTATACTCGATTTTGGTTCACAGTTTACACAGTTAATTGCACGCCGTGTAAGAGAGCTAAATATTTATTGCGAAATTTTTCCTTACAACAATATTCCTGAATTCGATGAAGATGTAAAAGGTGTTATCCTTTCAGGAAGTCCGTATTCTGTAAGACAGGAAGATGCACCCCAAATAGATTTAGAAAAAATACAAGATAGATTTCCTATTCTTGCTGTTTGCTATGGTGCGCAATATTTGGCTTTAAAAAGTGGAGGTTCGGTAGAAGCTTCGACAACTAGAGAGTACGGTAGAGCAAATTTACAGACTCTAAACAACCAAAATCCTTTGTTTAAGGGTATAGATGCAGGTTCGCAGGTATGGATGAGTCATGGGGATACCATTACTGCTGTTCCCGAGAATTTTGAAATTATTGCGAGTACCGATCATGTACGCGTTGCTGCTTATCAAATTAAAAATACTTCTTCTTACGCTATTCAGTTCCATCCGGAAGTTACCCATAGTATTGATGGAAAAAAGTTATTAGAAAACTTTTTAGTGGGTATTTGTGGTTGTCGTCAAGAATGGACACCAGACGCATTTATTGAAACAACTATTCAAGCATTAAAAGAGAAGATTGGTAATGATAAAGTGGTTTTAGGCCTTTCTGGAGGAGTAGATTCAAGTGTTGCTGCTATCTTATTGCACAAAGCAATAGGAACTAATTTACATTGCATTTTTGTAGATAACGGCCTTTTAAGAAAAGATGAATTTAACCAAGTGTTAGAACAATATAAACACATGGGATTAAATATTACAGGAATTGATGCTAAAGACAGATTTTTAAGTCAATTAGCAGGTGTTAAAGATCCTGAACTAAAAAGAAAAGCGATAGGAAGAGTATTTATAGAAGTTTTTGATGATGCAGCACATGATGTTAAAGATGTGGTTTGGTTAGCTCAAGGGACTATATACCCAGATATAATTGAATCGGTATCTGTTAAGGGGCCATCTGCAACTATTAAATCTCACCACAATGTTGGCGGATTACCTGATTTTATGAAATTGAAAGTGGTGGAGCCTTTGAATACACTTTTTAAAGACGAAGTTAGAAGAGTTGGTAAGAGTTTAGGAATAGAAGATTTTATTCTTTCTCGTCATCCTTTTCCGGGCCCCGGTTTAGCAATCAGAATTTTGGGAGATGTTACCGCCGAGAAAGTAAATATTTTGCAGCAAGCAGATGCGATTTATATAAACATTTTAAGAGAAGAGGGGTTATATGATAAGGTTTGGCAAGCAGGAGCTATTTTCTTGCCTGTTCAATCTGTTGGAGTAATGGGAGATGAAAGAACCTACGAAAATGTAATTTGCCTGAGAGCTGTAGAGTCAGTAGACGGTATGACTGCAGATTGGTGTCATTTACCCTACACTGTACTAGCCAGAATTTCAAACGAAATTATTAATAAAGTGAAAGGCATCAATAGAGTTGTGTATGATATTAGTTCAAAACCACCTGCAACAATTGAATGGGAATAGATTAATTATTCTAGTTCTTTTATTATTGTTTGCTTCTTGTAGTCCTAAAGTAAGACCAGTAATAACCGATAGTCAGCCTAAACAAGAATCTACAGAGGAAATAGCTGTTTCTAAAGATATTAATAGAAATGGGCCTGCTAAAGTAGCGCTGTTGCTTCCCTTTAAAGCCAAAACTGCTAATTTGTCTACACCTAGTGGATTAGAAAATGCAAGCATGGCGATCGAATTTTATCAGGGGTTTATAACCGCCGTGAATTTGACCGCCGAAAAAGGTAGAAACTTTGAGATAAATGTAATAGATAGCGAAAGTTCTTCTGCAAATATGGCTTTATTACTAAAAAATACAGCTGTAAAAGAAGCAGATTTGATAGTTGGTCCAGTTTTTCCGGAAAACATCAAAAATGTAGAACTGGGGAATAAACATTTCATATCTCCTTTAGCGGCTACAGACCCAGATGAATTTAAAAACAAACATTTAATATCATTGGTGCCTAATATAAAATTGCATGCTGATAAAATAACAAAGTATGTAAACAAGGCTTATACAGCAGCTAACTTACAAATCGTTTTGTTACATGGCACTGCCAGTGATCAAAACTTTGGTTTAAGATTGAGAAATAATTTAAATTCAGCTTCTGGCAAGCATGAGTTTGTAGAGTATACAAGTATCAACGAATTTGAAAAAAAAATTCAGAAAGATAAAAGATATGTGGTTTTGGTAAGCTCATTTGATAAAAATGTAGTAAATCAAACTATTGATAAACTGGTAGCATTAAAAAAAAGATATTCATTGGCGTTAGATGTTTTTGGTCATCCTAATTGGCTCAAACAAACTTATACAGTAGAGAAGCTTCAAGCTTTAAATGTAGCGCTTACTTCTTCTTATTATGTAAATTACAAAGATACGCATGTAATAGATTTTGTTAAAAAGTATAGAGAAACCTATAACTTTGAGCCAACAGAATTTACTTTTAAAGGTTACGATACAGGTTTATATTTCTCTAAATTGCTGGCAGAGCATGGTTCTAATTATTATAAATATTTAGAAGATAATAAATATCAAGGACTGCAAAATCAATTTAATTTCGAAGTAGATCCCCAACTGGGATATATGAATACAGAGACAGTAATTTTAAGATATAAAAATTTTCAGTTACTGCCTGTAGAATAAATAGAAAAAATGAAAATCGAACATCAATTGCGTTCTTTCGAATCTATACTGGAGGCGTACGATCATTCTATACCTCTACATAGGTTTTTACCAGCTTATTTTAAGAAGCATAAAAATATGGGTTCGTCTGATAGAAGATGGGCTACCAGATATATTTACAGCTTTTTTAGACTCGGTAATGCAATTCCTTCAGAAAAATTGATAGTTAGATTAGCTGTCGCAGATTTTCTTTGTAATGTTACCAGCTCATTAATTGTAAGTAATACTTTACCCGAGTTTGAAATATTCCAGCAAAGTTCTGTTTCTGAAAAACTAAAAGAAATCAAGAAAAAATTTGTTGATTTTAATTTAAATGATGTCTTTCAATTTCACAGCCATCTGTCTTTAGAAGTTGAAAATGATCGATTTCAAGAAGCGCACTTTGTTCAACCTGATGTTTTTATTGCTGCTTCAGATTTTGAAATGGACAAGATTGAGCAACTATTAGATATAAATAGTGTGGGATTTAAAAGGTTAAATGCAAATTCTGCAAGCTTTCCAAATGCTACAAAACTGGAAACAGTGATCCCAGAAAATATGAATTATAGAATTCAGGATTTATCGTCACAAAAGACCGCAGAATTTATGCAACCCAATAAATATGATTATTGGTGGGATTGTTGTGCTGCTTCTGGAGGCAAGTCTTTGCTTTTGTTTCAGCAAGAATATACTATTCAGTTGTTAGTTAGTGACAACAGAGCGTCTATTTTACAGAATTTAGCCTTACGCTTTCAACAAGCTGGTTTAAAAAAATATCAATCCAAGGTTTTAGATTTACTACAGAATAATGAACAGGTATTGCACCATTATGAATTTGATGGAATTATTTTAGATGTTCCATGCTCTGGGTCCGGAACGTGGGGTAGAACACCAGAAATGTTAGTGAGCTTTAAAGAACAAAAAATTCATCAATTTTCTAGTCTTCAGAAGAATATCGCTTCTAACGTTATTCCTTATTTGAAATCTGGTAAACCGTTGGTGTACATAACTTGCTCAGTTTTTAAGGAAGAAAATGAAGATGTTGTTCAATATTTATTGGATAATTTTCCGTTAAAGTTAGAGCGTAAACAAATTATAAAAGGGTATGCCAATAAAGCAGATTCTATGTTTGCAGCCCGGTTAATAAAGCAATAAAAAAACCGCTTTCAAATTTACTGAAAGCGGTTTTTCTTTTATGTTGCTTAACTATTTTGCATTCTTTACATAAGTGTCTAGCCAGGTATTTATTTCCCATAATTGGTGTAATATATTTTCTTGTGCTCTGTATCCATGCCCTTCATAAGGAAGGTATACAAATCTGGTTGTACCTCCAAATCCTTTAATTGCATTAAATAGTCGTTCACTATTAATAGGGAAAGTTCCTTGGTTCTCATCCATATCACCATGAACCAATAACAAAGGTGTCTTTATTTGATTAGCATAACTAAAAGGACTCATTCTGTAGTATAATTCTGGAGCATCCCAGTATGTTCTGTCCTCATTCTGGAAACCAAAAGGTGTTAATGTTCTATTATAAGCACCACTTCTGGCAATACCGGCTTTAAATAAACCAGTATTATGAGCTAATAAGTTAGCTGTCATAAATGCACCATAGCTATGTCCGCCTATTGCCATTCTGTTTCTATCTCCAACGCCCATTTCTGATAATTTATTAATTGCTGCTTCGGCATTTAATTTAAGCTGTTCTACAAATGTATCATTTGGTCTTTTACCTTCTTGTGCAACAATTGGCATTTCTGCATTATCTAAAATAGCATATCCCTGAGTTACAAAGAATAAAGGGCCACCCGAATTAATCATAGTAAACTTATCTTGCGATCCTCTAATTTGAGCAGCATCAGCAGCAGAGTTAAACTCTCTTGGATATGCCCATATAAGTACAGGCAACGGACCGTCTTTTTCTTTGTTATATCCTTTTGGTAAATATAAATCGCCTGTTAAATCAACACCATCGGCTCTTTTATAAGAGATTTTTTGTTTTGTTACGCCTTCCAATTGAGGGTAAGGATTTTGGAAATCTGTTATTTTCTGATCTGCAATTCTTAATATCAAGTTTTTGATATAGAAGTTAGGGACATCTTTTTGAGATTCTCTTCTGGTAACTAAAACCAGTTTATCAGGATCTAAAATATCTGTCACAGATTCGAAACTACCTGGCGAACTTCTCCAGATAATTTCATTTTTCTTAGTTTTAAGATCATATTTAGCTAAGAATGGTAAATCTCCTTTGTCGGAAGCACCCGTTGTGTTGTTCATTAATAATTTAGTGCCTTTGTCTACAAGGTAAAGCACATTTCTACCATAAATATTCTTTTTAGTAAATGGTGAACCCGGATTGTTGTATGCATCGGTAGTACTTCTTTCATATAATAATTCTAACGCACCGGTCTTAGGATTGAAACGGTTTACGGTCGACATTTGTTTGGTTCTGTTGCTCTCATAAACCAATGCAAATTCTGGTGTTCCCCATGAAATATTGCTAAAGCGGGTTTTAGTTTTTAGTAATTCAACAGGTTCTCCGCTAAAAGGTGCAGTTAAAGCATATAGTGCATCATGGTATTCAACATTTGTTTTCATGATACCACCGTCTAAAGGTTTAACATAAGTTATAGTTGCCGGCTGATCGTCTCTCCAGCTAAAGCTTCTTGCTACATTTTGGACGTTGTCGTAACCTGAAGGTCTAACCTCGGTTGATGGCAAATCAACCAGTTTTTTAACAACATTCCCTTTTCTATCTGTAATGTTTATTGTGGATGGGAAACCAGGTGCCGAAACTAAATAAGAGAAAGGTTTGTTGATAGTTCTCAGCATCAAATAATTTTTGTCTGGTGACGGAGAAATACTGCTGTAAATAGAAGGCTTTCCTATCGGCGTTTCAATACCATCTTTATTTTCTACTAATTGTGATGTCGCAAAAAATTCAAATAATTGCTCATCATAAGGAGATTTTATTAAATCCTGAATAGTTGCACTGGGAGCTACTTTACCCAGATTTTCTTGAATAGTTGGACCATTAGGTCGTAACGGTTTTGCGGGCGCTTGATTTGCTGGCCTTATAGCAGTTTTGTAAAGAAGTGTCGAATTGTCGATCCACGAAATACCACCTCCCATTATTAAGTGTATAGGCGACTTACTTATTTTTGTGGCGTTTTTTGTAGCAACGTCTATTAAATATAAATCATTTTCGGTATTACCTACATTTACAAAAGCAATTTTAGACTCATCAGGGCTCCAGCTAATACTGGTAGCATTTAAGGGAGTTGGTAGCCCCGAAACATTTGTAGTGACATTTGTTTTAACGTTCTTTAAAATAAAGTTGTTAATATACGTTTGTCTGCTCAAAGTATAGTTGTTTGGATTGATACGCATACCAGCAATTTTAAATTCTGGTTGTGCTAATTCTTCAACAGAAGGAAAAGAGTTTCTTTCACTAAGTAAAATCCATTCGGCCTTGCTGTCAATAGACACTGAAGGTGTGGCTTTTGCCAATAATAGTTCAGTTATAGCAGGTGCGGGTGTTTTATAGCTTACTTCATCTTGGGCATATACAGCACCAGATACGGCTATAAAAAACAAACTGGGGATCCATTTTTTCATATTCTAAAATTCGTTTTTTTTAAACTTACTAATAAGATGGTAATTATGTGATTTGTATCAAAAATTTTAAAGGTAGCAAAGCGAACGAGTGTATCCAATAAAATTGATTAAATTTGCATTCTTAAAGTTTATATAAAGTGGGATTAGAGCAATTAAAGTTAAGCAAATCTTTGTACAACGCAATGCAGGATGCAGGCTTAGCGCAAGCAAGAGAAATACAATTGAGTACGTTAACAAGGATTGTTGGCGGACAAAGTTTTGTTGCAATTGCTCCTTCTTTATCTGGTAAAACCACAGCTTATATTTTAGGCGTATTAATGCGTTTAAAATACAGTAACGATGAAGCTCCAAAAGTTTTGATTTTAGTTAAAGATCAGGAAAGAGGGCAGGTAGTAATAGATACTTTTAAATTATTAGCGGGTAATCGCGGTTTACGAATTGCAGGTTTGTTCGGGTCGGGCGGTATGGAAGAAGAGATCTCCGAATTGATGGAAGGTGTAGATGTTGTAGTTGCCACTCCTGCAAGAGCGAGAGCTATTTATTTAAAGCTAGGTTTAAATATGAACAGATTACAGTCGTTCATAATTGATGACGCTGATGAGCTAATTGTTGCGGGACAGCAGTTGCCTATTAACGAATTGGCGCGTAGTGCTGGTAAATGCCAGTACTTGGTGTTTACAAGTGTGTTAACAAGAAAGCTAACGGAGCAGATATCTTCATTTTTAGAAGATCCAGTCGTGATTGAAGTTTCAGAAATTTCGGATAATACGATAGATATTCAAGACGTTCAAATGTTTGAAGTGCCTAATTTTCAAACTAAATTAAACTTACTAAACTATTTCTTATCTCAGCCAGAATTATTCGAAAAGGTGGTGATTTTTGCAAATTCTAAAATTACTGCCAGAAATATATATAAAGAAATTCAGCATTTAAGTCCGGTCATTTATCAACCAATAGACTCAAGTCAGGATGGTATAGAAGAGATGGAAATGTTTTTTGAAGAGGAATCTTTAAGGATTTTAATTGTTGCTCATGAAAGTCAGCCACCTTATGACCTGTCTTTAATATCTTCAATGATACATGTTGAGATACCGGAAAGTCAACAATTGATGTTGTCGTTTATTGAAAATGATGGTGTAAAGCGTTTTGTTCAATTATATGTTGCAGATGCCGAGATGAGCACTATAAAGAAATTAGAGCATGCAATAGGTTCTGCTATTTCTTATCAAGAATTGCCTGAATCTTTAAGAGCAGCTAAATCTAAGCCAAAGAAAGCTCAACAGGTAGAAGAGAGCAACGATACTGCCTTTCATAAAAAGAAAGAAGCAAATGCAAAGACATTTAATTATGGTATTGGCGATAAATTAAAAATGAATAAAAAGCGTAAATACGGCTAGTTTATTTACAAAGTTTTAGCTTCATTCCAGTAAATGTCCATTTCGGCTAAGGTCATATCCGCTAAGTTTTTCCCTAACTCGCTGGCTCTTTTTTCGAGATGTTGAAATCTTTTGATAAATTTTTTATTGGTCCGCTCTAAAGCATTTTCAGGGTTTATTTTTATGAATCTAGCATAATTAACTAATGAGAAAAGTAAATCTCCGAATTCACTTTCGGCTTCGTTCATGTCTATTTCTTTATCAGCATCCTGATTGTAAGCGGCTTTAAATTCTGCTAATTCTTCTTCTACTTTTTCCCAAACCTGTTCTTTATTTTCCCAATCAAAACCTACCCCACGGGCTTTTTCCTGTAGCCTTCCTGCTTTAACCAACGATGGGAGAGAAACCGGTACACCTCCTAAAACAGTTTTGTTTACGCCTTCTTTTAATTTTATCTGTTCCCAATTACGTTTTACGTCTTCTTCATTATTTACTTCTATATCGCCATAAATATGGGGATGTCTGTTGATCAGCTTGTCGCATACACCGTTTAATACATCTGTTATCGTAAAAGCATTTTTTTCATCAGCTATGCGGGCATAAAAAACTAAATGCATCATTACATCACCCAATTCTTTTTTAACCTCATCTAAATTGCCCTCTATAATTGCATCAGATAATTCATATGTTTCTTCAATCGTTAGATAGCGCAAAGACTCCATAGTTTGCTTCATATCCCAGGGGCATTGCTCTCTTAACGTGTTTAACACATTTAAAAGCCTTAAAAATGCTTTTTCGGGGGTGATTTCAATAGCTGGTATATTGTTTTTTTGCATAATTTTTCTTATATTTTAGTTGCCCTAAGCATTTCTCTTTTTCCGGGAGCACCTGTCAGCTTTTCTAGGGAGCAGCCAGCAGCAACAACTGCTCTTTTGAGTTTTCCAGTGATGGCATAAGTTACAAAAATGCCTCCTGATTTTAGCATCTCACAGGTTTTTAAAATAATCTCATCCGACCATAATTCTGGTTGATGCCTTACAGAAAAAGCATCGAAATAGATTAAATCAAATTGTTTTTTGGGAGCAAATTTTTCTAACGTTTCAATATATAACTCTAGCGTACTGCCGTCAGAGAATTGAATAGAAGAGCTTTTTTCGGGGTCATATAGATGAATAAATTCTGACCAAATATTGTCAGAAATGTATTGCCTATAATTTAGCGGTTGTAAATCTGCTACAGATAAAGGAAAGGGTTCTAGTGCAGTATAATGTAATTGGATGTTTTTTTGAATACACTCATCTAATGAAAGCAGGAAATTTAAACCCGTTCCAAACCCTACTTCAAAAATATGTAGTTCTTTCTTGTTTTCTATTGTAGCTTTTAGCCCAGCTTCAATAAAAACATGTTTACTCTCCTGTAAAGCCCCGTGTTTAGAGTGATAATTTTCACCTATTTTTTCATTGAACAGTGTGTTAGACCCGTCGCCGGTAGATGTTAACAAATTCATTTGTCAAAAATAACTAAAGCGATTAACTTAATCCTAAATTTATAGTATGGATATTGAATTACTTCGCGATTATTGTTTGAGTCTAAAAGGTACAACTGAAGATATAAAATGGGGCGAGCACCTTTGCTTTATGGTTGAGAATAAAATTTTCTTGCTTTATTGCTTAGAGCCACCACATAATATTAACTTAAAAATAGATCCTGAAGATTTTGATAATGCAGTGGCAAGACCGGGAATTAAGCAAGCTTTTCACATGGCAAAAAGGCACTGGATTTCTGTAGAAAACTTTGATGTGCTTACTGAAAAAGAATTGAAAGAATTTATTTTAAATAGCAGGTTGTTGGTGTTGAGTAAATTAAGTAAAAAAATTCAAGCAGCTTATTTGTAATAAAGGCTCCATTATTAATAATGGAGCCTTTTAATTACCAGATTCTAATTCTGTCTTCCGGTTTTTTATAGAGTTTGTCTTGTGGCTGTATATTAAATGCCTTGTACCATTCGTCCATATTTACCAGCGGACCAATGGTGCGGTAAGGGCCGGGAGAATGTGAGTCTGTTTTGATTAATTGAGCAGCATTTTCTGGTAGAATATTTCCTCTCCACACCTGTGCCCAGCTTAAGAAAAAACGTTGACTTGGCGTAAATCCATCAATTTTTTCACTTTTCTTGTATTGGTCAGTCATCATAAATGCAGTATAAGCAGCATTTAATCCACCTAAATCGCCAATATTTTCTCCTAACGTAAGCTTACCATTTACATGAACGGTATCTAAAACGGTATAGTCGTTAAATTGCTTTACCAATAAATCTGTTCGTTCATTAAACTTGGCCCTATCTTCATTAGTCCACCAGTTTTTAAGATTTCCGTCTTTGTCATACTGACTTCCTGAGTCATCAAATCCGTGTGATATTTCATGGCCTATAACTGCTCCAATACCTCCGTAATTTACTGCGTCATCTGCATTAGGGTCGAAGAAAGGAAATTGTAGAATTCCGGCGGGGAATTGAATTTCATTCATTGTAGCATTGTAGCTTGCATTTACGGTTGGCGGTGTCATTCCAAAGCGTGTTCTGTCGATCGGTTTACCTAGTCTTGTTATATTTTCTTTATACGCCCAAGCTGCGGCATTTCTTAAGTTTTGGAAATAAGCATCCGGTTTTATTTCTAAACCGTTGTAATTACGCCAGTTCTCTGTATAACCTACTTTTGGTCTAAAAGTGTTGAGTTTAGCTAAAGCTTGCACTTTAGTGGTTGCGCTCATCCATTCCAAGCCATTAATTCTAATTTCAAAAGCTTTTTTAAGATTGGTAATCATTTCGTCCATACGTACCTTCGATGCTGGCTTGAAGTATTCAGCAACATATAGTTGACCTAATAAATCGCCCAGCGTTCTGTCTGTTAACAACGACATTCTTTGCCAGCGTGGGGTTTGTACTTTTTGACCCGTTTGAACTTGATCAAATTCAAAAACAGCATTTACAAATGATGAACTTAAATTGGGTGCAGCGTTTTTTAGGACGTTCCATTTTAAATATGCTTTCCAGTCGTCTAATGAATAACAAACTAGTAAACAACTTAATCCCTTAAAAAACTGGGGTGAATTTACCAATAGCGAATCTTTGGAGTTTATATGATATTTTGGTAATAAAATATCCCATTTAATATTTGGTGTAATTTTGTTTAGGTCAGCAATGGTAAACTTGTTATAGGTTTTGTAAGGGTCGCGCATTTCAAGCCTACTCATTTGATGTTCGGCTAAACTTGTTTCTAAACGTATAATGGCCATTGATTGCTCTGCGGCATCTTGACTGTTAGAGCCTGTTAATTCGAACAATTCTTTTGCGTATTCTATATAAGCACTTCTAATTACGGTGCTTCGAGAATCATTTTTTAAATAATAATCTCTGTCAGATAGGGTGGTGCCACCTTGCGATATGTTTACAATGTATTTTTCTACTTGCTTTCTATCTTGTGCAACGCTTAAACCAAATAAAGCAGTTCCAATACCATTAACGCGCATTTTTGCAGCATGACTTAGTAAGTCGTCTACATTTTTAATTTTATCAATTTCTTTTAAATCATTTTTAATGGGTGTAAAGCCTAATTTTTCAATGGTTAAACTATCCATTGCAGCAGCATAAAAATCGCCCACTCTTCTTATCACTGAGCCTTTAGGAGCTGTTTTATTAGCGGCTGCATCTTCAACCAGCTTTTTTACTGCCTGAATATTAAACTCACGTAATTCATTGAATGTTCCCCATCTGGTTTCTTTTAGAGGTACAGGGTTGTTTTTTACCCAAATGCCGCTAGCATAGTTGTAAAAATCATCTCCTGGTTTAATAGATAAATCCATGTTTTCGGGATTTATATATTTTCTTTGTTGAGCTTCTGCTTTGCTAAATCCTATAATAGTGATAGCTGTACAGATAATCCACTTTTTAATGAAATGCGCGTTCATCTTTTTTCTTAATTAGATTTTACAATAGTAATCTAATTGTTCCACTTATTTTGTAACAAAAGTCAACAAAACAACAAACTATAATTTCAGTATCGCAATTGAAATTGTTAGATTTGCTTATCTAATAGAACAAATGAATTTCCCAACTAAATACGACCCTCAGTCTACAGAAAATAAATGGTATAGTTACTGGTTATCTAAAGGATTCTTTCATTCAGAACCTGATGACAGGGAGCCATATACAATTGTAATTCCACCTCCAAATGTTACGGGTGTGCTTCATATGGGGCATATGCTTAATAATACTATTCAGGATGTCTTGATTAGAAGAGCAAGAATGATGGGTAAAAATGCTTGTTGGGTTCCTGGAACAGATCATGCATCTATTGCTACCGAAGCGAAGGTTGTAGCAATGTTAAAAGAGCGTGGAATAAATAAATCTGACCTAACAAGAGAAGAATTTCTAAAATATGCGTGGGAATGGAAAGAGAAGTATGGAGGAATTATTCTTGAGCAATTAAAGAAATTAGGCGCAAGTTGTGATTGGGATAGAACACGCTTTACGATGGACGAAGATCTTTCTAATTCGGTAATTGATACTTTTATTCATTTATATGAAAAAGGATTGATCTATCGCGGTGTGCGCATGATTAACTGGGATCCGGCCGGAAAAACAGCCGTTTCGGATGAGGAAGTAATCAGAAGAGAAGTACAGCAAAAACTGTATCACATTAGATATAAAATAGAGGGCAGTGACGATAGCTATTTAACAATAGCAACCACACGTCCCGAAACAATTATGGCTGATGCCGCAATTTGTGTAAACCCGGCTGATGAACGCTACCATTCACTAAAAGGAAAACGTGTTTTTATTCCATTAATTAATAGAAGTATTCCTGTAATTGAAGATGCTTACGTAGATATGGAGTTTGGTACGGGATGTCTAAAAGTAACTCCGGCGCATGATTTAAATGACTATGAATTAGGGATTAGACATAATTTGCCAGTTATAGATATTTTAAACGACGACGGTACACTAAATGATAAAGCTGAAATTTTAATAGGTGAAGACAGAGCCATTGCTCGTAAAAAAATAGCCAAACTTTTAGAAGAGGCAGGCAATTTAGTAGAAATTGAAGAATATAAATCGCAAGTAGGATTTTCTGAGAGAACCGATGCTGTAATAGAACCGCGCTTATCAATGCAGTGGTTTTGTAAAATGGATGACCTCGTAAAACCCGCTTTAAATGATGTTCTAAATGGTGAGATAAAGTTAATTCCAGAAAAGTTTATTAATACCTATAAACATTGGATGGAGAACGTTCGCGATTGGAATATTAGCAGGCAGTTGTGGTGGGGACAAAGAATTCCGGCATGGTACTTACCAGATGGAAGTTTTGTGGTAGCAAAAACAATAGAGTTGGCCTTAGAAAAAGCTATCGCTATCAATCCGGCATTGCAGGCCAGTGATTTAAGACAGGAAGATGATGTGTTAGACACCTGGTTTTCATCAGCCTTATGGCCAATTACTGTATTTGACGGATTAAAAGACCCCGATAATAAAGATATACAGTATTATTATCCTACTAATGATTTAGTGACAGCTCCCGAGATATTGTTTTTCTGGGTAGCTAGAATGATTATGTTTGGGCATGAGTTTAAAGGTCAAAAACCATTTACTAACGTTTATTTGACAGGAATTGTAAGAGATAAGCTAGGTAGAAAAATGTCTAAATCGTTGGGAAATTCTCCCGATCCGATTGGTTTAATTGAAGAGTATGGAGCCGATGGAGTGCGTGTGGGTATGTTGTTATGCTCTCCGGCAGGAAATGATTTAATGTTTGATGCAAGCTATATTGAGCAGGGAAGAAACTTTGCCAATAAAATATGGAATGCATTTAGATTGGTAAAAGGGTGGGACGTAGATCAGACACTTAAAAATCCAAATACTACTGCTATTAATTGGTTTAGAAATAGATTTAACGAAGCGCTAAAGGAAATAGAAGATAATTTTAATCAATATAGACTATCTGAAGCTTTAATGGCTACTTATAAATTGGTGTGGGATGATTTTTGTGCCTGGTATTTAGAAATGGTGAAGCCGGTTTATCTTCAACCTATAGATGCGGAAACACATGCCGAAACGATTGCTTTTTTTGAAGATATTTTAAAACTATTACATCCGTTTATGCCGTTTATTACCGAAGAATTGTGGCATGATGATCTTTTTAAATCTAGAACGGCCGATGATTGTTGTATTGTAGCAAATTATCCACTTTCAGCAATTTATGACTCGGAAATCTTAAATCAAGGAAAGGTTGTGAAAAGCATTGTTTCTGAGATTAGAAATGTGAGAAATCAACAGCAGTTATCTCCAAAAACACCATTAGATTTACTGGTTAAACCAGCAGGTGAAGATAGTTTGGTTCAATGGGAACATATTCTAAAGCAGCTGGGAAATTTAAGTTCTTATACATCAGGTCAGACTTTACCTAAAGGGATAGGGTTTTTTGTAGGTAAGGATGAATTTGTTATTCCGTTAGAAATAGAAGTAGATAAAGAAGCTGAATTGGAAAAATTAACCAAGGAACTCGAATATCTACAAGGGTTTTTAAAGTCTATAAACGCAAAATTGAACAACGAAAAATTTGTTCAGAATGCTAAAGAAGCGGTAATTACGAACGAGCGTAATAAAAAAGCAGATGCTGAATCTAAAATTGCTTTAATAGAAGAGAGCATTAAAGCGTTGTAACGCAATTATAAGTTACTGAATAAAGGTAAATCTTCAATAAAAGTGGATTGAGTTTTTTCATGGTCAATAGAGGCATAATAATGCACTATTCCATTTGTAACCACAATCCAAGGAGTTTTATGAACGGAGTTATATCGGGCAGCTTGGTCAAAAACTGCCTGATTTATTTTTATGGAAGGTGCTTTGCACTCGATAATCATTAATTTTTCTCCAGATTTATTAAATACAACAATATCTGTTCGCTTTTGCAAGCTGTTTAATTTTAAACCACTTTCTATCTGTATTAGTGTCTTTGGAAATTGCTTTTCAGAAATTAAGTACATGATAAAGTGTTGGCGTACCCATTCTTCTGGTGTTAATACCAAATGTTTCTTTCGTAGTTCATCAAAAATATAATGTTGCCCGTTTCTAATGGTGATTTTAAAAGGGTAAAAGGGTAACATTAATTTGGTAGGAGTAAACGACATGATGCAAAACTAATCTTTCGACAAAGATTTTCATTCTAAAGTCGGAATTTAATTTGCAATGGGCTACATTTGGGGATGACTTTAGCAGAGCTATCAAAAGATATTAAAGCCCGGAAATTTAAACCAGTTTACTTATTGCATGGCGAGGAGCCGTATTTTATAGATCAGTTAACAGATTTGTTAGAAGAATCGGTACTTAACGACGCGGAAAAAGGCTTTAATCAGACTATACTGTATGGAAAAGATACGGATATGTCTACTGTTTTAAATGCTGCTAAGCGTTACCCGATGATGTCTGAATATCAACTAATAATTGTTAAGGAAGCACAGGATTTAAAATGGGGAAAAGAGGAGTCTAATGAACATGTTTTGGCTTATTTTGAAAAGCCTTTAGCTAGCACAATATTAGTGCTGGCATATAAGTATGCCAATTTCGATAAGCGTAAAAAAATATATAAAGTAATAGAAAAGTCTGGAACTGTATTTTTATCAGAACCCGTTCGTGATTATAAATTAGCCCCTTGGATAGAAGATCTGGTAAGATCTAAAGGTGCTCAAATAGCTCCACAAGCTGCGGCACTCATGGCCGAGTATTTGGGAACTGACTTATCGAAAGTAGCCAATGAAACTGATAAGTTGCTTTTAAATTTAACGTCAGGTACTACAATTAATACAGATCATATTCAGAGGAATATAGGGATTAGTAAAGATTATAATGTATTTGAGTTGCAGAAAGCTTTAACGGTTAGAAATGTGTTGAAGTGCAATCAAATCATTCAATATTTTGCAGATAATCCGAAATCTAATCCCATGTTTATGGTATTAGCCAATTTGAATAGTTGGTTTACAAAGATTTTAAAATATCATAATCTCGAGAATAAGGCAAATGCAGCAAAAGAGTTAGGGGTAAATCCTTTTTTCTTAAAGGATTATGAGTTAGCTGCAAGAAATTATTCTCAACATAAAGTAATTCAGGTGTTTGGCTATTTGAGGGAGTACGATTTAAAAAGTAAGGGGTTAGATAGTACGGGCAACGTAAATGACGGGCAATTACTGAAAGAGCTTATTTTCAAGATTATTCATTAGTAATGTATCATTAAAGTTATTTATAAGGCTTTGCTTTTTAGTGATAGAAATCTTTATATTTAGCGATTATGGAATTGCTTAGGTTATGTAGGTTTATATGACTTAAACAAGTTTCTTTTTTACAACAAACAAACATCTAAAAACAAATTTAATAAAATGAAAAAACAACTATTACTAATTGCCTTGGCTGTTGGTAGCGTTACGTTTGCATCTGCTCAGACAGATACTACACGTCGTGCAGGAGGGGCTACGCCTCCGGGAGCTGCTGCTTCAACTGCGCCAAAGGCTTATTCTGCTGTTATTACAGATAAAGCTATCACGCAAAGAGGAATGTTTACGACGCATAAAATCGACGATAAATATTTCTTCGAAATCCCTGACTCTTTATTGGGTAGAGATATTTTGGTGATTACACGTATTTCTAAAGCAAGTGCAGATTTACGTGCTGCACAAACCTATTCTGGAGATCAGATTAACAGCAATGTTATTAGATTTGAAAAAGGGCCTAGCAACAAAATTTTCTTAAGAAAAATATCTTATAGAGTTTATAGTCCTGATACAAATGCGTCTATGTATCAAAACATACAACGTAACAATATCCAGGCAATTGCTGGTGCATTTAATATTGCGGCTTTCTCTACATCTAACGATGCTTCTGTAATTGATGTTACTACTTACATTAATTCAGACAATGAGATTCTTTATTTCAGTTCTCCTGCTGCTAAAACGAGATCTAGATTAGGTGCACAGCAAGCAGATAGAAGTTACATTACAGCGGTAAAATCTTTCCCTGCTAACGTTGATATTTCGGCAGTTAAAACTTATGCTTTAACAGCAGCTCCTGGTGCAGGAGGTGCCCCTGCGGCAGGTGGTGCAGCTGGTTTTGGTACTTTAGAATTAAAAGCTTCTATGGTTTTATTACCTAAGGTGCCAATGAAAACTAGAGCGTTTGATCCGCGTGTAGCGTACTTTACAGTAGGATATACTGATTTTGATGCTAATCCTCAGGGTGTTAAAGAAATTTCTTTAGCAAAACGCTGGAGATTAGAGCCAAAACCACAAGATATGGCTAAATATTTACGTGGAGAATTGGTAGAGCCTCAAAAACCTATCGTATTCTATATTGATCCGGCTACACCTAAAAAATGGGTTAAATATTTAATTCAAGGTGTAAATGACTGGCAAAAAGCTTTCGAAAAGGCAGGTTTTAAAAATGCTATTATCGGAAAAGAAGCACCTACACCACAACAAGACCCTACCTGGAGCATTGATGACGCAAGAAACTCTGTAATCGTTTACAAACCATCTGAAATTGCTAATGCAAGTGGTCCAAGTACTTCTGATCCAAGAACCGGAGAGATTTTAGAATCTCATATTAACTGGTTCCATAATATCCAAAGCTTGTTGCGCGACTGGTATTTTATCCAGACCGCAAATGTAGATCCTAGAGCTCGTAAAATGGAGTTGGATGAGGATTTAATGGGAGAGTTAATCCGTTTTGTATCTGCACACGAAGTAGGTCATACTTTAGGTTTAAGACATAACCACGGTTCAAGTTCAAGTGTTCCGGTTGAAAAGTTAAGAGATAAAGCTTGGGTAGAAGCAAATGGACATACACCATCTATGATGGACTATGCTCGTTTCAACTATGTAGCTCAACCTGAAGATAAGATTGGCCCTAAAGGATTATTCCCAAGAGTAGGGGTATATGATGAATGGTCTATTGACTGGGGTTATAGAATCTATAACAAAGAAAATATTGATGATGTAACAAAAATCAATGCAAGAGTTGTAGAAGCTTCTAAAAATCCATATTTATGGTTTGGAACTGAAAGCAATCCAGATGATCCACGTTCGCAAAGTGAAGATCTTTCTGATAATGCAATGGTGGCAAGTACTTACGGTATTAAAAACCTACAAGCAATTCTTAAAAATTTACCTGAGTGGACTAAAACTAAAAACGAAGGTTATGATAATCTGAAAAATATGTATGCTCAGTTAAGAGGTCAGTTTGGCAGATACATGGGCCACGTTAACAAAAATGTTGGTGGTTTAATGGAAACTCCAAAAACGCTTGAGCAAGGTGGAAACATTTATGAGCGTACACCAGCAGCTAAACAACGTGAGGCGATGGCTTTCTTGGATGCGCAATTGTTTAAAACGCCTACTTGGATTATCGATCAAAACACGTTAGATAAAACAGGTGAGAATGCTTTAGATATTATTAATGCATTGCAAAATCCAACTATGGCGCGTTTGTTAGGAACCAATACTTTAACTAAGTTAATTAATGGAGAAAATGCTGATGGTCCTACTGCATACAAAATCAGTGACTTCTTTACAGATATGGAAAACTCTATTTTTACTGAGATTAAAACCAACGCTGCTATTGATATCTATCGTAGAAATCTTCAAAAATCTTACGTAGATAAGTTAATCGCTGTTGCATATCCTGCGCCAGTGACACCTGCTGCTGGAGTGGTTTCTTTTGGTAGACCAACTAGTATTGCAGTAAACGATGCTCAATCTTACGCTAAAGGTCAATTAAAAGCATTAAACACAAAAATTAAAGCTGCTACTAATAGTCAGGCTGATTCAATGTCGAAATTCCACTTAGAGGATCTTTCTGATAAAATTGAAAAAGCTATTGATAAAAAATAGTAAGTAACTGATTTTAAATCATATCGAAAAGTCCTTCCGCTTTCGGAAGGACTTTTTTTGTGTGATATTATTTGGAAATGCCGAATATTTTTTGTATTTTAATAGTAAGAACTTTTCTCTTTTGGGCGTTCCCCTTGTTCCTCGGGTCGGGCTTTCCGCTGTATCTTTTTAATCGCTTCGCTTTTTAAAAAGGATGCCGCTTCAATCCCTAACGCAAAATCCTCGAAGTTTGTTCTATGAAGACTGGAATTCGGAGATTGTATGGAATGGTGGTAATTAGTATATGAAATTTATGGAAAATCTGACTTTCTATTTTGTGTTTTTTTTGTTAAGCATTTATGTGGCTTTTTTTATTGTAAACATAGTTTATCGTCCTAGTTATACAGTAGCCTATTTAAGAAAACTTAATGTAGCACAAATAGCATTGCACTGCTTTGCATTTTTAATCTTTATAGGAGCAATAATTCGATTAGTGAACTCATGATAATCACTAATAAAAGATCAATAAATAGACTTTCAGTGAGTTTTTTCTGTTAAAGATACTGTCGCTTTATGTGAATAATACTATTAATTGAAACTTGATAAGTTACCTATTTTAATATATAAATACTTAGTAATATTTGGAAATGCCGAATTTTTTTTGTAACTTAATAGTAAGAATTTTA
>CAZOVM010000007.1:0-72297 GCA_964583395.1 uncultured Pedobacter sp. | reverse complement strand
GCTTTTAGCTTTTAGCTTTTAGCTTTTAGCTTTTAGCTTTTAGCTTTTAGCTTTTAGCTTTTTCCCTTATTTTTCCTATTTTTAAGTCTTAATAAGAACTATGAATCATTGGCTCGTAAAATCAGAACCTAATAAATATAGCTGGGAGCGCATGCTTCAGGATGGAGAAACTTTTTGGGATGGTGTAAGAAATTACCAGGCCAGAAACAACCTGCGTGAGATGAAGAAAGGTGATTTAGTACTTTTCTACCATAGTAATATAGGCAAAGAAGTAGTAGGAGTAGCTAAAATAGTAAAAGAGTTTTATCAAGATCCTACCACTGAAGATCCAAATTGGGTGGTTGTAAATATTTCGCCGGTAGAAACGTTAGCAACTCCGGTTACTTTAGAGCAAATTAAAAAAGACAACATGCTTAAAGATATTTCCTTAATTAAGCAGAGTCGCCTTTCTGTAATGCCTATAAAGCGTGCTGAATTCGATAGGATATTAGCCTTAGCTAATCCTTAAAGAACAATGCTTTTAGCTCTTTAGCGTCACTCGGTTTCATTTTTCCACCTAAAATTAAACGCAGCTGTCTTCTTCGTAATGCGCCTGCAAATAATTCTTCTTCCTCTTCTGTTTGAGGGATGATTTCGGGCACCGGAATAGTGCTTCCACTTTGGTCTACCGCTACAAAAGTATAATATGCTTCATTGCTTTTTACTCTTGTTCCAGTAGGGATGTTTTCAGCCCAAACATCCAATCTTACTTCCATAGAAGTATTAAATGATCGGGTTACTTTAGCCTCAATGGTTATAACATCTCCTAACTTAATAGGTTGCTTAAAGGATACATTATCAACGGAAACGGTAACTACAATTCTATTGCTATGTTTTTGTGCTGAAATTGCTGCAGCAATATCCATCCAATGCAATAAACGTCCGCCCATTAAGTTGTTAAGGGTATTGGTGTCATTCGGTAACACCAGTTCGTTCATTACGGTTAAAGAATCGGATGGTTTTTTTTGTTTTACTTTCATTCTTTTGTGTTTATTCAACGTTTTGTGGTATTTGTATTAGCGTAGGCAATAAGTTCTTCCCATCTTGCGCCGGGCTTTTTATAATACATAAAAACTTGGTAGGTGTTTTCTGTTTCGTAAAATGATCCTTCAAAAGGGCTCATGTCTGCTTTTTTATCTGCGGTAACCCAAACATATCTATAGTCGTATAACCCTTGTTTTAGAAAAAGGTTGCCTAAATATGCTTTTTGCTGATCATTGTAAATTAACTCATTTTCGGGCGATAGTGTGTAGTTGTTAAATCGACCTACAACATAAGCTTTACCCGGAGTATTAATTTTCTGAGATTTTAATCTGAAAAATATATGTGCATAATCTGCATCCGTTTTACTGTTTCTGCCATCCTGATTTTTGATAAAGAAATTTCCGTTTTCATCAAATTGTGAGGTATAGCTAAACTTAGATAATACATCATCAACGCCTAAAATAACAGAGTTGGTTGTATCTCTAAAGATATCTTGAATATTAATGCCCTTAAATCTGAGTGTTCTGGTATCAAATTTTCTGAATTCAGAACCTCCAGAAAAGTCGTTTAATGTCATGTCGTTATAAACCATAGATCCATTTCTGATGGCGATAGGTTTAAGGTTTGTTTTAACAGTGTTTTCATCAAAATTTTGCATTACAATAGCCCTTAAATCAAAGTTTGGATTGGCTATAGGAAATGGGTGTGTAAATGTGAAATTTACTTTTTGGTGCGAGTTTCTGTTAGTTACCTGATCGCTGGGCACCACATCTATGCTTACACTTGCTAAATTATTAGTGATATAAAACCGCTGTGTTAAAATGGGTGTTTTTTCTTTCCCATTTTCAAAAACTTTTAAAATATAATTGCCCGCTATTTTAGGGCGCATTTGCGCATTCGGAAGTTTTATCTGATAATGCGTGTAAGGCTGTATAGTATTAAAGGAAAGTTTATAGTCTGTAATTCTATCAGAACTGAAACCTTCTAAATAATCTAATCTAGAGATGGGAGAAACTTTCCAATCTGAAGTACAATGCTCAATTGAATAGTGATAATTGGCATTCGATTTTCCTAATTCGTCAAACTCAAGTATTAATTCTTCGCCGCTTCCTAGATTTAGGATAGGAAAAGATTGTTCTTGCTTGCTGTTATAGCACAAAACAGTATAAATACTTTTTTTATAGATTCTATTTTCTTGAACCGAGTTATTGGTTTGTCCAACACTTACTGCTGTATTTAATAATAACCCTAAAAATAAAATAGATCTAAGCATATTTACTGTTCTAGTTTCATAATTTCGTCTGCAAGATGTTCCCAATCTTGTTGCGCTTTATCCAATGCAGATTTGTCAGTAATATACGCATTGTTTACCACAGCTAATTTAGAGGGGTCTCCGTAAACAGATGAATCAGCCATTTCTGTTTCTTTTTCCTTTATACTGGATTCTAAATCAGCAATTAGTGTTTCCAATTGTGCCAACTCTTGATTTTTTTTCTTTAGAAGCTGTTTATTATCAGGAGTTTCTGTACTAACTTTTTTTTCTTCCTTTTTTTGCGGAGCTACCGGGATGGGTTTAGAAGCCGGAATAACTCTTTTACTATTCCATTCTTCATATTCAGCATAAGTTCCAGGATATTCTTTTATCTTTTCTTCCTCAATAAACCATATTTTATTAGCTACCGAATCTAAGAAATATCGGTCGTGAGAAACAGAAATAAATGTTCCTTCATATTGTTGTAATGCCTGAATTAAGATGTTTACCGATTGTATATCCAAGTGGTTGGTAGGCTCATCCAGAATTAGGAAGTTCGAATCTGTTGTTAAAGATTTAGCTAAAGCCACACGCGATTTTTCACCACCCGACAGGACTCTGATTTTCTTAAACACGTCATCTCCAGTGAATAAAAAGCACCCTAATAACGATCTCAATTCGGTGTCGGTATGCTTGGGAGCAAACGCTTGAAGTTCTTCGAGAATAGAATTGTCTAAATGTAAAGATTCTAATTGATGCTGAGCAAAAAATGTCGTAGTAACGTTATGTCCTGTTTCGCAGGTGCCAGAAAAAGATTCTGTTCCGGCTATCATTCTTAGGAGGGTAGATTTACCTTTACCGTTGGCTCCAATAAGTGCTATTTTATCGCCTTTTTCAATAATCGCTTCGGCGTTTTCTAAAATATGCACATTTGGATAGCTTTTAGAAGCATTTTCGATCCTAATTACATGTCGGCCAGAAGTTTTTGTAAACTTAAAGCTGAAATTAACAGTAGGATTATCATCATCTACATCTTCTACTCTCTCTAATTTATCTAAAGCCTTAATCCTAGATTGAGCCATTTTTGCTTTACTTGCTTTGGCTTTAAATCTTTCAATTAAGCGTTCTTCCTGTTTAATTTTGGCTTGTTGATTTTTGAATTCACCTTTTTGGATTTCACCTCTCAGGGCCTTTTCTTCTAAATAGAAGCTATAATTTCCGGCATAAACCGTTAATTTCCCTTTTCTCGATTCTACCGTCCGATTTACAATTTTATCTAAGAAATATCTGTCGTGAGAAACAATTACAATTGCACCTTCAAAACTTCCTAAGTAGTTTTCTAACCATTTAATAGATGGTAAGTCCATGTGGTTGGTAGGCTCATCGAGTAATAATATATCAGGTGTCTGCAATAATATTTTAGCCAACATAACCCGCATTCTCCAGCCTCCTGAAAATGTATTTAACGGGCGTAGCTGATCGGCTGTGCTAAATCCTAAACCTGCTAAAATTTCGTTAGCTCTATATTCGATGTTGTATCCATCTAAAGCTTCAAACTCTTCTTGTTTATCAGAAAGTTTTTGGAGCACTTCGTCTGAATAATCTGTTTCAATTTTCTTTAGAAGCTCTTCAATTTCATTGTGCAATTGGTTTTGACGCTCAAAAGCCTCCATTGCAACGTGCAGAATAGGATGATGAGAATCGTAAGAAAGTAAATCTTGGTTTAAATAACCAATTTTTAGATCCTTAGACATAGATACGGTACCCGACGAAGGCGCATATTCGCCAACTATGATTTTCAAAAGCGTTGATTTCCCTGTTCCATTGGCGCCAATTAGGCCCACTCTGTCGCCCGGTTTAATATGCCAGTTCGCTTCGTCGTATAATGCCCGGGAACCAATTAGAAATGTAAGATCGTTAATGGAAATCATGTGTATATGCTATTGCGGTGCAAAAGTACGGATAAATTGCGAATTAGAAATTTCAAATTATATTATTGTAGGAGATTTACTTCATAGATAATTGATTTTTAAGTTAATTTTATCTATTTACAATTCAAAAAACCTTGTACATTTGCCGTATGTATGGTTTAGTAAAGCCTTTGTTTTTTAAGCTCGATCCAGAGAGCGCACATCATTTTGTTGTAAAACGTTTGAAATGGTTTTACAATCATTTTCCGTTCGGTAAAACTTTGTTAAGAAGCTGGTTCGATGTTCATATAAAAGGACTAGAAAGAGAGGTTCTGGGTATTAAGTTCAGAAACCCTGTAGGGCTTGCTGCTGGTTTTGATAAGAATGGAGAATATATAGAATCATTAAGTGCCCTTGGCTTTGGTTTTATTGAAGTGGGTACTGTAACACCATTGCCACAACCCGGAAATGATAAACCTAGGATGTTTAGATTGGTAGATGACAGAGCGCTAATTAACAGGATGGGCTTTAATAATAAAGGAGTTGATACTTTAGCAGAGCGATTACGTCTTTTAAGAAAACAAAACTCTACTATTGTTATTGGCGGAAATATTGGGAAGAATAAGCAAACACCTAATGAAGAAGCTGTTAATGATTATATAAAATGCTTTGATCGTTTACATGAAGTAGTTGATTACTTTGTAGTAAATGTAAGTTCACCCAATACTCCGGGACTACGCGCATTGCAGGAACGTGGACCTTTGACGGAGATTTTGAATGCTTTAAATAGCCGTAATGCACTTCTGGTAAATAGAAGACCTATTTTATTGAAAATAGCACCCGATTTAACCGACGAACAGTTGAATGATATTGTAGATATTGTTCAGGAAACTAAAATAGATGGTATTATCGCTACTAATACAACTATTGACAGATCTAAATTAACGGCGCCTGATGCTGTTAAAAATGAAGCGGGAGGAGTAAGTGGAAAACCATTGACTCAACGTTCTACTGAAGTAATTCGTTATTTATCAGCTCGTTCAAATAACTCATTTGTTATTATTGGTGCGGGTGGAATAGAAACTGCAGAAGATGCAATCGAAAAATTGAATGCAGGTGCGAGTTTAGTGCAAGTGTATACGGGCTTTATTTATCAGGGACCAGAAATGGTTAAAAATATTTGTAAAAAACTTACTGTCTAAAACAGATTATCTTTTAAATTTTTTTTCATAAAAAAAGCATTTTCGGAGTCCGAAAATGCTTGATATTCTTTTAATTTTTAGATTAAGCGCTCGCTAATCCAGCTAAAACAGCATTGTTTTTTGCTAACTGATCAGTTTTTGACTGAGCAGATCTGCTACCTTTTTCGATGTTTGTAGCTTGTTTTAAAAATTTCACTTCAAGGCGTGAAACTGTTTTATTTTTTCTGTCTTTTCTTTTTAATCTTGTAACTGCCATGATTTGAGTCTTTTATATTTATATAAATCTGGAGGTCGAGAGCGGATTCGAACCGCTGTACAAGGTTTTGCAGACCTCTGCCTAGCCACTCGGCCACTCGACCATTTTATTAAGGTTGCAAAAATAGGAAAATATTACTAAGGATGCAAAATAAATAAGAATGCAAATAAAATTATTATTTCTTAGCTAATATAGAACGTTTTATTTCGCTGCAAAATATAGCAGAACTTATCCCTACGTTTAAAGATTCAGTTACGCTTAAACCCGGAATGGTTATTTTGTGTGTGATTAATTTTTCCAAATTTTCAGAAATTCCTTGCCCTTCATTTCCCAAAACTATAAACCCTTCGGTGGGCCAGTTTATATTATAAATGTTGCTCCCATCTAAATAAGCTCCTCCAACCCAAACCTGATTCGTGAGTAAATTGGCTAGATCTGTATAATATATTTCTATTCTACTTAAACTTCCCATACTTGCTTGTACCGTTTTTGGGTTATAAACATCGGCTGTGTCCAAAGAACATATAATATTTTTAAAACCAAACCAGTCTGCTGTACGTATTATAGTACCTAAATTTCCTGGATCTTGAATGCCATCTAACACTAAGTTTAGAGAATTTTTTAAGAAAATGGGATTAATTTTACGGTAATTGTGTTGTTGAACGATGGCTAAAATGCCTTGTGGATTTTGAAGTGTACTTATCTTACTGATTTCAGCGTTGTTTACTTCAAATAACTTTATATTTGTACCGAGTTTTTGTAGTTTCTCAAAAGCTTCGGGGATAGCATAAATACTATGAAACCGATAGGAAGAGGACAAGAAGTCCTGAATAGATTTCAGGCCTTCTACGAGGAATAAGCCGTGTTCTTTCCTATATTTTTTTTGATGCAGCGATTTTATAAAACTGATCTGAGATTTTGAAAGCATATACTAGACTCTTAAGCGTAAACCTATCTTATTACGCAATATTACTTATTATTATTGTTTTAATCGGTGCTTGCTCGTCAACAAAGTATATAGAGCCTTACCAATCAATTGTAAAAAATGTAAAGATAGATAGTATTGATACACAATACGAAGAAGAAGCATATGATTATGTTCAGAAAGATATAAGACCTGCTTCCAAATTGAGTATTAATGTACTTATTTATAATATTTTTAATACCAAAGACGGTAAATATAAAACTGCAGGAGTTAAACAACTGGGCTCTGCTCCTCCAATTTTAGATAGTACTCTTGTAGAAATTTCTAGAATACAAATTGAAAAATACCTTAAAAGTAAAGGTTATTTTAAGGCTAAAGTTTCGTCAGAAATTTTAGTGAAGGATAAAAAAGCGACTATTGTTTATAAAGCAGATCCCGGAATTCCATATAAGGTAGATACCATCGCTTATACAATTCCAGATTCTATTGTTAGAAATTTATACAAAACAGAGAAGGAATTTTTTACAAACCTTCGTGAAGGAATGCAATATGATGAAGATTCCTTATCAAACGAAGTTGAACAGATTTTTCAAATGATGAAGCGGAATGGGTATTATGATTTTCTACGTCCGTATATTAGTTTTGATGTAGATTCTGCATTAAACAATCACAAAGTAAATCTTAATCTTCAAATAGATAATCCGAAAGGCAAAAACAATCACACTATATATTTTATTGGAGAAACGGATATTTTAATAGCACCAAATTCTGATGGATTTGTAGATACACCAAAGCTTAGCAAAGAGATTCATAGCGGAATACGGTTCACAGACTTGTCGGGCCGATTTAAAAGAAATCCAATTACTAGATATGATTTTTTATATGAAAATGATATTTATGATGTGACCAAAGAGAAATTAACTTATGATAGATTATATGAGTTAAATGTATTCAAAAATGTTAAAATTGATTATTTGAAGGCAAAAGATAGTTCAAATAGAATTGATCCGATTATAACATTAATTCCTCAGAAGCGGATGAGCAATAGGGTAGAGGGAGAAATACCATTTAACAGCGGATCGGTAGGGTTTTCTTTGAGTAATACGTATACTGATAATAACTTATTTAAAGGAGCCGAAAGATTTGAATTTCAGATTAAAGGTGGTTTACAAAGTAGAATAGGTCAGAATACATCTATATTTAAAGATGTTTATCAAAGAGATTTTTCAATAAGCGCTAAGTTAACCATCCCAAGATTATTATCGCCTTTTCCAATTTATAGAATGGGTAGAAATGGGATGCCATATACTACGCTTTCTACCAGTTATTTATATGCTTTGCAACGTGATTTTTCTGTGAGAAGAGTTTTCTTAAACTCCATTACATACGATTGGGTTGAGACAAAAAATAAATTACACTCTGTAACGCCTTTAAATTTTGAATATAGATTTGGTGACTTATTATTAGATACCAATACTACCAGTGGAAAAGCGATATTAAATGCCAATTCTTACAATATTCAATTACTTGATCGTAAAGATTTAACATTAGGTATTAAATATACTTTTACATATAATTTTGATAAGCTAACCCAGTTAAAAAATTTCTTTTATTTTAGAGGGAATATAGATTTGGCAGGTAATTTATTAAGCCTAGGCTCTAGAATTGCCGGAACAAAAGGAGATCCAAAACAAGGGATTTTTTCTACAGTTTTTAATTTACCTTATAATCAATATGTACGTCCTGAATTCGACGTTAGAATTTACAAGTCGTTGGGAGGATATAAACAATTTGTTGCAAGGGTAAATGCGGGGGCGGGTATTGCATATGGAAACTCATTGAGCATGCCGTTCGAAAAGTTATTTTATGCAGGTGGTGCAGGTGGTATCAGAGCATGGCAGGCCAGAACGTTAGGCCCTGGAAATTATAACAGAGATATTATCCCTACCGACTCTTTACGCAGAACTTTTTATGGTTTAGATCAACTAGGGGAGATGCGAATTGAAGCAAATTTAGAATATAGATATTTATTGGTTAATAAATTTTTTGGGGGACAGCTAAAAGGAGCAACATTTGTGGATGCGGGTAATGTTTGGAATATAGGGTCTTCAAATGCCAATAAAGAAACGTTCTTCGACTTTAATAAACTGGGATCTCAAATTGCAATAGGTTTTGGCTCAGGAGTGAGATGGGATGTGAAATATTTTATATTTCGATTTGACGTTGGTTTAAAGATAAAAGATCCACAATTTGCTGCGGGTGATCAGTGGGTTGTAGGTAAATTTTTAAGTGGTGGGCGTAATTTTAAAGATGCTTACTATTTAACACACAGCCCTGAGCGCTATAGATTTTTACAATATAACTTTGGAATAGGAATGCCTTTCTAATTTTTTAGAATAGATTTTTTAATCCGTCGAATAGTGTTTCGAAGAAGGTTCCAATACTTAATCCGTTACTATAATTGAAATAAACATAAATAATTAATAGAATACAGGCTATAATAATAAATTTCCTGAACATAAAAGCAAGGAGAATAATTATTGCCGGAATTACTACGAGCCACCATCCGCTAAGCGTAAAAGGGGATAAATTATTGTCCTTTTTATAAATATAAACTAATTTGCTATGTGTTCCCTGTTCATTGTTGTGCTTGATATAAACAAAGGTTGATTTTTCAATCATCATCGGAACCACAGCAACCCCGTTGTTAAAACTCAATTCTTGAGTAAACCCACTAAGACTGAACGTGTATGTTCCGTTGATACGCTCATCCGGAATGTTTAAAGAATCGGCTGCTATTATAGCAATTTTGCTGTTTTTTAATAAATTTTCTTTGACTGTGAAATTATTTATAGCAGTATTTTGAGCGAGTGATATTTGGCTGATTAATAGGATAAAAAAGAAAAAAAAAGATTTTTTCATAAGTGACTATTCTAAAGACTTCTTGTTGTAAATTAAGTATCCCAAATGTAATAATACCCCATGTCTTTTAACAGGGTCGTCGTATAAATTATAACTAAAACTTATTGGACCTAATCTAGTATTGTATACTAATCCGGCTGTGCCGGCATAATGCCATCTTTTAAATGGCTCATGTAATTTCGCTTCTTGAATTTCATGTTGATAAAAAGCTCTATAAGGAAGAAAAACATATCCTTCAACTCTTAAATCTAAGTTCCTTTTCAATGAATAGATGTTTTTTAATCCCCCGGCTAGATAAGATGGCGCTCTAAAATTTTTTAAAAATAAAGACTTGCTATCTTGGAGCGGATAAAATGCCGGAGCAGCTAATAGTGTGGCATAATAATTAGCATATAATGGTTGGTTAGAAATTACAGCATCTACTATATAACCCATTGAAAATCGATGGTTATTAAGGAAATAGTTTTCATCGGTTAACTGAAGTTTGCCCCATTCCCGTGTATTTTTATTGTTGGTTATTTGTCCAAAAAATGCAGTATTCCTTAATATATTTCCTGCCGAGTAATTCTCTTGTCCGGTTAAGAAACTCGCGCTAAATAAGAATCTACGGCCTCTGTTTGCATATTGTTTCCTGTTTAAGCTGTTTTGGTCAAATTCAATATTGGTTCTAAATCCATTAAAAATGGTTCTGTCTAAGGCTTCTCCATCTGTGAAGGTATTGGTTGGGCTATACCTGTCTCTGTTATTTATATAAGAGGTGCTAAGCACTATTCTTCTATTACCATTAAGTGCAAAGCCCATTTGCAGGGCTACCTTTCTATCGCTTTGCTCAATATAAGTAGGTTGTGTGTTTTCTATAAAAATTCTGCTGGTATTAAAGAAATTAAAGTTGTTATAGGTAATATTTGCAGCTAGAAATATAGGAAGATTAGAGGGATAATCTATTCGCCCCGATAGCTGCATAGATTCGTAAAATTTACCGGAATAAAAGTTTATTCCTGCTGTATATGCCTTTCCTCGTAAGTAATTATACTGTAGTCCAATAAACATATTACTAATGGGTCTGGTAGAAATATTTCCACCTAGATCTACTCTTAAATTATTGGTGGGTTGTGCCAACACGTCAAAGTTATATGTGTCAGAGCTTTTTATATAGTTTACTGATGGGAATACCGTTTCAAATGTTTCATCAGCCACCAGCTTATAATAACCTCTTTTAACATCCTCTAAAGAATAGGTTTCCTGATCAGTTTTAAACAGCCTTTCTACATATTTTTGCTGGTGATTAGATATGCCTGATGCAGATATGCTGTGAAATTGATAGTCTGGTTTTCTACTGTTAAATTTTCTTCTTTTTTCTGCTAACTCATCATCAGTAACGCGCCTACTTACAGTTGCTAAAATTTTAGGAATCTCCTGAATAGTGGCATCGTATCCTTTTTTAATCATATCTGTTGCCGAACTAAAATTTGTTGCATTAAAATCAGTGAGGTTAGGTTGAATATATACCCCATTATTCCCGATTAATGTAGAGTCAGATTTAGATAGAAACATGAACATAAGAAGTCTGTTCATTAACCGTTCGTCATCACCCGATGGATATTCGTTAAATATTTTAGAAGAAACATTCGCACCAATAATATAGTCTGGATTGAATTCGTCTTTCATCACATCTACCGGGAAGTTATTATATAATCCGCCATCAAAAACAAACTGACCTTCTAATTTTATGGGGCGATAAACTAATGGCACAGCCATGGTAGCGCGGGCCGATTCCGGAAGACTGCCTTTAGATACTGCAATACTTTTTTGAGATAAGACGTCGGAAACCATGCATCTGTAAGGCACAAATAGATTATCGAAGTCATTATTGGCCACTACAGAAGCCTGCGATAATAATTCTAACAGTGCAAAATTAATCGGTATATCACTGATTAGATTAGAACGAAAAACTATTTTTAGCTGATCTTCTACTTTGAGTTTGGCCGAAAATAAGGAAGCATTCGTAGAGCTTTTTTGAAAAAAATAAGAATAATCACTTTTGAATCTTCCAACAACCCAGTCCTGAAAATCGGGGGATAACACAATTTTTTCAATTTCTGTAGGAGAATAGCCTGCAGCGTACATGGCACCTACAATACCTCCCATAGATGTGCCGGTAATATAGTCGATGGGGATGTTATACTCTTCTAGAGCCTTTAAAGTGCCAATATGAGACAATCCTTTAGCACCGCCACCACTTAATACAACCCCAACTTTTTGGGCGTATACATTTAATGATAGACTAGAAATAAGAATTATGTAGATGTATCTAAGCACTTATGCTAAAATACACCTTTTTTAATTAAGGATATAGATAGTATATGTTAAATAAGTAATAAATGATATCCAGACTATATATGGAATACAAAAAATACCAGCCCACTTATTGATTCTATAAAAGACAATTGAGTTAATGATTATTACAAATAACAACCCGCACATCACAAAGAAACCTAATCCTAGATCCCGATAATTGAAATATATAAGCCGCCAAACTAAATGTAAAACTAATTGTACGAAATAGAGACTTATAACACCAACGTAATTAGAGATTTGTTTTCTGCGTCGCCAAACTAAAAAGGCAGAAAATCCGACGGTAATATATGTCGCGATAACGATTCCTACAGATAAGTTTACGGGAGGATAGAAATCTGGTTTGTGAATTGTTAAAAACCAGGTTTCCATAGATTCTCTGGAAAAAAAACGGCCTATGGCTCCTAAGATTAAAGGAATAGCTAAGTTAATTACGAACGGAATAAATGGAAAATTCTTTGTTCCTGTATGCATTTTAATAGTAGAATATATTCCTGCAAATGAATGTGTTTTTTAGTATTCCTTAAAGTTAGGAATAAATATTTTACACAAAATAGGAATAAAAACAAAGTTTACTGATTTGTTAAATAAATAAATCTGAAAGTATTTACTTATTGAATTAAATACTATTTGTGCATGAATTTATAACCTGAATTAATATAATTTTGTTTTTAATTTATTTTATTCCTTTTGAAAATCAATTATTTACAAAATGGGTGTGAAGTCTTTTGTTGAAAGTTAGTTAGAGTATTTCTTAAATTTAATGAAAGACTTTTGAGCAGGTATAAAATTACCCAGATGTGGGTTAATTGAAAGTATCTGTTAAAATATTTGACGAATTAGTCAATATAACGTTTAAAATATAGTTGAATTTTAAATAAACATTGGGATATAGATGCCAACTATATATTATAATTAGTTATTCTTAAATCTTATTAAGCGCAAAAAGGGCAATTTGTATACACAAATTGCCCTTAACAGATTTTGTGTTCCCGACGAGATTCGAACTCATATCAGCTGAACCGGAATCAGCCATTCTATCCATTGAACTACGGGAACTAAAAGGCTGCAAATATAGGGATAAATAAAATTAATTGAGGTGATGCTGCTGCTTCGCACTATAATTTTTTCAATTAATGTCTCTGTTGAAAGGATATTTAAGTTAAAATAAGCAGGATTTTTAAAAATAAAAACCCAAATTTGTCGCATTACCAGGTATATCTTATAACGGGGCTATGGAGGATAAATTAGTAGATGAAGTACTGGAATTAATTGAAGCTGATCAAGATCGTGCTTTAAAAGCATGGTTAAATGAGCTAAATATTTCAGATGTAGAGCATTTAGTAGATGAATTGCCTCAGTATGCGGTAAAAATAATAGAGACTTTATCTATTAACAGAGCAGTTAATGTATTTCGTATCCTGGATTTTCCCACCCAAGAGAGAATTATTAAAAAGTTAGCTGGAAATAAGCTGACCGAAATCATCAGGCAGTTGCCGCCAGATGACCGTACCGCTTTATTTAGTGAGCTTAAAGGTGATGCTGTGAAAAAGTTGCTTATTCTGTTAAATGATGAAGACAGAATAGAAGCACTTAATCTATTAGGTTATAAGGTAGACAGTGTGGGGCGGTTAATGACGCCCGATTTTATTGCTGTAAAGACCGATTGGACCGTTCAGCGTGTTTTATCACATATTAGAAGATATGGGAAGAATTCTGAAACAATTGATGTGGTATATGTTATCGATAAAGATGGAGTTTTATTAGATGATATAAGAATAAGAGAGATTTTACTGTCCGACCCGGAAGCTAAAATAGGGTCTTTAACAGATAACAGATTAATTTCTTTAAATGTAAACGATCCCCAAGAAGAAGCTATTCAAACGTTTAGGATGAATAATAGGGTTGCGTTACCTGTTGTTGACGATAACAATACCTTGTTAGGAATAGTTACAGTTGATGATATTTTATGGGTGGCGAATGAGGAGTTTACAGAAGATATGCATAAAATAGGGGGTACCGAAGCTTTGGATGAACCATATCTGGATGTTCCCGTTTTTCAATTGTATAAAAAAAGAATTGTATGGTTAATTGTACTCTTTTTTGGAGAGCTTTTAACCATAACTGCGATGTCTAATTTCGAAGATCAAATTGCGAAGGTGGTGATATTGGCTACTTTTATACCACTTATTATTTCTAGTGGAGGAAATAGTGGATCGCAGGCTGCAACTTTAATTATACAGGCTATGGCTTTAGGAGATGTTTATATTAAAGACTGGTGGCGGGTAATGCGTCGTGAAATTTTTTCGGGATTGCTCCTTGGTTCCACATTATTTGCGCTAAGCTTTATAGTGATTGCCTGTTGGCAGCTTGTTTCGCCGTCTTTTGCAGAACACTATGTACGCATAGGTCTGGTGGTGGGTTGCTCTTTATTAGGCGTGGTATTATGGGGAACTTTAATGGGATCAATGCTTCCTTTACTACTTAAGAAGTTAAAAGCCGATCCTGCAGTTTCGTCTACACCGTTTGTAGCCACATTGGTGGATGTAACCGGACTCATTATTTACTTCTCATTTGCTTTATTGTTTTTAAAAGGCGTGTTGCTTTAGAGAGTTACAAATTGGTTAGTGAGAAAACAATTAGTATGTAGTCAGAAAATCTGCGAGAAGATATGAGCGTATAGAAATCATTGAACAGCAAAGATAGAATAAAGCTTAGTGTTACTCTTATGAGGGCGTGCCCCGTTGGGTCTGCCTGTCCCGATTGTTCGGGAGGCTATTCACTACAAGTCCGCGCTTCGCTGTGGGCTTTTCGCTTCTATCCCTCACGCGAGTGGAGATTAACTCAAGAATAAAATTTGAAGTATTTTAGAATTATTAAACTCTGTGCTCCTAACTGTAACAAAGTCATGTATTATTGAAAATTTATTCCGCAGTTGCGGCCAAAAGAAGAAAAGTCTATAGTCGGAAGTCTGCTACTTTAAGTATGTTAATCTCGTCGTTCTATAAATTCACACTCGTAAACGCAAAAAAGTCGGTAAATTAAGCAGATTCCCTCTACTAATTCACCGACTTTCTAATTTTTTGTGTCTTTAGTTATACGTTGAAACGGAAATGCATAATATCGCCATCTTCAACAACATAAGTTTTCCCTTCAACGCCTAGCTTTCCTGCTTCTTTACAAGCTGCTTCCGAGCCTAGTGTTACGAAATCATTATATTTTATTACTTCTGCTCTGATAAATCCTTTTTCAAAATCAGTATGAATTACACCTGCTGCCTGAGGTGCAGTAAATCCTTTGGTTATGGTCCATGCTCTAACTTCTTGAACACCCGCTGTAAAATAGGTGTATAGGTCTAATAAGCGATAAGCAGCACGGATTAATTTATTTACACCCGATTCTTCTAATCCCATATCTTCTAAAAAGATTTGGCGTTCTTCGAAACTTTCTAATTCTGCGATTTCAGATTCTATTTTCGCTGAGATAATTAACATCTCTGCATTCTCATCTTTAATAGCTTCTGCAACTTTAGCCGTATAAGCGTTTCCATTAACAACAGACGTTTCTTCTACATTACAAACGTAAAGAACTGGTTTTTGAGTTAATAAGCCTAGGTCTTTGATAAATTCGAAATCCTCAGCTTCTAAGGCTGCAGAGCGAACAGACTTTCCAGATTCAAGATGTGGTTTAATGACCGATAAAATTTCAAAAGTACGTTTTGCATCTTTATCTGCGCCAGTTTTTGCCATCTTCTCAACTTTCTGAATTCTTTTTTCTACAGTATCTAAGTCTTTTAATTGTAATTCTGTATCAATAATTTCTTTGTCGCGAATAGGGTCAACGCTTCCATCTACGTGTATAACGTTCCCATCATCAAAGCAACGTAAAACATGAATAATTGCATTGGTTGCGCGAATATTTCCTAAAAATTGGTTTCCTAATCCTTCACCTTTAGATGCGCCTTTTACCAAACCAGCTATATCTACAATTTCGATAGTATTTGGAACAACCTTATTGGGTTTAACCAATTCTTCTAATTTGGTTAATCTACCGTCAGGAACAGTAATTACGCCTACATTTGGTTCTATTGTGCAAAATGGAAAATTTGCTGCTTGCGCTTTTGCGTTCGATAAACAATTAAATAGGGTAGACTTACCTACATTCGGTAGGCCAACTATGCCACATTGTAATGCCATTATTATATATTTTTAATTCGGGTAATCTATAAAAGGTGCAAAGATAAGCTGAATTTTCACGCTATCGCCATTGATATTAAAATTTTATTTAAGTTTATACCATATTTTTAAAATATTATGGAAGAGATAAACGAAGAATTAGAAGAAAATAATCAATTGCTGGTCTTTACAGAGCATATTCGCAGCTATATGTACGATACGGCTAGATGGGCAAAATTTTTAGCAATCGTTGGTTTTGTGATTTCAGGCCTTATGGTATTAATGGCTATGTCTATGGGTGCGATTATTGAAACCGGAGCGTTAAACGGGACGGTTTATGGAAGTTTAGGCGAATTGGGAGCATCAACACTTACTATAGTGTTCGTGTTTTATACGTTATTAATATTTGTTCCTAGTTTTTTGCTGTTTAAATATGCTACTAACGCTATAAAAGGAATATTATACTTAGATCAGGAAGCAATCACTGAATCTGCTAAAAAATTAAAAGGATTTTTTAGATTCTACGGTATTTTAATGATTGTATTTATAGGGTTATATTTAATGTCGTTTATTTCTGCAATTATAGCAGGCGGATTAAATTAAAAGAAAAAAAATCCCTCGCATTTTGCGAGGGATTTTTTTAGAAGCTAAATCCGTCATTATCAGATTTCGATGAATTGTAATCACCGCTATCGTTAAATTCGTATTTCTTTTCTACAACTTCTTGATGGTCGCGTATGTACGCTATAGTTTCTTGAAAACCTTCATTAAACTTTTCAAAATCTTCTTTGTATAAGAAAATTTTGTGTTTAATAAATGCTCCATCTTCTAGTCTTTTCTTGCTTTCTGTTAAGGTTAGATAATAATCTCCTGCACGAGTAGCTTTAACATCAAAAAAATAAGTGCGTTTCCCTGCTCTTACCTTCTTAGAATAAACTTCTTCTCTCTCTTTGTTATCGAAATCTCCCATATTCGGTTTGTGTTTTAGGTTCGGGGGTAAATATAATGCAATATTTAGTAATTTTCCAAAAGACTATTTACTTTCAGCTACTAAAAAAGCATTAATCGGCTAAACCGTCAGATTCTAATAACTGATTTCTATGAATATCGGCATAAACGCCATCTAATTTTAAAAGCTGTTTATGTGTTCCTTGTTCTACAACTTCTCCATTATCCATCACCAAAATTTTATCGGCATTTTTAATAGTGGAGATTCTATGGGCAATAATAATGCTGGTTTTGTCTTTCATTATTTTCCCTAAATTTTTTAAGATAGACTCTTCAGTTTTCGTATCTACCGCACTTAAGCAGTCATCAAATATTATTAAGCTAGGTTCTTTTATTAATGCTCGGGCTATAGAAACACGTTGTTTTTGTCCGCCCGATAAAGTTATTCCACGTTCGCCCAACATGGTTTCGAATTTCAGTTCAAAGTCTTGAATGTTGTGATATACAGAAGCAGACTTTGCTGCATTTACGATTTTTTCATCATCAGCATTGCTGATGCCAAAGGCAATATTGTTTCGAATAGTGTCGCTAAATAAAAATACTTCCTGAGGAACAAATCCAGTTTGTTCTCTGTAGTCCTTTAGATTTAGCTCTTTAATATTCTTATTATCAATTTTTATTTCTCCCTCTGTAGTGTCGTACATACGCATAATAAGATTTGCCATTGTGCTTTTTCCGGAACCTGTTCTACCTATAATGGCCATAAATTTGCCTGATTCTAATTCAAAATTTATGTTTTTCAGCGCTGTGATTCCAGTATCAGGATAAGTAAAACTTACATTTTTAAAAGTTATATTACCTTGTAAATTATGTGGTTCTTCTGTTCCTGATACGATTTCCGGTTCTAATTTTAAGAATTCGTTTATTCTTTTCTGCGAAGCCGAAGCTCTTTGAATTAATGAAGTTACCCAACCAAGCATGGTTACTGGAAATGTAAGCTGATTTACATACACAATAAATTCGGCAATATTGCCCGGCGTTATAGATCCATTTATCACCTGTTTTCCACCCATATATACGGTTAATATGGTGCTTAAACCAACCAATAGCAGCATTGCAGGATAAAATACAGCCTGTACTTTAATTAAATTAAGCATGCTTGTACGATATCCATTGCTCTCTTTTTCGAAAATTTCATTGGTATGCGTTTCCCGTACGTACGATTTAATGACACGTATTCCTGATAACCTTTCCTGTACGAAACTTGATAAATTAGAAAGCTGCTCCTGAATTTTTTCACTTTTTTTAATAATTACATTGTTTACAAAATAAATAGTAACTACTAAAATAGGGAGTGGTAGTAAGCTAAAGATGGCTAATTCTGCATTTACAGAAAACATGGCCGTAATAATCAGGATAAAAAGAACTGTTGTATTGATCGCATACATAATTGCAGGACCCACATACATCCTTACCCTGTTAACATCTTCGGTAGCACGATTCATTAAATCGCCCGTATTGTTTCTTCTATAAAATGCTAATGATAAGACCTGATAATGTGCATAAATTTCATTTTTCATGTCGTACTCAATATGCCGGCTCATCAAAATAAGCGTTTGACGCATTAGAAACAGGAAAAATCCACGCATGAAATAAAGTAACAATACCAGTAACCCAAAGTAAAATAAGCTTTTGCTAAAAATACTATAAACCAGTTCTTGCCTATTAAACCCATTAAATAAAGTATAAATAGCTATTTCTTCTGTAATTAAGTTAAAAGCATGGCCAATTACCTGTGCCGGAATCACCCCAAAAATATTAGAAATAACAACAAAGAAAATACCCGGAATAATCCACCATTTATATTTAAGGAAATATTTATTTAGGTGGGCTAAGTGTTTCATAGAACGGTAAAGATAAGTTTTTATAAAATTATTTATATCTATTTTAGTTAGCTCAACGTAAAATAACCAATATTTTGTCTTATTTTTGCAGTTCAGTTTTTGATAGGACTGATTAATAAATTAGAAGTTTCATCATCGTTCTTAAATAATGTTAAATAGAAGGCATCTGAGGATCAAAGCATTGCAAAATATATTTGCGTGGCAAATGACCGATAAAAAAGATAGCAACAGCAGACTTAAAATGCTTATGCAAAGTATAGATCATGTAAATGAGATGTATGTGCGCATGTTGGCTTTAATAGTTGAAGTTACGCAGTATACTGCTATTGATGCCATTGAAAGAGCAAATTTAAACTTACCTACCGAAGAAGATCTTAACGCAAGCCAGAAATTATTAACCAACAAATTTGTTGTAGTTTTAAAAGACATACCTGAATTTGTGGCTGCAGTTAATAAATATCAGATTAACTGGAATAGTGATCCTTCTATTATAAAGGGCATATTCATTAAGTTGAAAAACTCTAAAGAATATTTGGCCTATATTAATGACGCTGAAGAAGAAACATTAGAAAGTTCTAAAGAAATCATCAAGTTTATTTTCCGTAAAATCATTTTAAAGGATGTAAATATTCTTCAGGCATTTGAAGATAAGTTTATCAATTGGAGTGTAGATCGTGAAGTGATGCAGGGCATGATTGCCAAAACCCTTAAGAATGTGGTTGATGAAGACCCGTTTAAAAATAAATTAATTGAGATCAGCGCTGATTGGGAAGAGGATAGCAAATTTGTTCAGGATTTATTTCTACATACTATTAAAAACGATAAGCAATATCAATCTGTTATTTCTGAACGTACCAAAAATTGGGAAGCAGACAGAATTGCATTAATGGATACTATTTTAATGAAAATGGCCATCTGTGAAATGATGAATTTTCCAACTATACCTGTAAAAGTAACCATTAACGAATATTTAGAAATTTCAAAAAATTACAGTACTCCGAAAAGTAATACATTTATTAATGGTATTCTTGATAAAATTTTAAATGATCTTCAACGTACCAATAGTATTATTAAAACGGGAAGAGGATTGTTAGAAGGGTAAATTATGAAATTAACCGGCCTATTACTTGTCGCAACATTGTTGTTTTTCTCCTGTAACCAGAATCCATCATCTAAGCAGGCAGTTTCGTCTGTGGCAGATGTCGATAAACCGGTTATTTCTTTTGAAAATGAAATTCATAACTTCGGGACAGTTGTAGAAGGTGAAAAAGTAGAATATGCTTTTATTTTTACAAATACCGGTAAAACACCTTTAATTATTGAAGGTGCAAACGCAACCTGCGGATGTACAGTTCCGGAAGTGCCCAATGAGCCAATACAACCCGGAGCAAAAGGAAGTATAAGAGTTATTTTTAACAGCTTGGGCAGACCAGGGTTAAATGATAAAGTAATTACCATTACTTCTAATGCTTTAACAAAAGAAACTTTGCTACATTTGGTAGGAGAGGTAAAAACTAAGAATTAACTAATTCCAAACACAAATAAAAATCAATTTTTAAAATTATGCTATCAACAATTTTTTTACAAGCTGCAGGCGGACAAAGTATGTTAAGTACTATTTTACCAATGGTATTAATCATGATTGTATTTTATTTTTTCATGATCAGACCTCAAATGAAAAAAGCTAAAGACCATAAAAAATTGGTAGAAGAGCTTAAAAAAGGAGATAAAATTGTAACTACTGCTGGTATTCACGGTATTATCCGTGACATGAATGAAACTACTTTTGTTGTAGAAGTAGAAGGTGGTACTAAAATACGTTTCGATAAATCGGCCGTTTCTTTAGATGCTACCAAAGCAGTGATGCCAAAAGCGTAACTGGATTAAAGACAATATAAAGCTCCACCAATGTGGGGCTTTTTTTATGGGTTTTCGTCCCTCTTTTGCTTGTTATTATAAAAATTAATCCTGCCTACTTTGAATTTACAGTTATTTTTTGTATATTAAAGGAAACAATAAACCCAAAAACAAAAAATATATGAAGATACCTTTAATTATTGCGGGCGTTTTAATAACCGGCCTTATTATTCTATTTACTTTTACCGAAAGAATTGATGCCGGACATGAAGGCATCCTCGTTAAATTGTATGGAAGCGATAAAGGCGTACAGGATGTTACCCAGGTTACCGGCCGTGTATGGTACAACCCCTTTACAGAAAGTGTATATGAGATACCAACTTATGTGCAAACTGTAAATTATAATGCTTTTACAGTGAATGCAAAAGACGGTTCGGTTTTTACTGTAGACCCTACATTATCTCTTAAAATTCAGGATGGTCAGTCGCCCAGAATATTTAAAAAATATAGAAAAACGCTGGGCGAGGTATTAGAGCGCACATTGGTGAATCACATTAAAGATGTTTACCGCATAGAATTTAATAAATATCCTACAGATAGTATTATCTCGCAGCGAGAAAAGTTCGAAAATGGCGTTCAGGTAAAGATGCAAGACTTTTTAAACAGAGAGGGCTTTGTGCTAGAACAGTTAACCAGTGGTATTCAGTATCCTAAAAGTATTACCGATGCTATTAACTTAAAAAATGCGGCTATACAAAAAGCGCAGCAGGCGGAAAATGAGTTAAGAGTAGTAAGAGCTCAGGCTCAGAAAATGATTGTACAGGCAGAGGCCGAAGCAAAATCTAACGAACTGCGCCAAAGAACACTTACCCCCCTTATTGTGCAACAGTTATTCATAGAAAAATGGGATGGAAAAACACCATTGTATGGCAATGCACCAACTTTATTTAAAAATATACAATAGAATAAGTTGATAAATACTTTACAATGCCTGTTCTAATTTATCAGAGCAGGCATTGTTTACCCTTATAGTTTTGCGTACTTTTGGTTAAACACAATAAAAAGTATCAGGAATTATGTCATTCTTTAAGCTTTCTAAAATAAAACGTAAAAGAATTACGGTAGTTTTTACCTGTGTTTTAATAGCGGTAATGGGTTGGTTTTTATTAACCATGAGCAGTAGTTATGTGTATACGGTTAAAACCATTATGCTCTATAAAAATTTCCCTCAAAACAGAGCTTTCCATCCCTTACAGTCAGATACCATAGATTTAAAAGTACGAGGAACCGGATGGGAGTTACTGGTCGAAAAATTACGGGTAAATCCAAAGTCTGTTGATGTAGATTTATCGAAATTGAACAATCAAGATTACATCGTATTTGCCAATCAGCTGGATGCTATAAACCGCTCTATAAACTCTGCTCAGTTAGTAATTGGTGCTGATCCAGATACTTTGTATTTTAACTTTACCCGATCCTATCAGCGGAAAATACCTATCCGTTTGCAATCCGATCTGGCTTACAAAAAGCAATTTGGGCAAAGCGGCGAAATACAATTTAAACCAACTCATGTAAATGTTAGAGGCCCTTTAGAAATATTAGATAGCCTAAAGTATTGGGAAACTGATACATTAAAATTATCGAAATTAGATAAAAGAACCGTATTAAACGTAAAGCTCAAGAAAAATGCTGTTAAAAATGTAATGGTTTTCCCTACCAGTGCACAGGTGACATTGCCCGTAGAAGAGTTCACAGAAAAGAAACTAGATATTTCTATTAAAATACAAAACAACAATGCTTATCAGGATATTGCTATTTTTCCAAGAAAAGCAACGATAACGTTTTTGGTTCCTTTTTCTAAATACAATGAAATAGATGCCGATTATCTGGAAGCTGCTGTCGATTTAAATGATTGGAAATATAAAAAGCACGATCAATTAACTGTAAACATTACAAGAATGCCCAAATTTTGCAAAATAGTAGATGTTTTTCCGGCAAAGGTTGATTTTTTAATAGAAAAGTAATGCTGAAAATAGGAATTACCGGAGGAATAGGAAGTGGCAAAACCACCGTATGTAAAGTTTTCGAATTATTGGGCATACCGGTGTTTTATGCCGATACCGTTGCCAAAGATATTATGGTAACAGACACTCAGTTAAAAGCCTTAATTATAGAAACGTTCGGAAAAGAAAGCTATTTTGAAGATGGTTTGGTAAATCGAAAATATATAGCCAATATTGTTTTTAATGATAAAAATGAGCTCGAAAAGCTCAATGCATTGGTACATCCTGCGGTTTTCAGAGCTTTCGATCAATGGGTAGTTACACAGCCTGCAGATACGCCTTATATAATGAAAGAAGCTGCGTTGCTTTTTGAATCGGGAAGCTATAAGATGTGCAACAAAAGTATTCTTGTAACTGCACCTCTAGAAATGAAAATTAATAGGGTAATGCAGCGCGATAACGTAAGCCAGCAAGAAGTAGAAGCAAGAATGGCTAAACAATGGACTGATGAAAAAAAAATAGCGATGGCCGATTATTTTATTCTCAATGATGAATCTACTTCCATTATTTCGCAGGTAATGGAATTACATCAACAATTTGTAGGAGCCGAATGATCTTAGAAGATTTTATAATAGTTAATTCGGCGGGACTATATTGTAAATACGGCAATTTTTATTTAGACCCTCAGCAGCCGGTAGCTACAGCGGTTATTTCGCATGCACATGCAGATCATGCAATAAGCGGAAATAAGAATGTTTATTGTACGCCAGAAACATCAGCTTTTATGAAGCATCGCTATAAGCGATATGCGGCAGAACAATTCCATTTAAAACAATATTCGGAGCAATTTATAATAGGAGGTATTAAGATTGAGTTTGTATCTGCCGGACATATTTTAGGATCTGCACAAATATTAATGGAGTATAACGGAGTTAAATATCTGTATACGGGCGATTATAAATTACAACCTGATGCAACCTGTTCACCGTATGAATTTGTAAAGGCAGATGTATTAATTACAGAAACCACTTTTGCCGACCCAGATACGGCCCATCCTAATCCGGAATCCGAAATTGTTAAATTAAATGATGAGAGAATAAACATCATGTTAGGTGCTTATACGTTGGGCAAAAGTCAGCATATTATTCATCTCATTAATAAGTATTGTCCCACAAAGAATATTTTACTACATCATAATATTTTACCCATTGCGAAGATATATGAAGAATATGGGGTTTATTTGGGTAATTATTCTATGTATGATAGAAAAGTGATGAAAAATCAATTAGAAGGAAATATATATATAGTGCCTCCTATGGTTTTTAACAGTTATCATAAGGCTATAAATGTAAAAAAAGCGTTTGCTACGGGGTGGAAAAGGTTACAGCAAGGGAATGATATTCAATTGTATATATCTGACCATGCCGATTGGCAAGGTATATTAAAAACAATAGAAGCTACACAGCCCACCGAGGTTTGGACATTGCACGGCGATGGGAAAAAATTGAAAGCTTATTTGGAAGGAAAAATTTTTGTTAAAATTTTAAATTAAAATTTCTATGAATCAGCCAATTATAGAAAACGAAGATTACTATTTTAACGAACAAGGTTTGATGGTATTTACTGAAAAGTATCATTTAAACCGCGGTTATTGCTGTAAAAATGAGTGTTTACATTGTCCATGGAGGTATAAAAAGAAACGCCAGAAAAATCCTTCGAAAGATTAATGAGCATGTCCCATTAAAAATCCACCTATGGCAATAGCTATACCCAATAGTACAGCAATCATCTTTTTAAGATTTATTTTATGCCCTGCGCTACTTTCGAATAAGATGGTTGTAGAAATATGAAGGAAAATACCAATAACAACGCCCATCATTTTATTAAAATGTTGTTCTAAACCTATTATGCTGCCATCGCTCACGCTCACGCTAATAAAGTAACCCAATGGAGCCATAGAAGCAAAAATAGCCACATATACGATTATATTAGCTGCTTTAAAATGATTTTGAAGTAGAATGCTGGCTAATGCAAAAGCAGCCGGAATATGATGTAAAGAAATTCCGTAAATCAATTCATTATGAGGGTCGTTTGCCAATGGCATACCTTCTAAAAATCCATGTAAACACAAACTAAACATGATGCCAATTGGAAAAACATTTTTCTCGCTGTGCTTATGAATATGGCCGTGTTCAATTCCTTCAGAAAATTGCTCTAAAAACACTTGTAAAAGAAACCCGAAAAGTATATATAAGCCAATTTCTGCCCCTTCTGTACCGCTGTATGCTTCAGGTATAAGATGTAAAACAGTAATAGCAAATAAATATGCTCCACTGAATGATAATACGAGTTTTAAGATATTAGATTTATCGCTTTTGACAATGAAAATAGCTAATCCTCCAATAAAAGCGGCAAAAAATAAGAGCAGTAATTTCCAGGTTTCCATTACAAGTCAGGTTTTATTTTTTTAAATAATTTATGCACCCCAAATCCTATGACCGTACCTAAAATTGCACCAACAGTTATGTCAACCGGGTAATGTACACCCACATAAACCTGAGAAAAAGCAATAGATGCGGCCCATATTATCCCGATAGGTAAAACTGGTTTCCAATATTTATAAAAAACCAAAATTACAAAAACGGCAATTGCAAAATGATTGGTAGCATGGGCTGATGGAAAACTATAGCCGCTACCACATAAAACACGAGCTATTATTTCATCTGACAATAGAGGCTCATTGCAGGGTCTTATTCTTACAAATATGTTTTTTAACAATCTGGATGCCGTTAAATCACCAATGGCAAACGTTAATAAAGTTCCTCCAATAATATAATAGCCGTTTTTCTTAAACCTCTTTATACAATAAACGATAAAGAAAACGTATAGCGGAGCCCAGAAAAATCGGTTTCTTAATAAGGGGAGTAACCAGTCAAAAAAATCATTAGATAATCCTCTGTGAATTTTAAGGAATAGTTCTAAATCTGTATGGTATAACCAGTCTATCATACTTTTGAACAAATCATAATTAGTCTGTCTGATTCTTTGGCATCAAACTCGTTTAGGTCATAATCTCCAAACGTATAATCTATTTTTAACTGAGACTCTTTTAAAATACGTTTAAAATCATCTAAAGTATAAGCGTGAACACGTTCGGTAAAATCAAATTTTTCACCTTGATCTTCAAATTGAATATTTTTTAAGATTTTCCCATTAACGAGCGATTTAGAAATTGTAAAATCTATTCCAGCAGTATGTTTTGTTAAGAATGGTTGAAGATTATCTACTACTTTATTGGTGTTAAAATAATCAAGAACCAAAACGCCTTTATTATTTAATCCTTTTTTAAACGCTTTTAATGCTTTTATATGTTCGTTATCCGTTTCAAAATAACCGAAACTGGTAAATAAATTTAAAGCGATATCAAAATAGTTGATGTTTAATAGTTTTCGCATGTCATGCACAAAGAAATGCAATTTTTCATCTTCAAACTTTTTTGCATAAGCAATACTGTTTTCTGATAAATCTATGCCCGTTACATCCAGGCCTTTTTTTCGAAGATAAATGGCGTGTCGGCCTTTGCCACAAGCAATATCTAGTACACGCGATTGATCGGTATGCACTAAAAAGGACATTAAGTTATCCATGAAATGTTCCGCTTCTTGGTCGTTCCTACTATTATATAGAATATGATAATAGGGAGAATTGAACCATGATTTATACCATTTCTGTTGCATGTTTAGTTGTATAAGTGGCAAATATACAATTTTGACCTTTCGAATAAAGTATTTTAATAGGATAAACGTTTTTTAAATCTTAGATAAATTAATGAATTTTATGACTTGATTTGGAGTTTAAGTCCCCTTTATTATTAGCTTTTTTCTGTATTTTTGAACTTTAAATTTTAAATCATTTGACTTTAATAAAATCAATCTCAGGAATTAGAGGCACAATTGGTGGGAAATCTGGTGACGGGTTAACACCTTTTGATATCGTTAAGTTCGCTGCTGCATATGGGTTATGGGCAACTGAAAAATCGGGTAATAAGAAAATAGTTATAGGCAGAGACGCCAGAATGTCTGGTAACATGGTAAATAACCTGGTTGTTGGTACGTTAAACGGCCTTGGTATAGATGTTATCGATATAGGTTTGTCTACTACCCCTACCGTAGAGCTTGCAGTGCCTATGTTAAATGCCGCGGGAGGAATTATTATTACGGCCAGCCACAATCCTGAACAATGGAATGCATTGAAGCTTCTAAATGCTTCTGGTGAGTTTATAAATGATGAAGAAGGAAAATTGGTGTTGTCTTTAGCAGAGTCTGATGAATTTAATTTCGCGGAAGTACGTGCTTTAGGTAAACATATTCACGACGATTCTTTTTTAGATAAACATATTCAAGAAGTATTAAATTTAGAATTAGTAGACGTAGAAGCTATTAAAAAAGCTAATTTTTCTGTAGCTATAGATTGTGTAAATTCTACAGGAGGAATATTTGTACCAGCTTTATTAAAGGCATTGGGCGTTAATACTATTCATGAGCTTTATACGGAGCCCAATGGTGACTTCCCGCACAACCCTGAACCATTGCCAGAAAATTTAAAAGCTATTTCTAATGAAGTGGTTCAGAAGAAAGCAGATTTGGGTATTGTGGTAGATCCCGATGTAGACAGACTGTGCTTTATAAATGAAGATGGTAGTTTTTTTGGAGAAGAGTATACTTTAGTTGCTATCAGTGATTTTGTTTTAACCCATACCCCAGGAAATACAGTTTCTAATTTATCGTCTACACGTGCATTAAGAGATGTTACTGAAAGTAGGGGTGGCGCGTACAATGCAGCAGCAGTAGGCGAAGTAAATGTAGTTACTAAAATGAAGGAAACCAATGCCGTTATAGGCGGAGAAGGTAATGGAGGTGTTATTTATCCGGCTTCTCATTATGGTAGAGATGCATTGGTAGGAATTGGCTTGTTTTTAACACATTTAGCAAAATCAGGTAAAACAATGACCCAGTTGCGTAAATCATACCCGGCTTATCATATTTCTAAAAATAAAATAACACTTACTCCAGAAATGGATATCGATCAGTTATTAATTGATTTAGAGAAACGCTATAGCGATCAGCCTTATAGCACTATAGATGGCTTAAAAATTGAGTTTGATAAATCGTGGGTACATTTAAGAAAATCAAATACGGAGCCCATTATTCGGATTTATAGTGAAGCAAGCAACGAAGCATCAGCCGAAGCATTGGCACAACAAATAATTACTGACATTAAAGAAGTTTTAAATATACAATAATATGAACCGCATCTATCTAGATAACGCTGCAACAACTCCAATGGATAAAGAGGTAATAGCCGCTATGACACAAGTAATGGAGTCTAATTATGGAAATCCGTCGTCTATTCATGCTCAGGGAAGAGAGGTTAGGACAATTATTGAGCGCGCAAGAAAGTCCGTTTCTGCGTTGCTAAATGCAAGTCCTGCAGAGGTGTTTTTTACTTCTGGCGGAACTGAGGCAGATAATACGGCCATCAGATGCGGAATTCAGGCTTTTAACATTAAACACGCTATTACATCTAAAATAGAGCATCATGCAGTTGAACACACTCTAAACATGTTGTTAAAGCAAGGCGTAATAGATAAATTAAGTTTTGTAAATGTGGATGCCAAAGGAAATGTAGATTATGCCCATTTAGAGGAGTTGTTAAGTACAAATGAGCGTAGTTTTGTGTCGTTAATGCATGCCAACAATGAATTGGGAACCTTAACGGATATGATTAAGGTGGGCGATATATGTGAAAAATATGATGCTATATATCATGCAGATACTGTTCAGACTATGGGGCATTATAAGCATGATGTTAAACAACTTAAGGCACACTTTTTAGTGTGTTCGGCTCATAAATTACACGGACCAAAAGGAATTGGGTTTTTATATGTGAATAATGCTATAAAGATTACTCCTATGATTTTTGGTGGCGCTCAGGAGCGCAACATGCGTGGTGGAACTGAAAATGTTTACGGTATTGTTGGTCTTGCAAAAGCCTTAGAAATAGCATACAACGAGATGGAAGCTCATCAAAAGCACATTCAAAACTTGAAAGATTATTTAAAAAATAGATTAATAGCAGAGGTTGAAGATATTGCTTTTAATGGAGAAACTGATGCTGATAAGAGTTTATATACAGTATTAAACGTATCATTCCCGGCAATGGAAATGGCAGATATGCTATTGTTTAATTTGGATATTAACGGTATCTCTGCATCGGGCGGAAGTGCTTGTTCATCAGGTTCAAATATTGGCTCTCATGTTTTAAATGGCATTGGCGCCGATTCTAACAGACCTTCTGTGCGGTTTTCGTTTAGTAAATATAACACTATAGAAGAATTAGACAGAGTGGTAGAAGAGGTTAAAAAAGTGGTTGCTCAAAATATCAGTGCTTAAGAACTAGTTTTAATTTTTATAAACATAATCTTTTGTTCTGCTGTTTAATAATTACAAACTAATAGAAAGGAGTAATTATGGACAGAGATAAAAAGAAGCCTATGACCGATGAGGAAAGGGCAAATCTAGAGTTTGATAAAACAAAGGATGATAATTCAAAGAACAAAGGTTCATCTGAAGTAGATATTAGAAGAAGAGATTCTGGAAAAGATTATGGCAGAACCACAGATACTTTAGGGGTAGGGCATGAGCCAGGTACTATTCCGGGTTCAGGAATTTAGCTAGGAATATCGAGGATTCGTCGTTGCGAAGAACAAAGTAATCTTGTAGAATAAGATAAAGATTATTACGTTTAATGGTTCAGCCTTTTAGACTCCCAACTTTTAATATTTAAGCTACAATTGTGGAATAAATTTTCAAGTATAATTAGAGTTGAGAATTTGTATAATTCTCTTAGATTAAAAACGTATTAATAGAAATAGGGCTGTATTATTAATAATACAGCCCTATTATATTTGTAAATAAGCTCGCCGTTCTGAGCGAAATTACTTTTAATTATAAACCATCTTTAAGAAAGAAGCTATTTTATCTTTCATTTCACGTCTGTCTACAATAAAATCTAAAAATCCGTGCTCTAAAACAAATTCAGAGGTTTGAAATCCTTTCGGTAAGTCTTTTTTAATCGTTTCTTTAATTACTCGAGGTCCAGCAAAACCAATTAAGGCTCCAGGTTCAGCAATATTTATATCTCCTAACATAGCGTATGATGCAGTTACGCCCCCAGTAGTAGGGTCGGTTAATAAGGAAATATAAGGTATTTTCGCCTGACTTAACAACGCTAATTTTGCAGATGTCTTGGCCATTTGCATTAATGAAAATGCAGCCTCCATCATTCTTGCACCGCCAGATTTGGAGATCATCAGAAAAGGAATTTTATTTTCCAAAGAATGATCTATTGATCTCGCAATTTTTTCGCCCACAACAGACCCCATAGATCCTCCAATAAAATTGAAATCCATACAGGCAATTACAATTTCTTGGCCATTAATTTTACCAACACCAGATCTAATAGCATCTTTTAAGCCTGTTTTAAAGCTGGTTTCTTTAATTCTCTCTGTATAAGGTTTGCTATCCGTAAATTTAAGTGGATCACCCGAAGTCAGGTTTTCAAATAATTCAGTATACGAATTGCTGTCAAATAATACTTCAAAATATTCTTTTGAGCCTACCCTTAAATGATATCCGCAATAGTGACAAACGTATTTATGTTCAGTTAAATCTGAACTATGAAGTGCTTTTTTGCAACTTGGACATTTATTCCATAATCCATCTGGAGCTTCTTTTTTTTCTTCAGTGGAAGTAATAATGCCTTTTTTCTCTCTCTTAAACCAAGCCATATTTATTTTTTAGCGATTTAGCTTACAAAGAAACGAAAAAAAATGATACCCTTTTAATATGAAGAGTGGATTAAGTGTTTATTTTTTATAACTTCGATTATCATTAAAGATTGAACAAATATGAGCTTACAAGGTTATAAAGGCGTTATTTATGGTGATGCCCTTCAAGAATTATTCGAAAAAGCAAAACAACATCAATTTGCTCTGCCTGCGGTTAATGTTACCGGGACAAATACAATAAATGCTGTAATGGAGACTGCTAAGGCAGTTAATTCGCCAGTAATGATTCAACTTTCAAATGGTGGGGCACAATTTTATGCCGGAAAATCAATGAATAATGATCAGTTACAAGCTTGTATTTTAGGAGCAGTTTCGGCAGCAAAACATGTGCATCTATTGGCAGAACATTATGGAGTAGCGGTGGTTTTGCATACCGATCATGCGGCAAAAAAATTATTGCCTTGGATTGATGGATTGTTGGCACACGGCGAACAATTTTTTAAAGAAACTGGTAAACCTTTGTTTTCATCTCATATGCTTGATCTTTCTGAAGAGCCTATTGAAGAAAATATAGAGGTATGTGTTCAATATCATAAACGCATGTCGAAAATGGGTATGACCATAGAAATAGAATTAGGTGTTACCGGTGGCGAAGAAGATGGGGTAGACAACACAGATGTGGATAGTTCTAAATTATATACTCAACCGGAGGAAGTGGCTTATGCATACGAAGCCTTAAATGCTATAAGTGATAAATTCACAATCGCGGCAGCATTTGGTAATGTGCACGGTGTATATAAACCGGGAAATGTAAAACTTCAGCCAATAATTTTACATAATTCGCAGGTATACCTGAAAGAAAAATTAAACTTAACAGCAGATAAGCCAATTAATTTTGTTTTTCATGGGGGGTCCGGATCTACTCAGGAAGAAATAAGAGAAGCAATTTCTTATGGTGCTATAAAAATGAATATCGATACCGATATGCAATGGGCTTTTGCTGAAGGTGTTTTTGGTTATTATAAAAATAATGAAGGTTATTTACAGTCGCAAATTGGTAATCCCGACGGCGATGATAAACCAAATAAAAAATATTATGATCCACGTGTATGGTTACGTAAAGGGGAAGAAGTATTTGTTTCACGTTTAAAACAAGCTTTCGAAGATCTGAATTGTAATAACGCAGCAGATAAGTTGTAAAATTTAATTTGTATACTTATGTTTTGATTAAAAATTCATAAACATGAGCAAGCAACCAAAAAACAACCTGTTTGAACGATTTGCGAATGCTGCTACCAAGTTTACCGGTAGCTCATTCGCTTTTTTATTGGCCGTAGGAATTGTTTTAATTTGGGCTATTTCGGGGCCTTTTTTTAATTATTCTGAAACGTGGCAATTGGTTATTAATACCGGTACAACCATTATTACCTTTTTAATGGTATTTCTGATTCAGAAAGCGCAGAATAAAGATAGCAAGGCTATACAATTAAAGCTAAATGAATTAATTGCGGCTAATAAATATGCAAGCAATAGAATGGTAGACATAGAAGATTTAACGGAAGCAGAATTAGATCAGCTCCATAAATTTTATGTTAAGTTATCCGATTTGGCTGAATTGGAAAATGATATTCATAATTCACATTCAATAGATGCAGCCATAAAGACACATACAGCTAAAAGGAATTCAAGAGCGGTAATAAAGGATAAACTAACTGAGCAGCCTTCTAAAAATATAGACAAGAAATAATGAAATAAGTTTAATTTTATAAAATGGAAATTCAAGTTAATAAAGTAGAGTCAGAAGAAGAATTAGATAAAGTTTTTGAGGTTAGGAGGGTTGTGTTTGTAGAGGAACAAAATTGTCCGCCGGAACTAGAGTGGGAAAATGAAGATGTTTCCATTCATTTTTTAGCTACTTCTAATGGTATTCCCTGCGGTGCTTGCAGATGGAGAAAAACTGATCACGGCTATAAATTAGAACGGTTTGCAGTGCTTAAAGCGTTTAGAGGAATGGGCTTGGGTATGAAATTGGTTAAAACCGTTCTTGAAGATCTTCCAGAAGGGGCAAGTCCGATATATTTAAACGCCCAATTAGATGCAATGCCTTTGTATGCTAAGTTCGGGTTTGTTGCTGAAGGTCCTCAATTTGAAGAGGCCGGAATTCAGCATTTTAAAATGGTAAAACGAGTGTAAATAAAAAAAGGTGTCTGAAAGTTCAGACACCTTTTTTTTATTTGCTGTTTAGTTTATTATTGATTTGTTTTTCCAGCTTTTAAAGGAGGAAGTTTAAAATTATCTAAAGCACTTTTTGATTTCATTAATTTTTCTATATCTGCTATGCTTCTAGGAGCAAAATGAGATAATAATTCATAACCGTCTTTGGTGATTAATAGATCATCTTCAATTCTTACCGCAATTCCCCACCATTTTTTATCAGCATCGCTATTAGATGGAATATAAATTCCTGGCTCAATTGTAATTACCATGTTTTCTTTTAAGGTTGCTAAGCTTCCTCTGTCATGAACATCTAATCCGATGTGATGACCCAATCCATGAGTATAGTATTTTCTTACATCTTTTTTATCAGAGATGATACCTAATTTTAACAATCCTTCAGCTATTACGTTACTAGCAGCAGCACTAGCTTCCGAAAATTTAGAACCATCTTTTATAGTTTTAAAAGCCGCTTCTTGAGCGTCATATACCAATTGATAAATTAGCGCTTCATTAGGAGAAAATTTGCCGCTTGCTGGAATAGTACGCGTTACATCGGCTGTATAGCCATGATACTCGGCACCAACATCCATTAATATCAACGAGTTACCTACTTTAGTTTTTGTATTCGCAACGTAATGTAAAATACATCCATTTTCTCCAGAGCCAATGATAGATCCGTAACCTACTGCTTCTGCACCATATTTTTTATGCACAAATTCGTGTAATCCTTGGATTTCTAATTCACTCATATTTGCATGAGCTGCTTTCATTACTTCTATTTGTCCTTGAGTAGAAATTTCAATTGCTTTACGTAGCATAACCAATTCTTCAGGAGTCTTAATCTCTCTTAAAGCACCTGTAATCTGATAATATTCTCTATTCAATTTCGTGAATTGATCCAATTTAGCTTTTTTGAAGAATGATGCAATTAACCCCCCTAAGCTAGCACTTTCGGTAGTAGTAAAAGGCATGCCGATCGGTAGAGTATAAAGTAGCTTAGAGAATTTAGATAAATCTATTGGAAAATCTTTGAATTCATTGCTATTATACGAATTTTCAAAGCCTAATTTATTTTTAGCACCCTCTACACCAATTCTTCTGCCGGTCCAGCTTTCTTGTTGCGGATTTCTTTTCTGAACAAATAAAAGCTCATTAAAGGTTTTCCCGTCCGCACCTTTTTGATCTTCTTTAAAAATTAGAAGAATACCATCTGGCTCACGATATCCGGTGAAATAGTACATATCTGTATCTTGATGATATGGATAATCTACGTCATTGGAATAATTACGAACAGGGTTCGAGAATGCGATAAATACACTGTTTTCGGACATTAATTTACGTAGAGCATCACGTCTTCCTTGGTGAAACTCTTTCGATAAATAATCTGTGGGTTCCATTTCTTGAGCGAAAACAGGAAGAGTTACTATCGCTAATAATAGGATACTAAGGATTCTTTTCATAGTGGGTTTAGTTTTATAAATAGTCTATATTTTAGGTTTCTAAATATATTAAATTACCTGTGGTTAATTGGTTGGTATAAAATATTTTACAATACCCTCTGGGGAATTTAGATGATAATGCCCGTTAAATATGAAAAAAGAATTTTTAAGTGTAAAAATTTTAGATGATTAGGTAAAAATTTCTGCCGCTAAAACTCTCGCCTCCTGGAATACGGCTTGGTTTAGAGGAAGTGTTTCTCCTTTAACTTCTAAAGCACTTATTAACGCTTCGGTAGCAATATTGCCGGTTAAATCATCTGCTGCCATGGGGCAGCCTCCAAAGCCCATTATAGCACTATCAAATCTTCTGCAGCCTGCATTATAGGCTGCGTGAATTTTATTTAACGCTTCTAGCGGAGTACTGTGTAAGTGAACGCCTATTTCTGTGTTTGGAAAATTAATCACTAAATGAGTCACAACTTCTCTAATCACTTGTGGAGTGGCCACGCCAGTGGTGTCGGCCACTGAAATAATTTTAACACCCATTTTCACTAGTTTTTCAGTCCACATTTCTACAAGGGAAAGATTCCACTCATCACCATATGGATTACCAAACCCCATAGATAGGTATACAACCAATTCTTTATTGTGTGAATTGCATAAATTAAGCATTTCTTGAACAGTTGCTAAAGACGCTTCAATACTAGAATTTGTATTTCTTTGTTGAAACGTTTCTGAAATAGAGAAAGGGAATCCTAAATAAGTTATTTCTGAATATTGACAAGCTTCATTTGCACCGCGTGTATTTGCAACAATAGCTAGTAATTTAGTTTTAGTAGTAGTTAAATCTAAAAGACCTAGTACAGCTTTGGTATCTTGCATTTGCGGAATTGCTTTAGGAGAAACAAAGCTGCCAAAATCTAAAGTGTCGTAACCAACCTGTAAAAGCTTATTGATATATGCTGCTTTGGTTGTAGTAGGAATAAAATCATGCAATCCTTGCATGGCATCTCTCGGGCATTCAATTATTTTAATGGGTTTCAACATCTCTTGTCTTTTTTAAATAGGATCTTATTATTAATCGGGTGCCTCTATCGTAACTAAAATAGCTCCATACCCAGTTTACAAATACCACAAGTTTATTTCTGAAACCAACTAGGGTCATTAAGTGTACAAACATCCATGTAAACCAAGCAAATATGCCTTGAAATCGTATTTTGTTTAAATCTACAACAGCTCTGTTTCTACCAACAGTAGCCATTGAGCCACGATCATTATATTTAAAAGGGGTGGGTAATTGGTTTTTAATGAATATTTTAGCTAGATTCTTCCCTTGTTGTATAGCAACTTGCGCAACCCCCGGATGTCCGTTCGGATAATCTTCGGTAACCATAGCAGCAACATCGCCTATAGCGTATATATTGTTGTATCCTTGAACTTTATTGTTTAAATCAACAAGAAGTCTGTTTCCACGGGTAACCGATTCAGGTGCAAGCCCATCTAACACAACGCCTTTTACGCCGGCCGACCAAATTACTGTAGAGGTAGAAATGGCGTCTTTGCCAATTAAGGACAATAATTTTCCATCATAATTTTCAACTCGTGTGCTCAACATAACATTAACACCCATTTCTTCTAAGAACTGTTTAGACTTAATAGAAGATGGGGTAGACATTGCACCTAAAAGTTCTTCGGAACCTTCTACCAGATATATGTTAACATTGTTGATGTCTAGCTCTGGATAATCGTTGGGTAGAACATGTTTTTTTAATTCTCCTAAAGCACCAGCTGTTTCTACACCGGTTGGTCCGCCACCTACAACCACAAAATTTAATAATTCTGACCGTTCTAAAGGTGTTTTTGCTATTAAGGCACTCTCTAAGTTTTGCAGAATTAAACTGCGAAGATTCAGTGCTTCTGGTATAGATTTCATGGGCATTGCATTCTGGGCAATTTCTTCCTGACCAAAATAATTGCTTGTAGAACCCGTTGCTAGAATTAGATGATCATACTCTATGATACCAATATTAGTATCTAAAGAGTTTGTTGTAGGATTTACTTTTAAAACGTTAGCAACGCGAAATAGTAGATTTTTCTGTCCTTTAAAAATTTTTCTCAGTGGAAATGCTATAGAATCAGCTTCTAATCCGCCAGTAGCAACCTGATATAGCAGGGGTTGAAATGTATGGTAATTGTGTTTGTCTATAAGTACAATTTGATAATCTTCGTTCTTAAGTTTTTTGCAAAACTCAATGCCACCAAATCCACCTCCAACAACAATAATTCTGGGTTTGTCACTCTTAGGTATAACTGTATGCATTTCACTAAATTTTATATAAATATACAAATAAAAAAGGCGTTCTGAATTAACAGAACGCCTTAATAATAAAATTGTTTATATATTCTTATGGGTTTTTCTTACCAAAATCAACTACGATAGGAGTAGAGATACATAATGAAGAATATGTACCAATTACTCTACCAATTAATAAAGCAAATATAAAACCACGTATACTATCTCCACCGAAGATAAAGATGGCTAATAATACGAATAGTACAGTTAATGAAGTAAGGATTGTACGACTTAAAGTACTGTTCAAAGCAAAGTTGATTAATGTGATTCTTTCTTCACCATAAACTTCTTTTTTGCCAGAGTCGCTTAATTTTTCACGAATTCTGTCAAATACAATCACTGTTTCTAGCATGGTATAACCCATAACTGTAAGAATAGCAGCAATAAAATCTTGTCCTATTTCTAATGAGAATGGTAATATACCATCTAAAATGGTATAGAATGATAATACCAATGCCACGTCATGTACCAATGCTACAATAGCACCTAATCCAAATTCCCATTTCTTAAATCTAATTAAGATGTAAATAAACATTAATATACATGATACGATTACAGCACCATAGGCACCAATTAATATATCGTTGGCTACAATAGGTGTCACTTTCTGTGAACTACCCATTGTAAACTTAGCACCAGTAGATTTTAAGCCTTCTTCTAATGCTTTTTCAACTATTTTATCTGCATTTGGATCAGTATCATCAATATGATATGTGGTAGTAATTTTTAATTTCGTGTCGTTACCAGCAGTTTTAACCTCTGTTTGTTCGTCTAAACCAAATACAGTTTCTAGTTTACTATGAACGTCACTCGTGCTCATATTTCTATCAAACTGAACTAAGAATGTACGTCCGCCTTTAAAGTCGATACCTAAGTTAAAGCCACCATGTTTGATGTAGAAGAAAGTACCTAATAAAATAATTACTGCAGAAGTTATGTAGTATTTTTTTCTGTGGCCAACAAAGTTGATGGCTACATTTTTAAATGCATTTCTAGTTACTGAATTATCGAAAGTAATGTTTTTCTTACGTTTTAATAAACTGTCGAAAACTATTCTTGAGATTAATACAGCTGCAAATAATGATGATAAAATACCAATACATAAAGTGGTTGCGAAACCGCGGATTGGACCTGTTCCGAAGAACATTAAGATTAATCCTAAGATGAACAAGGTTGCATTTGAGTCAATGATAGATGGCATTGCATGTTTAAATCCATCTTTTATTGATGTTTCTACAGACTTACCTCGTGCTAACTCTTCTCTTACACGTTCAAATATTAGGATGTTTGCATCAACCGATAAACCAATTGTTAACACAATACCTGCAATACCTGGTAAGGTTAACACGGCTCCGAGTGATATTAAAATACCGAATATGAAGAATAAGTTAATTAATAGCGCTAGGTTAGCTACCCATCCAGCTTTGTTGTAATAAAGTGCCATAAATGCAAGGATCACAACAAATGCTATTACAAATGACATTAATCCGTTGTCTATAGCTTCTTTACCTAAAGTAGGACCAACTACATACTCACCAACAATTTTTGCCGGCGCTGGTAGTTTACCAGCTTTTAGGATGTTAGATAAATCTTTAGTGTCTTCTGAAGTAAAGTTACCAGTAATAGATGAATTTCCATTAGGGATTTCTCCGTTTACAGTTGGAGCAGTATAAACTTGATTATCTAGAACAATAGCAATTGCTCTTTTATTGTTTGCATCAGCCGAAGCTTCTGCTGTCATTTTTTTCCATTTAGCAATTCCCTCAACATTCATGTTCATAGAAACTGCAGGTCTGCCGCTTTCATCAAAATCATTTCTAGAATCTGCAATTGCTTCACCTCCTAACTCAGGTTTGCCGTCTGGAGATGTAACTTTAATTGCATATAACTCAAATCTGTTATAAAACTGATCTTGCTTTACGCTCCACATGAATTTCATGTTTGATGGAATAGTTGCAGCAACTTCAGGGCGCTCTAAGAAACGATTAACTTTAGCTGTATCTCTTCTGTCTACATAACCAATTACCGCTGCCTGAGGATTTAACTGCGGACCTTGCGGACCTTGTACCAATGGGAATTGGAATAAGCTCAACATTGGGTTGGTTTTGCTTAACTGGTTTTTTTGTACAGATACAGAATCTTTACTATCACTTTGGTTTTTTAAGCCTGCTAATTTACTTTCACTAGCTTTAGAGGTATCAATAGTATTTTCTTCTACAGTTGGAAGTGAAGCAGCTAAAATTTTATCAATGTTTTCTAATAAAGGATAAACTTCCTGGATTTGATATACATGCCAGAATTGTAATTCTGCCGTTCCAGATAATAATTTACGAACACGTTCTCTGTCTTGAATACCCGGAAGCTCAATTAAAATTCTATTAGAGCCTTCTTGTTTTTGCATGTTCGGACTAACAACACCAAATCCATCAATTCTACTTCTTAGAATAGTGAATGATCTGTCAATAGCACTTGTTGCTTCACCAGAAAGAAATTTCTGAACCTCTGAATTGCTAGCATTAGCTTTGATAGAGCTTGAATTATCTTGGTTCGCAAAATAATCTGCTAACTTAACACCCGGTTTAATTGTTTCAAGTTCGTCTACAAAAATAGCTACAAAATCTTTTCCACCTTCAATAATTCTTTTTTCGGTGTTTTGTAAAGCGGTAGTAAAGGCAGGATCATTTGGATTTCCAGCTAGAGAGCTTACTAACTCTACTAGAGAAATTTCCATGGTAACGTTCATACCACCTTTTAAGTCTAAACCTAAGTTTATTTCTTTTCCTTTTGTAAATTGATAAGTAAATCCTAATAGGGGATAAACTTTTACATTAGCCATAGAGTCAAGATATTCTTTCTCTTTCAGCGTATCACCTTTCGCAAATTCTCTGGCGTCTCTTTCAACTCCTGCGTTAACGAAGTTAAATGACAGTGCGTATAAACAGATCAGCCCTAACAGGACCGCCATGAATTTAATAAAACCTTTACCTTGCATTGTTTAGTATATTGTGTTTGTTGATTTTTGACAAGTCGGCAAATCTAAGGATTTTTTTATTTAAAAATCTGCCTTCTAATTATTTAATTAAGTAATTTTTTTATTTTTTTATCAGCGTAGAAAAAGTATAAGAGAAAGCATTTTTGTCATCTGCATCAAAATGGGCTTTTTTTACTACTATCCATTCATCTACATTTATTTTTGGAAAGTATACATCGGCTTCCATTTCTGTGTGTACGGTCGTTAATTCTAATTTGTTGGCTAGAGGTAAAGCTTGTTCATAAACTTTTCCGCCGCCAATAATACAAATTTCTTCGGCATCCTTACAAATCGAAATAGCTTCTTTTAAATTTTTAGCATGAATTACCCCTTCCGGAAATTCTATATTTCTGCTAGAAATAACAATGTTAGTTCTGTTAGGTAAGGCTCTTCCAATAGATTCGAAAGTTTTTCGGCCCATTATAATGGGTTTCCCGGTTGTTAATGCTTTAAAATGTTTTAAATCTGCCGGAAGATGCCAAAGTAAATCATTGTTTTTCCCGATTGCTAAATTATCGGCGGTAGCCACTACTATCGTGATGTTGTTGGTTAACATATCTGTATAAACTTAAACGGCTACTGCACCTTTAATATGAGGATGTGGATCGTAAGCTTCAAGCTCAAAATCTTCATATTTAAAGTTAAATATGTCTTTGATTGCAGGATTTATTTTCATGGTAGGGAGTGGTCTTGTATCACGAGATAATTGCAATTTAGCCTGCTCAATATGATTGTTGTATAAATGTGCGTCGCCAAACGTATGGATAAATTCACCCGCTTTTAAATCGCATACCTGTGCAATCATCATGGTTAGCAATGCATAAGAAGCAATATTAAAAGGAACACCTAAAAATATGTCGGCACTGCGCTGATAAAGCTGGCAGCTTAATTTACCATCAGCTACATAAAACTGAAAAAATGCGTGACAGGGCGGAAGAGCCATGTTTTCAATTTCAGCAACATTCCAGGCAGAAACGATTAATCTACGTGAGTCGGGGTTGTTTTTAATAGAATGAATAACATTCTTAATTTGATCTATAGGTTCTCCTGTTGGGGTAGGCCAGCTTCGCCACTGTGAGCCGTATACAGGTCCTAGATTTCCATTTTCATCTGCCCATTCATCCCAAATTTTAACACCATTCTCTTTCAGATATTGAATATTGGTATTTCCAGATAAAAACCAAATCAGCTCATGAATAATGGATTTTAAATGAAGTTTTTTTGTAGTTACCATTGGAAACCCATCTTGTAAATTAAAGCGCATTTGATGACCGAATACACTAATGGTGCCCGTGCCTGTTCTATCGTGTTTCTGTGTGCCGTTATCAAGCACATGCTGCATTAAATCCAAGTATTGTTTCATTGTAAAAGAATGAATTTTTATAAAATTCGGTTATATAATACAAATCTAATGTATTTGGAGGATACTTTTATGTTAGTAACTTGTCAGTTCCTAACAACTTAAATTTAAGATGTTGTTTTACTAAGTGGTTTTGTAGCTTTGTGTTTAATCATAACATAAAGGATGCTGGGTTTTCCAAATGCTAAAATAAATTTAGGGCTGTTTGTAACAGAGAAGCGAGCAGATGGTTATCATACTATTGAAACTGTAATGTATCCGGTAAAAATTAAGGATTCAGTAGAAATTAATGATGCTGCTAAAACCAATATTACGATAATTGGATCTGAAATACCTGGAAGTAGCGCAGATAATTTATGTATTAAGGCATATAATCTGCTGGCTAATGATTTTGATTTACCTCCTCAACATATTACATTGTTGAAAAATATCCCTATTGGTGCTGGTTTAGGAGGGGGGTCTGCAGATGCAGCAGCTATTATAAATTTAACCAATTTAAAGTTTAATTTAGATTTAACTGTTGCTCAAAAATCTAGATATGCCGCACAACTGGGTGCTGATTGCCCTTTTTTTATTGAGAATAAACCTGTTTTTGCGACTGGAATTGGAGATATTTTTGAGGGTATAGGGCTAGATTTGTCAATTTACCAGTTGGTAGTCGTAATGCCTCAAGTTTTTGTGTCGACAAAAAATGCGTATAGTTTGATTAAACCTTTAAAAACCGGAGTCGATTTGAAAGCGGCATTAAGCAAACCTGTTGATGATTGGAGACATTTTGTGAAAAATGATTTTGAGACTGCCGTTTTTCCTGAACATCCAGAAATTGGGGCTTTAAAGCATCAAATGTATGAGCAAGGTGCGATTTTTTCGCTTATGAGTGGTAGCGGGGCAGCAGTATATGGTTTGTTTAAGCAAAAAGTTGAATTAGAATTGCCTAATAATTATCGGGTTTTTTATGATTTGTCGTGAAAAATGAAATAAATAATTCCAATCTAATTTTTGTTGATTATGATTTATAGAAGTATTGCACGAATTAACTTTGAAAAAATATCCTTGTTAAGATATTAATTATATAGTAGTAAAAACATTAATACCATTACCTCATTATTTTAGAATACCTATGAACTCCGAGAATTTTGAAACCTTAGCAATTCGTTTACAAGCAGAAAGAAGCGCTTATAAAGAGCATTCAGTGCCTTTGTATATGACATCAAGTTATAAATTTGATGATGCAGAAGAAATGCGAGCCTTATTTGCGAATGAAAAAGAAGGAAACATTTATAGCAGGTATGCAAATCCAAATACAACCGAGTTAATTGATAAAATGGCCGCTTTAGAAGGTGCTGAAGCAGGATGGGTAACTGCTACAGGGATGGCCGCAATTTTTACAACTCTGGCAGCTTTATTAAGTTCTGGTGATCATGTTGTTTCGAGCAGATCTGTTTTTGGTTCTACTCATCAACTTTTAAATGGTATTTTTCCTAAATGGGGAATAAGCTATACCTATGCTGATTTAGATAAACCAGAAGAATGGGAGTCGTCTATAAACTCGAATACTAAAATTTTATTTGTTGAAACACCATCTAACCCAGGTATAGATATAATTGATTTAAAATGGTTGGGTAAATTGGCAAAAGATAAGGGTTTACTTTTGATTGTTGATAATTGTTTTGCAACCCCTTATTTACAGCAACCTATTGCGCTGGGAGCAGATATATCTATTCATTCGGCTACAAAGTTTATAGACGGGCAGGGAAGGGCCTTAGGTGGTGTAATTTTAGGTTCATCAATGCTGATTGCTCAGATAGAGGGCTTCGCAAGGCATAGTGGTCCGGCAATGTCTCCTTTCAATGCTTGGATTTTGTCAAAAAGCCTGGAAACGTTGGCAGTAAGGATGGATAGGCATTGTGAAAATGCCTTAGAGGTAGCAAAATTTTTAGAAACGGTAGAAAGTGTTAAGGCAGTTAAGTACCCATTCCTGCCCTCTCATCCTCAATATGAGATTGCAAAAAAACAAATGAATCAGGGTGGGGGTATAGTAACGCTTGTTTTAAAAGATGCGGCGGCAGCGGTTAAATTTATGGACGGACTAAAAATGTTTTCTATATCTGCAAATTTAGGTGATACGAGATCTATAGCTACTCATCCAGCCACGAGTACGCATTCTAAACTTACAGAAGCTGAAAGACTTCAAGTGGGAATAGAACAAGGCACAATTAGACTTTCAATAGGTCTGGAGCATATACAAGATATTATAAACGATTTAAAGCAGGCACTAAGTTAAACGGGCGCTTTTTTAAGAGATATAATCTCTGTCTTCTTTACTTAGTTTGTCTTCAGGAAGAACATCCTCGCTGTCATCTACATATTTGGGGTCGTAGCTAGAAACAACTGTTTTAGGTCGGCCTAACATGAACCCGATTACAAATCCAATTAGTACGCAAACAGCCATTACTATTAGCTTGGATATGGATACCTCTGTGAACAAAATATTGAAGTTTACGGGGTCGTTATTTACCATCAAGAATATGGTTATTAAAACCGTAAGTATAATCGTGATAATTGTTTTTGTGCTCATCTTATTTTAGGTTAATAACATGGATAAAATCTATTGTTAAATATCGCAAATAAAATGAATTAATGAATACTTTTTTCTGAAGGTGTTTTGTTGATAATTATGGTAGTCGAATGATCTGCTTCGTCGCCTATCTGGGGGTGTGATAACTTCTTTTTCTAATAAGAATTTTAGTCTCGGAATTTGCTGAATGTACATCTTAGTTACGCCCTGCTTTTGCTCTAAAATAAGCTTTTGAGTGTCGATTGCTTTTTAGTCAATCTTCCCCTTTTTTTTCTTTTTTTTCAACGCAATGCTGTCTTCTAGAAAATATACTTAGTGTATTTATTGTGTGTTTTTTTTAAGAAATTTTTTTAAATATTTTTTCTGTTAGCTCAATTGCTGGGAATTTTGGGAAGCAAAAAAATAGAAAAAGGGTAGGGTGTGAGTTGTTGGTTTTCGCAGTTGTATAAATATGGGGTAAGCTATGAGTCTATTGGAGCAACTATTCCTGTGAAAAATTAAAAAATGTATTCAAAATACGTTGTATAAACTTATTATTTACTTTAATTGTATTAATTATTTGAATATTAATTATTTATTGCATTTATAATATAGAAATTATTGTCTATGCTAATTTTATTAGCATTTTAATTATTAATTTCATAAATTTATATTGTTTTTTTATTTATATATGATATTATAAGTTATTGATTTTTAATATTATATAATATAAATATTAAAGGTGATTGTTTTAGTTTTTTGCTTTTTATTTGTGCTGAAAACACTACTAATATAGGGTTATTTAATGTATTTACAAATTTCATAAATATCATTGAATGACTATGTTTTTATGTTAAATGAGTTTCTTTTTTAATCGTGTTTTACGTAATTACTCATGATAATAAATAGCTTAAGGATAAGCTTATTTAGAAATTTTGGTATACAAAAGTTGTAGTTTAGAAATTTTTAAACTTAAAAATCAGCTTAAAATAAATGAAATTTTACGGTACTTAGTGTACAATTCCTTTTCTTTTTTTGTAAATGGGGTAGACAAATATTGCGGTTAATATTAAAATAGATCCGGCATAAAATCCGCCAGTCATATGTTCGGAAGTACCGAAAATAAGGTATGCTAAAAGTATGCCGTACACGGGCTCGAGATTGGTAATAAGAGCTACTCTGAATGCAGATAAACTGCGCATTACTTTGACGCCCGCTACATAGGCAATTGCAGTACAAATGGTGCCTAAACACACTAGCCACAACCAGTCGGATTTGTTAATGTTGAGAAGTTCTAAACTTAAATTTCTGGTAATTAATTGGTAAAGTGTTACCCATAAAAATGCACCCAAAAGTTCGTAAAATCCGATGATTTTTGGATCATTATTTTTCACTAAAGTTGAATTTATAGTTGCAAATAATGCAGCACCAATAGCCGATAAAAGACCTACTATTATACCTATTGTATATTGGGTTTCGAACTTAAAGATTAAGACAATTCCGCTTATAATAAACAGTCCAACAATAACGTCTTGTAGGAAAATAGACTTCCCTTTTATAAGCGGTTCTATTATGGATGTGAATAGCGTGGCTGCCGATAATGCAACTAGGGCAACAGATACGGTTGAAAGCTTAATAGCATGAAAAAATAGTATCCAATGAAGTGCAACGATGCCTCCGGTTGCTATGTATTTAATGATTTTTATCCGATTTACTTTCAGCTTAGATAAGTCTGTAAATCCTATATATGCGAATAAAGTAAGGCTTGCAATTCCTACCCTAAACCAAACCAGTGGAATAGCATCTATGGTTATTAGTTTTCCAAGTATTCCTGTAAAGCCCCAAACAATTACCGTTAAATGTAAGATGAATAGGTCTTTTCGGATATAATTGGGTTCTTTCATTATTTAGGGGCTTTATAAAGAAGATATAGTCCTAATGTACCAAAAAATAGGGTGGGGAATAGTGCAGCTAGTAATGGAGGAAATCCACCTTTAGTGGCAAACATTTGCGCAAATTGATTTAATACGATATATAAAAAACTTAAGAATATGCCAATACCTAGCGGTAAACCTACACCTCCTCTAACTTTTCTGGAAGACAGGGCTACACCAATTAATGTAAGTACGTATGCAGATAAAGGATGTAAATATCGTTTGTATTGTTCATAAAGCAAATCGTTCATAACACCCGATCCGCGTACTTTTTCTTTCTCAATTTTGGCCGCTAAATCAGTAGTGCTTATATTTTGATAAACATTGCTAAACGGAGAGAAATCATCTGGTTCCATATCAAGTGTTATCACTTTTTTATCTTGCTTCCCGTTGATCATTTTCTCTTTTAATCCGTCTATCTCACGAATACTATAATTAGATAGTTCCCAGTTTTTTTCTAATGAATCCCATTTAATAATTTCGGCAACGAGTTTAGATTTTAAAACATCTCCATCGAAAATATCTAAATTGAATTTATATCCCGTACTTGTCTTATTATCAAATGTTTCCATATATACATAGGTGTTGCTGTCTAAACGCATATGTATATTGTTTCTGTTTCCGGTTTCGGCTTTTCTGCTTACATAGGTGTTTACAAAATTATTCATAATCCTGTTTGTGTGCGGGAGCATGTATAAGTTAGATCCTAAATTCAATAAAAAAATGATAGAAGCCGAAATAAAGTAGGGTAGTAGAAATCTGTTGAAGCTAACGCCTCCGCTTAAAATGGGTACAATCTCGGTTTGATCGGCCATTTTAGCAGTGAAGAAAATAACAGCGATGAAATTTATTAAAGGTGATAATAGATTTACATAGAATGGGATTGATCCGGCATAATATTGACTAACGATTACCCAAAGACTGAGGTCATTTTCTAAAAAATTATCTAATTTTTCAGATAAATCGAAAATGATAATAATTAAGACAAACACGCACAATGTATAAAAGAAAGTACCCAGGTATTTTCCGATAATAAATCTGTCTAATAATTTAAGTCTGTCTTTGAAAAAGTTCATTTAAAGTTTATTACCTAAAATTTTAACCATTTTATTTTTCCATTCATAGAAAGTTCCTTCAATAATTTTTGTTCTGGCTTCATTCACTAACCATAAATAGAAGTGTAGATTGTGCAAGGTAGCAATTTGTGCGCCTAACATCTCCTTACTATGCATTAAATGACGTAAATAAGCTTTGGTATAGGCTACATCGGCGTATAAATCGCTATCCGGCTCTATGGGAGAGTAATCGTCTGCCCATTTTTTATTATGAATATTGATAATTCCATTTTTAGTGAAAAGCATACCATTTCTTGCATTTCTAGTAGGCATTACGCAATCGAACATATCAATGCCTAATGCTATATTTTCCAAAATATTAATCGGCGTACCTACGCCCATTAAATAACGAGGTTTATCTTCAGGAAGAATATTACACACTATTTCACTCATAGCATACATTTCTTCTGCAGGCTCTCCAACAGATAATCCACCAATGGCATTTCCTTCCCGCTCCGTTGATGCAATAAATTCTGCAGATTTAATTCTTAAATCTTTATAAACTGAACCTTGAACAATGGGAAATAAAGTCTGTTCAAATCCGTAATGTGGTTCTGTGGAGTCAAACCGTGCGCAACATCTTTTAAGCCATCTATGGGTCATGTCTATAGAATTTGCAGCGTATTTATAATCGCAAGGGTATGGTGTACATTCGTCGAAAGCCATGATGATGTCGGCTCCAATGGTACGTTGAACATCCATTGCGCTTTCAGGTGTAAATACGTGTTTAGATCCATCTATATGGCTTCTAAAGGTTACGCCTTCTTCTTTAATTTTTCTTACTTTGCTTAAAGAGTAAACCTGATAGCCACCGCTATCAGTTAAAATAGGCCTATCCCAACCTATAAATTGATGTAATCCTCCTGCACCTTTTAAAATGTCTAATCCCGGTCTAAGGTATAAATGATAGGTATTTCCCAGTATAATTTTGGCATTAATATCTTCTTTTAGTTCGCGCTGATGCACGGTTTTAACAGTTCCTGCTGTACCTACAGGCATAAAAATAGGTGTTGGAATGTCACCATGTGCGGTTGTAACAACCCCAGCTCTTGCTTTCGACTGCTTATCCTTCGCGGATAAAGTAAATTTCATATATGTATATTGCTTAATTAATAAATAAACCTATTATTGTATAGTCAATTAATAGAAATATTTACTCAGAATCTTATGATTCTAATAATCTTCAAAAATAATAAATCCAGTTGGTTTAATTTCTGATTTTATTTATCCACAAATTCATGGATTTCATCTATAATAACGGACATTTGCAAAATATTATGCAATTTAATTTCCATCCTCTAGAAATCGTTCTGCTCGTTATTTGTTTTATTTCCTTAATAGTTCAACTATGGTACGCAATTATTGTACATCGCAAATTATTGGTTTTTAAAACGGTTTCTTCTTCAAATAAAATTTTTAACCCGATAAGTGTTGTTATCTCTGCAAGAAATGAGTCTGAAAATTTGAAGAGATTTTTGCCATCTATTTTTAATCAGGATTATCCGATTTTTGAGGTAATTGTTGTAAATGACCGTTCATGGGATGATACAGGAGATGTTTTAAAAGAATTGTCTATAGCTTATCCTCGTTTAAAAGTCGTAACTATTGCGGAAGGTGATAAATTTATTGCGGGCAAAAAGTTTGCTTTGTCGATGGGAATTAAGGCAACTTCTTATGACTGGTTGGTTTTTACGGATGCAGATTGTGAACCTGCATCTAATCAATGGTTAAAAGAAATGGCTCAGCCGAGCGATGAAAATATAGAAATTTTATTAGGCTATTCACCTTATTTTAAGGTTTTTGGACCATTGAATGGTTTAATAAGGTATGAAACTTTTTTTACTGCAATAAACTATTTAGGTTTTGCTGAGATTGGAAATCCTTATATGGGAGTAGGTAGAAATCTGGCCTACAAAAAGTCTCTATTTTTTAAAGGAAAAGGTTTTGCAGCGCATATGCATATTCAGTCGGGCGATGATGACTTATTTGTTAATGCACATGCAACAGGGAGTAATACAGCAATTAGTATACACCCTGATAGTCATGTTTGGAGTGAGCCTAAAAATTCGTGGCGAGCCTATTTTAGACAAAAAAGGAGGCATATTGGTGCAAGTAAGATGTATAAAAGCAAACATAAATGGGTTTTAAGCCTGCAAATTGGGTTTCAAATTCTATTCTATCTTACCACAGCCTTGTTGTTTTTTATGCCTAATGGATTATATCCAGCATTAGCAGCCTTGTTGTTAAGTTTATTAATAAGAGCATTTATTTACCCAACTTTGTTAAAAAAATTAAATTATCCCGAATTACGTTGGTGGTTTCCATTTTTGGATATCCTTTTAAATGTTTTTCTAATCTTTAACACCGTTGTATCTATATTTGTAAAAAAAGCTTCTTGGAAATAATGGAACCTAATATCGATGTTATTCAAAAATATTTTCCCGATTTAACCGAAACACAGAAGAGCCAATTCCGGATGCTCTATCCTTTGTATGTAGAATGGAATGCTCAGATTAACGTTATCTCGAGAAAAGATATTGACGAGTTATATGTAAGACACGTATTACATTCGCTCGGTATAGCAAAATTTATTTCTTTTAAGCCAGGAGAACAGGTGTTGGATGTAGGTACTGGGGGTGGGTTTCCGGGCATTCCTTTAGCAATATTATTTCCGGAAACACAATTTCATTTAATAGATTCTATAGGAAAGAAGATTAAAGTGGTGCGTGAAGTTGCCACAGCATTAGGGCTAAAAAATGTAGAAGCAAGTCATATAAGAGCCGAGCAAATTTCTGATAAGTTTAATTTTGTGATTTCTAGAGCTGTTACTCGATTGGCTGATTTCTATCCATGGGTTAGAGGTAAATTCTTAAAAGACAGCAAACAAGCTATTGCAAATGGGATTCTTTATTTAAAAGGTGGTGATTTAGCCGAAGAAATTAAAGAGAGTAAGTTAAAGGCTGAATTATATCCGCTGGCAGAATATTTTAAAGAAGATTTCTTTGAAACAAAATACGTGGTTTATATTCCTCAATAGTACTAATAATTTTCAGGAAAAATATTTGTCGTACGTACTGAAAGAAGACCATACTTTCTAGATAAATTATTCAATTTTAGAAGATTTTGTGAGATTGTTGGGTAACCTGTTGGTCAATACTTTATTTTGTTAATAAAAAGCTTATTCTAACATAAGTAGAACCCATGTCGGAATAAGCTTTTATACTCTTTCGTTTTTTATCCTTTATCAGAGACCATTATTGGTGGTGGATATTTTACTTGGTCCTTTTTCACACTTTTTTTGGAGCCGGCGGTGCTATATTTTTATCAGGCACCACTACTGGTGGCGGATACTTTATTTGGTCCTTCTTCACACTTTTTTTTGGAGCCGGTGGCGCTATATTTTTATCTGGTACTACAACAGGTGGTGGATATTTTATCTGATCTTTTTTTACAGCTTTTCTTGGTGGAGGAGGTTCAACTCTTGGCGGAGGAGGAACTGTTTTTTGATCAGGTGTAACTATTGGTGGTGGATATTTTATCTGATCTTTTTTTACAGCTTTTCTTGGCGGCGGAGGTTCAACTCTTGGTGGAGGAGGAACTGTTTTTTGATCAGGTGCAACTACTGGCGGTGGATATTTTGTCTGATCTTTTTTTACACCTTTTTTAGGGGGTGGCGGCGCCTGAGTTTTAGTTGGGTCTTGATTTGGATAAATATCTACAAGGCCATAGCTCTTGGTGAACGACATGGTGCTTATACAAAGCATACCTGCTGTTAGAGGCAATACCAGGAATAACCTTAGTTTAGCCTTCCCCGAAGATTTTTTTTGATTTAACATATGAATTCTCCTTTTTAAAAATGATTGATTAAATAAATGACTTGTTACTAAATGTTGCGATACATGGAAAGAATTGTTTATTAAGAATAAAGCATATTCGTGTTTATTGGATGCGGCATTTTCATCAGCTAGATATTCATGTAATAACTTTATATCTTGCTTCATAAAGTGAGTTGCCGGATTAAACCAACATATAATGGATAAGATTTCAAAAACCAGCACATCAACAGTGTGATATTGCTTCATGTGCGTCATCTCGTGATTTACCACTGTTTGTTTATCTTCAATTGTATTATTAACGTATAATAAGTTGAAAAAAGAGAATGCATGATCTTTACCGTTGGCTATGTTATAGAAGCTGATGTTTTTCCAGATAATTTTTTCTGAATTTTTAGTCAGTTTATATAATTGGAAAAGATTGAAAAATAATCTAATTCCCATTATCATTGTAATTAGAGCATATATTAAAATTATAAAGTCCGGATAATTCTTAGAGTTTTCGGATTCAGAACTTTCAAAGTTTGTAAATAGATGAGTAGGGGTGCTCTTTAAAATTCCTATTTGAAATAAGGGGATCAAAAAGGCAATACCTACGGCACCTATTATAAATACTCGATTAAGTTGATAAAATGTCTCTTTTTTAAGAAATAATAAATAGAAACCATACAATACCAATAGGTATAAATTAGCTTCTAATAAGTAATATAAAAATTCCATGGATACTATTTTTTAAGTTTTTCAGCTAGTTTAATTGCTTCATCTAAGGTTTTAAGATCCATATTCTTTTCCTTCACTAAAAAAGAAACTAGTGATTGATAAGAATTTTCAAAATAATTGTGCATCACTTTATCTAATGCAAAATGTTTGTAGTCTTCTTCGGTAACTATAGGGAAATATATATGCGTACTTCCTATTGCTTTATGATCAATAAAACCTTTGTTTTCTAATACACGAATAACAGTAGAAACCGTATTATAAGCAGGTTTAGGAACAGGCATTTTATTTAATATATCTTTAACTACACCTTCTTTCAGTTCCCACAGAATAAGCATAATTTGTTCTTCGGCTTTGGTTAACTCCTTAAAATTCATATTTCTATATATTTTTTATTAAATATACAACTATAAAAATAGTTTACAAACTATTTTTATAGTTTATTTTTCAAACAACTGAAAATAAGCATAATAAATTTCATTATTAATTTAAAATTAAATTATTATCTTTGTTGTTATGAGTAAGTTGCATCAATTAGCATTAACCAAGATAGATGGGGTAGGGTACATATTGGCGAGGCTATTAATAAAACATTTTGAGGATGCTTCGCTTATATTTAAAGCGACGAAGAAGCAATTGCTACAGGTGCCCGGTATTGGTAAATTAACAGCAGAGCGGATTATTAGTACACAAGCATTAGATCTTGCTGCCAAAGAGTTGGAATATCTGGAAAAAAAAGATGTGCAACTTTTGTACTATTCAGATGAAGCGTATCCTTATAGGTTGAAAAATTGTATAGATGCACCCATTATTTTATATTATAAAGGAACTGTAGATTTAAATCATCCGCGAATATTAAGTGTTGTGGGAACCCGCAATGCTACGGCATATGGTAAGCAATTGTGTTTGCAAGTTGCTCATGATTTGAAAAATCAGGATGTAGTTATAATTAGCGGATTGGCTTATGGAATTGACATCGCTATGCATGTTGCCTGTTTACAACATAATATACCTACAATAGGTGTGCTGGGGCATGGGGTAGATAGAATTTATCCTAACTCTCATCGTTCAATAGCCCAAGAAATGCTTAAAAATGGAGGTGTATTAAGTGAATTTCCTTTAAATACAAATCCAGAGCGGGAGAACTTCCCGAAACGAAACCGTGTAATTGCTGGTATGAGTGATGCGGTAGTGATTATAGAGGCTGCAAAAAAAGGAGGGGCATTAATTACTGCAGATCTGGCCGATTCATATAATAAAGATGTATTTGCCTTTCCAGGTCGGGTGGGCGACACGTATTCTGAGGGATGTAATCATCTTATAAAGACAAATAAGGCAGCGTTAATTAATGCCCCAAAAGATATTTTATATTACCTCGGTTGGGATAAGTTGGAAATAAATATCCAGAAAAAAAGCATTCAAAGACATATACCGATCGATTTATCGGTAATAGAGCTACAAATTTATAAGATTTTAGAAGAAGGAAAACAAAGCATTGATTTTATTTCCAAATCAACTAAGCTTACCCAAAGTCAACTATCGGTTGCGCTTTTAGGTTTGGAATTGAGGGGAATTATAGAAAGCTGGCCAGGTAGCTTATATAGTCTTTCCTAATAATGTATTTAAGGGTATTTGTATAAGACTTTATTCGAAAAAGGATATTTTATTATTCATAAATATGCCATATAATATTTGGTAAAAAGTTAATTAAGAGAAATTCGAAGAGGAAACGTTAAATTTGCAGCATGTGGTACAATAATATATTAGAGACAGTTGGAAACACACCTTTGGTGAAATTAAATTCAATAACCAAAGGTATTCCGGGCACTATTTTAGCAAAGGTAGAATCTACTAATCCTGGAAATTCTATAAAAGATAGAATGGCCTTGAAAATGATTGAAGATGCCGAACAAACAGGAAAATTAAAGCCAGGAGGCACTATAATAGAAGGTACTTCTGGAAATACTGGTATGGGTTTGGCAATGGCAGCAGTTGTTAAAGGTTATAAATGTATATTTACGACTACCGATAAGCAATCGAAAGAAAAAACGGATGCTTTAAGGGCTTTTGGTGCTGAAGTTATTGTTTGTCCCACAAACGTAGACCCTGAAGATCCGAGGTCTTATTATTCTGTTTCATCCAGATTGGAACACGAGGTGCCAAACTCTTGGAAACCCAATCAGTACGATAATTTGGCTAATTCTTTAGCGCATTATGAGCAAACCGGACCCGAGATTTGGGAGCAAACAGAAGGTAAAATAACCCATTTGGTAGTGGGTGTAGGTACCGGAGGTACAATTTCCGGTGCTGGAAAGTATTTGAAAGAAAAGAACCCGAATATACAGGTATGGGGAATTGATACATATGGGTCAGTTTTTAAAAAATACAAAGAAACGGGCATTTTTGATAAAAATGAGATTTATCCTTATATAACCGAAGGTATTGGTGAAGATTTTCTTCCTGCTAATGTAGATTTTAATGTAATCGACTTGTTTGAGAAGGTTACCGATAAAGATGCTGCATTAATGACCAGAGAAATAGCACGTAAGGAGGCTATTTTTGCTGGAAACTCGGCGGGCTCGGCGTTGGCTGGTTTAATACAATTAAAAGATAAATTAAAGCCAGAAGATGTAGTGGTTGTAATTTTTCATGATCATGGCAGCAGGTATATGGGAAAGATGTACAATGAAGACTGGTTAAGAGAACGTGGTTTCTTAAAAGATGAAAAGTTAACGGCTAAAAGTATTATCGATAAAAAAGAAGTGACAGAGATTGTAACGTTGGATGTAGAGAAAACAGTACTAGAAGCCATTAATACCATGAAAATGATGAATATCTCTCAAATTCCGTTAACTCAGCAAGGAATGGTAGTTGGTAAATTGGCAGAGTCAGATATTTTAAGTGCGTTATTAGAAAATCCGGGAATTCGTTCTTCTAAAGTGTTAGAAGTTATGAGCACCCCGTTTCCTTTTGTAGATCTTCATACGTCTATAGATAAGATTTCTAGTTTAATTAATAAAGAAAATTCAGCAGTTTTAGTTGAAAATATAAATGGCAATATTGAGATTATCACTCAATATGATATTATAAATGCAATTTCTGCTTAAATTTATTTTTTTATATAAAATGGGAAATTGAACTCTTGAAAGATGATTTTTTGTAGTTTTTCATATTCTCTTGAGGTCTGGGTGGTGTCTGGAAAATATGTGTTGAACTTAAATTGATTGTACTTTTCAATTTCTTTAACTTCTATAACAAACAAAGAGAAAGGTTTATGTAATATTACTTCGAAGTCTTTTTGGTCTTTTTGAATGAATAGATTTAACGAATCAATTTTACTTTTAAAAGATGCAAATCCGCTTTTTGGGTACAGTTTACTTTGAATTATTTTAACTCTACTTTTTTTTAAACTGAATATCTCTACTAAGGTAGCTTCATTTCCAAAATTGCTATCAATAGAAACAGTTAATATTCTGTCGACAGAAGTGGATATATTAATGGATGCTTTGAAAGTAAAGTCAGAGTTTGATGATTTTACTGGGAATCCTCTATCGCTCGTATATTCAAAATTTCTAAATGGCATTATATGTTCTTTGCGAATAGAACAGCTAGATAATATAATGAAAATAATGGCGGTTATGAGGTTAAATAATAATTTCATTTATATTAGAGTTAATCCTATAACTTTCCGGAGCTCGGCGAAAGATAAAGTTATTTCTAATCAAATAGAATTATTTTTTAAGCAGTTATTAACTAGAAACCGCTTTTAATCCTATAATTGAGCCAATAAGGGTAATAATAAAGAATATTCTCCAGAAAGTGGCGGGGTCCTTAAAAACAAATATTCCTACAAGTACAGTGCCTACTGCACCAATTCCCGTCCATACTGCATAAGCCGTGCCTATGGGTAATGTTTGTGTTGCTTTAATAAGTAAAACCATACTTATTGTAAGTGATACCAAAAATGCGCCGTACCACCAGTAGGCAGCAGATCCGGTTGCTTCTTTAGCTTTTCCTAGTGCAGAAGCAAAAGCTACTTCAAATAATCCAGCAATTATTAAGATAATCCAATTCATTTTAATATTTTTTGATTTGCAAAGGTCTATAAATACAAGATCTTAAGAATTAACAAATGTTAAAAAATAAGATTATTTTACGTCTGCTCTTATTCTGCTTAAGCTAACTTGTGATATACCAAGATAAGAAGCTATATATGACAATTGAACTCTCTGAATTAGATAAGGATGTAGATTTATTAATTCCTGATAGCGTTCAGTAGCCGTTTTGAACTGTCTTGAAATAAGCCTTTTTTCTGTGTTTATCAATTCTTTTTCAGCAAATTTTCTTCCCCAGTTGGCAATATGTATATCCGTTTCGAAAAGTGCCTTTAACTTTTCCGAATTTAATTTGTATAAAATGCAATCTTCTAAAAGTTCAACATCTTCGTATCCACGTTTGTTTTCTACGTAACTTCTCATCGATATAATAGTAGAACCTTCTATTCCAAACCAGAAAGTTAACGCAGTTTCTTCTTTGTTTGAATAGGCTCTAACTATGCCTTTTTTTATGAAAAAAATATTTTTCTCATTTTTTTCAGCTTGTAATAGAATAAGCCCTTTTGGGTATTCTGCAACAGAGATATGTTGTTTTAATTGTAATCGGGCATTATCCGGTAAGCGATAGATGCTATCAAGAATTAAATCTATTTCCATTGATTAACCGTTAGAAAATTCAATTTATTGGAATAGCAACATGTTATTGCTGAAATTTAGATCGTTTATAAAAATTAATGTGCTGGTGCATTCGCATCCACTCGTTTTATAATAGCACCTAAAGCTCTTAATCTGGTGTCTATATCCTGATAACCACGTTCAATTTGCTCTATGTTGAAAATAGTAGAGGTTCCTTCGGCAGATAAAGCAGCTATTAATAAAGATACACCTGCCCTTATATCAGGGGATGTCATACTGATTCCGCGTAATTTATATTTCTTATTAATACCGTTTACAGTTGCTCTATGTGGGTCACACAAAATAATTTGGGCACCCATATCAATTAGTTTATCGACGAAGAAAAGCCTGCTTTCAAACATTTTTTGATGAATTAATACAGACCCTCTTGCTTGTGTAGCTACAACTAAAACAATGCTTAATAAATCGGGTGTAAAACCAGGCCAAGGCGAATCGGCAATTGTTAAGATAGACCCGTCAATAAATGTATCGATTGTATAGTTTTTTTGAGATGGGATGAATATATCATCACCGCGTCGTTCTAAGTTAATTCCTAATTTTTTAAATACTTCCGGGATTACACCTAGCTCGTCATAGCAAACATTTTTAATGGTTATTTCTGATTCTGTCATTGCGGCAAGGCCGATAAAAGAACCTATTTCAATCATATCAGGAAGCATTCTATGCTCGGTACCTTTTAGCTTTTTAACTCCATTGATGGTTAATAAATTGGAGCCTATACCCTGAATGTCGGCACCCATTCTATTGAGCATTTTGCAAAGTTGCTGTAAATAGGGCTCGCAAGCAGCATTATAGATGGTAGTTGTGCCTTTTGCTAGAACGGCAGCCATAACAATATTGGCAGTACCTGTAACAGATGCTTCATCTAATAATATATAAGCACCTTTTAAATTGGTGGCATCTACATTAAAGAATTCGTTTTTTGAATCGTAAACAAATTTAGCGCCTAATTTTTCGAACCCAATAAAGTGGGTATCCAATCTTCTTCTTCCAATTTTATCACCTCCAGGTTTTGGAATTGCAGCTTTCCCGTATCTTGCAAGAAGGGGACCTACAATCATAATGGAGCCACGTAACCCTCCGCCTTTCGATTTGAATACATCGGATTGGAAAAAATCTAAATTTATATTCTTTGCCTCAAAGGTATAAGTGTCTTTATTAAGTCTTTCAACAATAACGCCCAAATCGCCTAACAGTTCAATGAGTTTGTTCACATCTTTAATATCTGGGATATTGCTGATGGTGATTTTCTCTGGCGTTAACAATACAGCAGATAAAATTTGTAGTGCTTCATTTTTTGCACCTTGAGGGGTAATTTCACCTTTTAGTTTTTTACCGCCAGTTATTTCGAAAGCCTTCATTTTACGTAGTGTAATTAAATAAATACTAACTTTTAGTGATTAATATCTTTTTGTTTTGTTGTTCTGGTGTCTGTTTTTACCGCCATTATTGTTCTGGCGGTTCTTGCCATGGTTATTTTTTTGGCGATTGTTTTGGTTTTGAGGTCTAAATTCAACTTTGTTTAGATTTATATTTTCATCTAACTGAAGTGTACCTCCAGAAAGTTCGCTTAAATTCTTAATAATGGTTTCGTCTGCTACGTTATCTTTATTCCATTGAACATAAGCCATTTTCATAAAATTGGCTATAGATTGAACCATATCTGCTTTACGTTCTGGATCTTCCTCATTTTTAGCTCTTTCTATTAATGTTTCTACGGTTTTTCCATAATGTTTATACCTGATTTTTTGCTGAGGATAGCCAATATGTTCTGGTCTAGGGCGTTCTGCCTCAGGTAAGGGTTTGGGATAGGGACTATCCACATCAATTTTAAAATCAGAGATAATGTGTAAATGATCCCATAGTTTATGCTTAAAATCAGCTACATCGCGCAAATGCGGGTTTAAAAATCCCATTAAGTCAATTACGGCTTGAGCGTATTTATTTCTTTCCTCCTTAGTTGGGAGGTCCAAAATATATTTGACCATATTTTGTACGTTACGGCCATATTCCGACAGGATTAGATCACTTCGGGTGGTATTATAATCAAAATTCATGTATGTAATTTAGGTGACAGAGATCCAAATCTTGGTTGGAAAAAATAATCACAGCTGTTAAAAGTACAGAATATTTATAAAAAGCTAAAATCTTAGTTATTATTTAACAATCATCAGTTTTGCAAACTTCAATAAAAGTTGTTTATTCCCCAATCCCTGAAAAAATACCGTGGCTTTTATATCTGGAAGCGTGCCTTCTAAGTTAATAATTTTTCCGAAACCAAATTTTTCATGTTCTACTTCCATTCCGTTTTGTAATTCATGTGCTGCTGCGGGTGTAAATCCGGGAGTAGGAACATGTGCTTTGGGTAGTATGGACGTTGTTTTTGGTCGCACAAGTGGCGCTGCAGGGGTATTTGAGGTAGGTTTAGGTTTGCTAAAGAAGTCGCGTTGTTGTGACCAGCTTCTGCGTTCGTCGTCGAAACCTCCGCTGCTCATATTGTTTTTAGGGGGCGGTGTTTCCAGCTCTAAATAACGCTGATTAAGTTCATTGAGGAATCTGCTTGGTTCGCAGCTGGTTAAGCTTCCCCATCTATATCGGGAAGTAGCATAGGTAATTACTAATTTTTTCTCGGCGCGGGTAATGGCTACATAAAATAGTCGACGTTCTTCTTCTAGATCAGTTCTGGAGTTTAACGACATTTGAGAAGGAAATAGATTTTCTTCTAAACCTACAATATGTACATTTTTGAACTCCAACCCTTTGGCTGAGTGGATAGTCATTAAAGAAACGGTATTTTTATTTTTAGTTTCTTTATCATCATTTGTAAGTAAAGCTACATCTTGCATAAAGAAGGCTAAGCTTCTGTCTTCAATGTCTTCGCGTTCTCCAAATTCTTTGATACCGTTTAATAATTCTTGAATATTTTCGAATCTGCTTCTTCCTTCTACACTATCATCGCTATGCAAATCTTTTAGTATGCCGGTATGCTGCGCTATATATAAAGCTGTTTCATAAGCTTCTAATTTTTTTGCCTCAGCCATAAAGCTTTGTATTAATATAGCAAAGTCATGAATAGGGGCTGCAACTCTGCCTTCCATGTATTCGTTTGGGTTGTTAATTACTTCCCACATGGTTTTGTTGTGCTTATCTGCCGCAACAATAATTTTATCTACAGAAGTATCTCCAATTCCTCGTTTGGGGTAGTTGATTACTCTTTTCAGGGCTTCCTCATCGCTGGGGTTGAAAGTTAATCTGAAATAAGCGATTAAATCTTTTACTTCTTTGCGTTGGTAGAATGATAATCCGCCATAAATGCGATAAGGGATATTTAGCTTTCTTAGTCCCTCTTCCATAGATCTGCTTTGGGCATTTGTTCTATAGAGAATGGCAAAATCTTCGTATTTTAATCCTTTTAGGCTATGTTCCTGAGCAATAGATTCGGCTACAATTTTACCTTCTTCATTATCCGAAAAGGCACGTTGAATTTTTATTCTATCGCCTTCTTCGTTATCAGAGAAAACATTTTTCGGAAGTTGATTTTTGTTGTAGGCTATAATACTATTTGCTGCCTCTACGATGTTTTGGGTAGAGCGGTAGTTTTGTTCGAGTTTAAAGACTTTTAATTCCGGATAATCTTTCTCGAAGTTGAGGATATTTTGAATATTAGCGCCTCTAAATCCATAAATGCTTTGTGCATCATCACCCACCACACAAATATTTCTGTTAGCGGCCACTAGTTTACGTACAATGGTGTATTGAGAAAAGTTGGTGTCTTGATACTCGTCTACCATTAAGTATTTAAACTTATGTTGGTATTTATTTAAGACATCGGGGTGATCTTTTAAAAGAATGTTGGTTTTAAATAATAAATCGTCGAAGTCCATGGCGCCAGCTTTAAAGCAACGTTTGGTATAGGTTTCATAAATGACACCCATTAAAGGTCTTTTATTAGCAATGTCTTCGGCCTGAATTTCTGCGCTATTGATGTATTCGCCCCACGATACTAGGTTGTTTTTAGATGATGAAATTCTGTTGTAAACGAAATTGGCGTTGTAAAGCTTATCGTCTAACTGCATTTCTTTAAGGATAGAGCGGATTAAGCTTTTGCTATCGTCGGTATCGTATATGGTAAAATTAGGAGGGTAGCCTATTTTTTCAGCTTCAACACGTAATATTTTAGCGAAAACGGAGTGGAATGTGCCCATCCAAAGATTTTTTGCTTCGGCGCCTACTACTTGGGTAATGCGTTCACGCATATCTTTAGCAGCTTTATTGGTAAAGGTTAATACGAGAATGTTAAACGGGTCTACACCTTTATTAATTAAATGCGCTACTCTGTAAGTTATTACTCTTGTTTTCCCTGATCCGGCACCTGCAACAATCATTACGGGTCCTTCAATGGTCTCAACGGCGGCTCTTTGTTGTGGGTTTAATCCTTCTAAATAATCCAATGCTTAATTCTTCTAAGATTCAAAATTACTGATTTTATAGGGGAATTTGTTGAGTTTTTTTAAATTATAAGATGAGAATTATTCAACATAAATAAGGTAAAAACTAGTTTTCAAATTTTATCTTTGTGTCAGTTCAATATACTTGATATGGAAAAAATAAAAACATATGTAGAAGCAAATAAAGATCGATTTTTGGATGAATTATTTGAGTTACTACGTTTTCAATCTGTAAGTGCTGATCCTAAATATAGTGGTGATGTTATTAAAACGGCTGATTTTATTGCAGCAAAGTTAAAAGAAGCTGGTGCAGATAATGTAGAAATTTGTGAAACTGCTGGTTATCCTATTGTTTATGGTGAGAAAATTATAGATTCAGCGTTGCCAACGGTTTTAATTTATGGGCATTATGATGTTCAGCCTCCCGATCCGATTGAGCTTTGGGAAACACCGCCTTTTGAGCCTACTCTGCGTGATGGAAAAATTTATGCAAGAGGCGCATGTGATGATAAAGGACAGGTTTATATGCATATTAAGGCATTTGAATTAATGATGCAGACCAATACTTTGGCTTGTAATGTGAAGTTTATGATTGAGGGCGAGGAGGAAGTAGGCTCTGCAAACCTGGGTATTTTTGTGAAAGCTAATCAGGAGCGTCTTAAGGCCGACGTGGTATTAATTTCTGATACTTCTATGATTAGCATGGAAAATCCTTCTATTGAAGTTGGTTTAAGGGGTCTGGCCTACATGGAAGTAGAGGTAACCGGGCCAAACAGAGATTTACATTCTGGTGTATATGGGGGGGCAGTTGCTAATCCCGTTACTATATTGTGTAAAATGATTGCTTCGTTGCATGACGAAAATAATCACATTACAATTCCTGCATTTTATGATAAGGTAGTTGAGCTTTCTGCTGCGGAAAAAGAGGCCTTAAATTCTGCTCCATTTGATTTAAATGAATATAAAAAGGATTTAGATATTGCTGAAGAGTGGGGAGAGAAGGGGTATTCTACTTTGGAGAGAACCGGAACAAGACCTACTTTAGAGGTAAACGGAATTTGGGGTGGTTATATTGGCGAAGGTGCTAAAACGGTGTTGCCGTCTAAAGCAAATGCGAAAATTTCTATGCGCTTGGTACCTAATCAAAGCTCGGAAGAGATTTCCGAAATTTTTACCAAACATTTTGAAAGTATTGCTCCGAAAAATGTAAAAGTAAAAGTAACCCCTCATCACGGTGGTGAACCGGCCGTAACACCTACAGATAGTAAGGCTTATAAAGCTGCAGAAATGGCAATTGTAGACAGCTTTGGCAAAAAACCGATTCCTACAAGAGGCGGAGGAAGTATTCCAATTGTAGCACTTTTTGAAGAAGTTCTGGGACTTAAAACGGTATTGTTTGGTTTTGGCTTAGATAGTGATGCATTGCATTCGCCCAATGAAAAATATGATTTATTTAATTATTATAAAGGAATAGAAACCCTTCCTTTATTTCATAAATATTATGCAGAATTAAATAAATAAGACTGTTTAATCATCCCGCATTATGCGGGATGATTAAACTCTTTTTATATGCATTCCTAAAAGCTTATATCCAAAAGCTACCAATAATACACAAACACCTAATAATAACCAAAGTGTATTATATCCGGCGGTTTCTGCAATATAAAATCCGGTAGCGGGACCAACTACTGAGGCTATTGACCAACTTAAAGTATACCCTCCGGCATATTGCCCTCTGTTATATTCATTACTTCTGGTAAAGACAAAATTATTTATAAAAGGTAGTGCAAACATTTCGCCAATTGTAAAACATATAATTGAAGCCAATGCCAAGATGATAGGTAGCGTAGGGGGTAAAATTAATAGAATAAAAGCAATTCCGACACCAATAGTTCCAACTATTATATAAAAAACAGGTGTTCTGCGTTTTTCTATATAAGTGATCATAATCATTTCAAAGAGTGCAATAATTACGCCGTTTAATCCGAGTAAAATACCTATTTCAAATTCATCAATATGCCATTCTTCTTTGAAAAAGATCGGCACTACCCGAAACATTAAAAAGAAGCATATTGCAAAAATGGTTGTTAAAAGAATAAATTTGATGAAGATAATGTCTTTCCAGGGCTTTTGAATGTTTAATACAGTGTCTGCCGATTCTTCTACTGGTTTTTTACTGCGTATGGCAGGTAATGCAAATTGAATCACAATACCAACTAATATGGTAACTGCGCCGTCTACAATAAATAGTAATTTATAGTCTATAGAGGCAATAAAACCACCGATGCTCACCCCAAATGCCCAACCCAGATTAGTAGCCAGTCTATTTAATGAAAATGAACGTGTTAAATTTTTTGGATCAGAATAGGCAGAAACGGCTGCATAATTAGCCGGTCTAAAAGCTTCTGAGAAAAAACTAATTACGACAGAAAGTACACAGAGTATATTGAAGTCTTCTACGTAGGCAAAAAGTAAGAAAAAGACTCCTGAAACAATAGACGCTATGACTTGTACGGCCTTAAACCCGATAACATCTGTTAACTTTCCACCAACTGCAGATCCCGCCATTGCGCCGAGGCCAAACAGAGAAATTATTAGACCTGCATCGGCCGCCGAACGATTTAGGCTTTGAGTAAGATAAAGTCCCATAAAGGGGACTGCCATATAGCCAGATCTATTGATTAATAAAACAATTCCCAGAAGCCAGGTATTCCTATTTAAGCCACTAAAAGATGTTTTATAAAGTTGAAAAATTTGCTGAACCATGATGAACTATAAGCGGCGTAAATCTATGAAATGGCGTTCAATTTATTTTAGGATTATCAAAGAATTTTATTGGTTATTTCAATAATTTTTTGTATATTTAATAATAGGTTTATTATGAAAAAAAATACTTGGTTTTTTATTATTGCTACAGCATTACTTGGTTTAGTTGTTTATGACATGACCTGCTGGATTTTGATAACCCAGCAAACAGAATCTTTTGAAATGGCAAAGTCTATTTATTTAGATAGATATCCTTCATTTCTTCAAAATGCGAGGTATATTACTTTTTTTGAAATGATTCTACTTGTAGTTTCTATTATATTGTTTAATAAAATACAGTTTCCTAAATCATTACAAATTATTAGCAAAATAGGAGTGGTTGTTGCCGCTATTTTATTCGCGTGGCTTACTTTTTCGTTGATGTAGGGTATTCCCTTTCCCCTTTTCCCTTTCCCCTTTTTTAGCTCTTTGCTTTAAGCTTTCCGCTCTTTCTCCTTTCCGCTCTTTGCTTTAAGCTTCCCGCTCTTTAAATAATGCACACAGATTTCACAGATTCTTTCGGATTGATAGCTTTAAGCTTCAAGCTTTCTGCTCTTTGCTTTAAGCTTCCCGCTCTTTAAATAATGCACACAGATTTCGCAGATTCTCTCGGATTGATAGCTTCGAGCTTTCCGCTCTTTCTCCTTTCAGCTCTTTGCCTTAAGCCTCCCGCTTTTTAAATAATGCACACAGATTTCGCAGATTCTCTCGGATTGATAGCTTTAAGCTTTCCGCTCTTTCTCCTTTTTTTCCACATACTATTGCAATAATGAAAAATATTTAAGTACTTTGTTTATAATTAATCTAAATAAAGACAATGAAAAATATTTTCACTTTTTTAGTTGCTTTTTTCTTTACAGCAACTGTATTTGCACAATCTAATCTTGAAAAAGATAAGCAGGCTATTAAGGCTATGGCCGGCTATTATGAGGTAACATTTAATTACTCAGAAACTTTTGCGCCAGATAATAACTATAAATATTTTCCAAGATATGAAAGTCACGGTAGTGAATGGGTAGTAGTAGTTGAAGAAACGCCTACCAAAATTGTTATGCAACATATCTTGGTTCTTGGAAAAGATATGGCTATGAAACACTGGCGTGAGGATTGGGTTTATGAAGATCAAACCATGTTAAAATATGATAAAGACAACGCATGGGTTGCAACCAATATTTCAAAAGATCAGGCTAAAGGTACTTGGGTTCAGAAAGTTTATCAGGTAGATGATAGCCCACGTTACGAGGGTAGAGGTACCTGGACACATGTTGATGGAAAAAGCAGATGGGAAAGTGAAACGGATTCACCTCTTCCAAGAAGAGAGCACTCTAAAAGAAGTGATTATAACGTTTTAAAGCGTTTAAATAGATTATACAGTACAGAAACTGGATGGATGTTTGAACAAGATAATCAGAAAATTATCAGAGAAGGCGGAAAAGATGTTTTATTAGCACGTGAAAAAGGATTGGAAGAGTTCATCAAAATTGATGAGAAAGTATTTGACGTAGCAAAAGTATGGTGGGCAGGACAAGCACCTTACTGGAAAACAGTTCGTGGTATTTGGGATGAAGTATATAAACAAAACCCTGTTTTAAAGTTACACGTAACTGTAGATAATAAAGCCTTATATGATCATTTATTTAAAATGGCAGATACTTCTGTGAAAGAAAAATGGTCGGATGCAAAAAACAAGGAAGAAGCTTCGAAAGTTATTTATTCTTATATAGATAAAAACACTGCACAAACTAAATAATTATTTATATCTACCTATGAAACCCTGCAGTAATTATTGTAACTGCAGGGTTTTTTTATGGAATTTGTTTTTAAAGACAGAAGAATTATAAAATTAAAAAGATGAGAATGTCAATTATATTTAGTACTTTTAAGATTAAAGAAAACGTGAATGACTAAGAGAATCCATATTCTGGAAGACGATAGCGACATAAGCTATATTATCGAATATTTATTAAAAGACGAGGGTTTTGAATTACAAGTGTCGGCAACTTTTGCTGAGCTAAAAGAAAAAATAAAAGACGGTCTGCCCGATTTATTTATTTTAGACGTTATGCTGCCTGATGGAAATGGCGCAGAAATTTGTAAAGACTTAAAAACGGATATTTTTACTAAGCATATTCCAATCATTATCATGTCGGCCAGCTCGGTAAATAAAGAAAAAAGCGAAGAGGTTTTTGCCGACGATTACATCAGTAAACCTTTTGATGTAGATTTCGTGTTGAGTAGAATCAACAAGATTTTGAATAAGTAAATTGATTATATTTATTATAAAAAGGGGGTATGTAACTAAACATAGCTCCTTTTTTGCTGTTGAGTATTTAATAGATCGTCTAGTTTTTTTTTAAGAAGTTGTAATCTTTATTATTGTCAAATAACGTTAATAATTAATGATCGATAATTACGTGTAGAGCTATTGGTTCCATCCAAAACACTCTGCCTGAAAATGCAAAATCATTGAATTTCCCGAAGTCAAAAAAATTAGCCCTGTAAATTTTAGCAAGATCATTTTCCATAATATATATTGAAAATGGGATTAATACCTCTATAGACTTTATTTTTTCTTTTTTAAAATAAGCTTCCAATAAATTTATATTTATCTTGTCAAATTCAGTTTTAAATGATTGAAAGTCAGTAGAGTCTAAGTTATTCGAATAAGTAATTTGAGAAACCTTCCCTGTTTTGTTTACGCTAATTTTGATTAGTGTTATCAAAGAGTAGTCACTTCTTTTTGTATTTCTTTCGAAATTTTCAAGATGACTGTAAAGAGCTTTTCTCACTATTTTTAATTCGGAAGTATTATCTTGTGCATAGGAATTTAGTGAACCTATTAAAAATAGTATTATAAATATGGTTGGTTTCACTAAACTAATTCTTTTGATAAGAATTTTCATGCTAAATTATTTACATTTCCATTCAACTTCTTAATGTTGTTTTCACCGCACATACGCAATTTCTCATATAAAAATATGGAATTACACTTATTAAAGTGAATCATTAATTTAATGAGCTGCGCGCAAAACTAGACCGTCAGGCTCTAACCAAATACTTTGACCCAAAAATTCTTTCCCATTAAATTTCAAGAAATCACTAATCTGAGACAATTCTATAATTGGATCAGGACATCGAGAATTAGTAGCTGAAAATGTAAGCCTCTTAATGAAAACTGCGGAAACTAATCTCTTACTTTTTAAATAATCAAAAAAAGGTGTCGGATCAATCTTTCTTACTTCTTCAATTAAGTGAACTCTATACAACGAATCTACGCTGTCAGATATAGCTATGTCTAATATTTCAGATTGATTAACTTCCATTTTCAAAGCATAATGTTTGTACTTACAGCCAAAAAGTTCTGTTGATAATTCCATTAGTGCTCTACTAAGTGTGCGATTAAACTTCTTAAAGTCATCGCCAGATTGAGCGTTAACTGAAGAAAAAAATAACAATAGAACTAAAGTTAAATAATATTTCATATCTTTTTATTTTAGGGGCCAACTCGAGGGCAAATAGATCCTGATATCCCTGATCTATGATTTGAATTTACTGTGTCAACGTTTTGAGGTTTATGCAAACCTAAAGGAGGGTTATTATAAAAAATCGTGCCTGTCAATCCTCCCCACGCTAAACTTTTAGCATCGTTATCTGTTAGCTGAAACATCTCTTTTAAAATATCACCCATTGTATCCACATACTTTTCTGCCATTTCTTCATGTGCAGCATTCATAATTATGCCATAATATCCCATATATGTATGTAATGCTTCATGCATAATGGTAGCTGCTATATATTCTCTAGAAGCTCCTTTTAAAAATTCCCTGTTTAAAAAAATCATTGCACCTATTTTACCTGCTGCATTTATCGTCGGATATGCTTCCCCGTCAATATGCGGAGCTAATGGGATATTGTCTCTAATTATAAGGTCCATATCGGACTGATTTCCAAATAATGAATCTATCATTTTAGAAATATCATTTTCTATATCCCCCAATAAAATATTATTTACCATTCCGTGTAGACAAGGTTCTACCACTTGATTTTTTACCTCTAAATCATCTTCTAAATCACAAGGATTTGCAATTGGAATACTTGCAAATCGTTCTCCACGAATTCCATTAAAATTAATTGGACCTGGTGTTTCCGAGCAGGGTTCATATCCAGGAGGTGGGTCTGGTGTTGTAGATCCGCCGCCGGGATTTCCAGTACAAATTGTTACTGTACTGGAAACTGTTACATAACCTGCACCATCAATACCAAATAATGCACACTCATTTTCCCAAGGCCAATGTAAACCAGAGCTGCATTTATAAGGTTCATCATGATAAAATGTATAAATTGAACAATCTGGCGGCAGGTTTGCCAATTTGGATAACGGATAAGTAGAACTCATAGTTTTTTCTTTCAAAACACTTTGATTATTCAAAAAAGTCAAAGGCTGAGAACCGTCAATATTTAAAGGTGTTATACTTATTTCTCCTTCAAATTTACCTGCTTTACCTGTTTTCCAATCTCTAATCCATTTTTTAGAAGGAGTATATGTTGTAATAAACGCAGATATTGAGTTGTTATTTTGATAAATCGTAAGATTTTGAAAAGTGACTGATCTTTTATATAAAGGTTTAACAGCGAAAATGTAACTTGTAAATTCACTACCATTAATTACTTTAATAGAGTCAGTGTATAACGAAAATCCAGCGTATGTTTCAGGAATATTTATTGACATTAATCTTTGATTGCTTTCTTGAGTTGTAAAAGCGCTTTTTAAACTTCCTAATAAATCTGGTTTAACTTTTGCCTTAAACTGCTGCAAATTGATGGTTGTAATTCTTGGAGTTTTACCATACTCTATGTTTCTTGCTGATAATAGCGGGTTAATTTTTTCTATTGTGTTAACGTCTTTTTTACAGCTATTAAAAATGATTACTACAAATGTTAATAAAATAAAGGTTAAATATTTATTATTGAAATTTTTATAATTCATAGTTTGTTTACAGAGGTTTAAACAAGTATATGAATTTATTTTTATTAATTTGTATTTTATTTATTTTTATTAAAAATTATGTTTATTAACTTTATGTGTTTTTTAGCTTTAAAGTTAGTTAAAAATCCACTTTTCACACTTTTCTAAATATTCCTCTTTAACACTCGCGCCAATACCCGGTGTATCAGATATATATAAATCATAACCATTGTAGGTAAGTCCGCCCTCAATAGGATCTACCAGATGCCCTAACATACAGGTATCCATATCGTAAAAGTGAATATTAGGGCTGGCCAGCGATAAATGTAAGAATGCCGATGCAGCCAGCCTTGTTTCCAGCATTCCACCCATCATACATTTTACACCATGCTGTGCCGAAACTTCTAAAATTTTCATGGCTTCTAAAATACCACCACATTTAGCGAATTTTATGTTTATATAGTCGGTTGCCTGCACATTAATCAATTTTCTGGCATCGTGATGTAGGTAACAACTCTCATCGGCCATAATTTTTACCGGAGAATTGGCGCATAATTCAGGTAATTGATCATCATACCAGGTACGCATGGGTTGTTCGCAAAATTCAATATCGTATTTGCCCAGTTCACCTAGCCCGAATAGCGCATCGTCAAAACTCCATCCTTGGTTGGCATCTATTCTTATTTTTATTGTTGGACCAACAGCGTTTCTTATTTTTTCTATTCTAATAATGTCTTCGTGTACATTTTTCCCTAATTTAATTTTAAGGATGGTGCATCCGTTGGCTACGTATTTTTTGGCTAATGCAGCCATTTCTTCTGGTTTACCAATGCCAATTGTCATATCGGTAGTTACCAGTTTTTTTGTGCCTCCCAAAAATTTATAAAGAGGTAAGCCTGCATTTTTGGCCGCAATATCAAACAATGCCATATCGAACGCACTTTTAATAGTTCCATTACCCGCTGCCATAGCATGTAATTCGTCTATTCGTTCGGGTATGTCTAATGGATTTTTGCCGATCCAGATAGGCGCAAAGTAGCGCGCCATTGCTAAGCAGGTTTCCTGTGTTTCTCCTACAATCATAGGAAAAGCAGAACACTCGCCATAACCCGTAATGTTGTTATTAGTAGTTATTTTTAAAAGGGTGTTTTGTGCATAATTCATGGTGCCTGTTGCAATAACAAAAGGCTCCATTGGAATACTGAATTGGTAGATTTCTATATTGGTAATTTTCATTTTAAGACAATTCGGTCAATAATTTTTTAAAATTAAGAATAGACAAGCTTCCAAAAGAAGTTTGCTTTACAGATATCATAATGTCTTTATCAACTTTATGTAGCTGTAATCTCCCGTTAAATAAGCAGGTTTCACGGGCATCTAAAAAGGTTATCAGATTTTTATAAGTCGACTTTCGGCAAGCTATTTCAAATTCATTTTCTAAAGCAATGAGCCTGATTTTTTTATCAAAAACTTCGAAGCCTAACTTTTTGTTGTTTTCTAAATCTATTAGATGCATACCTATAAAGATAAATAATAGATCAGGTTATTCGACTATTAACTTTAATTTTACAGGATGAATAAAGAATCCAATCAATTAATTCATGCTTCGTCTCCCTATTTGTTGCAGCATGCTTATAATCCGGTAAACTGGCAGGAGTGGGGTGCCGAAGCACTTCAGCAAGCTAGAGATGAAAATAAGTTAATTATTGTGAGCATAGGTTATTCGGCCTGTCACTGGTGCCATGTAATGGAACACGAATCGTTCGAAGATTTTGAAGTTGCAGACGTGATGAATACGCATTTTGTCTGTATAAAAATTGATCGTGAAGAACGTCCTGATATAGATCAGGTATATATGACGGCTATTCAATTAATGGGATTAAATGGCGGATGGCCGTTAAACTGTATTTGTTTGCCCGATCAACGCCCTATTTATGGAGGCACATATTTTAAAAAGCAAGATTGGATTAATATTTTAATGAATCTGTCAGATTTTTGGAAAAATGAACCTGACAAAGCTGTAGCTTATGCAGATAAATTAACAAAGGGCATTCAATCTGCAGAGTCAATTGTTCCGGTAACAAATACTGTTGAATTTAAAATAGATCAGGTAAAAGAATCTTTAGAAATATGGAAACGTAGTTTTGATATGCACTTTGGCGGATATACACGTGCGCCAAAATTTCCTTTACCCAATAATTGGCAGTTTTTATTGCAAGCTGGGTTTCAATTAAATGATCTATCTATAACCACCGCTACGCTTTTTACATTAGAGAAAATGGCTTTAGGAGGTATTTATGATCAGATAGGTGGCGGTTTTGCCCGGTACTCGGTAGATGAATACTGGCATGTTCCGCATTTTGAGAAAATGTTGTACGACAACGCTCAACTCATCCGCGTTTATGCGCAAGCCTGGCAATTAAGTAAATTGCCTGTTTATAAAAACGTTGTTTATGAAACCATTGATTGGCTTAAGCGTGAAATGTATGCTGCAACAGGTTTGTTTTTTGCAGCATTAGATGCCGATAGTGAGGGTATTGAAGGTAAATTTTATGTGTGGACCAAAGAAGAGTTTTATGCCATTTTGGGCGATGAAGCCGATCTTTTTGCTGTTTATTACGACATTACAGCTGAAGGAAACTGGGAAGAAGAAAAGGTTAATATTTTGCGTTTGAATACTGATTTTGAGCGCTTTGTAGAAATTCATCAGCTAAATGTTGTTGAATTTAAAGATAAATTAGACTCAGTAAAATCGAAATTATTTGATGCCAGATCCTCCAGAGTTAGACCCGGATTAGACGATAAATGTATTACTGCATGGAATGCATTGCTAATTACAGCTCTCTCAGAAGCTTCGGCCATTTTTGATGATCACAACTTATACAATTTAGCAGCGAAAGCGGGAAAATATCTGATCAATGAAATGATTGATGAAAATGGTGTTGTTTACAGAAATAATAAAAATGGAGTACGTTCTATTTCTGGCTTTTTAGATGATTATGCACTGTTAATCGAATCGTTTATTAGCATTTATCAGGTAGATTTCGATGAGAATTGGTTGAGTAAAGCTAATGAACTAACTACTTTTGTATTGAAGCATTTTAATGATCCTGCTTCACCTGCTTTATTTTATACTTCTGATTTAGATGAAGCATTGATTGCCAGAAAGCATGAAGTAATGGATAATGTAATAGCCTCCTCTAATTCGGTAATGGCTCAAAATTTACAGAAGTTAGGATTGCTTTTAGATAATTTAAGTTATGAAGAAAGAGCTTCAGAAATGTTAAAGCCGATGGTTAATTCAATCATAAAGTATGGAGGATCTTATTCTAACTGGGCAATACAACTTTTAAATACGGTGACAGGAATAAATGAAATTGCATTAACCGGAGACGCTATAAAATTGAACTTTAAACAGCTAAATGAACATTATATTCCAAATAAATTGGTGATTGCAGGAACAAATAGTGAACTGCCATTGTTAAAAGATAAAGATGGAAGTAAATCAAACATCTATATTTGTAAAAATAAAACGTGCAACCTTCCTGTTGAAACACTAGATGAAGCACTCGAATTGATAACTTAAATTGATTAAAATGACAATTAAACCGAATGCAGTAGTTGCATTAACGTATGTACTACATACTACCAATAATGAAGGCAATCCTGTAGATGCTGGAAATAAAGTGTTTGTAGAGGAAGCTAAAGAAGATCATCCATTGGTGTTTTTATATGGCGTGGGACAAATGTTGCCTAAATTTGAAGAGCATTTAAGCGGCTTAAAAGTGGGTGATGAGTATGGTTTCGAGCTAAGCGCTGCAGACGGATACGGAGAGAAAGATCCAGGAGCAAATGCAGATTTATCTGCTGAGATGTTTAAAGAAAGTGGACTTCCTCAGGTAGGGGATAAACTTCCTTTGCAGGACGATACAGGTAACCGTTTTCAAGCTGTTGTTACTGCAGTAAATGAAAATGCAGTTTCTGTAGATTTAAATCACCCTATGGCGGGCCAAAGTTTACATTTTACCGGTAAAATTATAGCTGTACGTGAAGCAACTCAAGACGAATTAAGCCACGGACACGCGCATGGTATAGATGGTAACGCAGGTCACCATCATTAATTCTTGGAAAAAGAATGAGTCGTCCTAAAATAGGTTGACAGATTTAAAGATCAAATATAATCCTTGTCA
>CAZOVM010000006.1:55788-225027 GCA_964583395.1 uncultured Pedobacter sp. | reverse complement strand
GAACGACAAAGCAATCTTAAGAGCAGTAATTAATTTTTTTAAGATTGCTTCGTTGTCTCGCAATGACGATAATTCTTAAGTGCCATTCCGCGACGCAGAGCGGAGGCATGACTTGCGCAGCAATTCTTCGGTCACTAATCTAGACCTCAGAATGACTAAGTCTTCAAAAAAGCAATCCAATTCTTTATCCATTATAGAGCAAAACCTGAGGATTTTGCGTGAGGGATGGTAAGGGTCTGTTCGCCGAAGGCAACCGAAGCCCTGAACAGCCCGACCCGAGGAACGAGGGTAACGCCCAAAAAAGCATAAAGCTCAAAGAAAAAAGTTAAGCGGCCTCTTTGTAACAAACTCAATAGAAAGCAGTCTTAAGTAGGTAACGTAAACCTTAAGAAAGGAACCACGAAATGACTTACACCTCTATTCAAAGAAAAGCTGGCGCTGCCAACAACTTTCAAATTCAGGCTGCATACAATAGTTATGAAAACCTAATTAAAGCGCTTGAAGAAAAAACCCTTCCAAACCACATTCAAAAAACTGTGGAGAATGAAATTAGCGAAGTAAATGGTTTTGAAGGAAGCAACGAAGCTCTACTTATATTTATCAGGGAGTCGCAAGTCACCTTATTAACCGTCGTAAAAGAATCGCTCGGATTTGTTGCAAAGCATCATTACAGAAATTATTGGATGCCTTTAGGGATGACCGTTATGGGCGTACCGTTTGGATTATTATTTGGCGTTCTTTTTGGTAACATGGCCTTTATAGGAATGGGCCTAGCAATTGGTATACCTTTGGGTATGGCTATGGGTATACACCTAGACAATAAAGCGGCCCAAGAAGGCAAACAATTAAACTTTGCTCGATAAGGAATTTTATTCCTCTTCCTTAAAGTAAACCTTATAATAATTCATATGCTTATCGTCGTCATAGCCTTTTTCAATTAGGTCTTTATTACCGTGAATATAAATATGAAAATTACGATCTAACTTTAAAACACTTTTATAATTTCTACTTTGTTTTTTTACGGCAGGTGCCGAAATATCAAACTTTTCTGCTATTTCTAGCTCAAACTCTTCTTCAAAATTTTGTTTATAACTCTTAAAAGACTCAAAACCAGCAGCGCTACCTATTACTTCCTGACCAAACTCTTCTAAATCGAATTGCTCCTTCTCTTTAAAGTAATTCAATGATTTATTTAATAAGTCGATTTTTTCTGCTTTGGTAATATCGTAATCTTCATCCAGCTTCTGCGTTACAAAATTCTTATAAACCCCTAATATCTGTGATGTGTGACTGTAATTATCATTACGAGCTTTTACCATCAAGAAATCATCCTTCCAATATACAGCTTCACCACTCCTCGATGCCTGATCAATAACAGCTACTTTATAACCTTCTTCTTTTTCAGTTTTAAAAATTAAACATCCTTTATCAAGCTTATGCAAATTTATTGCCTCTTGTTCATACGAGATTGAAAAATTTCCTTCTTCTGGTGCAACTTTTATATAAGTCTCTTTATTTTCCGATTTAAAAATCCCTACAGCTTCTAACAGTTCACCTTCAATTTGTAAATCAGTGAAACGGGCAACATAAACCTCCCCCGATTTAATTTTAGCATGGTTACACTGATTGTATAAATGCTTGGCAAGCTGTTCTGACTGCTCATGAAAACTAGCTGAGTTCTCAAATATCTCGGTTACAAAATGAAATACTTCATTTAATTGCAAATCCTGATTAGGATGAAACAGTCTATAAATTTCATTCACTTTCTCAAAAGGACTTAAAAAATATGTCAACAAAATTTTCTGTAATTCTGTATCTTCTATCGTATAAGGCGCTTCAGATAAGGAGTAATACTCTTCAGCTAGTTTATTACCTACTTTATGAATAGAAACTGTTTCTAAGTTGGTTTGGAAATAAGAAATCATGCAGCAAATATAATGGTAATATGTTTGTACACCCGATTTTCTAAACAAAAAACCTCCACATATGAAAACCCTCAGGTAAGTTCAAAAAAATAATTAAATTTATTTAAGATAAATTTGTCCGAAATAAAAAATTAACTTAACTTTATATCAAAATAAGCAATTAATATGTTTTCTAAAGCTTGCGAATACGGCATCAAAGCCATTATATATATTGCTACACAATCAATCGCCCATAAAAGGGTGAAAATTGGTGATGTAGCTGAAAACTCAGGCTCTCCGGAAGCGTTCACAGCTAAAATTTTAGGTTTGTTAACCAAACACAACATCGTTAACTCATTGAAAGGACCTTATGGTGGTTTCGAGATAGATTTGCTTAGAATGAAGGAGATTAAGATCAGTGAAATAGTATTTGCGATAGATGGAGATTCTATTTATAATGGTTGCGCCTTAGGATTAAGTGAATGCAACAACGATAAACCCTGTCCTATGCATGATAAATTTTTAAAAATAAGAACAGAATTAAAGCATATGTTAGAAACCACTACCATCTATGATTTAGCTACTGAGTTATCATCCGGTAAATCCGTTTTAATGAAATAATTTTTTACCCTTATTTAAGATAAAATTGTCCGAATTAAACCTCTAATAAAACAACATGAAAGAAAACATCAGCATAGTAAAAATGCCTCTAGCTGTAATTTGCACCTTTATCTGGATTGGATTTATCTGCGCCATTAGCTTTATGGAAGCGTGGATGAAGTTTCAGGCACCCGGCATTACTCTTCCGTTAGGCTTAGGAATAGGGCGTATGGTTTTTCAGGCCTTAAACAAAGTAGAATGGGTAATGTGTATTGCTATTCTAATAAACTTAATTTTTGTAGGCAAAGACATTTTAAAATTTAAAAACACCACCTTCCTGATATCGTTCATTTTGCTAATTGCCCAAACCGTATGGTTACTACCCGCATTAGACGCAAGGGCACAATTAATTATAGATGGCGAGCACATTGCTCCTTCTAACTTACACGTGTACTTCGTATTAATGGAAGGAATTAAAACCATTTGCCTATTCATTTTTGGGATTTCACTTTTTAAACACGTAAAATAATGAGCTTTGAACAAACCATACAAGATATAAAAAGCAAATACGAACAAATGGGTGAAAACCCTGAAACGTATTTAAAAGGATTATTACAAGCCAAACCCATTAACTATTGGGATTATATACAGGTAGACACCCTACTTTCTTTACAGAAAACGCGTACCGACTTTAAGGATGAAGCCATTTTTGTCATGTATCATCAAGTTACTGAATTAACACTTAAAATGATGATTCATGAAATTGAACAACTGGTAACAAACAACTTAACAGAAGATATCTGGATTAACAAATTAGAGCGACTTGAACGATACACGCAAATGCTAATCACTTCATTTGATGTAATGAAATATGGTATGAGTTACAACGATTATAACATATTCAGGAGCACGCTCACACCAGCCAGCGGATTTCAATCGGCACAATTCAGATACCTGGAAATCTATTGTACACGTCCGCAAAACCTCATAAATGAGTCGGGTAAGAAAAGGCTGTCGAGCCAACCAACATTAGAAGAATTGTTCGAAAATATTTATTGGAAAGACGCAGGAATTAATCGCGCAACCGGCAAGAAAACTTTAACCCTTCGTCAGTTTGAAGATAAATATGAGGATACATTTAAAGCATTATCTATAAAAGTACAAGGCAACACATTGGAAGAAAAAGCTAGAAAATTCATCAATCCTTCGCCAACTCTTATAAAGAAACTACGTTCGTTTGATCATTTCTACAATGTAAAATGGCCATTGGTACATTTAGAAACGGCTCAACATTATTTAGATAGCAAAGGCGAAAATAAAGCGGCCACCGGGGGTAGCGAGTGGAAGAAATATTTACATCCAAATTTTCAACAACGTAAGTTCTTTCCACACCTGTGGACAACAGAAGAAGTCGAAAATTGGGGTTACTAAACATTTAAATTATCATTATTATGAGTATTACAAAAGAAACCATTATTGGACAACTGGTAGCAAACGATTATAGAACTGCTTCTATTTTTAAACAAAAAGGAATAGACTTTTGCTGCAATGGAAACCGAACAATTGAGGATGCATGTTTAAAAAAAGGTCTTGCCCCTGCTACACTTATCGAGGAATTGACAGAAATTACTTACCTAAAAACAAGCACAGAGATTGACTACAAAACCTGGCCACTCGATTTATTAGCAGATTATATAGAGAAAAAACACCATAGGTACGTAGCGTCAAAAATTATAGAAATTATTCCCTTTTTAGATAAAGTAATGCGGGTGCATGGTGGTCAGCATCCTGAATTATTGGAGATAGGTAAGCTATTTAAAGAATCGGCTGCAGAACTTACCAGCCACATGAAAAAAGAAGAGCAAGTTTTATTTCCTTATATCAGAAAAATGATAGAGTTGAATGAAGTAAATGCACCTTTCGGAACTGTAAAAAACCCCATCAGCATGATGATGCGTGAACACGATACTGAGGGAGTGCGATTCCGTAAAATTGCTGAGTTAAGCAACAATTACACCCCTCCTGCCGATGCGTGTAATACCTATAAAGTGACTTTCCACTTACTCAAAGAATTTGAAGAAGATTTACATTTACACATCCACTTAGAGAACAACATTCTTTTTCCTAAAAGCATTGCGATGGAACAAAAACAAACAACTGCAAATTCTATTAATTAACCATAATACATAAAAATGAAAAAATCAATCTTATTATTAGCTGTAACAGCCATGCTTTTAAGCGCATGTAGCAACAATTCAAATACAGATACCTCTACATCAGCGAACTCAGAAATAATTTCTACTGGTGATGAAGCTGTAATAACATTAAGTGGAGGTGACGATATGAAATTTGATCTTACTATGATTAAAGTAAAAGCCGGACAAACCGTAAAGCTTACTTTGAAGCATACTGGAAATATGGATGCAACAGTTATGGGGCATAACTTCGTACTACTTGCTTCAGGAGTAGATTTTGACAAATTTGCTACAGCGGCTATGAGCGCTAAAGACACAGATTACATTCCTGCTTCAATGCAAAACGATGTATTGGCACATACTAAAGTTATTGGTGGAGGTGAAAGTGTAACCATAGAATTTACAGCACCTGCGGCTGGTACTTACAATTTCCTATGTTCATTTCCCGGGCATTCTGCTTTAATGAAAGGCAAACTAATTGCTGAATAATTATTTAATAACCAACTATTTAAAGTGAAAAACATTTTGTTTTTCAAATAAAATTCTTTATATTTATTAAAGTTCGGTATGATAAAATCATACCGAACTTTTTTGTTTATTTTTCAGTGTCATAAAGCACTAGCATTTTCATTTTTCTTTCCGTTTTTTCTATCCGCAAACCCAGCGCTTCGATAGACTTAATCACATTATCGCGGGTTCGCATTTCTATACTAGTCTTTATATCATACCGCTTCGTTAAATTGCTCTCATCCACAACAGGCAGTTCGAGTTCGTTACTCAAATAGTTGTTCGCAAATTCCGCTACTGTAACACCGCTCCCATCATATCCATTACCACTAAAACCATACGTGTTTGGCTTATTTGATTCCGGCAAATTGAAATCAGCATTGGTGAGTACGTAAACCGGAATAGTTTTGTATTCTATCCTAGCTTTTATGGGCAGTGTTGCATTTAATCTCTGCTGCAGAATACTAAATATACTATCTTTTTCTTCGTGGCTTACCAACAGGTCTATGCAATATTTACTTTGCTTATTCTGATAATCATTTATTTTCTTTTCATCGGTTTCATAAATTACCTGTTTTTGCGATACAATATTGTAAGCATCTTTATAAATTGTCGTTAGCCCACTATTTACAAAACTAATTCGTCGATTTGCATATGGACTTTTTCCTTTATAAATTCTCCCCATGCTTTCCTGCCCTATCATATACCCGCGAACGGTAAAGCTATTGGTTAGGGTTGTATCAACTGCAAAAATATCGTCCGATGTATTTACAGGTTTTTCATTTAAAAGTGCATCTGAATAAACTTTTCCGCCAGCTAAAAGCGTATCAAGCAACTGCTGTGTAACAGAATGTGTTTTTACCAAAGCAACTATATTCCGTTTTGCATCTACTACAGCACTATGGCTTACCGAGCTAAAATTAAACAAATTATAAAACAGATAATTGGTATCTGTAGCTAACCATACGGTAGTAGGCTTATTCTTTAAATAAGTTTTTAATTTCTGCGGGCTGTCATCAGAAATACCAATGATCTGTACTTTGTCTGCATTTTTCTTTTGTAGTTTAGCCAACTCGTCCATCTCCGGAATACATGGACTGCACCAGGTACCCCAAAAATTTAAAACATAGAGCTTTTTATCTCCGTTAGCAGCAATATCTATGCTCTTTACAGGCGCATTCATAATATTATTTACCGAGATAACAGGAAATGTATCGCCCACTTTAAGTGTAACACCCTGAGCATTTGTAAGAATGGGTAGAATAAATAGTATAGCGCTGAATATTTTTTTAAGTTTCATAATATAAATTAAAGTGTGAAAGCCATTTAAAATTGGATATATAGAATAACCTTAGTCTTGATATTTATCTTTTTCTGATAATCATTTCAAAAATTATATAATGTTTAACGCCAAACACTTCACCCCATTTTTCGGGCGGTGTTCCATCTGCTGTTAAAGCGCAATAAAATAAGTAGCCCGGTTGCTTTGGGTCTTCATAAGGCAGCGAATAAACCAATAATGGAAAAGGTTTTTCTAATGGCACAGAAACATATTTACCATGCGAGTTAATTGCATCACGCATACTGTAATTTTTAGAATTCACTTGTTTATATTCCCTTGCATTTCCTATCCGACCTAAATTATAATTTATCTTAAGCTTTTTAGGCTTCGAAGATCTAGATAACACCGACATCATCAGAGTAGAATCGCCTTTTTCAAATCCAACCAGATCTCTCAACCCATTGCCCTTCAGCAATGTGTCTGTTTTTGTGTTCTTAGAGCCCCAGTACTCTTTTATAACTATCTGAAAATAATAATCTCGTAAAGTAGTGTCATTAGAAGTAATCTTAAAATAATCGACATCAACCGCTCTGAAATAATCTAATAAATCTTTTGAACCAGAACCATAATCTAATTTTAAGCGCGTACTATCTAACTGTTGTGCAAAAAGCTGAGATGTAACAGTTATAAATACCATTACCAAAAAATAAAACTTTCTCATATCTGTAAATTATATCACAAAATTTGAGTTTTTAAATCCAAAATAAGTTAAGCGTAAGTTATTTCATGTTATATTATGTTAACAGAAAAGTTGAAAGCTAATTAATAACTATTTTTGAGTGAATGAAGAAATCGTTAATACTTCCTGCGCTCTCTATGTTTGCAATTTTAACTTTGTTAGGATTGCAAGTGTATTGGATATCCAGTTTTTATAAAACAACCCAACAGATTTTTGAGCGTGAAGTTAATATGGCCTTCGAAGATGCTTTAAAAAAAGAATTCCAAATTCGAAATGACATTATAGCAAGTAGGTTAACTAAAAAATTACTAGACACCAATTATATAGAAATAAGTAGCAGTATTAGAAAACAGGATAGTGTTGTTGTTTACAAAATAAGAAGTGTTAAAGATTTAAATGATGCCTTTTCTTCTAGTTTTTCTTTAAACCACTTTAACAAACCTTTAGACATAAATAGATTGCAAAGGGATAATGAGACAGAGCTTAATATTAAAAAACAAGTTGTTAACCGTTATGTTGAAATGGTTAAATCTGAAGATTTAGAAAATCATATCATTTTTTTTCGTTCGCAATACTTAGGAAATTTCCTGGACACGCTTAAAAAGGAAGAATATTTCGATACTTTGAAGTTAAGACCGGTTCTAGATCAATACTTAGCAAAAAAAAACATTCATATTCCTTATAAGTTTTATTCTGCAAAAACAGATAGTACAGTATACAGTTCTAATTTTCCTGAAGAACTAAAGAAAGAGTTTCCTGTAATTACACGTTCTCTGCCAACATATAGCGAACAAGCCTATGTTAGGGTTCTTTTTAAAAATCCTGCATCTTATATATTCAATGAAATGAAGATTTTAATTATCTGTTCTTTCATTTTAGTGATCGTTTTAGCCACTTGTTTATATCAACTCATCAAAAATCTAAACAGAGAAAAAAGACTTTCTTCTATTAAAAATGACTTCGTTAGTAATATAACCCACGAATTTAAAACCCCCATAGCCACCGCAGCCGTCGCGATAGAATCTTTAAAAAATGATATCGTTATTGAAGATAAGGAAAAAAGAATGAGATACCTCAATCACGCTGGTCAAGAATTGCAGAGAATAAATACGTTAACTGACAAAATCTTAAAATTGTCTCTTTATGAAAACGAATCGCAACACTTTAAAAAATCGAATTTAAATGTAGATTTATTAATACGTGAACAGTTAGAATCTTTAAAAACAGTATATAATAACTTAGTTGTTCAATATGTAAATACGAATCCTCCTATCAATATTTATGCAGACCCAATTCAAATGGAACATGCTATTAGTAATATTCTTGAGAATTCAATTAAATATGGAGGTTTAGACGTTCAAATTAAAATTGATATTACCGCAGAAAACAATTATTTAACAATGATGTTCTCAGATAATGGTCCCGGCATTCCACCTCATGATCTGGCCTTTATATTTGATAAATTTTACAGAGTAAATTCCAATTCCAATATTAAAGGTTATGGATTAGGCTTAAATTATGTTAAACAAATTATGCACAATCATAAAGGATGGTATAAAGCAGTTAGCAATGAACAAGGAACTACAATTATTTTAGGATGGCCGATATAATAAAAGCTAAAATATTGTTTGTTGAAGACGAGTTATCGCTTGCCGAAATCGTTAAAGAAACCTTAGAATTGAAAGGATTCGAGGTAATACATGCGGCAAATTGTGTCTCTGCACAAATATTGCAAAAGAAAAATCCTGCAAACATATTTGTTCTAGATGTAATGTTGCCAGATGGCGACGGATTCTCCTTATTAAAAAAATTAAGACAACATTATCAAACCCCAGCTATTTTTTTAACTTCTAAATCACTGCCATCTGATGTTGTCTCCGGATTTGAAAGTGGAGCAAACGATTATTTAAAAAAACCATTCAGCATAGAAGAATTAATTGTTAGAATTAAATTTTTACTCGGACAAATTCAGACAACCAATAATGAAGTAACCAAATATTCCAGAGTTATTGGCGACTATCTATTTCATTACCCCGTTGGAATACTGGAATACAAAGGCAATAATCGAAAACTAACAAACAGAGAATCAGAATTATTGCATAAATTGACGACACATTCCGGCAATCTCCTAAAAAGAGAAGATTTATTAATGGAATACTGGGGAAACGATGATTACTTTTCAGGAAGAAGCTTAGATGTTTTTGTTACTAAATTAAGAAAATACCTGAAAGACGACCCTTCTATTGCCATCCTTAATTTTCGGGGTCAGGGATATAAAATGATCTTATAGTGTCACTTTTTAATATTTTAGCAGGTCAATTCCAACATTTTTTTGTTATTTTGTTAATATGGCATATAATAATTTTCTTAATAAGAGATATAAAATATCTCTACCGCTATGGACAGTTTTCCTTCCTATAGTATCAGCAGTTATTTTACTACTAAGTGGTACCGTAGATTCTTCAGCAGTTTTTTCTTTAACCATGGGCGCAACCTTAATTGCTGTGGTTCTGGCAGCAGTACACCACGCCGAAGTGGTGGCGCATAAAGTAGGAGAACCCTATGGTACATTAATTTTAGCTTTAGCAATTACCATTATAGAGGTTTCTCTAATCGTGTCGATTATGCTATCTGACAAAACCGGAGGATCTGCAACGCTAGCTCGTGATACCGTTTTTGCTGCGATCATGATTATTTTAACGGGCATTATAGGCTTGTGTTTATTAGTAGGAGGCTACAGACATAGAGAACAATTATTTGTTAAACAAGGTGTTAGTGCTGCGCTTATTGCTTTAACGGCGATTACTATTTTAACGTTAGTACTTCCAAACTATACTACTACGGAAGAAGGTCCGAGTTATGCAAGCAATCAATTAATATTTATTGCGGCAATGTCGTTAGTACTTTATTTAGGGTTTGTAGCGGTACAAGCCGGACGTCACCGAGATTATTTCTTACCGGAAGATAAGACAGAATCAGAAGACGCACACGCAGTACCACCCAACACAATCACCACAATTATTAGTTTAATTGTTTTGTTAGGATCGCTTACCGCAGTAGTATTGCTATCGAAAAAACTTTCTCCTGATATAGAACGTATTGTGTTTGATTTGGGCGCCCCAAAATCCCTAGTAGGTATTATTATTGCAACCGTTATTTTATTACCTGAAGGTCTTGCGGCACTTAGAGCAGCTAGAAATAACCGATTGCAAACCAGTTTAAACCTAGCTTTAGGATCTGCGTTAGCCAGTATTGGTTTAACCATTCCGGCCGTTGCCATTGTAACACAATTAACAGGCTTTGAAGTTATTTTAGGTATTGATGCAAAATCTACATTATTGCTCGTTGCATCGTTATTTACCATATCCATAGCTTTTAGCGCCGGTAGAACCAACATATTACAGGGAATTGTATTATTGGTATTGTTTGCAACCTATTTGTTTACAACCATTATTCCTTAAACTTAAAAAATTTACAGAAAAGGTCTTTGTTGTAATAATCAACAAAGACCTTTCTTATTTTAAACAGGCTCTATATAATTTAAAATTTCCTGAATTGAGAAAGAGGCTCCGCAAATAAATTGATCTGCCGCACCATAATAGACGGTAATTATATCTTCTCCAGGATTATAGATATGACCATTCGTAAATACAACATTGTTAAAAAAACCAGTTGTTTCATAAGATTCTATTGGTTTCATAATGGGATTCAGGGTTCGTCCTATTACTTTCCAAGGTTCATTTATGGCCAACAATGCTGCCCCTAGACTATATACATTGTCCTCATTAGCGCCATGATAAATAGCTAACCATCCTAAATTCGTTTTTATAGGTGCTGCACCAGCTCCTAAACGCTTACCATCCCACATAGAAGGCCTTGTTTTCAAAACACATTTATGATTACCCCAATGAATCAGGTTTTCTGATTCTGCCAGCCAAATAAAATTTCCACCTATATTTACTGAGCTGGGTCTGTGAAAAGCATAATACTTCCCATTTATTTTTTCTTCAAAAATTGCACAGTCTTTATTATGAGGTGGTAATATCATTCCATGACTTTCAAAGTCAACCCAATTTTTGGTCGATTTCATGGCCACTCCTACTCCGTTGGCAGAAACTGCTGTGTAAGTTAGGTAAAATGTATCCTCTATTTTAGATACCCGGCAGTCTTCTATGCCATACTCTTCTAACATCCCCTCTCCAATAATTAACGGATAATTAACTGCTTCTGAAAAATGAATTCCATCTATGCTATTAACCAATTTAAAATGAGAAATGGTTGTTAAATAATCATTATTCTCAAATGAATGTACTCTAGAGTCACTCGCATTTAAGTTAGGATGATTTTCGGCGACTTCCAGAAATTTATATAGATTGTCCACTATAAAAGGGTACATAAAAAACCCTTCCTTTTTATTAGAGTTTTCGGCTACTCTCAAAAGCAACCAATACTTCCCCTCATAATAAAATGCTCCAGGATTAAGTAAACATTCTACCACCATATTGGGAGATGAAGATTTAATATAGGCGGGTGATATTAAAGGGTTTTCTTTAAATCGTCTTGCAATATCAGGCATACTTATTTAACATCTCAAACCTTACAAAAGTTTAAAATGAAAATAACGCTCTCTAATAAATACAGATGTCTTTAAAAAATGTTAAACTGTTTTCACGTCCTCGTCTTTGTAATCTTGAATATCGGTAATGTAACCGTTAACAATCAAAAAGTCGAATAATGGTCTCGCATCTTCAGTAACCGGCATATTTTGGGTAGTGATAACTGTTCCAGTTTTTTTATCTAGGAATGGATAAGCAAATAGCTTCACATTTTTACTAAATGTATCACTTACATAACTCAATAATTGATTGCTGTAATTATCTCCAAAATTAGTAGAGTTGAAAACAAACTTCAGGTTATTAATATTGGTAGAAATACCCACACTTTTTGGTCGGCTGCGCTCCAAATATTTAGCTAACCTATTGTGGCGGGCAAAATTACTTACTATAACTAAATTTCCTGTTTTACAAAGTTCTTCGGCTCGCTGTGCCACCGCTTCAAGGTCTACATTTTCTAAGTCATCTTCATCTGCCGTTAAAACATTCGATAAAAGTACTTCTATCAAAACACTCAAATTTCCTGCTTCAACTTTCTCCTTACGTACAAATTCTTCAACAGCTTTATTTAACATACTAAAATTAGGATTAGATTTTTGTCCGTATTTTGTACGCAAAATCATGATATCCTTTTTATACAACAGGTCTTTAGCCTGGCAAGATGTTCCGGTTGCATCGAAAATAGCGGCCGACGAAAAATCTTTTACAATTAGATATAAATTCAATAAAATATTGTTGCAATCTTTAAAAGCTGGTCCAGATACAGATACTAAATCTATTTCTACTGAGCCTACCGTTAAGTTATCTGCTAAAGATTCTATCATCGTTTTAGGGTCTTGGTGATGATAAAAAGCAGCATAAACCAGATTTACACCTATAATTCCCAGAACATTGTTCTGAATATGTGCATCTGTATCTAACAAACGAATGTGAAAATGGATTTCACTGGGCTCACTATCTGGCGTAGTCTGAAATTTTATACCAATCCACCCATGAGGATCGTTGCTTTTATTATAGTTTAATGTAGTTACGGTATCAGCAAACGCGAAGAAATTACGCCCTTCATACTTCTCTCCTACTAAACGTTCATTTAGTAAGGAATATTCATGTGCAAGCATTTTTTCTAAACGAGACTGGCTCACATATCTTCCACTTTCTTCTGCTCCATATATTGCATCACTAAAAGTCATGTCGTATGCCGACATAGTTTTGGCCACCGTACCACTTGCTGCACCAGCCGTAAAGAAATTCCTTGCCACCTCTTGTCCGGCGCCTATTTCTGCAAATGTTCCGTAAATCTTAGGATCAAGATTTATTTTTAAAGCTTTTCTTTTAGTATCTAATATTTCTCGCTGCATAATACAAAAGTACCATTTTTGTAAGAATTAGTATAAAAAAAGGGCATTCCTTTAAGATATGCCCTTAATTTTGTGTAACAATTACACTTATATATACTTAACTAAACACGAATTAGGAAACTTTAATTTCTCTACTCATCAACTTTTCATCAATTTTATTGATAGAAATGGTTAAAATACCGTTTACATATTCTGCATTTATAGCATCTACATTCGCATTTTCCGGTAAATTAAATGAACGAGCAAATGAACTAAAATCGAACTCTTGACGGGTGAAATCTTTAACATCAGCTTTATCGCCTTTCAACTCTACCCATAAAGACAAAGTATCTTTCTTCACATTTAATTGAAAATCTTCTTTTTGTAATCCCGGAGCCGCAACTTCAATTTTATAAGATTCCTGCGTTTCATAAATATTTACCAATGGTAATTTACTAATGCTATTGGTTTTATTTAATGCGTCGCTAAACAATGAATCAAAAACATTGTTAAAGTATGGTGCTGTATTACGGGTTCTGTTGTTGAATTTCACAAGTGTCATAATTATTAATTTTTAAAAGTTTAACATTTCCTAACATTTATCAACTCTTATACCAATGAAAATATTCAATCTATTTAAGACAATATGGCATAAAAAAGAAATTAAACACGTCATAATGTCCGATAAATACAAAATAGATGACTTTAAATACAAAACAAGACTTGAAATAAGATTTCAGGACTTTGATATAATGGGTCACGTAAACAATGCTGTGTACTTAACCTATTTTGAGATTGGCCGAACAAACTACTGGAAACAGGCTATAAACTGGAACTGGGAAAAAACCGGAATTGTGATAGGCAGCGCAACTATAGAATACATATTACCAATATTTTTAAATGAAGCTGCAAGTATTTATATACGCACGTCGAGAATAGGTACAAAAAGCTTTGATTTAGAATACATCATTGTAAAGACAAAAGAAAATAAAGAGGTAATATGCAGCAAAGGCACTACAGTATGTGTGGCATTTGATTACGAGCAAAAAAAGGCTATTCCTATTCCTGCAATCGAACGCAACAAAATGATTGATTTTGAGCAATTAGAACACCCGACAGTGCTTAGTTCAGCAAACTAACAGACCAAGACCGGGCAAAACTACCGTAACTTGGCAAGGTAACGATACCTTCCTTATCCTCTAGCTGCTGATTATGATCAACCAAATCTGCGATTCCACACCATGGCTCTAAGCAAATAAAATTTGAACCAACAACTGTCCAAATACCAAAAAAAGGAAAGTCTTTAAAATTAAACTCCAATCCTGTACGCCCTCCATCTTTCGTTAATTTTATAGAATCACTCTGAAGGTTTTTCATCACCAATGCATCGTTGTAAAACAAGTCATAAGTTAAACGCAAAGTACGCTTTGATAAATCTATTTCAAAAACGTTATCACTTATTAAATTATTAACGATAGTGTTTACCTTCAAAACCTCATCCTTATTAAAAAGCAAGCTAAAGTCGCTAAACCGCTCATTTTCATTAACAGTTACGGCAAATGCCGGATGTGCACCCAGCGAAAAGAGCATACTTTCATCATTTGTATTTTTTACCAGATAAGAACAAGTTAAAGTACTCTCCACAAGCGTGTATGTAATATATAATTCAAAATCGAACGGATATTTTTTTCTTGTTTCAACGTTAGATCTCAAAAGCATTACCACAGAATTATCATCTTGTTTTTCGACAGAAAACTTAGCTTCACGCGCAAACCCATGTCTCGACAACCTATATTCTTTATTCTTAAAAAAATACATATCGTCTTTTAAAGCGCCAACTACAGGAAACAATACAGGGCTGGTTTTATTCCAAAAATCAGGGTCCCCAGACCACATCAATTCTTTTCCGGTTGACAAATTAATTAAACTTTTTAATTCAGCGCCAGCTTCAGCGATTTCTGCTTTCAGAAAAGCATTTTCTATGGAAAGCATTTCTAAAATATTTTTCCGGGATTTAAAATTCCTTTAGGATCAAATACTGATTTAATTGCACGCATTAAATTCAGGTTCGTTTCAGCATATTTTATGGCCATATATTCTTTTTGCACCAATCCTATTCCGTGCTCGCCAGAAATAGTGCCTCCTAACTGAACGGTTAATTCAAAAATTTCGGTAATTCCCGCTTTTAGCTTACTTCCCCAATCCTCATCGCTCATGTTCCCTTTTATAATATTAACATGGAGATTTCCATCGCCCGCATGGCCATAGCACACACTTTCAAAGCCAAACCTGGCACCAATTGTTTTTATACCATTAATGAGTTGCGGCAAAGCAGCCCTGGGAACTACGGTATCCTCTTCTTTATAAACGGAGTTTGATTTCACCGATTCTGCCATCGTTCTACGCATACGCCAGATATCTTCTTTCTGTTGAGCGGTATCTGCAAACAAGACTTCTGTACATCCGCCCGCCTCTAAAACTCCATTTATAACTTCACAATTTTTAAATATCTCATCTAAGTCATTTCCATCTACCTCTATCATTAAAAAGGCTTCAACTCCTGACTTTAAATCAAATTTTATATCATCAAAATGTATCACCCACTCTACCCCTTTTCTCTCCATAAACTCTAATGCAGATGGCGTTACACCAGCCCTAAAAATAGCACTCACAGCAGCACAAGCAGCTTCATTGGTTGAAAATGACCCCAACATTAACACATTATGATTTGGCTTTGGAATAAGCTTAGTTACAATTTTTGTAACCACACCCAACGTTCCTTCAGACCCAATCATTAACTGAGTTAAGTTATACCCAGATGCATATTTCAATGTATTGGCGCCGGTCCAAATAATTTCACCTGTTGGCAGCACCACTTCAAGATTCAAAATATATTCTCGAATAGTTCCATATTTTACAACACGCGGCCCGCCAGACCCATGCGCAACATTACCACCTATAAAGCAAGAGCCTTTGCTGCTGGGATCTACAGGATACAAAAGGCCTGCAATATCTACCGCATTCATAAATACTTCAGTAATAACACCAGGTTCTACAGTAGCTTGCAGGTTTTCAGTATCAATATCAATTATATGATCAAACCGCTCCATCGACAACAAAACTCCACCGTGAACAGGCAATGCTGCCCCACTTAAACCAGTTCCTCCGCCTCTAGGAGTAACCGGAATATAATGCTGATTACAATACTTTAAAATATCAGAAACCTGATTAGTATTTTTTGGTTTTAAGACCAACTCCGGAACAAATAATAAATCTTCGGTCTCATCTCGTCCATATTTTTCTAAATCTTCAACATTAACCGAGCTGCTACCTGAATCAACAAGTTTAGAAAGTTCCTCAATATGTACTGAGGTTAGTTTAATAAATGACATTATTTAGAATATTTTAGACTCACCACCGAAGAACCTACTTGTCCCAGCATGGGCGGATTGTGTTTAATAATAGTAACCTCTACAGTAGAAACAAAGGCATAAGTTGAGCGAACAGCCTCTAAAATTTCTTCAACTACTGTTTCCAAAAGCTTCTTGGGAACTTTCATAGATTCTAAAATAATCGCATTTAAAGCTTCGTAATTTAAAGTATTATTTAAATTTTCATCAACGTGCTTTTTTACAAAGCTTACTTCAACATTTACGGTAAACCAACACCCTATTAATTGTTCTTCGGGATACCATCCGTGATAAGCATGGCATTTTACGTCTCTTAATGCGATTTTCTGGATAAATTCTTCCATTTTTAGTATGCTATGGTCTATTTTATTACCTTTGAAAAAGAAGACCAAATATAAATAAAAAGATGAACCGTTCCGCTAAAAAAGACTTATACGAAGCACCTGATTATTATCTATTAGATGAACTTTTAACTGATGAACACAAGTTAATCAGAGCTACCGCTCGCGATTGGGTAAAAAAAGAAGTTAGCCCAGTTATTGAAGATTATGCACAACGTGCTGAATTTCCGTCCCATTTAATAAAAGGACTTGGAGAAATTGGGGCTTTTGGCCCAACTATTCCAGTAGAATATGGTGGTGCCGGATTAGATTATATTTCTTACGGAATATTAATGCAAGAAATTGAACGTGGTGATTCTGGAATTAGATCTACCGCTTCCGTTCAAGGGTCGTTGGTTATGTATCCTATTTATGCATACGGTTCTGAAGAACAAAAGAAAAAATATCTTCCAAAATTAGCTACAGGCGAATTAATGGGCTGCTTTGGTTTAACAGAACCTGATCATGGTTCAAACCCTGGCGGAATGGTTACCAATATTAAGGATGCTGGCGATCATTATATATTAAATGGCGCTAAAATGTGGATTTCTAATGCTCCGTTTGCTGATATTGCTGTAGTATGGGCCAAAGACGAAAATGGAAAAATTAGAGGGATGGTAGTTGAGCGCGGAATGGAAGGTTTTACAACACCAGAAACACACGGGAAATGGAGCTTAAGAGCTTCTGCTACTGGTGAGTTGGTTTTTGATAATGTAAAAGTTCCGAAAGAAAATATATTTCCAGAAATAATGGGCTTAAAAGGACCACTGGGATGTCTAAATCAAGCGCGTTATGGTATAGCATGGGGTGCTTTGGGTGCTGCCATGGATTGCTACGATACCGCATTACGTTATTCTTCAGAAAGAGAGCAGTTTGGAAAACCTATTGGCGGATTTCAGCTTCAACAAAAGAAATTAGCAGAAATGATTACCGAAATAACCAAAGGACAATTGTTGGTTTGGCGTTTAGGTATGCTAAAAAATGAAAACAGAGCTACTGCTGAGCAAATTTCGATGGCAAAACGCAACAGTGTTGAAATAGCTTTAGATATAGCCAGAAACGCCAGACAAATGCTGGGCGGAATGGGTATCACTGGAGAATACAGCATTATGCGCCATATGATGAACTTAGAGTCTGTGGTAACTTACGAAGGAACGCATGATATTCATTTGTTGATAACGGGTATGGATGTTACGGGGATTAATGCATTTAAATAAAAATGGATTATAAAAAATACACCTATTTACCCGCTTCTCCAGAAGAAGTTTATTTAGCGCTTACAAAAGCACAAAGTATCCAACTGTGGACAGGTGCCGAAGTAGAATTTGAAGAAGAACCTGATACTGAATTTTCTTACTGGGATGGCGACATCACCGGTAAGAACATCAGTTTTGAACCTTATAAAAAAATTATACAACAATGGTATTTTGGTGACGAAAATCCACCTTCAATAGTCACCATAAAAGTGCATGCTGACAAAAGTGGAACTTCATTAGAATTTGCTCAGACAAATATTCCGGACGAAGATTTCAAAGATTTCACGGCAGGTATTGAAGAGTATTTTCTAGGAGGGTTAATTGATTTTTTTGAAGTAGATAACTTTTAATTTCAATTTGGTTTTACAGATTGAAGATCCTTTTCAAACTTATCAATTATAGAAAGGTAAGTTTGAATATCTTTTTCATTCAGCTCTATTTTTCGAATCTCAAACGAGATTACACGCTTTGGAATTTTTTTCATAAAGGTATTTAGATCCTCAGGTATTTCATTAAAAATAAAAGTTGATTTGGTGAGTTTACTTTGATGTAAGCTATCTTTTTTTATAGAAAAAGAAAAATCTATACCCATTAAACCACCATCATAATCTCTATAGATAGAATCCGGGTCAGCCATTTGGTTTTTTTCAACCGCAAAAACTTCTCTTTTTTTACTTCCATCTTTTATCACATTAACAAGATTGCCAATTTCGTTATCAAATGCACTAAAGGATTGCTTATCAATCCCCTTAATCATTAAAAAAGAGTCTAGATTTTTTTTAATTCCCAATTTAGATGCATAGTCTACTACTGTGTACTCTAATCCAAAATCATGAAGATTTTTAACCACATATACATGATAGGTTGTATCACCTCCAGCAATTGTTGAACTATTTATCTCTACTTCACCAGCTTCGTTTTCAGTCACTTCGGTACTATTTTGAATTACCAATGGAGTAACATAAATCTTATAATCTTTGTAGTTTAAAATTCTTATTTTGTTATCTCTACTGATTAACTCATAATCATTAGAAACTACATATTCAAAATGAATATGTAGTTCTAAAGCTTGAAACTCTGGTTTATTGTTACAACCAAAATTTATACATAGAAGTGAAATAAAGAACAATATTTTCTTCATCACATTTCTATAGTTTATTAAAATTGGTATCCCAAGTCGCACTTTCTTCTATCAAACCAGATAATGCAGGCGGAATAAATGTCACCATTAAACCAGAAACTGGATGAAAATACGGAGTTGCTTGAAAAGTGATATTATACGTAATTGTACTTTTTGCGATTGAGCCGCTATTAATAATTTCAGGAGTAGCAAGAAAAGGAGTTACTTCCACACTCCCTGACGCCCAAACCCCCGATTTAGATGAACCTACATTACTGAATGCTATATAAGTTTTACCACTTGAGGTCTCACGAACAGTACCCCTCTCCGTACTAAAAAATGAAACGCTTTTGCCTTCGTAAAATTTCCACTTCATTAATTTAGTTGTCTCTAAATTACCATCCAATGTTACCTCAGACTCCAAAATCGATCCAGCATCTGAATTTTCCGGTGCACCTAAATCTCCATAATCATATTCAATATCTATCGTTCTTGGACCACCACCCAATCCATGATCAATCCAATCTATTGCCACATTTTGACAAACAGTATCTAAATAAATCCAATCATAAAATTTCTCTCCCCTTGAATTTGTATACTCAATAACAAGATACCAATGTGTACACTGTATTTCTGTCCCCATACCAGCCATAATACGAGGAGCTGGTATACTCCCATTTAAACCAACCGCTCCTGATAAATTCATTTTAACTAATTGATTACCTTCTATTACATTCGTTCCACTTGAACTTTGTGAGACCATTTTGGTTAACCTGAAGTTTTCTGAATAAACTCTCGTATTAGAAATCGAATTATCAGAATTTGATAATGCAGTATTCCCGAATGCCAAGCTGTGTAATTCACTCACCGACTTTTCCAGTGAAGTATCTGTGCCCTCGCGACTAACGATTCTTTGAGTATAACTATTACCGTCTTGTTGAATAACTAAACTATACTGGATCCCTTCAATTGATAACTTTTCTAAGTTAGTACTTACAGGAACAGCCATCACAAACCTACCATTAATATTTTCTGTTTCTACTTTGTCCCAATCGGGATTGAAACTCAATGAAACGGTTTCTCCTTTAGAACTTTTAATTACAGCTGTGCTTTTCTTCTGCTCATTTTGATACCAAGCTTTTGCATTTTGAATATGATTTGCAAACGCAGGAAATTGACTACCATCCTTTTTACAGGACACAACAATGGCGCTTAGGATAACAATCCAAGCCAATCTTTTAAGACTCTTTCTCATACAATGGTTTTTAGTTTTAAAATTTATGTTTACATTTTGGTTAATTTAATTTTAATTAGCAGTTGTAATATATATAATCTATATTTAATTATAAAATAAATAATAGAAATTCAACAACATTCAAAACATTTTCTTTATCCAGGTTGTTAATCCGCTATGGGAAAAACAGTAGGAATTATATTAATGATCATTGGCATCGTAATGCTGGTATGGGGCGGATTTACTTATACTAAAAAAGAAAAGCTAATAGATGCAGGTCCGATTCAAATTTCGGCCGACAAAAAAGAATCTGTTAACTGGCCCCCTTACGCCGGAGGTATTGCTTTAGTTGCAGGAGTAATTGTCTTTATTACGTCGAAAAAGAGATAAAAAAATCTGTGTTATTAATTTGTTTAGAAAAATATTTCTGAAGCAACATACAGTAAACATTCAATATCTCTTTTATTTTTGAACAGATTTATAAATTATTTTGATAAAAATTTGCATTTCACAACAAAAATTATTATCTTAATTATTTAACACTAATCTATTCATTATTCGTGCCTAAAAAACTAGCCGTTGTGATACTGGATATAGGTCTAATTTTATTAGCTTATAGCGCAGTAATTTATTGGAAAATGGAAGAAGGTGAATACAAAAATCCTTTTCAAAATTACCAGCTACTAGAATGGATGCCCTACTTAGGTATATTTTTAGCCATTTCTGGATTCGTATTTTTTATAATAGCAAAGAGAATAAAGACAATTTAAAATTCATTCTCCTTTTACAAGGCTTAGGATTATTTTAATACTGAAATTGAGACATATAAAATAGATTTTAATTGCAAACTAATTCATTATAAAAAGAAAGTCCGACAAATTTGTCGGACTTTCTTTTTACTTAGCTAAATCTTCATTACTTACATGAACTATTGCTTCTCTTAAGTTGTAGTGAGAAGCCATCACTTCTCCATAAGCACCTGTACTTCTTATAGCAAATAAATCTCCGCGTTCAGTTTCAGGTAAAAAAACCTCTTTACCAAAGCTATCTGTACTTTCGCAAATAGGACCTACTATATCGTACTTCATAGCATTGGGCTGATCTTTCTTAGAAAGATTCTCTAACCGATGATAGGCTTGATACAATGCAGGACGCATTAATTCTGTCATTCCAGCATCTAAAATCACAAAATTCTTTTTACGACCTAATTTCACATATAATGCCCTGGAAATCAAAGAAGCACATTGCCCTACCAATGCTCTACCCAATTCGAAGTGCACCTCTTGATGAGGCCCTATATTTAAGAAATCAGCAAAAATTTTAAAATATTGCTTAAAATCAGGTATTTGCCCATCAGGATTATGGTAATCAATTCCCAATCCACCACCTACATTCAATACTTTTAAATTAAATCCCCGTTCAGAAAACCACTCAGAAAATTCATTCACCTTTACACACAAATGTCTGAATACTTCCAAATCAGTTATTTGAGAACCAATGTGAAAGTGAATACCTATAAATTCAATATTTTTTGATGCTCTTAAAACTTCAGCGCACTTAGGTAAATCCCAACTGTTTATACCAAATTTATTCTCATCTAAACCCGTCGTAATATTGGCATGTGTATGCGCATCCACATTCGGGTTAATTCTTAAAGCAACTCTTGCAACTTTACCTTTTTTTGCCGCTAACTCATTAATTACCTCTAACTCCTGAACACTCTCTACATTAAATGAAAAAATATTCAAATCCAGGGCCTGATTAATTTCCTTATCTGATTTACCCACGCCAGCAAAAACAATCTTATCAACTGAAAATCCGGTCTCTGCAGCTTTTAGAACTTCGTTACCGCTTACACAATCTGCACCAAATCCCTCAGCTTGTATAGCTACCAAAACCCGATTATTAAAATTAGCTTTCAAAGCATAATGCACATGAAATTTATACTGCTTGGCTTCAGTAGCGCAGGCCGACAAAGTTTTTTTCAGTAAATCTAAGTCGTAATAATAAAAAGGTGTTTCAATTTCTGCAAATTGCGCTAGATTTTGAGGATTAAACATGTTTAAAATAATAATAGTAATATTAGGATTGGTGGTAATTGTATTTTATGTGGCCAACTATTTAGAATTTAAATACCAAAGAGTAAGCCAGAAAACATATAATAAAAAAAACAGAGTGATGATTTTTTTCGCTTTATTTATTCTCTTTATTTTGTTTTTAGCCCGCAAACATTAATCAAAAAGCCTGCTATGTAAACTTCTCAATGCTTCTGTTTTATCATCTTGATGAATTAATAAGGAGATGTTGTAGTTACTTCCTCCATAAGAAATCATCCTGATTGGGATGTGTTTTAAAGCTTCTAAAACTCTCGATGCATAACCATGCTTTTCTGCACCAAAATCGCCCACCACACATATAATAGCCTGATCAACATCCACTTCCACAGAACCAAATGTATTTAGTTCTTCAATTATTTTATCAAAATTATCTAACTTATCAATCGTTAAGGATACCGCTACTTCTGAGGTAGTAATCATATCGATCGGTGTTTTATAACGTTCAAAAATTTCGAACACACGTCTCAAAAATCCATATGCCAATAACATTCGGCTACTTTGAATTTTTATTGCAGTAATTCCATCCTTTCCGGCTATAGATTTAATCTTACCCTTTTCACTATCATGTGCTATTAGCGTACCGGGAGCTTCTGGCTCCATGGTATTCAACAACCGAACAGGAATTTTAAATTTCTGAGCTGGAAAAACGGATTGAGGATGTAAAATTTTTGCTCCAAAATAAGCCAACTCTGCTGCTTCATCAAAAGATAAACGTGCAATAGGTTTGGTGCCTTTTACTATTCTCGGATCATTGTTGTGCATCCCATCAATATCTGTCCAAATCTGAACTTCTTCAGCCATTAAAGCTGCACCTAATAAAGACGCTGTATAATCACTTCCTCCTCTTCTTAAATTATCTACCTCTCCAAAACTATTTCTACATATATAGCCCTGCGTTATAAACAATTTAGTTGTCGGATTTAACGCAATAAATGGTTTCAAATGCTCAGAAATAAAAGAAATATCAGGCTCATTATCTTTATCAATTTTCATAAAATCTAAAGCAGGCAATAAAACCGATTCTATATTTATAGATTTTAAATAAATATGAAACAAAGAAGTAGAAAGCAACTCACCTTGCGCAAGTACCACTTTCTCCTCAATGGAGGTAAAATACTCTTTGCAGAAATTCAATAAAATATTAAAATGATGATCAACAACATCGTTTGCATCATCTTTTAAATCATCCTTTAAATCGAGTCCATCTACAATAACAACATACTGCTGCTTCAGTTCATGAATAGCCAATGCCGCTGCTTCCCGCTTTTCTTCTAATAATAGCTGAGCTATTGCTGACAGACTATTTGTTGTGCCGGAAACGGCACTCAAAACCACAATTTGAAGAGCTGATGGATCTATAATATCAACCAATTTTTTCATTCGATCGGCACTACCTACTGAGGTACCACCAAACTTTAGTATTTTCATTTGTTAGATCTTTTTAAATGATAATTTTTCCGTGAAATTACCTAAAACAGCTGAAAATTTCACTATATTATAATAATTTCATACGAAATCAACGTTTAATTAGTTAATTTAGCAAGAAGCGAAAACAATGCTTACACCAATGATTTTAGAAACCTCCATACAAAATAATATAGACCGCTGGCTTCAAGGTAATTACGACCCAGACACTAAAGCCAGTATTCAAGAACTAATTGATAAAGGCGATGAAAACACTTTAATAGATTCTTTTTATCGTTCATTAGAATTTGGAACGGGCGGTCTGAGAGGCATTATGGGACCTGGTTCTAATCGTATAAACAAATACACAATTGGAGCTGCAACACAAGGGTTGGCTAATTATTTAAATAAAAAGTATGTTGGCGAACCTATTTCTGTTGCCATCTCGTACGACAGCAGAAACAACTCAAAATTATTTGCAGAAATAACAGCCAATGTTTTTTCTGCAAATGGAATTAAAGTATTCTTTTTCGAATCTTTGCGTCCAACCCCGCTCCTTTCATTCGCTATTCGGGAATTAGGTTGTAAGAGTGGCGTAATGGTTACTGCTTCTCACAATCCTAAAGAATACAATGGTTACAAAGCGTATGGAGCAGATGGAGGTCAATTAGTAGCACCTGCCGATAAAGAAGTAATGCAAGAAGTGGCTGCAATAAAAGACATTTCAGAAATTAATTTTACTAGAATAGACGGCAACATTGAATTTATTGGCCCCGAAATGGACACCCATTATTTAAGAAAAATTACCGAGCTATCTTTAGAGCCTGAATTAATTAAAGAAGCGTCTGATCTTAAAATTGTTTACACCTCTATTCACGGAACGGGGATTACCTTGGTTCCGGCTGCACTCTTAAAATTTGGGTTTAGAAACATCACTGTTGTAAAGGAACAGGAACAGCCTGATGGAAATTTCCCAACTGTTGTATACCCCAATCCTGAAGAAAAAGAAGCCATGACTATGGCTTTAAGATATGCGGAAAAAATAGATGCCGATATTGTTTTAGCTACCGATCCAGATGCAGACAGAGTGGGCATTGCAGCAAAAGACAACACAGGGAAATTTATTCTTTTAAATGGCAATCAATCAGGAAGTTTATTGGTTCATTATTTATTAGACAGATGGAAAGCTGCCAATAAACTAAATGGCAGCGAATACATTGTTAAAACGATTGTTACAACCGATTTAATTGCAAAAATAGCCGAGTCTTTTAAAGTTGAATGTTTTGATACATTAACTGGCTTTAAATATATTGGCGAACTAATAACCAGATTACAGGGAGATAGGGTGTTTATAGGTGGTGGCGAAGAAAGTTATGGCTTATCAGTAGGCGAATTGGTACGCGATAAAGACGCGGTTATAAGTTGTGCTTTTATGGCTGAAATGACCGCTTTTTATAAAAGTCAGGGAAAAACGCTTTTCGATGCTTTATTAGATATTTACACAAAGTATGGCTTCTATAAAGAAACACTCTTGTCATTAACTAAGAAAGGCAAATCGGGTGCCGAAGAAATAAAAATGATGATGGAGCAATTTAGAACAAATCCTCCAACCCACTTAGGAGGCTCTAAAGTTGTATTATTAAAAGATTATGAAAAAGGCATTGAAACCGACCTTGAAAATAACACAACCCAACATTTAGACTTCCCAAAATCAGATGTACTTCAGTTTATTACCGACGACGGAAATATTATATCTGCAAGACCTTCTGGAACTGAGCCAAAAATTAAGTTCTACTGCAGTATAAATTCACCTTTAAATAGTCCGTCTGATTACTTTAAAGTAAACGAAATTCTGGATTCAAAATTAAAATTGCTACTTCATGATTTAGGTGTAAGCGAATCGTAATATTTAACATTTAAATGCTTTATCTTCTCGTGTAGAAGTCTAATTCCATACCTTTGAATATATTTTATTTACTATGAATTTCAGAATATCTTTATTATTTCCGGTTTTAATTATTATACTATTTACCAGCTGTAAAGAAGAAAAAAAACTTCCTTTTTATGGCGAAAGACAAGTGCAAGAAGTAAAACTACCAAATGGTGAGATGGGCATTGATACCATATATAAAACTATTCCTGACTGGGAATTTTTAAATCAAGATAGTGTTTTAATCAATCAGAATACTTTTGAAAACAAGGTTTATATTGCGGATTTCTTTTTCACTTCCTGTTCTACCATTTGCCCAATTATGCATAGAAATTTAAAAGGCATTTATGATGAATTTAAAGACAATAATGATTTAATGTTCTTATCGCATACCGTTGACTTTAAATATGATAAACCATCCGTTTTAAATAAATATGCTCAAAAGTTGGGTGTTGACACTAAAAAATGGCAGTTTGCTTATGGAGACAAAGAGGGGGTTTATGGTATTGCCGAAAAAGATTATTTAGTTGCAGTAATTGAAGATAGTACAGCTAGAGACGGATACATACACCAAGGTTTCTTTATATTAATAGACAAACACAGACGAATTAGAGGCGCATACGATGGTACTAATGATGAGCAAGTTGCGCAATTGAAAAAAGACTTACCTATTCTACTAAAAGAAAAATAGTGCAAAAAAAAGTCATCTATTCTATTTTTATTGCTTTAATCTCTTTAACAATTATAAGCAGCTGTCAAACTGCCGAAGAATTGGAGCAAGCTAATTATTATGTGAATGGCCTATCTATTTATAAAAAATCCTGTCAAAATTGTCACGGCAAGGATGGTGAAGGATTAGGTGAATTGGTTCCGCCTTTAACAGATACAACTTTCTTAAAGCAAAACAAAGAAAAGCTAGCCTGTATTATTAAAAATGGCACAAAAGAAGAAATGGTGATTCATGGAAAAGTTTACCAGGATGAAATGAAAGGATTTCCGGAGATGACAGATATGGATTTAGCACAAGTAATTGTTTATATAACCAATGCTTTCGGAAATAATCAAGGAATGTACCATTATAATCAAATAGCGCTTGATTTAGCGAAGTGTAACTAAGCTTTTGTATCTTTGCAAAAAAATGTAGACTATTCTATCGCTGCGATTTATTCGGAGAGGAAAGTCCGGGCAACATAGTGCATCTCACTTGCTAACGGCAAGGTATCCAACATTTGTTGGGTAACGGAAAGTGCCACAGAAAATATACCGTCTTAAAGAAATTTGAGATAAGGGTGAAAACGCGAGGTAAGAGCTCACGACAATTATAGGTGACTATAGTTGTGGTAAACCCTGGGAGTTGAAAGTCCAAATAGGTTCCAGAAGAAGTTGCACGCTTCGCTGTTATGCAAATAACAAAATGGAATGGGTAGGGCGTTAGAGCTATATAGCAATGTATAGACTAGATTAATGATAGAATTCCGCATTGCGGAAACAGAACCCGGCTTATAGGTCTGCATTTTTTTCTTTTTAAAACAACCTGAAAAAGTTATTAAATTTCGAAACAAAACATTTAAAAATCTGTTAATCGGCGAAACATATACATGCTTTAAAAGAATTTTAATTTTACATTAAAATATCAGGCAATCATGTTATATTGTTTCCAGAAATCCCTATAATGCTTAAATACTTATAAATGGCAAAAATTTTAATAATCGATGATGAACGAGCTATTCGAAGTACACTTCGTGAGATTCTTGAATATGAAAATTACGATGTAGAAGATGTAGATAACGGCATTGATGGTCTCGAACTTATTCGTAAAAACAATTACAACGTAATTCTATGTGATATAAAAATGAATAGAATGGACGGAATGGAAGTTTTAGAGCAGTCTTTAGCTTTAAAGCCTGACCTTCCTTTTATTATGATTTCTGGTCATGGAACCGTTGAAACTGCTATTGAAGCTAGCAAAAAAGGAGCTTTTGATTTTATCTCCAAACCGCCCGATTTAAACAGATTATTAATAACTGTTCGAAATGCGCTGGATAGAGGAACTCTTGTTACAGAAACAAAAGTCTTAAAAAGAAAAGTTAGCAAAACCAGAGATATATTAGGCGAGTCAGATACCATCAATAAAATTAAAGAAACTATTGAACGGGTAGCACCAACAGATGCAAGAGTTTTAATAACGGGTGCTAATGGAAGTGGAAAAGAATTGGTAGCCAGATGGATTCACGAAGGCTCTAACAGAGCTGACAATGCATTAATTGAAGTTAATTGCGCCGCAATACCTTCTGAACTAATTGAGAGCGAATTATTTGGACACGAAAAAGGTTCATTTACATCGGCCGTAAAGCAACGAATCGGCAAATTTGAATCGGCCAACGGCGGAACTTTATTTTTAGATGAAATTGGTGACATGAGCCTTTCAGCGCAAGCTAAAGTTTTACGTGCTTTACAAGAGCATAAAATTTCCAGAGTTGGTGGTGAAAAAGAAATAGACGTTAATGTTCGGGTTTTAGCCGCTACCAATAAAGATTTATTGAAAGAAATAGAACTTGGTAATTTTAGAATGGACTTGTACCATCGTTTAAACGTTATCAATATTCATGTACCACATTTAACCGAAAGAACAGAAGATATTCCGATTATAGCCCAGAGTTTTTTGGAGGAGATTTGTAAAGATTACGGTATGCCCGTTAAAAAGATTAGTGAAGGAGGAATGAAGGCTTTAAAAACTTTACCATGGACGGGAAATGTACGCGAGCTACATAATATGATTGAACGCCTTATTATTTTAAGTGATAAAATCATAACCGAGCAAGATGTAATAGCATTCGCTAACCCAACTGGCGGCACAAACATAGGAATGAGCAACAACAGCAATAATACGGCTACGGTTAATCATTCGCCAGATTATGATAATTTCAAGAATTTTCAGGAATTTAAAGACCAAGCAGAGAAAGATTTTATCAAATTTAAACTCGAAAAAAACAACTGGAATGTGAGTAAAACCGCCGATGAAATAGATATTCAACGCAGTCACCTTTACAGTAAAATAGAAAAATTTGGCCTAAAACGCCTCGACTAACCCTATAATATTTTGAAGATTCCCCAATTTAAAGATCTTATTATATTCGAAAACAACGATATAATAGTGGTAAATAAACCTCCTTTTGTTGCATCACTAGATGATAGAACAGGTCAGGGCGAAACCAATATTCTTCGCATGGCTAAAAAATATCATGAAGATGCACAAGTTTGCCATAGACTGGATAAAGAAACCTCTGGCGCCATTATTATTGCTAAAAATCCAGAAGCATATAGACATATATCGATCCAATTTGAAAAAAGAAAAATTAATAAAATCTATCATGCCATTGTTCAGGGACAATTTGTTTTCGAAAATTTATTGGTAGACTTACCTATATTAAACGAAGGGAACAAACACGTTTCTATTGATAGAGCTGAAGGAAAAAAGGCAGAAACCTGGTTTAACTCTATTAAATTCTTTAAACATTATACATTGGTAGAATGCAAGCCCGTTACCGGTAGAATGCATCAAATCAGAATTCACCTTGCTACACAACGTGCAGCTATTGTTGGCGATGATATGTATAAAGGTAAACCTGTATTTCTTTCTTCTTTTAAAAGAGGTTACAAGCTTTCTAAAAATGAAGAAGAACAACCTATTATGAAAAGATTTGCTCTACATGCCCGTTACGTGAGCTTTAAGGATTTAGATGATAAAGAGATTGAAATAACAGCTCCTTACCCGAAAGACTTTGAAATTTTAGTGAAGTTACTGGAAAAGCATGATGTTTAGTTAAGCCAACGCATTCATTTTTAAAAGGTCATCTAAAATTTATTCATTTCAGATGACCTTTTTAGTTATTAAACAGCTATTTAGATTAATTAAAAATTAGTATCTTTGCAAAGATATGGAAAGCGGCAACAAAGGGGAACAATTACAGTTAGAGGATTTGCAGCAAAAAGGCATGCGCTTTATATTTAGCTGTACAGCAGAAATGAAAAAATGCTGTGAAAAATATAAAAAAGGAAAACGTTGCAAAAAATGTCCTAAAAGATAAATCTATCAGTTCGCAAATACATCTTCTTCAACTAATTATACGCAGATAATTTGCAAATCTCAAAATTTTTAGCTATATTTAATATAGGTTGTTGTTTCAAAAACTTTTGTATACTCACGGATTCGCGCTGATGTAGTTTTCGCTTACCTTCCCCTAACCTTTAATCACAAAGTGATCCCTTTGATGCTTTAAGCTTATAGCTTTTGTATACTCACGGATTTACACAGAATAATTTATTGTATTTTACTTTTGCTCCTAGTTTCAGGGTTTAAGCTAGTAGCTTTCAGCTTTTCTCTCAACTCAAATACACGTAACTAATACCATCTCCACCTCTATCGGCATGCTCATCTTCTATCCGATTTACCTGACTGTATTTCCTTAAATATTCTCTAATTAGTTTTCTAAGAATACCGTCTCCTTTACCATGAACTATTTTTATGGAAGGAAAGCCCAGCATCACAGCTCTATCTAAATACTTTTCTACTTCTGCCAATGCAGCTTCTGCCCGCATTCCCCGTAAATCTAATTCTGCTTTAAAATTAGCCGCCACATCTGCCATTCCTCCAGAATAAGTACTTCCCTGAACCAACTTTTTAACTTGTTTATGACTTACTTTTCTAACTGCATTACGCTTTACAACCGATCTTAAATCGCCAAGAGCAACAACTATATTATTTCTATTTATAGTTATTACCTGCCCTACCGCATCGTTGTTTAATAGCTGAACCCAGTCGCCCGTTATAATCTCTTCATTTAAATCTTCAACTGGCTTAATTACTTTCTTTTCTTCTTTAACCTGGTTTTCTTGAAGTACCTTATTTAAATTGCTTCTTAATTCACGTGTTGCTTCTTTATCTGCTTGCTTTTTCTTTATTTGAGCAATAGTGTTCTCTACTAACCTGTTTGCGTTTTTAATAATAGATTGTGCTTCCAGCTTTGCATCTTTAAGCAATTTCTTTTTATTTTCATCTAAAAACTCTTTCTGTTTTTCATTTTCAGCAACTAAATTTTTTACTTTATTTTGCTGATTGGCAAGCGTAATTTTTGCTTGATGAACTGCCTTTTTTTCTTTTTCCAAATCAACAAGCATCTTATCTAAGCTATTTTGCTTAATACCTGTTTTATTCCGCGCCAGATCTATTACATCTTTTTGCAAACCTATATTTTGGGCTATTTCAAAAGCATAAGAACTTCCTGGTTTACCGATATCCAAAATATATAAAGGTTTCATTTTAGCATTATCGAAAAGCATAGAAGCATTTTCTAGTCCGTCATTATTCCCTGCAAATAGTTTTAAATTAGAATAATGTGTTGTTATTACGCCCCTAACTTTTTTATTATTAAGCGTTTCTAAAACCGCCTCTGCTATTGGTCCACCAAATTGCGGGTCGGTGCCTGTTCCAAATTCATCTATAAGCACCAATGTTTTAGACGTTGCATTTGCAATAAAATGACGCATCTTATTTAAATGAGCACTATAAGTACTTAAATCGCTTTCAATGCTCTGATCGTCACCAATATCAGCGAAAATTTTATCAAAAACACCAATTTCTGTATGCCCGTCAGCTGGAATCAATAATCCCGACTGAGCCATCATTTGCAATAAGCCTATTGTTTTCATGCACACAGATTTGCCGCCCGCATTGGGTCCGGAAACTACCAGTATTCGCAATTGTTCATTTATATGTGCATTTAAAGGAACAACAGTACGTTGCTCATTTTTAAAACTCAACATCAATAAAGGATGTCTGGCATTTTCCAGTTTTAACTTAGGTTCTTTACTTAAAATAGGTAACGATGCTTGAATAGAAATTGCAAATAAAGCTTTTGCTCGCACAAAATCTAACTTAGTAAGAAAACCATGATAAGCAACTAGCCAAGTATTATAAGGTCTTATTTCATCTGTTAACTTCGTTAAAATCTGAATAATTTCTCTACGTTTATCGAACTCCAAATCACGCAGTTGATTATTTAGATTAAATACTTCTTCTGGTTCCAAATATACGGTTTGACCACTGGCAGATTCGTCGTGTATAAAACCTTTAATCTTTCGCTTATTTTCTGCTAAAATTGGGATACACATCCTGCCATCTCTAATGGTTAAAGACCCATCAGCTACCCAATTATTACCAATAGCGGTTTTATAAATACTATCCATCCGTTTACGGACCTCCTGCTCTCCTTTTGCTATCTCGGCAGTAATTGTTTGCAATTTTTGCGATGCATTGGGTTTTATTTTTCCTTTTGCATCTATAATTGTTTCAATTAATCTTAATATTCCATTCTCAATTGGCAGATTCTCAAATAGAGCTTCTAAAGCTGGATAAACTTCTTTTCGCTCTGCGAAAAAACGCAAAACAGAATAAACAGTCTGCAAAGATGTGTACAATTGAAATACTTCTTCTTCAACTAAATAGCTTCCTTCTACTCTAATCTTTTCTGTTAATCGCTTAATATCAAAAAACACATTTATTTGAAGCGGTTCTTGGTCTAACAAAATGGTTTTAAACTCGTGCGTTTGTTTTAAAAACTTATCGATTTGATCGAAACGGTTCATAACTTGCATCTTAGCAACCATTTCTTGTCCCATCGGACTAAGGCAATGCTTTAATAATAATTGTCGGATTTCAGAAAATCCAACTCTTTCCTCACAGTTATTGGGATACAACATTCTTATTGACTAACTTCTCCTCAAGTTTTAATTGCTTGTTCAATTCGGCGGTTACTTCTTTATAAATTTTATTAAGCATATCCGGGTTATCGTTATAATAATTCAAACTAGTTGAATATTTAGCTGAATCTATACCAAATTTCTTATAAATGCTATTATAATAAACTGATCCTATTTTCTGAGCAGAATCTGCATTTGAAAATGTTGTTAAATAACCATCTACATAGTGTATATTGACCAATATATCCCGCATTTTTTGGGGTTCAATAATATTCTCCGGTATATCTGACTTACATGAAAATAAGATCAAAATAAAGCTCAATAAAAAAATATTTTTCCGCATTCCTGTTTAAAACCTATATGATTTGAAATAAGGTTGTTAATTTTACCAAAAATACTGAATAATGAGCATTGAAGGGAAACTATTAAAATATAAAACGATTGTAGAAGAAAAAAACGCCACTTTAGTTGCCGTTTCAAAAAACCACCCCTCCGAAAAAGTGCAAACGGCCTATAACACAGGTCATAAAATTTTTGGAGAAAATCTGGTTCAAGAGCTAGTAGAGAAGGCTAATCAACTTCCAAAAGATATACAGTGGCATTTAATAGGTCATTTGCAAACTAATAAAGTTAAATACATTGCTCCTTTTATTGCATTAATACACTCTGTTGACAGCCTAAAGCTACTTATTGAAATTAATAAACAAGCTCTAAAAAACAATCGGATAATAGATTGCTTATTGCAAATTTATATCGCCGACGAAGATACCAAATATGGATTGGGATTTGATGAAGCAATTGAATTACTGCGCTCTCCTGAGTTTGAAGCATTAAAAAATGTGAGCATCAGAGGGGTTATGGGCATGGCTACAAATGCGGTTAGCGATAAACAAATTGGTGTTGAATTTAATGAGCTCAAAGTATTTTTCGAAGGACTAAAATTAAGTTTCTTCAGAAAAGAAGAAACTTTTGACACAATATCTATGGGTATGAGCAATGATTTTGAAATTGCGTTAGCAGAAGGAAGTAATATGGTTAGAATTGGAAGTAATATTTTTGGAGACAGAAAATAATGGAAATAAAACTAAGAAAAGCTGTCTTAACAGACTGCACCAGATTACTAGAGCTCATTAATGAATTGGCACTTTATGAAAAAGCTCCCGAACAAGTTACAGTTACTATAGAAGAGTTTGAAGATGCCGGATTTGGATCAGATCCTGTATGGCAAGCTTTTGTAGCAACAGAAAATGAATATATTGTTGGATTTGCACTTTATTACACAAGATACAGCACCTGGAAAGGCAGGAGATTGTATTTAGAAGATTTCCTGGTTACAGACGAAAAAAGAGGCTTAGGCATTGGAAAGCTTTTATTTGAAAGAGTTATTATGGAAAGTAAGAATGGTAATTATAATGGCATGACTTGGCAGGTCTTAGATTGGAATGAGCCTGGTTTAAATTTTTATAGTAAATATAATGCTGATATAGAAAGCGGGTGGTTAAACGCTTCTTTTAGTAAACAAAAAACGGAGGAATTAGCCTAATGCAGAAAGCAGTTTACAAATTTGGAGGAGCTTCCATTAAAGATGCTGAAGGTTTTAAAAATGTTGCTAACATTATTGCTCAGTCTAATATCCCTAACCTACTTATTGTAAGTTCAGCAATCGCTGATATTACCAATCAACTAGAAAAAGTAGTTGAACATTATATTCAAGGGAATGAAGAAAAAGCAATTGAGCAACTGGAAGTTATAAAAAAATTCCATCTAGATATTGCTCAAGAACTTTTAACAAATAATGCATCTGCATTATTAGATCTCTTGATAAATACTTTGGTAGAAGTAGAATGGATTTTAGAAGAGCCTTGTCAAGACGATGAAGATTATATTTATGACCAAATTGTTTCTGTAGGTGAGCTATTATCTACTCATATATTGGCAACCTATTTAAATCATATAGGTATATCTGCCAAATGGATAGATGCCAGAAATTATATTAAGACAGATAATCATTATCAAAATGCCAATGTAGACTGGCACTTGAGTAAAGACTTAATCCAAAAAGACCTACTACCTTTATTAAAAAAACAATTAGTTGTTACACAAGGATTTATAGGTAGCAGCAGCGAAAATTTTTCCACAACTTTAGGCCGTGAAGGTTCTGATTATTCGGCTGCCTTATTTTGTTCAGCTATTGATGGAGAAGCAGTCACTATATGGAAAGATGTACCGGGTGTTTTAAACGCGGATCCAAAATGGTTCGACGAAACTCAAAAAATACCTGAACTAAGTTATCAGGATGCCATAGAATTAAGTTACTATGGAGCAACAGTAATACACCCGAAAACAATAAAACCATTACAAAACAAGGGTATCCCACTATTTGTACGCTCATTTAAAGACAAAGCTGCAACCGGAACAAGAATTCAAAACGATCAAAATCCATTACCTATCCCTTCTTTTATATTTAAAATAAATCAGGTTTTAATCTCTATCTCTCCCAAAGATTTTTCATTTATAATTGAAGAAAACTTAAGTCAGATATTTAATATTTTCCATACGCACAATATTCGTGTAAATACAATGCTAAATTCTGCTTTAAGCTTTTCGGTAAGTATAGATGACCACCCTACTAAGGTAGACGCCTTATTGGAAAATCTAAGCCAGACATTTAAAGTTAAGTATAACAAAGGATTAGAGTTGGTAACTGTACGTTATTATGATCAAGCAACACTTGATAGAATAACTGTTGGAAAATCTATCTTACTAGAAGTAAAAAGTCGATATACCTGTCAGATGGTAATGAAAAACAATGAAGTCGATTAATATAGACATATTATCAACCGATGTTCAGGACTTTATAAATAACAATTTAGAAAAAGACATTTCGAAAATTAGTTTAAGTAAAAGTCCGTTTAGCTCCATAACCAGTGCTGAATTAGCAACGCAAATAGCAGCTAAGATAAAGGCAAAGAAAAAACTTCCTACCTGGTATAATCGGAAAGATATATATTATCCTACACCTTTATCTATAGAACAAACTTCATCAGAAATAACTGCAGCTTACAAAGCCTCTTTATTTAGCGGCAAAAAACTAATTGATCTTACATTAGGATTTGGAGTAGATGCTTTCTACTTTTCTAAAAACTTCGAAGTAGTAAAGGGATTTGAGCAAAACCAGGAATTAGCTGAAATCACAAAGTTAAACACCTCTAAGTTAGACATAAGCAACTTGAAGGTAATACATGGCGATGGGTTAAAATATATTACAGAATCTTTAGATAAATATACCGTCATTTATGTAGATCCCGCCAGAAGAAATAATTCCGGAAAAGTTTTTAAACTGGCAGATTGTACCCCCAATATTGTTCCAGACTTAGAAAACATATTATCTAAAACAGAAAAACTTGTCATCAAAACATCTCCGCTTCTAGATTTAAAAGCCGGCCTTTCTGAATTAAAATATGTAAAAGAAATACATGTTGTTAGTGTCAAAAATGAGTGTAAAGAGGTGCTGTGGGTTTTAGAAAATAATTATAGGTCGTTACCAACGGTACATTGCGCTACATTAAATGATTCTATAAAAACATTTAACTTTACAATGGGCGCTGGCACATTTTCAGAAAAAACAGAAGCCCTAAACAAGATCATTTATTTATATGAACCAGATGCTGCTTTATTAAAAAGTGGTGCATTTAAAGAGATTGCCCATCACTATGGTTTACATAAATTAAATGTAGATAGTCATCTATATGCTGGTGAAGAAATAAAACCTGAATTTCCCGGAAGGATATTTAAGGTCAATAAAATAATTAAGGCTAAAGATCTAAAAGGCACAAACAACCTTTCCGCAAATGTAATTGTCCGGAATTATCCGGATACAGCAGAACATCTTGTAAAGAAATATAAAATTAAGCCTTCGAAAGAAAATTTCCTCCTTTTTACTAATCTGGAATCAACTGGCTTAACCATCTTTGAAGCGTCAATAATTCAATATTATTAATGAAAAAATCCCGAATGTATTTATTTACACATCGGGATTAATAATATTACACTGAGGAATTAATATCTTAAAAAACGCGCACCATAAATACGTAATCTTGTATTTTTTCAATCTGCTTAGTACGCTTCATACCTGAAATTAAAGTCTTTTTACTTGAAGAAATTCTATTTGTTAAAGAGTCTTGCGGGATAGCGTTTAAGGCTTCTTTAATAAATTTAGATTTCACTGCAAAGGCAGCTCCATCTGTTTGATTCTCTTTTCCGCTAATTACACCAATTATATGTCCTTGATTATTTAATAAAGGACCTCCACTATTTCCCGGATTAACAGGAATAGCAACTTGATAAGCCATGGTTGTATCGCCGCCAAAACCGCTTTTAGAACTTACATAGCCCTCTCCTAATACAGCGTCGTTTTTAGGATAACCAAGTGTATAAACATTCTCTCCCAAACCTATTGTAGCAGTTTTTAAAGAATAAGGTAATTGTGGAAGATTGGTAAATTTAGAATCTACAATTTTTAAAATTGCTAAATCGTATTGCGGATCATTGTATACGTTTACAACTTTAAAAGACTCTCCTTTGCTATTTTGAACATAAATTGAATCTGCATCTTTAACAACGTGATAATTCGTGCAAATATATCCGTTGGCACTTAAAGCAAAACCCGAGCCTCCAAACTTACCTGGATTAACAGCAGCAGGTTTATTAGATTGTAAATTTCTAATTAAATTATTTTGAGAAGTACGGATTTTAGAAAGCTCATTCTTCATTTCCGCATAAGTTCCTGTTTGGGTTTTATTAGATTGAATAGAAAATAAAGCAACTGATAAAACAACTATAAAAGAAGCTGCAACAGCAACGGCTGAACGATTTCTTCTCCATAATTTAACTATACGGCCCGGCTTAGGACGATATACTTCTACCAAACCATTCACATCCACTTCATCGTGAATAGCATTTAATTTATCTCTAAGAATCGCATTATCTCTATAATTCTTAATTGAAGAAAGAAATAAGGTATGTTCTATAACTTTTTGATCAATTGCTGCATCACTTTTACGCAAAGCTTCAAAAGCGAGTGCTTCGTCGGCATTTAATCTACCTTCTAAATAATCTTCAATAATTGAATCTATTGCCAGCTCTTTTCTCATTATAATATAATTACTTTCAGTACTGTTTACGACTGAAAAAACAACTTCTTTAATCTTTGCAGACACTTGTACTTTTGAGTTTTAGCATTATCTGTATTGGTATAACCAAACTTCTCACAAATTTCTTGCATCGATAATCCTTTTATATAAAAGTCTTGGATAATGGTATTACAAGGTTCACCTAATTGATCCAACGACAATTTCATTTTTTCGAACTCAAACTCTGTTCGTTCATGCGCTTCAATATCTTCTTCAACAATTAAAACATCTTCAAAGTCAGCAACGTTGCCTGCCTGCTTACTAAGTTGAGATAAACGTTTTAACCACAATCTTCTGCAAACCGAATAAATATAAGTCTTCAGCTTGCTTGTTAATTCAAAATCACCACTTTTGATTTTGTTGTATAAAATTATAATGCCTTCTTGATAAATATCTTTGGCATCATTTTCATCTCCATTATTTTTCAATATAAACTGTAAAACCATTGGAAAATAGCCTTTATACAATTTATCTAATACTTGCTCAGAGTTGTTTAGGATGCCTAAAACAACTTCTTTATCTGTTGGAACGGTATTGCTCAAACTCTTATTCAATAATTAATACTTATTATTTTAAATAGTAACCCAAGGTCGGTATAAAAAAGAAATATTTATTTTTTTTAAAATGATTGGGTTACCTTTTTATCTTTGCGGTATTAAACAGTAAAATTAATTAATTTATTTAAACAAAAATTAGAATGAAAAACTTATTTAAATTCGGATTCATCGCTTTAGCATTATCTTTATCAGTTGTAGCTTGTTCAGAAAAAACTGCTGAAAACACTGATACTTTATTAACTGATTCAGGTATGGTTACTACTACAGTTGATACTTTAACTAACGATACTACTATCACTGATACTTTAGTTGAAACTACTACTACAACTACTACTCCTGCTAACTAAGCATTAGTATTATCATAAAAAAAACCTGCTTAATGATTAAGCAGGTTTTTTTTATACCAATTTTTTCCATCGTTTCTCATACTCATCAATAAAAGGTAACTTTGCAAAAAAATAAATTCATGACTTTTACTTCATTACAAGCTATCTCTCCCATAGACGGCCGCTATAGAAATACTACAGAAAAATTAGCTTATTATTTTTCAGAATCTGCCTTAATCCGCTACCGTGTTTTTGTTGAAATAGAATATTTCATAGCTCTATGTAATGCAGATCTACAAAATTTAAAAGATTTTGATAGAAATAATTTTGCTCAACTAAGAGCGATTTATGAAAATTTCAATGAAGAAGACGCTCAAACTGTTAAAAACACAGAAAAAATAACCAATCATGATGTTAAAGCTGTAGAATACTTTATCAAGGATAAATTTGACGCTTTAAATCTAAGCAAGTTTAAAGAGTTTATTCACTTCGGTTTAACATCTCAGGATATAAATAATACAGCCATCCCCTATTCTTTTAAAGCAGCATTAGAAGAATCTTATTACCCGGCTATTGAAGAATTGATTTCAAAAATAAAATCTTTGGCTACTGAGTGGAAAGAAATCCCTTTACTAGCTCATACGCACGGACAACCAGCCTCTCCTACCAAATTAGGCAAGGAATTTTTGGTATTTGCAGAGCGATTGGAAATTCAATTAAATGCTTTGAAAAATATTCCTCACGCTGCAAAATTTGGCGGTGCAACCGGAAATTTTAATGCGCACCATATTGCTTACCCGGCAAACAACTGGATTGAATTTGGAGATAAATTCTTGTCAGAACAATTAGGCTTGTATAGAAGTAAACACACTACTCAAATTGAACATTACGATCAGTTTGCTGCGCAGTGCGATGCGTTAAAACGCATTAATAATATTATTATAGATTTAGATAGAGATATCTGGACGTATATATCTAAAAATTATTTCAAGCAAAAAATTAAAGCAGGAGAAATTGGTTCATCGGCCATGCCGCATAAAGTAAACCCTATTGACTTTGAAAATGCAGAGGGTAATGCAGGGTTAGCAAATGCTTTATATGAATTTTTTGCTGCTAAATTACCTGTTTCAAGGCTTCAAAGAGATTTAACTGACTCTACAGTTTTACGCAATATAGGTGTTCCTTTAGCGCATACATTAATCACTATTCATGCTACAATGCGCGGCTTAAACAAGTTATTAATAAATGAAGAGGCCATTAATAACGATTTAGAGCAAAACTGGGCAGTGGTGGCCGAAGCCATTCAGACAATTTTAAGAAGAGAAGCTTTCCCTGATCCTTATGAAGCCTTAAAAGCATTGACCAGAACAAACGAAAAAATAAATGCGCAATCTATTGGTACATTTATTGAAGGCTTAGAAATATCAGAATCCGTAAAAGAAGAATTAAGAAAAATAACACCATTTAACTATACGGGCATTTACTAAAGATATGACTCAATAAAGACAGGTCTTCATGTACCCTATTCTTAATTTTGTAAAAAAAATAGACTATGACTATCAACGTATATACAGAACAAACGCCAAATCCTGCCACCATGAAATTCATGGTAAACAAGTTATTAATTAACGGCAGTGAAGATTTTCCTACAAAGGAAAGTGCAGAACAATCGCCTTTTGCGCGCGAATTGTTCAAGTTTAATTTTGTTAACGGTGTTTTCTTTGCAAGTAACTTTGTAACTATTACAAAAACAGAAGATGCTGAATGGGCTGATATAGAAGCTCTATTAAAAGAATTTGTTAAAGGTGCTGTAGAGTCTGAACAAAAAATAAAAGAAGTAGAAGCTGAAGAAAACTTAAATTTTGAAGGCACTGAAATTGAAATTAAAATTCAGCAAATTCTTAATGATTATGTACGTCCTGCAGTAGAGCAAGATGGTGGTGCAATATCTTACCGTTCATTTGAAGACGGAGTTGTAACTGTAGAATTAAGAGGCTCTTGCAGTGGATGCCCATCATCTACAATTACTTTAAAATCGGGCATACAAAATCTATTGCAAAGAATGGTTCCTGAGGTAAAAGAAGTTGTATCAGAAGCATTGTAAGGACAATTTAACCGAAAAACAAAAAAGAGTATATCTATAAAAAGGTATACTCTTTTTTGTTTTCCAAAATACTAACCCACTTTTTTTAAATTTGTTGAACAACAATTTTCTTATCTTAGGCTAAAATTTAATACATGTTTCCAACCGTCTCCCATTTTATCGAATATTTATTCGGCATCAACATTCCTCTACCTTTTAATACTTTTGGCGTATTTGTAGCATTGGCTTTCGTAGCTGGTTATTGGGTTATGGCTAAAGAATTACAGCGAAAAGAGGCACTGGGTATTCTTCATCCTGTAAAGAAAAAAGTCACAATTGGAGAACCTGCTACCGCAATGGAGATTGGCACAAATGCCTTTTTTGGATTTTTAGTTGGTTACAAACTTGTATATGGTTTATTAAACTACAGTGAACTTATCGCTGATGCTCAAACAGTCATTTTATCTTCAAAAGGAAATTTTTTAGGGGGATTAATTGCGGCTGTAGCTTTTGGCTACATGGCATATGCCGATAAGCAAAAAACAAAATTACCCGCTCCTAAAACGGTAGAAGTTACACAACATCCTCATCAATTAATGAGCTCTATGGTTGTTTGGGCAGCAGTATGGGGATTTTTAGGAGCCAAAATATTTGACAATTTAGAACATTGGGATTCATTTATAAAAGACCCTATTGGTGGGTTATTGTCATTTAGTGGGTTAACTTTTTATGGCGGATTAATTTGCGGTGGGGCTGCAGTACTTTATATTGCTCGTAAAAATGGTATAAAACCTATTCACATGCTAGATGTAGGCGGCGTAGGAATGATGCTAGCTTATGGTGTAGGAAGAATTGGATGTCAGCTTTCGGGCGATGGCGACTGGGGCATTGTAAACCTAAATTCTAAACCTGTATCGTGGCTTCCTGATTGGCTTTGGGCATACACTTATCCAAATAACGTGGCTACAGAAGGTGTGCAAATGGCTAACTGCGTTGGAAAATTTTGTTATGAATTACCTCAACCTGTTTATCCGACACCAATGTACGAGGTAATTATGGCCTTAATCTTATTCGCCATATTATGGAATATAAGAAAAACAATAAAATTACCCGGAATGCTATTCGGAATTTACTTAATCATGGCTGGTATAGAACGTCTGTTAATTGAGTCAATACGCGTAAACTCTAAATATAATGTTGCAGGTATTTCATTTACGCAGGCAGAGTTAATATCTGTAGTATTAATTGTTTGTGGAGCGGGGTTAATTTTTTATGCGAGAAAATCAGCGTCAGAAAAAGCTAAGATTTAAAACCGAAGACTTGATTTATCTAGTCTGTGGTTTCTGTGAGAAAAACTTGAGTCAAAGGTCTTAAGTCTGGGAAGTATCTAGTCTCCAGTCTGTGGATTTCTGTGAGAAAAACTTAAGTCAAAGGTCTTAAGTCTGGGAAGTATCTAGTCTCCAGTCTGTGGATTTCTGCGAGAAAAACTTGAGTCAAAGGTCGTAAGTCTGGGAAGTATCTAGTCTCCAGTCTTTGGATTTCTGTGAAAAAAACTTGAGTCAAAGGTCTTAAGTCGTAAGTCTGGGAAATATCTATTCTCCAGTCTGTGTTAATCTGTGAGAAAAACTTGAGTCAAAGGTCTTAAGTCGCAAGTCTGGGAAATATCTATTCTCCACTCTGTGTTAATCTGTGAGAAAAATTTGAGTCAAAAGTCATAATAAGTCGTAAGTCTGGGAAGTACTTAGAATTTAATGCGCGTGCACTGGCGTATACACCTCCATTACTTCCATTTCACCCTCTGGACTAACACCAACCATTTGAATAGCCCTTACCTCATTTACCAGCACCGGATCATATTTTGCTTTAACTTTTACATAATTGCGTGTAAAGCCATGCATGAACCCATTTTTTAGATCATCTTCAAATAAAACTTCCGCTTCTTTACCAATCTGATTTGCATAAAACGCTCTTTTCTTCTTATCAGAAAGAATATGTAACATTTTATTGCGTTCAAATGCAGTGCTTCCTGCTACTTTACCTTTCATCTTAGTTGCAGGTGTGTCTTGTCGTTCAGAAAAAGTAAACACATGCAAATATGAAATATCCAAATTATTCAGAAATTCATATGTATCTAAAAAATCTTCTTGAGTTTCACCCGGAAAGCCGACAATTACATCTACGCCTATACAGCAATCGGGCATAATTGACTTAATACGTTCAACACGCTCCTTGTACAAATCTCGTTGATATCTTCTACGCATTAAGCCTAAAATTTTATCAGATCCAGACTGTAATGGTATATGGAAATGTGGAACAAATTTTTTACTGGAAGCAACAAAATCAATCACTTCATTGCTTAATAAATTAGGCTCTATAGATGAAATCCGAAAACGATCTATTTCTTCAACAGACTCTAAAGCCATCACTAAATCGATAAATTTATCGGAACGCTTTCCTTCTCTAATTCCAAAATCACCCAAATTTACTCCTGTGAGTACAATTTCTTTTACACCGCTTTTGCCTATCTCACGGGCTCTGGTTACAACATTTTCAATTGTATCGCTCCTGCTTCCTCCACGAGCCAACGGAATAGTGCAATAGGTACATGGATAATCACAACCGTCCTGAACTTTTAAAAACGTACGGGTACGATCACCAAAAGAATAGGCCGCTACAAAATTATGTCCTACTTCAGAAATCTCTTGTTGATGTATTTTAGCTTTAGGTTCTTTGGTTAAGTTGGTAATGAATTCGACGATTCTAAATTTCTCTGCAGCACCCAAAACCATATCAACTCCCTCAATATTTGCAATTTCCTGAGGTTTTAATTGTGCGTAACATCCAACAATAGTAATGTAGGCATTAGGTGAATATTTCAGGGCTTCTTTAACAACCTTCTTACACTTTTTATCAGCATGATCTGTTACAGAACATGTATTTATAACATACACATCTGCTCCATCCGTAAAATCTACGGTCTGATATCCTGCATCAGTAAACAACCGACCAATAGAACTGGTTTCAGAGAAATTCAGTTTACAGCCTAACGTATAAAAAGCGACTTTTTTCATTAATCTGCAAAAATACGAAAAGATTATTCAGAATTAAGTAAAAAGGCTTACAAAGGATCATTAAAAAAACTATTCTTCTTCATTCCAACGAAAACTTTTATGATCTAAACCCATTAAATCTATCACTCTGTCTACTACCGTTTGGGCTAATTCCTCAATTGTTGATGGTTTACTATAAAATGAAGGCACTGCCGGACAAATGATTCCACCTGCCTCAGTAAGTATTTTCATATTATTTAGGTGAATTAAGCTCAATGGTGTATCTCTTGCTACAAGAATTAGCTTTCTACGTTCTTTCAAAACTACGTCCGCTGCCCTTGATACCAGATCGTTAGAAATGCCCGCAGCTATACGACCTAACGTACCCATAGAGCAAGGAATAACTACCATGGTATCATATTTAGCAGAACCAGAAGCAAAGGGCGCATTAAAATCCATCTTTTCATAGAATTGAAAAGGCATATTTTTATAAGAAGTATCATTCAGCTCATCCTCCCATATTCTTTTAGCATTGTCGGAAAGAATTACTCCTACCTGATCTATTTGATTAGAAAGCAATATTAATTTTTCTAATAACAGCTTCGCATAAATAGCGCCACTAGCCCCTGTAACTGCAATAATTATTTTCTTCTTAAGCATGGATAAAGATAATAAAAAAAGGGCTGGCTACTAACAGTAACCAGCCCCACATCTACCTATGAAAAACATACCCGGAAGGGTAAGTATCAAATCTAATTAAACTTTATTAAAAAATGAAATTTTATAAAATAAATTAAACACCAGTTTATCTAGATTAATACACGTTTACCCTCAATTTAGCAGCCATGAAGCACTTTTTTTCTATTCATAATCGTATACGCAATACAAATATTACAAATATCTATTGAACTATACTTTTAGGTAATATTTTTTCATGCCTTTCTCCTACTTAAATAATTAAAAAATAGCTCAAGTTTTATGCAACTCTAATCTTCTAATTTATTGCACTAACACTCAAAATGTTAAAAAGTGGGTGTTCGTTAATAAATATTAAAAACGACAGAATATGTTTAATCGTTTAACTATAAAATGACGCATTATGAAAAAGAGCATCTACATACTAGAAGATAATGCAGGAACACGCAATATTCTAGAAACGCTGTTAACAGAAGAAGATTATCAGGTAGTTACCTACAAATACGCTGCTCAATTTTGGCAACAACTACAATATAAAACTCCCGATATGATTGTATTAGATATTCATTTACCGGATGGTAACGGTATCGAAATTTGCAATACCTTAAAAAGCAGTATTGCAACGCATAACATACCTGTAATAATGATGTCTGGAAACAATTATTTACACCATGTTAAGGACAAAAAATGGGCTGAAGAATACATCAATAAACCTTTTGACATGAATGATCTCATTCTTCGAATTGAAAAATATTTGGATTAATGCTTAACCGCAAAATGTATTTACAGCTCCCATTAATTTTGGAGACAGAAACGGGATATCTAATTGCAAAGCCCTGGTAATAAACAACGATCCCATTAATACCCCTGCAACAGGTATTAGTTTCAAATTATTAAACTTAAAATACTTTCTTATATATACCCCGCCTAAAGAAATAAACAATAATAAAGGCATGGTACCAAGCCCAAATAAAAGCATAAATTTACCCCCATCCCATACCGAACCAGCATTGGTAGTTATTCCTAATGCAACATACACCATCCCACATGGAATAATACCATTTAACATACCTGCCAATACTGGAAAAAATTTAGACGGATAAAATTTATTTAGATACTTACTCACAAAAAGCACTCCTTTATTATGAATATTATTAAAGGCTTTAAATTTTATCCCAATAAAAAAAAGAGCAGAGACAGTTATCATTAAAAAACCGATTATTAAGCTTAATAGCTGCTGATCGGCAAATACGGATACTGTATTACCTAAAGCGGCCGTTCCTAGTCCCAGCATAACATAAACAGAGATTCGTCCAAAATGATAAGAAGCTTGTTTAAGTAAATTCACAAAATGATTTTCTTTAGCAAATGGCATAGAAAGAATAATAGGTCCACACATACCTGCGCAATGTATGCTCCCTGCTAATCCCATTACAAATGCAAAAAAAAGTAAGTTCATTATTTTTTTAAATGTTGTTCTAGCAAATAGTCTTTACCATTGGCTGTCCAGTTAATTTCTAGCACCCATAGCCCACTTTTTAAATTAGCTATAGATTGTTCGAACTTTAAAACAGCTTTATCACTATTATAACTCCGGTCTAAAACGGCATTGGCCGGACGTTTTAAATCTATCACAAACGTAGAAGGATATTTAAAGTCTATTTCAAGTTTAGCAGAGTCGAAAGTTATGTCAGGTAAAGCGGTAGAATCTAATGCATTGTTCTTTTTAATCAATTCAGAATCGTAGGCTATACCTTTTTCATAATAATCGTTATCTACCAATGTATCTGTATGGTGTAAAAACATATAATAAGACATGCCTAATATAAAAAGCATGAATAATATCATTCCGGTAATTATTTTTTGTCCCCAATGCATATTTATTTCGGTTGTGTATAAAATGAAGATTTAACAGTACTTATTATTTTATCGTTTTCCAGTATAATAATTTTTACCGGAGTTTTATATTCATGCAAGGAGGAGTCTTTTCTAATCAGGAAAAAGGTCATAGAAACAGTACTTTCTTTTCCCAGTTTATTACCACCTTGAATAATTTCAATTTTATCTTGTGGATTTTGAGATTTCATTTGAAATGAAATATTTCTATTGGTTTTATTAATAACCTCGGCTGTAAATAAGTTACTAATTTCTCCATTACCACGATCCTGATATAAAGTTCCACTTGCTCTAAGTAATATAACTTCTACTTCTTGTCTATTGTAAAGCATTGTGCTTAAAGCCAAAATCATGACCATTAAAATAATTCCATAACCCCAAGCTCTGGCACCAATTTTAAACGGAACTCCGTTCTTTATATAATCGTTGTGATAAAAACCAATTAATTTCTCGGGCTTACCTATTTTGTGCATTACCATGTCGCAAGCATCAATACAAGCTGTACAATTAACACACTCCATTTGTGTTCCCTGTCGAATATCTATCCCTGTAGGACAAACTTGTACGCATAAACCGCAATCAACACAATCACCTTTTAAGGTATCTTGTTTGTTAATTTTACCTCTGGGCTCTCCTCTTCTTTCATCGTAAGCAACGATTACACTTTTATTATCTAATAGAACTCCTTGCAGTCTACCATATGGACAAATGGCTGTGCAAACTATTTCTCGTACATAGCTGAAAACAAAATAAAAGATAAAAGTAAAAATCCAAATAGATAAAAACCCTACTAAATGTTCGCTTATAGGTTCTGTTATAATTTTTATTAACTGGTCAGAACCAATAATGTAAGCTAAAAAGGTATTTGAAATTAATAGAGAAATAAACAACCACAATCCGTGTTTTAAAATCTTTTTAAATACCTTTTCGAAATTCCAGGGTTGCTTATCCAGTTTCATCTGTTTAGATGCATCACCTTCAATCCAGAATTCTATTCTTCTGAAAATCATTTCCATAAATATGGTTTGCGGACAGGCCCATCCACACCATACTCTACCGTAAACTACAGTAAATAATGTTATAAATAAAATAAATACCAGTGTAGCAAAACCGAATATATAAAAATCCTGAGGGGTAAATATAATCCAGAAAAAAACAAACTTCCGTTCTAAAAAATTTAACAATACCAATTGCTCACCATTTAATTTAATAAAGGGAAGTGCAAATAATATTAGTATTAGACTATAGCTAAACCACTCGCGGTAAGCATATAGTTTACCCTTAATGAACTTTGGATAAATAAAATTACGTCCATTTACTTTAAGCGTATTTTTGAGATCGGAAGTCATTAAAATGTTCCTTTATATTGCTTCTTGCTCTTCTATATGTTTTTCTCCTTGAGGCGCTTTAGCGTTAGGCGGATTGGTGCCTTTTAAAGACAAAATATAGTTGGTTATATCGCTTATATTTTTGGGCGACATATTTTTACCCCACGCAACCATCCCTTTATCTACAACCCCGTATTTTATAGTTTTAAATACGTCATTAACACTACCTCCATGCAACCAAAATTCATCCGTTAAATTAGGGCCAACAGTTCCTTGTCCTGCATCTCCATGGCAAGATTTACAATAAGCTCCGTATAGCAACGCTCCATTTTCCAAAACAGCCGGTGTTTGATCTACTACTACAGTATTCTCATCAATAGCAGCCCCCATTTTCTTTAAACTCGCTAACCTCTCTGTTTCTGCAAGATTAATCTCAGCCACGTATTCATCCCGTTGAGTACCACCTATTCCAGAAAACTCGTAGATATAAAGATAAATTGCCCCAAACACAATGGTTCCGTAGAATAAAAAATTAAACCAGCCTGGTACCGGGTTATTTAACTCTTCTATTCCATCGTATTTATGTTTAAGAACGATGTTCTTTTCTTCAGAAATGGGCTTTAAGCTCAATAACTTTTCCCATATATTTTTATCTGGTTTTTCTACATCCTCCCAGCTACGTTTTTTAGCAGGCATTAAAGGTTGTGGATTACTTCGTTCTTTATAAATAGTTTTAAATGTGTTAAACATTAAATAGACTACTATTACAAGCAACGTCATAAATATTAGACTAGCTAATACAACTATTTCTGTTGTTGTTAAACCACCTCCAGCTTTTACTACTTCTGCATCCTGAGCTATAGCAAAACCTGCTATAAGACTAAATATTAGAATTAAATTAACTTTCTTCATGGTCTATGTTGTTATCGGTTATCGGCATATTGCTCATTTCGTCTATATAATCCTTTTTCATAAAAAAAAGATAAACAGCAACGAGTAAAAAGAAAACGAAGAATACGATTAGAGAGAATATTAAATAATTTTCATCTCCGGATAATTGTTGTATAAAATGCTTAAACATGCTTAATTTTCTAAATTATGATCTAATTCCTGTCTTGCTTTAATATCTACCCCTAAGCGTTGTAAATAAGCAATTAAGGCTATAATTTCTCTATCACTTTGTACCTTAATATTATCTTTCATTAAATCATTAGCGATTTCTTCAGATTGTGCTTTTACTTGTATTAATGCATTTTTTATTTGCCATTCAGGATAAGGCACTCCCAACTTAGACAAAGTACGCATCTTAGCTTCGGTAGTAGAAGCATCTAACTTCTGCGTAATTAACCAAGGATAAGCTGGCATAATACTACCAGGAGATAAAGACGTTGGATCGAGCATGTGATTATAATGCCAAGCGTTTGAATACTTACCTCCAATTCTATGTAAATCGGGCCCTGTTCGCTTAGAACCCCATAGAAACGGATGATCGTAAACATACTCGCCGGCTTTGCTATATTCTCCGTAACGCTCAGTCTCTGATCTAAACGGACGAACAGTCTGCGTATGACAGTTTACACAGCCTTCTTTAATGTATAAATCTCTGCCTTGCAATTCTAATCCGGTATAAGGTTTTACAGCCTGAATGGTAGGCACATTAGATTCTACAGTAAAGGTTGGCATCATCTCAGCCATACCACCAATTAAAATGGCAATTAAAACCAATATCATAAATTTGGTAGGTTTACGCTCCAACTTACGGTGCCATTTTTTATCTAAAGGATCTGTATCTGGCGATTTATCTAAAGCCATAGCTTCAGCCTCTTCATTAGCAACCAATTTACCTTTAGTCATTGTTTTAACGATGTTATACATCATTACAATAGCTCCTAATAGATATAATGCACCTCCAATAGACCTAAGAATATGCATTGGAATAATCTGCAACGTGGTTGATAAGAAGTTAGGATATTTTAACATACCATCTTCTCCAAACTCTTTCCACATTAAGCCTTGTGTAAAGCCTGACCAGTACATTGGTATAGTGTAGAATAGAATACCTACAGTTCCAATCCAGAAGTGGAAACTGGCCAGTTTCTTAGAATATAATTCTGTCTTATATAACTTAGGAATTAACCAATACATTACACCAAACGTTAAGAACCCATTCCAACCTAAAGCACCCACGTGCACGTGTGCTACAATCCAATCTGTAAAGTGAGCTATACCATTGATATGTTTTAACGATAACATTGGCCCTTCAAACGTAGCCATACCATAAGCTGTCAAGGCCACTACCATAAATTTAAGTGTAACATCATCACGTACCTTATCCCACGCTCCCCTTAAAGTTAACAGCCCGTTAATCATACCTCCCCAACTTGGAGCAATTAACATGATAGAAAATACAACGCCTAATGATTGAGCCCAACCAGGCAAAGACGTATATAATAAGTGGTGAGGACCTGCCCAGATGTAAATAAATATTAATGACCAGAAGTGAAGAATACTCAGTTTATAAGAATAAACAGGTCTGTTGGCCATTTTAGGTAGGAAATAATACATCATCCCTAAATAAGGCGTGGTAAGGAAAAAAGCGACCGCATTGTGACCATACCACCATTGTACTAGTGCATCTTGAACACCTGCATATACATAATAACTTTTGAACCACGAAACTGGTAACTGAGCAGAATTTACGATGTGTAAAACTGCAATAGTAACAAACGTAGCAATGTAAAACCAAATAGCAACGTATAAATGTTTCTCTCTACGTTTAATAATGGTTCCAAACATATTTACCCCAAAAACCACCCAAATAATGGTAATGGCAATATCGATAGGCCATTCCAGTTCTGCATATTCATGCGATGTATTAAGTCCTAACGGAAGTGTAATTACTGCCGATATGATAATTAATTGCCATCCCCAAAAATGAATTTTACTAAGTGTATCACTAAACATTCTGGCCTTTAACAAGCGCTGAAGTGAATAGTAAACACCCATAAAAATAGCATTACCAACAAAAGCAAAAATTACCGCATTGGTATGCAAAGGTCTAATCCTACCAAATGTGGTATACTGATTACCCATGTTCATTGCCGGTGAAAAAATTTGTAAGGCAACAAGCAGACCTACGGTCATACCTATAATTCCCCAAATCATGGTGGCAAGTCCAAAATTCTTTACGATTCGATTATCGTAGCTAAACTTTTCAAGCTGCATAGTTATTTAGTTATTATTGAACAAATCTATTTTATAAGTGTGAGCAACAGAATGACCGCAATTCCATGGTTTAATGATCTTGGTCACTTTTCTCTTTTTCTATTACATCGTCATCAAAAAGAATGCGTACACCTGGTGTATGTACATCGTCATGCTGTCCGGTAGACGACGCCCAAAAAAAGGCACATAAGAAGATTAATGCCATAAAAATGCTGATGCCAATTAAGAAATATATAATGGTCATAGGAGTTTGTTTTTTCTTGCTGCAATTCTGGTAGCAATGGTGGTAAACAATATAATAGATATAGTACTGATAGGCATTAATACCGCAGCCACAAGCGGATAAAGTGTTCCCTGAACAGCAAAGTACAATCCTATTACGTTGTAACTTGCCGCAATTACAAAGCACAACTTCACAATATGCATTCCTTGTTTAGAAAAATTCAAGAACTGAGGTAAGTATTTAATAGAATTCCCTTTCAAAATAGCATCACAACCCGGACTAAAGGAATTAACATCGTCGGTTACTGCAATGCCTACCGATGCTTTTCTCAACGCCCCTGCATCATTTAATCCGTCGCCCAACATCAATACCTTATTTCCATTTTTCTGCAGCTCGTCAATAAATTCCTGCTTTTGATGTGGATTTTGCTCAAAACGCATTTCTAATCTCCCTTTGGCAAGACTACTTATTGTTCCGCGACTTTTTTCTGAATCGCCAGACAATAAATAAAGACGATATTTTCTCAACTTTTCAAATAATTTATCTAATCCAACCCGCCATTGCTGTGTAGTGTAAAAAGCACCTAAATAATTACCATCAATAGCCACATGTACAGAAGATCTAGCCACGTCAGCATTTTTAACATTTAAAAATGCCGCACTTCCAATTTTTACTATATGTTGATCTACCGTTCCAACCAATCCAGACCCAGGGATTTCCTGAAAATTGGTTACACTTTTATAAGTATTTACATTAAGATATTTAAGAATACTCACACTTTGTGGGTGAGCAGAATTGCGTAGCATAGAAGCTAACAAAATATCTGTTTTTGGAGATCGGCCACCGTTGAAGACTACCTCTGTAGCTGCGCTATCAGATAATGTACCTGTTTTATCAAAAACAATATGTTCAATTACCGACAAATATTCTACAGTATCGGTATTCTTAACATATAATCCCTTTTTATCGAACACAGAAAGTATGGCCGATAAGGTAAATGGTGTGCTTAACGTTAATACACACGGACAGGCTACAATAATTACAGCCGTAAATGCCGCCCAGGCTTTTACAGAATCTTGTTCGTACACCCAATACCCAGCAGATGCAAAGGCAATGACAAATACAGCTACAATAAAATACTTAGCTATTCTATCATTAAAGTTATTGAGTTCATCTTTATCAGAATGCTCTGAATTCCACAAACTGGTTAAATAACTTTGCGAAACAGGCTTAACTATTTCCAACTCAATTGCTTCACCTGTTTGTCGCCCACCCGCATAAGCCATCTCTCCCATTACCTTCTGCTCAGGCAAGCTTTCGCCGGTAACAAAACTCATATCCAACCAACCTTCGCCACGCATTAAAATAGAATCTGCCGGTATTAATTCTCCATTACGTACCAGTATTCTGTCTCCAATTTGTAGTGAGTTTAATTGAACAGGTTTTTCCTCAGCATTCTTTATAACTGTTACAGCCAATGGAAAATAAGAACGGTAATCTCGATCAAAAGAAATATGATAGTAAGTTCGTTGCTTTACCCATTTTCCCATCAATAGCAAAAACAGCAAACCTGTTAACGTATCTGCAAAGCCCGGCCCCGTATTTGTTATTACTTCAAACGCTGTCCGCAAAAACAAAACAATTATGATAAGCGTTAAGGGCATATCCAGATTTATGCGTTTGTGTTTCAAATTAACATAAGATGATCTAAAAAAATCTTGCGCACAGTAAAAAACAATAGGTATACAAAAAAGAAGATTTAACCAACCAAAAAGGTATTTAAACTCTGTATCGGGAGTACCCAAACCAAAATATTCCGGAAAGCTAAATAACATCACATTACCCATACAAAAGCCCGCTACAGCAATTTTCTTAATGAGACTATTATCTATTGCCTGCTTCTCTTTTACCACATCCTGCAAGCTAATAAGTGGCTCATACCCAATATTTATCAGGCATTCAACTACTTTTTTTAAAGAGATATTTTGGTGCTTAAAGTTGATGGTGATTTCCTTTTTCAGAAAATCGACCCGAGAATTATAGATATTTTCATCAATCTTATAAAGATGTTCCAACAACCATATACAAGATGAGCAATGAATAGCAGGTATATAAAACCTTACCACAGATGAAATTTCATTTTGATAGTCAACCAACTCTTTAACGATCTCGGGTTCATCCAGATAAGTTAAATTACTATTAGTAGATTGTTTTACACCTGGGTTATCTTGAAGTTGGTAATAACCGCATAAATTATTGGTTGATAAAATTGTATAAACACTTTGACAACCAATACAACAAAAATGAAAACCATCGTATGTGTATTCATTTTCTACAGCTTCGTTACCACAATGATAACAGGTAACTTCTGTCGCTTCAACTGCAGTTTTCATACTCTAAATAGTTAAACTAAATCGCTCTAGTGCAACTTCTTTCGATAAATAACAATCAAAAATTGCTGCAATATTTCTTAAAAAAGATTTACCCAAATTGGTAATCAGTATCTTATTATTGCTTAAAATCAAAATACCTTCTTCTTCCATCTCCATTAATTGATTTAAAGAAACTTCATCAACCCAATCTGGGATAGAAATAGTATCCTTACACATTATATCGAGAATCAACTTTCTTATCTTTAAATCTAAGTCGGTCAATATATGTCCTTTAAGCAGCGGAAATTGATTGTTATTTACTAGCTCCATATACGTTTCTACCTCTTTTACATTTTGGGCAAACCCATACCAGCTATCACTAATAGAAGAAACACCCAAAGCAATATTTAACTGGGTATGACAGTCGGTATAACCCATAAAATTTCTATGAAGACTTTCGTTATCATGAGCCTCAATTAATGCATCGGTTGGTAAAGCAAAATGATCCATACCCACATCTAAATAGCCTGCTTGCAACAGCATTTCCTTACCAATCTGGTATAACTCAAGTTTTTCTTCTGCTGTTGGTAAATGTGCAGACGTAAATTTTCTTTGTCCGGGCTTAACCCATGGCACATGTGCATAACTATAAAAAGCGATGCGATCAGGTTTCATTTCAATCACCTTATCAATCGTATCTATTAACCCTTCCAATTTCTGTAATGGAAGACCATATACAAGATCAAAATTTATAGATTTATAACCGATATTGCGAGCCGATGCAACCGTGTCTCTAACTTGTTTCTCACTTTGTTTTCTATTAATTATCTCTTGCACCTTTATATCAAAATCCTGAATTCCGAGACTAATTCTTTGAAATCCAAATTGATGTAATATCCCTAGATGTTCTTCAGTTGTATTGCCTGGATGCCCTTCAAAAGAAAAAGCTGCATCTGGCATTACAATTGCAGTTTTATAAATATTTTCTAATAGTAATTCTAAATTTTTAGGGCTAAAGAAAGTAGGTGTACCTCCACCCAAATGAAGTTCTTTAATCAACGGATTATGTCCTATAACCTGCCTATACATTTCCCATTCTTTTAAAACCGATTCTATATAAGGAATTTCAACAGCATGATTTTTTGTAATTCGAGTATTACAAGCACAATAAGTGCACAGGTCTTCACAAAATGGCAAGTGGATGTATAAGCTAATCCCTTCACTTATACTTTCATAATAAGACTCCTCCACTGTGTTTTGCCATTTTTCCGGAGTCCAATTTGATACATCCCAGCTAGGCACTGGCGGAAAACTTGTATAGCGTGGAATGGCTACGTTATATTTGTTGATAAGATCTTTCATGATTGCGGCAGAGCTTTTTTAGCACAACTATTCATACATGCACAAGCTTTCCCCACGCATTTACCCTTACCCCACAAATCCAGGTTTTTTACAACTTGCTCCATGCGTAATTTTAAGCTATCTTCTATAGCTACATTTTCTAAAACTGCTGTTGGAATATTGGATATTTTAAAACTTAAAGCGCCTGCTGCTTTCCGATCTATATGGTCTGTTTCTACCGTTGTACAGGCTAGATAACGAATGCCAGACTCTTTTAAAATAGGAATTATTTTATCGTCTACTTTATCATTGGGAAAAATCAGCAATACTTCTTTTCCAGAAGCCAGGTATGCAGTTTCGGGAGTTAGTTTATCAGCAATAATAGTAATTTCATGCTTTTTATGATTTACTAAAATTAATGTCTCCTTTTCTAGCGAAGTAATATTATAGGCAATAGCTTTCATACAGATTTAATCTGTTTCAAAACTATCTTATACTAGCCGATCTTTAAGTGCGTGGCGTCAGCAGTAAAAATGATTTTGATCACTTTTACTGCTTAATGTCTTGTAATTTCTTAATTGAAGGTATAAAAATAGATGACCCCGTTTTTTCAATAAGCCCTTCTTCAATAAAATCAGAGAGATTTCTACTAATCGTTTCATTTGCGGTGCCTACGGCATTAGCCAAATCTTCACGTGATATTCTAAATTTAGATTGATTGTCTTTTATGCCAAATTTTTCTGCAAATGAAATAAGTACAACAGCAATTCTTTTTCTTACTGAATCATAAGCCAAATTGAGTAATTGTTTATCTTTGATAGAAAGACTATTAGACAATAGATTTAAAAAGGTTGAAGATAGATTTGGAAATCTCCCCAGAAGCTCCAAAAAAATTTCTTTTCTAATTAACCCAATTTCTCCATTTTCCATTACTTCCGCATTATTTTGATGCGCTTTATTTAACAATAGAGACTCATATCCAAAAAAATCATTTTCGGAATAAACGGCAGTTACAATTTCTCTACCCTCATTATTAGCAACAAAAACTTTTACTTTTCCAGATACCACATAATATAAGTAAGCTACATCATCCATCTCCTGATAAATATTTTGCTTGGATTTATATTGTTTTATCCGCGCGTGCGCTATTAACTCATTAACTAAATTAAGAGCAGATTCATCGTTAATTTTCGTGTCTACACTCTTTTTCAAACGTGCTTCAACAGTTTTTAATAATTCTATATCGTCAAACGGTTTAGTTAAATAATCATCGGCACCCAACTCCATTCCTTTTCTAATATCACTTCGTTCTGTTTTAGCTGTAATAAAAATAAAAGGAATATTAGCTGTACGAGGATTATTACTAACAAGATACAGCACACCCAAACCATCTAGCTCGGGCATCATAATATCGCATAAAATTAAATCAGGATGCTGAGATAAAGCAACAGCAACACCTTCTTTACCATCTGATGCAGTTAAAGTTTCGTAACCTGAAAACTCTAATATCTCAGCAGTATTTTCTCTTATATCTGCATTATCTTCTATTATTAAAATACGCTTTTTTTCCATTAAAAATTGAAATTCAGGGTAAAAGTTGTGCCTTCATTTAGCTTACTTACACAGCTAATTTCACCAGCCATTAAAGCTGCATAGCGTCTGGCTATGTTTAATCCCAGACCTGTTCCTTGTATATCGCCCGTGTTATGTGCTCTAAAGAAGGGTTCAAACAGGTTTTTTTGTTCTTCTTCCGGAATACCGATCCCATTATCTTTTACAATTACTTGTAAACTATTTTCAGTAACCTTTGTAGAAAATTCGATCATCGTATTAGGCCCCGAATACTTAATTGCATTAGACATTAAATTAAAAATACAATTTTTCAGAAGATTTGGATCCAAATAAACAGATGCTTGCGCACCAGAATGCTCGTAAACAATATGCTGATCTTTTTTAGAGATAAGTTGCATCTCTTCTACAATTTCTTCTGCAAATTTAACAATATTAAACTCTACCGCATTTAAATGCACTTTTCCTGCTTCCAATCTTTCCAGCGATAGAAAGTCATTAAGAATAGTGGTCAGATTTTCTACTGATTTTTTAATCTTATCAGTATGCTTTTCTATGTTTACAATATCTGATCGTTCGGCATATTTATTAATCAATGACGCTGATAACTGTATTCCACCTAACGGGGTTCGAAACTCATGCGAAGCCATAGAAACAAATCTTGTTTTCAGTTGATTCAGTTCTCTTTCTTTCTCAAAAAGCTGACTCATATTATCTTTAGCTGTCTCCAAATCAGAAACCAGTTTAACAAGATCTTTAGTACGAGCCTTTATCTGATCTTCTAAATCCTGAGCATGACTTTTTATTTGTGCTTCATGAGCTCTTTCTTTTGTTAAATCATGTATAAAACCTGTAAAAATTCTTCGATCAGAAAACTTCACTTCACTTACGCCCAAACGAAAAGGGAAAATAGTCCCGTCTTTCTTTAAACCACTTACCTCTCTGCCAATACCAATAATATGTTTCTCGTTGGTCTTCTTATAGTTGGCAATATAACCATCGTGTTGCGCCTTATAAGGCTGTGGCATTAAAACGGATACATTTTGGCCTACTACATCTTCCGCATTATATCCAAAAAGTTCTAAAGCAGCAGAATTAATATGCTCTATTATCCCCTGATCATCAATGGTTATAATTCCATCAATTGCATTTTCTATAATTGCACTTAATAACTTTGAACGCTCCATTTACTTTTTCAGATTATATAACATCGTACCAGAATATTCAAATTTAACAGGAAAAAATTATGCGCTGTTACAAAATGTAAATTAAAAAGGGATCAATTTAAACTATGTTATATTTAACACTGATTATGAAACATTTACAATTAAAATTAATTAAACAAATTTAAATCACATTCATTGTTTAGATGTAACAAATACATCTTAATTAAATATTCTGATTAGGTTTTTAAAAAAATTAAATACACTTTTGCTGCATAGTGATTAAGAAAGAAAAAAATATAAACAGCAGAATCCGCCAAATTTTATCTTATTTGGTGATGTCTGTATTCTTATTCACGACCTTTATTCAAGTTCTTCATAACCACGATGCTTCTCAGGATGAATTGGTTGCTCATACAGAACATCCTACGTTCAGTAAGCTGGTTCACAGTTGTGAATTATGTGATTTCCACCATCAGCATGAAGGAAAAATTCTTCATTCTGTATCCCACGTTCAAATACCTGAACCGGCAATCATCGAATTAAATAAAAACACTGGCACCATTGCCATCAATTACTCTTTTACATTACAAGGCTTTACCAACAAAGGGCCTCCTACATTCTCTTGCTAAAAATCTAAGCTATACGGCTTACGTGCGATTAATCATATCGCAACTCAACTTTCAATAATTTATTTACTATTTACGAAATCGGCTTAGTATTTCTATGTCTGTTTCGGAAAACATACGATAATGAAATATTTCAGTATCCTATGCTTTTTTATACTTTTTTGCTTAAAAGTATATGCCCAGCCGTTTCAAATAACTGGAAAGGTTACAGGAAATGAGGGTAAACCGGTTAAAAATGTTCGTATTTCATTAACAGGAATACAAGAAGAAATTTTAACAGACTATAAAGGAGAATTCAGCTTAACGGTAGAGAAAAGTAGTACCTATAAACTAAGTGCAGTTCATAATGGATATAACTTTTTTACCACTTTAATAATTGTCAATAGCAATCAAAACATTTCTATTCAGCTGAATCCAATTACCCAGCATGTAGAAGAAGTTGTTATTATAGATAATCACATCAATGATAAGAAGCGTGAAGAATCTTTAAATCTGGAAATTGTTAATCCAGCATTTATTCAACGGCATTTAGGCGGCAGCTTAATGAAAACGTTAGAACGCTTGCCGGGTATAAAAACTATTGGAATTGGCTCTGGAAATGCCAAACCATTGATACGCGGACTTGGGTTTAACAGAGTTGTGGTATTAGATAAAGGCATAAAACACGAAGGACAACAATGGGGTGCCGACCACGGACTGGAACTAGACCAGTTTGCAGCAGGAGAAGTAGAGCTTTTAAAAGGAGCTGCATCATTTTTATATGGCTCTGATGCTATAGGAGGTTCTATAGCAATTAAACCTCCGGCTGTTCCTGCTAAAAACTATGTTGGCGGAACGGTTAATCTTATCGGAAAAACCAATAATAATTTATATGGGACCTCTGTAAACTTTGCTGGTAGAAGCGATAAATGGTTTGCCGACGGTAGATTTACCCATCAAGATTATAGTGATTATCGTGTACCAACCGATAAGGTTTATGTATATGATTATGAAGTACCCTTGGTTAAAAACTATTTAAGAAACACCGCTGGTAGAGAAACAGGATTGCACCTAAATACCGGGTACATACATGACAATTTTCGGTCGGTATTTTTCATCAGTAATATTTTCCAGAAAAGTGGATTCTTTGCCAACGCACATGGCTTAGAACCTAGAAAAGTAGATGAAAAGCTACATGATCAATCGAATCGGGATTTATTAATGCCCAATCAGCAGGTAAATCATTTCAAAATTTTAAACAATACCCGTATCAAGATAAATAACCATCTGCTAGAAGCTGAAGCAGGATTTCAAAGAAATTTTAGACAAGAATTTAGTCAATACGTTAACCATGGCTATATGCCTCCTTTGTATCCGTTAAATCTCAATATCCCGGAAAATCTGGAAAGGGCCTTCGACAAGAAAGTGTATTCTATAAACCTGCGGGACAATTTTCAACTCAACAAACACCAGCTTACTATAGGAATTAACAGCGAGTATCAGGAAAACAGCATTAACGGCTGGACATTTTTAACACCAGCATTTAACCAATTTACCAGTGGAGCTTTTATTTATGACAAGATAAAAGTAAATGAACAACTCATTTTACATGGGGCCTTTAGATATGACTATGGAAAAATAAGAATGTTTAAATATACAGATTGGTTTACCTCTGTAAATGAACAATTGATAAGAGCTCATGATCTTAATCGGTCTTTTAACAGTTTTGTTTATTCGGCCGGGCTAAATTACAATCCTGAGAATTTTGAAATTAAAGCCAATATTGGCAAAAGTTTTAGAATGCCTATTGCCAAAGAACTGGGTGCTAATGGTGTAAATTATCACTACTTCAGTTATGAGAAAGGAAACCCTAGCTTATCTCCAGAAGTTTCTTACCAAGCTGATCTTAGTATTGGGTATCATCAAAAAGACTGGTCTTTACAGTTAAGTCCTTTTTACAACTATTTCCCGAATTATATTTACCTAAATCCTACTGCCCATTATGATTATTTCTATGGGGCAGGTAATCAGGTATTCGAATATACGCAGAGCAGAGTAAAACGATACGGTGCCGAGCTCTCCTTTAAATATCAATTTATAAGAAATTTAGAAACTGAGATTTTAGCCGAATATCTAGTCTCCAGACAAATTTCTGGTGCAAAAAAAGGCTACTCATTGCCTTTTTCTCCACCTCCGTCGTTATTATTCAATTTAACTTGGTTACCCACAATAAATGGCAAAACAGGGAAAAATTATATTTCTGCGGATTTTAGAATAACAACTAAGCAAGAGAACATCGTTCCTCCGGAAAAGAAAACACCGGGTTATCAAATTATTAACCTTCAAGCAGGCACCAGCATAAATCTCTACAACCAACCGGTAAATATAAGTTTACAGGCTCAAAATTTATTAAATGCCCAATACTTGGTGCATACCAGCTTTTACCGATTAATAGAGCTCCCCGAGGCCGGAAGAAATTTTATTCTATCACTTAAAGTACCATTCACCATCAAAAAAAATTAAACAACTTTTTATAAATACATAATAACAACAAAAATGAAAACACAATCTATTAATTTTTTAAAAAACACATCCATGAAGACAACATTCAAATCATTCATTACAATTTTAGCCGTAATTATCTTTCTTGCGTCTTGTAAAAAAGACCCTATGCCAATAGAGAAGCCAAGTATAACCGACTTAGAAGTAGGGTCTAGCAACAACAAAACGGCCTACCCGGGTGCCGAATTACATATTGAAGCCAAAATATTAGCTCCCGGAAATATTGCGAGCGTTAAACTAGAAATCCATAAAGTATCGGGCGCTGGCTGGGAATTTGAAGAGGTATTTAGAGGAACTTTAGTAGGTAAGAAAAATACCGAATTTCACGAGCATATTAGCGTTCCTGCAGATGCAGCATTAGGCATATATCACTTACATTTAAGTGTAACCGATCAGGAAGGAAATACCACCGAAGTAGAGTCACAATTAGAGGTTAAAGTAGATCCTACCCTACCTACTATCAGCAACTTTGAAGTTGAAATTAATGCTGCAGGAAATGATCTTCACGTTGAATCTGCCATTGCAGCGACCAATAAAATTGCAAAAGTAATTGTTGAAGTTCATGGTGCAGGTTGGGAAAAAGAATTTGTTTTCACAGATGCAGCAATGGTTGGCCAAACCAGCTATAATTTTCACAAACACTTGGATATCTCGGCGGCTCCTAAAGGTCACTATCATGTTCATCTAAAAGTAGTTGATCAGCTGAATAAAGAAAACGAAGCGGAAGAGCATTTCGATAAAAAATAATAATTATTTAAACCTTTCCGGCCAGCGCTTATAAAAAGCTGGTCGGATTCTTTTAATCATCACACTTATGAAAAATACTATTTATACCTTATTAATAAGTTTAAGTTTTGTTGTATTACTAAACAGTTGTAGTAAAAACGAAACAATAGACAAAGAATACCCCATTGTAGATATAACGGTGGCCAACGCATTTCCACAACAATGTAGTAGCGTAAACAGAGGTGAGAAATTAATATTTAAAGCAAGATTAAGCGACAATGCAGAACTTGGTTCGTATAGTTTAGATATTCATCAAAATTTTGATCAGCACTCGCACAGTACAGAAGTGAACAATTGTACATTTGATGCCGTAAAAGCTCCCATTAAACCTTTTGTATTTATAAATACCTACAACATTCCTCCAGGCCTAAAAACTTATGATGCAATGGCCGAAATATCTATTCCTTATGATATTGACCCGGGCGATTATCATTTTATGATTAAGGTAACAGATAAAGAGGGTTGGCAGACGCTAAAAGGATTGAGTATAAAAATAAAATAACTATTAAAAGCAAGTGAAAGCTAAAAACTTCAATTTATGGGTACCTCCATTATCTCACAAATTATATGTAGGTGCTTTACTATGCTTTTTTTCTACTTTTTTAGTATTAGAAGTAATACACAAAATTTATCATAACCATTCCATTCAAGGTACTTTTAAATCCTCAAAAGAACTTAATCATATATGTAAAACCTGCCAAATCACTTCAGGTCAATCATTCTCTTTTGAACCTCATATTCCGGTAGAAATACGACCAACAATTTCCCACATATTTACCTCAAGTCTAATTATTCCAATTATACTTTTAAATTTAATCGTCTTTTTATCTACTTCTTTTCTGAGGGGACCCCCTATATGCTTACACATTACCTTTAATCCATTAATGCAATAGTCAAATCTACTGCTTTAATGATGTTATATTTTAATATTCCAATAATAGGTTCGTATTTATCAAACTGCGAGTCTTCATTTATCATTTAAACTAAAACTATGTTACAAGCTGTAGAATTATCAAAAAAATATGGCAATCATATTGCACTTAATAAATTAAATCTTAGCGTTCAAAAGGGAGATATTTTTTGCCTACTTGGGCAAAATGGAGCGGGTAAAACAACGACTATAAATTTATTTCTAGGCTTTATAAAAGCAACCTCTGGAGAGGCCCTAATAAACAATAAAAAGGTTGTTCAAAATGGCAACATTACTAAAAAACACATTGCATATATCCCAGAAGTTGTAACACTTTATGGAAACTTGACGAGCATAGAAAATTTAAATTTCTTTTCAAAGTTAGCTGGCTATAAATACACAAAAACAGAATTACAAAATCTACTCCATCAGGTTGGTTTACAAGAAGATGCTCATCATAAAAAATTAAATACATTTTCAAAAGGCATGCGACAAAAAGTCGGAATTGCTATTGCATTATCAAAAAATGCCGACGTTCTATTGATGGATGAACCTACTTCAGGATTAGATCCTAAAGCTACTAATGAGTTTACTCTTCTGGTTAAAGAACTGGGAAGACAAGGTAAATCTATTCTTATAGCTACACACGACCTATTTAACGCAGTAAATGTAGCTACACATATCGGTATAATGAAAGCTGGCGAACTGGTGCATACTATTAAAGCAAGCGAAATAGATGCAAATGACCTTCAGAAACTTTATCTAGAAACCATATAAGTATCCAGTGAAAAATTAATCAGAAAATCATGAATCATATATTCACAACTGCAAAACTGGAAATTCACAAAATGTTTCGAGATAAGATATTTTTAATTCCCGCAGCATTAATTATACTCATTGCATTTATTTCCATTATTACCTCTACTGAAACACTTAATAAGCAAAGTATTCAGCGTAAAATCGCAACAGACACGATGCGAGATAAATTTTTAAATCAGGGCGAGATAAATCCACATAGCGCTGCACACTACGGGCATTTTGTATATAAACCCATTTCATTTTTATCAATTTTTGATCCCGGTGTAGACGCATATACAGGTACATCAATTCTTTTAGAAGGTCACAGGCAAAATGAAAGCAGGTTTTCGCAAAGTCAGGAGATGTCTTCATTGGGTAGATTAGGTTCAATTTCTTTTGCTCTTTTACTTCAAATTATTGTACCTCTATTACTTGTCTTTACAGCTCACGATTCTGTAGCAAGCGAAAAGACAAATGGAACATTTAAACTTTTAATTGCTCAGGGAATTTCTAAAAAATCAATTCTGGCGGGAAAAATAAGCGGTTTACTTAGCATCGCATTATTATTTCTTACAGTGTCCATTCTATTATTAATAATTGCAGGAGTAATCACCGGGCTTTCGCAAAACATCCCTGAATTTCCATTAAGAATCCTAATTATCTGGCTGGTTTATGGCCTTTATTATGGCATAATAATTACGCTAACTATTTATTTATCTGCAAAATCAGGAAAAGCAAATCTTACACTTATAGTTGGAATTTTTGCTTGGTTTTTATTAACCATATTAATGCCAAAGCTAAGTGCCGATATCGGAGAAAAAACCAACCCACTTTTGTCAAAAACTACATTTCAGGCTAATATAGATGAAGATAACAAGAATGGCATTAATGGTCACGATCCAAAAAGCGATCGGGTTGAAGCGTTGAGAAAAGAGATTTTAAAGACATACAATGTAGATAGTCTATCTCAACTCAAAATAAATGCCGATGGTATAATTATGCAAGAAGATGAAAATTATCACAACAAAGTATACGACAAACATTTTGCAGATTTAAAATCAACTGTTGTTGCTCAAAATAGTGTTTCATCGACCCTATCTCTTATTAATCCATTTTTAGCTTTAAGAAACCTTTCTTTATCGCTTTCGCTTACTGATACTGAATCCTATTTCAATTTTAAGGAGAGTGCTGAAGAATACAGAAGAATTTTAATTAAGAAGTTAAATGATGAAATGGCATTCGGCGGTTCTAAAACTGGCGATTGGGACTGGGCGGTTAATGAGGCATACTGGAAAACAATCGATGACTATAAGTATACACACCCCACACTTTTATCTACTATTAAAAATTGTAAAACGGAGATCATATCACTGATTTTATGGTCATTAATATGTGTAGTGTTAATATTTCGTTCCAATAAATCTATTAAAACTGTTCAACATGATTAGCTCTATAATACACTTTGAATTACTTCAATTAAGAAAAAATAATTTCTTATTAGGAGGTGCTCTGTTTTTTATAATACTTTCTGTTTATACTGCATTTAATGGTATAAAGTATTTTGAGAAACAACAATCAGTTATTTATTCCATTGATACAACTCAAAACAATCGAATTAATACACTTTACACTTATTATCAAAAAGTTGACACGATAAGTAAAGAAGGGAAAAAGCAATACCGAATTGCTTCCGATATATTGTTAGCAGATAATTTCATAAAGGAACATGTATTTTTTATCCCACACCCTTTATCTAAACTTAGCATTGGTAAAAAGGATAACCAAACTTATTATCACAGCATAGCCGTACGAAGTAATCTATTTGTGACACCAGCAGAGGAAATAAGCAATCCACAAAAACTAATGACAGGTAATTTAGATTTTTCATTTCTAATTATGTTTCTTGCTCCTTTACTTATTATTGGGTGGAACTACAATTTAATGTCCTCTGAAAAAGAAAATGGGACGCTGGCTATCCTTGCTGTTTATTCTAACAATTTAAATAAAGTAGCCTTTATAAGAACCGGTTTCAGATTTACGATATTTACAATATTCATTTCTATGGTTACAATAAGTTTGGCTGTTATATTAGTGATACCGTTCTCTACAGAGCTTTTTTTATACATTCTGATAACCAATTTATATTTATTATTCTGGTTCGGAATAGTTTATCTTGTTATAAATTTTAACGGATCTGGTAAAATGAATGCGATTATACTGGCTTGCATCTGGACCGTTTTATTATTTGTAATTCCGTCTTCTATTAATCGATATATGGAATCGGGGGCAATTAATCTTGAAAGAACGGATCTTACAAATGCGATGCGAGATTATACCGGTGACCTTTGGAGTCTTTCTAAAAAAGAAATTATTGATAAACTAAAATCTGAAAATATAAATTTTGACTTAGAAAAATACCCAGTTCTCGACTCAGGAGCCTATCGTATGTTCGCTTATTATGAGCTATCTCAATTACATTTTAACAATACTGGTAATAAGGATTTAATAATAAGAAAAAAAACTTTTCAAAAAACCACTAATTTTAATCCTATTAATCCTGTATTTGCACTCCTAAGTACCTATAATGACTTAAGCAGATCGGATATAGGTTCTCATAATCACTTCCTGGAACAAATAGAAAAAATACAAACTGAACGGAGACATTTTATATATAGTTATGTATTATCTAAAAAACCATTCTGGGAAAATGATTTTAAGCAACTCCCTAAAGTAGAAATTACTCATAAACCATTGTATTGGGAACTAATTAATAAAAATATGATTATCTTATTAATTAGTTCTATCTTATTAACATTATTAGGGTGGTATATAGGTAGCAAAGAGTTTAGAAAAGTTAAATAATCATTATAAATATTATATAGCAGTCAGGTATTTTAACCACCATCTCCCTGACTGCTATAATTCATTAAAATCTTATGCGTAAAATCATTTTAATTTTAAGTATTGCCATAATTACCTTATTGCATTCATGTAGTATACCTGAACATACAATAAACAGGCAAACATTCAAAAAGCTCTCTACAGATGAAAAAAAGTTAGCAGACACCTTAGCAAAAAAGATATTAGACAATGAAGGGCTATTTACAGTTATTTCCAGACTAAAACCAATGAGTAGTGTTATGGGATTAAACCTAGATATTGCTCAAAAAGATACCAGCATTTCCGGAGTTCGAAACGTTACTGACGTTCAATCTCCCGATCTTGTAAAATTAAAAGAATATCAAAAAGTAATAAACGCAATGCACTTTGCTGATTTAGGTTTTATAATGAATGGTTATAAAATATCAAATGAAGGTAAGCGAAATATTTTCATAAATATTTATAGGAAAAGCTTAATAGACTCTTTAATAAATGCCAATCAAACTTACTTCGGTCAGTTTGGTTTTGTACCAGGCAGCGACCCTAGACAAGTAATTCTACAAACCGAATTTGGCAATAAATACGATAGATATCGATCTTACGGCTACTTATTTGGTTATCCGGAACATGCGGTAACTTTCTTCACCGAGGCTTCTAGAAAAGCAGACGAGACAAAAGTATTTGTAGAAAGAGATTTTTTTCAAATACCCGTTTATGATGGCCCGACAGGACATTTTGTATATGCTATAGAAAAGAATACACCACCTACAGAAATAGATTCAGCCATTCATAAAAGAGCAGCTTTTAATTTAGAACTATATAAAAAACTGAGAAATAAATACAAAAGACCCGATAGTTCTATTAAATATATGTCGCTCCTCAGAAAACTTGTTAAAATGAATGAGTAACCGAAAAATTCATTTTAACATTCATTGCTTTAATAACAACTTATAGGATTGTAGCCAGCGTATTTTAAAGTATTATAAGATAATAATTACCCAAATTCACAACCAAACTATCCACTTACACATTCCCTTATTTATCTGATTGATAGCACAATTAACTTTGAGCTCCATAATTCAGGTAAATATGAAAATTCAAGCAAAAGCAATACTAAGTATACTTATTATTTTTTCACTAAACGTACATGCACAAGGCATAAAAGAGCTGAACAATGTAATCAGTACTATGAGTAAGGAAGCCAATCCAAAAAGAGTTGTATCTTCTATGCATAAAGCCATAAAAAATTATAACCTAGACTCTTTAAAACACTCAGAAGAAATCGACTTAATGAAGGGCTCAGCAGCGCTAGCCTTTCTTAAAAAAAACAGCATCAAAAAATTTGAAAGCTACGTCCGTCAAATTAAAAACAAATTCAATAGAACATCTTACATGAATATGGGGGTCGATTTTCTACTGAATGATTTTAAGAATCTGGCATACGCCGAAGATCTGGCAAAGAAAACTATTCAGTTATACCATTCATATAAGGACGACTCTACTGCACGACCTGAAAATTTTGAGAAAGAATCTTGGTCTAGATTTATGAAAATGGCGGCGTATCCTTATTATGAAACGTACGCCAAAATATTGCACACAGCAGGAAAAAATGATACAGCATTGGTGTATCAGGAAATGGCCTTAGCCAATGAAGATCCAGAAAATTTAATGCAAACTTCGGCTGAGTTATATGCTCTTTTATTAGCTTCTCAGCACCAGGAAAAAAAAGCATACACCATTGTTAAAAGAGCTGCAGAATTAGGAAGGGCGTCCGATAAAATGATTGTTCAGTTAAGAGAGCTTCATACAAAACTAACCGGTGAAAATGCAGATATACTGATAGATTCTATTCGTTTAAATATAAAAAATGCTTATCTATCAGAATTATCAAAAAAAATAATAACCAATCAAAAAGCAGCTAATTTTGAGTTAAAAGACTTAAATGGAAACCTTATTTCATTAGAAAGGTTACAAGGCAAGGTAGTAGTACTTGATTTTTGGGCAACCTGGTGCATACCCTGTATACAATCTATGCCTACAATGGACAAGCTACGCCAGCAAAACCCGGATGTTGTGTTTTTATTTATCGCTACACAAGAAAGCGGATCAGGAGCTTTAGAGCGCGTAAAATCATTTGTAAAAAAACAGCAGTATATATTTGATGTTTTAATGGATACACAAAACATGCACAATCCAAAAATTTTTAATACGCTCGTCGATTATCAAATTACAGGCATTCCAGCAAAAGTAGTTATAAATAAAAAGGGATTTATAACTTTCTCGTCTAGCGGGTTCACAAATGAAACAGATCTTTCTTATGAATTACAAGCAATGATAGAAATTGCTAAAACTCAATAATACAATACCATTAAATAATTTATCTTAGCAAAAAGCAGAGATATTATATACCAAAAGTATTAAAAAATGAAAATTAAATCTAGCGTTCTTGTTTTGCTAATCATAGCTGCTTTTACCGAAACTGTATTTGCACAGTCATCTAAAACGCTGCATTTTTCTTATATTACACTAGATGGCATAGGCTTAAACTCTTTACCTGAACAACATGAGGCTACCTCCGAAATAAGCTCTGTTGGTGGATTTATAAGTATCAAAACAACTGTTTTATTTAATAATACAGATCATACTTCCCGTACCTATTTCACATCCAATAACGCTATAAATAACCATCAAAAACAAAATTTCCCCGTTAATCAAGTATTTTTAAATATTGGTGATGAATACGTGGTCGATATACTTAATCGTAAAACAGACGCTCTTCTACAACGATACATTATTAAACGAATTAAAGCTATTCCTGAAATAAAAATTGAGTTATTAGGTGGGGATAGATCAAAGCAAACACTATCTGTAAGTGTCGACTCCAATATCATTTTAACTTCGCCAATAAAAACTTTAAAACTGCAAAAAGTAACAACTGCTGGCTTGGAAAACTTAGAGGTAGAGTATCAACTCATTAATTTAAGCACCAAAAAAACGGTCAACTCACAATTACTAAACAACACCGAGCAACTCCATTTAAAATCAAATACCGAATATGAACTTAGGTATAATTACGTTTTACAACCCGAAAGTACGGTTGTAAAATATCTGAAAATTAAACCTTATTGGTATCAATCTCCCTTAACTTATCTGTTTGGCCTATTCATTATTGTTGGAATTCTTTTCTTTTTTATCACTAAACGGTTAAAGAAAAAAGTGAGCGTATCAAACGCCGAACAAAAAAAGATGGAAGAAGCCGCAATACGTCTTCAATCTATGCTTAATCCGCATTTCACTTTTAATGCTCTAAGTACCATTCAAGGGTTAATGAATACTGGACGTATTGACGAGGCGAATCAATACCTGGAAGATTTTGGTAGTTTGTTAAGACAATCACTCTCCAAAAACAAAACTATCTTTAATAGTTTAGATCAGGAACTGGATATGATGCGTATGTATTTAGGAATTGAATCTTTACGTTTTAATTTTAAATGGGAAATAGAAATCTCTCCAACATTAAATACATCCGAGATAGAAATACCCACCTTAATGCTACAACCTTTAATAGAAAATGCTATAAAGCATGGAATATCTTCTTTAAAGAGCGCAGGTAAATTATGGATTACTTGCCATGTAGAAGCAGATAATCTAATTATAATTATTAAAGATAACGGCACATGGACTAACCAGAAATCAATTTCCGGATACGGACTTTCTATTACACAAAAAAGAATAGAAACGATTAATAAAATACGAAAAAATCAGCCTATTGTTCTTAGTTTTGATAAAAACGAAGGTACTCAGGTTATCTTAACGTTTCACAACTGGATGAATAATTAAATGATACGTGCCATAATAGTTGACGATGAATTGCTTAACATTGATAATCTAAGATCATTGCTTGTACGACATTGCCCTTCTATTGAGGTAATAGATACTGCCACATCGGTGGATGAAGCAAGCTCAAAAATCACTCAATTAAATCCCGATGTAGTTTTTTTAGATATTGAAATGCCCGAAAAAAATGGCTTCGAACTATTAAAATCATTTGATATTATTGATTTCGATGTAGTATTTGTCACGGCATACGACGCTTATGGCATTCAGGCAGTAAAGTTTTCGGCACTCGATTACTTATTAAAACCCATTAACATCCATGAATTAAAAGCTACTGTTAATAAAATTGAACAATCTGTTCATCATAAAAAGAAAAACATCCGCCTACAAAATTTACTTGAATTATTAGAGCAGAAACAACCAGCAGAACATCGAAAAATTGCTCTTCCAACTTTAAAAGAAACCTTTCTAGTTCCTGTACAAGATATTATACGGTGTGAATCTTCTAATAATTACACTACTTTTTTTTTAGTAAATGGGATAGAACACATCATCTCAAAACCTATTTATGAGTATGAAGAGTTACTTGGTCCGCAAGGATTTATAAGATGTCATCAATCTCATTTGGTGAACAAAATTCATATTACGAGTATTCTCAATGAAGATTCAGGATATCTTGTTTTAAACCATTCAAAAAAGATCCCTATCTCCAAACAAAAAAAGAGTTTCGTGAAAGAGTTCTTAAAAAAATAGACTAACTTGACTAAACATTTATATTGTTTATGAAACTCAAAAATCTGGTAATCATTCTATTAAGCACAACTGTTTATAGCTTTGCACATGCTCAAACCCAAGGAAATTTAGTCGACGATTTAATTACTAAATACGGTGGAAAATGGCCTAAAACCATCTCTTTTACTCAGAAAACGGTTATTTTAACTGATACTTCTAAGGTTCATCAAACCTGGTATGAAGCAGGCTCCTTCCCGAATTTATTTAGAATAGATTTTGATAGAGAAAAAGGTAACTCCGTTATTTTTAATGGCGACAAACAATATAGATTTTCTGATCATAAATTAACAAGAACCAGTATCAACAACAACCCATTGATTTATTTAGTTGGCGGTTTGTATTTTGACGAGGCAGATACTGTAAAGCAAAAACTATCCAAAATGGGTGTGAACGTTAATTTAGAGCACAAAGGTACCTGGAAAGGAAGAAGCGTGCGGATTATTGGCGACAATAGCGGTGACACTACTAAAAACCAGCTTTGGTACGATGAAGAACACTTGTATCTGGTACGTTTTATTCAAAATATAAATAGTAAAATAAGAATGGATTTTGATTTTTACGGACATAAAAAAATCAATAACATATGGCATGAAATGTTTATCGATTTTTATCAGAATGGCAAATTAACCCAAACAGAAGAATATCTTGATTATAAAACAAACATAAAACTTAATGAAGCCATATTTGACCCATCGTTGTATGGCACCATTCATTGGCTTCAATAAATGATCATTCAACTAACAGACAGCAAGTTATAAAAAAATAAATTTGGAAATATTAAGTAATTATTGTATATTTAATTAATAGACATTAATTATTTAATGTCCAGATGAGCGCCTTTTCTTTTGTAGCTCTAAAAATGGTACTGTGCGATTCCCCTTTTTCATCTGAATAATACCATTTTATATTTTCTAAGTTTTTAGCTCTTAAAATAGTATCCAACCTATTCACCGTTTGAGAAATATCTTCTGCATTAGAGCCTGCAAACCAAAAAGTTTTTTGATGACTTGTAAATTTCTCTAAATATTCATCGGCATTGTTAACTAAGTATTTATTATTCCACCAGAGTGAAGGATCAAAAGCAATGTAAAAATCAAACAGCTCTGGTTTTAGAAGAAATGTTTCCGTTACAAACAACCCGGCCAACGATTCGCCTATTATTCCTTTTACGGTAGTGGTTTTATACCGCTTGTTTATCTCTGGAATGAGCTCATCGTTTATAAAATGACGAAATTGTTCAGACTCACCCACAACAGGAGCTATCTTTTTATCTTCTTCTACTGTAGTGAAACCCGTTAAATCTCTTCTACGTTGTGTATTTTCAATCCCCACTAAAATAATAGGTTGTATTTTTTTAGCTTCTATTAAGCTGGCTACCGTATTCGCTAAATGAGGAAAATCTTCTTTAATACCTCCATCCAACATATACAAAACGGGTAACGAGTCTATACTGGATTCATATGTTGGAGGTGTCCAAACATTAATGGTTCTGGATTCGCCAACCCTTTCTGATTGAACAGTAAAAGTATCGTGCGCCGGAATAGGATCTTCTGGCATTGCAGAGTTAGAACAAGCCGAAAATAAAGTAAAGCATATAAATAAATAACCACCTAAATATTTCAATTTTTCACTATTTATCATCATAAATCATTTTATATAAATCAAATCCTTTTGCCCAATAATCTTTATGTGTTTCTATTAAATAGAACCCGTTTTTTTCGTAAAACTGATACACTAGCTGAGAAGTTCTTACGGTAATTTCTGACACCTTCATAGACTTCAACAAATCTATTCTATATTTCAGTAGTTGGGCACCAATTCCTAAACCTTGAAACTTAGGACTAATAAGATCCCAACTAATTTTTCCGATTCTATAATCATCTTCAAAATTAATTCCTCCTGCTCCCACTATCTGCTCCTTAAATTCGGCAACAAAATATTTTTCTATTTCATAATCTAAATAAAAAATGAAATCGTCTACTTCATTTTCTGCAAAATATTGTGGAACATTTAATTTTAAAATTTCAATCAACTTTGCTTTATCAGTAAGAGAAAAAGGTCTGATTTTCAGGTTTTCATCCATCTTAGTCTAGAATTAAGAGCCTCTTAAAATTTTTTCCATTTTTCTACCCTTAGCCAGTTCGTCTACAACCTTATCTAAATAACGTGCTTTACGGGTTAGCAAATTATCTATTTCTTCTATTTTGTAGCCACAAATGGTACCAGTTATGAGATTTGCATTGGGATTTAACGTTGCTTTTTGAAAAAACTCTTCGAAAGTAACCTTAGCATCAATCATCTCTTGAATCTTTACATCATCAAACCCAGTTAGCCATTTAATAACTTCATGTAACTCAGCCTTTGTACGGCCTTTACTTTCAACTTTTGTTACATAGTGCGGATACACCGAAGAAAAAGTCATTTTTGCTATTCTTACATTGTGCTCGGGAGTTACTTTCATATGCTTAAATCAACTATTTAATTCTTACCAAATTCTTTCAAAACACTCACATACAATTTCCAAATCGTTTGTAGGGTATTCTCCAAACGCTTTCATTTCATTTGTATAATAATCCAAGTGTACTTTCTTCCAATATTCTAAACTTTTATCGCCCTCTCCTTCTATATAAGCATATTCGGCCGTAATGTCTTTAAATTTTACGATTTCAACCTTAGTTGTTCTAATAATTGCTTTTGGTTGTCGATTCCAGTTGGTAACAATAGCTAAATCGCCCACCTTTGGAAACGGCTCCTGATTCTTATTAAACCACCAAACAGAAGTAGATGTAGCACATTTTATTTTGTTTACTACCAATTCAGCACATTCATCTGCATCTTTTTGATTATCGCAAAAATAATAAGATTGAGGGCAATCAGCATTCTTATATTCAGCATTTTGATGTTCCAAAATACCATTGACTTGAAAATTATTCCAATAATCTACTATCGAGTTCATTTATTATATACCTGTCTGGTTATATGAAATCAAATTTAGTAATATAAATAAAAACTTCATTTAGTACAATCGCGTAAAGATTATCGGGCTATTTTTATATGCAGCTCTATTTCTTTATCTATGAATGTTTTATTTGCCCAACTACCCTGATAACCAATATTCCATTTAAATCTGTCAAATTTAAATCTTGTTTCTAATATATCGGCATATTGTGTGGCTATAAAAGTGATACTCTTTGTAACTTCTCTAATGGTTAAGTTTGCTGTGATTTCATAAACATCTTCTTCTTTTAAAATGATACTTGTTATTTCTAAACTTGAAACTGGGTATACAGAAGTGTGAAAAAAGTCCTTGCTTTTTAAATGTTTAATCAAATTAGCCTTAGCTACGGTTTCATGAGCAGGGATATCCGTTACATCCATTGTTTTCATATCAACCTGGAAATACCCGCCTTGTAAATTTTGATTGTTTAACAGTAAATATCCACTCTTAAAATTAATCTTTCCTGTACGCTTTACCGCTCCTCTCATTTCGGTTGCTGTCCAGTTAATTACTGACTTATCTGGGTTAATTTTCAAAGTATCTGAAAAAACCGCCGATTGAACTACTATTTGCTCTTTTACGTCTACTTTTTGTACATCGGCAATTTGCCGGTTATTGCAAGCTATAAGGGTGGTTACTGACGCTAGATATAAAAAAATCTTATTCATAATCGGGGATATTAAGTCCTAAAATAAGATCTCTCCTAATCATTAGAATTCCATTCTCCTCATAAGCTTTCATGATTCCCGATCCACCACGGTTTCGCCTTTCCCACTTTTTCCGTTCTTTCTGATCTACCAGCGGGTCGTCATCAAAAAGATAATCATCTAAATAATATTCGTTTGTTCCGGGTTCTTTAACCGTTAAGTGAATGTGTTCAGGTTCGCTCTTATCCGGATAGGCCCCCGGTCTAAATGTATAAAAAGTATACCTTCCAGCTTCGTCGGTTTTAACCCACCCTCTTATAAAGCCATGTCGTTTTGCCCAGCCCGTTTCATTACCCTTCGTTTCATAAATACCGGCTCTATTGGTATGATATATATATAAAATAACATCTGGAGCAGGGGTTTTCCCATCTTTTTTATAAACTATACCCGTTATTTTAAGCTTCGGATGGGTAACTTCAAATAAAGGCAAAGTATCTATTGGCCTTAATACTTTGTTTCCATATTCACGAAGACCTTCACATCCTTCGCATGGACCACCCACGACTCTGTAGCTGCTATTAACAGTTTGTCCTTTACAAGAGGTAGTAAATAGTGTGAGAACTAAACCAGTTACTGTTAAAATTTTAATTGTTTTTATCATCGCTTTTTTTTCCAAAATTGGATGAAGCGCATTAATAATCCAATTTAAATAGGCTAAGCGGATGGTAAAATAAGCTAAAGCGATGAGTTAATATGAATAACTTGCTTAAACCTGGCTGCATAATTCCTGCTCAAGCGTACTTCTTGTCCGTTATCCATTAAAACATCGTAATCTCCATTTAATCTAGATTTGAAGGAAACTACTTTATTTATATTTATGATAATAGATTTATGAATTTGTAAGAATGAATGTGAAGTCAAATGTTCGTTGATAGATTTTAGAGAAGCTGTATGCAAATAAACTTTCGCGGAGGTTTGCAGTGCTATATAAGGACTTGAAGATTTAATAAAAACAATATCTGTTATCGGAACCAGCACCTTGTTTCTTCCGTTCTCCATTACTGCTATGTTATTTACGATTTCTCTTTTTTCGGGAACAGAAAAATCGGTCTGTTTATTTAATTCAGAACCTCTTAAAAGCAGAAAACCTATAAAGCCATAACCAAAAACATATTTATAAAAGTCATTTGAAACAGAATATGTAAACATTTTTTTCACCTCATAAGTACCTTCATAAAACAAATAAGAAACTCCAAAAACACTAAACGAGTACGCTAAAACATGAATTGTAGTAGATAAAACAATAAAACTAAAAATCCTTATCCCAAGATATTTATGAATTACAGAACCTTTAAGATTGAAAATATATTTTGATAAAATAGTAACCGGATAAAACCAAAGCCAATAAGAATTAAATAGAACTGATTCCGAAAAATAGAAGTTGTACTGGTTGCGTTGTGAATGAAATAAATCCTGTAAAGTAACAACTGTTGATACTAACACCAGAAAAGCAACAAAAAATTGAATTTTTGAAGGCTTATCTATATTTTTTCTGATCGACAATACTGTTTCTAATTTAAAAACCATACTACTTAACATATTAGGTAAAGTATTATTTATTCAGCTCTATTATAACGGCAAGTATGCCGATTATTAAGCACAAAGGTGAATAATACTTGGTATCATTCTGCCCAAATTTCGTGTGTTTTATTTTCTTAAAAAAACCTAAGTAGTTAAAATCTCCTATTGCCCGCAAAATAAAAATACCGGCAATAATCCAAAGCCCGTAATTATTAATCCAGAGTGGAATAGATATTTTAAAAAATCCTGTCTGCAATAACACAAAAACACCCATCAATAACAGTCCAAGAGCAACCACCACAGTAGGCACCACACCTGGCATTGCGGGTAGTATGCTATCATCTTTAGTCGGAAAAACGGCTTTACTGCCCCACCGTCCACCTAAACTCCAATAAAAATGGAGTGTAGATAGAAAAGCAAAAATTAAGAATAAGAATATTGAAATAAATACAATCATTTTATAACGGAGAAAAATATGTAAATCAGCACTCACAGTTAGTACGAACACAAGATAAAAGGTTTAAATTAAATTCTCTCTACTATTCCAAATAATTAAATGTTAAAATAATAGATCTTAAACACCATTTATAAAAAATCTTCTTATGTAGCTCCTCGCCAATAATGAGTAAAATTATGCACTATCTGTTGATTTTCAACTATAATTTGAGAAAGTGAGGAGTAAAAAACAGAAACAAGTCTCTCCATTTTTCATCATTGCCATAACGAATAAAGATACTCTATAATTGTCAACTTATTACAATCTCCTACTGTCTTGAATATGCTTATTTAAAATTACTCTCAATCCCGCAAAGAAGGGTTATTTTCAGAACTCTTTTAAACATCTATCAACCAATATATTATTCCTTTAAAATAAGCTATCTATAGAAGTATAAACTCATAACATAGAATTCCTATCAAAATCAGACCTAAAAAAGAAACAAAGAGCATATCCAAAAATGCAAAAAGTTGGAAACCCGAAGAAGGATGAAAGTGGAAAAGCGTCTATCTCTTTCGCTTTTCCATAAAAATTAAATAGATTTATCAATCGATTTTACATCAACCTAAATTAAAATTATAAACTATGCGTAGATCATTACTACTTATTGCTTTATTTTTCGGCGTTTCTATATCAGCGGATGCACAGGCACCAGCCAAAACTTCGTTTAAAATAGAATACGAAAAATTTACGCTACCTAACGGATTAACCGTTATTTTCCATATAGACCGTTCCGACCCTGTAGTTGCGGTTAACCTAACCGCTCATGTAGGCTCATCGCGTGAAAAACCGGGCCGTACAGGCTTTGCACACCTTTTTGAGCATTTATTGTTCTTAGAATCAGAAAACTTAGGCAAAGGCGGATTGGATAAAATGACAGCACGTATAGGTGGATCGGGAGCCAACGGCTCTACCAGTACCGACAGAACCAACTACCTGCAAACTGTACCGAACGATGCCTTAGAAAAAATGATTTGGGCAGAGGCCGATAAATTAGGGTGGTTTATCAATACCGTTACTGATCCGGTTTTAGCTAAAGAAAAACAAGTTGTAAAGAATGAAAAAAGACAAAGTGTAGATAATAATCCATACGGTCATACTTCTTATGTTATAGACAAAAACTTATATCCTGCAGATCACCCTTACAACTGGCAAGTAATTGGATCACTAGAAGATTTACAAAATGCGACTCTTGCCGATGTAAAAGAATTCTTCAATAAGTGGTATGTACCTAACAACGTTACCTTAGTTATTGCTGGTGATTTTGATACCGTACAAGCACGTAAATGGGTTGAAAAGTATTTCAGCGAGATTAAAAGAGGTGCCGATATTGAAAAGCTAGTTAAGCGTCCAGGTGTTGTAACCCAAACAAAAAAATTATATCATGAAGATAATTTTGCACGTTTGCCAGAGTTAACCATGGCATGGCCAGGTGTAGAATCTTATCATCCGGACTCTTACGCTTTACAAATTTTAACTCAATATCTTACTTCTGGTAAAAAAGCTCCTTTTTATACGGTTTTAGTTGAAGACAAAAAAATAACTTCTAATGTGAGCATGTATAGTAGAAGCGGAGAAATAGCTGGTCAGGTAGTTTTATCGGCTCGTGCATTTCCTGGCAAGGGTTTAGATGAAGTAGCAGCAGCTTTTACAGAAGCATTTGCGAAATTTGAAAAAGAAGGAATTGCTCAGAAAGATTTAGACAGAATTAAGGCAGGTCAGGAAACACGTTTCTATAACTCTTTGTCTAGTGTATTAGGTAAAAGCAGTCAGCTGGCACAATTCAGCATGTTTGCAGGCGATCCGGGTTACATAGAAAAAGACTTAAACAATGCTTTAGCGGTTACTACCGCAGATGTAATGCGTGTTTATGAAAAATATGTTAAGGGCAAAAACTATATCGCAACCAGTTTTGTACCAAAGGGTCAAATTAACCTCGCTTTAGAAGGTTCTGTAAAGGCCGAAGTAGTAGAAGAAGCAATTGTTCAAGGTGCTGAAGAAACCATTGACGCTTCGGCAGAAGCTACTTACACCCGTACACCTTCAACATTCGATCGTACAATAGAGCCCGCTTATGGAAAAGCTCCAGAAGTGAAAATTCCGGTGGTATGGAACCAGAAACTATCTAACGGATTGCAGGTATATGGCATAGAAAATAATGAAGTTCCATTGGTACAGTTCAGTATTTCTATAAATGGAGGTATGTTGCAAGACAATATTAACAAAGTAGGTGTTGCTTATTTAATGGCCAGCACCATGAATCAGGGCACTAAAAATAAAACACCTGAACAATTAGAAGAAGCTATTAAACAATTAGGAGCTAGCATTGGTATATCTGCCAGTACAGAAGACATTACTATTAGCGGAACAACTTTGGCTAAAAATTATCAGGCAACTTTAGCACTGGTTCAGGAGATGTTGTTAGAACCGCGTTGGGATGTTAAAGAATTTGATTTAATAAAACAAAGTGTATTAAGCTCTATTCGTCAGCAGGAAGCCAACCCGGGAACAGTTGCAGCAAATAACTTTAGAGAGTTGATCTATGGAAAAGACAACATTCGTTCGAAAAGTATTTTAGGTACTTTAGAAAGTGTAAATGCAATTACTATCGATGATTTGAAAGCATTTTATGAAAAGAATATATCGCCTTCGGTTGCGCGTATGACGGTTGTAGGCTCGTTAGATAAAGCAGCTATTACACAATCATTATCTAGTTTAGCAAGCAATTGGAAGAGCAAACCGGTAACCATTACTGTTACCCCTGCTCCAAAAGTACCTACTGAGGCTAAAATATATTTTTATGATGTACCAGATGCAAAACAATCTGTTGTAAACGTAGGTTATCCTGCATTGGCTTTTACCGATAAAGATTTCTATCCTGCAACGGTTATGAATTATATTTTAGGCGGCGGCGGATTTGCTTCGCAGCTAACACAAGAATTACGTGAAGGAAAAGGATATACTTACGGAATTAGCTCCGGGTTTTCTGGAACCAATAGTGTAGGTACTTTTACGATCTCTAGTAATGTTCGTACCAATGTAACTTTAGAATCGTTACAGGCCATTAAAAGCATTGTAGAGAACTATGGTAAAAACTATAGTGCTAAAGACCTAGAAACTACCAAAGGATTTTTAATAAAAAGTAATGCCAGAGCTTTCGAAACCGCAGGCTCTAAATTAGGGATGTTAGAAAACATTGCTAAGTACAACTTCAAATCTACTTACGTAAAAGATAGAGAAGAAATTGTTAAAAATATGAGCATTTCCAGAATTCAGGAATTATCTAAAAACTATCTGGATGTAAACAAAATGATCTGGTTAGTAGTGGGCGATGCACAAACACAGTTACCACGTTTAAAAGAGTTGGGTTTTGGAGATCCAATCTTATTAAACAAATAATCTTGATTAAAAGCTAAACTTAAAAAGGGGTTTTCTATATAGAAAACCCCTTTTTATATTAGTATTCATGCCAATTATATTTGCTATAAAAATGAATAAACCCTATTTTTAAAATTACCCATAATTAACAATTAACAACTTATGTAATTTTGGATATTTATTATAAAATTTACTGATTTTAGAAGTTATTTAATCATTACTCTTCTTTTTTAGAATCCGGAGTATGTGCTTCTTCAATTATCTTTTTAATATCCGACTTTGGTTTTTTACGGGTTACTTTTTCTTTGGTTTCTTCTACCAGCTCTTCAGTTTCATTTTTAATAGCCGAACAAGAACCACATAATCTATCTCTTAACTTTTTTCCACTCGTAGGCGCCAATAAAATACCGGCAACCGCACCAACACAGGCACCTATTGTTAGAGCCATAAACACCTGCATATTGTTGTTTTTATGCTGATGTAGTACGTTATTTAATAGTTTTTCAAATTTCGCTTTCATACTGTTTCCATTTTAAGTTTAATGATCATTTAGCGTCGCTACTTTTCAAGCTTCCTTAAAATCAACACATAAATCGAAATATTGTTCCTTTATATTTACATTTACCTGCTTTCGGAATATAGATATGGGCTTTTAGCTTTCCACCTATTAATTGGTTTAATTAGCTGGTGTCAATATAATTTTTCTGAACTCAATAGGCATATGATCGCCCTGCAAATAAATAGGTCCGGGCTCACCTTCATAACTATCCAACGCACCGCCTGTAATACCGGGAATCTCCTGATTATTAATAATTGTTTTACCATTTGCAACTACCGTAACCATTCTTCCAACCAATGTGATATCAAAAGTCTGCCATTCGCCCGCTCCTAACGTGGCCATTTCACTGGCGGTTAGAAATCCATAAACGCCACCAAACAAAATGTTATTAGGATGTGCATCTTTGGCACTATCTTCAATTTGGACTTCATAGCGCCCTCTTAAATAGACTCCGCTATTCCCATTTTTAGGATATCTGAATTCTACATGAAGTTTAAAATCGTTAAATGCTTGTTCGGTTATTAAGTTAGATCCCGCTTTCGGGCTGGTTAAAATACCCTCTTTTACAATCCATTGGTTAGCACCGCTTGCTTTCCAACCGTCTAAATTTTCACCATTAAATAAATGAATAGGTTCACCCCAAACCGGAACACCAGTACGTTTTAAATAAGGTGCTTTTACACCTCTCCAAGAATACTTTTTACCATTGCTATCCGTCATCGTCCCTTCTATACCTGCAACGGTTAACGAACCCTCTATAACCATATTTTGGCTACCGCTCTCCCATTGTGGTGGAATCTCAAAACTGAATTTTCCATCTGCAAATTTTACTTTAGAAACCGGTCGTGCGCTCCCCGAGGCGGCTACAAAAGAACCTACTAGCGTTTTATAACCAGATAATTTCACTTCTAACCACGATGGAGCAGGTTTCCCATTCATATCTACGGTAATATCCCAACGACCAATTAAATCTCTGGGTTCTGAAATATTATAACGAATGGCAATATCTTTGGCTGCATATACATTTACAGCTATCAAAAACAAACTTAAACTAAATAAAAAGCGCTTTTTAAACATATTATAGAAATTAAGAAAAAGCAAGATAAGAATATTTAAAGTGGGTACAAACACGATTATTTGGTGACACGGATTAAAATCACAAACTATATTATTAATTAGTAAAAAAAATACACTACCAAGACTTATAATTAATATATTTACTAGCTATTCTTAACTCAAAAATAAAAAATGAAAAAAGTTGCCTTTAGAACGAAAAAAATAAAATTTATTGCAACTACTTTTACCTTAATATTCTTATTTCTTGTAATCTTACAATCTTGTAAGAAGGAAAAAATTTATACAGGGTCTATTAAAGGAATTGTTGTTAGTGAATATGGCTTACCACTTTCCGGAGTAGTAATAGCACTTAACGACTTAGATCAAACGTTTGCTTTCAGCGATTCAGATGGGAAATTTCTATTGGAGAACGTTCCTGTTGGAAACTATAGTATATTAGCTTCCAGAGATAAATTCCTATCAGAAGGGAAGACGACAACGGTCAAAAAAGATGAGCCAACAATTCTTGATTTTTCGTTAAAAGTGGGTGAAACTACTTTAGAAATAGACAAAGAAAATCTTGACATTCCCTATACAATAGAAGTAAGCTCGCTAGCCATACAATCTAATTCCACTTGGATGTCAAGCACTTCGGCAGACTGGTTAACAGTTGACAAAAGTACTGGAATTGGTGATTCGAATATAACGGTTAGTGCCAAAGAAAATGAGACAGACGAACTAAGAACCGCAAACTTAACGGTAACCTCAGGCGGTATTACCAAAGTAATTGCAGTGAATCAAAGTCCTAAAATTAGACTCTTAAGTGTCAGCCTTACTTATCCGATTACGGAAACCGTTATTTTAACATTCAATACACCCGTAGATGGTTATCAAATGACTTTCACTCGGCCGAACAGTATATTGCACCTTCCATTTATTAGTCAACCTCCCAGCAAAGAAGTTCATTTTAAAATAGGAAGTGCAAAACTAGGAGAATCTTTCCCTTTTAGAATTACCACGAAAGATAAATTTCTTTCCTATACAGAAGATTTTAATATTGATTTTTTTTCAAAACGGATTACTTATCCCGCTGAAGGATCTGGCATAGCCCCTTCTTACTTTATATCAGACGATAATAAATCTATTTGGTTTTCAAATTTTAATAGTCAAATTATACAGAAAATCGACCTGAAAAATTTCACTGTCGTAAACAATTATAAATTCAATTTTAAAATCAGAGAAATTATATACAACCCCTATAATAAATTTATTTATGCCTTAACGAACACACCCGACATTTATATAATCAATCCAGATAATGGTTCAATTGTTAAACGTTTTACATTAAAAATTTTACCTGAAGATAGTAAGGTATACCCTACCATATATCCACAAACATTAGTCTTTACAAGTTCTGGTATAGGAGCCATGATCTGTGGCTCAGAACAGTCTAGCGCAACTAGCTGGAAAATGATCGACAGTCGTAATAATGACTTAGTCTATTATCATAAACAAAGTGAAAAATTCTATGCGTATGGTTCAATTTCAGTAAACTACAACCGAACTAAACTCTATATTAAAGCTGAATTTAGCACATCACTATTTAGCCTAGATCCAGTTAACGACTTGATAGAAGACATCTCACCGCCTTTAGACAAAGATTTCAACTACATCGTTCCAAATAAGAAAAATGAAAACGTTTATTTTGGTCATTATGGTCAGCCATATATCTACAACCCTGTTACAAAATATACAAGTGCTATTGCTTTTAATAGCTCTCCCGGTATAGGAGATTTTAGTTATAGACCGGGTGAAGAAGAAGTAATTTATGCATTTTCGGGCAATATATTGAATGTATTCAATCACAAAACAACAAAAAAACTTTATTCCTTTCCATCTATACTTATGTCATCGAGCTACCCTGTTTCATCTACAGATGGAAAATATCTAATTGTTTTCGACAATTTTACACTTTTTAGATTCGACACTGAATTATTTACTGGAAAATAATCAAGAAATAAAATAATGATCAAAATTAACGCCAATACTAAATTTACACTCATTTGCTTTGCTTTAATGAGTTACTTCACACTCCATAAAGTGTATGCTCAAAAACAAAATGAGTATACACTACTGTGGGAAATTACGGGAAAAGATTTAAGTAAGCCTTCTTATCTATTTGGAGTAATGAATATAAGAGATATTAGATCTTTCAATTTTAGTGACTCAGTATATATTGCTCTCTCTAATAGTACAGCATTTGCAGTAGAAATACATCCCGATACCACTATTAAATCTATGATCGAGTTTGGGTACAATACACCTAAAATGGCTAACCTAATTAATCAGGGTTATCCTACAAAAAAAATAGACGTCAATAAACAAACTTTGCCAAACGCTTATTTATATGGCTTAGCCAGAACTTATAGAAAAAAAATTTTTGGATTAGACAATTCCATTACTACTGATCAGGCATATGAAAAGGTGAGCGACAGTGAAGATGAAGAAGAAGATGATGATGATGAGGCTGAACAAGAAATATTAGATCATTTTATGTCCGTTTACTCTGGAGGAAAACTCAATGATATATGGGACGAAATTCAGCATTATTCGGAAGGAGAATCCTTTTTGCACCGCACGCAAATATTAACAAAAAACCTTATAGAATTATTATCAAATGAGCGTGTTTTTACATCGGTCGGAATAGCATTTTTACCTGGCGAACACGGCATGATTTCATTGCTCGAAAAAGCCGGATATAAATTAAGACCTGTAGGAGGTAGTTTCACTAAACTTGCAGATAACTATCAAATAGATGTAACAAAAAAAGAATGGTTTGAATTCAAGGATGAAATTAATCACTCAAAAGTAGATTTTCCAGGCACACCTCATCAAGTCCAAAAAGAAAGTGGAAGTAATGTGTGGGCCTACATTGATCCTGTTACATCTACATTGTACCGAACAATTTCAACTTTTATTGGGCCGCTAATCAACTCCACCCCGAGAGCATATATAGATACTCTACTAAATAATCAAATTAATATATACGGAAATACATTAGTAAAATCAGATTATGTAGAAAAATTCGGTTCTACCATGCTCATTGCCGAATTAAAAAACGGAGAACAAACCAACCACTCCCATTTTATTTATACAAATGGAACTATTTATATGTTCTCAGTAATCTATTATGCAGGTATTACTGATTTAAAAGCAAAGGAAATATTTTTAAATTCCATACAAATAAATAAACCAACTGCCATTTCTCCCAATGATTGGATAACTTACAAAAACGAGGCAGGCGCTTTCAGTATAAAACTACCTCTATCACCTTTTTTCAAAAAAAGTGAATTACCAAACTCTATTTTACCAGAAAGCCCAATGGCGCTCGTAAATTTTATAGCCACTGATAAGGCTAATAATATGAATTATTTAATTCAATATAAAGACTATCCTGCAGGAGTTCAAATATTGGATAAAAATCTAGTCTTCAAATCTCTTATCGAAGAACTTTCTTTTTCAGGAACACTGATCAGCCCTCCCAGCATAATATTTAAAGATGGTTATGAAGGAAGAACTGTCGATATCCTTTTAAATAACACCTATTTAGAAACACAAACATATTTAAAAGGTAACAGAATCTATTTATTAATTAAACAAAATTTAGAGGGGCCTACAAAAGGAAAAAATGATTCATTCCTCGAATCATTTAATTTTTTACCTAATTTATCTGCTAATAACGCCGCATTTAAAGTTGGAAATATTGAATTGTTTATGCCAACAAAACCTCTGTTAATTACAAAAAACAAGAAAAGTGAAGATGAAGAAGACTTAGGCACCTCATTTATAGCTAACAATCAAACATATTCAGCAGCAAATCCCTATTCAGCTGGCATTTATTTAATAGAAAAAGGAACAATCAGTAAATATTATAAATCTCCAGATATAGACTCTGTATATAAAATATTTGAGCCATTCTATACAACAGATAAAACTGTGCTCGATCATAAAAACATTATTATAGGTAAACAAAAAGCTAAAGAAATTATAAGCTATGACAGCTTAACAAATTTAACTGCCCGTTCTATTATTTGGTTTCATGAAAATAACTTTTATACTCAAACCCTGATGGGTACAAAAGAAGAGGTTTATACCGAACAAGCTAATCAATTTTTTAATCCAAAAATAAACACCGAAGGATCTCTTTTCGATTTCAAACAATCAAAAGCCAAGTTAATCGTTCAAGACTTAGCAAGTAAAGACAAAGAAACAAGGAAATTCGCAAAAGGTGCTTTAGCTTTTTATGATTTTGAACCAGATGAGTTAAGTTATATATACACAGCCTTAGGGAAAGAATATGAAGATGATACAACGGTAAATGGAGTAAAAGAAATGCTATTAAATAATTTCTTTGTCTTGAAAGATAAAAATACGTCTACATTTTTAAAACAGCTTTACAAGAATAACAAAGGAAAAGATTTAATTCAGAGTAAAATTCTGACCATATTACCTCATGCTGATAAAAATAGCTATTCATGGTATTTAAAAACCTTGGTTGAAACACGTCCACTTAAATTAGAGAATTATTGGCAACTATTTAGTCCTATGATCGATTCACTTTCCTTCGCTGCTGCCAACCATGATCAACTACTTAAACTTATGGAAATAAGCGAGTATAGACCGATGATTCTAAATGTATTTAATAATATGCTTGATTCAGATAACATTGATACTTACCAACCTTTATTAGTAACTAAAAATCAATTAATCAGTAAATATGCTTTAGAGGATCTGGAGTTAGACTTCATTAAGTTCAACGATAGTAATGAAGTACATAACACCAACATTCCTTCCTATTTAAGATTATTACCCAAACTCAATTTGGCTAACTTAACGGATACATATACCGAAAAAGTAATGATTTCGGAATCACCCTCGTACTTACGTACTCTGGCAATTGCTACTAGAATTATGAATAACCTGGAGGTCAGTAGTGAGATATTAACAGAACAATTAGATAGTCTGCATAGTAGATACGAGATCATGTTGGCATTTAACGAAGTTGGAAAACTGAATGAAATACCTAATCAATACAAAGAACACAAAGAGTTTGCTAAATTAATCATGTATAATCACTTGATGAATGAATATTATCCTCCATTAAGTGTTCAATTGATAGATTCTTTGGTAGAAGATGATTTAACCTATTACGTATTTGATTTTATTTATGAAATAGATGGCAAACAAGAATCCTATATAGGCGTTTCAGGTCCTTTTAATAACCAAAAAGACGTACTAAATTTTAAGGATTACTACGCCGTATCTAATTTTGACTTAAAAAATGATGATTGGTTAAAAATTGCTAAAGAATTAATAAAAGAATTTAAATAAATTATCTCACAGCAATATGCTCATTATGAGAAAAGAAAGGTAAATACACTAAAAAAAGCGGCACCTCAGAATAACCGGATAACCTTTATTACATTCCAGAAACGAAACTTTGATTACAGATAGATTACAATTGCAGATGTATAAAGCACTGCAATTGTAATCATCTAAATTGGCTTATAGCCTTATCGGGTAACACGTCAATCTACCTCTTATACCTACAGAAAAACTGCTAAAGGTTTTATATCTTATTCATCGTAACAAAAGTAGTTATATAAATTTTCTATAATATTATACGCTTATTTTATTAAAACAGACTACCTTCGGTCTCATCATTATTAACTGAATATAACTATATCATTTATGCTGTTTCCGATAAAATTAACCATTGCAGGATTTCCAGCTCCGGCAGGAACAAATGTGACATTGTAATTACTGTTAGTCAAAAAACCTCCTATTTTGTTGTGATAACCAACATTTCCAAATGTAATACTGGTAATAGTAATTGGTAAGTTATGCCCCATTGTACTAGGCGATAAACGTACTAATAGATTTCCAACATCCCATAGTTCAAGCACTTGACTCGTGTTATTTGTAACTGATGCCATAATTTTATAATTTAAAAAAATTGCTTGCTCTGATCAGGTTTTTCAGCTTCCACCTTTTATAAATCGAATAGGTTATTGCTTTTAGCTTAGTTAAGATATCTGCCTTTTTAATATGGCCTCATAGCCTTCTACCAATAACTTATACCCTTCCGAAGTTTCTTGCGGGGCTAGAGATATTTCAATTTTACCCCAGGCCATTTTCGGTTTTCTTTTAAAAAAGCTTCGTCTGCTTTCATCCCCAAGATCTAATTGAACTTCTCCATTAACTACCGCCATCCTGAAGCTAGCAGTAATAGTGGCCTTATCTATTTTAGACATACTTAGTGGGACCAAGGTTATTAATGGCACAGAAACTTCAAGATTCTCTATTTCACCTTCATTACCAAGTTGTGGGTACTCAAGAGCAACACTTCTAGGTATCAGCAAATGCTTATCAAATGTAGCTGCATCTTTAACCGTTGGTTGTTCTTTACCACTGTCATCAAAATCTTGAGAATCACCCACCGCATGCGTATCGGCAACCTTAGGAGCTTCAATAAAGTATTTATCCAATAGTGATAAATTCTTGTCCATCAAAGCATCACTGGCACTTATAATTGCCTCCTGAATGGCATTTACGAAAAATTTAAAACTGATCATAATAGATGTAGTTTATATACAATAATTTTATTTTTTTGAAGCTTTTCCTTTTACTGCCTCCAGTTTCTTCATCGCTTCCTCAACAAGACCTTTGCTTTCTGATGCCAGTCCAATTAATGACGAACACATTGGACATGCAAATTGTACACCCATTATTAATTGTTTAGTGTCGAACGGAATCCCTGTATTACAAACCGGACAAGGGATATTTTGAGTTTGTCCTATCATATTTTTTTATTTTATTAATTTTCTGTTTTATTTTCTGTTGGAACTGCCTGAATAGACTTGGTATAAATATCGATGATGGTAAGTACACCTGCAGGTAATGGAAGTGCAGACGCATTGATATTAATTTTTATTTTATTTAAAGTCCTGCTTTGATTGGCCGAATCACGATCTCGATTTGAGCGTGAGTCACTCACTTTACCAAATAACTGAGCCTTACGATCGGTGATAGTATTATTAGATTCATTTGTACCATTAGATGGTTTAGAAGCTACTGAGGTAATTTCCATATCGAAATCTACATTTACCTTTTCTACTGCCAGAGAATTTAATGGAACAATGGTTAATAAAGGCAAAGTAAAATGCGTAGTAATTAGCTGAACTGACTGTGGAATTGCAGGAGTTGCTTCAACTGCTTCGACAACTGGCAACACACCCGGTGCCGAAGCCGCTATACCTTTTACTGCAGGCTTACCAGGATCTATTACAGATTTGGTTAATGCCATTTGTATCAGAATCGGCTCATAACTCTCCCCGTTTTTCTCAAAACAATATTCCAGCAAGAATCTTGTCTGACCTTGTGCCATCACCGCATTGGCCTTTGAAATTGCCACAAGAGGAGCACTAATTAACGATTCAATATCCAATGTTTGGCTATAGTCGGGATTGAATCTACGATTCGTCACTTTTGGCATAATAGTTTCTAATTAGTTAATGAACAAATAAGTTAGCTGAGCTAACTTATTTGGTTGGTAATTTAATTTGCTCCAATTGTTATAGGAGAAATAGATTGCGCAAACGCTTCAATAATTGTATTTACCCCTTTAGGCAACGGAAGTTGGCCAGCATGTACATTTACAGTATATTTAGCAGAATTGCTTTTTTCATAATGGGTATTGTGTGTAGACGAGTCTTTCGAATCATAACTAGCACTTCCCTTAATCGTTACGGATACTGGTCCCCATCCAACTTTGGCTTCAAAACTACCTTCACCTTTGCTTTCTCTTGATTTTTGCTCCGATTGATCTTCAGAAAAACTTGATTTCACTTCCATTTCGAACTTAATATCTACAGTATCTACTGCTAACGAGTTTAGTGGAACAATGGTTAACAATGGTAAATTAAACTGAGTTACAAAACTCTGGATTTGAGTAGCAGTAGCTGGGATAGCTGGAACAGGTGGCGTAGCTGTAGGGTCACCGGGACTTGCCGGAGTTCCGGGCGTAATTACTCCTCTTTGTAATGACATTACAATCATTACAGGCACATAATTATCATGCGCTGGGATGGCCGGGGTACCAATTACTTCTGGTGTGGTTACCAAACCGGTAACTGGGTCAATTACCGCAGGCACTCCCTGTACTGCTGGAGTAGCGGCAACGGGTGTTTTTGCAAAACAAGTATCTAACATAAATTGAGTTTGCGTTAATGCCATTGCAGCATTTGCTCGAGCGGCAGCATTTAATGGCCCACCAATGAGCGCATCCATAGGCAAGCCTGAGAACTCTTGTGACATGGACAGTAAATTAGATTCCATAACTTTTGTTTTTAATTATTATTGATTTGGTTAGTTACTGATGGTATATAGTCCTATAAACCTGCTAGCTTATTAAGCTCACTCAAGGTTCCATTAAAAATATTTTTATCTACTTTCCCCTTTATGCTTTTGAAAATTCCACTGTCACTATTCTGCCAAAAAGTATATTTATTCCACCCAGGTGGTAGTATAGGCGGTGTAGATCGGTAGGCTGCTATCCACAATGGATATTTTTCAAATCCACCGGGATTATTAAGGAAATCATGCCAAAACGCACGATTGGTATAGATAATTGGCGTACGTCCTGTTTTCAAAGACACACCAGTTAACCAATCTTTAATCAATTGTATACAAGCTGCCCGGTTTTTAAGAATATAAGGATTTAGCGTGTCGGGCACCTGCCACTCTACATCTAACACAGGGGGTAAAAGACCTGGCTTCGAGAAATCTATGCCACATTTTAAAAAATTATCAATCTGCTGCTGTGCTGATGAACCTTGAAAGGTCAAAAAATGATAAGCACCATGCAAAATTCCATACTCACTTAATTTAGAAAAATTGACTTTAAACTTGGGATCTGTAAAACTCTTCCCCTGACTGGCTTTGCAGTACACAAAGTTTACTTCACTTGCCAAAGTAGACCAATTTACATCGCCATTATGATGAGAAATATCAATTCCACTAACGATATTAGATGGGCTATCCTTATTCAACAATGTGTTGATAACATTTTGTGTATTCGGACCAACCTTACCATCAATAAACAACTGATGATCAGCCTGAAACTGCTTAACCACGTTTAATGTATTCACACCAAAAATTCCGTCCACTACAAGTAAATAACCTAAATCAGATAATTGTTGCTGCAATAACTTTACGTCATCACCTTTAGAATTCAGTTGAAGAATAGCCATGATTAATTAATTTAAATTATAACTGGCAAAACTTCTACAAAAGTTATACTGCATGAAATACCCACAGGCAATAAACAATACTTGATAAGCTTTTTATAATTTTGCTTATCTCAAATTGAGTTAATAAATAATTTAGATTTACAGGCATTTATACCTGTTTAGAAATGAAGTAAAATTACCTGGTTTATTACACCCATCCATAAACATGTGATGGTTCTTTCATAAAGACGTAATAATATGTCTACCCACAAATATTATTAAACAAAAAGTATTGATAGAACTAAAATCTTTCAAAAGTCAAGAACTAGTGAAGACCTATAAATCAAACCATTGTATCGAAAATTAATTGAAAGCAATTTCCCAATTCTAATAGAAATTCCATAGCCTGAACCACCCTTAGTAGCGTAAACAGAATATTTATAGGATAACCATCTTAATCTTTTTCGGAATTAGAACAACGGCTACACTCTTTTATCAACTACTCTTTCGGGGGCATTATAAAATCGTTGATGTGTTTGCTTGCACTCGCTATAAAACTGATTATAGGCTTCTTCCATTTGCTCAGTTGTTCGCTCACCTGTATATTCCATTAAATATACACGCGCTATTGGCTTAAAGCTCTCCAAGTAATCTAGCAATGTTACTCCGAAAAAAACCTGAAAAGGCGTTGATTTAGAACGTTTAAAAATATAATCCAATCCGCTTACAAAGTGTATTTTATTTAAATGCATCGAATACAATCCGCCTTGCGGGTAAATACCCAACATTATATCCGGATTTTTTAATAACTCGGCCGCATAATTTAATGATTCAATCATTTTTCTCGACTTTTTGTCGACCGAAAAACAACCCACATATTTTAAAATCGGAAAGGCCTTCAATTGCGATTCAACCACCATGGCCTTCAACTCCTTTTTCAAAATAACCCGGCATATACGGTGCAAAATACCGCTATCATTAAAGCTGGAATGATTCATGAGCATCAAACAAGATCGATCTTGCTGTACAGATAGTTCGCCAATGAATTTTACAGAAGCAAAACTGCGCAAAACCCATGGTTCACCAATTGCTCTGCCGAACCATTTCATAAATTTATTAGGCTTGTCTTTAATCATAACTATCAAACTGTTCAATCAGCAAATCTTGGAGTTCTTTATCTGCTAATTTATAGTCACTCCGAGTAATCGCGAAGTTAATATTTTTTCATAGCCTAGAAAAATTATCACCAATTGTACATGCTGGCAAATATATTTTCACCATTTTAGCGGCAAAAAATCAGTCTAGAATAAGTATGCCGATCGTACAATCAAAATATAGCCCACCAGCCTATCTTTTTAATGGGCACCTGCAAACTATAGCTCCATTTTTTGGAGTAAAACGTGATAATACGCTTTATACAACTGAAAAACTGGAATTGCCGGACGGCGACTTTTTAGAGCTTGATTGGGTTCGGGGTGGAAATAACAAACTTATGATTATCTGCCACGGACTGGAAGGCAATTCCAGAAGTCACTATGTGCAACAAATGGCTCACCATTTTTGTGTACGTGGATGGGATATTCTGGCAATGCATGCGCGGAGTTGTGGGCGGGAAATGAATCGCCTACCCGTACTTTACCACGGTGGATCTACGGATGATGTACATGCCGTAGTGTCAGAATATGCAGATAAATACGATTCGCTGGTGCTTGTCGGATTTTCATTGGGCGCCAATATGTCGCTAAATTTTGCAGCAAGACACAACATCCCCAATAACTTAAAGGCAATTGCGGCCTTTTCTGTGCCTTGCGATTTACGAAAGTCGGAACGAAAAATTGATCGGTTTGTTAACCGTGTTTTTGCTCAAAAATTTCTAGATAAACTAAAAAACAAAGTGCGGAAATTGGAAATAAATCACCCGGGTATATTCGATATTAATAAATTAGATCTAATAAAATCAGTACAAGGATTTTCAGAAAACTTCACCGCTCCATTTTTTGGATTTCATTCATTGGATGATTTTTATTCGTCGGGCAGTTGCTTAAGCTCTTTAACAAAGATTTCTATTCCCACGCTGGTTGTAAATGCTCAAAATGATCCGTTTTTATCAGACACTTCGTACCCTACAGACATAGCCAGTAAATCTGAATATATATTTCTGGATATACCCAAACGAGGCGGTCATTCAGCATTTCCTATCACCACCTCCCAATCGTGGATGCCAGACAGGCTGGAGAAATTTCTGGATAACGAGCTCGGAATATCTCACAATTAATCAAACCTGACTCATTTTCAAAAATTTGATGGCTATAAATTAAAGTATATCACTAACTTTATACACATGGAAATAATTTTAAAAGAGTCTAACGGAAAAGGCTTTGCCGTGGCACAAGAAGATGCTAAACGTGCGGGGATGATGTCCTACTCTATAGCGGGCGAAGAATTAATCATTATAGATCATACAGATGTTGATCCAGCATTTAATGGTAAAGGAGTGGGTAAGCAACTGCTATACAAAATTGTTGAAATGGCCAGAGAGAAAAACATCAAAATTATTCCATTGTGTCCTTTTGCAGCAAGTGTGTTCAAAAAGCAGGAAGATATTAGGGATGTTTTGAGGTAAATTGGGATAATAACGCTCTGTTTTCACAAATTCGCAAAATACTTTATTACTGAAACAATAACAGTAATTACGCCAACAATTACTAAGATTTTTCTGAGCCTTTTAGAAGCATACGGTTCTTTATCTTCGGCTATTTTCAAATAATATGCCCCTCCAAAGAGTAAGAATGCAACAATCAGCTCTTTAAGCATTTTTAAAAAGTTCTCACTCATATTAGTATATTCATTTAGTTTACTTATAACCTAAATCATTTTTTATATTAGGTTTTTGAATTAAGTCCATAAAATTAATATGTATTTTTAAATCTACTATTACCTTATGAAATTTAAAAAACTCGATTGCGGAAATAACATATCTGAACACAAGGAATTACAAAGACATAAAAAAGGGGAAAAATCTTAATTTTAAGACTTTTCCCCAGTTACGGGTGGAATATGGGGCTCGAACCCACGACCCTCGGTACCACAAACCGATGCTCTAACCAACTGAGCTAAAACCACCGTATATTTTAGAGTTACAAAAATACGATTTTTATACTTCTCTGCAAATATTTTTAACATTTATCATATAAAAAAGCGTAAGTTTTTAATTGACAACCGCTTTAAATATAATTCGACGGTAAATATTGAAAATGTTTATTCACCTTACCCCCTATTTCGCTTGTATCAATACCTTTTAAAAACTATTTTTACTTTTTAAGATACAACCAACTATTTATGAAAAAACTACTGACCCTATCGCTCGGTCTTCTACTGCACACTACCTTATCTGCACAAGAAAATCCACAATGGATGCGATACCCTACCATCTCACCCGATGGTACCACAATTGCTTTTACCTATAAAGGCGACCTTTACCGCGTTCCCAGCACTGGCGGAAATGCACAGCAACTCACCTTCCACGAGGCGCACGACTACATGCCACAATGGAGCAAAGACGGCAAGCAAATTGCCTTCGCATCCGATCGTTATGGCAATTTCGACGTGTTTGTGATGGATGCCAATGGCGGACCAGCCAAACGTCTTACCTTCCACTCGGCTAATGAAGTGCCGTTTAGCTTCTCGGCAGATAATAAATCGGTAATTTTTGGCGGCGTCAGACAAGATGCCGTTAGCCACAGACAATATCCTACCGCTTCACAACCAGAACTATACAGCGTACCTGTAAATGGCGGAGGTATCAGTCAAATATTTACCATTCCGGCCGAAGCCGTACAAAGTAGCAAAGACGGCAATAAAATGGTTTACCACGATAAAAAAGGTGGAGAAAATGAATGGCGCAAACACCAGCAATCATCTATTGCGCGCGATATATGGTTGTACGACAAGAAAACCGACAAACATACCCAGTTAACTCAATTTTATGGCGAAAACAGAAACCCTATTTTCACAGACAACGAGCAAAGTATTTACTACTTAAGTGAAGAAAGTGGCAATTTCAATATCCATAAAATGCCTTTGCAGGAAAAAGCAAAAAGTCAGCAAATCACTCAATTTAATACCTATCCGGTTCGCTTTTTAAGCGCTTCAGATAATGGAACGCTATCTTTTGGATACGATGGCGAATTGTATACCCTAAAAGCCGGAGGAAATCCACAAAAAGTAAAAGTAAACATCATTACCCAAGAAAAAGCTAATAACGACGCTTTCGCAACCATTAACGGCGGCGTAAGAGAAATGTCTATATCGCCCGACGGCAAAGAAGTAGCTTTTATTGCCCGTGGCGAAGTTTTCGTAACATCAGTAGATGGAAAAATGACTAAACGCTTAACCAACACCCCGGCGCAAGAACGTTTTGTAGAATTTGCGCCAGATGGAAAATCGGTTATATATGCCAGTGAGCGAAACGGTAAATGGCGCATATACGAAACCAGAAAAGTACGCAAAGAAGAACCTTATTTCTTTGCTTCTACCCTGTTGGAAGAAAAGGAATTATTGAGCAACACGCACGACAATTACATGCCGCGCTTATCGCCCGATGGCAAAAAATTAGCCTATATAGAAGATCGTCGCAGCCTGAAAATAATGGATCTGGAAAGCAAAAAAACTATTACACTGCTTACGCCAAATGAGTTGTTTTATATGCAAGACGGCGACCAATACTTTACCTGGAGCCCCGATAGCAAATGGCTATTAGCCAATTACCGTCCTACTATGTCGAACGGAGAAGTAGTTTTGTTAGATGTAACTGGCAAAACGGCCATGAAAAACTTAACCCAAAGCGGCTATGGCGATGGCAATGCTAAATGGGTAAACGGCGGCAAGCAACTTATCTGGTTTACCAACAGAGATGGAATGAAAGCCCATGCAAATAGCGGATCTTCGCAAAGAGATGTATACAGCTTGTTCTTAACCAAAGATAGCTGGGATCGCTACAACTTAAGCAAAGACGATTTTGCACTTTTAAAAGATGTAGAAGCTGCAGAAAAGAAAGCGAGAGATGAAGCAGCTAAAAAAGATCCTAAAGCAACCCCTGTAAAAGTAGATTCTACTGTAGTATTTGATTGGGATGGCTTAGAAAATAGAAAAGCCAGATTTACCATCCACTCATCTTCCCTAAGCGATGCCGCTCTATCTAAAGACGGTGAAAAACTGTATTATTTAGCAAGCTTCGAGAAAGGCAGCAATTTATGGAGCACCAACTTACGTACTAAGGAAACAAAAATGGAAATTCCTTTAGACGGTGGAGGTGGCAGTTTAACATGGGACAAAGCTCAGAAAAACTTATACTTATTAAGCGGTGGCCGCATCACAAAAATTAATACTGATAACAACAAACGTGATCCTATTAATATTGATGGTGAAGTACAAATAGATGCAGTAGCAGAAAGAGACTATATGTTTGAACATGTATGGTTGCGCAATAAAGGCATGTTTTATACTTCAAACATGCATGGGGTAAATTGGGAAGCTATAAAACCAGCTTATGCTAAATACTTGCCACACATTGGCAATAGCTACGAGTTTGCCGAAATGCTTTCGGAAATGTTGGGTGAGCTAAACGTATCGCACTCCGGTGCTAGTTACAGACGCAGCATACCAAATGCCGATGCTACAGCTTCTTTAGGAATTATTGCAAGCTATAAACACAAAGGAGATGGAATTTTAATAGACGAAATTCTTTCTGACGGCCCATTAGACCGTGCAAACTTAAAAGTAAAAGCAGGGATGATTATCGAAAAAATTGATGGGCAGCTAATAGAAGCGAATCAGGACGTTGCAAAATATTTGAATCGCAAGGCAGATCAATTTACCTTATTAGAAGTGGTTGATCCTAAAACAAAAGAAAGACAGCAAGTAACCATTAAGCCAATCAGCATAGGCGCAGAAAACCAATTACTATACAAGCGCTGGGTAAAAATAAACCAAAAGGAAGTAGACAGCTTAAGTAACGGACAATTGGGTTATGTACATATTCCAGGCATGAGCGATGGCCCTTACCGCAGCATTTACGAAGAAATGATGGGTAAGTTTGCCAACAGCAAAGCGGTAATTGTAGACACCCGCTTTAACAGTGGCGGCGATTTAGTAGCCGATTTAGCGATGTTTTTTACCGGACAAAAGTTTTTAGATTATGCAACAGAGCAACGATCGGTAGGATTTGAGCCAACATTTAGATGGACCAAACCAACACTGGCCATGTTTAACGAAGCTAATTATAGCGACGGACACTGCTTCTCAAGTGGTTATACAGACCTAAAAATCGGGAAAACAGTGGGTATGCCGGTACCGGGAACTTGTAGCTTTGCAGGTTGGGAAGGATTACCTGATGGAACTAGCTGGGGATCTGTACCAATCAGCGCAAAAAACAAAGCTGGCGAATGGTTAGAAAACAACGAAACTAAACCAGATATCCAAGTTAAAAACATGCCAGGTCAGATAGATAAAGGCAAAGATCAGCAATTACAGGCAGCCATTACCGAATTAATGAAAACCGTAAAATAAATAAACCTATATATTTATCTAAAGCCCGGCCCCTTCAAAGCCGGGCTTTTTTGTGTGTTTTCAACATCATTGCCCGAGTATGCACAATAAAACATAAATTGCAAGTCTTTTAAAATCCTTCGGATCTTTTAATGATAGAAATTTATACAGACGGCGCAGCAAGTGGAAACCCCGGACCCGGCGGATATGGAGCAATTCTGAGAGCAGGAAAGCACTATAAAGAATTAAGCGGAGGTTTTAGGTTAACCACCAATAACCGCATGGAGCTACTCGCCGTAGTAAAGGCATTAGAAGCATTAAAAGCGCCTAGTAACGTAACCATTTGGTCTGACAGCAAGTATGTAGTAGATTCTGTGGAAAAGAAATGGGTTTTTGGCTGGGTTCAAAAAGGATTTAAAGACAAAAAAAACAAAGATCTTTGGTTGGAGTATCTGAAGCTCCATAAAATACACAACATTAAATTTATCTGGATAAAAGGTCATAATGACCATCCTGAAAATGAACGTTGCGATCAACTCGCCGTAGCAGCGTCAAAAGATAAAGCGAATTTAGGTATCGATTACTTTTTTGAAGCCGAACAGCAAAAAGGAACATTGTTATAGGAAAGGTGAAGTCAGGGAGACCGAAAGACGAGAAGTTAGCGCAAATAGGTAAGAAATATTTCATTCAACGAGATCCTTCGGTCGCTACGCTAGACCTCCAGGATGACAACATTTTCTATTTTTTGTATCCTTCTTAAGATTGCTTCGTACCTCGCACTGACGATAATTCTTACGATAATTTCTCTGCGTCACTGCTCTCTGGCCTATCAATATTTCTAATAAAAAACAAAGCGAAGCGGTTTCAAATTAGTAATGGATGGCTAGATAAACTTAAGCCTGCACGACACATCTAAAATAACAAGCGCCAAGAATGATTTGGAGAACAGAATAAAAGCGCATGTGTTATTTTACCCATCCAGTGCTGATTTGAAATTGAATTTTTAGTGGAAATATTGAGTAGCCTTGATTTTTTCTCCCTTTTTTATCAAGAAAACCTGCGAAGCAAGCATGACACCTCTAAAAACACTACAACAGGAATAACGAAAGCCTATCCGCGGCTAGCGGAGGCAAGCCATCGCGCAGCGAAAGAGATGGGCAACCCACATATTCTGTATGAGATACATTCGACTCGTTACACTCGCTCAGTATGACGATAACTCGGGTATTATCGGAAAATATGGAAATCAGGCTTCATTCTTAAGATTGCTTCATACCTCGCAATGACGATAATTAATGAAGTCGACAGTATAAAGTCCAGAAGCCCGAAAATGATTGCTCAGGTAAAAAACTCCTGAGTTATTTACCCTTCCGGTGCTAATTTGAAACCGAAATATTCTTAAGACATACCAACTTTTGGCTTTTAGCTCTTCCCTGTCACCTTTCTACTTTCACCTTTTTCCTTTTAGCTTTCACCTTTTCCCTTTCAGCTTTAAGCTTTCCACCTACCCCGCAATACTCAACTTAGCATCAACCGGCGAATAAGTTTCCATAAACTCTTCTGCTTTTTCAACCATTTTAAGCGAACCAATAAAAATAGAAGTACGTTGATGTAATTCTGTGGGTGTTAAATCTAAAATACGATTACGACCATCTGTAGCCTTACCCCCCGCCTGTTCAACAATAAATGCCATTGGATTGCACTCGTATAATAATCTCAACTTACCATTTGGTGAACTAGATGTTGTTGGATACATATATATACCGCCCTTAATTAAATTACGGTGAATATCTGCTACCATAGAACCAATATAACGGGAAGTATATGGTCTGTTCGTTGCATTATCTTCTACTTGAGCATATTTCAAATATTTCTTCACTCCGTCCGGGAAATGAACGTAGTTACCTTCATTGATTGAATAAATAACGCCATCTTCGGGTATTTTCATATCTGGATGCGACAAACAAAACTCACCGATGGATGGGTCTAATGTAAATCCGTTCACGCCTTTACCCGTTGTGTAAACCAACATGGTTGATGAACCATAAATTACATAACCCGCCGCAACCTGTTGCGTTCCTTTTTGAAGAACATCTTCCAATGTTGCTAAACCATCTGTAGACTTACGTCTATAAATCGAGAATATAGTTCCCACAGCTACATTTACATCTATATTAGACGACCCATCTAAAGGATCTATACATACAATATATTTCGCATCCTTACTTACCGGCGAAGTAATTTCTACAATATGATCTTCTTCTTCAGTAGCAACAATACAGCACTCTCCACCACTGGTTAAAGCAGCAATAAATTGTTCGTTCGCAAAAACATCTAATTTTTTTTGCCCCTCACCCTGTATGTTTGTGGTACCAGCATCTCCCAATATATCGGCAAGCCCCGCTTTATTCACTTCGCGGTTCACTATTTTTGCTGCTATACCTATATCTCTGAGAAGTCTTGAAAGCTCTCCTTTTGCATACGAAAAGTCTGCCTGTTTCTCAATAATGAACTGTCCGAGTGTTTTTATTACCGCCATTTACTTAGTGTATATAATACGTTATCTAGTACCTAATTCTATGACCTCTAAGTTATGTATTTTTTCTTCACTAATACAAAATCTTATTAAGGTTCTTACCTTGTGCCAACCGTGTTTTCCAGCCGCACCGGGATTTATATGCAAACATTTATTTCTATCATCAAACATCACTTTCAAAATATGTGAATGCCCAGAAATAAATAAGGTTGGCGACTTAGTGTAAATTTCTTCCTTTGCCTTTAAACTATATCTTCCGGGATAACCACCTATATGGATCATCAACACCTCTACCGCCTCACATTTAAAACGCAGTACCTCAGGAAATTCAGAACTGATCTTTTTATCATCTATATTTCCATATACACCTCTTAAAGGTTTAAAAGCGGCCAAAGGCGATGCTACATCCGGACCAAAATCGCCCGCATGCCAAATCTCATCACAATCTGCAAAATGCTTAAATACCGCTTCGTCTAAAAAGCCATGTGTATCAGAAAGCAATCCTATTTTTTTCATATTTAAAACGCTATAAAAAAATCCTTTAATCCCGCTTTATAAGCTCCAGTATGAATACCTGGTCGTTCATACAATATAAAGTCCCTTTCCAACACTATTGTTTGATTTCTTGAATAAGCCACTATTTTACGAAATGGCAGCTTCCCCTCAAAAGAGCATAAATTAATACAGCATTGTTGATATAAGCCAGCCGCTTTAAACAAATGTGCATAAGCCTTTATCTGATCGGGAGGTAAAACCAGCCACAATAAACCATTATCAGTAAGCAATGAAGCCGATTTAGAAATTAAAATCTCAAAAAAAGCATCGCTTGTATGGCGTGCCAACTCTTTCTTAGGTTCGGGATTTTTTAAATCGTTGGTAAAAAAAGGAGGATTTGAAACAATTAAATCAAATTGTTCAACTGCTTCATAATCTAGAAAATCTGCCTGAACAGCTGTTAACCTTTCGTTGAACGATGAATTTTTAAAATTTCTATCGGCCGTGCCCGCTGCTTCTACATCTATTTCTATTCCCAAAACTTGAGCTTGCTTAAATCGTTGAGCAAGCATTAAAGATATTACACCCGTTCCGGTTCCTATATCTAAAATCTTTACAGGGTTATCATGTTCCACCATTGCCCCTAACAAAACACCATCCGTATTAATACGCATAGCACAGCCGGTTTGATCTACTTCGAACTGCTTAAATTTAAAAACCTGCACTAATTTTAGATAAAAAGGATAGAAAATCTGCTTTTTTACAAAAGTCATCAAAAATAATTGGAATAAACTACATTCTTATGTAGCTTCTTTAAAATGATAAAGCTAAATTTGCATTTACAATATTGAACATGATCTATTTCTTCGTAAATCCTTCTGATACGGTCTTCGTTTTACAGTCTGCCGTTGAACTTTCTACAACTGATATTTCTAAACTCGAATGGCTCTTTGCTGGCGCAAAATTAGACACCAACAAAAACCTTTCAGGTAATTTTGTTGGCCCACGCGCTGCCATGATTACACCTTGGAGCACCAACGCAGTAGAAATCACTCAAAATATGGCGATTGAAGGAATCGTTAGAATAGAAGAATTTAAAAAAGTACCCGCAGATTTTAATGATTTCGACCCAATGCTTTCGCAGAAATTCGAAAATATAGATCAGCAGATTTTCACAATCAATATACAACCAGAACCTATCTTAGAAATTACTGATATTACTCAGTTTAATATTCAGGAAGGCTTATCACTAAGCGATGATGAAGTAACTTATCTTGAAAATTTATCTAAGAAGATTGGCCGATCGCTAACCGATTCAGAAGTATTCGGATTTTCACAGGTAAACTCAGAACACTGCCGACATAAAATTTTTAACGGAAAGTTTGTTATAGATGGCGTAGAACAACCAAGTTCATTGTTTAAACTTATCCGTAAAACTTCCGAAACACATCCAAATAGTATTGTATCTGCTTACAAAGATAATGTTGCCTTTGTTGAAGGTCCAGAAATAGAACAATTTGCTCCAGCAAGAGCTGATGTTCCTGATTTTTACGAAAAAAGTAATTTCGAATCGGTTATATCTTTAAAAGCCGAAACACATAATTTCCCAACCACAGTAGAGCCATTTAACGGGGCTGCAACCGGATCGGGCGGTGAAATTAGAGATAGATTAGCAGGCGGACAAGGTTCACTTCCTTTAGCCGGAACTGCCGTTTATATGACTGCACTTTCCCGTTTAGAAGAAAACCGTCCATGGGAACAACAAACTGAAGCCAGAAAATGGTTGTATCAAACACCAATGGACATCCTGATTAAAGCTTCTAATGGTGCTACAGACTTTGGAAATAAATTTGGCCAACCATTAATCACCGGTTCAGTTTTAACATTTGAACACCAGGAAGCTAACCGCAAACTCGGCTTCGATAAAGTAATTATGCTGGCAGGTGGTATCGGATACGGTAAAAAAGCACAGGCGCAAAAACAAAAACCTACCGAAGGTGATAAAATTGTTATTCTGGGTGGCGAAAACTACCGTATAGGTATGGGCGGCGCTGCAGTTTCTTCTGCAGATACAGGCGCTTTTGGCTCAGGTATAGAATTGAATGCAATACAACGCTCTAACCCTGAAATGCAGAAAAGAGCTGCCAACGCAATTCGTGGCTTAGTTGAAAGCAAAAACAACCCAATTGTTTCTATCCACGATCATGGGGCCGGCGGACACTTAAACTGTCTTTCTGAATTAGTTGAAGAAACTGGTGGCCTAATAGATTTAGATAAACTTCCGGTGGGCGACCCTACTCTTTCGGCCAAAGAAATTATCGGTAACGAATCACAAGAACGAATGGGATTGGTTATTGGCAAAGAAAACTTAGAAGTTTTACAAAAAATTGCCGACAGAGAACGTTCTCCTATGTACACTGTTGGAGAAGTGACCAACAACCATAAATTTACATTTCAATCTAAAACCACCGGACAAAAACCAATGGATTTAGATCTTTCTGATATGTTTGGAAGCTCTCCAAAAATAGTTATGGAAGATAAAACAGTTGTTCACAACTACGAAGAACTCCACTATACATCAGAAAAAATATACAGCTATTTAGATCAGGTATTGCAATTGGAAGCAGTAGCCTGTAAAGATTGGTTAACCAATAAAGTAGATCGTTGTGTGGGCGGCAGAGTTGCTAAACAACAATGTGCAGGCGCCTTACAATTACCTTTAAATAATTGTGGTGTAATGGCTTTAGACTTTAACGGAAAAGAAGGTATTGCTACCAGCGTTGGTCATGCGCCGCTTTCAGCCCTTATTAATCCGGCAGCAGGCAGTAGAAATGCCATCGGCGAATCTCTATCTAATATTGTTTGGGCTCCACTTAAAGACGGCCTAAAAAGCGTATCTCTTTCAGCAAACTGGATGTGGGCATGTAAAAATGAAGGTGAAGATGCTCGTCTATATAGCGCTGTAGAAGCTTGCTCACAATTTGCGATCGACCTAGGAATTAATATCCCTACAGGTAAAGACTCTTTATCTATGAAGCAAAAATATGCCGATGGCGATGTTATTGCTCCTGGAACGGTTATTATTTCCGCAGCAGGAAACTGTAATTCTATTACTCAGGTTGTAGAACCTGTGCTTCAGAAAGATGGCGGATATATATACTATATCAACCTATCTCAAGACACCTATAAATTAGGTGGCTCTTCATTTGCTCAAATTTTATCAAAAATTGGAAATGAAACCCCAGATATTATCAATCCAGATTATTTTAAAAATGCCTTTAATGCTGTTCAAGATTTAATTAAAGCAGGCAAAATAAAAGCAGGCCATGATGTAGGTTCTGGCGGATTAATTACGTCTCTTTTAGAAATGTGTTTCGCCGAATTAAATTTAGGCGCTGATTTAGATTTAACCACACTTGGTGAAGCAGATACTATAAAACTATTATTCGCAGAAAATACCGCGCTTATTTTTCAGGGTGATGCCAGCCTGGAGACTGAATTAAATGCAAAAAACATCGAGTTCCATAAAATAGGATCGGTTACAAATGAAGCTACGCTTAACGTAAAAATAGGCTCAGAAAATTTCAAATTCGATGTAAGCGCATTGCGCGATACTTGGTTTAAAACCTCTTATTTGTTAGACCAACAACAAAGCGGAAAGTTAAAAGCTACCGAGCGATTTAATAATTACAAAAACCAACCTTTAAAATACAACTTCCCATCACACTTTACAGGCAAAAAACCTGTTTTAGACGCTAGTAAACCACGTCCTAAAGCAGCTATTATTCGCGAAAAAGGAAGCAATTCTGAGCGTGAAGTGGCAAACGCAATGTACCTGGCAGGATTTGACGTAAAAGATGTGCATATGACCGATTTAATTTCGGGCAGAGAAACTCTAGAAGACATTCAATTTATAGGTGCAGTAGGTGGATTTTCGAATTCCGATGTATTGGGTTCAGCCAAAGGTTGGGCAGGTGCATTCTTATATAATGAAAAAGCAAAAACTGCTTTAGAGAATTTCTTTAAACGCACCAATACTTTATCAGTAGGTATTTGCAACGGTTGTCAGCTTTTTGTGGAGCTAGGTCTAATTAGTGAAGGTAGAGTTAAAATGCTACACAACGATAGCAATAAACATGAAAGCATATTTACATCATTAACGGTTGCAGAAAACAATTCAGTAATGCTTTCTACTTTAGCCGGATCTACATTAGGTGTATGGGTATCGCATGGCGAAGGAAAGTTTGATTTACCAGATTCAGAAGACACCTACCAAATAGTAGCAAAATATGGTTACGATCAATATCCTGCAAATCCTAACGGATCTGGATACAACACCGCTATGTTATGCGACGCTACAGGCCGTCACTTAGTAATGATGCCTCACATTGAACGCTCATTGTTTCAATGGCATTGGGCAAACTACCCTGCGGGCAGAAAAGACGAAGTATCACCCTGGATGGAAGCATTTGTAAATGCCAGAATTTGGGTAGAGGAAAATAGTTAGTACGAAAAGGGAAAGCTGAGAGCTGAAAGCGAAAAGATGAAAGGGAAAAGCTTAAAGCTAAAAGGAAAAAGGTGAAAGTAGAAAGGTGACAGGGAAGAGCTAAAAGCCAAAAGTTGGTATGTCTTAAGAATATTTCGATTTCAAATTAGCCCTGGAAAGGTAAATAACTCAGGAGCTTTTTACCTGAGCAATCATTTTCGGGCTTCTGGACTTTATACTGTCGACTTCTTTAATCATCGTCATTGCGCGGAGGAACGAAAAAGCAATCTGTACGGTTTTTAACTAATAAGATTCTTCGGCACTATGCTAAATTTCTTTAATATCATTCTTAAAATTGCTTCGTTCCTCGCAATGACGATAACTCTTAAATGCCATTCCGCGGCACAGAGCGGAGGCAAGCCTTTCGTAGCAAAAGAGGTGGGCAATTAGTTCAGTTTCATTCAACGATATTCTTCGGGACTATGTTAGATCTCAAAGACGACTATGAGCACAAAACACATCCTATATTATAAATATACTAAAAAATATCTATAAAACATAAAAATATTGAGTGTGTTTTTCAAAAAAGACTCAAAAAAAATAAACAAAACACATAATTTTCATGCAATAAACAACAAAACACATAATTTTTATCAACATTTTCATTTTTTTATTAAAAAATTTAAAATTATTCAAGTAAAAAAGAATACTTTTGTATAAAATCACCCAATAATTATGAAAACTTTAAGACATAATGCATTAATTGAAGCTCAAAACAGAGAAATACCGGAAATTTCTTCTGGTTTTGACAAAATTTCTAGCTTTTACGGCATAAACGTATTCGATAAAAAGAAAATGAAAGACTATTTATCGAAAGAAGTGTATGAAAAATTAATTAATTCAATTAATCAGGGCGATTTGATTAATCAGGAAGACGCCAACCAGATTGCAACAGCAATGAAATTATGGGCAATGTCTAAAGGAGCTACACATTATACGCATTGGTTTCAACCATTAACGGGATCAACTGCAGAAAAACATGATTCTTTTTTCGAGCCAAGTGGTGATGGTGCCATAGAAAAATTTTCAGGTAGCGCATTGGTTCAACAAGAGCCAGATGCATCAAGCTTCCCTAACGGAGGAATCAGAAACACTTTCGAAGCACGTGGATATACCGCTTGGGATCCTTCATCACCAGCCTTTATTATGGAAAGCAAATCAGGAAAAACACTATGTATTCCTACAGTATTTGTGTCATATACGGGCGAAGCATTAGACTTTAAAGCTCCTATGCTTAAAGCGGTAGCCGCCATGGATAAAGCAGCAACAGAAGTTTGCCAATATTTCGAAAAAGGCATCACGAAAGTAACCGCTTCATTAGGTATAGAACAAGAGTATTTTCTGGTAGATTTAGCGTTATACAATGCTCGTCCAGATTTAGTAATGACTGGCCGCACATTATTTGGCCACATGAGTGCTAAAGGACAACAATTAGAAGATCATTATTTTGGCTCTATTCCAGAACGTGCTTTCAGTTTTATGGTAGATTTTGAAAACGAAGCTCTAAAACTAGGCGTTCCTTTAAAAACCAGACACAATGAGGTTGCCCCTATGCAGTTTGAATGTGCTCCTATTTACGAGGAAATAAACTTAGCCATAGACCATAACCAATTGTTAATGGATTTAATGGAAAAAGTTGCCAGACGCCATAACTTTAAGGTATTATTACATGAAAAACCGTATGCCGGAATAAATGGATCGGGCAAACACAATAACTGGTCGCTCATAACCGACACAGGCAAAAACTTATTAGCTCCCGGAAAAACACCGAAAAACAATTTAATGTTCTTAGCTTTCTTTGTAAACACAATTAAAGCCGTTAGCGAGCATGCCGATTTATTAAGAGCAAGTATTGCCTCTGTAAGCAACGATCACAGATTAGGCGCCAACGAAGCACCTCCGGCAATTATTTCCATATTCTTAGGGCAACAATTAAACGAAGTATTAGATGAAATTGAAAGTTCTAAAGTAACTAAAAAAGTAAAAGAAGAGCCTACTATGTGGTTAGGAATACCTAAAATACCTAACATTCTTTTAGACAACACAGACAGAAACAGAACCTCTCCTTTCGCTTTTACAGGAAATAAATTTGAGCTAAGAGCCGTAGGTTCTTCAGCCAATTCATCTGCGTCAATGACTGTATTAAATACAATAGTTGCAGACCAACTTACAAAATTCAAAGTCGAGGTCGATAAATTGATCAAAAAAGGAGAGAAAAAAGATTTAGCAATTGTAACAGTACTTAGAAAGTATATAAAAGAATCTAAATCTATTCGTTTCGAAGGAAATGGTTATAGCACTGAATGGGAACAGGAAGCAGAAAGACGTGGCTTGTCCAATATTAAAACAACCCCTAAATCATTAGATGCCTACATTTCACCAAAAACCATTGACTTGTTTGCTACACACAATGTATTCAATGAACGTGAATTGCATGCTCGCCATGAAATCATGTTGGAGAATTTCTTTAAGAAACTCCAAATTGAAGCACGTGTAATGGGCGAAATGGTAAATAGCATGATTATACCTACTGCAATCTCATATCAGAATGAATTAATTAAAAATGCACAAGGATTAAAAGACTTAGGCCTTTCGAATGAAGCAATAGAAACACCTATAAATATCATCAATAAGATATCTAACCATTTAACAATTTTGAAAAACAGCATAGACAATATGCTTGCAGAACGCAAAAAAGTAAACTTAAAAGGTGATTCAAGAGAAAAAGCAGTTTTATATGATGAAAACATCAAACCTTTCTTTGAAGACATTCGCTATCATACAGATAAATTAGAACAAATAGTAACAGACGCCAACTGGCCACTACCTAAATTCAGAGAATTATTATTTTCTAAGTAAGAACAGAAAACTATTAGGGGAAAGTAATGAGATTTACTGTCTTTTTGCTTTCCCCTTTACCGTTTTAAGCTATGAGCTTTTAGCCTCAAGCTTTTACCTTTTCCACTTTTAGCTTTTCGGCTTTAATCCTATATTTGCACCATGAGTGATAACCGGTACAATCAGCGTGGCGTATCAGCTTCTAAAGAAGATGTACACAACGCTATAAAAAACATCGATAAAGGTATTTTCCCACAAGCATTTTGCAAAATCATCCCCGATATTTTAGGCGGAGATGAAGAGTGGTGCAATATCATGCATGCCGATGGTGCTGGCACGAAATCGTCTTTAGCTTATGCATACTGGAAAGAAACCAATGATCTTTCAGTTTGGAAAGGCATTGCTCAGGATGCGGTTATCATGAACCTCGACGATTTAATTTGCGTTGGGGCAACAGAAAACATCCTCCTTTCTTCTACTATCGGCAGAAATAAACAATTAATTCCGGGCGAAGTACTCGCTGCAATTATTAACGGTACAGAAGAAATTTTAGAAGAATTAAGAAGTTTTGGCATCAGCATATTTTCAACAGGTGGCGAAACCGCCGATGTTGGAGATTTAGTAAGAACTATTATTGTTGATAGTACCGTAACTTGCAGAATGCGCAGAGCCGATGTGATTAGCAACCACAACATAAAGCCTGGAAATGTAATTGTTGGACTAGCCTCTTATGGAAAAGCAACCTACGAAAGCACTTACAATGGCGGTATGGGTTCGAATGGACTAACTTCCGCTCGTCATGATGTATTTAACAAATCTATTGCCGAAAAATTTCCGCAAACTTATGACAACGCAGTACCCCATGACTTAGTTTATTCCGGAACAAAACAACTAACAGATTCTATTGAAATTCCGGGATTTGAAAATATTACAGCTGGTAAATTGGTATTATCTGCAACACGTACATATGCTCCGGTAATTAAAGAAATACTCAATCAGCATAGAGCTGAAATAAACGGTATTGTACATTGCAGTGGTGGTGCCCAAACAAAAGTATTACATTTCATTAATAATGGCATTCACGTTATCAAAGACAATTTATTTCCAATCCCCCCTCTGTTTAAAATGATTCAGGAAGAATCAGGAACAGATTGGAAAGAAATGTATAAAGTTTTCAATATGGGCCATAGAATGGAATTATATATCCCTGAAAATATTGCTCAATCTATCATTGAAATTTCTAAATCTTTCAACATTGATGCTAAAATAATTGGGCGCGTAGAATCGGGTGAAGGAAAATCTGTAACCATAAAAGGTGAGCAAGGCGAGTATCACTATACATAGTAAAAAAGCCCACATCATTTATTGGAGTAAATTTGACCAATCTTATTCAAAAGATTGGTTTTATTTTTATACAACCAAAGCTTATACTTTCTGGTAAATTTTCGTTAACCCTACAAACAAGGATAATTAATCCAGCATTTTCAGGTCTGCTAAGATGATTATCTGATAGTGGTGATGGGCAAATAGACACCAAAAATACTTTTTAAACATAAAAATCACTACTGTTTAGCATTCTCGCAGGCGCCTCTTCAGCTTTTTATTCCTAATATCTGAAGATAGGTTATAAAAAAAGGCCATCTGAGTTATCCTCAAATGGCCTTTTTATAAAGTTTTAATTATCTACTAAAAGATATATCTTAAACCTAATTGCATTCTATAAGTACTAGTAGCAGTTAAGTTATCTTCTATAGCTGCTTCACGTAAAGCACCACCTGTAGAAACTGTACCCATTCTATAAACAGGTCTGCCATTAGCATCTATTGATTGGAACGCTAAAGGATTATTAACTACAAATCTGCTGTAAGTACCCCAGTTTTTGTTAATTAAGTTAGCAGCATTTACTACATCAGCACTTAACTGTAAAGTATGTCTTCTACCATCTTTACCTGTTTGAACAAATAAATCTTGTAAAATACGTACATCAACTTTGTTGAACCATGGCAATAAAGCTCCGTTACGCTCAGACATTTTACCTCTGTTTTCTCTTAAATAAGGAGAAGAAGCAACGAATTTCTCAAAAGCTGCATTTTGCTCAGCAACTGTATAAGTTCTACCGCCTGCAGTAAATTGCTGGAATTGAGTTTCACCTGGTCTTGGAATATACATTAAGTCAGTTGTACTGTTTCCATCACCATTAATATCTCCGTTATAAACAAAGCTATATCTTGCTTGGTGAGCACCTTCGTAGAATACAGAGATAGTTGTTGCTAAGTGTTTAGCATATTCAATTCTGTATGAAGCACTACCCACAACACGATGAGGAACTGCATATTGAGACATATACAACTCATTTGAGTTAGCTGTTCCAACATTCGGATTTGAATTCCAAACTGAAGAAGCTTGGTTACCAGGGTTACCTGTTAAATCTTTAGCTACAGTATAAGTATAAGCTACCGATCCAGAAAAACCACTTGCGAAGTTTTTGCTAACCTGACCAGTTAATGAACTAGCCCAACCTTTGTTACTATTTTCTAAAGCAATAGCAGAAGTGATACCGCTATTTAATCTGTTAGAACCAATAATACGCTCTCTCACATAGTTACCTTCGTAGAATACACCATTAGCTTTGTTCTGGTTAACATTTCTCATTTTAACACCATTGATGTCTTTAGTAAACATACCATCAAATGTAAATGTTAAACCGTTCTCTAATGTTTTATCCATACCTAAATTCACTCTAAATACTTTAGGGAATTTAAAATCTCTATCTACAAATACAGAGTTCGCGTTTGGAGTTGTACCAGCAGTAGAAGGGAATAAATTAGCGTAAGCATTTGGATCAGAGTTTAATCTGATATTTGCTAAAGCAGTAGGATCTGTAACGTTACCACCAAACTGATACATACCAGTGTTAGTAGGAATATTTGTTAAGAATACAAATGGAATTTTACCAGTGAAAATACCTAAACCACCTCGAATGATACCTGATTTATCATCACTTGTAAATCTGAAACCAAAACGCGGAGACAACATTACCGTACTTTTTGGAAATTTATCTGTGTAATAGTTTCTTAAGTTACCATCAGCACCATAAAAACTTAATGCAGAAGTTGCAGGGTTATTTAAAGGATTCTCATGATAAACTGGCATATCAGCTCTTAAACCAAACGTGAATTTAGCATTGTCTGTTACATTCCATTCATCTTGGATATAAGCACCTGCTTGACCAATTTTCAACTGAGCTGAATAAATAGAGCTTTGACCCGGAATTAAAGATTTAGTATACGCATAATAAATAGGCGCTCTATCATTAATTAAATCATCAATTGAATTAAACACATAATAACTGTTAGAACCAGGCATGTACATGTTACCTACTTCCTGATACTCATAAGTTAAACCTGTAGTAAGCGTATGCTTTCCTAAATAGAAACTTAAGTTATTAGTGAATGAATATACTTTGTTAATAACGTCGTTGTTATAAGTATAAGGATCCATACCAGCAAACATCATGTTGTTTCCTGTTGAACCATCAAAAATATCGATTGAAGGAAATAAAGTTCCAGGATAATTTCTAGTTGCTTGATTTCTTGTATAAGTAGCTAACAATTGATTAGAAACTTTAGAAGAAAGTCTACTGTTTAATTCGAAAGTACCACTCTTAGTAGTATTTAAGAAATTAAACATACTATTTTCAAAAGCCATTGATCTGTTACTTAAACGATTAAATGGTAATCTAGAAAGGTTAGCCGATGCTCCTGTAGGTCTGAAACCACCACCGTTAGGAACACTTGATCCGTTGGTTGAAGCATCATCCGTACCTCTAAAATCACTGTACTTTAACGTTAATTTATGATTATCGTTGATGTTCCAGTCAATTTTACCTAAAATTTTGTGGTTGTTTGTTTCAAAACCTGGGAAATTATCATAAGCACCAGTTTCATAGTTGAATCTAGTTTTTAAATAATTAGATACTCTTTGCATATCTGCAACTGTAGTAGAAGAAACAGTACCAGCACCTTGTCCGTTAGTTGGGAAAAATGTAACACCAGGAGCCAAATTTTCTTCTTTCTCAGCATTCACAAAGAAAAACAATTTATTCTTAATGATTGGACCACCTAAACTAAAACCATAAGTTTTGCTTTTTGAATCTGCAATAGATGAAGAAATATTTGCTCCCTGAACTTTCGTTCCGATAAAGCTTTGATCTCTGTACAATCCATAAGCAGTACCTTTAAACGTATTTGTTCCGCTTTTGGTTACCGCACTAATGTTAGCACCGGTAAAACCTGCTTGTCTAACATCATAAGGAGCAATGTTAATTGAAATCTGATCATAAGAATCAATAGAAATTGGCTGAGAACCTCCACCCGGAAGTGGGTCAGTATTCAATCCAAAGTTATTGTTTAAGTTCGCTCCGTCAATTTGAATATTGTTGTAACGACCATCTCTACCACCAAAATTATTTCCGCTCGCTTGAGGAGTTAATCTTGTGAAATCAGTAATACTTCTAGAAATTGTTGGCAATACCGCTAACTCTCTGCTAGAAACACTTGTACTTGCTCCTGTTTTTTCTTGAACAAATTTATTAACTCTTGTTCCAGTAATAGTTACTTCACTTAAACTTGTACTATTATTAGATAATGTGTAATTCAAATTGTAGTTATCGCCCAATTTTAAAAACACATCAGAAACAACTGCATTGTCATATCCTACAAAACTGATTTCCACAGTATAAGGACCTCCAACTCTCATGTTTCCAATTGTAAAACGACCATCCGTATTGGTTAAGGTCGTATAAACCGTTCCTGAAGGTGTGTGAGTAGCTTTAATGCCTGCACCCGGTAACGATTCATTAGAATCTTTAATAATACCTGTCATTGAAGATGTAGTTACCTGAGCACTTGCTCCAGATATAAATCCTACAAAAACAAAGACAATTACTACTAATTTAAATAGTAATGTTTTTTTCATACTCTTTTGATTATTTTTTTGATTATATTGATACTTTTTAAATATCTATGCAAAGATAAATATTAAATTTGTCTACATAGAATTTCGAATATTAAATTATTGTTAATTTATAGAAAACTTACTAACAATTAACATTTTATCAGCCAAAATAACTACATGTTTATCAGTCATTTAATTAAAAAAATCATGTTAAAAAGTGTTAAATGGCATTTTCCGCACGCTAAACCAACTGTATTAATTTAACTAGAAAACATTCACATAATATTCATTGCTCAACATTTTTTCTAATTTTGGGTTTTCTGAATTACAATATCATATAAATATGAATTACGACCTTATAGTATTAGGAAGCGGCCCAGGTGGTTATGTTGCAGCCATTCGAGCTGCTCAATTAGGATTGAAAACAGCCATTGTTGAAAGAGATGCATTAGGCGGAATTTGCCTTAACTGGGGATGTATACCTACAAAAGCACTTTTAAAAAGCGCTAACGTTTTTGAATACCTACAACATGCTGCCGATTACGGCATTAAAGTTTCTGATGCAGAAGCTGATTTTGGCGCTATTGTTAAAAGAAGCAGAGGTGTAGCTGAAGGAATGAGCAAAGGCATCGAGTTCTTAATGAAAAAGAACAAAATTGATGTTATTAAAGGCGAAGGCAAAGTTAAACCAGGCAATAAAATTGACGTTAAAGGCGCCGACGGACAAAAAGAATATACCGCAAAAAATATAATTATCGCCACAGGGGCGCGCTCTCGCGAGCTACCAAATTTGCCCCAAGATGGCAAAAAGGTTATTGGCTACCGTCAAGCAATGGTTTTACCTGAGCAACCTAAATCTATGGTGGTGGTTGGTTCTGGCGCCATTGGCGTAGAATTCGCATATTTCTATGCAACAATGGGAACTAAAGTTACTATTGTAGAATTTATGGATCATATAGTACCTGTTGAAGACGAAGATGTTTCAAAACAACTTTTACGCAGTTTAAAGAAAATTGGAATCGATATATTAACTTCATCCAGCGTTGAAAGCGTAGACACAAGTGGATCTGGCTGTAAAGTACAAGTAAAAACTGCATCAGGTATGCAAACACTAGAAGCCGACATCGTTCTTTCTGCTGCAGGTATTGTTTCCAATATCGAGAACATTGGATTAGAAGAAACAGGCATCAAAACAGAAAAAGGGAAAATTTTAGTAGATGAGTATTACAATACCAATGTAAAAGGTTATTACGCAATTGGTGATGTAGTTCCTGGACAGGCATTAGCACACGTTGCTTCAGCTGAAGGCATTCTTTGTGTAGAAAAAATAGCGGGACACCACCCAACCCCTTTAGATTACAACAACATTCCTGGATGTACCTATTGCAGCCCTGAAGTAGCTTCGGTTGGATACACCGAAAAAGCTGCGAAAGCCGCTGGATACACCTTGAAAATTGGAAAATTTCCATTCTCAGCATCAGGAAAAGCAAGCGCAGCTGGCTCTAAAGACGGATTTATTAAGTTAATTTTTGATGCTAAATATGGTGAACTTTTAGGTGCGCACATGATAGGCGCAAACGTCACTGAAATGATTGCCGAAATTGTAGTTGCTAGAAAATTAGAAACTACAGGCATGGAGTTAATACGCTCGGTACACCCACACCCTACCATGAGTGAAGCAATTATGGAAGCTGCCGCTGATGCGTATGGCGAGGTTATCCATTTATAACAATCATTATTATAAACTTACAACCGTGAAGTACTGCTAAAGCAATACTTCACGGTTTTTTTTGTAAATTACGCACTATGAAATTGCATACAATAGAAACCGGGTTTTTCAAATTAGATGGCGGCGCAATGTTTGGCGTGGTACCTAAATCTATCTGGCAACGCTCCAACCCTTCAGACGAAAATAATCTTTGCACATGGGCTATGCGTTGTTTATTAATAGAAGACGGCAACAGATTAATACTTGTTGATAACGGCATAGGAAATAAACAAGATCAAAAATTTCTAGGTCATTATCACCTTCACGGAACAGCGAGTCTAGATCAATCATTATCTGAAAGAGGTTTTACAAAAGATGATATTACAGATGTATTCTTAACACACTTACATTTCGATCATTGTGGCGGCTCTATAGAAAGAAAAAATGATTTATTAATCCCAGCTTTTAAAAACGCAAAATTCTGGAGCAATGAGCAACACTGGAAATGGGCCACTGAACCTAATCAGCGCGAAAAAGCGTCTTTTTTAAAAGAAAATATTCTTCCTATTCAAGAAAGCGGACAATTAAATTTTGTTAACGAAAAAGAATCAGATTTTCATCCAGACATCTCAATTCGTTATGCGTTCGGACATACTGACGCTATGATGCTGCCGCAAATCAAATACAAAGGCAAAACATTGGTGTATATGGCAGATTTATTACCATCTACCGGTCATATTCCACTACCCTATGTCATGGCGTACGATATGTTCCCCTTAAAAACCTTAGAAGAAAAAGCAGCATTTTTAACCGAAGCAGCAGAACAAGATTATATCTTAATACTCGAACACGATCCAATTAATGAATGTTGCACAGTTGAAAAAACCGAAAAAGGCATTAAATTAAAAGACACATTTAAATTGTCTGACATATAACTGACAGAACAACTCTGTAAACTTTCTGTTATAAAACAATTTTTTAAATTTCTATTAATTTGAAATTAATCAATTAAAGTGTTTAAGCGCAACATTCAAATTCTTGGTGTTTACTTTTTATTATTTTTTCAACTATTTAAAGTTTAATGGAATGATTTTTGCTATAACCAAATCATGCAAATAAAGTACAGAAAAGCAACATTTTCAGTATTTTATAGATAAGATTTCATATCTTTGCACCTCTCGATATTAATAGACACGAAGCACATACATGAGACAACTCAAGATAACGCAATCCATAACTAACCGCGAAAGTCAATCATTAGATAAATACCTTCATGAAATCGGTAAAGTTGATTTAATCACTGCTGAAGAAGAAGTAATTTTAGCCAGAAAAATCCGTGAAGGCGATCAGGCCGCTTTAGAGCGTCTAACTAAAACCAATTTACGTTTTGTTGTTTCGGTTGCCAAACAATATCAAAATCAGGGATTAACTCTTGGAGATTTAATTAACGAAGGAAATTTAGGCTTAATCAAAGCTGCTAAGCGTTTTGATGAAACCAAAGGTTTTAAATTCATTTCTTACGCTGTATGGTGGATTCGTCAATCTATTCTTCAAGCTATTGCAGAACAAAGTAGAATTGTACGTTTACCTTTAAATCAGGTAGGCTCACTAAGTAAAATCAGCAAAGCTTTCTCTAAGTTAGAGCAGGAATATGAACGTGAACCTTCCCCAGAAGAACTAGCTGATATTCTAGAAACAACCGTTGAAAAAATATCTGACACACTGAGCAATTCTGGTCGTCACGTATCAATGGATGCGCCTTTTGTTCAAGGTGAAGAAAACACCCTTTTAGATGTTCTTGAAAACCACGAGCCTAATACAGATAGTATTTTAATTAACGAATCTCTTTCTGAAGAAATTAAAAGATCACTTTCTACCCTTACCGAACGCGAACGCGAAATAATTGTTCTTTTCTTCGGATTAAGCACCAACCATCCTCTATCCTTAGAAGAAATAGGAGAAAAATTCAATCTTACAAGAGAACGTGTTAGGCAAATAAAAGACAAGGCACTTCAACGATTACGCCACACCTCCAGAAGTAAAATTTTAAAATCTTACTTAGGTTAATTTTTACAATAAAAACATTGAAAAAGATTGGGTTAGCGCTCAATCTTTTTTAATTTTGCGGCAGTTCTAACCCAACCAAATTAATATGTTACAAAAATACCAATCTGAGTTTCAAAACTGGATAGAGAAAGAAAAGAAAGCAATTGAATTAATTAATGTTGTAGGCAAGCTGTGGTTTGACCGTTCTATCGAATTAGTTCTTTTTAGAAAACCTTTGTTCGACATAGGTAGCAGTGAAATTTTAGCACATCACCAATATGCAAAAGAAGTGAGTGGCAAAGAAATTTCAATTTATGAAACTTTAGAGTTAGCAAATGCAATTTTAAACAGTAATCTTGCTCCTTCAAGAATAGATATTGGCAGATTAGCTTCCGAATGGATTGACCAAGCAGGAGATCTTAAATCTGTTTCTGAATTTGTATTAAACAAATTGAGTGCTCATATTGGGAAAGATAAATTCACCCTTCAACCTAAAGATGTTGTGCTTTATGGATTTGGCAGAATCGGAAGAATTGCAGCCCGTGAACTTATAATGCAAGCAGGTAAAGGTGAACAATTACGCTTAAGAGCTATTGTTACCAGAAGCTATAGCGATGAAGAATTAATAAAAAGAAGTGAGTTATTACGCACTGATTCTATACATGGGCCTTTTAACGGAACCATTGTAGAGGATTTTGAAAACAAGGCTTTAATAATTAATGGGCAAATGGTTCATTTAATTACAGCTAAAAACCCTGAAGATGTAGATTATACAGCGTACGACATTAATGACGCCTTATTAATAGACAATACAGGCGTTTACAGAGATCGTGAAGGTTTAGGCCGTCATTTAAAAGCAAAAGGCATTAGTAAAGTATTATTAACTGCACCTGCTAAAGGTGACATTCCAAATATTGTTACAGGAATTAACGACGGTGATTTTGATTACGACAAGGAACAGATTTTCTCTAACGCTTCCTGTACTACCAACGCTATTGTTCCGGTATTAAAAATTATTGACGGTGCTTTCGGAATTGAAAAAGGACATATCGAAACAGTTCACTCCTACACCAACGATCAGAACTTATTAGATAATTACCACAAAAAATATAGAAGAGGACGTTCTGCAGCTTTAAATTTAGTTATTACAGAAACTGGGGCAGATAAAGCAGTAGCTAAAGTGATTCCGCATTTAGGAGGCAAATTAACAGGTAATGCTGTTCGTGTACCTACTCCAAATGTTTCATTGGCTATTCTAAATTTAACCTTAAATAAGGTTACTTCTAAAGACGAAGTTCAAGATGTTTTAAAAGAAGCTTCTTTATTTGGTAACTTATCAGAACAAATAGAATATTCAATCAACAATGAATTAGTAAGTACTGACTTAATTGGCAATACCCATGCTTCTATTGTTGACGGACCAGCAACTATTATATCTAAAGACAATAAATCTGTTGTGCTTTATGCATGGTATGACAATGAGTATGGTTATACCCGACAAGTAATTAGATTGGCTAAAAAATTAGCCGGAGTAGTTAGATTAACATACTATTAAGATGCTTCCGATCTATCAGGTCGACGCTTTCACTGATCAACTTTTTGGTGGTAATCCGGCAGCGGTTATTCCACTAAAAAGTTGGTTGAGTGATGATGTAATGCAAAAAATTGCTGCAGAAAACAATTTGTCAGAAACTGCATTTTTCACTCAAATCAACAACACTACTTTCGAATTACGCTGGTTTACCCCCGCTTATGAAATAGATTTATGTGGCCATGCAACATTAGCAACTGCACACATAATTTATTCTGAACTGGGCTACAATGAAAGTTCTATTACATTTAAAACCTTAAAAGCGGGTAATTTGGAAGTCACTAGAAGCAATGATCTCTATGTTTTAAATTTTCCTTCAAGAATCCCTGAACCATTTACTGCTCCACAAGAACTTATTTCGGCTATAGGTAATATACAACCTATTGAAGTATTAAAGTCAAGAGATTTCATGTTTGTTTATGAAAATGAAAACATTGTAAAAAATCTAACGCCTGATTTCTCTGCAATTGCAAAAATTACTAAAAAAGGTGTAATTGCAACATCAAAAGGAGATAATATAGATTTTGTTTCTCGATTTTTTATTCCAGGCGCAGGAATTGACGAGGACCCTGTTACTGGATCTTCTCATTGCAACTTAATCCCTTATTGGGCAGAAAAGCTACAAAAAAATAAACTTGTCGCATTACAGATTTCCGAAAGAATAGGTAAATTATATTGCGAAAATAAGAATGAACGAGTTCTTATGGCTGGCAATGCAATAACTTATCTAAAAGGTTTTATATACATTTAAGATAGCTCAAACTTATAGCCTACCCCTTTTACCGTAGCAACGTAATTTTCACCTAATTTTTCTCTTAATTTACGGATGTGAACATCTATCGTTCTATTTGTAACAACAACACTATCTTCCCAAATATTCTTAAGAATAGATTCCCTTGTAAAAACTTTACCCGGCTTTTGTGCTAATAAATATAAAAGCTCAAATTCTTTTTTTGCAAGAACTACCTTATTTCCGTTTTGAAAAACAAGATATGCCTCCCTGTCTATCACCAAATCACCAATCACCACTTTATTATCTACAGAATCATTAGAAGCCGAATTCCTCCTCAAAATAGCATTAATTCTACTTGTTAAAGCTCTTGGTTTGATAGGTTTAGCTATATAATCATCAGCTCCCACGTTAAATCCTGCAATTTCCGAATACTCTTCACTCCTAGCCGTTAAGAATACCATAAATGTATTTTTAAATTCCGGTAAAGCACGCATTATTCTGCACGCTTCAATACCATCCATTTTAGGCATCATAATATCCAAAATGATTAGATCAGGCATCACCTTTTTGGCAACATTTATTCCTTCATGCCCATTGGAAGCTGTAAATACCTGATAACCTTCTTTCTTTAAATTGTATTCGATCAACTCAACAATATCTGGCTCATCATCAACAATCAGAATCTTTTGTTTTACAACACTCATGATTTTTTTTTAACGAAAGTATGAATTTAAAAATATTATAAGGTTAAAAGCAAGTTAACAAATTGTTAATTGCCCTTTGAACGAAAAACATTATCCAATGTCGTTACTTCTTAAAATCATTTTTAGGCATTTACGCCTAAGAAACTATTTTTGTGAACTTCAAGAGAAATTTAACATATGGAAGTAACTCAAGTTAATTTTATATTAAGATCGGGCTCATTTTTTCACAGCACTCATATTATTAAACATACTTTGGTATCTAGTGACTTCATTTATTTTAGAAACCTCATTAGATAAATCTTCAAGTTTAATTTCTATACTCTTTAAAGTATAATTAGAGCCCCCTTTTATCGAATCAATTTTAGAGTCAATTTCTTTAAGTCTTTCATCTACCAATGTAAATCTATAATCCATTAAAGATTTAATTTCCTTAATACTTTCTATTACAAGGATTATTGAATTTTCAATGGATATGATTTGTTCTTGCAATTTCCTCATATTATAATATTTTAATATGAACAAACTTATCCATAAAAAATGGAGACACAAAGAAAGGTGTCATTTTCACAACCTAGTCGTTCTATCACGCCACCTTAAAGTTAATGAAATATATACTTACCGTTTTAACCCCAATTTATTTTATGGTTTTAGATAGAAATTCATCTAATTGCGGGCCTCTTAAATTCTTTGCAATAATCTTTCCTTCTTTATCTAATAAAAATGAGCTTGGTGTAGACTGTAACATATACAATCTAGCAATCGGTCCTTCGAATCCAAACCCATCTCCTCCTTGAGTCCAAGGTAATCCATCAGCCTTTATAGCTTCTACCCACGCGTCTTTATCTTTATCAATTGAAATACCAAAAACCGTAAAATCTTTGTCTTTAAACTTATTGTATGCTGCTAAGATGATAGGATTCTCAGCTCTACATGGCTGGCACCAAGATGCCCAAAACTCTATTAAGACGTATTTCCCTCTAAAATCTTTTAAACTAACTGCATTACCATCTGGTGTATAGGTGTTAAACTCAGGTGCAGTTGCGCCAATTTGAAGCGTACGCATAGTGTTAGCGGTTGCTTTAAAAGAATCGACCAATCTATTTCCAACAAACTTGTCAGCAATCTTGTCAGAATACGCTACTACCGCAGCACCATGTTTATCAGAATTAAGCATGCTAATAGCGTAAAAACTTACTAAGGAGCTACTATTATCAATCGCAAATTTTGCAATTTCTTCACTCTCTTCATTTTTTGCTTTCTCATAAATAGGTGAAAAAACATCTAATAATGCCTGACGTTTTTCTGGTTCTGCAGTAACCTTCTCTTCAAATTCACCTTCAATTTTCTCTAAAACCAAGGTGTTTTTATTCTTTATAGCATTTAATTCACTTAATATCTTGGCATCGTCAGAACCTTCTAAAGTATAAGCTCCTGTATAATCATTTGCGTCTGCTTTCAAAGTAATGTTATCTCCGTTTCCAGCTACAAACATATAAGCATTCATATCTAAAATAAGTCTGAATAACTCTGGATCTTTGGCATCACGTTCAAAAATAAAGTCACCGTTATCTGATAAGAAAGTGCTATCAATAGGAACAACATCCGCATTTTGGAAACCATATAAGTAAACCATCGAACCTTTCTCAGCGTTCGCTATATTCCCATTTAACACAAATTTTGTTTTGTCTTTACAACTCGCAAAAACAACCAATAGCAATACAAACAGACTAATTTTTCTCATTTTCTATTTTTTTTATAATCATTGAATTAACTACCAATGGGTCAAATTTACCCTTAGTACTCTTCATTATTTCTCCCACAAACAATCCCAAAACACCTTTTTTTCCATTTCTATACGCAGTAACTTGTGCCGCATATTTTTGCAAAACTAACTCAATTAATTCATCTAAAGCTTCCGTATCATTGACAACTAACAGTTTTAAATCTTCGGCTATCTGTTCAGGGTTCATTTCCGAATCAATTATTTTTGGAATAAGCCTCTGAAAAACAGATTGATGGGTTATTTTTCGAGCATCAACTAAGTTAATGATTACCGCTAGTTGCCGTGGCGAAACTATCCAATTATTTATATCAATTTGACTTTCCGATAACAAACCACGCACCGGACCTAACAGAAAATTAATTAGCGACTTAGGTTGCTGCACAGTTTCCAAAGCAGAATTAAAATACTTTAACAATGAAGCATCTTCACTTAATAAAGCCGCTTCTTCTTGTGTAGCATCATATTTACCCATCAAATCTTTCAAAATATCAGCTGGTAATTGCGGCATATTCAACCGAATTTCGTGCAACCAACTTTCAGAAATTACAATCGGTGGCAAATCTGGATCCGGAAAATAACGGTAGTCATTTGCCTCTTCTTTAGTGCGCATGGGACTAGTATAACCTGTTTCTGCGTCAAAATTTAAAGTACTCTGAATAACTTGCTCGCCTGCTCCTAATAAACTCACTTGCCTTTGAAATTCAAAATCAACCGCCCGACGTAAATTTTTGATAGAATTAAGATTTTTCACCTCACATCTTGTCCCGTATAGCTCTTCGCCTATTGGTCGTATAGAAATATTGGCATCACAACGCAAATTACCAGCTTCCATATTGGCGTCGCCAACATCCAGATGCTTAACCAATTTTCTAATCTCGGATAAAATTAAACCTGCTTCTTCGGCACTTCTAATATCAGGTTCAGTTACAATTTCGATTAATGGAACGCCCGCTCTGTTTAAATCTATAAACGAAAACGCCGGATCCTGGTCGTGCATACTTTTTCCTGCATCTTCTTCTAAATGAATTCTATTGATTCTTATTTTTCGTTCTACACCATCCGCACGCTTAATAAGCAAAAAACCATTTACACAAATAGGTAATACATCTTGCGTAATTTGATATCCCTTTGGCAAATCGGCATAGAAATAGCTTTTTCTGTCGAACCTATTCGTCAAATTAATCGAGCAATTTAAAGCCAGTCCCATACGAACTGCCTTTTCGATTACCGCTTTATTCAATACCGGCAACGCGCCAGGCATGCCTAAAGACACAATGGAAATATTATGATTGGCTTCACTACCGGCTAAAGCAATATCGCCCGAAAATAACTTAGTCTGCGTATTTAGTTGAACATGGATTTCCAACCCCGCAACCAATTCGTATCCAGAATTTGTTGTCCCTACTGGCTTATCCATAAACACCTTATTTAATATACGTTTCGGCTTGAGTTAATACTTTCTCTAAACCTGAAGCATCTTTACCGCCCGCGGTTGCATAGAACGGCTGACCACCCCCGCCTCCTTGTATCAATTTACCTAGCTCACGTACCAACTGACTTGCATTTAATCCTTTATCGGCAATCAAATTTTCAGACAACATAACGGTAATTCCAGGCTTATTATCTATCGTAGAGGTAAGCACTAAGTATAAATTATCTACTAAATCTTTTACTCCAAAAGCAAGTGTTTTTACCACATCGGCGGATGCCAAATTAACATGTTTAGCTATAAAGTTCACTCCATTAATTGTTTTAACATGATGTACTAATTCATGTTTCAACAATTCGGCCTGTTCAATTGCGCGTTTCTCAGCCTCCTTTTTAAGGTTTGCATTTTCTTCTATTAACTGTGTTATTGCTAACGCAATATCTTGCTGACCTTTAAATAAAGACTTAATTTTAGCTACTTCTGCTAACTGTTGATCTACATACTCTATAGCTGGACCAGCTGTTAAAGCTTCTATTCTTCGTACCCCCGCAGCTACGGCACTCTCAGAAACAATTTTAAAATAGCCTATTTCCCCTGTAGCACGCACATGTGTACCGCCACACAATTCTTTACTAAAATGATCATCGAAGGTAATTACACGTACATAATCGCCATATTTCTCTCCAAAAAGAGCCGTAACACCCATATTTAACGCTTGCTGATAAGGAACTTCGCGTTCTTCTTTTAACGGAATATTCAGCCTTATTTTATCATTTACTATTTTCTCAATCTCAGCTAATTGCTCATCAGTTACTTTAGAAAAATGGCTAAAATCGAAACGCAGCTGCGTAGGGCTAACCAACGATCCTTTTTGATTAACATGATTTCCTAAAACTTGCTTTAAAGCAGCATGCATTAAGTGCGTTGCAGAATGATTATCTTGTGAATTAAATCGCTCTTGAGCATTTACCACAGCTACAAACTGACCCATAATATCTTCGGGAAGTTCATTTGTAAAATGAACAATTAGTCCATTTTCTTTTTTAGTATCTATTATTTCAACAAGCCTATTTCCGCTTGTATCTTCCAACCATCCTTTATCTCCTACCTGACCTCCACTCTCTGCATAAAAAGGTGTTTTATCGAACACTATTTGATACTGACTAGTACCTTTAATCGTAATTTTTCTGTATTTTAATATAACGACTGGCGATTGGAGCGTATCATAACCTACAAATTCTGTTGCTTCTCCGCCAGCTACAGTAACCCAATCGGCGGTATCAATAGTTGTAGCTGCTCGGCTATTAGATTTTTGTTTTTCCAAAGCTTTTTCGAATCCTTCAAGATCAACCGCCCATCCCTTTTCTCTGGCCATCAACTCAGTTAAATCGATCGGAAAACCAAATGTATCTGATAACTCGAATGCAAAGTCACCGTCTACCGTATTGTTTTTAGCTGCATATTTATCGAAACGTTGTAAACCTGCAGATAATGTTCTTAAAAAAGAGGCTTCTTCTTCTAAAACTACTTTTTGAACAAAATCTTGCTGATTTATCAGTTCATCGAAGACGCCTTTAAACTGTTCTGCTAAAATAGGTACCAACTGATTTAAAAATGGCTCTTTAATGCCTAAATTGGTATAAGCATAACGTACTGCTCTTCTCAAGATACGTCTTATAACATATCCAGCTTTATTATTAGAAGGTAATTGTCCGTCGGCAATCACAAACGAAATAGCCCTAATATGATCAGCCATTACACGCATAGCCACCGCAGCCGCCCAATCTTTATCACCAGGCTCGGCTCCAGAATTATAGCCAATCCCCGATTCTTTTGCTATGTATTGGATTAACGGTTGAAATACATCTGTATCGTAATTAGAAGTCTTCTGTTGAAGCACACGAACCAATCGCTCAAAACCCATTCCAGTATCTACATGCTTATTAGGCAATGCCTGCAACGATCCATCTTTTAATCTGTTAAATTGAATAAATACATTGTTCCATATTTCAATTACTTGAGGGTGATCGGCGTTAACCAACGATTTACCACTAACCGATGCGCGTTCTTCTGGCGTACGACAATCGACATGAATTTCTGAACAAGGTCCACAAGGTCCTGTATCGCCCATTTCCCAAAAATTATCTTTCTTATTGCCTAGAATAATCCGATCTTCAGGAACATATTGTTTCCAAATCTCAAAAGCTTCCGCATCCATAGGAATATTTTCTGAAGGATCTCCTTCAAAAACAGAAACATATAATTGGTCTTTAGGTATTTTATACACTTCCGTTAACAACTCCCAACTCCATGCAATGGCTTCTTTCTTAAAATAATCACCAAAACTCCAGTTACCCAACATCTCAAACATGGTGTGATGGTACGTATCTATCCCTACCTCTTCTAAATCGTTATGCTTGCCAGAAACACGTAAACATCGCTGTGTATCAGCCACACGTGGATTAACGACTGGAGCCTCTCCTAGAAAAAAAGCTTTAAACTGATTCATCCCCGCATTTGTAAACATTAATGTAGGGTCATTCTTAAGCACAATTGGTGCTGAAGAAACAATTTTATGCTGTTTTTCTTTAAAAAAATCTAAAAATGCTTGTCTAGCCTCCTGCGCTGTGATTGGTGTATTCATATACAACAAAATTAAAATTTTATTGCGGGATTTTGTTAAAATCCGTTTACATTTACATACTTTAGATGAGATTTGTAACTTGTTAGTTTTCAGTAAGTAGTATGCCGTACAAGGAAAGAGAAATAAATAAGATGTATTACACCATGGGCGAAGTAACCGAAATGTTCGGTGTAAATGCTTCTCAAATTCGTTTTTATGAAAAAGAATTCGAAATACTTCAACCTAAAAAAAACAAAAAAGGTAATCGTTTATTTACCCCTGCCGACATCGAAAACTTAAAGGTTATTTTTCATTTAGTAGACGAAAAAGGATTTACCTTAAAAGGTGCCAAAGAACACCTTAAAAACAATAATTCTGAAGTAAGAGAAAATCAAAAAGTAATTGCCTCTTTAGAAAAATTAAAAGCCTTTTTATTAAAACTTAATGAAGAGATTTAATAAAAAGGCTGAAAAAGGGAAAGCTACACAAGCTACAGGCTAAAAGGAAAAAGGTGAAAGGTGAAAGGTGAAAGGTGAAAGGTGAAAACTAAAAGCTCAGAGCTTAGACCTTCCAGCCTAAAGCAGAAATGGAAAAACGCTTAAACATTCGGCTTTGTGCCCATAATTTTGTCTATTTTTTCCATCACCTTATCAGTTAATAATGGTACTGCGTCTAAGGCAGTAAGATTTTCTATTAACTGTTCTTCCTTAGAAGCGCCTAAAATAACTGTACTTACATGAGGGTTTTTTAAACACCACGCCAATGATAACTTAGCCAACGGCAGACCTAATTTATCTGCATACTCTTGAAGTGATTTCACTTTTTTCAAGCGGTTTTCGGTCAATGCTGCTTCTTTTAGCCACTCCATTCCTGCCATATCTAATCGGGTATTTTTAGCTTTACCAGCAGTGTATTTACCAGATAATAACCCCGAAGCTAAAGGCGACCATATAGTAGTGCCCAATCCAGAATTTTCGTAAATAGGCAAATAATCTCTTTCTACTTTAGTGCGTTCTAATAAATTATATTGAGGCTGCTCCATTGTAGGACCTATCAAATTATATTGTTTTGCAACAGACACGGCCTGCACAATTTCAGCTGCACTCCATTCAGAAGTTCCCCAATACAATATTTTACCTTGCTGTAATAAAGTATTCATTGCCCATACCGTTTCTTCGATAGGTGTTTGAGGATCTGGTCTATGGCAAAAATACAAATCCAGATAATCGACCTGCAATCTTCGCATTGCCGCATTACATGCCTCAATAACATGTTTACGCGACAATCCAACTCTATTTGGTCCTTTTTTATCAGTTCCAAAAAAAACTTTACTGGATACAACAAACGATTCTCTATCCCATTTTTTCGATTTCAAAATTTTACCCATTACTTCTTCCGACTTCCCTTCTGCATATACTTCTGCATTATCAAAAAAATTCACACCCGCATCATAAGCAATACCCATCAACTTATCTGCCATTTTATCACTTATTTGCTTACCAAATGTTAGCCAGCTTCCGAGCGACAAAGCACTTACCTGCAAACCTGACTTGCCTAATCTTCTATATTCCATAATTTTAATTTTATCTAATGTAACTAAAACTTCTGTTAAGCTAATTTTTTAAAAACAATTAAGACATTATTTTTACCTTTGAAAGTACAACATCTACTATCAACCAAAAACAACTTTTTAAAAGAAACTTACAACGAATGAAAAAATTATTTTTTGTTGCTTTGATCGCTCTAAGCGGATGCGCAACTATAAAGAAAGACAGCCCTTTTAGTGCTGAAGGAAATTTATTAAAAGATGTAGAGACACTCTCTTCAGATGCATTTGAAGGTCGTAGAACTGGCACCAAAGGCGCCGAATTAGCCAGAGAATACATCATTTCCAGATTTAATGAAATAGGACTACAAAAATTAGACGGCAAATCTACTTTTATTGACGATTTTAGTTTTACCCGTAGAGGTGCAACTGCTCCAGTAGAAGGTAAAAACATTATAGGTGTGGTTAAGGGCACCAGCAATAAGACAATTGTTATTTCTGCACATTACGATCACATTGGTATAAACAACGACAAGATATTTAACGGCGCAGACGATAATGCATCTGGAGTTGGAGCACTGTTACATATTGCCAGTTACTATGCTAAAAACAAACCAACACACACTTTAGTATTTGCTGCTTTTGATGCAGAAGAAATGGGCTTACAAGGCGCACATGCTTTTGTTAAAGTACCGACTGTTCCATTGGAAGATATTCGCTTAAATATTAACATGGATATGATCAGTAATAATGATAAAGGCGAGTTATATGCTGTTGGAACTTTCAAATACCCGGAATTAAAACCATTTATTACCAGTAACACTGCTGATTTAAAAATACTTTTTGGTCACGATGATCCGAAACAAGGTCGAGATGATTGGACCAACCAAAGTGATCAAGGTGCATTTAATGCTAAAGGTGTTCCATTTATTTATTTCGGAGTAGAAGATCATGCGCATTATCATAAAGAAACAGATGAATTTAGTACAATTAATAAAAAATTCTATATTGATGCTTCCAATGCAATTTTACAAGTAGTAAAAAATCTAGATAAAGCCCTTTCCGCAAATCCAAATACTTTAAAAAGTAAATTGATTATGTAATAACATTTTCTTCATAAAAAAAGCGGCAATCTTGAGATTGCCGCTTTTTTTATGATAAGAGATTCTATACTTATTCTGAAACCCATAATCTAAGCATTTAACTTATATTTAGGTTCTCAACGAGCTATATTTTTGTATTTATAATTGTCCGAACTCCCTGCTCTCGATATCCTTCTTATTTATTTAATCTAAATCTCGGTCTGTCGTCAACCATCCCTTTAAACTCATTCTTAGTTAATTCATCTGTAAGTCTAGCTTCAGTAGAAACTGGCAAAGGATTTACAGAGCTTAATAAATTTAATCTACTTACAGAAAGATTAAAATTTCCTTTCTCAGCATAGTTTAAAGCATAAGCTAAATAACGTTCAGATACATCTCCAAACTCCTTGGTTACATCATCAGCAATGGTTACATCAGGAACAAAACCATTAAAATAATCCCCAAAATTCACTTGATTTCTGGTCTGAAATTGAGGAATATAAAGATCTGATTCATCAATTCTGATTGCAAAAAATCCTACCGGCTTTCCATAAGTAGTTCTACCAATTACTTTCACATCCATAACTGGCTTTAAATTATTAATTACCAACTCACTTGCTGATGCTGTAGCTCCGGTAACTAAGAAATAAGCTCTGGTAATTTTGTTTGCCGAACCTCTTTTTTGAAACTCATCTAAATTACCAGCGGCCTTAGTTGGTGCATAATTAAAATCAAAATAAGAATACAGGCGAGTTACTCCATCATTCCCTTCTCCCCAAAATTTTTGATTTTGAAGTATAGTGGCCTGTCCGCTTTGCATAGTTGTGTTAAAATAAGTGGTAAACATTGTTTTTCCATTTTGAGAAGATGGCGCAATTAAATTTGTCAAATTTACTGCGGTGCCCACCGAGCCACCACCATTATACCTTAAATCCAGAATAACTTCTGTTACATCTTGAGCAGCAAAAAGCGCAAATACAGCATCTAAACCAGCTGTAGAATTAGTTGTAAAGCTATTATAAACGATATACCCCACTTTCTTTGTACCCACGGTATAGATATTTGAATAAATAATTGGATTTATAGTAAACGGCCCTCTATTTACTACCACGCTAGCAGTTGATCCATTTGCTTTCTGAATATTCATGGTAATTGTGGTGCCATTTCCAAATAACCCGTTATTTAAAGCGTCTATAAAAGATTGACTGTTCGCACTCACATCCGTTCTACCATTAAAAGATAATATTCTATCTCCTCTTTTCAAATTTAAATTACTTGCCGGTGAATTAGCATACACATATTTCACTCTCAAGTCAGTTGCAGCATTAAAAAATACGGAAAAACCAAAGTCACCCCCAACCCCACTCAGTGTACTCGCCGTCGAACCATCATCAATAAAAGAATACTTATCTGTTGGCTTCCCAGTACTTGGTAATTCCTTAATAGCATTTAGCACATCTTGATTAGTACTATATTTACGTGGATTAAAAGCAGAGTAAGTAGGCATTCCTGCATTCCAAAAATAGGTTTGCTGGGCATACAGGTAAATAGAATCCTTAGTTAACTCGGCCCTAGTACTAGTTGGTGGATTAACTATTGGATCGGGTGTTACCGTTTTCTTACACGCTGCCATAAAAAACAATGCCCCTACAAAAAGTAGCCCTACATTCAATTTAGTAAATCTGAATTTCATATGTATGTTATAGATATAATGTAATTTATAATAATTCTAGCTATTATAATGTAAAAAAGTGTTAAATTATTTCATCAACTAGCAATAATTGCTCCGAATTAATTTTTAGTTCTGAACATAAACGCACAATTGCTAAATCTCTACTTTTAGCTAACTCCTCCGTAAAATAAACCTTGATGGAAGTTTCTAACCCATTCCATTCTAACTGTCTGATCTTATTAATTTGGATTTCGGGATTTCCATCTGCTAGTAGTATTAATTGTTTACCTTTTCCCGCAGCTTTTTGCATAAAATTTAAAGTTGATTTATACATCAATAACTTTAAAGGTAACCGTGCGGTAATATGTAATAGCTTAAAATTATGCTTGTACTTTTCCGGAATGGAAAAAGCTTTACTTGTTTTCTCAAAAATATCTTCTCGACCCTCTTTTTCAAAAACCTCCTTCATAAAATCTACCATATTTTGTGCGTTCATTTGCTCGGTGTATTCCATAAATTGAGCAAATAAATAATATACCTGAATTAAATAATCTTTTTCAGGATAAAGCACATTATCCAAATCAAAAACTAATGTTTTATAGGTAGTTATATCTAATTTTTTGTCCATTATCCTGCTTTATAAATCTGAGTTTTCAAACTACCTGAAGGTTGGTAATATACACCACTGTAATTTTTATAAGAATGGTGACTTTGTTTTGTAACTATATCTCTCCCATTTAATAAAACCACTACTTCATTGGCAGCACTGATCTCAATAGAATCAATTTCCTGTAAATCAACATCAGGCACCACCAACTGAATGCCAAATTCTTCAAATAAAATCTTCGCAGCCCGACAACTCTTTATCTCGTTATCCCAAAGTGGAACACAAACCTCGGCATTCAAATCCAAGCAAGCCGACAATAGAGTATGTGCTAAAGTTTCCTCATTCCTATCTCCTAAACTCTTAAAAAGTACATTTGGAAGATTCATAGAAGGCAATTCGCCATAATCGGCCAAAAAAATTGAATGCTCATTTAAAAGATTAACCAATTTAAATGATTTAGCAGACAGTCCTGCAGTAATTAAAATATTCACTATTATTATATGATTAAGCCATCCTTCATTGTAACCACTCTATCGCTTATTTTTGCTAATTCGTCGTTATGCGTCACTATAACAAAAGTTTGATTAAACTGGTCTCTCAGTTTTATTAAAAAAGAATGCAAAGCCTCAGCATTTGCTGAATCTAAATTACCCGATGGCTCGTCAGCCAATACAATCGCCGGATCATTAATCAAAGCCCGCGCAACAGAAACACGTTGTTGTTCACCTCCCGAAAGCTCGCTAGGCTTATGTAAAGCCCTATCTTCCAGTCCAAATAAAGTTAACAACTCCATAGCTCGTTTCTTAGCTACTTTTTCAGATGTACCTGCTATAAAAGCAGGAATGCATATATTTTCTAATGCAGTAAACTCTGGCAACAAATGATGAAACTGAAAAACAAAACCAATATTTTTATTCCGAAAATCACTCAATTGTTTATGTGAAAGTTTATTAATATTAATATTATTCAATATTAAATTACCAGAATCTGCCTTATCTAGCGTTCCTAAAATATGTAACAATGTACTTTTACCAGCCCCCGAAGCTCCAATTATACTCACAATCTCACCCTTATTAACCTCTATATCTACCCCTTTTAAAATAGGCAAACTACCATATGATTTCTTAATTGAAGAAGCTTTTAACATGTTACAAATGTATGAAATACATACATAATGTGTTGTATAGATATGTAAAAAAACAAAACAACAAATAATTATTGGTTATTATTTTAAATTATTAATTAAAATTAATATATTTGATCTATCATCCCATATTGATTAAAAACTGATCTGACATGAAATATGGGCTTCTCATTTATTTTCTTATAAGTACAACACAATTGCAAGCTCAAATGGGCAGCAGAATAAATGCATTGGGCAAGAGCTATGTGTCCTTAAATGATCCTTGGAATGGATTTAACAATCCAGCCGGATTAACTTTCAATCAATTCATCACCGCTCTTTCTTATCAACATTACCTATCAGTTTCTGAGATTTCGACCCAATCCATCTTGTTAAGTCTTCCTTTTCAGAGAAATAATATCTCGTTAACTGCTTTCAAATACGGCAATAGATTTTATACCGATAATAATTTTAATACCGCATATGCCCGCCAATTCCAAAATTTTAGTTTAGGTATGTCGTTAAGTTACAGATCAATTGTAATCCCCACTTATTTTCAATCAAATCAACTAGCTATACAACTGGGAGCTTTTTTTCCTATCCATCCTCAATGGCTCATCGGTTTAAGTTTAAACGATCTTAAAATTTATTCGGATCCGTCTTCAAAAAACTTATTACATCCAACCTACAATGGCGGAATCACCTACATACCCAACCAACAGGTGCTAATAACCAGTTCTCTAAAAATAGATAACAAGCAGACACAACAATTCACAATAGGTCTTGAATATAACATTCATCCTTTATTATCACTTAGAATTGGTGCACAATCACATCCATTCCAAAGATTTGCAGGTTTTGGCGTTAAAAACAGAAGATGGAATCTTTCTAACGCTATTTCTGACAACATATCCTTAGGATTAACAAACCAAATAGAGCTGAGCTATGCGTTTTAAAATTCTATATTTTTTATTGTTTACTTTTATAAGTATTAAATCTTCAGTTGCTCAAGACACACTTGTGAGAAATATTATTGAGCAACTCAATTTAGAAGATGAAGATTTTGATATTAGTGAAATTAGTATACAGCTAGAAAAATTAAAGTCTAAACCCATTAATATCAATAAAGCTACAAAAGAGGAATTAAGTTTTCTTTTCTTCCTAAATCCTTTACAAATAGAAAGCATATTAAAGCATATTCAACAGAATGGTAAATTATTAGATTTAGTAGAACTGCAATCCATACAAGGGTTAGATGTGGAAACAGTAGAAGCCTTGCTCCCTTTTTTAACATTAGGCACAACCACTTCTAACTTAAGTTTAAAGAATAGCTTTTCCCAAAATCAGCATAGAATTTTAATACGATACGCACAGCAATTAGAAAAATCTACAGGTTTTATCAGAAAGTCTGGAAACAGATATTTGGGCAGTCCCGATAAATTACTAATAAGATATAATTTTAACGGGGTCAAACATTTAAACATAAATTTAACACTAGAAAAAGATGCTGGAGAAACTTATATACAAAAAGACAGAAAAATACCCGATTATATTTCTGGAAACATCAGCCTAAATAATATTGGTAAAATCAACAAACTAATTATCGGCGATTATAATGCTCAATTTGGACAGGGTTTAACCTTGTGGACAGGGTTTGCATTAGGGAAAGGAGCGGACATAATAGGATTAACCAGAAATGAAAATGGGCTCAAAACTTATACTTCAACAAACGAATTCAGCTTTTTAAGAGGCATCGCTTTCAATACTTCCTTATCTAAAAATCTACTAGTAAATGTCTTCTACTCTAACCGAAACCTAGATGCAAAAATTGACTGGATAAATGGAGAAGGATATGTTTCTAACATCAATACTTCTGGATTACATAGAACCTCTTCAGAGATAAATAACCAAGAAAGCTTAAATCAACAAATTCATGCTGGTGCTTTGCAAGCCGTATTAGCTAACTTTCAAATTACAGCAATTGCTTATCACACAATTTTTAACCATCAATTTAAACCAGCCAATCCTTTATATAATCAATTTAACTTTCAGGGTAATAACCTCATTAATTTCGGGCTAGCATACAATCGAAACTTCAAAAACATGTATTTATTTGGTGAAGTGGCTAAAAGTAGACCTGGAAACATTGCATTTATTAAAGGCTTATTAATCAGTCTTTCACCTACCATATCTCTTTCTTCAGTTTACCGTTGTTATCCTGTTAACTATTACACTACTTTTAGTAATGCAATTGGAGAAAACAACACAAATAATAACGAAAACGGATTATATACGGGGCTAAATCTACAGTTTGGAAAACGTTTTAAATTTTCTATTTACGTAGATGAATTTAGATTTCCTTGGCTAAAATATCGGGTTAACAGCCCTTCTTTTGGAAGAGAGTTCCAGTCTACAATATTTTATATACCTAACAAGTCTATAAAACACACACTATCCTATAAGACGGGCTTAAAACCTCAAAACTCTGATCAAACCCTACACATACCTCAAATAACACATTATAATAAAGAACAACTTAAATATCAGAATGTATTTGACTTTAATCAAAAAACGGGTATTAGAACTCATCTTTACTTATCGCAATTTCAAAAAGAAGGGAATAAAGAATTTGGCTATGCTTTACTACTAGATTTCCTTTATAAACCCGTCCAAAAATTAAATGGAAATATAAGATTGGGTTATTTTAACACTTCCTACAATACTCGAATTTACGCCTACGAACAAGATGTTTTACACGCGGGTGGATTCGGAATGTACTATGGAAAAGGTATTAGGTTTTATACAAATTTAAAAGTTCAGCTAACAAATAATATTAACATCTGGAGTAAATACATTTTATCTATATATCCAAAAAATACAAGTATAGGCTCTGGATTAGATGAAATACCCGGAAATAAAAAACAAGAAGTAAAATTTCAGATAATTTACGCTTTGTAAAATGCATAAAGCCTCAGAATTAATATTCATTAAGATTTTACTTGCTCATATTTTAGGAAGTTCCCTTGCCATACTCTTCGAAAACCACACTTATAAATCTATAGCTTTTTATCTTCTCTCTATTATTTTTCCCATTTTATTATGCAGGTCTTTCATCAATAAATTATTTAACAAAAAATATGTTCATTTTATCAACAGTACAGGAGTTTATATACTGTTTATTAGTATCGGATATTATTCATTTTTAAATTTCAATGAACTTAAAAAGTCTAACCACTTCTCCAACTACGCATTTTCAAAATTTGAAGCAGTTATAATTAACGAACCAAATATTCAAAATGAAATAATAAAATTTAATATAAGAGTTCAAAAAGTTTTCAGTGATAAATGGATTCCAGTAACAGGAAAAGTGAGTTTTATTCAAAAAAACGACTCTACAAAGATGACTACACCTAAATATGGTGAAACAATTATTTCTAATGTTCCTATTAACTTAACCCTTCATCCTTTAAATCCAGGTGAATTTGATTTCAAGTTTTGGTTATCCACAAAAAATATTTTTCATACCGCTTTTGCTAATTCAAATGAAATTATACATCTAAATATTTTTCAAGGAAATATACTCCAAAAATTAGCTTATGAACTTCGTGAAAAACAAATTAAAAAATACAACAAACTGATAAAAAACTCGGAGGCCTCCAGCATTGCATCTACACTTATATTAGGTTATCGAGCTGATTTATCACAAGAAACTATTCAATCTTTTTCAGTAACCGGAACCATACATGCATTATCAGTTTCTGGGGCGCATGTAGCTATAATATATATTTTTCTTAACTACCTGTTCTTCTTCCTCAATAATAAAACTGTCTTAAAATATATAAAATTAGCACTAATAATAATACTACTATGGCTGTACACTTTCCTCACAGGTTTCTCTCCTCCGGCGTTAAGAGCAGTAATAATGATTACTTTAATAATTCTGGCATCAAACCTTAATAGAACCAGTAATATTTTAAATATCATGGCGTTTTCTGCATGGATTTTATTAATATATAATCCATACTATTTATTAGATGTTGGCTTCCAACTTTCCTATTTTGCTGTTCTAGGATTAATACTTCTACAACCCATTATTACAAATCTATTTTTTTTCAAAACCAAAATATTTAATAAGTTATGGGAACTTTGTGCGATGTCTTTCTCGGCACAGCTAGCAACCTTGCCCTTAAGTATATACTATTTTCATCAGTTTCCTGTCTATTTTTTATTGGGGAATCTGTTTATAATGTTTCCTATTAATATGATTATGGGATTGGGCGTGTTAATCCTAATTCCAGGTTTTGAATTTGTCGGCCCTATTTTACAGTGGATCCTCGAATTTACATACAACGGTTTATTTTTGATCACCAAACTTCCCTTTTCAAGCATTCAGGGTATTCAAATTGATTTATTTCAAATCTTTTTAATCAGTGCCTTTATTATTTTAATAACATTGGGGGCTCTTCATAAGAAATCTAAAATATTAATCATGGCAATTACTTGTTGTTGGATATATATCATTTACAGTAGGTTGATTTATCTTAATAGAAAAGACCAAGTGATTATTTATAGTCTAAAAAACAATCTAGGAATCGGATTCATCTTTAATCACCAAATGACACTTTTTACAAACTTAAATCAGTCAGAAAAAACTTTTCAATATGTCATTAAACCAAGCCTCATTAAACTCAAAATATCCAAAACAACTATTAAAGAGATAAACCTACCTAATCCAGTAATCAACCACGAACATACAGCTATAAAAACCTCTAACTTCAAATTAATCATTATTGATGATTGCATCGTAGACAATGGTCTTCCAAGTGGCTACGATTTAGTATATTTTCATGGAAAAAATACATTAAGCAAAGCTCAAAACATTCAATTAATCAACCACAACAAATACGTCATTTATGGCAATAGCATTTCAAATGAATTCTTTTTAAAAGAAAAAGATATTTTGACTTCAAAAACTTATTTCCTAATTGGAAACCAGTATAAAACGTTACCAGTACTTCATTAAAACAAAAAGACGTTATGCTAGCTGAATTTTAATCATTCAAAAAAATCCAATTTCAGATTTAATCTCGCATCTTTGGAGAAATGGAAAAATTAGTAAATTATACTATTCAAAACAGAATAGCCTCTATAACGCTATGTAGAGTATCCAAAAAAAATGCTTTAAACCCACAATTGGTAGAAGATCTTACACAAGCTTTTTTAGACGCTTCTACAAATGATTCTGTAAAAGTAGTTATACTAAAAGCAGAAGGAGATGTTTTTAGTGCAGGTGCCGATCTGGAATATCTACAGCAATTACAAACAAACACATTTGAAGAAAACCTTCAAGACTCTAATAATTTAAGAATACTATTCTCTTTAATTTACAACCATCCAAAAATTGTAATTGCACAAGTAGAAGGTCATGCTATTGCAGGAGGATGTGGTTTGGCTACTATATGTGACTTTGTTTTTTCAGTTCCAGAAGCAAAATTTGGATATACAGAAGTAAAATTGGGTTTTGTACCCGCTATTGTATCGGTATTTTTAATTAGCAAATTAGGCGAAGCCACTTCTAAAGAGTTACTATTTACGGGCAATTTAATTTCTGCTGATAAAGCAAAAGAAATTGGACTAATTAATTTCATAGAAAATAAAGAGTCTATAAATGAATCAGTTGAAACATTTTCAAAACAAATTTGTCAAAATTCTTCTTATAATTCTCTAAAAGAAACAAAACATCTGTTAAATTCAACCTATCATCCACAATTAGAGCTGCAATTAGATGCTGCAGTACAATTAAATGCAAAAGTTAGAGCATCTAACGATTTTAAGAAAGGTGTATCCGCATTCTTAAACAAAGAAAAAATAACTTGGTAAAATTAATCAATAAAAAACATGCTAAACAAACTTAAAACATCTGCCTTAACACTATTATTTATAACTACTGCTTTATTCGTTCAAGCACAGAAAAAAATTACTGAAGGAATAGCAAACTATAAAATAGAAGGAACACAAGGTATAGTAGAAAATAAAATCTATTTTAATGGCCCTATCTCTAAAACAGAAATGGTGTCTGAAGAATCAACTATAGAAATTATTGTTGATTCGGAAAATGATAATGGATTACTGTTAATTGCAGCAGATCCCGATCAATTTATTGCTGCTAAAATGTCTAAAGAAGATATGGATGCACAAAGAGCAAACTCTCCTAAATTATTAGACTTTAAAGCCACAGACGAAAAACAAATAATCAATGGCTTTAACTGTGTTAAATATACTTATAGTGATGATAGTGGAAAGCAGCTTGAACTATGGGCCACTAATGATATTGATATTCCTAAAAATTCATTAACAAGATTTTTGCTAGTAAATGCTACAGTCGTTCAATTTAAAAACGGACAAGGAACGGTAACATTGGAAAAAGTAAATGAAGAAAAAGTGGGCGAATTATCTACCACTAAGGTACCCGAAGGTTATGTAGAAATGAATATAAAAGATTTACTTCAAGGCGGATAATAACTCTCCTGATTTATTCTTAAAGGCTTTTAAGTAGTATTGTTACCAACTACTTAAAAGCCTTTATTTTTTTATAAATTTACAAAAACCCTTAACACCTTTAAATAACAACAATGAAAAGATCGATATTTTGTAAATTATTAATTGGCCTTTTAATAGTTACAACTACACAAATTTTCGCTCAATCAAGAGGCGGAATAAACTGGACTACCGATGGAACAGGATATTATCAAATTTCGAATGGTGAAATTCAAATTGTTCAATTACCTAAAATGGAACGCAAAACCGTTGTTTCTAAAGATTTATTAATTATCCCGGGCACATCCACCCCCATCTCTGTAAGAAGTTTCGAACTTTCAGCTGATGGGAAAAAAGCTTTGATATATACCAATTCGAAAAGAGTTTGGCGTCAAGATACCAGAGGCGATTACTACCTTGTTGACCTAGAAAACAAAAAAACCATTAAAATTGGTAAAGATAAAGCTGCATCTTCTTTAATGTTTGCTAAGATGTCGCCCGATGCAACAAAAGTAGCTTATGTAAGTGCAAATAATTTGTATGTAGATGACGTTACTACCGGACAAATAACGGCACTTACTACAGACGGAACTTCACGATTAATAAATGGCACATTCGATTGGGTTTACGAAGAAGAATTTGGTTGTAGAGATGGTTTTAGATGGAGTCCTGATGGAAAATCTATAGCATATTGGCAATTAGATGCATCCAAAATCCGTAATTTTTTAATGATTAATAATACGGACTCGATTTACGCATATACCATACCTGTAGAATACCCTAAGGTGGGTGAAGATCCTTCGGCCACAAGAATTGGAGTTGTAGATATTGCAACCGCTAAAACCACCTGGATGAATGTCCCTGGCGATAATGTTCAAAACTACATCCCTAGAATGGAATGGATTCCTAATACAAATGATGTTATTATACAGCAAATAAACAGGGCTCAAAATGTAAGTAAAATGTTTACTGCTAATCCAGTTACTGGCGCCACATTAGAAATTTATCAAGAATCTGATAAAGCATGGATAGACGCTGTAGACAGCTGGTATTGGTTAAACGCAGGTAAGGAATTTTTATATGAAAGCGAGCGCGATGGATGGCATCATTTATATAGAGTTACGAAAGACGGAAAAAAAACAGTACAAGTAACAAAAGGTGATTTTGATGTAATAAGCATAAGTTTAATTGATGAAAAGAACAATTATGTATATTTTATTGCCTCGCCAAATAATGCAACTCAAAAGTATTTATACAAAACTAAATTAGATGGCAAAGGTAAATTAGAGCAAGTTACCCCGTCTGTTTATCCCGGAACCCATAGTTACGCCATTTCGCCAAATGGTTTATTTGCCAGACACACCTATAGCAGCTCCACGGTAAGTCCTGTTACAGAATGGATGAATTTTAAAGATCAGGTACCTTTATCGATGGATGGAAGTATTTCGACCCAGGTTGCAATGCAAAAACCCATTCAAAATAAAGTTGAATTTTTTCAGGTTACAACTGAAGACGGTATAACAATGGATGGATGGATGAAAAAACCAGATAATTTTGATCCTTCAAAAAAATATCCAGTCTTATTTTATGTTTACAGTGAGCCAGCATCGCAAACTGCGGCCGATGTATTTGGAGCAGGTAATAATAGACTATACGACGGAGATATGGCGAAAGACGGATATATTTATATTTCTATGGATAATAGAGGAGCGCCAGTTCCTAAAGGTAGAGAATGGAGAAAAAGCATTTATCAGAACATTGGTATATTAAACATACGAGATCAAGCAATGGCCACAAAAAAATTGCTCGAAACACATTCTTACATGGATAAATCAAGAATAGCAGTACACGGCTGGAGTGGCGGTGGTTCTACTACTTTAAATTTACTTTTCCAATATCCAGAAATATATCAAACAGGAATCGCTGTAGCCGCAGTAACTAATCAATTAACATACGACAATATTTATCAAGAGCGTTATATGGGAACTCCATTTGGCGACAAGGCGGCCTATATACAGGGATCGCCCATTACACATGCAAAGAATCTTAAAGGTAATTTATTGTATATTCATGGAACTGGTGATGATAATGTTCATTATCAAAATGCAGAGATGCTAATTAATGAACTTATTAAGCATGGAAAAGTATTTCAAATGATGGCTTATCCCAACAGAGCACATGGAATTTCTGAAGGTACAGGAACATCTAAACATCTTTCTTTAACTTTCACTAAGTTTTTAAAAGAACATTGTCCTCCAGGAGCCAGATAAATCCTCATACAATAATAACAATTGAATCTTAGCTTAAATAAAGATTCAATTGTTATTTCCGCATAAAAAAACAACGCCCGTTAAGCAGCTAAATCAAAAAATGTAATTTCAATAAAGAAACGGCCATTTTATCCGTTTTAAAAGTAACATCTTCTTCAATCAAGTCTTTAATTGATTTCCATCTAAAAACTTGGTGTGCTTCCAAATCTTCACTAAAATCGAAAGGAATAGTATTGGCTTTAACATTTAATGCTTTTAAGGAATGAACTAGATAATAAATAGAAATTATCTGACTATCATTAAAACTTGATAACTCATAAAAATCAGTCGTATAAATATGTTTACCAACTTCTATTTCTAAATTACATTCTTCTAAATATTCTCTTTTTAAACAATCTATAATACCCTCTCCAAGTTCTAATCCCCCTCCCGGAAATTTAGTAAATTGCCTTCCAAGCTTTTGTTCATCACTTAATAAAACCTGTTGATTTTCATTTACTAATAAACCATAAACCCGGATGTTAAAATAACTCATGTATGAAATGTTTTTGATTTAACCTTGTATTTTGAAGTGTCCATTCTATTTCTCCTGTAAACGCCTCCTTCCTCACCGGGCAATTTTTCACTTTACAATAATGACAGCATTCTGGCAAACAAGGATCTGCATGAATAAAAAATTCAATTTTTCGGGATTCATTAGAATTAACCAGCTTATCTATATCTGAAATTTCCTGATGCACCACTGCTAGATCATAATAATACGGCAATGTAACATGACAATCTATATGTAAATCAGGACCATATTGTTGCGCTCTTAAGTTATGTACATCTATCCAGGCGTCGTTTCTATTGGCTTGTAAAACCTCTACTATTTTATGAATTACTTTCTCATCACTTTCATCCATTAGGCCGCCTACAGAAGTACGAATAAGTTTATATCCACTATAAATGATATAGACACCTGCAATAGCAGATAATAAACTATCTAACCAGTATTTCCCTGTTAATATAATTAAAACAAGACCTAAGATTAAAGCGACAGACGTATAAGTATCTGTTAATAAGTGCTTACCATCGGCGTGCAAGGTTAAAGAATTATGCTGCTTTCCTTTTTTAATTAAATAAAGTCCGGTTAGTAAATTCACAAAACCTGTAGATGCCAACAATATGGTACCTAATGTTAAATTCTCAATTTGTGGAGGGTTAATAAAACCATAAATAGAATTTATAATGATCACTATCCCTGCAATAAGAATTAAGGCTCCTTCTATAAAAGCAGAAAAGAACTCTACCTTTCCATGTCCATAAGGATGATTAGCGTCACGCGGCTGCGTGCTTAAGTAAATACTATAAAAGGCAAAGCTTCCAGCAATCACGTTTACAATACTTTCGGCAGCATCTGTTAAGATAGCATTTGAATTAGTAATAAAAAAAGCAACAAACTTGATTATCATCAGAAGTATACTGATAATCAATGATATTAAAATAGCTTTCTTACGTGGATGCACGGTTATAAATTTACTGTAATAAAAATACAATTTAATGGACAAAATGCAATAAAACTTAATTTTTGCTCGCTAATGAACAGAGGTTTATATATTTGTTGTGAATACAAATTACTTAAACATGAATTATTTATCGGATAGAATTAATCAACTTTCTGAATCACAAACCATTAAGATGGCGAAGATGGGCCGAGCATTATCAGCACAGGGAATTGACATTATAAATTTAAGCTTTGGAGAACCGGATTTCAATACTCCTGATGGAATAAAACAAGCGGGAAAAGATGCAATAGATGCTAATTTTTCTTTTTATACTCCCGTTTCCGGATATCCTGACTTAAGAACGGCTATTTCTAATAAGCTAAAGACCGAAAATAATTTAGACTATTCTTCAGATCAAATTGTAGTATCTACTGGTGCCAAGCAAAGTCTGGCAAATGCCGTATTATGTTTGGTAAATCCGGGCGATGAAGTTATTGTTCCCACTCCATATTGGGTTTCCTATTCTGAGATGATTAAGTTAGCGGAGGGTGAAACTGTATTTATTCACTCTACTGTAGAAAATAATTATAAAATTACGGCCGCAGAACTGGAAGCAGCAATTACGCCGAAAACCAAATTATTTATGTTTTCGTCGCCATGTAACCCAACCGGCTCTGTATATTCTAAAAACGAATTAGCTGCATTAGCTAAAGTCTTTGAAAAATATCCTAATATTTTTATTATTTCTGATGAGATTTATGAACACATAAATTTTGTCGATGCCCATGCCTCTATTGCCTCTTTCGAGTCCATAAAAGATCGGGTTATTGTTATTAATGGCTTCTCTAAATCGTACGCCATGACAGGTTGGAGAGTTGGTTATTTAGCCACAAATAAAGAACTTGCTAGCGCTTGCGATAAGATGCAGGGTCAAATTACCTCTGGCACCTGCTCTATTGCTCAGAGAGCAGCTTTGGCCGCTTACGAGCAAGGTTTATCTACAGTATTAGAGATGAAAAAAGAGTTCAAAAAAAGAAGAGATACCGTTTTTACTTTATTAAAAGAAATACCAGGAATTGAGGTTAACTTACCTGATGGAGCTTTTTATTTCTTCCCTAAAGTAAGTAGCTATTTTGGCAAAAGTTTTGAATCTAATACAATAAACAATGCAGAAGATTTATGTCTGTATTTATTAGATAAAGCACATGTATCAACAGTTACTGGAGAAGCTTTTGGAACACCGGAATGTATTAGAATTTCTTATGCAGCAGCAGAAGAAAAACTTATTGAAGCTGTTAAACGCATTAAGTTAGCCTTAGAACAACTTCAATAAATTTCAATTAAGATCTTATAGCTTCTACCGGATCCATTTTAGATGCGGAATATGCAGGCCAGAATCCGGATATAACACCAATGGTGATAGAAATCCCTATGCCCACTAAAACGTTAGCTAAATCGAGTACAATCTGCACATCAAGAGTCATTTTGACGACAACGGTGAGTAGTTGGACGAGTAAGATCCCAAACAACCCTCCAATCAGACATAAAAGCACAGATTCAAATATAAATTGTAACAATATAAAATATCCTTTTGCTCCCAATGATTTTTGAATACCAATTAAATTGGTACGTTCTTTAACAGAAACAAACATTATGTTAGCAATACTAAAGCCTCCTACTAATATAGAAAATCCTCCAATAAACATACCAGCCAGATCAACAACATCAAACATAGAGTCTAATTGTTTGGTAATCATATTGGCTTTATTAATAGAGAAATTATCTTCCGATCCGGGTTTCATACCTCTAATAGAACGCATGGTACCAATAACTTCGCTTTCTACCTCACTTAAGCTAACTTCATCTAAGCCCCTTACTGTAATTTGAGGACCATAACGATCACTTTGAATATCAAATAATCCTCTGGCAAAATTTAATGGAATTAACACATTTTCATCTTGCGACATTCCCATCATATCTTCACCCTCTTTTTTGAAAACACCTACAACGGTAACTCTGCGTCCCATTAACATTATTTGTTTTCCTATCGCAGACTCACCATCGAATAAATTAGACGCCACTTCGGCACCCATTATACAAATTGGATTTCCGTTGTTATGTTCAGATTCTGTGAAATAACGTCCTTCTTCAAAATCTAAATTCCAAGTTTTATCATAATCTGTAGAAGCTGCATTAATTGTAACACCCTCAATCGAGTTACTTCTATATTTTAAAGTACGGTTACTTGCCGACACTTCAAAAGTTACACCTCTAACATTGTGTAATCTTGCACGTAACTGATTATAATCTCTTATAGATGGTGAAGGACGATTTACATATTTCCACCACGCAAAATTATTTTCAAAAACCCAAGGCCATTTTTGAATAAACAGCGTATTAGACCCTAGCTTATCAACACTGGTTTGCAATTTCGCTCTAAAGGTATCAACAGCAGTAAATATTGCTATTATAATAAATATACCTATTGTAATAGCCAATAAGGACAACATGGTCCTTAACTTGTTTTGGCGCAATGCATCGAAAGCAAACCGAAAACTCTCACCAATTAACCGAAAAATTATCATAATTAGGATTTAGACCAAAGGTAATGAAAAACGTTACACATAAAAATCAGTTATTTACAACAAAGTCGGATTCATCTTGATTTATAATGAAAAACAAATTAAATTTTGTAAATTTGCGCCCTGAAATAAATATTACATATAGGCTATATATCCAATGAAATTATCTCAATTCAAATTTAACCTTCCTGAATCCTTATTAGCATCTTCTCCATCAGAAGAACGTGATGAAGCACGTTTAATGGTTTTACATAAAGATAGCGGTAAAATAGAGCATAAAGTTTTTAAAGATGTTTTGAGCTATTTCGATGATCAGGATGTAATGATCTTAAACAACACCAAGGTTTTTCCTGCACGCTTATATGGCAACAAAGAAAAAACTGGTGCCACCATCGAGGTTTTTCTTTTAAGAGAGTTAAATAAAGAACTTCGTTTATGGGATGTTTTGGTAGATCCAGCCAGAAAAATTCGTGTAGGTAATAAATTGTATTTCGGAGATGACGATTTATTAGTTGCCGAGGTCGTTGATAATACCACTTCTCGTGGTAGAACCATTCGCTTTCTATTTGATGGAACAGATGAAGAATTTAGAAAAAATGTTGAAATTTTAGGTGAAACTCCACTTCCTAAATACATTAAAAGAAAAGCAACTGAAGAAGATAAAATAAGATATCAAACTATTTTCGCTAAACACGAAGGTGCAGTAGCAGCTCCAACAGCTGGCTTACACTTTAGCCGTGAGTTAATGAAGCGTTTAGAATTAAAAGGTATAAACTTCGCAGAAGTTACTCTTCACGTAGGTCTAGGCACCTTTAGATCGGTAGAAGTTGAAGATTTAACCAAGCATAAAATGGACTCTGAACAGTTCATTATCGACGAAGCTGCTGTAAAAGTAGTTAATAAAGGTTTAGAAGAAAAACGTAGAATCTGTGCGGTAGGAACAACATCTATGCGTGCTATTGAATCGGCGGTTTCAGCAAACCATACACTTAAAGCAGCAAACGATTGGACAAGTAAATTTATTTTTCCGCCATACGATTTTAGTATTGCTAACTGTATGATTACTAACTTTCATACACCAGAATCAACATTATTAATGATGGTAAGTGCTTTTGGTGGATATGAAAATGTTAGACATGCTTATGAAGTAGCCGTAAAAGAAAAATATCGCTTTTACAGTTACGGAGATGCGATGTTAATCATCTAATCATCTGTTTTTTCACTGGTTATGAGATATTATGCAATTATCGTAGCGAGTGGCTCTGGAAACAGAATGGGGCAAAGTTTACCTAAGCAATTTTCATTGCTTAACAACTTTCCTATGATTTATTATTCTTTAAAAGCATTTCAGGAAAGCTCATATACTCCATCTATAATTCTGGCATTAAACCCTTCCCATATTCATTTATGGGAAGAGTTAATTGAAAAATACTGTATAAATATCCCACATACAATAGTAAATGGTGGAATTGAAAGATTTAACTCCGTTAAAAACTGCTTAGATACTATTCATGATCACGGAATTGTAGCGATACATGATGGAGCAAGACCATTGATAACATCAGAAACGATTAATCAAATTTTCAAAGTAGCAACCGAAAATGATACAGCTATACCTGTTATCGCCGCTACCGAATCTGCACGATATATGAACAAAATCATAGACAGGAATCTATTGAGTTTTGTACAAACACCGCAAGCGTTTAAAATAAATATTCTTCAAAAGAGCTATCTTCAAGAATATGATACCAGCTTTACCGACGACGCTTCAGTAGTAGAAAGTGCGGGCTATTCAGTTCATTTAATGGAAGGACAGAAACACAACTTAAAAATCACCTATAAAGAAGATCTTCAAATAGCAGAACAGTTATTAAAAAACAAGACCTACAAATGTTCTTTGTAGGTCTCTATGTTTTTAAGTTGCTCTGTTAATGATCTTTAACAGTACAGCAATAACAGCAATAACTAAAAGGATATGAATTAAACCACTTCCTCCATAATTGTATCCCCCCAACATTCCAATAAGCCAAACAATCACTAAAATTACTGCAACAAAATAAAGTAAATTTCCCATTTTCTTGATCTTTAGTAGGTTAGTTAATAGATTAAATTAAGGATTAAGTCTCATCCTATATCATCTACAACATTTTGAGCAGTACTTTGTTCTACAAAAAATAAAAAAGCCCTACCTCACTCAAAATTATTTGAATGTGATAGGGCTTTTTAATATAATTTACTTACTTAATACTCGTCTTCATTGAAGAAGAAATCATCCTTTGTTGGATAATCCGGCCATATTTCTTCTATTGTTTCGTAAGGCTCACCGTCATCCTCTAATGCTTGAAGATTTTCAATTACTTCTACCGGAGCGCCAGAACGAATACCATAATCAATTAACTCATCCTTTGTTGCAGGCCATGGAGCGTCTTCCAAATGCGATGCTAGTTCTAATGTCCAATACATATATTTTAAAATTAAATTCTATGTTTATATTTTTCGCAAAAGTATAATAAAATACTAGATGAAAGCAAAATATTTTTTATTTTTTTTTAAACCCTTGGTTCCCAGATATTTTCAGGTGTACCTGCTTCTAAATTAAACTTCCTAGACAGCACAAAAAGATAATCACTGAGTCTATTTAAATAGATGATCAATTTTTCTTCTACCTCATTATCTACAGCCAGAGCTACCGTTAATCGCTCTGCTCTTCTACATACACAACGCGCAATATGACAAAATGATACAGCTTCTGTACCTCCAGGCAAAATAAAATGTTTTAAGGCAGGAATAGTGGCATTTATTTTATCCATTTCTTGCTCCAGCAACTCTATATCACTTAAGTGTAAATCTGGAATTTTCATGCGTGAATTTTCCGGATCTGCAGCCAAACTAGCTCCTATTGTAAATAATCGATCTTGTATTTCTTTTAAAATACGTAATGTTTCTGCATCCGTTTTTTGAGTAGAAATAAGACCTATATAAGAGTTTAGTTCATCAACGGTCCCATAAGCTTCAATACGTTCATGATTTTTTGGAACACGCTTACCTCCAATTAAAGAAGTCAATCCTTTATCGCCGGTTTTGGTATAAATTTTCATGCTACTAAGGTAGTTGATCACCTTTACATAAGAAAGAAATTCTACATTTTATCAATGAGGTGGAGAGAGCGGGAAGCTGAAAGGGAAAAGCTAAAAGGGAAAAGCTAAAAGCTGAAAGCTGAAAGCTCGTAAACTTAACACGAATAATAAAAGACTAAAATCTGTGCAAATCTGTGGAATCTGTAAGCACAATTAAAAGTCCGGAGCCAGAAGTCCAAAAGCTCGTAAATTTAATACGAATAATAAAAAACTAAAATCTGTGCAAATCTGTAAAATCTGTGAGCACAATTAAAAGTCCGGAGCCAGAAGTCCAAAAGCTCGTAAATTTAATACGAATAATAAAAAACTAAAATCTGTGCAAATCTGTGGAATCCGTGAGCACAATTAAAAGTCCGGAGCCAGAAGTCCAAAAGCTCGTAAACTTAACACGAATAATAAAAAACTAAAATCTGTGCAAATCTGTGGATTCTGTGAGCACAATTAAAAGTCCGGAGCTAGAAATCCAAAAGTCCGTAAACTTAATACCGATAATCGAAATCTAAAATCTACCGAATCTGTGAGCACAATTAAAAGTCCAGAGTCAGAAAGTCGAAAGTCAGTGAAAACCCTTAAAAACTACATGATAGTAGCGAAATCATCGCCTTTCTCTTTTAATTTAGCTAGTTTAGGAGATACCGTTTTAATATCTGTATTTAAATAGTCGTTTTCTATTAACCCATCACGCATTCTTACAATTCTATGTGCGTGCTGCGCAATATCTTCTTCGTGTGTAACCAAAATAATTGTATTGCCTTTACTATGAATTTCTTCAAGTAATGCCATTATTTCTATAGAAGTCTTTGTATCTAAGTTACCTGTAGGCTCATCGGCCAATATAATAGACGGATTATTAATTAAAGCACGTGCAACCGCCACCCTTTGACGCTGACCACCTGATAATTCATTCGGTTTATGCATCACACGATTTCCCAAACCTACATTTTCTAAAGCTTGTTGCGCTTTCGCTTCTCTATCTTTCTTATTTGCTCCAGCATAAATTAAAGGCAACGCTACATTATCTAAGGAAGTAGATCTAGGTAATAAATTAAATGTTTGAAAAACAAACCCTATTTCTTTATTACGAACTTCGGCTAATGCATTGTCAGACATCTGACTTACATTAATATCATTTAATACATAAGTGCCTTTAGTTGGTGTATCTAAGCAACCTAGAATATTCATTAATGTAGATTTACCAGAACCCGACGGTCCCATTAAAGCAACAAACTCACCTTTATTGATATCTAAACTAACAGATTTTAAAGCATGAATTACCTCGGCTCCAATTACGTATTTTCTGCCAATATCTTTAATATGTATAAGTGGTGTTGCCATGTATGTGTTATAGATGTTTGTATAAATACCTTTTATTTAGGTCGCTTTTAATTTTAGACAATGAATTGGGATGATTTGTTACACTCTAAAACTATTTTTCTATAATTTTCGGAACAATAAAATAATTACCTTTTCTTTCGGGAGCATTTTTTAAAGCCGTTTCTGTTGTAATTGTATTTACCAACTCGTCATTTCGCCATCTATTAGTATCCGCATTCAGATAAATTAATGGTTCTACTGCATCCGTATTCAATTCGTTGAGCTTATCCATAAAGGTTAAAATTTTAGACAATTCTTTAGATAAATTTTCTATTTCTTCTTCCCTTACCGCTATTCGTGCAAGATTAGCAATTTTCCTTGTAACCGCTGGTTCTATTTTCATTGATAAATTAGTTTACTATTTATCTTTTGATAAACAATGTCTTTTAAATTATCGGCATTCGACACCTCCATCTCCATTGTAGAAATAGGTTTGTGTACAAATATCTTAATAATTCCTGGTTTAGTTCCATATTTGGAACCACTATCCCACACATGTTGCCAAAGGTTAACTATTGTAATTGGAACTATAGGTATATTTTTTTCAATAGCCAATCTAAATGGTCCATTTTTAAAATCATGTAATTTGGGCGGAAAATCATTTCCTATTTTCCCTTCCGGAAAAATAATCAAACTCATATTATTATCCAGATTCTCCCCAGCTTTTTTAAAAGCCCTAAATGCAGATATCTTACTGTCTCTACTAACAGGAATATCAATAGTCGTAAAAAAAATCCGCCAAAATGGATTTCTTGTAAGTTCTTCTTTGCCCATAAAATGGTACCTACCCCTACCCAATACGCACATAACCAAAATATCTAAAGACGAAGAATGATTGGCACAATAAATATAAGTACCGGTCCTATCAAAATCTTTTTCAAATTCAAAAGTAAAAAAAACACCTCCTAACAGAGATATTAGTCTACAACTAAATGTCCTTAACCTATTTAAAATCCCATAAAATTTAGGATTTCTAGAAAATATATAGTAGACTGGGACAAACAGTAAGTTTATCGAAATAATCCAAAAGAACAGCCAGCCGTAATGAACAAATCTTAGTATTCTAGTCATTTTTAACCAAATGTATAAAAAACAATTTTGGTGCAGATAAACTTATTGGATTTTCTTAATTTCGGCGTATGAAAGAAATCGTAGTTAGTGGCATCAGATCTACAGGAAATCTCCACTTAGGAAATTATTTTGGCGCAGTAAATCACTTTGTTCAAATGCAAAATGACTTTAATTGTTATTTTTTCATTGCAGATTTACACTCCCTAACCACACATCCTACACCAGCCAATTTACACAACAATGTAAAGCAAGTTTTAATCGAATATTTGGCCTGCGGTATAGACCCTGAAAAATCTACCATATATATTCAATCAGATGTTCCCGAAATTTCTGAGCTATATCTTTACATGAATATGAATGCTTATTTAGGGGAGTTAGAAAGAAGTACATCTTTTAAAGATAAAGTACGCGCCAACCCAGATAATGTTAACGCAGGTTTATTAACTTATCCGGTTTTAATGGCGGTCGATATTATTATACACAAAGCAACTAAAGTACCTGTTGGTAAAGATCAGGAGCAGCACTTAGAAATGGCCAGAACTTTTGGAAACCGTTTTAATCGTTTATACAACACTGAAATATTTCCTGAACCCTACGCTTTTACCTACAGTAATAAGCTAGTTAAAGTTCCGGGATTAGACGGAAAAGGAAAAATGGGCAAATCTGAAGGCGAAGGAAACGCTGTATTTTTAAGTGATAGTCCAGAAGTTATCCGCAAAAAAGTAAGTAGAGCTGTTACAGATAGTGGCCCTACCGCCCTTAACCAGCCAAAACCAGAACCCATTCAAAATCTTTTCGATTTAATGCAGATCGTTTCTACAGAGGATACTTATAACTACTTTAATGAGCAATACAACAATATGAATATCCGATATGGCGATTTTAAAAAGCAATTGGCCGAAGATATGATTACCTTAACCGCACCCGTTAGAGAAAGAATTATGGAAATTTCGGCTGATACAGCTTATTTAAGCAAAGTAGCTAACAACGGTGCTTTAAAAGCAAGAGAAAGCGCTCAAAAAACTCTTAAAGAAGTACGACAAATAATTGGTTTTAAATCATTTTAATTAATAAATTGGCAAAGAGATAATTCTCCTTTTTCAAAAATAAAACAAACACTTCATGCATATAGCAATTGTTGGAAATATAGGCGCAGGCAAAACTACATTAACAGGTCTGTTAGCAAAACATTATGGATGGGAAGCACTGTATGAAGCAGTTGATAACAATCCTTACTTAGAAGATTTTTACAGCGATATGAAACGCTGGAGCTTTAATCTTCAAATCTATTTTCTAAACAGCAGATTCCAACAAATCGTAGAAATAGAAAAAAACAACAGAAATGTAATTCAAGATAGAACTATCTATGAAGATGCACATATTTTTGCTGAAAATTTACACGATATGGCACTCATGACCACCCGCGATCATGACAACTACCGAGCAATATTCGACAATATTACTTCCTTTATAAAACCCCCAGATTTATTAGTTTATCTGCGTGCCTCTGTCCCTACACTGGTAAACAATATTCAACGCAGAGGTCGAGAATATGAAGCAGGAATAAGAATTGATTATTTGAGTAAATTAAATGAAAAATACGAAAACTGGATTAGCGGGTATAATCAAGGTAAACTCTTAATCTTAGACAAAGATCAACTCGACTTCACAAATAACCCCGAAGATTTAGGAAGCATTATTAATTCTATTGAAAGAGAAATAAACGGACTTTTCTAAATAACTTTCCTCCCCATTCTATGAAAATACTAGGCGTTATACCTGCTCGTTACGCATCAACACGGTTTCCGGGAAAACCTTTAGTAGATATTGGAGGTAAGTCAATGATTAGAAGGGTTTATGAACAAGCTAGCAAAGCGAAATCTTTAACGCACGTAGTAGTGGCCACAGACGATCGTCGCATTGCTGATGAAGTAAAAAGATTTAACGGGCATTTCGTACTTACAAATGCAAACCATGAAAGTGGAACCGACAGATGCGCTGAAGTTGCAGCAATTGTAGAAGGTTATGATGTTATCCTAAATATTCAAGGTGATGAACCTTTTATAGACCCGCTACAAATAGATTTATTGGCAAGCTTATTTACCGATAAAACAGAAATAGCAACGCTTATTAAGCCTATTGAAGATCTAGAAGCAATCTTAAACCCAAACTTACCAAAAGTGGTTGTTTCAAATTCTGGAAAAGCATTATACTTTAGCAGAAGCCCGATTCCATTTGTTAGAAACGATAACCAGCAAAACTGGGCTAATCAGCACCAATACTACCGACATATCGGTATATACGGCTATAAAAACGAAATTTTAAAAGAACTAACAAAATTACCTGTTAGTTTGTTAGAGAAGGCAGAACAACTGGAACAACTACGATGGCTAGAAAATGGATACACTATTGAAACTGCTATCACTAATTCTGAAACAATTGCCGTAGATGTTCCCGAAGATTTAATAAAAATTAAAGAAATGTATCTATGAAAAAAAACAATCTTTTTATTTGCTTTTTAGCTGTATTTTTCTTATCTTTAAGTAGTTGCCAATCTGATAAAAAGGAAAGTAACGGTCTTACCATTTCCGAATCTAAAGAAGTAAGCGAATATACACGCACTTATCCCTTCTCCAGCCTTACAGCAAAAGATCAGTTTATTGTAAAACTAAGTGGTGAAAAACCAGAAGATATGCTGCTCGACTTTTCAATTAAAAATGAACAAGACGAGATTATCTACACTGTACAAGTAAAAGGAACTGACTTATTAGGTAGTACCGACCCGAATGTAGACTTACGTCTAGAAAAAGATCAAATCAGTTTCATTAAAAATATTGCAAAAGATTTTTTGAACGATGATCAATTTCTTGAACCAGCCGTAATGCCAGACCAGGAAGCAGACGACTATTCTCCTGATAAAAACTTTTATGAAGAACTAAAAAAATCGGGATTCAACGGATTCATGTATCGTTTAGGTAAAGAAAACAAATATTATATTGCTTTCTCTAAAGCCGAAAACAAAGTAAAAGTATACTACAATTGCTGTTAATGTTAACTTATGTTAATTTTTAAAGAAAATTGTTAAATATTTGTATAACTAAAAAATTAGTTGTTACTTTAGCGTTAACATTTCATCTTATGAAGTGACCAAACAAACGCTATATGATAAAAAAACTACTTTTACTGGTCATACTGTTTACAACAGCTATGAGCTCCGCCCTAGCACAACGAGCATCTATACGAGGTGCCGTAATGGATCCTGCCGAAAATTTAAAACTTGTTAACAGCTCTATCCTCCTTATTAGAAGTGCAGATAGTGTATTAGCAAAATCAGTAAGAGCAGATAGCGAAGGAAAATTTCAATTAAGCAATCTACAAAAAGGAAGGTATCAGTTAGTTATAACCTATCCTAAGATGGCAGACAATATTTTCACGCTGAATTTATCTGACAGCTCCAACATCGATTTAAAAATCATTAATATGGAGCAAAAATCAAAAGTTATTGAAGAAGTTGTTATCCGTGCCAAACGCGATGCTATGCGTATAAAAGGAGATACAATCACTTATGTTGCCGATAGCTTTAAAGTCGAAGCAGGTGCCAATGTACAGGAACTTTTAAAAAGACTACCGGGTTTTCAGATAGATGCAGATGGTACAATAAAAGCACAGGGCGAAGAGGTAAAAACAGTATTGGTAGATGGAGATGAATTTTTTGGCGACGATCCTTTACTTGCAACAAAGTACCTGAAAGCCAGCTCTGTAAAAGAAATTGAAGTATACGATAAGAAAAGTAAAAATGCCGAACTAACAGGAATAGATGACGGAACCAAGAACAAAACCGTTAACATTAAACTGAAAGACAGTGCTAAAAATGGCTATATAGCTAATTTAGATGCCAATACAAATGGAAATGATTTTAATGATTTCGGAGGTATGTTTGGGATATTTAAGAATAAAATGAAAGCCGCAGTTTTCGGAAATCAAGCTAACATAGGCCTTCGAAGTAAAGCCAATAATGCTTTCAACAACTTAAAAGGCAATGACTACGATTTAATCGAAGTTAGTGACGATGGATCAATAATGATTATGGGATTCGGTGATTCAGATTATTTTAACCCTTCTAACGGATTACCGAATGATAGAACATTGGGCGCCCACCTTTCTAATAAATGGAACGACAATAAAATTGGGATGAAGCTAAATTATAAATTTGCTGAAAGAGAGAACACCAATCTTACAACTTCAAATTTTCAAAGACTTCTACCCAATCAACAGATATTTGTTACTAGCGGTAACGCTGATAATAAAAACTCAAACCTCACCAACGACTTATCAGGAAACGTAGAAATAAAAATAGATTCTTTATCTAATTTAAAATTCTCATTCGGATTTAAAGATGGAAATGGTAACATTACTACGAACGAATTAAGCAAAACAATTGATGGCAATGGATTAGATATCAGTAATAATTTTCAACAAAACCTGGGAACTTCTACCAACGAAGGTATGAATGGAAATATTAACTATTCTAAAAAATTTACTAAAAAAGGCCGTTCTTTAATTATTGATTTACAACCCGATTTAAAAAGTTCTTCAAGTAATCAAACCAGCTTAAATACTACTAATTATTATACTTCTGGAGGAATATTAGACAGAACGGACAACTTAAATTTATTAAAAATTAATAGCGGAAAGCAAAATTCTATTGGATCTAGAGTAAGTTTTTCAGAACCTATTTCTTCAAATATAACTGTACAGGCAACTTATAGCTTTAAAAACACTTACTCAGAAAGTTTCAAGAATAGTTATGACAATACACAATTAATTGGTGGCAAACCAAAACAAGTAGATTCATTGAGCAATAATTTTGAATTTAACAGTCTTTCACATATAGGAAAAGGCGTAATTCAATATAAAAACCCAAAATTTGGTGTTAATATAGGTTTAGAAGCTACACAAACGAACTTTAGCCTAAACGATTTAGATCGAAAATCAGAATTTAATAGAAGTTATTTAAACTTAGGCCCAAACAGTAACTTAAACATAAAACTGGCCGACAACCTAAATTTAAGAGCAAATTATACCGGGACAACCAGACAGCCTTCACTAGATCAACTACAACCTATAAGAGAACTTAATAATCCTTTGTACCAAATAATCGGTAATCCTTTATTAAAACCTTCTTTTACAAACAGCTTTAGTACCGGAATAAATAGCTACACCCCAAAAACTCAACAATATTTATCAATTGGCATAAATTATAATATGGTTAACAATGAAATCGTTAACACCGAAACCATTGATGAAAACAATAGAAGAGTAATCAGCTATATAAATATAGATGGAAATAAAAATTATGGTGCAAACATCTATTACGACAGAGGATTTGAAAAATATAAGATTAGCCTAAATGGAAACCTTAGTTATAACAAATCTGAACGTACCGCTTTAATTAACAATGTATTCAACGAATCTATTAACGAATCTTATAACATTGGATATGGGTTTTATTTTTACCCAAAAAACATCACTTTTTCTTATAATGGCTATTCTGCTATAAATACAGGAAGGTCTACTATCGGACAATTATTTGCGGGTAATAATATTACACATAATCACAATTTTAGATTAACTATTAAACTTCCATATAATATGGAGTTTACCAATATTTTAAGCGTATCACTTAGACCTGCTAATGCGGTATTTACCGAGCCCTTAAATCTTCAAAAATGGGATTCTAGCTTTGCTGTAAAAGCATTAAAAAATAACGCACTGGAGCTAAAACTTAGTGTGAGTGATATCTTAAACCAACAAATTGGATACAATCGCTCAGTAAGTGGAAATACATTAAGTGAAAGCACCTACAGCTTTATCCCAAGATATGGCTTAATAGGCATAAACTACAATTTTGGCGGAAACTTTAAATCAAAAGAAAACTAACAGCAACATGAAAAAACTAGCAATATTATTTACTTTAACAGTAGTGTTGTCAACTACACTTTTTGCTCAGCAAAATTTCATTCCCAGAGGGAAAATAACTTTTGAAAAAAAAGTTAATATGGTTCGTACATTCGAAGAAAATGAATGGATGAATGACGATTTTAAAGACAAAATGCAAAAGTATCAAACTTCGCTTTGGGATTACAGCTTTAATCAGACACATTCTCTATACAAACAAGCACCCAGAAATATGTCATCGAATTCTATGTTCTTTTTCGACTCAGGTAGTGCTACAGCGCAACTATACACCGATTTCGACAACAACAATAGAGTATTAAATAAAAATATATCTGGGGTAAATTATTTACTAAAAGACACCATTCCAAAACTAGAATGGAAAATTCAACAAGACGTGAGAATCATTGCCGGATATGAAGCACGAAAAGCAACAGCTATATTTAATGACACCGTAACAGTAGTAGCTTTTTATACCGATCAAATTCTTGCTCAAGGTGGCCCTGAAGGATTTACAGGTTTACCAGGCATGATTTTAGGGTTAGCCATCCCTCGTTATTTCACAACTTGGTTTGCAACTAAGGTAGAAATTGTACCAGAAACAGCTCTAAATATAGTTGTTCCTAGCAAAGGAGAAAAAGCAGAAACTGAACGTGATTACAAGAAAATGGTAGATGTTTATCTACGCTGGATGGATGATAAAATAAAGTATACTCCCGAAGATATTAGACGACAGATATATTCATTAACCTTATAAAAATAAAATAACTTCATTATAGCGTTATTATAATCGCTAAATTTCATATCTTTGTATCCCGTACAAAAAGGATTAAAGCAGCCCTTACAAGCTGCTTTAATTTTTAAAAACCACACATAATGACTAAATACATTTTTGTTACGGGGGGAGTTACTTCTTCATTAGGAAAAGGCATTATATCTGCCTCTCTAGCCAAACTCTTACAAGCAAGAGGCTATCGCACAGCCATCCAAAAGTTTGACCCTTATATTAACATTGACCCAGGAACACTTAATCCGTACGAACACGGAGAATGTTATGTTACAGAAGATGGTGCCGAAACTGATTTAGATCTAGGTCATTATGAACGATTTTTAAATCTTCCCACCTCACAAGCCAATAATATTACCACTGGTAGAATTTATCAGAACGTAATAGAAAAAGAAAGAAAAGGTGAATTTTTAGGCAAAACCGTTCAGGTTGTACCACATATTACCGACGAAATTAAACGCAATATGCGCATTCTCGGAGAGAGTGGAAATTATGATATCGTAATTACTGAATTAGGCGGAACAGTTGGTGATATCGAATCACTTCCTTTTATTGAAGCAGTACGTCAGTTTAAATGGGAAGAAGGTAATAACAATGCTATTGTTATTCATTTAACACTTATACCCTACTTAGCTGCTGCCGGCGAATTAAAAACAAAACCTACACAACACTCTGTTAAAGCATTATTGGAATATGGTATTCAACCAGACATTTTAGTTTGTAGAACAGAGCGACATATTTCTCAGGATGTGCGCAAAAAAATTGCGTTGTTCTGTAATGTAAACATCAACGCTGTTATCGAATCAATCGATGCTTCTACCATTTACGATGTTCCTTTGTTAATGATGAAAGAAAATTTAGACAAAACCGTTTTGGCTAAATTAAAACTTCCTTCTAAACAGGAACCTGATATGGAAAGCTGGAAAGCATTTTTAGGCCGATTAAAAAACCCAACCAGCGAAGTTAAAATTGGTCTGGTAGGTAAATATGTTGAATTGCCAGACGCTTACAAGTCTATTATCGAATCGTTTATTCACGCAGGAGCGAAAAATGAATGTAAAGTACGCGTAGAATATATCCCTTCAGAATCTGTAGACGCATCTAATGTAAAAGAGAAACTTGGTCACCTTCATGGTATCTTAGTAGCTCCTGGCTTTGGTAGTCGAGGAATTGAAGGAAAAATAGAAGCGATTAAATACGTTCGTGAAAATAAAATTCCTTTCTTCGGAATTTGTTTAGGTATGCAATGTGCAGTAATCGAATACGGCAGAAATGTTGTAGGTTTAAAAGATGCAAATACCGCAGAAATAGATGAAAATTGTGCACATCCTGTTATTAATATGATGGAAGGCCAAAAGGAGGTTACCAATAAAGGTGGCACCATGCGTTTAGGATCTTATGATTGTGATGTTAAGAAAGGAACAAAAGCTTTTGCAGCTTATGGCAAAACACATATTCAGGAACGCCACAGACATAGATATGAGTTCAATAATGATTATAGAAACCAATATGAAGAAGCCGGAATGGTCATTTCAGGTGTAAATCCGCAAAGTAATTTGGTTGAAATTATTGAATTAAAAGACCATCCTTTTTTTGTTGGCGGACAATTTCATCCAGAATTAAAATCAACAGTTGCTAATCCTCACCCACTTTTTGTTAAATTTGTAGCCGCTGCGATGGAGCAGGCGCACAAAAAGTCTTAATTTTTAAGATCAAAACCACATAATGGATAAAAATACCTTTACAGGAATGTTCCTAATCTTGATTGTTTTAGCAGGATCATTCTATTTCTTTAAGCCTACAGAGGCAGAAATTAATCAAGAAAAAGCAAGAATTACAGCCGATTCTCTAAAAAAAGTTCAAGAAGCTCAGCCCGTTGCTGCGCAAACCGCTGAAACTACCCAACCTGCGTTAGACTCCGCTGCTATTGCTGGTCCTTTCGGAACCGCAATTACTGGAGTAGAATCTAAATCAGTATTAGAAAATGACTTTTTAAAAATCACTTTCTCTAATAAAGGTGGTAAAATCGTTAAAACTGAACTAAAGAAAGAGCGCAATTACGAAGATAAAGTAGTTGAATTTTTTGATGATAAGGGTGCATTTGGTCTGAACTTCATGGCCAATGGTAAAATGATCAAAACAAATGAACTTTTCTTTGTTCCTACCGTTAATGGAAATATTATCTCCTATAAAGCTACTTATGGTGAAGGCAAATACGTTGAATATGTTTATACACTATTACCAAATAGCAACAATGTAGATTTCAACATCAATTTAGTCGGATTAAATCAAATAATCACGTCTAATAATGTTCAATTAAACTGGGAGGCTTCTCTTTTTCAACAAGAAAAATCTCTTTCTAACGAGCAAGCTTATTCAGGTAGCTATTTCAAATATGCAAACGAAACTCCCGATCATTTAAGTCTTCATAAAGACGAATCAATGATTTTAGATGAAGGAAAAATTGACTGGATTGCATTTAAACAACACTTCTTCTCTGCTATTTTAATTCCAAAAACAGGCTTTGAAAAGGGAGAAATGCAGATCAAATTAGTAACAGAGCCCGGAATGGTAAAACAATATGCTGCCAATATGCAGTTAGGTTTTAACCAAAGTTCGGTACAGAACTATAATATGAGCTTCTATTTTGGTTCTAACAAATTTACATCCCTTCAAAAACAAGGACATGAAATAGAGAAGTTGGTAGATATGGGCTATTGGCCATTAAAATACATCAACAGGTTTGTGGTACTTCCTTTATTTAACTGGTTAGAAAGCTTAAACCTTGGTTATGGATTAATCATTTTAATGCTAACTATATTGGTTAAAGGTGCTTTATCTCCATTAACTTATAAATCGTATCTATCTATGGCTAAAATGCGCGTCCTGAAACCAGAAATGGACGAGATCAAAGCCAAAGTTGGAGATGACAACCCTACCCTATTACAACAAGAATATTTAAAACTATATAAACAAGTTGGTGTAAATCCGCTAGGTGGTTGTTTACCTATGCTTTTACAAATGCCATTTATCATGGCCTTCTTCTTCTTCTTTCCAAACTTATTCGAACTAAGAGGTCAGAGTTTCCTTTGGATGGACGATTTATCAACTTACGATTCATTCTTTACTTTCGGATTCAGCATCCCATTTATTGGTAATCACATCAGTTTAATGTGTCTATTGATGACCATTTCTCAAATTATTCAGGCTTATTATAATAATTTAACCGCTGGTGCAGGTGCTAACAACCAAATGAAATATATTGGATATATTATGCCAATCGTGTTCTTTGGTATATTAAATAGCTATCCTTCAGGATTAAACTATTACTACTTCTTAGCCAACATGATTACTTTTGCAATGCAGTTTGCAATTAGAAGCATGGTTGATGACGAAAAAATTCATGCAATCTTAAAAGAAAAGAAAGCTCGTCCTGTAGAAAAAAAGAAAAAATCTAAATTTCAACAAAGAATGGACGATTACATGAAACAACAACAATTAGAAAAAAACAAGAAATAATTTAAATAAGTTATTTCCAAAACAAACCCGTTCCTACTCCAATAATGAGTTAGAACGGGTTTTTCAATTTAAGGAGATTGTAAAAAATGATATACAATACCGTGTAATTCTTAAATTATACCAATATTTATATCTTATAATCTTATTATCATATATCAAATGCGTAGAATTCTAACCATTCTTATCTTATTTGTTTCAATACAAGGATATGCACAGAAGAAACCTGTAGATCACTCTGTTTACGATAAATGGGAGTCTGTAGGTTCAAAACAACTGTCAAACAATGGCGTTTGGACCTCGTTTGCCATCTTACAACAAGAAGGTGATGCCAGTCTAAACTTGGTAAACTTAACCAATAACTCTAAAATTAAAGTTTCTAGAGCTAGTAATGCCCAATTTACAAACGATTCAAAATTTGCTGCTGTTACCATTAAACCTTGGTATACTGATACAAGAAATGCAAGAATTAAAAAAACTAAGGCAGAAGACCAAACCAAAGATACTTTAGGCATAGTTGATTTAACAACCAATAATATAACCAAAATTAGCAGAGTTAAATCTTTTAAAATTCCTGAAGAAGGTGGTTCTATTATCGCTTTCCTACATGAAAAAGCCTTAGATACAACTAAAAAATCTACACCTGCAGCTGCACCATCTCGTAACGATGATTTAGAAAGCCCGATATTTGCTGATGATTTAACCGCTGGCCCAAAAACAGAAGGAACTGATTTAGTTTTTAAAAACCTTATCACAGGTCTTTCTAAAACTATTAAATATGTATTAGATTATGAGTTTAATAAAAATGGTTCTCAGCTAATTTATACGGTTAGCGGCCCTAAAAAAGATGCTAATGCTCCCGTAGGTGTGTTTATTTATAATACAAACACTGGAGCAACCAAGCAAATAATAAATAAAAGAGGAAACTTTAAAGGATTTACCTTCGATGAATCAGGCGATTATTTAGTCTTTTTAGGTGAAACAAATCCTGAAAAACAAGAAATTAAAGACTTCAAGATCTATTATAATGGATTAAGTATAGATTCAGCTCAAATATTAGTTGAAAATGATTTTCCCGGAATCCCAAATAAATGGTCTATTAGCGGTGACGGAAGATTAAGCTTTAGCAAAGATGCTAAACGCATATTTTTTGGTTTAGCTCCTACTAAAACCCCAAAAGATACAACCATTATTGATTTTGAAGTAGCCAAATTAGATATCTGGGGATATAAAGATGATTATTTGCAAAGTCAACAGTTAAAAACAACTGATAGAGATAATCGAAAAACCTATTTAGCGACGATGGATATACTTAGCTTAGATCCAGCCGTTGTTCCATTAGCTGATTTAAACGTTCCTGAAGCTACAATAATTAATGAAGGATTAAACGTTAATGCTTTAGGTTCTTCTGATGTAGGTTATAGAATAGAAAGCCAGTGGACTGGTGGTAGTGCCAGAGATTATTATTTAATTGATGTGGCTACTGGAAAAAAGAAAAAAATTATTGAAAAATTATATGGAAACGCTGCAGCTTCGCCGGGCGGAAAATTCATTTCTTACTTTGATAAAAAAACCGGCAACTGGTATCTATATGATGTAGCTACTGAAAAAGTAACACATTTAAACAATGGCCTACAAGTAAATTTTGCAAATGAAACGAATGATGTTCCCGATGATCCGTCATCTTATGGTTTAGCAGGCTGGACAAAAGATGACAAACATATTTTATTGAATGACAGATATGATATCTGGCAATTCGCTACAGATGGAAAACAACAACCTGTAAACATTACAAATAGCGTTGGCAGAAACACTAATTTCACTTTCAGAATCAAGCGAGTTGATTTCAACGAAAGATTTTTAGACCCAAAGGCTGATTTATTATTAGATGCCGTAAACAACACGAATAAAGATGCAGGATTATACTCTAAATCTTTAAATAACAAAAAAGATCCGGCGCCGATCTTTATGTCGGCTAATAAATATGGTGGTTTTGTGAAAGCTAAAAATGCCAACAGATATGTTTACGATAAATCTAATTATTCAGTATCTCCAGAGGTATTTACAACTACCGATTTAAAAACAGAAGTTAAATTAGCATCAACCAACCCACAACAAGATCAGTATAACTGGGGAACAGCAGAATTGGTAAAATGGACAACACCAAAGGGTTATAAATCAGAAGGTATTTTATACAAACCAGAAGACTTTAATCCGAATAAAAAATACCCGATGATTGTTTATTTCTACGAAAAGTTAAGTCAGGATTTAAATGCTTATATCGCACCTGCGCCTACCCCATCTAGATTAAACATTTCCTACTTCGTGAGTAACGGATATTTGGTTTTTGCACCCGATATTAGCTATGAGATTGGTTATCCAGGAAAATCTGCCGAAGAATTTATTAATTCAGGTGTAGAGTCTTTAAAGCTTAACCCTTGGGTAGACGGAACAAAAATTGGTATTCAGGGTCAAAGCTGGGGCGGATATCAGGTTGCGCATTTAATTACAAGAACCAATATGTATGCTGCAGCTTGGTCGGGCGCACCAGTCGCTAATATGACTTCGGCATATGGAGGCATACGTTGGGATTCTGGTTTAAATCGTCAATTCCAATACGAAAAAACACAAAGTAGAATTGGTGCTACACTTTGGGAAAAACAAGATTTATACATCGAGAACTCTCCTTTATTCTTCTTACCTAATGTAAATACTCCTTTAGCTATTATGAGTAATGATGCCGATGGAGCTGTGCCTTGGTATCAGGGGATTGAACTATTTACAGGCTTACGCCGATTAGGGAAACCAGTTTGGATGCTTAATTACAACAACGAAGCACACAACTTAGTGCAACGTCAAAACAGAAAAGATATCCAAATTAGAGAACAACAGTTCTTTGACCACTATTTAAAAGGCGCTAAAGCACCGGTTTGGATGACTTCAGGTGTTCCGGCAGTAGAAAAAGGAAGAAACTGGGGATTTGAATTAACTGATGATAAACCCTAAATAATTCATTAAGTTTAACCGCCAATTCTTTTTTAGAATTGGCGGTTTTTTTTATGGAATTAACTCAAATATTACATCATTATAATAGGTTCATCGAAACTTCTTTAACAGATAGATTCTTTAAACACGAAAACATCTCTCCCCTACTTAAAAAGCATGCTTTAGTCTTTGAAACAACGTTGGTTGGTCATTCTACTGAAGGCCGCTCTATAGAAATGATAAAATGGGGCGAAGGCTCTACAAGGATATTTATTTGGTCGCAAATGCACGGAAATGAGCCTACGGGAACAATGGCTCTCTTTGACCTCCTAAATTTTCTTCAGCAATATACTCAAGAACCAAAGGTTCAAAACTTATTCAAAAGCTTTACCCTATACATGGCTCCAATGATCAACCCAGATGGAGCAGAACGGTTTATTAGAAGAAATGCGAATCAGATTGATATTAATAGAGACTATATAAATACGGCAACTGTTGAAGGCGCCTTATTAAAACGTTTGAGAGAAAAAATAAATCCACATTTCGGATTCAACTTACACGATAAAACTACCTTATGGAGTGTAAAAAACACTTTAGAACCCTCTACAATCTCCTTCCTAGCACCAGCATCTGATGAAAATTATTCAATTTCTGAAACACGTAAAAATGCAATGCTGGTTATTGCCGACATACACAAAACCGTTTCAAAATATATCCCTAAAAACATCGGTTTATTCGATGAAAGTTATGAACCCAGAGCATTTGGCGACAACTTTCAAAAAACTGGCACCTCCACTATATTAATAGAGGCTGGCGGACTACCAAATGACCCCGAAAAGCAAACTATTCGAAAATATTACTTTTTAAGTATTTTATCTGGATTATATTCTATTGCTGAGACAACTTATTTACAACAAAACATTGATGCTTACTACGCTATTTCTCAAAATGCACAGCAATTGTATCATATCATAATTTATGACGTACAAGTAAATGGAATAACCACCAACATAAGTATTAACTACGATGAACCAACTCTTAACAATCTCAACAAATGGGTTATTCATGATATTGGAAATACAACCGGATTTAACAGCTATACAAAATTTGAAAATGGCCCCTATCAAATTGAAACATATGTAGAGGCAGATAAAGCCGCCAATTTCACTTTGTTAAAAGACAATGAAACTATTTTATCATTTAAAAATGGAATTTTAGTAGATTCAACGATTCAAATAAACTAAAACATGGCACTGAGCAGAATTTGGTCGGCATTTATCATTATTGCAATTGTAGTTGCAAGTGTAAAGTGTTTCTTTTTCGGTCAAACAGATATTTTTAACTGGATGGTAATTGGTAAAGCAGATGATCCGGCAAACCCTTTAAAAATTGACGGATTAATAGAAACCTGCTGGACAGCCGTTAACATTTGTTTAAAGTTAATTGGTGTAATGGCCCTATTTATGGGCTTTATGGCCATTGCAGAGCGCGCAGGAGGTATAAGATTGCTTTCACGATTAATTGGACCATTTTTCTCTAAATTGTTTCCAGAGGTTCCTAAGGGTCACCCAGCAACAGGCCATATGGTGATGAATTTCTCCGCAAATTTACTAGGATTAGATAACGCAGCTACGCCTTTCGGACTAAAAGCCATGGAGAGTCTTCAGGAATTAAACCCAAGTAAAGACACAGCTTCCAATGCCCAAATCATGTTCTTATGTTTACATGCTTCGGGCTTAACGCTAATTCCGGTTAGTATTATTGCGATCAGATCTTCACTAAATTCGGCCAATCCAACAGAAATTTTTATTCCATGCATGATTGCCACATTTGTTGCTACCATTGCCGCCATGTTGATCGTTTCATTTAAACAAAAAATTAATGTATTTCAGCCTGTAATTCTTGCCTGGGTATTGGGCATTTCTTCAATTATTGCCTTATTAGTGGTTTATCTGGTAAGCTTAAGTACTTCTGGGCTTCAAGAATTTTCAGGCATATTAAGTAATGGATTATTATTACTCATTTTCTTTGTAATAATTTTAGGTGCAGTTTATAAAAAAATAAATGTTTACGATGCATTTGTAGATGGCGCAAAAGGCGGATTTGAAACTGCCGTTAGAATTATTCCCTATTTAGTGGGTATGCTTATAGCTATCAGTTTATTAAGAACAAGCGGAACTTTTGGCATTGTAATAGACAGCATAAAATATGTTTGTGCTTTACTAGGTGCCGACACCCGCTTTGTAGATGGTATTCCTACTGCTCTCATTAAACCTTTAAGTGGTAGCGGTGCCAGAGGGATGATGATCGACACGATGACAACGCATGGTGCCGATTCATTTGCTGGTAGATTATCGGCCGTATTACAAGGTAGTTCCGATACTACTTTTTACATCATTGCTGTTTATTTTGGCGCCGTAAACATTAAAAATACACGTTATGCTATTGGTTCTATGTTACTTGCCGATTTAGCGGGAATTATTACCGCTATTACCTTATGTTATCTCTTTTTTGGATAGATCAAAAAGAGTTTCGGATTTTGAATTTTAGTCTAAAAATAAAGCTAAGAAATATGTAACTTTCTTTGAAGAGAAAAATATATTCTTTCCAAAATTTTTGGTTCTATACTAACGTATTTAGAAGACTTCCAGCATTTCTTAGATTCATCTATCCAGACACTGAACGATTCATAACCCTCCAGAATAACCGCATACGTTTCAAAAAATTCATCATTAATCCGCATGCAGAATCCCTTAACAGATTGCCCGTCTAAATCAAAGTTTAACGGCAGATATTTATCCAACATAAGTATGCTTTTTATATACTAACAAGTATAACGTACAAATGTTCAGTAAAGATTAAAAAAGTATTAAATAATTAAATACCAATCATATTAGACATCCCTCTTGCTATTAACCTATTTTTAGAGGGTAAAAATATCTCACATTGCAGGTTAATAATTTTACGTCCCTGCTTTATAATGGTTGTTTCAGCAACTATTAAATCACCTTCTTTAGCAGGCGCAAAATAATCAATTGCATTGTTCACGGTAGTATATTGTATGTTTAAGCCTAAAGTATATACTGTAGCACCTATTAAATCATCTATTATTCCTGCGGTTACACCACCATGTAAAATATGCATGGGGTTAGTCATTTCTTTTCTAATAATATAGCTACATTTTAGTTTACCCTTTTCGGCGATTAAAACTGTAGGCTTCAGCCAATTCATAAAGGCCGAAGGAGAATTAGAAACTTCTTTACCAATGTTAGTAGCAAACGCAGCTAAACGATCATTTTGTTCCATAACTTAAAGGTATGGAATGATTCGAAATTACCGTTTAAAATAAGCAAATTTTTATATTAATATATTAAGCGCTTGTTAAAATTTTTAAGTCGACATCTTCTATACTGCGTCCACGAACCTATAATTATCTAAAATTACATCTCCTCTTTAAGAAGTTAGAATAACAGCCGCAACTCTTTCACCACTAATGTATTCTATCATTTTTTTTATCCGATTACTATTTGTCAAATAAATTCATCTTAAGATTGAGTTCAAAACTACCATTTGCGTGTCCCGAAAGTGCAGACGTATTGGTGGTATAAAATCCCATTAGCTGAAAAGTTTGAGATAAGCGAGTGCTAAAACCAAATGAAGCGCTTTCACTGGTATGATACATCATCATTAAGCCAATTTTATTTTCTGCAAAAGTAAAATTGCCACCAAAATCCATGATATTGGTAAAATTCCTAACCGACCGAAATGCTACCTTCGGTTCTAACCCAATTCCAGAACCTTGTGACAGAAATAATTTATAACTGGCTGCAATGTAAAACTTTGCTTCATCTACTACCTGTCTCCCTTCATTACTAAAGCCAAGGTTGTTTCTAAGATTAGGTAGAGCTGCTTGTAAATTAAATTTACCCGTAGTATAAGCCACTCCAAAATCCCCATCCAGGTACTGCTTCCGTTGATTAAAATTCTCAACCGAAATATCGTCAATATCCCCATCCATCCGACCATAGTCAACTGTCTCATTCATAAAGCCAAATGAAACGCCTAAACTTAACTTATGATCGCTATAATTGATTGGAAGGTGATAAGCGTAGCTTCCCATCACCCGCATCCATTGAAACAGCCCCGCCTGATCATTGTAAATGTTAAGTCCCAGGCCTGCTTTAGGTGTAAGCGCATAAGAAGCGGTAAGCGCTTGTACTTTAGGGGAACCGGGCAAAGAACTCCATTGTTGACGATAGCTTAACCCCGCCTCTAACCCTTCTTCTTTACCTGCAAAAGCAGGATTATTCAGGTACTGATTCTGAAAATACATTGCTCCTAAAGGAGCCAATTGTGCACTTACGGTATTACTTATAGTCCCGAATACCAACAATACAATTGCGTATCTCTTTAATTTCATTACTTTATTTGACATCATCTCGATTATTAATCTCTTACTATTGATACGAAACCTTTTTTCTTTCCTTTTCTATCTCCAAAATCTATAATATAATAATACGTTCCTTTACTCAATGGCGAACCATTCAGCGTTCCAGCCCAACTATTATCGTATTTCTTCTTACTATAAATAAGTCTTCCTGCTATATCAAATATCTTGATCTCATTATTCGGATACATATCAATATTTCTAATTATCAGGAAATCATTTTTCCCATCACCATTAGGTGTTAAGATGTTAGTCCCCTCAATCAATTGCAGATTATCTTCTACGGTAACCGTAATAGTGGCAGTTTCACTACATCCACTGGCATTAGTAGCCGTTACGGTGTAAGTAGTATTTTGTGAAGGACGTACGGTTAATACATTCGCATTCTGACCAGTAACAATTCCATTGGCATTAGACCAAACATAACTTATCCCTCCAGTTGCTGTCAACTTCACTGTAGCTCCCAAAGAAACAGAAAGACCAATATCTGAGGTAATCGCTACTACTGGGATCGCATTAATAGTAAGTTGTCCATTAACATAAACAAAACTATAATTCGTTGAAACAGCACCACCAGGTATCAGTGCGTAATTACCTGCCGGGCTATTTCTATTTGCAGTAGTAGAAACAGTTGGACGTGTAGATAGGTTATTTTCTTTGTCAGCAAATTTGAAACCATTATAAGTTAAAGTAAACGTTGGTAAATTATTCCTCTGACATATTGTGGCATTATTAACTGTTACTGTTAATACAGCTTTGCTGATAGTGAGATTTGCACCCTCATAAAGGATTGAATAATTATTTCCCAAAGTAAGTGTTCCTTTGTTGATTGAATAACTATTTACATTCTCTCCAGTAACACGTATAAGCTTGCCGCTAAAACTATCATTTCCAATTAAACTACCTGTGTACGTATAGGTAAATATTGGATCTGCATCACCATATATTTTACTCTTCGGAGTAGCTGCAACTGTGATCATTCTTGGTGTAATAGCTGCGGTAGTAGAAATATTAGTAGCGCTCAGAATATAGTTATCTGATGATGGTCCAGAAATACTAAAGCCTGTAACATTCACTATTTTACTATTGCCTGCTGTAGCGGTAGTAAATAAAGCTTTCGTGTAAATAACATTTAAATCATCTCCAAGTACTCTGTTATCAGAAATAGTTACTGTTGCATCAGTATTTCCATCATAAATTTTATCTACGCCAGTTACTGTAACTGCAAGGGTCTTTGCTCCAACAACAATATCGCCAGCAGTGTATGTAATCGTATAGTTGGAAGCAGTAAAGGTACCTCCAGTTGCTGCATCTGCTGTAACTGAGCCGATGTAAGTGTTAACACCTGATGTAGATGAAGAACCTGCTCCATAAGCAACCGTTACACTGCCTATCGTTTCTCCGTTCTCTAAACCTGAAGCTGTAAAGGCTACAGAGCTTCCATCTGTAAGAGTTTCACCATAAGTCTTATTTACATTGTTGGCCTTAACCGTTAATGCTTTAGTCCCAACAACAATATCGCCAGCAGTGTATGTAATCGT
>CAZOVM010000006.1:0-55688 GCA_964583395.1 uncultured Pedobacter sp. | reverse complement strand
CATCTGTAAGAGTTTCACCATAAGTCTTATTTACATTGTTGGCCGTAACCGTTAAAGGAGCTCTTATAATATTGCTGGAAGGTAAAGCTATTGTAGAGGTAACTGCATCGCTTGAAAGCGTAATATTACCTGTATACGTATTAACAGAACTCGTTCCATTCAATCGGACGTATATTAATCCCCCGCTTTGTGGGATATTTACTGTTGTTGAATAATTTATATTATCGTCACTAACTTCAAATCCTCCAGGTACTTCTACCAAAATAACGGAAGTTAAATTTATTCCACTTACCGTGTATGTATTTGATGTAGATGCAGTTCCATAATTTGCTGACAGCGATACCGCTGTTCCAACCGGCGTAACATTAATTGTAGGCGGATTTTCAACGACTACATTGGTTTGGGCGGCAGTGCTCGTACATCCTGCAACTGTAATTGTAACGAAATAATCTCCAGAATTGGCGACTGATGCATTTGCAATGGTAGGATTTTGTTCAGTTGAACAAAAACTATTCGGTCCCGTCCAATTGTAAGTAGCGCCTGCAACACTAGTTGCAAACAAGTTAATCGCGTCTCCAGTATGAACCGGGCCATTATTGGAAGCAGATGGTGTAGCAGGTCTACTATTCACAACTACGTTTGTGGTACTAGCTGAACTCGTTACACCGTTTAATGTTATTGTTAAACTGTAATTTCCGGCGTGCTCTGCAGCGGCATTCGGAATAGACGGATTTCTATCGATAGAATTAAAACTATTTGGTCCTGACCATTGATAGCTGGCTCCCGTAACCTCTGGAGTACTTAAATTAATGGCGCTACCACTACACACAGGGCTGTTGCTGGTTATTGTAGGATTATTTGGTATTGTCGCAAAAGTAACTACCGTGCCGTACGTGGTTCCTGCTTCATTTGTAGCGTATGTATTTACATAATAAACTGTACCCGCTGTAAGTAAACTAAAATCATTACTGAAAGCTCCTTCTCCAACCCCCAGAGAAACCTGAGTTACATGCGTTTCTCCGATTTTAGGGTTAGTATTTATCGTTGAAAACACAATTCCTCTTGCCGTAATTGTTCCTCCGCCCGCTGATGTGATGTTTCCACCAAGCGTCGCGCCCGTATTTGTCACGTTTATGGGTGTAGAAGTTGTAATTGTAGGAAAAACAACTACCTTCAATAATTTATCTGCAGTATTTCCATTGATGGTTCCATCATTTAATTCAAAAGTGATCGTTCTATTTCCGGTAGTTGGCGTAAGTATATTATTACCATACATAATGCTTCTCAGAGCTGCCTGATAATTAGCCAGCGTAGCAGAGCCTGTTAAGGTTAAAATTCCTGTAGCATGATTATAAATTCCTGTTATCCCATTTTGATTAACAAAATTCAACACATCTTCTCCATTCACAAAGCCACTCGTAATACTCACCTGTGCACTTACCAATGTGGAGTTATCAAAATCAGACACCGTAATACCTGCATCAACTGTAACCGCATTTCCCGAATAGACCGTATTTCCCGAAGACGTGGTCACTACCGGAGGCTGATTTAGTGGGGTGTAAGTAAATGAAAATGTTCCGGATGTGTTATTATTTCCTGCATCATCCTGCACGGAGCTTGCTGGTACCGTTACTGTAACCAAACCTGGTGCAGAAGGAGTCACTTTAAAAGTATAACTATTTGCAGGGCTACTTTCAGCGGTAAATTCTGTAATGGATGCATTTATAGGTACTATATCATTAATATCAAAAGTACTACCTACTGATTCTGAAAACTGAGCAGTAATTACAATAGAATTAGCATCAATAGTAGAACCAGATGCACCCGCCGTACTGGAAAGTGTTACGCTTGGTGCAATCTTATCAATGGTATAAACCTGACCTGTAAAAGGGATATTCGCTATCTGAGGACTAACCCCAGTAGTGTTAATCAGATCCAACCGCAACGTACCGCTTTGATTAGCATTACCTGTATTTACTCCTACTGTCCAGTTTGTACCAGATCCGGTAACATTCGCTATAGAAACACCCAGAAGGTCTGGTGTACTAATTGAAAAATTGCTACTTGATAAGCCCGTGATACTAGCTGGAAAAACAGCATCATAATAAACCACTGACGAGTTATTTAAGGCAGCACTTTGCCTATTCACAGAGGTTAAATTAATTTTGGTAGTAAAAGTTTCCACGCCTCCATATCCTGTTAAACTTCCACTAATTGCATAAGCTTTTACATAATAAGTGGTTCCCGCCGATAAGACCGACAATAAATCAGAAAAGATTCCTATCCCTGATCCAATAGGCACTTTGGTCACTCCGGTACCATCAATAACAGGATCCGAATTACTTGCTGAGTATACGATTCCACGCTCACTTACGGTCCCTCCTCCACTATTGGTTATATTACCACCAAGCAATGCCGCAGAAGTAGTAACTCCTGTAGGTGTGGTAGTAGTTAAAGTAGGCGCAGCCGCACTTACTGATGAAATATTAATATTATTAACGCGCACGCCCAAATCCGCTACATCTGAGAAAACTTCAAAAGCATCGATATCAGCAAAATCGGGATTAGATGTGAGATCTATTGACTGAAAAACAATAGGTGATGCAGCTGGAAATGAACGAGTAACCACACTCCCAACTTGCAAACCATTTTTCATGGCTCTTATCGACAGATTATGTGCAGCGGTATTAACAGGAATTAAATCAATGGAGTTCAATTTGAAAGCATTCCCATTGGTGCTCCGTATAATGCCCTTGGTAACTGAAGCAGTTCCCCCGTTTCTATTAAAGGCTAGATAGTTGGTAGTAGGCCCAGAATTAACAATAACCCTGATTTTGTTAATCGCATCATAACCTGTCCCTACCACTACTGCGGTTAAGCCCGAAAGTGTAGGATTATTATAATTAACTGGAATATCCCAGGAAAATGAACCCGCGCTGGTACCAATCACCATCTCCGTACCAGCCGTATAGTCTCCAAAACTATAATTTCCCGGTGTTTGTGCTTTTGATTCACTTACCTGCAGAAATATAAATGAGCTAAATAATAAAAGAACAATTTGTAATTTAAATGGGTAGAATTTCTTCATAGAAATTTATTAAAGATGACCTAAGCCGTTAACTAAAATTACGTTAAAATAATAAAAAAAATTATTCTTAAAACAATTTATTAACTAATAAATTAATTGACAACTTTAAAAACAACTTAATATAACCTATAGCTTCTTTTATTAAAATAAAAATCAAGCATATCACCTTAAGTTGGCTTATAAAACCGAGTTAACAATACTTTAGCTAAAGTAGCTCATCTATTTACTAAAAAACCACGTACATTTACGTGGTTTTTATTTTTTATACATAAACTCTAACTAACTTTCTTTCATTTTCAAATGAATACATATCACCATTCTCATTTCTATACAATAATGAGAAGCGGCATTCATAAATCAGGGATAAGGAGGATATATTCCTTGAACACATATGATCCAATTTACTACATATCCTGGCTGCATGAGCGATACGGGCAAACTAGTTCCTGCAGACTGTACTGTCAAATTTCCGGTAACTTTAGCTGTTACATCCCCGATATTTAATGTCACATTAGGTGTTGCATTATTATAGCGAGCTACATCAGAACCATTTCCCGGATCGTAAGGAGATGCAAGGCACTTTTCGCCTGATAAACTTGAAAAAGGTACGGCCTGCCCACTGGAACTTTTAGCGGTTAGTGGACCTACACTCAACCCAGAAACGGTTGGTGCATGAGTATGTGTAGGAAGTTGAGCCGTAGTTAAGGTTATTTTTTCTGTTCCAGACATCTCTCCCAACTGGAAGTTCGTACCTCCAATACTTCCTACCCCAACTGGCGTACGTCCACAAAGATTTGGCAATTTGAAATTAGTTACTCCATCACCTCCATAGGTAGTACCCATAAGAGAAAATAAGGCACTATATTCATCTATGCCCAGAGATTGTCCCGAACAAAACATCCAGCCAATGGGAGCATAAGTTCCCCCCCAAGGCATTACTGTTGCTAAAAAAGCATCCATATATATATATTTAAAAAATTATTACAATAAATTAATTAAGGTCTTGGCGGATATAAGCCTCCGTTAACGCAAATAATCCAGTTAATGCCTATATAAGGTTGTAAAAGAGGTACCGGCTGATTAGCTCCCGCAGTTTGCACGACAACTGATCCAGTCAGAACAGGTGTTGAGCTGCCAATATTCAAAGCAGTGTTCGGGTTAGTAGAGTTATAACCATATACTTCTGAGGCATTTCCTGTATCGTACGGTATCGCCATCGTATTTACACCGGCACTTGGCGTATAGTCTGTTGCATTTTGCTGAGAGACTTTTATATATAAAGCTTCTACTTTCGATTGGTTAATAGCCGCCAAATGGGTGTGCGCAGGCATTTGATTCATTGTTAATGTTGTGCTTTCTACCCCTCCAGTCTGTCCTACTTTATAATTTGACAAGTCGGTACCTTGGCCTGACCCCACAATAGTACGACCTCTCAGGTTTGGTAATTGAAAATTAGTAATCCCATCTCCTCCATAAGTAGTACCTATCAACGAAAAAAGAGCTTGATTTTGACTGACAGGCAATATCTGTCCAAAGCAGAACAACCACCCTCTTGGTGCGTAAGTTCCTGCCCATCCTATAATGTTTCCTAAGTAAGCATCCATATTATTACTGTTAAAATGTTCATTAAAATAAATTCAAAATTTGTTTATGGCCGAGGTGGGAAAACTCCATCAACACAGATCATAAATTGCATTGCTACATAAGGTTGTACAACTGAAACGGCATTAGATGTACCTCCGCTTGGTGCCAGTGTAACGCTTCCTGATAAAGAAGCATCCCCTCCGCCTATATTAACCTTCATATCAGGCATATGTGAATTATAACCGCTTACCGCAGAAGCGTTCCCAACATCGTAAAGAGCTCCCATTGTATTTGTTCCTGAAGTAGGCACATGCGCAGTTGCCTGTGCGTCAGAAACCTTTACGGTAAAGGAATTAAGTGTAGTATTTCCTAATGTTGCCTGATGCGTGTGCGATGGTAAATTCCCACTATTCAGTATAACTGTTTCACTACCTACTTTATCTCCTAAATCGTAATTGGAATTGCTAGGTCCCATACCTTTTCCAATCGCTACACGGGAACGCATATCTGGTAAAGCAAAATCTACTTTTCCATCACCACCATAAGTATTTCCTATAACGTAAAATAATCCGGCGTATCTACTTACTTGCAATTTCTGACCATTACAAGGCAACCAGTTCATCGGCACATACTGACCAACCGGCCAGGGAAGAATTGTTCCTATAAAAGCATCCATAAGTTCATTGGTTTAAAAATTTATATTCTGTTATTTAGTTTAACTTTCATTTTTTCCGGCTTTTAATTCATTCGCTCTCCTACCCTTATTCCCATTGATGCAAACTTATGTCCGGAAAAATAACCTTCCATTGTACTGATTATTCTTATATGTAACCATCTGCTGTCATTACAAGCCACATAAAGTCCTTGATTGATATCGGAAAAGACTATGGTACCTGATTCTACTTGATCCTGACGTAAGGGAACCACGCTCTCTGCCTCGAGAACACGAATTAACTGCCCTCGAAAAAAAGTAATTGCTCCACCTATATCCGGATTACAGGCTTTCACCAAATTCTCAATTTCATTGCTGCTTTGAGCCCCCCATTTTATAGTATAATCTGCTATTTCAGGTTTCGGCAAATAAGCTGTTCGAACAGATTGTTTCTCAGGAAAAAGCTGATTATTAACTATTTTTTCAAGCAACGCTCTTATCATTTCCAAAGCCAACATTGTAAGTCTCCCCGACAGCATTCCCTGATTCTCCATTTTTAATATTGTAAGCTCACGTTGTAAAAGAACATCTCCTGTATCCCAATCAGAATCCATCTGATGAATTGTTACACCTGATTTTGTACTTCCCTTTTTAACTTGCCAAAATACAGGAAAGCCTCCTCTGAAATCTGGCAACAAGCTATAGTGAACATTTATAAAACCAAACTTTGGAATATTTAAAAGAACTTTTGGAACTTTAAAACTAAAAGTAAATGTCAATACCAAATCAGTTTGCTGATCAACCAACCAATCCCGAAACTTCCCATCCATATCCAACTGATCTACTCTAAGCAATGGTATTTCAAAATATTTAGCAAGCTCCAACAATGGTTGATTTCCTGGATGATTCGTTATAGGCACAACTAATCCCTTTAACATCTTTTTAGAAGCCAATTCCTCTATTAAAGGAGCTGCATACAAATGATTAGCTAGAAGGATAATGTTCATTCGTTTATCAGTTTACATTTTTAGCTAATTGCATAATTGTTTGAAGTATACACTCATGCTTAATTTGTATCTGTTTCACTAACAACTGGTATTTTAATAGAAGATCTCCCAACACACGTTTTACCATTAAATTTTCCTTCTCCAGAGCATTTTTTTTCTCTAACAATCCCTTTTTATGATCCAAAAGGTAGATCTGAAAAAGAAGTCCCTTCATTTCATTTAGATTATTGATAATTTCCTTGTTGTATCTTAACTGATTGTGACTTAAAATCAACTTTTCATAAGTCGAGAAAGCGATACTATGCGCACAACTAATCGTTTTTTTGCGTATCTCCTTTGTACAGAAGCCTTTTCTTATAAACAGATGTCCATTTGAATCCAACAATTCCTCGTCCTTTTTTATGGGGTAAAGAATTTTCACTACCTGTTCATGTTTCAAATTACAAGAAACGACTTTAAACTTTTTTACTTGTTCATAGATGGAATAATATCTGGCAATTTCAGTCATATATAGTTTCTACTTAATCATCGATTTTTCTATCCTTCTATGCTTCTCTAAAGGTTAAGTCTATACCTGTTCACCCAATTAAACCTTTCTTTATCAGTTTAAAATCCGCCATTTAGACTGAAAAAACCCGTAGAATCTTTTACCTTATTTAATTACTCATAATCATTTTCACATTGCTCTGCTTCCAAATTTGCGATTTAGCTTTAGGAGTCTTTAAAGTTTAATTACCTAGTTATAGAATCACGTATTTTTACTTGGTTAAAAATAAATCACGTACAGAACATATTTTTTTATTAACTTAGAAAAAAATCAAATACTTAATTATGGAGCAAAAACTTTTCGTAAAACCAGATGAGAAACATGTTATTCCATTGGATCAAGCCAAACAATGGACCAGCAGTTGGCGTAAATGGGCAGCCAAACAAGGTGTGCCTTATGAAGATATATTAAAAGCTTTTACCATCCCTTTTTCAGACATTGTTAACTTGGCCAATTTCCCAGTAGATGATCTAACGGGTGTTCGTGCTTATCTCTGTCTTAGTGAACCGGACGATATTTCGAGTATCAAAATCATTTTGGTACCGGTGGATAAAGAAAATAAAGACATCCTTGCTTATCCAAAAGGAGTTTATTCAAATGCGGTAGATGAAAGTGCCATTTTCGATCTCACCTTCCCATGTCCGCATCTTTGTGATCCAGATAGCGATTTGAACGGTGATTAAATTTCTAATGGCATATGTAGTTCCTTTATTTGTTCTAATACCCCTGAGTATTGGATTATGGAATTACGATCGCTTAAAAACACATGGTAAACTCATTGTTTTATATCTATGTTGTTCGGCAATAGCAAGTGCTATTGCCGCAATATTAGGTATGAATAATATTAATAATATGCCTGTTTTCCATGTATTCACAATGTTAGAATTCCTAATTCTAACTTTCTTCTTCAGGCAACTAGCTAATCCGGGAATTTGGAAATTAATAATTACCATTTTAGGGTTCTTATTTATTGTTTTTGGAGTCGTAAACTTACTTTTTATTCAACCTATTTTCACCTATAACAGTATTCCCCGATCTATCGAAAGCATGTTGTTAATTGTTTACGGCTTGCAATGGTTTTACAGCTCTTTGGGAAGTCCCAATAGATCTCCTCAACACACTGCACTGGCATGGATTAACAGTGGAATTATCTGCTATTTTTCGGGAAGTGTTTTTCTATTTATATTCAACGAATATGTAGTTCAACACTCTGCAAGTTATCGCATCGCCTGGTTAACACATGGTATATTTGTAGCGGCATTTTTATATGCAACTATTACCATTTATTTTATTAAATCTACTCGAAAATGAACATTGGAATAGTCGTAATTGCAGCAATGATTTTTTCGCTGGTCATTATAGGCGTATTGTTTTCTTTTTATTTTCGTTACCAAAACCGATTAACCGCTGAACAATTGCGGTTAAAAGAACAGGAAATTTCATACCAGAAAAATTTGATTCGGGTAACCATCGAATCGCAGGAAGAAGAACGAAAAAGAATAGGAAAAGACTTGCATGATCAGGTAGGAACTGCCTTATCCAGATTACGACTCCTGATGGAAAGTTTAGGAGAAGAGCAGGAAATGGATGAGGAACGTAAAAAAAAGTATCAGTCTACCCGACAAATTATTTCTACTGTAGTAACGGACGTAAGAACTATTTCACATCAGCTCTCTCCCACTATTCTGGAATTATGCGGATTGGAAGAAGCTTTATTAGAAATAATTGATCAAGTTAATATTACGGGAAACTTAAGAGCTCAGCTTTTAAAAGAAGAAGAAACAGTTATGAGCAACCTTTCGCCTGCGGCAAATATGGCCATTTATAGAAGTATTCAGGAGCTCATCACCAATACTATTAAACATGCTAAGGCTCAAGAAATTAACCTAAATTTCCGAAAAGAAAATGATCAGCTGCACATTTGTTATCAAGATAATGGAATAGGATTAGCCAATGAGTCTGAACAACCAGGCATGGGACTGAAAAATATTGCCAGTAGAGTTATTTCTGTTAATGGAACCTTCCACATTGACCCAAAAGCAACTGGGTTTAAGATCAATATCGATATTCCTTATGAACCAAATAACTAAGCCTATTTATATTTCCATTACTGACGACCAAACCTTATTTCGGGAAGGTTTACGAAACTTAATTTCTGATCATCCGGGCATAGAAGTATTAATGGATCATGCAAGTGGTTCTGAACTCTTAGCTCATTTAGCAGATGTTTCTATACATCCTGACATTGCTTTGGTAGATATGGACATGCCCGAAATGACGGGTATGGAACTTACTCAGCAACTCCTTAACCAATACCCAAACATTAAGGTCATTATTTTATCCGTTCATAATCATACTACGCTTATTGCACGCATGATTCAAAATGGAGCCAGTGCTTATCTGGAAAAAAATTGTGGCAGCATTGAATTATTAGAAACCATAAGAAGAGTTTCTGAAAATGGTTTCTACGTAAGTAAACAAGTTATGGAAGCCATCCAAAAGGCCGCTAAAATCAGGGAAAAAAACATGCAACATCTACAGTTCATGAACCTACATCTTACAGACCGTGAGCAACAAGTACTATCTCTGATCTGTAAAGATAAAAGCACTACAGAAATTAGTGAATTGCTCTTTATAAGTCCCAGAACAGTTGAAGGTCACAGGCAAAACCTCCTCATTAAAACCGGTTGTAAAAACATAGCCGGATTGGTTCTTTTTGCATTAAAAAATGGTCTTTTCAACATAGATGCCGATAAATTCAATTAATGAAATATTACAAGCATGAGTAAAATTACTACATCAGTCAGTATTATACACAGATATTAGAACAAAAGGCTACCCGAAAAACTCGAGCAGCCTTTTTAAAAATTTAGTTTATGTACCCGGAAGCAGAGTAAAAATATTAATATTATAGAGTTTAGATGAGCTTAATTAAGTTTGTTTTTCAATATCAAACCATATTCGCTAATATTTTTAGTATATTTGAATACAACCAAGTTTATTAAAGAGCATACTAAACTGTACCGAAAAATGTACCCATGGCAAAACCTAAGTTTTATTTAGATTCTCTCAACGCAAAAAAAGAACATCCAATTATACTTAAATATTCATTCAATGGATTAAGACTTAAATATTACACTGGAATATCTATTAAAAAATTAAACTTTCAACCCCATTGCAATAAAGGATCTGCTAAGCCAATAAAGTCAATAGCTCCCTTTTCTGAACAATACAATAATAAACTTCTTGATATGGCTATATCTGCTGTCACCATAGTTAATGAAGCAAGAGACGAAAACATAAATGTGAAATATGTCCGTAATGAACTGGATAAAATATTCAAACCAAAGGAAATCAAGGTAAAACCTGCAGATGTCAACAAGGTGTCATTTATAGTTTATTTTGAACAGATTATAGCAGATAGTAAAAGTGGTAAGCGCCTGATTAAGTCTGGTAAAAACAAGGGGAAACGCTATACCCATAATGCCATAAAGAATTATGGAATATCGTTATCAGCCTTAAAACGCTACATGAATTATGAAAAATTAAAAGATCTTTTGTTTTCCGATATAACACCTGAATTTTATGAGGATTTTAGAAGTTTTTGTTTTGATGTTGAAGAAAAAGAAATATCAACATTCGGGGGCTATATCAAGGATATAAAAACTGTAATGATAGAATCCAAAGTATCAGGGTTTGATAAGGACGCTTTCTATATACCAAGCTATGAAGCCGATACAATAGCGTATACCTTAGAACAATTAGACATTATAGACAACCTTGACTTAAGCAATCAAAATAAATACATCACACATCTTATTGTTTCAAGGGATAAAAACGGTAAAGCTATATTAGACAAAAAAGGAAACAAAGTCCTTAAGCCTGAAAAGATATACTACCCTGTACTGGATAATATCAGGGATTTATCCTTAATAGGCTGTTATTCAGCTATGCGTTTTCAAAATTATAACGATCTTGATATTGAAGCTATCGAAAACGGGTTTATTCGAATTAAACAGAAAAAGACCGGGAACAGAACTACCATACCTATCATGAAGCGATTGCAAAAGGTGCTGGATAAGTATAAAGGAGGGCTGCCAAATAGCGTATCAAATCAGCAGTTTAACCGGATAATAAAGCTTGTGGTTAAGCTTGCGGGATTAGACCATACAATAACCGTTAGACAAACCAAAGGAAATATTGAGAAATATATCGAAGTTCCATTTTATGAAATGGTCAGTAGTCATACGGCGAGAAGGACTTACGCTACTATAATGTTCAAAGCAGGTGTACCTCCCTTATTAATAATGAGCGCTACCGGACACACGACGGAAAAAAGCTTTCTAAAATACATAAGAGCTACCAATGAAGATAAGGCTAGATTACTAGCTGAAACAATCCAAAAATTGGGGTTATAAGGGTAATGGGTCACTACCTATTACAAATTTTTCTTTATAATTTTCTCCTACAAAAGCAGACATGTTTTGACGATATAGATTTTCGTTATCATCTTTATAATCTATACAGAAATTAATAAGATAATTATTCAAGTCGGATTGCAATTCTTTCGGCACATGTATAACAGCATTACATCTATAGTACATTATATAGTTGTGTATTTCATTACCGTGATACTCTTGTTCTGACAATAGAGGTGTATCATGTACTTTTACGTTCACTTCTTTGGATATTTTATCGGAATGAAACAATATTGATGCAATTATAGATTCTGTTCCGTCTTGTAATATCTTTGAACCTAATTGATGTATTACTCCCTTAAAAATAGGTTTTATAGACTGTTTAAAGCGATAAGTCTCTATTTTTATATGCTCATATTGATATTTTTGAACCTCTTTTTGCGATTTAAAAGTTATATAAATTAAATAACCAGTGACCGCAGTAACGATTATCATGACCCAGCTTGCAATTAGCTCCCAGTGAGCAACCGACAAACATAAGTTATCACCGAAGCAGATTATCTCTCTTTTCATTTTTTAATAATTTATACTCTCAATTATAATGAATTTATATTTAATAAAATACGGCAACCCGTATAGTATTTATATTTCAACTGAATACTTTTAAAAATGGAAAATATAAATGTCTTGATAATAAATAACAAAGAACTTGACGATTTAAGAAGATCTACTGTAGTTGCGATGATGGCCATGGACGCCACGAAAATGCCTTTGGATATAGCAATGGCTAACAGAGCTGATATGAAAAAGATAACAACACGAGACGAACTCGAACGGCTTAAAAAAGAGATTAACAAAGCATTAGATCAAGCTTTTACATTAGAAATGCAAATTAAAACTGGTGTTCTTAGAATTACAAAGAAAGACGTTACTATTACAGAAATTCGAATAGAAATAAAAGAATAATATCACATAAAGTAACTTTCTATTTCCTCCCCGATGGACTGTGCCAGCTCGGAACTCATTAGATCTGCCGTTACCCAGATTACTGAAGTATCATCTTGGGTAATTGCTGTTATTTTTCCCAAGTCCTCGTTATTCTGAAGGACGATATAATTTGCCGGATCTATAGGTAGGATTACATAAATAACACCATTCAAATTAATTTCAAATTCTTCCATATCTAAATGTAAGGCTTTGGTTTTATTTTTCCTTCTACTTTTTTTATCAAAATTTCTTTTTCTTTTTTATAAGGTATGCAGCTAATATGACAATAGCAATCAAGACAATAATTAAAAACAACCAACCGTCCCCGCCAAAATTCGTTACGATTGTCTTATCTGATTCGGTATTTTTATCCTTACTTTTACCCACTAAGTCTACTTCAACCTGGTCAGACTTCTCTGAATTTTTAGTCTGATCGACTTTAGTTTCTTCAGTAGAATTTGTTTTTTCAAACTCCTTATTGCTTTTAGTCCCTTTACTTTTATTGATGGTTCTACCAGATAGATATGGCTTGCCATCAGGATCTAACGAATAAGTTTCCTCAACGGTCTCATTATCGTAAATTTCATTACTTTCATTACTGGCCTCACGAGTTTCATACATCCTTATTGAGCTGCTGATTGTACTTTTTTCTTGCTCAGTTTTCAGCGATTGGATTTGCACACGCTTAATTTCTTTCGATTGAGAACTACGACGTGTGCCACAACTACCGACCGTAATCATTACTGCAAGTAAAAATAGTATCAAAAGTATAGCTTTAAATATTTCCTTGATCATCTTTTTTCCCTCCTTTAAATAAATCGTTTAAGTCTCCATTTTTTTCAAAATTGTAGAGTCTCTGCATGATAAATTCTGGCGGATATTTACCATTACTTAGTATGTAAGAATTTTTAAAAACCTTTGACGCTGGATACATCAGCGTAGTAATTTGGATAAGCACCCTGAATATCTCTCCTGCTATATTATCTCCTGCGGTGTATCGTAGCATCTCAAGCATTATATAAACCGTGCAAACGACAAAGACCATCATAAAATTTCTGCTAAAAAACAGCTTAAAATCAAAGGTTTTGTATTTTAAATGCTTGACAGTACCCACAACCATGTTAACCAGGATAGCAATGCTAAGAAAAGTACCGAATTGCTTGTTTTCTGTAAACCACCAGTTTATGAGGTCTAATAAAAAAGCAACCGGAGCCAGTTTCATAACAGACATGAAAAGATAATATACACGGGAAGCAAACGGCGACCCGTGATCAGCAGCTAGAATTAGTGAGTAAAATAACTTTTTCATAAGTGTCGTTTATAAGCTTTTTCCATGCTAATATCATAAGGCTCTCTACCAATTTTTTTAGCCAGCTCTCTATATCCTGAACCATTATAATATGTAGCAACTAAATGCCAGTTCTTTTCTTTCAATGCTTTGTATAGTGCCGGAATTGATTTAATAAATCGGACCATCTGCAGAACCTGGAAGTATTCACCTCTTTTAGCGTCATCCCACATTTCGCCAACTGTTTTATAACCTAATGTTTTGAAGTGAAAACCCATGATTTGACCGAGACCAATTGAGGTTGATTCCATTGCAGCATTTGGATTTTTACGGAATGCATCGTTAAAAGCTAACCATTCATTTGATTGACGTTCAACTTTATTAACTGACCATAATCCAGATGGTGCATAAGGTGCTTTTCTTCGAAACCAAGCTGGCTCAAACTGGATGATGATTTTACCTGTATCTTTCGCAAATCCGATTCCTCCAGATTCAACTTCAATGAAAGCTTTCAAAGCAGCGTACTCAATCCCATTGGCCGCTGCTATTTCTTTAATTTGTTGGTTTGTTATCCTTTCCATATTTTCTATGCTTTAACCAACCATTTTAAAATAACTTCGAAATGGCCGGTAGTGAGCTCACTGTTATTTTCCATCAGCTTCTCAAAATCTACAGAGGATAGTACCTTATCTATATCGATAGATATAGAGTCCTTATTTACCTCAATAAGCTTGGTGTGTACATTTATTTCTAAATCAGAACCCGGCTCAATTTTAGTGTTTTCCTCAATTCCAAATGACTCACGTAAATCATTAAGGATGGCTTGAGTTGTTTTGTTGGCTTCCGAGATATTGATCTTAATTTTCATCCAAGGCATGAAAATTTTAGTTTCTAAGCCCTTAAGATTGATTAGAGACATTACATTATTCAGCTCGTTTAATTCGCCCCTAGTGATTGTATTCTTGTTTTTTCCCATAGTATTATTCCTCTATTTTTAAAATATATGTTTCGTAAAAATCTGCTACTTGATTGGCCATCGAGGTTTTTAACGCTCTGAAAGCAGACAATGCTTCTGCGCTAACTGGCTGCGCATAATCTGACTCACCTTCAACGATGGAGTGAGAAACCGTTGCTTGCTCCTTTTCAGCACCATTAGCCAAAATTAAAGACGGTTGAATGTTGATGTTTAACGCTTCGTCCGCTAAATCAAATGTGAAATTGGAAATTCTATCTTTCTTAAAGACGATTTCTGCGGCATCTTGCCCACTGATGAACTCTTTTATCATTTTATTGTTGTTTAATTATAATTGTTCCCAAGTTTGATTGATTATATCGTAATGCCATGTCTCTGTAACTGATCCGCTGACAATTCTAACTGCTTCTATTATTCGCTGACCTAGCAAGGTTGTGACATCTCCGCCGCCGAATGGCATAACGTAGTAGCCGTTAGCCACAACTGTATTGGTCGGAGTATTATTGACATAATAAAGTCCATCCGTTTTGTGCTTATATATCGTTACAGGTGAATCCCATCCAATGCCGTTTACGTAGTCTATTCCTTCAACATAACCAGAGCTAATATTTAAGAAGTTATTTCTTGTTCCGTGATGTACTATCGACATATAGTCGGATGGATTTAAAGGATCACCAGCAGGCCAGTAACCAAAGTAGGCTGAATCTATAATAGTACCCGTATTATCAACCTGATACCATCTTTCGTTGTCAGCGTAAAATCCCGCTCCGGCAGTGGTACCCATTATATCATTTAGATACAGTGTTGTACCGTCATAAATCGGAAATCTTGGTGATCTTATATCATACGTTGTTGTCGGGATGTCGCGAGCGTATGAGGCATAAGTTGGACTGTAATTCCAAGTTACTAGCACTGGTTTAACAAAAAATTGTCTAAGAGCAACGTCTTCATAAATGCCTTCAAAATTTTGCGTTTGTATAACAAACGTTAATTCATCACCCGCAAAAATCAAATTGCTGTCTAAAATTGATAAAGTAGCTTCTTTGGTTTGCCCCCTTGATGTTATGTCATAATATATTTTTTTTGGCGTTTCCCAACTTGATAATGCAACAGGTACTCCCGCCCGAGTTACAGTAGAAATCAACCTTAACTCTACATCAAAATTATGGTAAGGTATAAAAAGACTTACTTTTATACCAATGTTATTAGCTCTCTCCGAAGTCCTTTCTAAGTATTCAACAGGGCTTCTGTGATTTAAACAACCATCATTAAAATATTGTCGATTATTAATAACTACAGAATTATTGTCTAATAAAGAGCCGTTTAACTTGCCTCTCCGAGCAGCTGCTCGCAAGTTATAATTAGCACTACCTATGATACAATAGGCTATAAAACCACGTTCTATCTCAACGTTTAAATTATCTGAAATAACTAAATCCTGCTCAATACCATCTAATTTTAACATAGCTATTGTAGCGGCTATATTACCGTATAGTTTTCGGGGTATTAAATGATTGTAGGTAGCGAGAATCGTACCTGATAGATTTTCTTCATTAACCTGTAATTTAAGGTTACTGTTTTCTAAATATGCTGTTGTAGGTGCTTCTGCCGTCATCATATTGCTACTCTTATTGTTACTTTACGGTTACTGCCTAAATTGTGTGGAATTGCCAAGCTAGTCGATACTTCTATCTCAGGCGTTGTAATTTTATTAGAAACCGTTACAGCGGTGTCACTTATCTGGAGGCGACTCACACCCGAAGTGTAAAAGTTGTGTATGAATGAGCCCGGCAAATAATAAAACAAGTTGTTGGTGGCAGTACTTCCATGGCCTATATAAGCGGTTCTTGTACTCGTATTGTCGTAAAAACCTATAAAATTACCTCCTTGAGCGAGAGTAGAAAATAGCCTAAGTTTTTCGTTAGTGCTAGTGTTTATATTTAAAAAACCAGTCAAAGTACCACCAGTTAACTGTAAGTATCTTGCATCATTTTCTGAGTTTGATCGCAGATCGTAACTTGTCCAAACTTGATAGAAAGGTGTCCAAACTCCGTTTAAGTGAGTCCTTAAATATAACCCGTCTTGAATCCTATAAGGATGTGCATATTGCACACCATTATCAGTCGCACCATATTTTAATCTTTCCGTAAACCAATAGCCTGAACCATTTTTAGGCGCATTATAACCAGCACCTCCGGAGTTGAAAGTATTCGCATAAAAACCAGCGTCTAAAGTATTGAAGTCAAAATTTTGAGATGCGCCGCCTTTTGGGAAAACTCTGTATAAACTACCTCTAGCGGGAATATTGACCTCGCCATTAATATAATAATTAGCTAAAGCATGGTTGCCCCAACCAAATGCAGTAGTCCAGTTAGCTATCTGAGTAGTTGTTAATGTCAAGTCTGTCCATACAGTTTGCGGTTCGCTCCACACACCACCAACTTGATTGCGAAACCTTAGCCTTGGTGAGCCATTACTAATATGCAACTGCTGTCTTCCTGTAGCGCTATAAGCCATATTTAAAGCCGTGCCAGCTGTTCCAAAAGCATTAGTGTTGTTAGTAGTACGAATAAAAGAGGTTGCTCGATCTAAATCTAAATCGGTCGAGTTTGCGTTGACACCGGAAAAAACACCTAATCCAAATTGCCTATAATCACCCCAGCTATAAGCCGTGTCCCAATTGGTTATTAAACCTGATGTAATTCCATCTATCACGGCCTTATTGGCATGCGTATGCATATTAGAGTAGGCAGCATCCCAATTTGTTTTATTATACCCGACAGTACTTACCTTACCATTAAGGGCTGAAGTAAGCGCAGCGTTGTCTGAAATATTTCCGGTAATTATCGCCCAAGTAACTGAAGTAAGAGGCGGGGACGGTGGTGTGCCTCCTGAACCGTCAATAGCCGCTTTTACGCCTATTTTCCTAGTTGACCCTAAATTATGAGGAATTTGAAGAGTAGTCGAAAACTCGGCTGCTGGCATTGTTACTTTACCAGACCCTGTAATATCTGTAACTCCCGTTAAAGCCCCTGTAATATTAGATGTACCATTGAAGCTCTGCCCCCAGATCGTGCGGGCTGTCGTTAAACTTCCAGCACTACCCGTAATATTACCCGTAATCTTGCTGCCTGCCAACGCTGTTAACCAAGTAGGATTATTGTAACTACCTGTGCTGTATAAGCCATTGGTAACAGTAGCAGCATTACCCGTTATGCTATTGGTTAACGTACTGCCTGCGTCTATTTTATTCCAGGTATTTATGTTCGACTGCGCAAAATCACCGCTCGACCAAACTCGCATAATTGAACTCCACACACCACCAACGGCATTTCTGAATCGCATTACAGGCGTGCCAGTAGATATATGTAATTGCTGTCTACCGCCTGAATTGTTGTAAGCCAAATTAATCAGCGACCCCGAGGTTCCAAAGGCATTAGTACTATTTGTGGTGCGGACAAAGCCAGCAGGCCTATCGATTATATCGAGATCAGCATCATTTGCAGCTATTCCGGTTGTTAAGCCTAACCCGAAGTCTCTAAAATTACCCCACCCGAAAGCTGTGTCCCAATTGGACTTATTGTAACCCACAGTACTAACTTTGCTATTTAAAGCAGCTGTTAAAGCCGCATTATCCGATATATTACCTGTTATAATAGCCCATGTTACCGCTGTTAATGGTGGACTTGGCGGCGTGCCTCCTGAACCATTAGTTGCTGCTAAAAGAGAAACCTTTCGAGTAGGACCCAAATTATGTGGGATTCTGAAAACTGAATCCGTAAAATCTGAAATACCGCCGTTTAAAACTGAAATACCACCTACTGTTATATGACGAGGTGTAATATCTCCCCTTCTAGTAACATCTGCCAATGTATCGGAATTTACTTTTGTTAACCCAGACAAACCAGATGATGTTACAGCATCATTTACCCATTTTTGTTCATATTGCTCCTTAAACAAATCACTCACAGTAGCTGTATTAGCAACTTTAGGTTTTACATCCCAGCTGTTTTGTAAATCCCTTGTATAACCAATAATTCTTATGTGTTCATCTATTCCAATAGCCTCATTAATTATATTTACTGTATGACCTAATACCGGAACAAAAGAGTTTTCTTTTGACCATTTTGGCGTAACTGATATTTCATAATTATACTGGGTTGTGACACCCTCATCTAATAGTTGTGTACCAATATCTAATAATTTGTTTTCATTAGCAGACACATAACCAATAGGCATATCAATATTTAACAAAACATATTGATCACCAACTGCTGCTTTCAGATATGAGTTAGGAACACCTATTGGATACGCAGGATCATCTTCTATGGAATTTATGGTAATCTTCTTTGTACTATGATTATATCCAGCTATAGAAAAAGTAAATCCAGCTAGTTGTCCGCTTGTAAAAGATATTCTAGCAGCCTGATTTGTTAAATGATTATTTATATCAAAATCTAATGATGAATCATGTATTTCTAAAGAAGACCCTATTGACGATACGGTTCCAATTCTCGAAGGAAATATATTTTCAAGTTTAATACTGTGCTCCACAACTCCATTTAAAGCAGCTGAAGCGTGTGTGAGCCACGGTCTATTAGCTAAGGGTAATTGTAAACTAGTAAATCCGTAATCTGACGGTATGTTATTACTTCCTCCTTCTATAATTAGTCTGTTAAAAAACGGCTTATCAGATTTCGTTCTTTTAATATTGTATAATCCTTTTGATTCACCGTATTTTAGTATAATACCACTAGATAACTGCTTTACAGAAAAATTTATTCTCTTTCCATTAACACCGTCAAACCAAAATTCAGTATTATATTTATTTGACAAGTCGTTTAACGCTGCTAAACAAGTAACAGAGATAAAATTATGTTGCATAACATCTACCGGATCTACTACACCTACAGACCATCCGCCAGAAGGATCATTTGCATTAGCATTTTTAACAATAAGATCTAATATAAAAGCCGGCTTAGCCATTACAAAAACAGCTTGCTGCCTTAGGTTGTTATTTTGATCTAGTGTTTTTAATTTCCAGTTTCTAAGACGATAATACAAAGCCTCAAATGTCGCCTCATAATAATATCCATCTACGCTTTTATCAATTACAACATCATTAGGCTCATTTAATTCATATACTTGGCCATAAACTTCTATTGTGTCATTTTTTTGGAGGAAAACAGGATCTGCACTTTTAAAAGAAAACGTAACTATATCTTGTGTGAGCAATTCCTTCGTTTGTGAACCAATTGCTTTCACACTAGCTATAGTTGTCGAACCTCTTTTTATATTATATATCATTTCTTATGTTATATAAAATGTTGTAGCCGGGTAATTATTAATTAATGTGATAGTAAATTCTGCATATACTTTCTTACCACCACTAGTTTTTGAAAGTATATTGAAATCAGTCATTCCATCGTAGTATAGTTTAAACCTTCTACCTGAACCTGCCATTTTTTTAAAATCCCAATTAAGTTCCGTACGAGTAAGCATAAGAGTTCTAAAAGCATCGTATTTGGAAAAAAAGTCACTTTCATTATTCCCAACAATCCAAAAAGGAAGTTGTAAAGTTGTAGCCTCATAGTGTGGATCAGATAACACAACATCTTTACCGTCCGAATTTGCGAAATCTGTCGTTAATCCATTTTCCTTGGGTTTTGGAAATTTCAACAAACGAGAGTAGTTATTTGGCTTAACTACAATTCCATAAGTTGTAAAAGCATCATTACCCCCAATATATAAAAATCCAGTTGTTGCCATTAGTACTTTTTCCTTTTTTTATATTTTACAATTACATTTCCTGAATAAGTAGCAGTTGCGCCAGCATATAAATTCAAGAGAACTCTAGCATTGCCTGTAGTCTCTACGTTTACAAAAGATTCATCAAAAGCATCTATGATTATATACGATTCATCCTTTGCTATTAAATTTATTCTTGACTCACCAATTAGGAATATTTCACTAACAAAAAAATCAGTAAACGTTACTTTTACGTTTGAAGTTTTATATAAAACAAGAAACGGAACATTATCTATTGACAGATGTTGATCAATAACAATTCCTTGCTTCAAAAGATATTTATCAGAAAATTCAGATTTTAGAAACTCAGGACTTGGAATATTATTATTTAAACAAAAATCTATATATTTTTTGAAAATCTTAAACATACCTGTAGTTTGCTTAACCCCTTTAAATTCGGTTAAACCAGAAAAGCAAACATCTTTAGGCATTTGCTCTAATATCACATTTTTTATTTCTAAACTAGTCATATTCTAAATACCAGATCCTCTTTTTAGTGAATCTGAATTACTTATCTTTTTGTCAATACTTATTAAAGCTTTTTCTACAGCTTCTAATCTCTTTAATTGCTCCGAATTACTTGCTGTAACTCCTGTGTTCTCCTGAATCGCTAAAAGAGCCGACATTTTTCTGTTATTCATGGCCATTATTTCTGCGTGTATACTTTTAGAATTCTCTTCATAACTCATAAATGCTAATCTCAGGCCTCCAAATTCAGACTCAAGTCTATTTGCTGTATTTTCCGTAATACCTTGGAAGCCTCTTGAAAGCTCACTTTTCTTTGAGCTATCTACAAAAAATTCTTTGTTGGCTTCTAACGCTTCTGTGAAAGTTTTTCCGGCTTTATCTAATTGAGCTTTGTAATCTTCAAAATTAAAACCTAAAATGCTGTTATCATTTTTCTTCGCATAAGTTACTAAATCTTCTGTTAATTGAGCAATTATGGGTTCAATTAATTTGAGTTTTAAGCTATTCTTTATTGCATTTCCGATAAATTGATTAAATGACTGATTCATGGCATCTATACCATCCTCACCAGTTTGAAATGCGGTCATTAAAGCATCAGCCAAGCTATTTGCTAAATCTTTAAACGTTCCTTGAATAAGTTGTTCAGATATGGCACTTTCTATGTCAGCTATCTTATTGGGAATATCTTCTATTTGCCGATCTAGGTCTTTTAATTTATCATTATCTGCTTTCTTTTTTGAGGCCTCAGCATTACGAATTCTAAACAATTCTTGCTGTTGTTTTTTTAGATTCTCAATTTGTTTTGCACTATCGGTATAATAACTCTCACCTACGCTATTTTTAACAGCACGATCCAGACTTGCATAAGTCTTCTCTAAGGATTCTAAATTGTCTCTAAAGCCGTCGATTTGCTTTTGTATTTTCTTATCCTTGTTATTAAAAAGACTTATTGCTGACGTTAACAACTTTATGGAACCAGTAATAATATCAATAGGATTTCCAGAAGCAACACCTTTCGCAATTCCGCCAATACCGTCAACCATTCCAGATATATTTTTAATAACATCTTGTAAACCCTCACCGCCTATCCCTAATTCAGAAAGAGATTCGGATATGGAACTTAAAACTTGGTTAACTTTTTGAGCTGAATTCGATACTTCTTCTGCAAAATCCTGATACGCTCGTTTGGCTTCAAGAGTATCCTTTTTACCAGCTTTTACTAACTCTCTATATTTCTTCCAGTTCGTTAGAACACGTTGGAAAGAACCTCCATCACCATGCAGTCTAGCAATTTGAGCATCTATAGGTTTTATTAAACCGTCTTTCTGCTCTTGTGTTAATGTTTCGTTATTTTCGTAACCAGCTTTTATAGCTTGTAACCGTTCTATTGCAGCTTTTTTTGTCATTAGAAGCAAACTCGCCATGAGTTCAGCATAGCCGGATTCAGCAAATGCCTTTTCCTCTTCTAAAGATTTTTTCTTAGCCTCGAATTGTTTACGCAAAACACTTAATTGAGCTTTGGTTATTTTACCATCAGTTGCAGCCCTTAGATCTATTATATTTTGTTGATACTCATTCTCAAGATCTTCTAACTTTTGGGTATAAGATTTTGCAGTTTCTAAAACCGAAGCAAATCTTTTTAATTCTAAATCTGTTAGTTCATGTACTTGCTTCTTAAGCTGATCATAACGTTCTTGCTCTACGATTGAAAGTGGACCGGCATTTTTTTGTTTTGTTATTTCGTAAAAATCTCGTTGTACCTCAACTAATAACTGAGCATTATTTTTTATCTCATTACCATATCTCTGTTTAGCGGCAACTTCTCCATAAATAGTTTTGTAATTCTCAAATTCTACAAATAATTGCTTTTGACGTTCATATTCTAAAGCTTGTTTGGTAGTGTTTTGGCGGTAAATTATTGCTTCTTTCTCTTCTGTTGATAAATTCTTGACGTTGTCAATAATATCCTTACTAATAAGTTTCTCTCCGGCTTTTTTGGCTTTTTTATTAAACTCTTCAATATCATCAAGCATTTTTTTATACTTAATTCTATTGTCGTTAAGTTCTTTCTCGTTTTGCCCTAAACGAGCTGCAGCAACTTCGGATTCAGCATTCTTTATATTTTCAAGTAACGACAGACGTTGATCACTTAATTTTTCAGCAACCTTTGATTCATTTTTAGAGCCTCTTCCTAAAGCCTTGGATAGCTCGTTCTCTAACGCTGTAATTTGTTTAGTATAAGCTGCAAATTCCTTACTATGTACATCCAAAGGAGCACGCAGATCTTTTATTCTTTTGATTTCAGATTCGAAGTAAGCTTCATTCCTTATAACTTGTCCATCTGTACCGGTTAAAACACCAATTTTTTTATATAATTCATCTATTTGCTTATTAATGTTATCCAGGTTCCACTGTGAAAATGGATTTATTGGAAATTTATTAATCGTTTCTTTTTGTTGAGTTAAGGTTTCAAGCTCCTTCTTTAGAGTAAGCAACTGTTTTTCCTTAGATAAGGATGAGAATTCTATGTCTTTGATTTGCTTTTTATACTCATTATTCTGCTTTTCAACGACATTCAATAACTCTCTAGCGTCTTTCAATTGGTTCTTCCATGCGCTTGCAGTTATCCTATCACCCCTATTTTCTACTATTTTTTTGTTTAAAAACGAAACACGATCTGTTAAAACCTCAACTTCTTTAGATGTTTCCTTATATGAGGATTTTAAGTAATTTAAACTCAATGAGTCTAGTTCATTATTTATATTCTTTTGAGCATCAGCAACATTCAATCTTAAAAAAGCTTCCTTTTCTAAATCCTTTAATGTTTGAGGAAATAGCTTTTGTAGCTCTGAATAAGCTTTTTGCCTTTGATATTCTGTTTGATTAATATCTCGTACTATGGCGGATAACTCAGAGTATTTATTCTTTAGCCGTTCAACGCTATCTGTAAATTCTTCATTTTTTAAATTATAATTATTTTGAGCTCTTTCAGCGGCAGTAGTTGAATCAGTAAATAGAATCAAAGCAGCTACTAAGCCGGCAATTGCTGTAGCGGCTGCTACATAAGGATTGGCTAAAATAGTTGCATTCAATAAAGCTTGTGCTTTCTGAACAATAACTAATACTCCATAGTGTAATGTCTCAACTGCGGTGAGTCCGGAAGTTGCGATTGTACTTAAAATTATAGCAGCCTTGTAGGTGCCATACATTGATATTATAACACCTAAAGCCTTTAATACCTTATCGTAATTCTCAACCAATGCAGTAGCTGCAGAGATACTTCCGGCTAGTATGCCTTCGCTTTGCTCACCAATACTATTAATCATTTGAGACCAAGCATCTTCCAGATTTGCGACCTGACCAGACAGAGATTTAGATTGCTTTTCCATTAATTCGAAAAACCTTCCACCCGCTCCAGTCATATTCTTAAAGGCTTTTTCAATTTGAGGAAACCCAACTTGACCTGAACTAACCAATTGACGAACCTTGTCGTTCGCAACACCCATTGATTTAGCTAATTCTTCATATATAGGAATACCACGATTGGCAAATTGATTAATATCTATCTGTGTTACTCTTCCAGAAGCTTTTAAAGTACCATACAAGTAAACGATATCAGTCAGCGTAGAACCTACACCAGATGCTATATTTCCAAGCATTGTTAAGTTGGCTGTAACATCTTCGGCAGCAAAACCATAAGCTAGTAATTGCTTTGCACCAGTAGTTACACCGGCTAAATCGAATGGAGTAATAGCAGCTAATCGCACCGCCTGCGCCATTAACTTATCTGCTTTTTCTTTACTCCCAAGCATGGTCTCAAAAGCAGAATTCACTTTTTGAAACTCACCTCTTACATTTACAACCTCAGTTATAAAGCTTTTTATTTGACCAACGGCAAAAAAACCTGCTATAGATTTCCCAAGAGATGCAAAGCTATTTTCTTGACGCCTGTTATTATCAATAATTCTATTATTTAAAGCTTGTAGAGTTGCTATTAGATTAGCATTGCTCTGCTCTATTATATTAGCTCCCCTTAAAAAACCTGAAGTATCAAGGTTAACGTTAAAATTTAAGCCCCCTTGTGTTATGTTTACCATTATCCGTAACTAATATATTTTTCAATATTGTCTTCTATATCTTCATTGTCCGCTTTACGATCATTGTAATCCGGAATGGTCGCCATCAACATCTGAATATTAGGCCAACTTATTTCATCTAAGATTTGATCGTAGCTGAACCGAAAATATTTTGCAATGCTTCCAATTGTTCGCCAGAGGCTATTATCTCCTTCTGCTCCTGTGGGCTCGTCTCCGGTTCCGTCTTCTCCATCATCTGCATGCTTCTTACCGAGGCGATAGTACTCATAAAAGGTGCGAGCATTAGCTTATCTACAACCGCTACCATTATTTTCTGTAAGTCTTCCGAATTGAGGTTATCAATAAGTTCATCAACTAATGCATATGGTACTTCGCTCTTTTGATTATGAATTGCTGTTGCTATTATTTTTGCTACTATTTCTGTATTAGCCAACACCAATGAGAATATCCAATCAGCAGTAACGTTCTGAGGTTGAATTACACCAGTCATCTGCATAATTAACTTTGATACTCTTATCATTGTGCGTAATTTTGCACCAGCAATAAGATATGTTACTTGTTTTGGATTAATTTCTATTTCTTCAAATTTTCCAAACTCGTATCCTAAAAAACTGTATTTGTATCTTGTCAATACTTTTTCTTCAACAGTTTCATAAGTTATTTTTACAGGAGTATCGTCAATTATGTTAGCCGCTTTAATTAAAATTTCTTTTTCGTTCATGAGGTGGGAATAAAAAAAGGGGTAAGGAACGCCCATAAAGAGCGAACCTCCCTACCCCAAATAATTAAGAAACTAATTCGTATGTAAAATCCGCCAACGCTACTCCTTCAGCATCTACTGGTTGCAAGATTGTTGCCGTGAATTGCAATCTTAATAGGTCAGATTTTTGCAAGTTACCGGTGATCGTCGCAAACACTTGAACTAGTGGAAATGACCATTTTGTTTTGTTTCCTTGCAATCTTCTCGTAATAATCTCAAGAGATTGATTAGGAATTTGAAAGTTAATACCTGGGGTTAACTTACTTGTAGCTATGGTACCACCAAAAGCCACCTTTAAGGATTCAAGACTCAAATCTTGACTTTCCCAAGTTATCTTTTTAGGTTGTTTTTCCTCTAAAGTAACCCAAGGAGAACTATCTTCTTCGGCTGTTAAAGGTGTCTCGTTTGGAGCTGGCCAATCGAATGTTACCGTTCCGGCTGCTATCTTTGCTATTGCTGCTAAGGTTTCACCCATAACGCCATTAGCACCTGCTGCACCCATTTTTAGGCTTTCTAAACTATAAACTGCTTTTGCCATCTTTTAATAATTTAAACTGTAAAATGTTACTCTAATGTTATTGTAAGAGGATTTATCCTCTTGAAAAATATTATCTTGATCGATATGGAAATTGTAATCGTCTCCATATACTTCTTCGATTAATGTCTCTATCGCTTTGGTCAGATATAGTATTCGAGCATGATTAGGTTGCGTATTGTCACCATTATTACTAAATAGCAGATTTGGAATATGTACGTTAACATTTAGTACGCCTTGCTGAATTCCTTTCTCACGACCCATAGCTAAACTGTTTACAACTATGTCTTCTCTCTCGCTATTCAATGGCCGTTGATGTTTATAAACTCCACCAGATGGTTTCTGTATATCGTTCATAATCGGTTTAACCGCTTTATAAAGGATGTCCAGTGCTTCTAAACTATTTGCCATCTCTAACTTGTCTAAGTAGTTCTTTCAAATCAGAAACCGCTTTCAGGCTACTTCCAGTTAATACGTCTCGACCCTTACTTTCAAGAATCGAAGCATAATGCTCACCAACTACTATTATCATTCTGATATTCTTTCCGGGATTATCAGATAATAGCTTTTTTGCAAGAAAGAAACCTTTACTTCTACCCTTTTCGCCATTAAGGGTTTTCGTAAAAGAACTTGATAGAATGTTTCTACCTTTTGCAACGATGTAACCTATACTAGAATTTAGATTTCCCGTTCTATTCTGATATTGTCCATTTTGTTTAGCTGTTTTAACAACCCTTTTTGCTATATCAATTAATCCATCAATGTATTTTTGTTCAGCTTGCTTCAACGCTTGCTCTAAAACTGAATTGAACTGCTTGTCAGTGTAAGTTGCGGTAATCATATCCAGATTCTTGAATTCATTTGTCCACGGCTAAACATCATTACTGTACCAGAAGCTATAATATCATCGTTTAATAGTACATCTACTTTTTGTCCGTAGTTCAATGATTTGATATCTTTTGGAAGATAAATAGTGTATGAATAAACAATACTTTTACCATCTTCTCCCGCTATCACTCGACCTGTGCCATTCGGTTCTGCTCTACACTTCACTACATTTTCAAACTCACTATTCTCAGGAATTACCCAATTACCATCATCATCTTGGTATGGCTCTGACGAAGTGGAAACAGTCTTATATTTTAATATATGAGGTCTGTTTTTTACCATAAATCAGATGCATCTTTGATAACTGAAATACCAGATAACTCTATTACCAAATCTTTTAATCCAAGCTTTCGAGCTAGGAAAAGAAGTCTTTGCTTAACCAATTCACCATTTGTAGATTGCGAAAACCCACCCTCTGAAACTGATGTTATTGGCATAAGGCTCTGAAGAATTGGTATTGCAGCTAATTCTAAATCTTTAAGGCTACCCTTTACAAATTCAGAACTACCATTAATACCAGCTTCAATTAAACCCGATTCCAGTGTGACATCATCGACAGAGGCTATTTGAATTACCGATGCAAAGACTTCTTTATTAGTCATATGTGCCTTACCTATTAAGCAGCGACATTAGTCTGCAATAAGAAAATACGATCAATTTGCTCTAAAGCAGGGAAAGCATTTAACTCAGCTTGAGTATATTCTTTCCAAGGATCATTATCTCTCCATTGCGAAACCAACGTACGATCGTAATTCGCATAGTTGATACCCTGAACCGGCTCCCAATTCTCTATTGAAACAGCATTGTGAACAATACCTAATTTACCGTCAGGAATGAAAACAACGTTATTTTTATTGAATGGATTGATTGTTGAAATGATACCATCTTTTTCTACGCCGTAACGCACATTCACAATCTCGATAACCGGTAATTGATTTTCTACCAAATACTCATTAACTGAATTCAGTGTAACGACAAAGTTCTTGTTGCTGCCAGGATTGTAAAAAGCTGAGATTGAAGATTTAACTTTCGGTAAATTCTTCATTGCTGTCCATGTTTCACGATCAATAAGAATACGAGAAAATGTACGACCTGAACCTGCAGCATACGTTACTACATCTTCGATATCTTTGAATGGATCTGCATTCTGATCAGTCCATACGACCGAAACTTTACGTTTTTGATCATCTTTCGCTAATAAAGGAACAGTTCCATAATCAACCCCATCAGGATTATTGATCACCCCTGCATCAATCGCAAAATTTGAAATACCCTGATAAAACATAATGTCAATACGCTTATCAGTAGAGGTAGCTGCATTTTCTACAACATTCCAAAGTTTTTCAATTAATAATCTCAACTTCTGTTCGTCAGAAATCGGAAGAGCTTGCAAGCTTCTTAATTTTCTGTAATCATCCTGATTAATAGAGAATTTCTCTTTCATCGTTGGAATTTTACCTTCCAATTTTTCAAGCTTATTAGTTCCTCTCAACGGTGCCGGAGCATCAGGATCTACTAAAGAAGCTGCAGCTTCAATTCTTGAACGTCCTATTGCTGTAGCAAAGGTTAATTCTGTTTGAGGAATACCCCAATCCAGATAGTTACGCCAAACCGAACGACCATACAATAATTGTATTTGATCATCGATTAAGGCTTGAAGATTTTGACCCTGGGCCAAGTCTCCAAATAGTGATGCTACTACTGCCACTTCTTAAAATGATTGTGAATAAATAATGCGAGGTAATGCAGTTGCTAAGTCAACTGAATAAGGAACTCTACGAGCGTATACGGTACCTCTAATTACTACGCTTACACTTTGATCTCTACCAACAACTACATCTCTGTAATTAAGGCCATTTGGTGCCATTGCTGAATTAGATGCTCCTGTAGTTGTTGATGCAAAAACGAAGTCTCCAGCTGACACAGCACCAATAGTAGTACCTACTGTTACTAAATCATAATCAGCATTTGATTTATCAATTGCCGTGATCGGATAAGCTTTATTACCTGTTTTTGCAGCGAAATTGGCTCCAACAACAAAGGTTGAACCTTTTTCTATTTTGTAGTCCGTGGCCGATGCGCCGGCACTTTCCACTACCTTACCAGTAGTAAGGGCTTTTGCCTTTCTGGTACTCTCATCAAACGACATAGGATGACCTGCTTTAACCACGAAACCTTCGGGTAGTCCGTCAGTATCAAGGATAAAACCACCCTGAGCCAATTGAATGTCTTTACCAGTACCTTGAAATACAGGAATATCACCTGTACTGAAGGTTCTTTTGTAACCCATTCCCATAAATGAAAATTTTAAATTTTGTTAATCCTTTTTGTTGGTTTCCACTTGCTGCTTAGTGAAGTTTTTTATAGCAGCGGAAACATCTTTGCCCCCTGAACTTCCCAATAGAGTACTTCCTCCATCGGTACTTGTGTTGGCATTAAGCTGTTTGATTTCAGTCCAATCCGCTTCGAGCTCTGTAAGTGCATTTTCCTCGTTGAAGTCATCGTTAATTGCATATCGCTTAACTAATGCTTCAGGAATGCCTTTTTCTTTTGCTTTTTGTAAAAGTGTGGCGTGTGTAGTTTTACCTTTTTCAGCAGCTAATTGAGCTTGCAACGGCGCTAAAGCCTTTGCAATTTCAGCCGCAATAATACCCGCAACATCTTTTGGATTGTCCTTTGGATTACCGTCATCGTCTATATCATCATCTTTTTTCGGAGGTTTAACCTTATCAACCGCTTCTTTTACTCTGCGATCAGCCTCTGAAACTGTCATGTCTACGAACGCTTCGATAACATTTTCGAGTCCATTTACGAAGTCCTCGATTTCGTCTTCGGAAGTCAATTTTGCAGCAAGTTTTTCTACTAAAATTTCCTGTCCTTTTGGAGTTAGTTTTTTAAAGACACCCGGATATTTTGATATCAGTTTGTCCTTTAATGCTTTTTTCATGCAGTAAAATTTCTAATGCTTTTTTATTACTACTAAGCTAAAAACAGACACTATTAAATAACTCATCTACAAGCTGTTATTACGTGTACGTTTATAATTGTACACGTAATAATACTAATTCACTAATTTGGAATATTTTTTTCACAAAACTTCGTCTTCTTTTTCTTTCGAATCCTCTTCTTTCAATCGTTTCATTTCTTCGTCTACATCTTTTACCATTGGATTTAATTCCACTCCCCTTCTCTGACTCATTATTGGTTTACCACCAGTTGCTGAAGATATCATATCAACTATATCTGAAGTATTGTCTGGTAATGGATTTCCAAACTCTATACTAGTTTTAACACGTTTTATCTCTGCAGCCATTGAGACATATATTATTTTCTCCATAAACGCTAACACAACACTAATTTCTCGGTCTTTCATCTCTTCAAAGAATCCGTGACGCTCTAAGGCTTTTAACATGCATCCAAAAAAAGCCATCTCTATTGCTTTACCAGACGTTAAACCTAAAGAAGTCATCTTCTCTTGACTCAAGTCGGGAGTATCTGTTAAATAATGAATAAGCTCTTTTAAGTCCTCTTTTTCATTTGAAATAAGATCGACAGACATTTGAGGAACTAAATAATCTGCTCTCCCTTCCAATCCGAGTTTTACTACTTTTCCAACTGTATTAGCCTCCGGAAGGCTTTCTACTTCTCCATTTAAAACTAAAATAGGATCACCGGTTCTGTCGTTGTTGTCAGCTCGTATGCTTGTCAACCACTCTCTACGTTCTATAAGCTTCTGAACATCTGCCCATTCTGTTTGCTTTTCCGGATGCAGATAATAGACTACTGGAATCTTACCTATTCTATTAATCTTTGGTTCTGTTTGCCAAACACCTTTTTCTTTTTTACATAGAAAAATAGTATCAGCTGTATATACATCAAAGTGCTCTACATTTTCGTTGCCTACTTTTACCGAATATTCTCTTCCAAAAGCTTGCATAACACCAAAGGCATCAAAGGAAACATGAAGTGTATCTCCTAATGACTTAGCAAGTAGAATACATTTAACCCGAACTAGACCAGGTGTTTTGAGAACTTCCTCATCTGTTATATTAATGTCTCTGTACTCGACGAAAAGTTTAGCACTTTCAGTTTCAGAAAACATTAATCTCGCATTCTCCTGGTCTTTAGATGCCATTCTCATGTCTTTTAATAACTCAGTAAGCGCATTAAATGCTGTATCTGTATTTTTGCTTTCCTGCTTTATTAAAAGTGGCTTTCCAAAAAGAAAAGCTACCGACGACCTCACTATTTTTTTCTGGTAAGAAATAGGCAGATTCCAACTTTTAGCCGTGTCACCATCTTTAAGAACTTTATCGGTTCTTTTCATTATTTCGTGTTCCGCTATATCCCATTCTTTCAAAGCTTGTTGTACTTCTTTTCTTCGGTTTTTGAATTTTGATTTTGCGCTATCGATTTGCCCTGACATCAATAGTTCTTTAATTCCCTGTTGTTCCATTTTAAAATATTATAATTATAACTATATCACTGATTTGGAATATTAATAATTAATAAAAACCATAATCGCTTTTGGTTTTAGCCGTACTTTCTGTTTTCTGTGACTTCTCCATAAAGTATACATATCTAGTAGCATCAATTCCATGGTTATCTTTATCCACTGGTTCATTTAACCATATACCATTTTTATCTTGCTGCCATGTGTAGTTACGCCACTCCCTAATAAAGTTTACGGAACGCTCGGTAATATGAGTTCGGAAACGTTTCATAATATCTATACCGGTTTTAACAGAACCTTTTGGCTTTTTAGCAGGATGAATGTTTATTCCCATACGGTAAATTTCCTCAATGGATTTTGGTTCTGAAGGATCAGCATAGCCCTTTACTTTTTGTAATCCGTTATCTTTAATCTTTTTACCAATATCCGTATTGAGCAGATTTGTTTGATAACATATCTCATCAATCCAAACTTCGTTAGTAGAATTCGACCAATAAACATCAGGAATGGCGGTAACATCATTTGTAAACCCAAAATCCACCGCCCAACGGTGATGCTTCTCTTTAATATATTCAGGAATATCTTTTACTATATCCCAATGCTGATCAAACTCAAATATTAAGCCTTCTAATGCAGCTCTTTGTCCTAACCCATATATTTTCCACTTACGTTCATCAGCTGTACCGTTTTTACGATTTTCGTCAGTCGGTTCATAACTTCTAATCTGCTCAATTACGTTGGGAGCGTTGAACTGATTATCAAGCATAGTAGAGTGACTATAATATGTACGTGGCCGCTTTAAGATCTTCTCGTATATCCAATGTTCCTCGAATGACGGATTGTAATCTAATAATGCGAAACCAGTACAACGTTGCATCATTTGCGCATAATCATCATAACCAGCTTCTACTGCTTCATTAATCCAAAAAGCATCTGATTTAAAACCGTGAACCTTCTGCGGATCATCCAATCCGATAAACCAAAACTCAGTATCAAAGAGCTTGTATATTTTATTGGTCTTATTGTGGTTTTTTGTGTTATATAAACCATAAAAAGAAAGAGCATCTATAAAATCTTTAAGTACCGTAGCGCTTAGCCAAGTACCTTTTAAACGACAAACAGCAACCCTTGTATTTCTTCCTCTGTTGAAATAGGCCCACATAATCCAAAACTGAATGATGCTATATGTTTTTGAACTACGGGACCCTCCCTCCAAGACATAAACATTGAACGCTTTAGAGTTGAACGCTTTTAAAAGTTCATCAAATACTTTAGTTGTTATTAGTGGCGGAAGCATTTAAAAACTGTTTTTTATAGGCTTCTATTTCTGCCTGAGTCATAGTTGCTGCTGACACCATTACCAACTGAGGTGTAGCTTCTATTTTTTCACCACCAGACGTAATATCTAACTTATCAGTAAGCCCACGCTTTTTACCTCTTGTCTTTTCTAGCCATATAAGTGCTCCAATGTCAGGTTTTTCAATCCATCCTGTATGTTTCTTATCACCGTTGTCATCTTGATCTATCTTTGGAATACCTTTAGCAAGCAACACAAGCTGATCATTGGTAAAATCAAGCAATTTATCCGCTTCATCATCCAAAACTTCCTGGTATTTAGGATATTTTTCTTTCATCTTATAAAGGGCTGTTCTGGACATATTAAGAGAATCAGCGACCTTAGTCAGATTTCCTGCTTTTGCCTGAACTATCTTTCTGAATGCTTCTAAAGATGGTTTCTTTGCCATATTTTTTTTAAATTACTTCTATCATTTCTCCGAACGTCTCCCCTTTTACAAACATTTCATTCGGATTTAAACCAAACCTCATCATAAAAGCTGCTTTTGCTTTATGATTAGAAAAGGAAAGAGTAACATAGCTGTCAAGATCTTTCACTTTTTCAGCAGCATTAGCTTTGATTTGCTGCTTCATAGCTTTTACCGCTGCTTTTCGCTCTTCACGATCATCTTCTAATGGTTCCAGAACTTCTGAAAAATCTTGTTCTACTTCAAATGGTACTAGATCTATTCCGTACATGTTCAAGTCGTATTCATCAAGCCCAGCGTTCTTATAGTCTATATCCGGAACAATTGAACGCATCAGCTCATCATCTAAATCAGTACGGGAACGTGTCTGAAAAATATTTTGCTCAATCTCTGTTTTTTTGTCGAGAGATACTTTTTCTACCTTAATTTCATAATCAGCGTCAGGAGTACCATCATAGCGATGGATAATGTCCAGAGTTTGTACTCTTTTATGCCCGTCAACTAAATTACCTGTTATATCATTCCAAATTATACCCCCAAGGAAGCCTACACGCTTAATGTTACGTTTAATCTCGTCAACCTGTGCCTGCGTATGTTTTTTAGGGTTATATGGAGCAAAATTGATCTGGCTACGGGTGATTGTTAACGTTTCAGACTGGTTGTATAGTTTCTTATCGATGCTCATAATAATTTTCCTTAATTAACTTTATTAAATCAATACTAATAAACCCAAGTTTAGACCAGTAGTTAAACAATTGACTTGTTATCTGCCTATTTCCATCACACTGATCAAATAACCATTTTACGTTACCAAAGGATAGCCAACTGGTGCGAGATAGAGACAAGCAAAACTCATCATCCGATAATTCATTTTTGTTTCTCATATTTATATTGGAAAACTATTTATCGCGCATTCTTTACCACTTCCAAACGGATGAACTAATTTTCTAGCAAGCAATTGTGGTAAGGTATCTATTACTATTAATTGATGATCGTACCACCATGCATTGTGTTCATTATTTGGATTGCATCCCTTTATAAACTCAATACTGTACGAAGCTATTTCGCTCCCATCAGTAGAATTATTAGAAAGGTTTTTTTCGGTTATAATTGCAATTCCACCTCCAGGCGTTTTAACAAAGTCTAAAGGTTTCATTATCTTTTCCTTTTTGAATAAACGTTTACATACTTAGGCTTTTCGTTGACAGGAACATGGAAAGTTCTGATATCAGCAAAGAACATATTCAGACCAATACCAAGATTAATCGTGTAAGATTTAAGACTGTTTTTACTCATAAAATTCAAAATATTAAACTTATTAATATCATTCCTATATACCAGATAAAAGCAATTAATCTGAACTGTTTATCGCTCCATAACCTCAACCAAGCAAGCCTCAGCTCTTTGGATTTAAAGTACAGTGTGTCTTCTATATCACTTTTTAATTTTTTGCTCATGATCAAATAATATCTTAGCACTCAAAGGATAAGCTTTGAGAATTTTAATTAAGTCTCGAGGGTAATACTTTTTAAGGTAGAGGAATACGTCTAAGTCAAAACCAACACCATTACTTCGGTTGTGTCCACCGTATGATATGGGTCTAGGTAGTTTATTGTTTTTAATGTATCTCAATACATCTGCATCTTTCCATTTTGAAAGCGGATAGATAAGTTTAGTATCACTAATAGCTTCATTTTCGTAGTTTCGAAGCATCAAACGTCTGTTCATGTTGTCAGCTTGTTTCATGCCTAAAACGACATACTGCAAACCAGTTCTTAGACGAATAGATTTTACAATATCATTAAGTTTCAATAATTTTATCTTAGGATTCGGGGCACAATAAAGTCCTTGTTTGTGAATATATGTAAGGCACCAGTGAGGAACCTCAATTATTTCAATATTTGAATAATTTCTTGCGCTGAAAGTCAGGAATCTGCCCGTATGCTCTAAGTCTTTTACAAAATACATGAACACAACTACTACTTTCTCAAACTTTTTTGAAAGAAGATCTAATAGCGCTATGCTATCTTTACCTGCACTATAAAAAAGAATAACACTATCAGACTTTTGCCTGATAGTGTTTAAAACATCTTCGGTGTGTTTTATTGGTAGCATATTTACCCAGTTGATAAACCAAATGCTGCACGTAGGTCGCCTAAACGTTGCCTACGATTACCAAAACCTGAAGATCTGCCTGGTGCTACACGACCGGCATTAACACGTAATCTACGAGATACACCTGTTACTCTGTTAATTGAATTTCTGACTCGGCTAATTTATTTTAAATTGTAAATAAAACATTTATCCAACGGATAGCCCACCCGCTGCATTTCTTGAACTTCTTACTCTTGGTAAACCGTTTACGGTATTAGTTCTATTAATACCTCTATTATTCCGAATTCTCGGAAGTCCAGTTACGGTGTTAATGTTTCTTCTGACTCAGCTTAAAATTAAAAGTTAAAAAATTATTAATTGCATGGCTTTTAACGACCAATATTTTATACAATACTTTCTAAAAATTATATACAATTTTTATATATTTTTATATATTACTCAAGCCTTTTACCCAGACTATAATTCATTTGAGCCATTAAATACTCTTGTCCAGATTCTTCATAAACCACATCTTTACCATCTTCATCTGTTATTATCTCAATTTGTGCATCTTTCACCTCTATAAGCGCAGTTGAACGGTTTTTGTTGTAGCCAACATAAAAGCGTATCGCATCATATTGGACCGGTGTAATTTCACTTACACCGTCATCAACAATGTATTTGTTTGCATTCTTCGGTCTGATCTCACGAAACTCGTTCGGCTTACTACCAGACAGTATATCATCAAAATGTTGCTGCTTGATAATTAAAGTAAGAATTTTCATAAAAAAATTACTAGGTCACTAATTTAGAATATTTTTTATTAATTAACAAGGTTAAATTTTTTAAAGCATCTGAAAGCATTTACTTCTGTGTCAAAGTAAACTTGAACGGATTCATTTTTTCTGCGATCGTTTTCACTGGTTTCAGGCAAAAGATCGGACCTTAAAGTACCCCAAGCTTCTCTAATTGAGCCATCTACTTTTTGAAAGTAAAACCGAACTATTTCGTTTTGCATTCTAGTTTTCAATTTATAATTTGCCCAGGCTTTTCTAAGACAAACCGCAAAGTTAGCACCGGTCATTTTGGCAAATTGCCACGCTGTTTTAAATAATTGTGATTTCATGACTTTAAATATTGAATATTATCTAATTTGGTTTTTATAAGATCGAGACGATCAGCAAGTTTTTTATCGTTTTCACCTTTTGTTTCATCTAGTGCTAGCATTGCTACTACTAGGCCCCTGCGAAGGTCTTCTATTTCTTTATCGGTTAGTTGAACGTTTTTCATTATTATGATTTCTTTTCTTGGTAAACATCTAAGCAAGCATCATCACAAAAGAAATGAGTATTTTTTTGTATAGATTGTTCAGTTTTAACAATTGCTCTGCAAGTGAAACAATAAGTCTGAATCAATTGAGGTGCAAAGTCACCTTTCTCATATATTGAAAATGGGTAAACAAATCTTTCGTTTGTAGCTTTCATGGTTTTATCAATAAACAGTTACTATGAATTCAAAAATTGATTTAGTATTTGAGTATAATCTCGATGCTTGTTCGTAATGCTTTGACATCATCTCTTGTACAACTTCTGGCTTATTATACTTTGATAATTTAGCTTCTACTTTTGATTTTAATGTTTGAGCTTTCATAATTGTTTTGCTTAATTGTATAGAACAAATATACATTACATATATTTATATTTTGTCATTTAATTGTCATATAGTACAATTGTTCTTTACTTACTATTTTATTTTTACCTTTGTTATTATGAATGAAAAGGATTTCAAAGAAATTTTAGACTTACCAGAAATAAATGCGACCGGTGTTGCAAATAAAATGTTTGGAGAAAAAACAAGTTCTAGGTCAAGATTAAATGATAAAGTGAATAATAGAAAATCAGGAAATGGGTATGCTCGCCTCACCGAAGAAGATCTTTCTAAGGGAGAAACTGTATTGCGTGAATTAGCAGAAACAATTTTAAAAAAACTATGAACCAGATCACAATAGAATTCTTATTCAAAAAAGGATTTAGACAGGATGGAAATATTTATATCTTAAATGACAAAGTTCAAGTATACTTTCCCGACCTAAATTACACTGAGGTGTATGTAAATGCTGATGACAATCCACGAAATTATAGCGTTCACTTTGTTAATTGTAGAACCAACGAGGATTTAGAGCAGCTAATCAGGTTACTTTAAAAATATTTCGTTTTTTTAATGTTTGTAATTTTTTTGTTACGTTTGTAATGATAATAATAAATTACACACATGAAACAAAATCTAAACATTATTAGAGAAATTTTAAAAAGAGTTGAGGACCACAACTCACAGTATTGGGTTAAATTCAAGGATCTTGATTTTCCTAGAGAAGAATTAATTTATAATGCATTTCTATTAAAAGATGCTGGTTACATTGAAGCTGATGATACTAGTTCGAAACAAGGAATGGATATTGAAATTAATAGAATGACTCACCCAGGACACCAATTTTTTGAATCTATAAAGAGCGATAATGTTTGGAATAAAACTTCAAAGTTTATCGTTAAAAAAGGTGGCAATTTAGCCTTAAGCATGGTTAAAGAAGTTGCTATTTCAATTGCACGCAAAGAATTGGGATTGAATTAAAGAAAAAGCCTAGATAATTCTAGGCTTTTTTATTTTCTGTAATATCACACCCTAAACTAACAAAGGTGGTGAATTGGCTCTTTGTTCTATATCTGATCTAAAACCAGACTTTCCATCACTTAACAATACGATGGTTTCTGATTGGCCGAACTTAGGAGTAACGTCAGGTGTAAAAACGTCATGAATAAGATCAAATTGAAGCTTATTCATATCCCTTTTCAGCTCAATTGATACCTTATCATCAAATGAGGCGTAAACAGAGCCACTCATTAAAACAGAGAACAAAGCGACTAAAGCAATAGCTATTAAACGTTTCATTTTGTTATAATTTAAGTGAAAATAATAATGCTGTCTATCCAGCTGTCTTAGTAGCGGGGGCAGGACTCGAACCTGCGACCTCCTGGGAGTCATCCAGTGAAGCTAACCAACTGCTACCACCCCGCAATATTTGATAGTCTTTCCTATCAGTCAATATTTTACTCATCTTCTTCATCATCAGGAAGGTCTATTTTACATAAATTCAAAATACTTTCAAGCTCATCAAAATCATCATGAGTACCTAAGAAAGCATTTATTTGCATTTTTCTTAATATTTTAAGGTACTCTGCATAATTTAAGTTTATATTAAAATTTAGATTACCACTACCCATTATTTGAAATATTTACTTTCCAATTGACTATAAAAATGATCTACATTGCTTCTAAACCCAGCATACATTTTGTAAAAAAAAACCACTTTCGATATTATGTTACTGATGTTTTGTTTTGAAATATTTAACTCAATACTGATTGTCTTGATCAGACTATATTTTGTCTTACTATCATCTCCCAATAACCTAGAAGGATTATAAAATTTAAGGACAACGGCAAACAAAAACTCTCGAATCTCTGAAACCTTACACCAACGAAATTCATTGTCGTTCAACTCGCACCAATATCTATTTTTTGAACGCTTGAAATTAACAACCTCCCCTTTTCTATGGGTTATCAATTTTGTAAAATCTGCCACTATACCAGAAATTAACGTATGATCTTCTAAAACTTTAGAAGGATAATCTTCTTTAATTTTGTGATCGATAATAGCAGCAATTTCAGGATAGTCTTTTCTTAATATATTCTCGAACGATCTATTTTGAAATTGCATGCAGCAATATTACAAATTTTTTATTACCAATTCACTAATTTGGAATATTTTTAATAATATTTTCTATTCCCTTTCTTAAACTATCAGCATTTAGCCTGGTATTTATTGATAAAAAATCTAAAATTTCTATCTCTTTTGCGGATAACACAGGTACCGTTAATATTTTTTCTGTATTCATAATCTTGATTTTATTAGTTCTAAAGTTTTATTTGTTAACAATTCGTCAGGAGTAATTTTTATTAAAAACCAGCCTAACGATTGAGCGAGATTGCTTTTGTCCATGTCTCGCTTAATTCCCGTACCTGAGCTATGACCGCTATTGCCTTTCGCCCATATACCCCCTTGAACCTCTATTCCAATTTTTAAAATGGTCGAATTTGACCACTTTACAGGAATTGCATAATCAAGTCGATAAAGCCTTTCAGTGGAGAAGAAAAATTCCGGCCAAACTATTAACCCTAACTCCTGCTCAACCAATTTCATAAAAACATCTTTTTGTTTTTCTTTATTCCGGATGTTTCTATAATCATCAATCCAACCTGACTTAATTTTAGGCTCTAGGATTGACTTGTTTTTCTTTGACGAGGGTTTAGCTTGTCCTTCGCTAGATAAACAAACAGGAGCTTTATTTGGTGGTAAAATCAAATCATTATGCTGCACCCAACCTCTTGACTTTAATGAGCTAACAAACTTACGTGCTTCTGATGCTTTCATGTTTTAATGTTGTAAACTTTGTTATGTTCTATCTTCGCCTATCGGATGCATTTTCCTCAAAAGAAATGAGATTGCACATCTCTCTGAGCCTTGAACGAACCCTAGAGCCGTAAACTTCATTTATACCATCCGCATTCAAATTTGTTGTTAAATGTGTCTTTTTGAACAATCTTTTATCATATCTATTGAGTAAAACGTTCTCTAACGCATTTATTTCGTTACCGAAATGCTTTTTTATGTTTTCAGTTCCCAAATCATCAAAACAAAAACCGGCTTGTGTCTGACCGTAATTTTGGCTTGGATATATTTCAACAAGATTGCTATAATAATCTAATGCTGCAGATCCTCCAAAGTCTTTATCGCTGTAATCATCGGCCACCTCTCTACAAGAACGAACAATGAAACTATTATGAAAATTTGTTTGAAACAATCTCATTAGAGATGTTTTTCCACAACCAATAGGACCATATAGAATAATTCCTTTTTGTAGTGACATACCTTCTGACTTTTCAAATTCAGGATCGTTATTAAAATATTGACAAAGTAATTTGAAAACGGCACGATTTTGATCGTCAATCGAAAATTCTGGTAACATTTCTTTTGCTCTTTGAAGCATAAAAATTCCGTACTCTTTTGTTGACATTACTGGTGGTTCAGTAGATTTTCTTACTTTATCCCAATAAGCGATTTCTTTTATTTTAGCGAGTTTAGCTTTTTTGAAAGCTAAAACTAAAGCAGCAACTTCTTCATCAGACACTGGTACGTTTTCGACTTCAATATTCGGATCAGCGTTAAAGCTTACCAAAAGCTCCGCCTTTTGTATTACTTGTGCTATTGTTTTGTCTCGTGTTTCTAAATTCTCCATAGTTCGAATTATTTTTGAATTGTTCATTTCTCGTTATCCAACCAGATGCAGCTGATTTCCATTTTGACATTTTGTTTTTCCCGATAAACCAATTTTTTGATTCATAAAAATTAACAAACTTTTTAGATTCATTTTCGCATGTTTCCAAGCTCCATGATGTTTCTGGAATTTTATCAATAAAAAATTCTTTAACTTCAGATTGAGAGGGAGGAGAAAACAAAGTTTTCTTTTCTATTTCTTTAGTTTTATTATTTATTGGTTTATTAGTTTTATTGTTTGATTGTTTATTTATACTATCATTGGTTTGTACAGTGATTTGTCTAGTGATATGACTTTGATTTGTCATTTGATACAACAGTGATTTATCAAGTGATTTATCAAGTGATTTATCAAAATTTGATAGAGCTATTATACATGCTTGATATTGATTTTCTGATTTTTTAATCAATTTAACAAATCCCCACTCTACCAAATCATTAAAAACTTTTTTATATGTATTATACGACGAAATACCCGTTGCAGCCATTGTTTGAGATGCCGGGGAATAAAACTGTTTAACCCATCCCATCCTATTATTAAGTTCTACGAACCACCACAGCATTTGACCATGATTTCCTGTAATTTTACCTTGATTTTCAAAAGAAAAATCGAACCAGGCTTTCTGAATGCTATAACCTGTAATTTTTTCAGACATAACTAGATATTAATTATCATTGTACGTAATAAAGAATAGATATATAATATTACTCCGACCTATCGTTTTAAGTCGCCAAACCATTTAATTGCAAGAGATTGCAAGATGATAGGCCGGAGTAATATTTAAATTTCTTTCATTTTGGCGACATATGTAGACCTCAACAAATATAATATTCCTAATTCACTTTTTTGGAATATTTTTTATTATTTAATAAAGTGCACACTAAATTTTTATCCAACTAATTAAAAGCTCCTTTTTCCCGTTGTATTTTGTTCGTTCAGCATCTTTTTCAAAGACTGTTTTCACTTCTATTGAAACGTTATCTAACAATATCGATACGAACCCGTGATCACTATTATCATCAAAATGATGCGTACGGGTCTTTAATCCAGCTTCTTTAAGAGCTTTCAAAAGAGGTATAGCCCTTTTGTTGGCTACAAATTCTCCATCACCAAAATCTACCAATTCATATTCATCCGTTAATTCATGGTGGTGGTTACAGTGTTTAAATTTGTCTGTCTTTTTTCCCATATCCTACTTAATTAATTTCAAAATTACTGGGTTGTTTAGTTCGAGTGATTGCACGAGGGACTGGAGGCTTTGTTTAGCATTATTGAAGAAATTAATAGCCTTTAAACGATTAGTTTTAAAATTATGGTCAGGATAAATTCCATCGTAATAAGCGTTATCAACAATCCCCCTTGCCACTTCCTCGCTAACATCTTTGGCTAGTCCTAATACTTCGTAGTTGCTTTGTGGTATAGGAACTGAAATATATCTGTCATCATTTTCTTTATTTTCCGTGTAGAAATATAAATCAGCTATCCCTATTTTAGGGAGCACTAAATCACTTGCATCCTCAGGCACGTCTACAAACAGAAACGTTTCGCCCCTTTTATTTGTGAATGTTTTCATTTTGATGTAGCAATTAATTTAATTTCAAACCCGTAGTATTTTAGTAATGTTGTGACCGTTTTAAATGATGGGCTTTCTATCTTACCATTTTCAAGTTGACTTAAATAAGGATTGGATATTCCTGTTTCGATTTCCAATTGCTTAAGTGTTTTCCCTTTTAGCTTTCTTAAAACTTTGAAGTTTATATCTTCATATTCAAATGTAAATTCTTTCGTTATAGGAGCTATGGAGAAGTTATTACATCTAATGCCCCCAAGTCCATCACACGCAATACCTCTTCCACAATTACATTTTGCAAATAGTGTCATCTTATTTCTATTTAATCCCTGTTTTACCATTTAATTATTTCATTAACCAATTCAGATACTTGTCGCTTTTGCTCATTCATCAAGTAAGGTTTAAAATCTTCTATGACTTCAATTAGTCCGTTTGTTTTTTGATCGGCATACTCTTTCATGCTTCTTTCAATGCACCAATTTAGATGATTAATTGCCATATCCTTTTTTGGGTTCAATACTAAGTCTCTAAAAGAATTGTATCCTAGGTCTATAGTCTGGCAGTCTTTGATTTGATCGATTGTTTTAATTTGTTTTACCATTGTTTATGTTATTTAAAATTGCGAGATTATCGCTAAATCTCGGATTAATTACTTTGTTTTAGGTGGTTCGGGAAGTGGTTGCCACTTCCTTACCCCAATTACTACACTCCCATTTACTTGATAGAAGCATGGTCTAAGTGTTTCTTGTGTCTCATAAATAGCAGAAGTAACACCAACTTCTTTTTCCCTGCCTTTAAACTCATATTCGAAGTAAACATTTACTTCTTCGCCTTCCGAAGGGTATCTATCTTCAACACTAATCCACTTATCCCTTTCCGCTTGCCATTGTGCACCTGCTATGAAGTCGTCTTTAGTGTAATTAATAAAATTTTTAAATAGTTCATTTTTATGTACTTTTTTAGAATATTCCTCGGCAGCCTGTTTTAATTCTTCTTGGTTCATATTTTTATTTAATTAAGTGATAATTTTAATTCAGTTGCCATGGTCTCACACCAGGCCGTTACTACATGAGGCACCACGCTATTACCTATGAATTTCTTTTGATCAGTTTGATTGCCGCAAAGAATATAGTCTTTTGGAAACCCTTGGATAGGTAGCAACTCAAGCACTTTAAGCATACGCATTTTTATGTCAGATAAGCCATATAATGCCATGAACTTCTTAATACGAATCATTACTTCACTGTCACTCTCATATATTGGAATTACAATATTTTTATCAACGCTATATTGAATTAAATATAAGGGAGCTTTATCTTGACGTGCCACAATAGTAACGCAAGGCACATCAGTACCGGACCAGTGACCGCCATGTGAAGGATTTAATATAAATGGATCACATGTAACAAGATTTGCTTTAGGTACAGTGAGCAAAGCACCTATTGGTTCATCTATGGATGAGTTAGTGGCTGTCTTGTACTCACGATTTATGAAAGCCGGATTAATTAACGAGCAACGGTCTTTAGTAGGTATGGTAGGAGCTGGCTCTTCAACTGATCTGATGTTGTCACCATTTCCGTAGTAACTTGCAATGAACTGTGGAGAAAGTAAATAAGGATGCCTTCTGCTCGCTGTAAGCGTTTGAGCTGGGTGATCTATAGAACTTCCCACATTCTTAAAATTCGTATTCATGATGTAGGGCTGGGCGCTTACCAAATATTGCCCATCTTTAGTTCTAATAGTTCCTGCTGGACCATCAATACCAATTACCTTTCCTTCTGGTTTTCCGCTATAATATTTTGATATAAAACAAAGATTGGTTCTTACTTGGCATGAAATTGTATTTGCGGGTTTTTCAATATCAACAACGCAATGTTTTTTATCTCCATTACTGGCCATTGAATTATATTTCAATAAAAAAGCGTCCTTTCCACCAGCAACAAATTTTATCAATCCAGCCTCAATTCTCTCAAGGGATGCATCAACCAACGGTTTTTTACGATTGAAAATACTTAGTCCTTCATCTTCCAAATCCAGTACTTCTTTAACTGCTTTCCATTTTTTTAATCCGCTTCCAAACAGGTCTTCTTTTTGTGCTTTTTTAGAATGTGTAGCTTCAGGCCAAACGATGCTCAATTCAGGCTTTGCAAAGCAACCAAAGAGACGATTACGAGATGTATAAGCACCATAATCAGCTGAATTCAGTTCTTTCCATTTATTTGAATAACCCATCTTATCGATTAGATTACACCAACGCACAAAGTCTTTTCCATTTTTTTTACTTTCTGGAATCCATAAATATTCTCGAACACCAGTTATTTTATTAATGCCTGTTTTAAGTTCTGAATGAGCGTAAATTCCTTTTGCTAAATTCTCTTTATGAAGTTTTTTTCTAGCAATTCTCAATGGTCCCCAACTCATAAACTCGACTACATTCTCAATCTGAACATAATCAGGGTTGATTGCGGTAATATATCTTGGTAAATGATCTGCTAATGTTCTGCTGTCTGCATCGCGTGGTTGACCTCCTTTTGCTTTACTGAAATTTGTGCATTCTAAGCTAGCCCACAGGATAACTTTAGCGTTTGGATATAGAACACGGTAAGCTTCCACTAACGCTTGGAGAGGACCTAATTCGAGCGTTCTAATGTCTTCCTCGAAATGTATTACTTCAGGATGATTTTTCCAATGACTTTCTATTGCTTTAGGGTCATGGTTAACGCATGCAATAACCTTGGCTATTTCGTTACCATTTCTTCGAGCATTTTCAAAACCTATTGTAGTACCACCGGCCCCGCAAAATAAATCTATTATAAGAAAGTCTGGTTCTGTCTTGAATTTTGAAGGCTTAAAGCCCCCGCCCTCTGTATATAAAAAGTGTTGTTTCATATTAAGGCAGCTAACACACCAAAAATGATGTAGATTAAACCAATTACTATTCTATCGTAAATCACATTTTTATTTTTCATAATTTATTTTACTTTCTATCACATAGGTGATAGTGTTATAAGATCTTTTTTTTGTAAACCAATGTTTGGTGATGATATCACTAACAGCATTTTCTGGCTTCTTAATTAGTTTGCTAATTTTTACGATGGTATATCCGTTAGCGAATAACTCACAAATCATCGCAATCAATTTAGGATCAACAATACTTCTTCTATATCTGGTAATACGTAAAACCTTTCGAATAGATACCACTTTGTTATGGGAAATGCCCAATAATTTCGCTAATTCCGTATCTGAAAACTTCATGTAATTTAACTTTATGAAATCTTCATGATTATCGTATTTTGTTGGAGTCATCTAAACCTCCTCCAGTTCTTTTATTGAGATATTTTCCGTAATCAAATCAAATAGAGTCGGTACAGATTGCTTTAATTCTTCAGCTTTCATATAATTAGATCCATCGGACCAATAAATGGGATTCAACTCAATTCCGTAACCTTTTCTTCCTTTTTGAACAGCAATCAATGGCACTGTACCTAATCCACCAAAATGATCTAGGACGGTATCCCCAGGATTACTCATTTGATCAATCACCCTTTCAACAATGTCGATCTGGAAAGGACAAACGTGCATCTCACGACCTAATGACCATTGTGAACCGTTCAAAGTGCGCATTCGAGTAATATCTGTCCAAACTTCTTCTGACCAACTCTGAGGTTGAAGCAACATAAACCCTGGTGGGAGCTTACCCTGAGCTTCTACGTTTTCAGCAATCGACACCACTTGCTCAAAGTCCCAAACTTCTTCTAAACTATGTGTTTTAAAAAGTTTGAAAATAGCGTCTGATTCTAATTTAGCTACTTCTTCAGGATCCAGTAATCTATCACCGCAACTTCTGGTAAATCCATGTGCATCCATCTGCCATCTTGCACGAGAATAACCTTTACTCCAGCTATTATCTTGTTTATTAAACTCTCGTTTTTCTTTGAATACTGGAATATCAGCATAGGCATTACTATTATCACTAGGTGGTTTTCTGAATAAAAGCAAATACTCTGGCATGCCTACACCCATTTTTGAACCGTCCTTACATTGCTCTGTCCATCCTAAACGATAAGTTTGTGAATTTTCACGTACAACATCAGTGACAATGGTTTTCATTCCAATGTATGCAAATCCATGCTTTGTAAAATGTTCAATGCATTTTATGTGAACTGGACTGACGGTTTGAAATCCTAAACCGTTAATCCCACCAGAAACAATCCTATCCTTTACGTGAATTGCACATATTCGACCAGGCATTAATGTTCTAAATGCTTCTGGTGTAGAATAGTCCATTTGCTGCCAGAATTCAGCACTACTTTCACAATGGCCATAATCGGCATAATTGGGTGAGTATTCATATTGCATTTCAAATGGAATGGATGACAATATAAGACCTATACTATTAGTTTCTATTCTAGGTAATTCTTTAACATTATCGTTGTTTACCCACGTATAATTTTTGCCTTTTACCTCTAATCTTTCGACTCCCATTTTACGGGTAAGCAGCTGCGCCATAGCTGCACGAGAAAGACCATATTTTTTTACTATTTCAATCATTTTTTGAACCATTACATTGTGTTGTGACCACTTTCTTTCTAATTGTTTTCTTATCTGCCTTTCAGATTCAGTATAAATCAGATCTATGCGAACTGTTCCATTTTGTCCAAATCTTAACAAGCGGTGAATAGACTGAATAAAGTCATTGAATTTGAAGCCTATTCCTGAATAAATTGCCCAGCTGCAGAACTTTTGCAAGTTGGTTCCAGAACCGAGCATTGAAGGTTTACCAGCTAATTGCGCCAATTCTCCATTTGAAAAATGCATTACTGTTTCTTCACGCAATTCAAGTTTTTGAGTGCCAAATACAGATTTTGATGTAGGAAATAACTTCTCTATTGCTCTGCGTTCGTCTTCTAAATCATGCCATAATATCACATGCTTTTCCGGCTGTTCATTATGCAGGTCTTGCATTTTTTCAATGCGTTGTTTTAAACTATTCCTTTTCTCCTTTGCTGACCCCTCCAATCCTATAGCTGTTTCAGCAAGCATTTTGTACTGGCCATTCTTTTCGGTACCGGCAGTGCTGTGATCGGTAGGAATCTCGTGCCAACGAACATCTAAAGGAGGTAAAATATAACCTTTGTCATCATCTTGATTTCCAGTAAGGTCTGATGGTTTAGAAACAAACAATGCCCAAGAAGCCACCCATAACCAGAATTCCTCTTCTTTATGAGAATATAATTTCAATTGGTCTGCTTTTGTAGAATCTCTTTTGAAGAACCTGGTTTTAGCCTGACTAACATCCATGATTCCTAAGAAATCAGCATAGGCTAATAGTTCAATGTAGTCGTTGGGCGATGGCGTAGCGGTAGCTACAAAACGATAAGGCACACACTCAGTTCCTCTTCTGTTTCCATGAACACCAGCATCACCAGTGAACAGTCTCATAAATTCACGAAAAGTCTTAGAACCTCCAAGGCCTCTTAAAATTGAAGCTTCATCTAAACTAGCAACGTTGAATAATCTAGGATCTAGTTTTCCGTCACGTACCGTCTCGTAATTTGTAAGATAAATCCCTGTTTCTTCGCATTCTTCAATACGCCTAATAAATTTTGGCATCACTTCCCATTTAAGAATGTTTTTAGCATCCTTAATAAATTCAGCTCTAACGCCCAATGGAGCTATAATTAAGCCTCTACCACCTATTTTAGTAAGAATTATCCTTAGTACTTCCAGTTGAGTAACGGTCTTGTGTAATCCAAAAGAAGCAAAACACGCTCTACGGCCACCTTCAACCATCCATTTCACCATCAATTTATTATGCTGCTTTAATGCGGGGTTTATTTCGGACAAATCACATTCAAAACCATCGGGTTGGGCAAGCCTGATTTTAGACTTTAAAAAATCATCGTAATTCAAATTATTCATAACTCACCAATTTGGAATTTTTATTATCAAATAAATTCATAACGCCATCGATAAATGAAGTTTCAGTCTCATCTTCATTACCGGTAATTGTGTTTGCGATATTTCTCTTTTCGTTGATCAGTTTATAGTTCCATTCATCTATTGTGTCTTTCCCTAGAAAATAGGTACACATTACATTTGAATGTTGCCCCATTCTGTAAAGCCTATCCTCTGCCTGATCCATAATAGCCGCATGCCATCCGAATTCGATAAAACAAACTTGAGTAGCAACGGATTGTAGACCATCAACACCAGTACCACCTGCTTTTAAATTTAATACTATCAAATCAATATTCTTATTATTTCTAAATGCATCAACCGAAGCTTGTTTTTGAGTACTGTCTTCTGCACCAGTAATTCTAACAGACCTAGTAAAACGTTGTTGAACTGCAGCTATAACTTCTTTGAGCGAAGCAAAAACAACTATCTTCTGACCGCTTTCTATAACATCTGCAATGAATTCAAAAGCATCCTTCAACTTACCTCTAGCAGAAATATTTTTAAGAACGCCAATTCTAACCATAATCTCCCCTTTCATACTCTTTTCAATTTCATCATCTGATCGCTGCCTAACTTCACGCATATAGCTTTCCAGATTGGCTTGTGCAAAATTGTATTCTTTCCTAGATTCCGTGCTCAATTCGCACATTACTACTTGTCGAGATTTATCAGGCAGATACTTTTTTATTTCAGGATCGGTCTTGTTTCGTCTGTAAAAACATATTTTGTTGAGCATATAATTAAGCTCCTTTAAATTGCTCGCTTCACTAGGACCAGAACAATATCTAGCCTCAAAATGCTTGTATCCACCAAAATCAGAAAGTCTGTCTAAAATACCCAGTTGAGATACTAAATCTTTTGGCTTATTGACAACCGGTGTTCCGGTCAAACAAATTATAGTTTCCTTACCGTTAGCAATCCCTTTTGTAAACTTACAATTTTTAGTCTTTATATCTTTTACCTTATGACTCTCATCTATAATAACAGCTTTAAAAAAATCTAAATACTTTTGTTTAAAATGTATATGATTGATTCGAAGTGGTTTCTTTCTACCATTCCTATCCACGCCGGGATCATCAATTCGCTCAACAAAGTATTTCTTCAAACTTTCATAATTAGTTATAAAAAACTGCACCATCCCGACACGAAAATATTCCGTGAAGGTGCTTTTTATGCTATCGGTTAACACTAAAGCTTTGTAATTGGTAACTTTCTCTATTTCTCTTTTCCAGTTCTCTTTAACAGCACTTGGGCAGATAATTAGACACGGAAATGAAGCTTTTTTCTGGATACTTAACCCAGCAATAGTAACGATAGCCTGAGTGGTTTTACCCAATCCCATATCATCGCCGATAATAAGTCTTTGACGATTCATTGAATAAGCAACACCACCTTCCTGATAAGGCCTTAATTCTCTCTTTAGTGGGATTTCTAAATCTAGCTCAGGAAGAGGATCTATTGTAAAATCTTGTTCTACTTCATTCACGTATACATGACCGAATGTAAGATTATAACGTTTCGCAAATCTTTCAACCTCATCTTTATACTGGAGAGGTACCGTCCATATTTTGTTACTAAAATCAAACCTTCTTTCCGGAAGTTCCTTAATTGCAGCAACTATCTTAGGAATTGGCTTGCATTCTATTTTAAAATGATACTTATTAGGTATAACTGTTCCGTAGCTCATGATGATGTACTCCCCTCCCATACCTCAAAAGCTCTATAACTAGCCATAATTGCATTAGATACGACTTTTAAATCTAAGCCATTAGAATCTATAATAATTTGAGCCTGTTGCTTTTGGTTTTCGTAGTCGGAAACCCTCAACTCCGCACATTTTCCACCTTTAATAATTTTATACCTGTCAGTATTAAAAATTTTCAAAAACTTTTGAAGATCAGTCATAACATCCTTTTTATTATTTTCCATCATTAACTATTCTTCTTTTGTACGCAAGTCCACTTCCGAACACGTAACTTTTGGTACGTGATTCCTCTTTTTTTCTTTCTTCTAGTGCGATAGATTCAAGAAATCTAAAGCATGTGGCTGCTGTTTGTATAATTTCTATTTTGACGTCCGTAATGGTTGCAATACTTTCCAATTCAAGTTGATTAACGGCTCTAATAACTTCTCCAGCTTCCTCCATCATTATGGATGCTCTGTATATATTATTCTCAGGATAGTTTGGATGTTTTTCCTTACCTCTTTTTAACTCTTCTAAAACGGCTATTAAAGCCGATCCGAGTTCAGGTGTTTCTGTTTTTATTTTTACTTCGTACATGACATTTTATTATTAAATAACTAATTTGGAATATTATAGATTGTAATTATTCTGACTTCACAAGTTTTTCTGAAAACTTTACACATGAAAATCGATCAGGGATATTTGCGCTAAAATATTTACCAACTGAATCTGCTACTTGTATTTCGTTCAAAATATTAATATTGACGTCCTTATAAATGTATGACGATCCATTTTTAAATTGTACAAATAATCTGCTGTGAAGTGAGTCAATACCAAAATATTCTACATTACTTGACGGCTTAGAGTGAATAGAAAATCCATTTAAAACGGGATTGACTATGACATTTATGTCATTAATGATGTGTTTATTCATAATTACGATAATCTAGCTGCTAATAAAAATCCACCATAGTATCCGTTATGTTCGTTATGGCTGGCCATTTGAAACACCCCTTTATCGGTTTTCACATCCAAAAACTGAATGTCGTGACATTCACCGCATTCATCCTCTTGTTCGGAAACTGATTTTAATTCAAAATCTAAAAGTTTAGCCCCTTCATATTCTGTTAGATCATCATCGGTAGTCATATACCGGCTCTCGCAGCACGACTGACCATCATCCCAAATACACAATACAATTCCACTTGTAAATTGGAACTTTAATTTACTTGTAGCATCATCCAGCCACACTTTTCCAATAGTATTACCTATTGAGGTTTTAATAGCATTTACGGTTTTTTCGTTGCCGCCTAATAATCCGAGCATAACGCCCATTCCTAAATTTGACATAATATTTGATTTAAAAATTAATCCCAAGTATCAATAATGATTTTTCATCCCATTTTGTATCCATATGAAACCGTTGGTCTTCCTGTGTAAAACAGGGAGTTTCAAGAAGTTCATCTCCATTTAAGTTTTCAATTATTAATGTTGGAATTGCCCAATTAGAAGATAAAAAAGTATAGTTTTCATTGGTTGGTTTACCATTTTCAAAAATTATTCCACCAGTATGATCCCAATCCCCTTGTAGTCCAGCAGAAGCAATGATGTCTTTATCTATTTTTAAATATTTCACAATTAGAGATGCTGCTTTGTCCCAATCAAAAGCCTTTTGTGGGTTATTATTTCTACTACGATTCGTTGTAAATCCTTCAATAAAGGATAGTTCTGATTTCTTCATTTTTTTGATTTAAAAATTAATAATTTAATAACCCACGTTTAACCATCCGACAATACCTCCTAAACCAGTTAAACAGCCTATACTATAAACTATTTCAGCCTTATACGATGACTTGCTTCCGTCAAAATCACAGTTTACTAATTTGATAACACACTTTACGTACCCTATAGCAAACAATAGAGTTAGAATTATTTTAATTCCAATTAATAATTTTAGAGTTTTCATAATATTTATTTAATAGTTAGTGGAAGAGACAGGACTCGAACCTGCATTCTTTTTTACTAGGATAAACCAACCTAGACGAGTGTTTTAGGTAAATTACTAGGTTGTTGGTAAATTACTTTCAGCCATATTCAGCACCCGTGCGTACACCAATTTCGCCACTCTTCCAGTTTCCGATTTAAGGCAATCGGATAGCCGCCTTTCTTATCAATACCTTATAATCCATTATAGTGTTGTCGGTTTGAGCATATTTAAAAAATATTTACCATTATAGGGATTTTCCAAACTAGCCTTGATAAGCCTCACACCCCTCGGCATTGGGGTGGTCATGCCAACACTCCCTATTCAAATTCGTTTATATCCTCCCGTTCTGGAAACTCCATTTCTTGTTGTGCATCTGGGGCTATTTTACCATCTATGTATAGCTCCACTTCATCGGTGACATGATTCATCAGATAACTTAACTCTGCAGCGTACTCATAACCTTCTCCCGACTCATCTACATATTTGGTAAACGGAGTAGACAAATTCAATAATCTACCGCCTTTTAATCTTTTAAAACCAATTAATGTAACTCCCTCTGATTCCCCGTTACCTCCTATACTAAAGCCAGTAACTTTAATTCTTTCTAAAGCTTCAACATCATCATCTAATTGATGTAATTCTTTATCTCTAGTCTCCGGTAAATCACATATAAAAGCTAAATGAGATCTTAATAAGCTAAATGCTAATACTAAATCTTCATGAGGGAATGGCTCCCGTTTTGAACCTTCATAACTATTAATGTTGAAAGGTTTTTCACTAGGCTTTTCAATAGTTAATGTTTGTTCAAACTCTACTTCAACGCCTCCGTTTTTAGCTAATTTAGCTTTGAAGATCTTACGCTTAATAAGCGGTTCTTTTTCTAATGTTTCTATCATATTTTTACTTTTTAGGCATTTTTGAAGCAAGAGCGGCATCGATCTCCGACTTTAGAAAATATATTTTTCTACCTGTTTGGTGGTATGGAATAGCTCTTCTTTTCTTATAGTTTTTTACAGTACCTGGCGTGCATTCAAGATATTCTGCAAGCTGGTTGATGCTCATTTTTTCGTCAATTGCCGGGGAGTTATCTTTAGGAAGCTTATCAATTAAAGATGAAAATTCTTCCCTTAACATTTCTCTTAAATCCGAGCGGCTAAACGTTGTCATTATCACTTCTTGCATAACTTAATTATTGTGATTGTTTAAAATTTCGTGACATATTTTCAATGTATCGGGAGCAAAATCCTTTGTTGTCATCCATTGTACAAATCCCAGTTCATCCGTTACTTTTTTGGTCCTATGAGTTCCGAAATTGAAAACAATATCACCTTTATCGTCATACGTGAACTTTCCTGAAATATCCAGTATTTTATTTCCGTAGTTGGAGTACAATGCTAGCTCCCCTAATTCATTTGGAAGATCTTCGTAACGTTCTAGTTGAGCCAAAAATACGTCTACGGTGGCAAGCGTATCAGCTTCTGCTGAATGTGCATTTTGATGGTCTTTGCCGGTGTAAAATTTTACTGCTGCTTCGAGTGTTCTAGCTTCCTGGATCTTAAAGATATTACCCGCATCAATCATATAGAAATGGGTATAATCCCATTCAATTCCCACACGCAAAAACTCAAAGTAAAGCATGGGTACGTCAAATAGGTTACTTGCAAATCCGGCAATATCACATCCATCCAAAAGTTTAAACAGGCCTTTAGCTGTATAAGCAAAATTAGGCAGGTCCTTTACATCATCATCGGTGATACCGTGAATTTCAGTTGATTTGGCCGGTATTGGCATTTCTGGGTTGAAACGCCTAGTCTTTACCTCTCTTGTTCCATCAGGAAACAATTTGCATACGGATAGTTCTACAATTCTATCGGTTTCAACATTTAAGCCCGTGGCTTCGATGTCGATAAATGCAAGTGGTCTTTCTAATTTTAATTTCATGGTTTTTTAATTAATATTTTGAGATAGGTTTGGTCCACCTATTGGAGTGTAATTATTTTTACTCATCTTCTCAAAATCGTCAGCAATCTCTTCAGCTATTTGTCTCTCTGGAATAGCTTTAGTGATGTAAACTTTTTTCTTTGTATCGTATACAATAAACTGTTTGCCACGTGGGCGAACTTCAAATCTTTTTGTCATTATGCTATTGCTTCTTTGATTAAGGTCAAAACTTCTTTACTTAACCCATATTCTTGGGTGCTTTCTCTTAAAATGCGTTCACATTTTATTAGCATCTCAAACATTTCGGGGGCTTTGGAAATTAGCAATGCGTTAGCTTCTCTTTCAACCCTTTCCTTTTCGTAATCTGCATCAGTATCAGGCAATATAAACTCACATACAGTTTGCGAGTAGATGCCTAATTCTGTTTTGTCTATTTCTGCATTAACACCTATTGTTATAGTGCTTATTACATTTGGAAACCATTTCCCTTTTGTTCCTTTAAATTCTATCATGCTATTTTCTTTAAGTCTCCAAATAATTGCCAATATTTAAAACTTAGCTCCTGATATTCTTCTTTGCCTTTTAAATAGTACTTATCACCTCTTTCAATAGGTATCTTAAATACATTAAAATTCTTTTTACTGATACCTATAAGCATATCCTTTTGTGTACCCTCTATATCCATATACCAAGCTCTACTTCTGAAATAATCAAAGTGTTCACAAGCTGCTTCAAATTGGCTTTGTGTAGTTGCTGTAGTACTTTTTATATCACCCCCCATTTTCCACGATCTTACGAGTAAGTCCCATTTTGCTCTAACATCTAACTGAAAGGACACTTGTTCATATTCAATAGTCCAATTGTGTTGGATCGACACGGCTTGAAATTCTGCAGCTTTGGTAATCATTGCACAAAAAGGATCTCTTAAATACGATTTCTTCATTTCTTTAGCTCTCTCAAAATCATCAGTGGAATAAGTATAATCTTGACCTATAACCGTTCTTTGAAAATAATCTACTTTTTCATGCTCGGTAATCATGCAATCAATTAAATTACCGAAAGCATAGGCATAAGTCGGATCTATATCAGAACCTCCGTATAACAGCTTTTTTAAGGCTGTTAAGTCGGAGTTTGATACTTCAGGGCGGGTGTAGTAATTTTCCACTATTAAAAATTTAGCAACGATTTGAATTTATCAACTCCGAAAGCACCATTCAACATAGGTAGAAGATCAGCAGCCTTAATAGGCTCCTTTTCGGTTACGTTACCGTTGCTATCTTCTGTAAAAGGTATATTATTTGCCTCCAACCAAGCTTTGCAGCCTAAATTGCACGCTCCAGTAATAAGTCGATAGTGTCTAACTGTCATGAGCGTATCAGGCTTAATGGGTTCTTTCTTTAACTTTTCAGAAAGAACTTTAAATCGAAAATCTTCTTTTGCTTTTTTAATGGTTTCGCCATGTGCGTGAATTTTACCGTTAGTGACCAAGTAAAACTCCTTAACCGAGTGTACTTTTTTAACCTTATAAACATTCCCTTTTTTACTTATTACTTCGGTGAAAATTCCATCGGCTTTTACGTATTTGCCGTCTTTCCAGAAAAGAAGTTTATTTCTTCTAAGCTCTTCTCTAAAACCTGGTGCTGGTTTATTTACCGTAACTAGTGATTTTAAATCACTTCGCAGGTAAAGGTATCCACCAACTGTAGGGTTAAAGCCTTCTACCATTGAGGTGCAGCTTCCGAGGT
>CAZOVM010000005.1:95162-244008 GCA_964583395.1 uncultured Pedobacter sp. | reverse complement strand
GGACGCCAGATTTTCATTCTGGAAACAGGGGTTCGATTCCCCTACGGGCTACTTATTTAGATATTAAAATGTTTAGAAGGCTGTAAATTTAAAATTTACGGCCTTTTTGGTTTATGGGTAGTTTAAAATGTTCACGAATTCTCATAAAATCAGTGAGTATTTCAGTGAGTACCTAAAGTCAAAACAGGTACTCACTGAAAAGGGGTTAAATCACTGATTTACAGCAAGTCCAATATTTGGACATCTTGACTACGTTTGACGGCATTGCTAGTTTTGTTTCACCTTAAAAGACTAGATTATGAGTCAAAATTATTCTCTTCACTTTTTTCTGAAGAAACCAAATCAATCCATTCGTTAATTAAATTATAACATTATGAATTTGAACAATTTAGAAGACCTGAAAGATGAAATGAAAAGATTGGGCTTTAAGGATAAGCTCATTGCAGAGATGGAAGAACACATGAAAAACAATGTGCCAGATTTTAGATTGCATGATATTGCAAAAGCAACAAAGGGACAAGTGGACTTGACCCTTCATTTCAAACAATCTGGACAATCCGAGTTCTATTACTTCAACAAATTCGAGGTTACCCATAACCAGGGCAAAACCCTACAAGATGGGCAAAAGTATGTGGTGATAACCCAATCACCAGAAGAGGGAAAACAGAATTTGATCCGATCATTTTTGAACACCGAAGAAGCCATTAACTTCTTTAAAAAGCAGACGGGAAATAGTGAGCTTGCTATTGGCAAGGGCGATAACAATAAGGATTTGGTGGCCAGTAAAAATATGGTTGCCAATATGGAAAACGGCAAGGTGAACTATGTAAACAAGGAGTTTCAGCGTACCTATTATGCCAACCCAATTTCCCAGACTTTTTGGATTGAAAAAGGGAGAGGGTTTAAAGCTGAACAGGCAGTTAACCTAATCCAAGGGCGTTCTGTTTACCGTGATGATATGATGAACCTTTCAGGTGAGCCATATAAAGCTTGGGTAAAACTTGATTTTGAAAAGGGAAAAGACCGTTTCCAAAACTACAGTACCAACCAGTTCCATGACCCGCAATATGGTTTTGACCTTAATAAGGTACTGGAAAGGTTCAACATCAAGGAACTGGAAGATCCAGCTAAAAAAGTGCTGTTGGAGGATTCGCTTAAGAATGGCAACCGTCCTTTTGTAACTACCGAAAAAGATGGTCAGCCGATGAAACTGTTTATTGAAGCTGTACCACGTTACAGCCAGATCAATATGTATGCGGAAAACGGCAAGCCCGAAAAAAGGGAGCAGTTCTTAAAAGAGCCAGCTATATCTGCAACCCAATCAAAAGATAAAGGGGCAGCGCAGGAAATTGAGCAAAGGCAAGGCGTGAGAATGTAATTTTTTAAGCCCGACTTGTCGGGCTTAATTTTCAAATAATATCGTTTTTATTAGCAAATAATATTAAATCAACTCTTTTAATCTCATCTATCATAGCTTCATCCACCATAGAAATAAACTCAGGTCTTAATACTTCTTCAACCAAATGCAACTCATGTTCCCGGATAAACAGAAGCTGCACAAAATGAGCTTCAACTTCACATTTTTGTGATATATAGTCTAAGTAATCATTATCTTTAGAATTTAAGTAAATATCTTTTTCAAATGCTTGTTGCAAAAAATGGACAAGTTCATGAACCAAGACATTAGCCCTATTCGCAAGGTAGCTCGGGATTAAAATCTTGTAAGAATTATAGGACTGGCAATCATAATCTGGAAGTTTATACTGAGATTCATAAACCGCTCTTGCAGGATCTAAATCATTCATCAATTTTATTTCGAAATGTCTCGGTCCATCAAGACAATTATTGACATGTAAATCATCAAGATTTTCACCATTACATCCCTTCCAAGTATCACGAAAAAGAATATTTGCCTTTTTCATAAGATTTTCTGTAAGTTGAATAAAAACTGTTTGATCTTGTGTAAAGCTCATTTTTGATGTGGTTATTAATTACTAAAAAACAATTTGATGAAGATCGTAGAAATCTGCCGTTTCTAGTTGCAAAAAAGGTAGATTTTTACTCCTAAACATTATCATCTGAATTTTAGGAACGCATTTTTCAGTTAGGAGTCCAAAAGGTTCGATTTTTGAGGAAATATGATTATTAGAACAATAAGATAAATGTCTACGGAATCCAAGCATCTCTCTTAATTGAGATTTATGATAAGCACCGAATTTACATTCATATGCAGCATCTAAATGTTGTGGTGCTGGATATCCGCCAAAAGTATTCTCAATTTCATACTCATGATCCGTATTGATTACTACCACATCCGCCTCAAATATATCTCCAATTGGTTTTCCTGTTTCAAAAGCAGCTAAGCCAAAACACTCAACATCAGTTGCAAAATAAAAGGATTTTTCGCTAAAATTTACTTTGAAAGCCTTCGTTGAAATAAACCTTCCAGGCTTTTGGTTTAGAAAAGCGTCAGGATTTTCAATTTTAAGAGGTGGGCCGTATACTTTCGAATATTCATTTATTGTCTTGACACAAATCAATGCTTCATAGGCCATTTCAGCCATTTTTGTGAACTCAGTTATCGGGTTTCCTTTTATATCTGCTAAAATACCGTCAAAGCGTTCTCTTAACTGCTCAATGCTCTTCGCCATATCATTAAATCTCTGAAAGTTCGTTTAAAATGGTTTCATCATCTAGATCATCAATTAAACCTTGCTTAATAATTCTGGTCACAGCAAACAATTGCGTCAATTCCATTGGATTTAGAATCTCCTGCAAATCCGTCGGGTAAGCGATCATTTCATCCGACAGTTTAAGAGTTGACGCAATATTTTCCCCAGTAATCGGCAACTTATCTAATTCAAGGAAATATTTAACAGGAATATTACTTGCTCTAAAGAAATATTCATCAATAGCATCGACGAGTATCCTAAGCGTATGCTTAGCTTCCAACGGATTTTGGGCTCTATTAAATAACTCCTTAAAACCAATTTCTGAATCAAGATATAGTTCATTTCTTCTCTGACTTGTGATTAAAAATGTCCCAACATCATCCCTAAATGAATTTCTATCAAGAGAATCATAAAGGGCGTTAAAAAGATTTTTAGCTGTTTGATTAGTCATCATTTAAAATTACAAATATTTCTTAAGTGGCTTACGCTTTTGTCATATTACCTTTTCACAGCGGGATAATTTTTAGCAAGCCACCTCGTTAATCTACCTGTGTTATTGTCAGCACAAAAGACACCGTCATTTGTGCTGACCGTTTGACATTGTATTGTGGCCAAGCCAATAGCTTTATGGTCTTTAACGTAAATTAGGCCTGTTGCTTTAAACTCTTCTATGAATGATCTCTCGTCAACGCTTAGGTTGTAATCTTGCAGATAGCGGTTAATTTTACTGATTGGTAGATTTCCATTTTCACACAAATAACCGATAACATGGAATTGCGCTTTGGTGAGCTTTATCGGTTCCCAATCACGATCTGACGACACTTTTGACAATCTTTCCTTGGGAACATTATAATGCTGTAAACTCCACGCACGTTGTCCTTCAATGTTTACAGTGCTAGCAGATAGGAAATTATTTACACCTTTGATTGTCAGGTCTTCACCGAATATGATTGGATCTAGCCCGTACATGTGGCACAACCGCGCCCAGATCACTTCTATCAAGTGTCTCATTGGATTACCAAAAGTGGAAGTGTAGACTGTCCATTGATCATCCTTCATTGGCATCGTATAGGGAAGTGCATTGTTTTTGATAATGGTAGAATTTCCGCTTATGATCATATTTGGAAAATGTATCGGACTTGAGCCATATACTCGTATTTCCTCGGGATTATTCTTTGAGATCAGGAATTTCGAAAATGCCTCTCGAAGTCCCTCCTCCGTCTTATAGCCATCATAGGACAATAAAATCCTGGCAGGCAAAAGTGCTTCCCATTTCATTGCGCAGAAAACTCCTTCCTGTGTTAAACTGCTGAACTGATTTCTCAACTTATTCTTGAGAACTAAACTTTCTCCCGTTATGCCTCGAAATGCGCTCGAGTACATAGAAAACTGATATTTGGTGGAAATATCTAGGTCGATTTCATTGGCGATATCAAAAACGCTACGAAGATTTATAAATCCTTCTTCCAGTCGCTTTAGACTTAGCGTTTTCTTGACTTGGATGATGGCAATAACCTGCTGAATTTTCACTTCGAATTGACTTTCTGTAAAGGGAATTGGTATCCCTTCGCCCTCAATGATCATGACATCAAATTCTTTACTTCGCAGTCCCTTCCCATATCCTATAAAAGAATTCTTGACGACTTTCAATTTTAGATCCTCAAAGAGCGTTTTATTCAGCATTTCTTGTGTCAACCCCTCATACATCGCACCAACCGTAGGAGTATGCTTTATCCCTTTCCCGTCGATGACGGCTCGTTCCGCATCACGAATTTCAATAAGTAAATCAGCTAAGGTATTGATGACCATATTGTGAAATTAATAATACTCTAAAATAATATTTTATCTGATAAGCCTAATCTTTCTTACGTCCGAATAAAAACTCCACCTAGGCTTTTTGCGAACAAATTTCTGAACAATCCCCTAGCCGAAAAGGCCGAGCCCTACGGGTTTGCCGAAAAAATCTTCCTTGCTCGCTGCGCTCACGAGGTTTTTTTTCGCAAAGCCTTGTCTTGCTAGGGAATTGGGTTCAGGTGCGGTGGTTTAACAAAAAGCCAGGAGGCCCTGCCGACTGGACTTAAAAAAATTAAGCCATGGTAACACTAAAAGACAGAAGCCCACCCGACCAACGCCCAAGCGGTACGCCACAACGCCACCGCCTATGCAGAACCGCCCTCATTGGGCAAATCATTGAAATTATCATTAACAGAAATTTAAATTCAAAAAATCATGAAAACTACAGTAATCGGAAGCGGAAAAGACACCGCCACAGTAAACAGTAACACTACAGAAAAATCGACAATCCGCCCAGCAGTACCGTTAAAGGATGCGATAAAAACAGAAGCGAAAAACGAGCTGAAAGCGGAAACGGCAAAACCCGAAACAAAGCCAAATGCGGAAGCTAATAAAGTTGTTGCCGAAGCATTAAAAACAGAGCCGACCAAATCAGAATTGAGGGAACAGTTGAAAGAAGAGAAACCTGCTTTGAACTTGGAGGGAACGATTAAATTGGCATTGGAACTCAACCGCCGTATCAACCAACGTGGCAAGCTGTTGGAGACTATCGGCACGTTGGAAGAGTTCGAGGTGGCGCAGAAGGATGATGCCGAAGAGACCGATACCAGTAACCACTATCAAGGGTGCGAGCTGACCATTGAGGACGATAAGGGTAGGGAGTTTACGACCAAAAACCCGTTTATCATCCATGCGGTGGCTAAAATGGTCAACAAGCTTTGCGTGGATAAATTGGCTGAAATCGAGGGAGAGATTTTTATTCCTGCCTAAACATTGCAACGCCCTTTGCTGATGGCAAGGGGCGTTCATTTTTTAACCTAATCTTTTAACAGATGAAGTATGAAACAATATTCCTTATGGTTCGTGTGGCAGTCCATGCCGACCATATCCATTTGGGCGACACCGTCCACGAAATAGAAACACAATCGAAACTTACCTTGACCGATACCGCAAACGTGAACATTTTGGAGACGGAGATTTTGGTATCCAGGACAAGGAACATTAAAAATATCAATCATGGGACACAACCTAAATTATAACAGCAGAACGGAAAAGCACAGTTTTTTCAGTGTAAAACAAAAGGCATGGCACGGATTGGGGCAGGTCATTAGCGAATATCCCACCAGTGCCGAAGCTATCAAGCATGCAGGTTTGGATTATACCGTTGAAAAACGTAGCCTTTTTACCTATGGCAATGACACTACACTCGAAACTGAGGATAACGATATCGTAATGGAATGGCGTGTTGATGTGCCGAACCATTATGCTAATGTGCGAACAGATACGCAGGAGGTTTTGGGCGTGGTTGGCAGAGATTACAACATTGTGCAAAACATCGATGCCTTTGCTTTCTTTGATAGCATAGTTGGCGGAAATAATGAGATTTTATATGAAACCGCAGGGGCTTTGGGCTTGGGAGAGCGTATCTTTATTACTGCTAAATTGCCCGATTATATCCGAGTGGGCAGAAATGACTGCATTGAAAAATACCTTTTTCTAACTTCATCACATGATGGGTTTGGTAGCATTACGGCAGCGTTTACACCTGTTAGGATCGTATGTCAAAATACCTTGAATGCCGCTTTGAAGAGCCATACCAATTGTATCAAGATACGCCACACCGCCAGCGCACAGGAACGGCTGAAACAGGCGCACCAACTGTTGGGAATTAGCAACCAATTGGCGGATGAACTGGAGCAGGTGTTTAACCATTGGTCAACGGTCAAGATTACCGACAGACAGGTTAAGAAATTGGTGCAACTGGCAATGGCACCGAATAAGGAAACCTTAACCTATATCAAACAAGGCAGGCAGGACGAGTTTTCTAGTGTATTCAATAACACCGTTAGTTGCGTGATGGAATATGCCTTGAGCAATCCGAGCCAACAGGAAGCCACTACCAAAGGCACTTTGTTCGGTGCTTACAATGCCGTTACGGGTTATTTTCAGAACGTGCGGAATTTCAAGGACGAGGAAACCAAATTCAAGAGCATTATGTACGGTACAGGCTTGCAAAAGAGCCAATTCGCATTTGATTTGTGCCAAAGTTTCGCTAAAAATGGCGTAGAGGCCTTGAATTAGGCTTTGATTTTATGTTTAAATGCCTGCTTCATCAGATGATGGGGTAGGCAGTTTTTTGCTCGCGCCTTAAGGGTCTAATATGTCTTTTTAAGCGGCTGATTTCCAAAAGATGTATAACACTATTACATCGGTTGATTAAATGCTCCTCCTTTTTATCTGCATATTTAAATATTTGAAGTCGCTTTTTTTAGATAAAAGCACCACGAAAATGTGTTGGTGTAACTTTACAAAATTGATCATAATTTCCAATACAGGTAAAAATCTTCGGTGTTTGATTGAAATCAAAAATCCTGTATAGATGATAATTTTTTCCCTTTGCCAATGAGAAGTTATATTCATTTTCGGTAAAGAAAAATGGAGTTTCACGCCCCAGTTTTGTTGTTTTAACTTCAATGTACTTATCTGTTCCGTTTAAGTTTTTAGATAGAATGTCAAATCCTAAGCCATCTCCTTGATCTTTGGATACCCACTCAATTTTATCGGCTAGAGCCTCCTTACCAGACTTAACCAATAAAAACTTTTCGTATAGAATAGCTTGTTCTTCACCTTTTAAACCTAATGCTGTATTTTGCTCTTCTCTTTTTAAATAATTTATTTTTACTGCGCGTTCTATAACTTTTATTTTCTTTAAATCTTCATTTTGTATGATAGGCGCAGGATAAACCCAGTTATTAAAATTGATATCCTGTATTAAGGAGACAGATTCATCAGCAAAATCAACAAATAATTGATCAAGAAATGGATGATGTAATAAATATTGTTGAATTTTTTTGGTTAACAGTGATTTTTGGAAATTAAATCTTGGCTTGTAACCTTTAATATAAGGTATCCCCATTCCAATTAAAACTGCACTTATATTTTGATGCTTAAACTCTACTGAACCATCAGTTCTATTATTTAATAAGGGTATAAGTGCCCTACGATGTCTAGCCTTATTGATTATCTTACCCTGAAGTTCATCGACTAGCATAGAAAAATAATCAGCTATGGTAAGCTCTACTTCCAATTCAGACCAGTCAATACTCATTTATTTTAAATTTTAACAAAGTCTACGCCAACCCTCGCAGGATGCCCAAACGCATGATTTGCTATCCTTTGGGTATAATCATTCCTTAATGTTGTTATATAACCTACATCAAAATAATTTAATTTCTGTTCAAATTCTTCCTTCGTAAATTTGTTCGTTATATCCCAAATTCGCATCTTATTATCAATAAGCTTATTGTTTTCTACGTTGTACACTTTCGGCTTTATATAAAAAGGCTTATGAAGAAATGTTTTATAAGCATTTAATTCAGCCTCTAAAATTCTATAATTAAGCTGTTCGTCGGTTTCCCCATCTACCTTTTTAACTTTTACTTTCTTTACAAGCTCAGCCTCTCCCCACTGAACTATCTGATTATTAGGGAGAAAACTTAAAAAAGCTGTATCACCTAGTTTTAATGCAGTTTCTATATCTGGGAAGACCTTTCCTTTGGCGAAATAAAAGTTAGAATCAATCTTGTTAGGATAATAGCAATCGCACAAGGCAGTAATGCATAAGTAATAATTGTCTTCATTATCTTTGAAAACATCTCCAAAATTTAAATTAGGGATATCTCCAGGATTTAGGCCTTTGACAGCTACTGAGTTATAAAACACATTTAATTGAAATAAGTCATCGTTGGTCACAACCTCCTTTATCTCCCCACTTTTATGTTCCAAAAAATCAGAATCTAATAGTTTGAGTTTTGCCGTCCTTAACTTTAAATACGCCTGCTCCAACAACAATTTCTTAATAATAATGCCAAAGATCTTATCGTCTTTAATGTGATTTCTAAATTGGAAAAGGGCCTCTGTAGAAGACTTTAATATCGTCTCGTCAATAAAACGTTCGTTGGAGTTAAATACAGACTGCATTTCTAATCCTAATAATTGAAAAAAACTGCCTTTGTTTTTGATAATGACATCCGATATTCTTTTTAAAAGTTTATTGACATCGGAATCTTCTGTGAAATCTTTCTTTAATGTTAATACGAATGTATTATTTATCATAAAAGAACTGTCACCAGTATTCAAAACTTCATATTTCGCTATTGACCCATTAGGTATAATAAATTTATCAATATTTAGTGAAATGTATATTAAACGAAGCAAAAGTGTTTTAGACTTATCTTTGAAGTGCTCTATTGGAAAATTATTAAGGTCTACTTTATTTTCTTCAATAAATTTAATGATTGTCGCTTCATCTTTATTTACCACATCTTTTAAATCATCTGGCTCAAAAAAAGAAAATTCATTTTTCAGATTTTCAAAATCTTCCTTTGTTAAACCAGAAAAAAAAGCATCGAGAAAAAGAGGAATTTGATTAAAATTAGTAGAACTAGAGTAAACACAACAAAAATTTATATGAGGGGTGCTAATTGCTTTGCTCAATAAATCCATAGAATATTCTTGTCCTGCAAGTTCAGCTAATTCCCAATCTAACAGAATAAGGTCTTTACCCTTAAATAAATATTCTAAAGTATTAGGTTCATCTAGATTTGATTTTTCAAATCTATGAACTGCTAAATTCTTACCATTCTTCTTAAATGTATCAAATAATTCGAATGATAATTTTTCCTCTGCGATATCTGGATTTAATGCAGTTCCAGAATAAAAATCTTTAGCCTTTTCATCAATAAAAATAACATTATTAATCGATGAATTTAATATATTAAAAGCTTTTTCGCTATACATTCTGAGAGTATAATTTGGTTAGTAGGAAACAGGCTCCGTTTAGAGTATTATATTTTTTATCATTTGTCGCTTTCAAATCCAGTCCAGATTCATTCAAGCTTTGTCTGGATAGATAAAGTCCAATACCCCGACCATTTGGTCTTTGAGAGTAAAACAATTCAAATATCCTTTCGAGTCTATAGTCTGGTATCTTCTCGCCTGAATTAGCAATAACTATCTCTTCACTATCATTCAAATAGTCTAGTTTTATGATTCGCTGATCTTTATTTCTCATCCAGTAGATAGCATTATTAATAATATTAATAAATACAGTATGAATAACTGGCTCCTTTATATTAATTGAATGCTGCTTGAAGGATTCAGATACTTCAAAGATGATGTTATATTCACGAATTTGATTTTCAAAAAATTCGGTTAGATAATTATAAATAGTCTTTCCACTAACGTCTTTACTTAAGGCTCCAGAGATTCTATATAAAGGAGATAATAGCGCGTACTTATCTTCCAACTGCTTAAAATTCTTTTCAAGAAAAACAAACTCCTTAATTGATCTAATGCTTGTATCGTTACCCAGAATTCCTAACTGATTATTGATTTTTGCATACAATTGATTAAATTCATGATCGATAATCTCAACAGCAATCCCTAATTGAGCTGTATCTCGTGTTTGCTCCCACTGATATTTCATTTGGTCAAATTGAGCTTTATAAGCCCCTTGAACTTGTTCTTCATCAATATCAAATGATAACCTGCTAATATGCTCTACTAATGGAAATAATGTTCTCTCTAGCTCCTCAGTAAGCTTGTTGTAATTTCTTTCTACATCTTGGCTTAATTCAAATACCTGTTGCTTTGAGATAATACTCTCTACAATCGCTTCTTTATTTTCTTTTAATGCATTTATTAACCTTTTTGATCTCTCATTATAATCATTAGATAAATTGTTAAATTTCGCATGTAGACGTTGCTGATATAGTCTAATTGACTGTTCTAAAGATGCAATATAACTAGTATATTTTTTGGTAAAATCAATTTTTAGATCTCTTATTTCAAGCTTGTCCTGTGCCTTTTGATTTAACTCATCTCGCTTAGGATTTACTAGTTCGATAAATTTAGTTAACTTATCTTCAAACTTATACAGACGTTCTTTTTGGGTCTCAGTGGGTTTATATCTTTTAGGTACTTTGGGGATTATTTGCTTAAATTCTAAGTCCATCTTTTGAAGTTCATCTAATATTCCCTCAACCTCTGAATAGCCAACATTAATTTGGTTAAGTTTTTCTTCAAGTTGGAAAAGAAGCTCTCGATACTTATCTTGATGTTCTTCTAGTTTTTTTGGGTAGTCATTTAATGCTTTAGTAAAGGCTATTTTCTCCGCCTTTTCCCTAGCCTTATCTGCTTGCAGAGCTGCATTCTGATCATTTATCTCCTTCTGTTTATCCCTAAATATTGAAAATTTTGGATTCGTCTGAAAATAATCTTGTGCTAATGTCACAAAGAAGTTGATTGCATCGTTTGTAAACGCTCGATATTGTGCGTTATTAATTAAGCCCTCACGACTAGACTTATCTTTTAAATCAGGATTTCTTTCTCTAGTCAAATCCAAATAACCATACATTCTTCTATAAGAGAAGTAGTAGGTACCTGCTCTTTTTGAACGTCTTTGTTCAAAATTTAGAAAATCAGCATTTTCTCTTCCATACGGCAAAACCCTAAAGTCATCTCTGAAGACGTAAAGTCCTCCGTATTCTTTTACTTTATTACTTATCTGATTAAATTGGATTTCAGTTAAAGAAGAAGATCTTTCTTCACCTTGAGAGTAGCCGAGTTCAAAGGGTATTGCTCCATAATAAGATCTTTTATCCTTTTTTCTGGGATTTAGGTATGAATAATCAATTATTTCATCGTATATCCTAACTTTTCCAGAAAAAACACCACTGCCATCAAACTCTCCTTTTATATAGACATCTGCTAAATCAAAATCAGCCTTAGTAAAAAAATTCCCTCTCGAATTTAATAAGTCGTATGTCTCCTCTGCTTTATGAACATTAAATGTAGTAGAAATGACAATATTCGTATCCTTGAATGGATTTGTAAAGCCTGTTAAACTGGAAATTACGAACTGCCTGTCTTCTAAACCATCGTTGTCACTTTCAGAAAGTTCTAAAATTTGATTAATCGGGTTAAAAGTAATAAACATGGTCCCGTGAGCTTCTTCACTTCCGAAAAATTCATGAATTTTGTTTAGGATAGGACGTTCTAAAACGGCATTTTCAGTTTCATAGATAATAGATTCCTTTATTTGAACTTGTTTACCCTGCCAGTCGCTTTCTGATTTAATTTCCGCCAGATCATTAATAATAACACCATATTGATCAACAGCATACACTTCTTTGTATGATTCTCCTCGGAAATTAATTAAGAATTCAGATTTTATTCTCTCGAAATAATTCTCTATTTCATTTAGTCTGTCAATATTTATGATAGGAATTACTATGTCATCTAAAAAAAGGTTATAGTTTTCCAATAAACGCCAATCAAAATACACCGCCTGTAAAGGATAGCCCAATTTCTTAGTAAGCATAAGCATTGGATTGCCTAGATAAGCCACTGAAAGGCGTCCAATCCCTTTTTCACCTGCCTTTATTCGGGGTCGTTTCCATAGTGTCTCTTCTGATTCTATATCCAGTTCTGCTCTAGATTTCGAATCAGTACCCAAAACCAACCATTTGTCAAGAATATCTATGTTCGACATTCCTTTTCCATCGTCAGAAAGAATAAAATAAGATTTCGACAAGCCATTGTAGCCTTCTTTATAAAGATCGGCTCTTAAATCATCAGCATATGCGTCATATCCATTCTTCCATAATTCAGTAATAGCTGTTGGCAAGTCAGCAATTTGCCCTTTACCTAATAAGTCTACCGCTCTGGCTTTGGTTCTAAATTGCATTCTTGTGATTTTGTATGATTGCTTTACCTACAGCTTCGGCATATTTTGGAGGCACAGCATTACCAATCATGCGAGCTGTATTAGCGACACTACTTGCCTTAAAGATATAATCGATAGGAAAAGATTGTAAAACAGCCCCCTCTCTTAGTGAAATTGCTCTATCTTCATCTGGATGAGCAAATCTACCATTTGAGTAACTGAAAAATTTTGTGGTTATTGTTGGCGCAGGCCTGTCCCACCACATTCGGCCATATATATCTTTAAATCCATCCAACTTTCCATAATGGCAAGGAGCAGCTAACCGTTTGTCAAAAACATAAGATAGTCTTGTACCTCCATCATGTGATGTGAGACTAAGCCTTTCTAAATTTAGAGCGTTTAATCCTGCTACAGTGTGCAGGAATGGGGTTTTGTCTTTGTGACCTTGAGGTACTTTTTTAAATCCGTTGTGTTCTCCCAAAACATCTCTAACAGTTACTTTCTTTCCTTTTATTGGCAAAGGGGATAGCTCTACATCGGTTACTCTGTTAGCGATTAAAGTAAATCGTTTACGGTGTTGAGGCACTCCATAGTTGCTTACCTCGTGCACATTGAAATGAACTTTGTATTTTTTAGACTTTAGCCATTCGATAAACTCCTCTAATCCACTTTCTTCTTTTCTTCTCAAGACGCCAGGCACATTTTCAACCACCACGTAACCTGGATTAAAATAAGACACAAAACGGTGGAACTCCTTTAAAAGGTTTTTAGATTGTTTAGATTTCTCTTTAGAAGTATTAATAATACTCCAAAATTGACAAGGGCTACACCCAATTAGGAGTAAATTATCATCATTCTTTTTTAAATTAAGGCTTTTTCGCAGCTCATTTTCGCCTAAATCGAATACATCAGCATGAATAAATTTGGCCCCTTTAATATTAGCTTCGTAAGTTTCTTTACAGTTCTGATCGAAATCTATCCCCGCTAGAATCTCTATGCCCGCCTGCTGCATCCCGTAGCTCATGCCTCCGCCTGAGCAGAAAAAATCCACTGCTTTAATAGAGTTGTTAGCCACAAATGTATTTGCGGATATGTTTTTCTTTGAGCCCATTGAATTATAGATTGCGGCAAGTTATTATAAAATTACAAAATTACAAAAATTAACAATTGTTTTAAATTGAAGTTTGCGCATTATTGCTTATGTGAAAAATTAGCCTAATCATAAATACAACCTTTAATGTATCTTTGGATTATATGAAGGCAGGTATATTTTCATTCTTTGCGGGAGCTGGTTTTTTAGATCTTGGTTTTGAAAAAACAGAAGGTTTCGAAATAGTGTTTGTGAACGAATTCCATAAAGCATTTATGGATGTTTATAAAGGGGTCAGAAATACTTTAGAAGTGACCTCTCCGAGGTATGGACATGATACAAAAGATATAACGGACTATCTAAAGGGCGATGATTTCCATGCTTTAAGCAATAACCTAGCTGAAGCAAAAATTTTATATGATGTTACTGGAATGATTGGTGGACCACCTTGCCCAGATTTCTCTGTAGCTGGAAAAAACAAAGGCCGTAATGGTGAGAATGGGAAACTCTCCTACACTTATATTGATTTGGTTTGTAGGACGACTCCTGACTTTTTTCTATTTGAAAATGTTAAGGGACTATATCGTACCGCTAAACATAGAGAATTTTTTGAATCTCTAAAAACTAAACTAAAAAAGGCGGGCTATTATCTTACAGAGCATTTAATAAATGCCATCGAATACGGAGTTCCGCAAGATAGGGAGAGAATTATTTTAATTGGATTTCATAAAGAGTTCCTCGCAAAGTATGAAGTAAAAAAATATCAAATGCAGGTTGATTGTTTTAATTGGAATGCACACACTTTATATGACAAAAATGAAGTGTTTGAAAAAAATTGGCCACAATTAGATTTATTTATTGAAAATACTGAAAGAGAAATACCTGAGAATATTGTTAACGAATTGACAGTTAACTATTGGTTTCGCAAAAACAATGTACATAGTCATCCCAATTCAAAACACTTTTTTGCACCTAGAGCTGGGCTAATAAAATTCCAAACCATTCCCGAAGGAGACGATTTGAAAAAATCTTTTAAAAGATTGCATAGGTGGAGATATTCGCCTACAGCAGCATATGGCAATAACGAAGTACATCTACATCCCTTTCTTCCAAGACGGATATCTGCCGCTGAAGCATTAGCAATTCAATCACTGCCTGAGGACTTCATTATACCAAATCATATATCTTTAACAGATATGTTTAAAACGATTGGTAACGGGGTACCTTATTTAGCGGCTAAAGGCTTGGCTGCAACCATTTCAGATTTTATACTTAATTTAGAAAAGAAAGTAGAAGCTAAAGCCCATGAAGAAATTAACAGCTAGTAATATTGTATCTTTCATTAATCAGCTAGATAAAAGTATTAGTTACAATTATCTAAACCCTAAAAACAAAGGGTTAATAGAAATTGTGGGTGCAGATTTACCCGAAGGTCCAATAAGGATAAAAAGATGGGACCCGTCTAAAGGCCAGACTTCCCTGAATAAAAAGATAGAACCAATATCCTCGGAGCTTATATGGCGTATAGCCAATGCTTTTACCCCCAATCAACCGATAAATTTCGATAGGGTACTAGGCGGCAGTTATAATACTAGAAGTGTGTTAGAAACCCTATTAGCTAACACTCCTCAATTTCATTATTGCTATCCTGGAAGACTTGAGAATACTGGAGGAAAATCTGCAATCAAAAAGGGACACAAACATATAATTTGGACTCCTGACACCCCACATAAAGCGGGTAGGACAGTTGAGATAAAGACCGAAATAGTAATATCTGAAGTGCCAGCGCAAGAAATTGTTTATGATGCTTTAGTTATTCCTAAAGAGGAAGTTAAGCCTTTAGATATTGAAATTCAAAAAAGACATGCTCAGATTCAAATCGCATTGTACTTTATTGGCAAACAATTAAATTTTAGAACTTGGATTGCTCAAAATGATAAAGGCATACTTTATCAGAACAAAAAAATTGGCGAGTTTGAAGGGGTGATAACACGCCTCCAAGACGAAAAATTATTATCAGCTTACCAAGACGCAGCTCACGCAGCCTTACTTATCGATTGCATTTGGTTCAAAAATGGGAAGTTAATGCCAGCTGTAATGGAAGTAGAACATTCAACTGGCGTTACAAGTGGGTTAACTAGAATGAAAAAATTCAAAGATTTATTTATCTCTTTGCAGGACCTAAGGTATGTGATTGTTGCATCTGATGAAGATCGTTCGAAAGTAATAAAGGAAGCTAATCATCCACAGTTTAAGGATTTAAACATCAGATATTTTCCTTATTCTGCAGTAGAAGAGCTATATTCACTTTGCCAACGCCGTAAGATTAAGGGAGTTACCGAAGAATTTTTAGATTGCTATATGGAATCAGTTTTACAGTAACACCTCTGAGGCATCAAGCTTTTCAAAATACGTTTTTTTGGTTTTAATATTTTTTTTAACTCAACAAATAAGCCTATATTTGCACCAGTAAGCAATTACGGTCAGAACGTACATAATAGCAGTGGGGAATTCGTTGAGTCCCAAAAACTACTGCTCATAAAATATTGATATAAAGATGTTTATGCTCTGGGTTCGATTCCCCTACGGGCTACTAAAAAGGACAAATGAAATTTATTTTCATTTGTCCTTTTTTTTGAAGTAATCTGTCATTTATCCAAACAACATATAAGACAGCATTCATTGATGCGGTTAATCTAGGTATCAAGCACAAACTCATCCCATCCTAACAGAATAATCTGCATAACTTAAGCTGCGATTAAGATAGTTTTGTAATTTCGTATAAATGCGTTGGTATAAAATATAAATCAAATATTTGCAATGAATTTTGATATTGAGCATAAAGGGGAAATTTCGAGCGAGTTTTTGAGCTTAGGGATTAAAGATTTTAATAGCGCATGTGTGTATATTGCTAGTTTACCATATAAAAGAAATGCCAATAAGCATGATTTATTATGTGTATTCAAAGATAAAGCAGGTAAGTGTAGTACTAAACATTCGACCTTAAGAAAATTAGCAGTAGAGCATCATAGAAATGAAGTAAAACTGATGCTCGGGATTTTTAAAATGGATATCGAATATGCCTCAAAAATCGGGAACACACTTCGTGAAAATGATTTAGAATATATTCCAGAAGCGCACAATTATTTGAAAATAAACGACGAATATTTTGACTTTACAAAGCCAAATTCCAAGTACGCTGAAATTGAAGGAAAAATTTTAGAAGAAATCGAAATTGAATACAATCAAATAAACAACGAGAAAATTCGAATTCATAAAGATTTTCTTAAAAAGTGGATAGAGCATAAACCTCAATTCAATTTAGAGAAAATTTGGCAAATAAGAGAGCAGTGTATTGCTGACTTACAAACGTGAGTGCCTACAAGACCTTTTCAAAACTCAAACCTGATACTCTGCCAGAATTAAGCGTAAATCCAGATACTTTTCCAATAGCATTGTATTGAAAGTCTATTGTAGCTTGTTCCAGATTTTGGTAGCCGAAATGCAGACGACTATAGTTTTTAAGAATATCAGTTTGTACCTCGGCTCCATCGCCCATTTTAAACCAAAGTTTATCGTTTTTTATGTAGAATTTATAACTTACCTTTTGCTCAATTGAATGATAGGTACCAACGTAATTTTCTAAATCTTTTCCGGATATGATTTCAGGTCTTTTGGCGACTGTGCGAACATTTTTTTGTGCCACATATAAGGTTTGCATTTTTCCGTTCAATACATCGTCGAAGATGGCCAGGTCTTCTGAGTCGCCTATGTAATAAGTATTTGCTTCTTTAAGATGAAGAAACTGTTTTACCTGTCCGGTAACTTGACCACTCAGTTTATTGTTTTCAAATTTGATTTCTATAAATACATTGGGCGCCACTTCATATTTCCCTACGAGGGGTTGAGTATCAATATTCTTCTCTATAGTTATGGTTGGCACTTTTGCTCGGTCTTTGAATATATAAGCATCAGCAATTTGTCTTGTGATTTCTTCAGGATTAATATTTTCATTATTTCCCAGGCAGATGATCGTAATTTTCTGCTCAGGAAATCGTAGCATCTCTGCACGGTAGCCAAGAAAAGCTCCGGGGTGCATTTGTATTTGTAAGTCCCTGTATTGTCCATGAATAATTCCCATTCCATAAAATAAAGGTGCTCCGTTATCCAATTTTCCTCTTTCTAATATACCATTTGCTAATGAAGTTTTATCGTAGAATGTTTTATCCCATGCCATAAGATCGGCAAGCGTTGTGTACATCCCGCCATCGCCAACTACCGCATTTTGGTTTTTATACGGTCTGGTTGATGAGCCTTCTAATTGGTAACTGGTTACTAATGGTCTGTTTGGCATTCCAAAACCCGTATTAGCCATTTTAAGCGGTTTAAATATTTGCTGATCGGCATATTCGGAGATGGTTTTACCTGTAATTTTCTGAACCACAGCTGCCAGTAAAACGTAGTTTGAGTTACTGTAAACGCATCGTGTACCCGTGTTAAAATGAAGTTTTTGCTGCCTGTAAATCATCTGAAGCGCGTCTTCATTCGAAAAATTATCTTCAAAACTTTTACCGCTTAACCACATGAGTACCATATAATCTCTTATCCCAGAGGTGTGGTAAAGCAAGTCGGCTATAGTAATGGGTCTGTTATATTGAGGAAGTTCTGGAAGGTAGTTTCTAACGTCGTCTGTTAATTTAAGTTTTTGTTGCCTAATTAGTGATAAAACAGATGCTGCTGTAAATTGCTTGCTAACAGAAGCAATTTTATAGATGTTATCGGGATGATTAGATTTTGGTGCCTGAAAGTTAGCCATTCCATAACCTTTAGAAAATACCAGTTTGTTATGGTGTATAATACCGATTACAGCACCTGGAATTTCCGGTTTGGAGTAGGCAGACATAATCTGGTCGATTTTGCTTTCGAGCGAGTCGGTTAATTGAAGCTCTTGCTCTAGAAATGTAGGATTTGATGATGCTATGCCAAGTATTGGTAAGCAGACTAAAATCAACATTCTACCTGTAAACAGCTTGAATTTTCTTGAAAGCGTCATCTTTTATGTTTTAATTAAGACGTTTGTTTGCCGAATGTGTTACAGTCTTGTTTATCAGATTGGTAAGTAGTTGTTTTTTTCAATTAATAGGAACGGAACTACATGTTTTTTCTTGTAAACAGATTTAATTTCTTATCTTTGTATTAATTCTTGATTTGTTAATCTTTTAAATATCAAGGAATCATGACAGAGCATAACTACATATCGCCCCTTTCGCTCATTGCCCTTTAGGGTAGGCAAACCCATGTTGTATTATTGAAAATTTTTAAGCAGTTTATTAAATCTGCCGATTGTTTTTGCCTGCCAAATTAATTTATTAGGCTTTTATTGAGCACACAATAAAGGGATCGTCCTTTTTCAAGGAAACTATAAGCATTTTAAAAATTAAAAATAGCTGGCTATGACGGTAAAACGCATAGCCAGAACAAAAATATAACCCCTATGGGCAGTTTAAGAACAAAAGATTTAAGTAAAATAGGTTATCACAACGATCAGCTGCGAAGCTTGATTATTGGTATAACCGCTAAAAATTTCAAACACCACACTAAACAGCAACTGCTGGATTTGTTGGTGAATATTAAAAACAATCCGGAAGCATTTCTGGATGATGAATTAACGAGTAAAATCGCTGAAAAGATAATTGGCAAAATAAAAAATGCTTCGTTTGAAGCGTTTGAGCTACGTGACGAGCCCATATTTTGTAAAATTTATGGTGGCAAGGATATTGAGCAGTCGGCAAAGCAGCAAATGGAGCTAGCTAATCTGCTTCCCGTAAGTGTGCAAGGAGCTTTAATGCCCGATGCACATATGGGCTTTGGCCTGCCTATTGGTGGTGTATTGGCTACCAATAACGCAGTTATCCCTTATGCGGTGGGTATGGATATAGGCTGTCGCATGGCACTTTCTATTATCGATGAGCGCGAGAGTTTCTTAAAGCGGTTTGAGTACCAAACAAAGCAAGCGTTAAAAAACCATACGCATTTTGGTCTGGAAGGCGGATTGGAAACTAGGCAAGATCACGAGATCTTAGATAGTCCGGTATTCAATGAAATAGCTTTTTTAAAACCTTTGCAGGGAAAAGCAGCAAGACAGTTAGGTACGTCGGGCAATGGTAATCATTTTGTAGAATTTGGCGAGATAGAGTTGTTTGCTGATAACACATTAGGTCTGCCGGCTAAAAAATACATCGCCCTGCTAACGCACTCTGGAAGCCGCGGATTAGGATCGGCCATAGCGAAGCATTATACGCAAATTGCGATGAACATCTGTAAATTACCTCGCCATGCGCAACAATTGGCTTGGTTAGATATGAATACCGAAGCAGGGCAAGAATATTGGTTAACGATGAACTTGGCGGGCGACTATGCAAAAGCTTGCCACGAGCGCATCCATGCCAATTTATTAAAGACGTTGGGTTTAGAAGCGATTCATTTGGTAGAAAACCATCATAATTTTGCCTGGAAAGAGCAATTGGCTGATGGTCGGGAAGTAATTGTGCACCGAAAAGGAGCAACGCCGGCGCATAAAGGTGAATTAGGGATCATTCCGGGCAGTATGACTACACCAGCCTATCTGGTATCAGGCAAAGGTAATAGCGAATCGTTAAATTCTGCATCGCATGGAGCAGGTAGAGCAATGAGCAGGCGCAAAGCGAAAGATAGTATGACGGGTTCGGCGATGAAAAAAATGTTGGCAGATGCAAACGTAACCTTAATTGGTGGTAGTGTAGAAGAAAATACAACGGCCTATAAGGATATAGAAACCGTTATAGCGACGCAGAACGATTTGATCGATGTTCAGGGAAAATTTAATCCACGTATTGTTAGAATGAATAAGGATTAGCCATGAACAAGATAATGATACAAATTACATCGGGCGCAGGTCCGGTAGAATGCTGTCGGGTAGTAGCGCGTGTACAAAGTTTAATGATGAAGCAGGCGAAGAAAGAGGGTATCCAAATAGAAGTTTTAGAAAATAAAGCCGGCGAGCTAAACGGAACTTTATTATCGGCTACCATGTTGGCCACGGGCGATAACTTGCAAGCGTTTATAAAAGAATGGAAAGGTACCATACAGTGGATTGCACAAAGTCCGTATCGCAAATACTACAAGCGGAAAAACTGGTTTGTAGGAGTGTCGGTATTTGATGTGCAGGAGCTGATACAATGGAATCTTAAAGATGTGAAGCTGGAAACTTGCCGGTCATCTGGTCCCGGCGGACAAAATGTAAACAAAGTAGAAACGGCCGTTAGGGGAACGCATTTGCCTTCTGGCTTGCAGGTGATGGTTATGGATACGCGCTCGCAATTGGAGAATAAAAAACTTTGTCTGGCTCGATTAGAGGCTAAAATACTGGTTTGGCAAACAGAGCAGTTAATTTCGCAACAGCAAAATCAGTGGGAGGAACATAAAGCATTAGAGCGTGGTAATCCTGTTAAGACGATAAAAGCAGCAATAGTTTAACCTTTATATTGTTAGATTAAAGATAAAAACCGCCTCGATAAATTTATTGAGGCGGTTTTTATACCTACCCAAGTGTTGTATTTATTTAATAACTAATGCTAATAAATTACTCCTGTTGAGTGTGTGATTTAGCAAGCGTTAATTACGGATTAAGTGCTAGATTTTGATTATATTGATTGATATTTCTTTATTTTAGTGACTTTAAAGTGAAAACATTTTTTCTATGAAATTCGGACAAGTAACTGACCCTTCTGCCATTGATTTTACTATACCACCTACACCACAGGCTACGTTATATTTATTGCATCGTTATAAAACGAGTAAACCATTAGAGGTATTTGTGGGATGCGCAAAATGGAACAAAACAGACTTGAAGGGATTTTATCCCAGAGGTATAAAAGACGAATTGGCTTATTATTCTACGCAGTTTAATTCTATTGAACTAAATGCTACGTTCTATAACTCACCTTCTAAAACACAGGTAGAAACATGGAAAGCAAAAACTCCGGAAAACTTTAAGTTTTTCCCTAAAATCCCGCAATCTATTAGTCATTACGGCCGATTGCTCAATGCCGATGAAAAAGTAAAAGCTTTTGTAGATGCAACAGTTTTATTTGAAGAAAAGCTGGGTATGGGCTTTTTGCAGTTGATAGATAATTTTAAACCAAAAGATTTTGAGCGACTTGAATCTTTTCTAAGAAACTTTCCGAAAGGTTATCCGCTAGCCGTAGAGGTGCGCAACGAAGAGTGGTTTTTGCCCGAAACGGCCGATCGCTTCTATCATTTGTTGGAACAAACAGATAAAACTAATGTATTGGTAGATACCGCGGGACGAAGAGATATGATGCATATGCGTTTAACCAGTCCCACGGCTTTTGTGCGCTATGTTGGCGCTAATAGTCCGTCAGATTACACCCGGCTCGACGATTGGATTAATACCATTGTAGAATGGAAAGAAGCAGGCCTGCAACAGTTGTATTTCTTTGTCCATCAAAATGTAGAGGTTGCATCACCATTATTGGCTGCACATTTCATAGAAAAGCTAAATAAAGCAATTGGAACTGATTTGAAAATTCCGGCTAAAGAAAATAATAATCCGGTTTTATTTTAATAATTAGAGATTCTACACGGGAAATACTTGAAAATCTTGTAATAATCATTAAAAATATGAGATATTGATGACTGCAGCTTATTAAATTAATATGAACTTGTGCTAACTTGGAAATTGTAAAGAATCTTAAAAAGAAATTAAAATAACCGTGAAAGCAAAATTATTATTTATTACTGCACTCTTCTCAACTGTTTTTGTACAAACTAAAGCTCAGGTTGCAGATGTTGCAATTGCGAAAGCATTTTATACAACTTATTATGTTGATGATACTACACAACGTACATCTCCTCAGATAGCAGAAACTGTACTTTATTTAGGTGAAAAAGGGAGTATTTACAGACGTATATTGGATGAAGAATCTAAGCCATTGCTTCACATGTCATACGGAGGCACTATGGAGACGTTTGATATTATTGAAGAAAGTGCTTCTCAAATTTTTCTGGCAGGTAAAAGCCACAGGGTAGAGCGTGTAATAGATAATAAATATATAATTACTGAAGATAAACCCGTTATTGATTGGGAGCTAGGCGACGAAACCAAGATGATAGGCGGGTATAATACTCAAAAAGCTACGGCTAAATTTGGAGGAAGGGTTTATACAGCGTGGTTTGCGGCTGATATTCCCTTTTCATATGGCCCCTGGAAATTGCAAGGCCTTCCGGGCTTAATTCTTGAAGCCAGAGATAGCAAAAATGATCTTGTATTTGAGTTTACTGGATTTCAAACGGTAAAAAAGGAGGATGCAGTAAAAATTGCTGTACCAAAAAGCTTTAAATTCCAAAAAGTTACGCATCAGCAATTTGAGAAGATTTATGTCGATTTTATTGCAGATCCTCTAACATTTATGCGTGCAAGTTTAGGCTTGCCGCCCGATTCAAAGGCTGTAGTTGGCGGACCTTCAAATGGAAAGAAATACAATAACCCGCGAGAGATCCGAGATAAATAAGTGGTCATATGCGTACAGGAATAGGAATACTTTTTTTTGTACTGTTTCAGCTATCGTCCTTTGCTCAAAAAAATCAAGTTCAGGGATATTTGAAAGACTCGGCCGGCAAACCGGTTGTTTCTGCTACGGTTACACTTAAAAATACAACTCAAAGGATTATTGCTTTTAAAAGAACCGATGAAAAAGGGTATTATGAACTTAGTCTTGCCGATACAGTTCAAAAAAACACACTTTCATTAGATATTAGGCATTTAGGCTATAAAAAAATATCTCAAAAGCTGGAAGATAATCAGACAATCTATAACTTTTTAATGGAGACCGAGTCAGTTAATCTCCAGGAAGTAGAGATTAAAAGCACCCTTAAGGTATATGGACGAAATGATACACTTAAATATAATGTTGATGCGTTCAGTAAACAGGAAGACCGATCTATAGGCGATGTAATTAGCAGGATGCCCGGTATGGAGGTTTCAGAATCCGGTAAAATAAAACACAACGGACAAGATGTATCAAGTTTACTGGTGAATGGGGACAATCTCTTAGACGAAAACTACTCTATTGGTACAAAAACCATTCCTTATGATATGATTAAAACACTGGAAGTGCTTAAGAGTTATCAACCTACCAGAGTGCTTAGAAATAAAGTTATTACAAACGATGTGGCCATTAATTTGGTAATTAAGGATGAAGCCAAACTGAGAATGACTAACCAACTTAAGGTCGGAGCAGGTTTGCCAGAGCAATATGAAGGAGAACTTAGCTCTATTCTTTTTAACAACAAATGGAAAACTTTGAGTGTGTTGCGGGGAAACAATACGGGATTAGATTTAGCTTCTTATTTTTCGCCTGATGCTGTCCAAACAGGTGAATTACTTAGCCCGGGCACTGTAGGCGCTCCACCGGTGTCAAAGCAACGGTATTATTTTAATAAAAGTGGCGCCTTAAATACCAATAATCTCGTCAATTTAAACGACAGCATACAGCTTAAAGTAAATGTTAATCTCCTGGCAGATAACAATAGCATGGAATATAGCAGCATGACAGAAACTTATCTGCCAGGTAATATTGTTCGCTATACAGAGCTTCAACAAACAAGCTATAACCCATTTATTGCAGATGCAGGTTTAACGCTGGAAGCTAATAAATCGAAATACTTCTTGAAAAATAATTTTAACCTGCTGCTTCAGCAGAACAGAGGACTTTCGGCGTTAAGCAGTAACGCTATGCCTATTCAGCAGCGGATAAATAACCGGGTACAGGATTTTTCAAATACCTTTAGCTATATCCCTGAACTGAAGAACAAGAGCACCGTTTCTGTTGATTGGTATTTAAATTACAAAAACAAACCTCAGGAACTTCTTATTACGCCGGGCATGCACCAAACTACTTTAAATAGTAATGTGCCCTACATGGAAACGCATCAAACGGTAGAAATACCTACCTGGATCAATAAATTGTCGTTATCTTATATTTATTCTCAGGGGATTATTAAACAGACATATAAGGTAGGGATGGTTAATGAGTTTCAACAGTTTTTGTCGGCGTTATCTCTTCTGCAAAATGACGGACAGTTAACCGGATTTTCTGGTAATCCAGACAATCATTTAAGATGGAATAAGCAAGAGTTTTATACTGCCGCCCGCTATGAATATAAAAAGGAACGCTGGGAAAGTACGCTGTATATTCCTCTTACTATGCAGCGCATAGGGTATAAAGATTCGGGTTTTGCTTTAGATAATAAGGAAAACAGGGTGCTGGTTAATCCGACTTTAAGAGTGAAATATTTTCTTTCTGCAGAGGACTTCATGACCTTTAATTATGGATATAATAATCAGATAGGCGATATAACAAGTGTATATAGAGGTGTTGTTTTAAGAAATTACCGGAGTTTACATGCTAACGAAGCCATGCTTCAGGAAAAAGATATGCATCAGGCAGGATTGCAATTTGGCCTACAAAGATCTATGCAAATGTTGTTTATAAATGCAGGTGTCGGGTACGATAAAATACTGGCTAATACATTGTCTTCCAGTATTATTAGTGATGATATTGTGCGGACTGTTGTTTTGCCTATAAATAATGACATGACTACTTTTCGCGCCAATATGGGGATTAGTAAGTTTATTAAGTTGATAGGATCAACGGCCGATTTGAAAGCCATATGGAGTACTACAAGATCAGATCAGATTCAGAACGGAGAAAGATTGCCTTTTAACAATATTGTATTCACTGTAAGCCCCGGTGTGGAAGTACAGCTACATTCCAAATTAAGACTTAAATATTCGTCAAGCGGTATCTGGTTTACCAGCAAACAGGCTTTTTCTGATGCCTCTATTCCCTATATTAAAGATATTAGAATGCAGACGTATGAGCAGGCTTCCCGCTTTACATGGATCCCTGTTAAAGGCATGGATGTACAGTTCAATTTGCGCCATCATCATATTAATCAACCTGGTTTAAGCCCGGTAAATTATCTTTTTGCAGATGCATCAGCCCGCTATAAAGTAAACAAATGGAAAACTGACTTCGAGTTAAATCTATTTAATTTAACCAATATTCGCTCATTTGAAACTTACACACTCTCTTCAAACAGTTTTTGGCAAAGCAAATATCAGCTTCGGGAAAGAATGCTGCTTTTAAAAGCCCTGTTCTATTTTTAGAATTATGTAATTAAAGTTTTTCAGAATTAACAGGTCGTTAATATTCTCTCAACGTTAGCGTAAAGCAGAGGTGTTAATTTTACGATATTAAAAGCAGACCTATGAAGATTTACCTTCCGCTACTTTTGGCGCTGATTATTAGTTTAACCTCTTGTAACAGTAGAGAGGAAAAACAAACATCTGTTGACACCTTGAATGTTCCTGCCAAATTAAAAAACAAGAAAATCATGGGGCTTAATTTAGATGAAGTTCCCATCACTAAAAAGGAGATAGGGCAATTTCCTTATTTATCGGCACCTGCCGGATATAAATACGGAACGGAAAAAACTAGGACTATAGAAAACAAATACTTCTTTCACAATGATAGTTTGGTAACAGAAATAAGCGGACAATATTACCATGCTCAGGTATTTTCACAAAATAATGCGTTTGAAGATACTTATCTGATAAAGGAATTTAAAAAGACCATTGAAGAGCTAGGGGGACTAGAAATTTATTCAGGAGGTTTGCCAGCTGCGGCATGGGATTTATTAGATGCCAATACCCCGGCTTACGCAACCGATATGTATGATCCTAGACCCTATAAATACAAGCAGTTTTTAATAAGAACAGAAAAAGAAAATATATGGATTGAGTTGTGTCACGGACTCAATGCCAATCAGATTGATTTTACAGTGGTGAGAGAAGAGCTTAACCAGAATTAATAGTTTTCTAAGCTTTGTTAATCATTTCGGCCTGTTCCAGTTCTTTTATCAATAACGATTTTACCATGGTAAAAGTATAATCTTTTACTTCGGCAAAAGAAAGGTTATATTTTCGGGGTATTTGTTGAAACTGCTTTGGAAATGCAGTCAGCAATTTGTCGTAATAACTATCCAGTACAGTTGTATTTGGCATCTCAAAATGAATGTTTAATTGAAATCTTCGCAATAATGCCATGTCAATAATTTCGGGATGATTGGTAGCGCAAATGAGTAATGCATTATTTGGGAAATAATCAATTAACTGAATAATGGTATTTACCAATCTTCTCATTTCACCCACGTCTTTGTCGTCGTTCCCTCTGGCTTTACCAATCTGATCGAATTCATCTAAAAATAAAACGGCTTTTTCGCGCGCTGCTTTATCAAATACCTGTTTAATATTTTGTGAGGTTTCGCCAATACGTGAGCAAACAATATTGGAAAGGTTAAGAATCAGAATGTTTTTGTTCAAGGCCTGCGCAATGGCCTTTGCCGTCATGGTTTTGCCACAACCTGAACTGCCATGCAGCATGATCTTGTTGTTTACGGGTAATCCGTACTGCGTTAAATTCTCTAAATATTTATGTTCTTTAATTAACTGGATAATATGCTGTCTATTCTCATCACTAAGAAAAACATCATCTAAAGAAACCGTTTCTTTGTCGTTTATAATCAGGTCGAAAACGTTCATTGCAGCAAATCAGGAGTGATAAGCTGCAAATTTACGAAAAGACATTCATTATACTTTGACTGGTTAATCTCGGGAGCCTTAATATTACCGATTTATAACAGTTCTTTGTTTTTCATCAGGTAGGCCAAGGCCTCTTTTACGGCTCGCTCCGGACTTTTAGGGTTAAATCCCAGTTCATTTCTCGATTTTGAGATATCAAAGTCTTGTTGTAACCCAGAAAACATGGCAATTTCTTTGGTAGTAAGCACCGGTGCTTTGCCGCTTAATTTTGCCGAAAATTCCATAAGGGCTGCAATAGCAAATAATACAAATTTTGGAACAGCACCTGGTATCTTGAGTCTCAATTCAGGATAAAGTTGTTGTGCCAGCTTGGTGGTGTCTGTAATAGTCATACATTTTTCGTTGGCCAGAATGTAACGTTCGCCTGAAATTCCTTTTTTTGCGGCGAGATAACAACCTTCGGCCACATCTTTAACATCTACCCAGTTGAGAGTTATTTTTGTGTCGACCGGAATTTGCTTATTTAAAATAAGTTTTAAAACTCCATAAGAGACATTTAACGGTAAAAAAGCTTCGCTGCCAATCATAGCGCCGGGCATTACTGAAACCAGTTCTATACCCAATTCTTTTGCCAATTTAAATGCCAGTTTTTCTCCGTCATTTTTAGAGTTGTAGTACATATCGCGGCGGTCGGGATTATACCCGTTGCTTTCTTTTGTTGGAAGGTGGGTATAATCTAATGCGGCTATAGAACTCACATATACGATTCGTTTTACGCCTGCTTCGGCAGCAGCTTCTATAGTATTTTTAGTACCCTCTATATTTACATCGTAAATTTCTTTTACCGGATCTTTTGCCCATAGTTTAAAAGAAGCCCCTACGGCATAAAAAGTATGAACGCCTCTTAATGCTTTTATAAATGAAGCTTTATCGGTTATGTCTGCCTGTACCACCTCACAATTAAGACCAGTAAAAGGGCTTTTATGGTTGATGTTACGTACAGACGCTCTTACCGGAATACCTTTGTTAAGCAACAACCTTACTAAATTATTTCCCAGATGTCCGTTGGCGCCCGAAACCAGCGCTAAATTATTTTGTTCCATGATTTATGATTTTAAATGATAAGGCAAAGTTCTGCCCTGCCTATTTAAAAGCACTTCACATTTGTTACTTAATAATTTGTTTGCGAATGCGGCTTAAACTTTTTGGATTCATGCCCAGAAAAGAGGCAATATACTGAACAGGAACATTGTGCAGAATTTCGGGATGTTCATTTATTAGCTTGCTATAGCGCTGTTCTGCAGTTAAGGTGGCGAGTTCCTTAGATCGCTTTTCATTGTAAGCTATAGACTGCTGGAATACTAAAATGCTGAAATCTTTAAATGCGGTGCTTTGCTGGCTTAGGTTTTCTAAGTCATCCTTGGTTATGCGCAACAATTCACAATCGGTTATACATTCTAAATTTTCATTAGAAATAGTTTGGTTAATAAAATTGAAATAGGAAGTAATAAATCCTGGCGGACAATTAATATGTGTAGTTATTTCATCACCTTTATCATTGTAATGAAATAGCCTTACAAACCCGGAGACAATAAAATAGAGGTAATTTGGTGTTTTTCCCTCTTCTTCTATCACCCTGTTTTTAGGCATAAGCACTGGTTCAAAATACTGCTTGCAAAGTATTTTGTCTAACTCATTAATGGATATGTGATTAGAAATAAGATTCAGCAGATAGTTGTGCATAAAGGTTATTTCTTTTTACATTTTATAAGATAGAACGGATAATTCTCGTTTATCTCTGTTACTTCAATGAGTCCGGCTTCTTTAAATTCTTCTGCTATGGTTTCTTTATCGTAGAAAAACATTTTTACTCCGCCAAACATGGCAAATCTGTCTTTTCCAATTTGTTCACCCTGACCATAAGTTGAAGCATCTTTTGTAATGGCTGTAAATACCATATAGCCGCCATCTACTAGTTGATGATAACAATCTTTAATCAATTTGGATCTTTCATTTTCATCCAACAAATGTATTAACCCATAACAAAATATCCCATCGTATACTGCTTTATCAAAAGGCATTTCTGTTACCGAACCATGATAAATGGTCATGTTGGTGCCGTAATGCTTTTGAGCAAGTTCTATGGCAGTTTTTGAGATTTCTATCCCTGTAATCTGCAGGCCACTTTCTTTAAAAATCTGTGCATTTCTACCATAGCCGATACCGGGGATAAGGATATTTTTGAGATTTTTTTCGATAAAAAAGTCTCTGGTTACAAACGCAGATTTGGCAGCTTCTAAGCCCCACATTTCCTGTTTGTCTATAAAATTATCTTCCCAGAATTCAGCCATTGATTGTTAATTAAGTGAACAAGTAAAGTTAATCAATAATCATGCTTTATTAAATGGATTAAAAGTCATTTATTTGGGAAGAAAACAACCTGATTTTCTTGTTAATATTAAATAATATTTGTATGTTTAAGTACAGCCCCTTTCATTTCTCCCCCTTTTAGCTTTTAGCTCTTTAATTAAGACATGGACAAATATTATCTAAACAGAACGAAGCTATTAATATCGATATTAACCTGGTTTGTTTTGATTTCCATTTCAGCTAAAGCTCAACAAGTAGATACATTGCGCAAAATAGACGAGGTTACTATTAGAGCTTATTTAACAGAACAACAATTGCTTAAAGTTCCTGCATCTGTCAGTGTTCTTTCGGCTAGTCAACTTTCTTTACAACCTCAAAATACATTGGTGAGTGCTATGAATACTATGCCTGGCGTTAGAATGGAAGAGCGAACGCCAGGGAGTTATCGGTTGTCTTTAAGAGGAAGTTTATTGCGCTCGCCATTTGGTATCCGAAATATAAAAGTATATATAGATGAAATTCCATTAACTGATGCAGGTGGTAATACTTATTTAAATGCTTTAGATCTCGGCGTAATAAATAATATCGAGGTGCTGAAAGGCCCAGATGGCAGTTTATTTGGTGCCAATTCTGGTGGAGTTGTGCTTATTAATTCGGTGGGGTTGCCGGCAAAAGGCAGTACAATATCTGCCAATATAAATGCAGGGTCTTACGGACTATTTCAGGAGAATATTTCTTTGAACAAGCAATTTGGGAAGCATCATTTGAATATTAATCACGGTTATCAATCATACGATGGTTATAGAGAGCACAGTTCTATGCAACGTAACTTTATTCAGCTGTCTGATAAATATAAATATGGAGAAAGCAACTCGGTTAAAGCCTATGGATTTTATGCGCATCTTCAATATCAAACTCCGGGAGGATTAAATCTTACGCAGTTTAATGCCAATCCGCGTTTATCGCGACAAGCCACAGCTACTTTGCCTGGCGCAATAGAGCAGCAAATAGGAATAGAAAATAAAATGTGGTTTGGAGGGATAACCAATGAAGTTTATTTGAGTAATCGTATTAGAAATGTGAGTGTGGTGATGGGCACCCGGGTAAACTTTGAAAATCCATTTATAACCAATTATGAGCACCGTAAAGAAAATACTTACGGAGCACGCAGTTACTTCGAATTAAAGGGCATTCCAAGAGTTGATTATGATTGGAAATTAAATTTGGGCGCCGAATGGCAGCAAACCAATGCGATAATTGACAATTACGACAACATTAAAGGTGTTAAAGGCGGTGCGCAGGCCTTTGATGAAGTAAACACAAATCAGCATTTCTTTTTTACACGCTATGCAGCTACGTTTTTGGAACGGTTAAATTTTGAAGCTGCCGTGAGTTTAAATTATTATACATATAGATTTAAAAACATCTTTCCTTTAAGTCAGACAGACTTTAATATTAAACGTTTTGAGCCGCAGGTAATGCCTAGAATGGCCATGTCTTACGAGTTGGTTAATAATTTTATGTGGAGAGCCTCTGTAAGCAGGGGTTATTCTGCTCCTACTATTTCAGAAGTGAGGCCATCAAATAACCTAGTAAATACGAACTTACAGGCAGAAACGGGATGGAACTATGAAACCGGATTCCGGTTTAAAGGCAGAGATGATAGAATTTTGCTAGACGCCTCAGTTTTTCATTATCAATTAAAAAATAGCATTGTTAATAGACGCTTGCCAGACGAAACCGATTATTTTATGAATGCAGGCGGCACAAAACAACTGGGATTAGAATTGAATTTAAGTGCATGGGTATTAGCTCCTGTAGAAACAGGTTTTGTTCGCGGCATACAATTTAATGAAGCATTTACATATAGCGATTTCAGGTTTAAAAATTATACTGTTAACAATGTAGATTATTCTGGCAACTGGTTAACGGGTGTGCCTAAAAAAGTAATGGTTAGTAGCCTGCAATTAAGGTTCCCGAAGAATATTTATACTTTCTTACAGCATAATTTTACTGACAAAATTCCAGTTAATGATGCCAACACGGTTTATGCAGAGCGATATAATTTGTTGCAAGCTAAATTGGGATGGAAATTTAATATATCTAAAACCAATGTTAATTTTTATGCAGGGGCCGATAATCTGCTGAATGAAAAATATAGCTTAGGAAATGACTTAAATGCAATAGGTAATCGCTTTTATAATCCGGCGCCACTTCGTAATTACTATTTTGGAATAAACATAATGTTGTAATTTAATAGAAGGCCAATAAAAAAGCAATTCCTTTAAAGTATATTTGAGGAAGCGCTTAATGTTTTTATTTTGGAAATACTTGTCATTTTTATTCTAACCTTATTGAATGGCTTTTTTGCCTTATCCGAAATTGCCTTGGTTTCTGTAAAAAAAAGTAGAATAGAACATTTGGCTGCACAAGGTAAGTCGAATGCGAAAATGGTTTTAAAGCTGTTGGACAATCCTGAGAATTTTCTTTCGTCGGTGCAGGTAGGCATTACATTAATCGGTATTGTATCAGGAGCGTATGGAGGTGCAGCTTTAACAGATGATATGGCTGCATTTTTATCTCAATTTTCATTTCTTGGTAATTCTGTACATACCTTATCTCTTATTATTGTAATTGGAGGAATAACGTATTTCACCATTGTGGTAGGAGAGCTGGTACCTAAAACTATAGCAATGAATAACTCTGAAGCTATTGCCTTGTTTTGTGTGCCCATTATTAAAGTGTTTACGAGTATTACGTTTCCTTTTGTGAAATTATTGTCCTTGTCTACGAAGCTTATTTTAAAAGTATTTGGTGTTAAAGAGAATGATGCAGATAGAATGAGCGAAGATGAACTGCGGTTTATGTTAAAAACAGCCGGAAAACAAGGCGTATTGGAAAATGAAGAAAGTCAAGCCATGCAAAACTTATTTTCTTTTACCGATCAAACAGCAAAATCGTTGATGACGCATAGCTCAGAAGTAGAATGGATAGATTATACCTGGAGCAAGGAATTGATTTTTAACAAAATAAAAGAAAGTGTTCATTCTAAATTTATAGTTGCAAAAGATACGTTAGATAATCCGAAGGGTATCATTAACATCAAAGATGTTTTAGAAAATTACCAGCGGGACGATTTTAGTATCGATGATATATTGATGCGACCTATATATGTAATTCAAAATACCCCCGCATTTAAGATTCTTAATTTATTTAAGGCAAAGAAAAAATATATAGGAGTGGTAGTTGATGAGTATGGAAGTGTTCGTGGAATTGTAACCCTACACGATCTTATTGAAGGTATAGTGGGCGATTTGCCGGACGATGATGAAACAGAAGACGAATATATTGTGAAACGTGAAGATGGAAGTTACCTGATTAACGGCCGAACACCAATTTATGAATTGAATCAATTCTTTTTAAAAGAAATTATCGAAGACAAAATTGCCGTTTATTCAACCTTGTCTGGCTTTATGATTCATCATTTAAAGGCCATGCCCCATGCGGGGGATGTGGTTAAATACGATAATTTTGAATTTGAAATTATGGATATGGACGGCGTTCGAATTGATCAGGTTTTGATGACGGTTAAGAATATTCAGTAAGATTAGTTCTCCCAAACGATTATAAGCTCGGTACTTGTTCTATCAGTAACTCATTGTTTTGAATGTCGTAATACGTACAAGTCATTTTTTCTAAGTCTACAATCCACTTATAGATGCCCGATTTTGCGCAATCCTTGCAAAATGTGAAATAATCGGTTTCGCCACGTTGATGTGCTTTTAAGTCGGAGGTAAATAACGGTACATTCACGTTTTCTGATATGGATAAGCTTGGATATTTTGCTACAGACGATGCCTTAAAATGGTTAGAACCATAATAGTCTGCATGACCATCGTTTACGAAGCAATCATAGCTGATAACACCTAGTTTTTTTAAATTTTGAATGTATTTTGGGAAGTCTGCACCAGATTTAACTTTGCTGTGCGTAGCAGAAATTTGTTCTATAGTGAAAGACATAATAAATGCTATATATAAATATAATTAATTTATTTAACTAATACAAGTTTTTTGCTTTTTTTATTACTAGGGTTCCTTGAATATTTAGTCAAAATGTAATTGTATCATTTGATGTTTTTTAACCGACTCATCACAGGCGAATGCTATTTTTAAGCTGTTGATTGCATCTTCTGTAGGTAATGTTAAGTCTATATTTTCTCGTATCGACTTTAGAAAGTAACGTTGTTCTCTGTTACATAGTTCCTGATGATTGGGTTCGTCGGTTAAGTCAATCCATTCATCGGCTTTGCCAAATAAACCTTGTTCATTTAAATCGGAATAGTGAATTTTTATAGACTCGGTTTTAGTATGTGCATCAATATTGTCTGAATTTCCAGTTGCCGAGGCTTGTTTTGCTACGATAGATACCGAACCTTTAGGGCCAAAAACATCTTTAATAAAAAAGGCATTGTCGCTCACCATTGGTCCCCAACCACTTTCATACCAACCAACAGAACCATCTTCAAAAGTTATTTGTAGCTGGCCATAATTGTAATTCCATTCAGGAATTTCGTTGGTAAGCCTGGCACCAATGGCACTTACACGAATAGGCTTAGAACGGGTCATCTGGCACATGATGTCTATATAATGCACGGCACAATCTACAATAGGGCTTAAGCTTTTCATGAGGTTGCGATGAACTGTCCATTTGGCTCCCTGGCTTTGTTGGTTTAAGTTCATACGCATAACCAGCGGTTTGCCCATTTCCTGTGCTTTCTCTGTAAATTTTGTCCACGAGGGATGGTAACGTAATATATATCCAACCAATAGTTTTTTATTCGCTTTTTTTGCAGCTTCAGCTACTCTTAAAGCTCCTTCAACGCTGTCGGCCAGGGGCTTTTCTATAAAAACATGGCATCCAGCTTCGAAAGATTTAACGGCATATTCTTCATGTGTATCTGGATAGGTAGAAATGCATACTGCGTCGGGTTTAGTAGTTGCTAACGCTTCATGAAAATCTGAATATAGGTTATAACCGTTTCCTAACTGCTGATTTAAAATTTCCTTACTGTTTCCTGTCGAAACCAATCCGCAAATTTCAAATCCTTCTAGTTGGTGATAGGCCCGTGCATGCGAGGCCCCCATATTGCCGCATCCTACAACCAGTACTTGTATCTTTTTATTATCAGTTGACATGTTTTATGCGCCTAAACTCCAACCTTCCCGATAGGTTCTTTTTACAAATTGATTGGCCTCTTCAAAATTGGTTACCCGCACGGTTTTCTTATCCCACAGCATTTTTATGTCTCTACCCGGATAGCTTATTTTTCCGGCCGAATCTACTCTTTGAATATCCGTTCCTCTAATCGCCAAGTTGGCAATTAATAAAGTTTCGGTAAGCGGGCCGGCAATTTCAAAAGGAGAGCTGAGTTCTATTTTGCCATATCCCGCAATTGCGGCTTCGGCAAACTGGGTATAATGACCCACTTCTTGTCCTGCAACACGTGGAATGGTGATTTTGGTGTTGTCAGATTCGTTGCGTGATAAAGGTAATAATTTAGGGTTTTTACCATAGGTTTCGCAAATCATCTTGCCTTTAGTTCCAATAAACAATACGCCGTTATCGCCCAAACGCTCATTTGGTCCCAACTCTTCGGGGCGTGCAGGTTTAATTCCGCCATCCATCCAGTGCATACGTATATTTTCTCTGGTTTTTGCCGTTTTTGCAAATGTCATAATTACATGGCTTGAAGGCGGACAGCTTTCCGGTAGGTAGGCACGTTTAAATTCATCAACATATACGCTTCCAACACTGCACTCAACACTTATGGGTGTATCTAACCCCAAAATTCTAAATGGAGGTTCAACCAGATGGCAGCCCATATCGCCAATGGCTCCGGTACCAAAATCCCACCAACCTCTCCAGTTAAAAGGCACCAATTTATCTACATAATCTCTGTAAGGAGCACTGCCGAGCCACAAGTCCCAATCTAATTCTTTAGGTATGGGCGCTTTTGTTGTGGGCCACGATATGCCTTGTGGCCAAACTGGCCTATTGGTCCATACATAAACGGTGTGTACTTTTCCTATTTTGCCCGAGTCGTACCATTCCTGTAACCTTCTAACACCATCGCCCGAAGCCCCCTGGTTACCCATTTGTGTTACTACTTTATAGCGTTGAGCTGCTTCGGTAAGCATGCGAGCCTCATATATGTCGTGCGATAAAGGCTTTTGAACATATACGTGTTTACCCAGCTGCATGGCAGCCATAGCAATTTGAGCATGGGTATGGTCGGGTGTAGAAACCATAACAGCATCCATATTTTTGGCTTCTTTGTCAAATAACTCGCGGTAATCTTTATAGTATTTAGCTTTCGGAAATTTTTTAACAGAATTGGCTGCTCTTCTATCGTCTACATCACAAAGGAAAGCTACATCGGTTTTACCGCCGCTAACAATACTGTTTAGATCTCCTTCGCCTTGCCCACCTACCCCAACTCCGGCAAGTAGGAGCCGATCGCTCGGTGCCAAAAATCCTTTGCCACCTAAAACATGCCGAGGAACAATCATAAATCCTGCAGCAGTTAGAGCTGTAGTTTTTATAAAATTTCTTCTGGATTGATCGGAATTGGAATTCGTTTTTTCTTCAGTCATGGATGTTAATTCTTTTTGGTGTTGGCTTTAGTTGCTGTCTTTTTATCGGCTTCCTTGCTTAAATCTTTTATGCGAATGTTTCGGAACTGGACAGGAGATCCGTGACCTAAAAATCCGATGTGTCCGCTATCTCTCTTTAATCCAGGATGGTCTTGCCCATCTATGGTGCCATTTAACTTAAAGGGTTCAATGTCGGTATCTAAAATTACGGTTCCATTTAAAATGACCTTGATTTTAGAGCCCTGTGCAATAACTTCCTGATAATTCCATTCGCCCACTGGCTTTAGATAACCTCTCTTTGCCGGTGCGGCACCGTATACAGAGCCATGGTATTGATATTCGGCCAAATTTTTATAAATAGCAGCATCATTATCTAAAATTTGAAGCTCCATACCTACATATGCAGCATCGCCTTCTAGAGGTGCTCTGATACCCAATCCGTTATTGGCTCTGGGTGTAAGCTGAAATTCGAAGCGGAAATTGAAGTCACTGAATTGTTCTTTAGTAAATAGGTTACCGCCAGAGCCTTTTCCTGGCTTAGGTCTTATAGCCATATTCCCATCTTCTATAATATAATCGGTGGTATTGCCTGTCCAATGGTGCATGTTTGTGCCATCAAAAAGTACTTTAAAACCTTCTTTGCTCTCCTCCTCATTTAATTCAAATGGTTTTACGCGTGGTATTTCTCTGATATAAATATCACGATAGGCTACCGGCGAACCATGTGCCTGCAGTTCTATCTGCTCTTCAGCAAAGATGGCTAAGTTTCTATCCCAGTAGTTTTCAAGAATTACATTGTCGGTTACCAATTGTCCGTTAAGATATACGGTAACACGGTCTCCAATCATTAAAATTCTGAAAGTATTCCACTCATCTAAAGGGTTATCTGCCACGACTAAAGGTTTACTCGGATTTTTCTGATTGTTGTAAAGTCCGCCAGAACCTACTTGCGCGCCTACATTGGTACGTGCTAAATCCCATATTTGAACTTGTGGCGTTCCACGTAAATAAATACCTGCATCGCCTTCGCCTTTTTTATCATCAATGATTTTCCAGTCTACCAACATTTCTATGTCGCCATATTTTTTAACGGTCGCTAAATTATCGCCGTGACTCTGAAAATGAAGTTCACCATTTATAACCTTCCAGCTTTCTTTGGCTGCGGCATCTGCCTTGGCCTGTGCCTCGGTTAGTGCAGCAGGGGTCATTTTTGATCTTTTAACAGGATCAGCAACAAGACCTTTCCATCCGGTTAAATCTTTACCATTAAATGCTTGAACAAAACCAACGCCTGCGTCCATTTCGGATATGTATTTACGCATGCCTTCTTGTTGGTAACTGGCATCTGGCCCGGTAATTACGGAAATGGTTTTGTTGATTAACCCTTTTACAATATCGCCATTGTATTTGCCTGCCATAGCAATATTCATTACAGCGTTAGCTGCTGCTTGTTGTAATACTATGTCGTCTAAATATTTGCCTGCAAATAGGATTGAATTGTATGCTTTTGCCTGTACCAAATCTTTTAAAATTTGCTGTTTTAGTTCATTCGTAGGGGCTAAATCCATAGCATTGCGCAATAATAATAAACGCTGCTCTGCGGGATAGTTAGATTTTCTTATTAACTGTAAATACCCGGTTAAAGACTGACTTAAAAAAGATGGATTATTAGTAGTCCTTGCAATTTTAATTAATTCAGCAGAAGCGCTGGCATCTACCCACGACGAAAATGCTTCTATAGCTGTTTGTTTAGCTAAATCGTTACCATTTGCATAGGCATTGGCTACTGATTTTAATGATTTGTCACCTCCTAAACTGGCTAAAATTTTATAAAATAAAGGCTTTTTGTCGGCAGGTGCCGATTGCATTTTACTTAGTAAAGATGTTGCTTGTGCATCTATATCTTTAATGCCTTTGTTCGAAGCAATAATAGCCTCTTGTATCGCAGTTAATTCGTCTGCTGTATTTGTACTATTTAAAAGCGTAAATAGCTGATCAGAATTAGAGGTGTTGGCCACATTTTTTAATGCTTTAAAGGCAGCGTTTTTAACTTCGCTGTTGGGGTTTTCTAAAGCATCGAAAATAAAATCTATTTGCTCATTCGCAGCGCGGGCAGCTAAAATATTAATTAAAGCTACCTGAAGTTCAGGTTTTGCGGTTGGGATATATGCAGCAACGGTAGGTGCCACACCTCCTCCGGGCATTCTTAGAATACCATTAGAAATGTTTGTGATGTCTGTTGAACTACCCGTATTCATAATGTATAGCAGATCTGGTAATTTAGCATCCTGACCAATCTTAACAGCAGCATGAATAGCAGCTATTTGAACATCCTGATCTTTGTGTTTTACTAACTTTAGTATCTCTGGTAAGGCAGATTTGGTATCGTTAATAACAAACATATCTAAAATAGAAACCATGGTTAAGGGATCTGCCTTTTTCAATTCTTTAATCCATGAAGAGCTATTTGATTCATTTAATGTTGGGGTTGCAATTTTTATTGCAGCTGCGCGATAGGCGAAATTTTTGTCTTTTAAAGCATTTAAAAATAGTTTATGATCAGTAGATATATTGCTTAAAATTTCTAAGGCTGCTATTCGTTGATGTGCTTGATGGTCATTTTTAGCTTTTTCTAAGATTGTTTTTGCAATTTTCTCTGCTTCTATTTTATTAGACGAAGATATTTTGTGCGCATAAACCAACAAAGAGGCTACAGCATTAGTGGGTTCATAGTTAAATTCAGCTTGTAAGGCAGCATTTAAAAGCACAGCCCCAGCGCTAGAACTACCTGTTTGTGCTAATGTAAATAGGCTTGTTTTAACAAGATTTTTATTAGAATGAGTAGCAAAAGGTAGTATTGCTGCAATTGCCGTTGCAGAGGAAGTATGCCCTAAAGCTTCTATGATCGACATTTGTATTTGCTCATTTGTAGAAGAGAGACCTTTAATCAAGGTATTTACTGCTGAGTTAGATCCAATTTGAGCTAAAGCTCTGGTAGCTTCATCCACTAATTGTGGGTCTTGAAGGTAGGGTTCTATGATAGAAATGGAAGAATCGTCTCCAATTAAATCGAATTGACTAATAATGAAAGCTTTATTTTTTTTGTCAGAAATAGCAGGTAAAGCTTTGCTATAGGCACTTAAGGCCATTTTTTTTACAGATTCTTGTCCAATTTTAGATGCGTAGGCAGTGAAGCCTGTAACGGTATATTCTATGAGGTTGCTGGCTTTCCCGGCATTATTTAGACCTAAAATTAATTCTATATAGCCATTTTCTTCAAGCGCGCTAACCTCTTTCATGTTTTTTTCTAATTGAGCGGCAGTATTGGCTGGTAATTGTGCTAATAAGTCGGCAATTTTTGTGCTAACGGTTCGCGCGTCGGTTTGGGCATTGGCTGATGTAATGTGTAATCCATTTGTAAGCAATAGACTTGCTAATAACACAAATAATATTTTTTTTATCATGATTTCGGATCTGAAATTATATAGAATAAGGTGCGCGCATAATAGGGTTAATCATTTTATTAGCAGCTTCATCGCCAATAAACTCTTGTTTAACGGGATCAAATTTTAGTGATCTTCCTAATCGTAATGCTATTAATCCCATGTTTATAATGTTACACGAACGATGTCCGTTTTCTTCATTTAATGCGAATTTTTTTCTTGTCCTAACAGATTCAGAAAATTCGATAATTTCTGGATCCGGATCCGGAAATTGAGCTAGTTTGCGTTCTAAATCTGGGATATCTGATTTAAATCCGGGATATAGTTTTCCTTTAGGGCCTTCTATATACGGTACATTGGCATCTTTACCTTCTCCATCTAAAATAATTTGACAGCCATCTGCATAGGTATAGGTGATTCTACGCCAAGTACCTACTGCATCGTGGTGTTGCTGTGGGGCATCAATTTCTACGGAAACCGGATTCGTATCATCCTTTCCTAGAAAATATTGAATAGGATCTATATAATGCTGCCCCATATCGGCCAAACCACCACCATCGTAATCCCAATAACCTCTAAACGTTTGGTGAACACGGTGGGCATTGTAAGGCTTGTAGGGAGCAGGCCCTAACCAAGCATCGTAATCGAGCTCAGGTGGAACAGGCATTTCGTCTAATTGGTCTCTGCCTACCCAATAAAACTTCCAATCATAACCAGTATGTTTGCTAACGGTGACTTTTAAAGGCCAACCTAACATGCCTGAGTTAACCAATTTTTTAATGGGTTTTACCGTTGTTCCCATTCCATAAAAAGTATCTTTAAATCTAAACCACGTGTTTAGCCTAAACATATTGCCGTGTTGTTTTACGGCTTCAACCACTCTTTTACCTTCGCCTATTGTATGGGTCATTGGTTTTTCACACCAGATGTCTTTTCCGGCAACTGCAGCATCAACGGCCATAATTCCGTGCCAATGAGGTGGTGTAGCAATGTGTACAATATCTACTTCAGGTAATTGAATAAGTTCTCGGTAATCGCTAAACATCTTTACGCCTTTATCGAGCATGTTTGCTGCTTGTTGAAGGTGATTTTTATCTACATCACAAATGGCAACCACCTGAGTGCCTTCATATCCAAAATGACCACGGCCCATCCCGCCAACACCTATAACTGCTTTTGTTAATTTATCACTTGGGGGTAAGTAGCCTGGTCCGCCTAATACATAGCGAGGTACTATTGTGAATGCCGCTAACCCTAATGCAGATTTTTTTAAAAAATCTCTTCTGGTATTTTGATCTTCGTGTGGCTCGTTTTGAGGATTCATTTTTTCTACGTTTGGTTTAGAAATGAAGATTGTTGTTTAGTTATGTTAATGTTAGTGAGAAAAAATTAGATACACAAATTCCTGTAGAGTTTTCTGTCTATTGATTTATCTTTTTGATATTTAAAGAGATTGGTTCTTGATGTGGTTTTTTGCTTGATATTTTTTATAAATAAAAAGTCCTTCAAAATTTGTTTTGAAGGACTGTATAAATCGAGATTATAGGGTTTGTTTCCCAATCCATCCCAAATGGGTATGTTTAAAATGGTCAGGATATTTTAAGCCATATCCTAAAACTCTGTCCATACTAGAATGGCCTAGTAATATTATGCCACTAACTTCTAACCAGTTTATTTGAAGTTGCCACCCTAGGTAAAATGCAAAAATAGCTAATGCCTGGTGATGAAAAATATTGTATAAAAATCCACCAACTTTTGATCCGGCTAAATAACCAATCATACTAAGGTCTGGTGCAAATAACAGTACTAAAAACCACCACCATTGATAGTCGGTTTGATTAAATAAAAAGATTGAAAAAAGAAATAAGCCTAATTGTTCTAACTTTAGAATGTTTTGCATAATAGATTAACTTACAGATGTTTTACTTCTGTAAGTTAATATTTATTATTTATATTCTAATATATCGCCTGGCTGGCAATCTAAAGCTTCACAAATGGCTTCGAGTGTGGTAAACCTGATGGCTTTTGCTTTTCCTGTTTTTAAGATGGATAGGTTGGATAAAGTAATGTCAACTTTTTCAGAAAGCTCATTCAGCGACATTTTTCTTTTTGCCATCATCACATCTAAATTTACTACTATGGCCATAATTATACTGTTAATTCGTTTTCTTCCTGAATTTCTATTCCTTTTCTGAAGGCATATCCTATTGTTAAGAATACAAGACCTAATACAGCCAACCAAAATACGGACTCTATAGCAGCTCTAACTTTTATTTGAAAAAAGTCAGGTTCGTATGGTACATTGTTTGCGAAGTAGGTTGTTAACTTGAATAGCAATAGAGCAACGCATATTCCTATGCTGTACCAACCACATATAGTCAATCTCCTTAAGTTTTGTGGGGTGAAAATCTCTCGCTTACTTACAGAATCTATAAATCTAAATAGTGTAATTAATAAAGATATTCCTAAATAAGAGATGGTTAAAGCACTTATTCCACTAAAAATTTTATAAATCATTTGAAGAGTAGTTGTGTTATTTAAGCTGATATCTTGGTTTGCCGATTTACTTTCATTAAATCCAGCTTTAAACCCTTCTAAACTGTCGGGCATAGCAATGAAATAGAATCCAATGAGCAGTATTCCTATATAAGCTATCTTAAATATTTTTAATTTTTTTTCTGTTTTCATTTTGGCAGATTTATATTGTTAACTCGTTTTCTTCCTGGATTTCTATCCCTCTTTTAAATATAAACCCTAATACCAATAAAACAATTCCCATAAACATCCAAACATTGGCGCCGTCTAGGTTAAGTTCTTTCATTTCTGGCATCGCGATTCCTTTTGAGGCAATCCAACTTGCATATTTTTCACCCCAAGCAGATAAGATACCTATAAATAGAGAAAAATAAGAAAGCCTAAAAATGAATCTCCCTAATTCTTTATCAAATGGGAAAGCCCAGTTAAGTTTTTTATTATGCAAAAATTTCACAATTATATAAAACAGTACACATTGCATAACAGATACCATAATGATGTGAAAAGCTACGACTAAGAATTGCCCTCTATCATAATTTAATAAAGCTGAGAAATCTACTTTGTTGTATAATTTGTAGGCTCCTTCAGGATTAATATAAAATGTATAATAGGTGTTGACCAAGAAACCGCAAGTTTCAATGCACACGCCGATGAAAATAATCCATGCGATAACGTAGAATACTTTCAGAATTTGTTGAGTACTTATAGTGATCATATTTTTAATTTTTAAAATTGTTTATGCAAACGTAATAAATATTTATTGATAAACAATAAAATTATATTTTTTTTCAAAAAATTTTAAAAATAAATTTGATCGAGTTTTGTAATTCTGCTTGAGGTTTATTTTAATCTTTTCACTAGATTTATTAATAAGGACGTTTTTTCTTCTATATAAAGGATTATTTAACTCACTATGGAGCGAAAATATAAAGCGCTGGTCTGGTTATTTTTAGCAATAACCATCATCAGCTTTACCGGATTTTATAAAACCTATTTTCAATATTTCCCGAGATTTGAGAATATTTCAATTATTACGCACCTACATTTTATAATATTCTTAAGCTGGTTCATCGTGTTAATTGCTCAACCTATACTTATTAAACAGAAAAAATATGCTTTACATAGAAAGGTGGGAAAGCTAACTTACTTTTTAGCGCCTATCATGGTAATTTCTATCTTGGTTATGATAAAATCTTCTGTATCTGATAACTTATTAACTTCAAAGGAAGGTGCGGCAATAGCTTTTACTGGAGCAATATTGGATGCAATAATGTTCTCGTTATTCTATGTATATAGTATAATTAATAAAAATAGAGTAAGACAACATGTAGTTGGAATCATTGGCGCCTCTTTAATAATTTTAAACCCGGGTTTGGGGAGATTAGTAGGCGGTTTGGCAAACCAAGAAATAGGTATTTTGGCCATGGTGATAACGCCTTTTTTAGTTTCTTTTGGTATAATATTTTTTGAAAAAATAAAGTTGGGGAAACCGATTTTAAAGAACTCCTATTTTTTGATTCCGGGAATTTGGCTTGTAGAATTAGTTTTATTTATAGTGTTGCCTCAACAAATATTTTGGATGAATTTTATTGAAAAAGTGGCAACTTATTAGGTAAAAGACTTTAGAGGTAAAATAACGAAGCAATCTATAACTCATAGATTGCTTCGTTTCTCGCAAGGACGATTATTCCTCGCAATAAATAATTGAATTTGTTAATTATTGCTGATTACACCGCATCCAATTCTTGTTCCAGAATTGCCTGTTGGTTGTGTTTTATAATCGTCAACACCCGAATGTACAATTAAAGCTTTATTTAAAATATTGCTAGAAGAAGGTCCACCAATTGTCCATCTATTGGTTTCTACTTTAAAGGTTACTTTTCCATCCTTATCTAGTTTTATATTTCCAATATCGCCGGAATGATATTGTGCAGAGCCCCATTGACCGTGATCTTCGTTGGTTGGATTCCAGTGACCATGTGCATCGTTACCCATATCGCCACATGCTCCATGTTCGTGGAAATGTACTGCAACTGTTGAGTTTGCTTTTTTTGGAATGTTTAATTCTAAAGAGAGTTCAACATTGTCGCCTTTGCGCGTAAAATGTGCCATTCCCGAAACGGTTGTGTCCGCTTTTGTTCCACTGATGCTTGCATGTGCTTCGTCATACCATGTTGTGTCAGAAGAAGATGTATCCATCATAGATGAGTCTGTTAGCATAGACTCAGATTCATTATTGTTTTTATTGGAGCACGAAGCTAAACCAATCATAACGCCAAAACCGATGGAAATAAATGCATTTGTTTTCATAACTATTAATTAGATAGGTGAACTAATACTACATACAAAAGATTTATTTTGTTTTAGTGTTTTTGTATAAAGGGTTAATCGATAGCTATTTATGGGCGCGAATAAGGAAAATAATATGTTTTTAATATTTTTAACCAACTTTTTGTTTTAATAAGTTAATGGTTCTTTTCCAGGCTAATTTTGCAGCAGCTTCGTTGTATCTTGTAGGTGATGAATCATTATTAAACGCATGATTTACCCCGTCATAAATGAATAATTGATAGTCAATTTGGTTGCTCTTTAAGGCAGCTTCATAGGCTGGAATTCCGGCATTTATTCTCTCATCAAGCCCTGCATAATGTAGCATTAAGCTGGTTTTTATAGATGGCACATCTGTAATTGGAGCCTGAGAGCCATAATAAGCTACAGCAGCCTGCAAGTTTGGATCTGCTACAGCTAGTCTATTAGCCATTAAGCCTCCCCAGCAAAATCCGACGCATCCAACTTTTCCATTTCCGTCTTTATGCTTACGCAAATACTCAAATCCTTTTAAATAGTTTTGAAGATTAGAGGAAGGGTCTAATTTCCCTATTAATTCTCTTCCTTTGTCTTCATCTTCCGGTGTGCCGCCAAGGGGCGATAAGGCATCTATACCTAAAGCAAGAAATCCTTCTGCTGCCATTCTTTTTGTTACGTCTATAGTATGTGGGTTTAGGCCCCGGTTTTCATGGATAATAACCACCGTACCCAGATTGGTTTGATCTTTTGGCTTAGCTAAAAATGCCTTCATTGGACCTTCAACACCTGTATAGGTAATCATTTCTGTATATAAGTTTGGATCGTCAAAAGGAGCTGCCATCACATAATTATTTTCTAATAGAGGAAGCATTGTTAAGGCTAGGGCAGTACTTCCGGTAAGGATGGCAAGCTTTTTTAAGAAATCTTTTCTATTTATCTGGCTATGGGTATAAGCGTCGTATAAATTAATAATTTTCTGATCCATAATACTTTGATTTAATGCAATATAATAAAAACGATTAAGAGAATACAGGCAAGGTTAGAAAAGTAAAAGCTAAAGGCCTCAGATTAAATAGAAGAATGAATAAGGTTCATTTTTTAACTTAATTCATTAATGGGATTAACTCGTTAAAGTTTGTAATTCGGTTTAAATCTTTTCTGTTTTCAAATAAGTTTAAGCTATCGTATAGAATACAATCAATATCTAATTCCTGGCCGGCTTTAATCTCTGACTCGGGATCGTCACCAATTACTAAAACGTCTTTTGGTGTATAATTGTTGTCGGCCATTATTTTTTTGAACGCATGAGCTTTCGTGTTGGTAGATTTAGTGAAATCCATTATATGAATTTCTTCAAAGTCAGCCTTTATGCCTAATTGAACAACTTTACTTTGCTGAAGCTTCGTAAATCCGGTAGTGATTAAATATTTTTTTTGATTTAGATTTCTAATAATCGAATAATCGGGAAACAATTGCATGGGCTCATTGTATTCCAGCTCTGTGAGATGCTCTAAGGCTTCTTTGTATAAGGTTTCATCCATATTAAATGTGGATGCTACGTGATGAAAAGGTTTGCGCAAAATAGCCTGCTTTATTTCTTCAATATTTGCAGAATGGTATGGATCTGTTGCAATTATTTTGTAAAGTTTATCAAATAGTTTTTCTCCGATAGATGCTGCTGGATATATTGTGTTATCGAGATCAATAAACAGCGCTTTTTTATTTTTCATGCTGCAAATTTATTAATATTGGAGAGATCTGGTTGAAAAGTTTAGCTCAGGAAATCTTAATATTTTGTGAATTAAGGAAATTGATTCTAAAAAAAGAACAACTTAAAGGAATAGAAAATATTAATTATAAAGCGGTTTTGGGGTTAATCGTATCAAAAATGTTAGAAAACTTTCTTAATTATTTTGAAGGTGATATTAATATCCTATATTTAGTTGTCGGTAACGATTTTATTTAAACGGGCAAGCAATGAGCAAGGAATTTTATAGCTGTGTAATTATAGATGATCACACAGATTCTATCGAACAGATAACGGAATATATTGAACAATTCAAAAAACTAAAAATAATTAAAGCATATTCCAATTCGGTAGATGCGATCGATGACCTTAATAATTTACCATTTATAGATTTCCTGTTTTTGGATATTGAAATGCCTTCTATTAACGGACTTACATTTGCACAAAAAATTCGGGATAGGGTGAATAATTTGGTGTTTATAACAGCTCATCCTAAATATGCAATTGACGCGTTTAATGTTTCGGCAAATGGTTTTTTACCTAAACCAGTATCATACGACAAGTTCGAAAATTTAATGTCTACACTTATTCAAAAATTAGGGAATGAAGCAATAGTTAATTCAAATTAACTTTTTAATGATGGTTCTCCGGTCAACGAGACCTATTTTTAATATTTAGCCTTTCTCAGATTCTTTCTAAATTAAATTTCTTCTGTAAGGAGTTGCTCTTATAAGCTTACATTCGTTTATATAAAAGATTATGGCAATAACTAAACTAACTATTAATAGCAATGGTTCTGTAAAAGTAGAAGGAGATTTCGAAATTGTAGATAAGCAAGGAAATGTATACGGGTTACAAGGAAGAAATGTTCTTTCTATTTGTAGATGTGGTTTATCTCAAAATAAACCTTTTTGTGACGGCGCTCATAAAGGTCATTTTGAGCACGATGCAATAGCTTTTGATTTGCCACCGAAAAAAATATAGGGTTTACTAAGTTTAAACAGTGATGAAAATAGCTACTTATAACGTAAATGGAATAAATGCACGACTTCCCGTGTTATTAAAGTGGTTAGAAGAAACGTCACCAGATGTTGCCTGCTTGCAGGAATTAAAGGCACCCCAAGATAAATTTCCCGAAGAAGCCATTTTGGAGATGGGGTATAAAGCTATTTGGCACGGGCAAAAGAGCTGGAATGGTGTGGCAATTCTTACGAAAGATAAGTCTGCAAAAGAGGTACGTCGTGTATTACCTGGAGCCGATGAAGATGAGCAAAGCAGGTTTTTAGAAGTCTTGGTAGATGGAATTACAGTTATCTGTATTTATCTTCCCAATGGAAATCCGGCACCTGGCCCTAAGTTAGAATATAAAATGCACTGGCTAAATAGGCTGGCTAAACATGCTCAAGCACTTGTGAATTTAGAGATCCCCGTGATTATTACGGGCGATTACAATGTAATTCCTACTGAATTTGATGTCTATAAGCCCGAGCGATGGGTGGATGATGCTTTGTTTAGACCGGAAGTAAGGGGAGCATTTAATCAGTTGATTGATCAAGGTTGGGAAGATGCCATTCGGAAAATATATCCAAAGGAAAAAATATATACCTATTACGATTATTTTAGAAATGCATACGCGAGAGACGCAGGTTTAAGAATAGATCATTTTTTACTTAATAAAAATATTCAATCAAAATTAATAGATGCAGGTGTTGATAAACACGTAAGAGGATGGGAGAAGTCGAGTGATCATTGTCCGGTGTGGATTAAACTGAGTATTTAAATCAATTTTAAAACACTCATGAGGGTTATTGGTTTTAATCAAAACTTCTAATACAATCAAGTGTGATGTTTAAAAGATTAGCAATCTTGGGTGGTGGCCCAAGCGCGATGTTCTTATTCAAAAAAATAATAGAATCTGGGAATACCAATTTCAATATCACAATTTTTGAAAAAAATAATGCCCTAGGCTCTGGTATGCCGTATAGTACCGAAGGTGCACTGGAAGAGCATGTTACGAATGTTTCGTCTAATGAAATTCCTGAGTTATTAACTTCTGTTGATGAATGGATAAAGAGCGCACCTGAAGATTTAATTAATAGATTTAAAATTAATCGGGAAAATTTTAATGAATATAAAGTTCTTCCTAGATTATTGTTTGGTGTATATCTGTCTGACCAATTTAAAAGCTTATTAAATAAATCGAGCGCGCTTAATATCGAAAGTGTTGTTCATTATAATTCTGAAGTTATAGATGTTGAAGATGATGTTTTAAGTAAACAAGTAAAAGTTTTTACAAGTAATGGACGCACCTATCTTTTTGATAAAGTAGTGGTCTGTATTGGTCATACTTGGCCTAAGCGCCATGAAGATGAAATTGATGGTTATTTCGATTCCCCATATCCTCCTTCTAAAATTGCAAAACAATTTAATTTCCCGGTTGCTCTTAAAGGATCTTCGTTAACAGCCATAGATGCAATTAGAACCCTCGCAAGAAATAACGGTCGTTTTGGAACGGATGAAAATGGGAATGTTAATTATACTTTGGATAAGGAATCGAAAGACTTCAGAATGGTAATGCATTCTAGAAATGGTTTATTGCCTGCTGTTCGAATTCATCTGGGAGATACCCATTTTTATAATCCAGATGTTTTAACTCATCGGGAAATAAAAGCACATAGAGTAGAAAATAGAGGGTTTTTATCTTTAGATTTTGTATTTGAATATAATTATAAAAGATTATTAAAGAAGAAAAGTCCATTATTCTATGAAAAAATTAAGCAGCTGGGCTTAGAGGAGTTTGTAGAAATGGTAATGGAAGAAAGGGAGCGGCTAGATCCTTTTGTATTGTTAGAGGCAGAGCTTGCAGAAGCCGAAAAGTCTATTGAAACAGAAAGATCTGTTTTTTGGAAAGAGTTATTAGGTGTTTTAAGTTTTGAAATGAACTATCCTGCCAAATATTTTTCAGCAGAAGATATGCTCAGATTAAAGAATGTCTTAATGCCGCTTATATCGATAGTTATTTCATTTGCCCCTCAAAGCTCTGTAAAAGAGTTGTTATTGCTTAATAGATGTGGAGTTTTAGATATAGTAGAAGTAGGAGAAGATAGTGAAGTGAAGATCACAGAAGATGAAAAAATGGTGTTTTGTGATAAAATTTCCGGGAAAAATATAACTAAAGCTTATAAAGCATTTGTCAACTGTGTTGGACAAGCACACTTATCTTTAAAGGAGTTTCCTTTTCGAAGTTTAGTAAGGAATAATACGATTAGCCAGGCTAAGATTCGATTCCGCGATTCAGAAAACGGAAAGAAATACAGAAATAATAAAGAGGTGGTAAAAGATAAGCTTGGGAATTATTATTTAATTGTATCCGGATTGGCCATAAATGATAATTTTCAGGTTCTTGACAAAGACGACGTGGTAAACGACAGGATTTATATAATGGCTGTTCCCTATATAGGAGGATTTAATCCCGATTATTCGGGACTAGATTTTTGTGAGGCTGCTGCAGATCTTATAAGTGAAAAAATATTTGACGCTTAGTTAATTTAAATGAAAATCTTTTTGAGGAGGTGTGCTGGCCGATTTCATTGTGAAAAGTATTCCCATAATTAAAAGACCTATTAATATAGCAAGGCCTATTTGTAAGGTTGAGTAAAGTTTGGTGCCGGAAACAATGCTGTCTACATCATTTAATAAATCTGATCCTACTTTAACTTGTATAGACATTAAATAAGATATGTTTTGCGACATTTTTATATAAGTGCTTTGTGCCGACTGATCGTATAAATTTACTGCTACCGGTATTTGACCACTTTCTATATATTTAAGAATTTGAATTTCTTGAGATTTATACTCCGCGATAAAACGCTTTAAATTTTTTAAATGTTCAGCCTCTGTTTCAACAATGTAGGTTTTGTCATAAATGGAGAAAAGAGAGTCAATTTTGTAGTTATTTTGAGTGATTTTAGAGCTTAAAAAACCAGGTTGGATGGGAGAATCACCTTTGATAGATTTTTCTATCAACCAATTTTTTTCTGCTAGCAGTAAATTAATGTCATGTAATAACACAGAGGGGATAAGCCGATCGTTATACATCGACTTAAAAGACTTATTCATATCCTTCACACTTTTATCTTCCAGTAGCCTTATTAGAATTGTACAAGCCATTACGCAGAAAAGCAGCAATGCAATTTTCATCTTCTGCTGAATATAAAAAGTGAATTTCATTGATAATATACAGTTGTGGTTTTGTACCAAGTTACAGATTTCAAAGTAGATAATTTAAAAATTAAATCTTTTTAACAGTGTTGATACATATTTAGTCTGATTTAAAAATAATTTTATTCGCGCTGCGGAGAAAAGAATAAAACAAGATGCTTTTAAATATAGCTTATCTTGTAATTGGATCTGCGGTTTGTGCAATTATATTAAATGCTTATATAATTAATAACAACATGGTTTATTCTTTGTTATATGTTCATGATTTTTTTTAATGCTACATTATTAGAGCTTTATTTTATTGCAAATGATTTTTAATCAAAACCAGTTATTTAAGACCATAAACAGATCAAAATATTCTTGTATTATTATTCAGGAAGGGGATGCAATTAATAAAGTCTTAAAATTTAATAAGCCTGCAAAGCAATTATTCCCAGAATTGAAAATTAATGAATCTGTATGGACGTGCTTTAATGAGAGTTTTCAATGTATAGAACAGCTTAGGGAAAATATTCATGGATTTTACAAAGAATTTTTTATTCTTGAAGATCTGGTGTTGAAAAGTAACGGAAAGGTATTTGATTTTAATGTTACACCCGTATCGTTCGATGGAATAAGCGTATATTATTTGATACAGATTATTGAGACAATGGAGTCTTATAAAAATACTCAGATAATTCAGCCTAAAAATTTAACAGACTCTTTAAAAAGAGTTGAAGATAGCAATGAATTTTTAACTTCTTCTAATGATGCATTAGATCTAGCCATGAAAGGTTTATCTGCTTCAAATGCTCAGTTAGTTGATTCTCAATTAAAGATGAAGGCTGTAAATTTAGAATTGGCTAAAAGTGAAATGAGGTTTAAGACGTTGATAAAACAGGCTTCGGTCGGAATTAGTGTAATAGATGCAAATACATTAATTGTAACTGAAGTAAATGATCTTATTCTTCAAATTATTGGAAAGGATAGAGCATTAGTAGAGAATCATTTGGTGTGGGATGGATTGCCAGAGCTAGCAGAATCTTACGCGCCTATTCTAATTCAGGTAATAAAAAGCGGAATCCCTTATTATGCAATAGAGCATGAAGTGACTTTAATTAAACAAGGAATTCCTACTGTACTTTTTATAGATTTTGTTTTAGAGCCGATAAAAGATCATGATAAAATACTTTCAATTTTAGTAGTTGCATTTGATGTAACAGATAAAGTTATGTCGAGAAGAAAAATTGAAGATATTGAAGAACGAATAAGGCTTGCAATTGATGCTTCTGAAATTGGCACTTTTGAGTACATCTATCCTAATAACTCTATGGTGGCATCAGATCGGTTTTACCAAATATTTGGTTTTACTCGTGCAGTTGGAAGAGAAGATATTTTGAATGTGATGCATCCAGAGGATAAGCATCTAAGTGATGAAGCACATTTAAGAGCAAGAACGGAAGGGAAGCTACAATACGAAGCAAGAATATTACATCCAGATGGAGTGTATCATTGGGTTAGAGTTCAGGCAAATTTGTACTTAGATAGTAATAGAGAACCTGCTAGATTGCTGGGGACAGCTTTAGATATTACTGAATTTAAAAGATTGCAGCAGCAAAAAGAAGATTTTTTATCTATAGCAAGTCATGAACTAAAGACACCTATTACATCTCTAAAAGCGTCCTTGCAGTTGTTGGAACGGTTTAAGAATGATCCTAACTCGCCTATGCTTCCTAAATTAATTACTCAGTCTGCAAAAAGTATAAATAAGATCACTAGTTTGGTAGACGATTTATTAAATGTAGGTAGATTGAGTATAGGTAGTATTCCACTTAATAAAACAAGATTTAACTTGTTGGAACTTATAAAAGAATGCTGCGCTAATATTTCTGTATCTGAAAACAGAAAAATCGAAATTCGAGGTGAAAATATGGAGATTTATGCTGACGAACATAAAATAGATCAAGTAATTACGAACATGGTTAGTAATTCGATTAAACATGCTGTAAATACGGAGTGTATACAGATTTTATGTAAAAAAACACAAGATAATAGAGTTAAAGTAGAAATAATTGACGGAGGACCGGGCATTCCGAGTCAAAAAATACCATTCTTATTTGATCGATATTATCAGGTAAACCCAGGCAATACTAGTTCCGCCGGACTTGGGTTAGGTCTTTATATAAGTGCCGAAATCATTCAGCGTCATAACGGAGAAATAGGTGTTAATAGTGAACTAGGGCGGGGTAGTACTTTTTGGTTTATATTGCCAGTATAAAGATTGTTTATTTCTTAATTTGGAGGATCTCCAGAAGTTTCCTTTTTAACAATTGTTTCAACTATACTAGAGCTTCTAGATATCGCATATAAAAGTTTATTTGAAACTCTAAATCCTGTAGATACAGTATAAATTAGTTTTTCGAGAATGATACCACTTTTATTATCAACAATATAAGTTGCATTGGTGTTGCTGTTTATTAAGCGACCGTATGATGCTGTTTTTAATTTAATTACAGTAGACTTTTCATTAATTTCATCGATTACGTAGTCAGTAACCATTTTTTGATCATCAATTACTAAGGAATCAGACCATGAATATCCTTTTTTTAGGATATCGTCGTAAATAAAGTCGCCCACCAGTGTAAATAAATCTCCACGTTCAAAAAATTCAGGCTGTATGCCTGCAAAAGCTAATAATGTATCGTTAGCTAGCACTCTGGTAGGATCTTGAGTCGATAAAATTATCCCATTTTTATCGGTCCGTAATTCTACTGGTTTATCAATCATATAACGCAGTGCTTTTTCTAATTTTGAACTCGGATCAACAGGTTTGGTAGAGCTAAAACTAACTTTTTTATCTAAAGTCTCTATTTGATTGTCCATTTCTTCAATGGTGATTTTAAAGCCATAACCAGTTTCAGATGAGTCGGTAACTTTGATTGCTTTTTTAACAGTCGATATGGTATTAACAACCATGTTTTGGTTGCCTCTTTCAACTACTCCTGTAGAGGTGACTTTTGTGTTTTTAATGTATTCATCACCATATGTAAAGTCAAATTTTCTATTTAAAAACTGTGCATTGGAAGTTGTAATTCCAATAGTTGAAGACAGAATAAATAGTAGTATTAATATTTTATAAAACTTCAAATTCATACAGCACATTTTATGGCCTGATAACCAATCTTAATTCAGGAACAGGTGTAATTGGGGCTACTGGAGGTAATATCGGTAATAATGGCAACGAAATCATAGGAGCAGCGGGCGATAAAGCAGCAACAAATGCCGGAGATGGAACGGATGGCGCTGTTGGGCTTAAAGGCATAGCAGGTAATAATGTGCTTATATTCGATATGGGGGTTGTGATACCTGATATAGGAGGTAAAGATGGCAATGCAGGTACCTGAATAGTATTTTGTGTAATAATAGTTCCGCCAGGTGTAACTGTAGTAGGGGTGGTTGGCGATTGAGGTAATACAACATTAGGAATTGGGGTTTTCCAATTCGAATTATTGTTTAATCCAGATTGAGCAAATGCTGAAGCTGAAATTAATATTCCGGCGATCGTTAAAATATTTGTGCAAACTTTTTTCATATTACAATAAGTTATTACTTCTGTTTTTAGTAGAATTGGTTTTCTTTAAAGATAACGGATAACCAATTGATCCGAGCATAGATGGTTTATCTCCGGAAAATTGCGTCAAATTGTAAATTCCCAATCCTACGGTCAAATTGGACGGAAAAGGTCTAAATCCTGTAGACAATCCAAGATTTGTGCCAGACCATTCCACATTTATATTTATGTCTTTAAACACTTCGTAAGAAACGTTGGCAAATACTGCAGTTCCATATTTTCCTTTACCGGCTCTTACATCCCAAGGACTTTTCAGTAAAAATCGTCCATTACCTATCCCTATTGTATAGGTTAAAGGAGAATATCCGGGTGTTTTTGGTGTTATGTTTTGTGAAGAATGACTAAATGCAATATAATAGCTTCCATCCGGTGAGTCAGATATTGCGGGATCAGAAAACAATTGTAGCGCTCCTATAGAGATACTATTTCCTTTTTTTAGCTGTCTACTTACTACAAAATTATAAGAAAAGTCTTTTAAAATTTTTAATCGTCCAACATTTATGCTGGCAGATACATTAACATGTTTCTCTGAATTTCCGAAGCTTAAGCCCATAGATCCAATCATGTCGGCCTTTTGTGTATATAGGGCAGGATAAACACCTCCTACAACTGCAAAAAGATAAGAGCCATTTCCACCCCATCCAGACGGGGTCATTATACTTTGGATACTATTATTAGGCATGAATGTAGGTTTTGCATATACAGGGCCTGGAGCTGATACGAGAGAATCCATTTTATTTTTTAAAATAGATTCAAATTCATTTTGAGCCATAGTGGTTAGCGGTAAAAGAGCTAACGCACTTAACCAAATAAATTGAATGCTTTTTATGACTACAAGTTTTAACTTAATCATTAATGTCTATTACTTATCTGTATTATATTCAATGTTTTGTGGCCCTTTAATAAGGTAATAACCTAATTACAAAATTAGGGTGTAAAGTTACGTTAATTATTTCTGTAGACATAATTAAAAAAGCAGGAGCAAAGGAGTTTAAATTCTTCTTTTTAAGGTTAAAATGACTCTTTCAATTTTATTATTTCTAAAAACTTCTAAAAGTAAATTTTTGCCGGACCCTGATTTAAACATGTCGTCTAATTTTTCGACGCCTAATTTAGATACAGGCATTAAGTTTACCGTTAGAAGTTGGTCATCTACTAATATTCCATATATATCGCCAGGAGAGCCCGGCTCCACTCTACTTACAAAAATTGCTCCTGTATTTTCATTGTCAACATAATACTCTAATCCGCTCATGTCGTGCTCGAATGGTTTTTTTAAACTAATCCGAGATTTAATATACATATTCTTGTTTTGATAATCGAGAACTATATGAAATCTCTTTAAGATATCTATGCCTAGATTTCCATCTCTAGCTAAATTTAGCGTAGAGCTGTGTAAATTATTAGGAAAGGCAGATATTGGATTATTTAATTCGTGACGGCCTAATTTTATACTTTTTACTCTGCTAATTTCTCCTCTAATTTCTCCTGTTAATCCTCTTCCCAGATTTGCAGAAATACGGGGTTGGGCAGGCCATAACTTAACGTCGCTGTTTTCTAATGATAAGCCATGTCCGGCACCTATATCTACTACGAGTTTACATTCACAACTCGTTCCGTTATAAAAGTTAATATTGGCGGTTACAAATGATTTTTTCTGTTCTATCTCAATGGGTATTTTTTGATATTTATTATAAGACGGGTGCTTTTTCCCGGAATATACGGTCATAAGACTATCGTTGAAGTCTATTTTTACTTTTAGTTTACTGAAAAATTCATATCCCAATAATCCATGAATTTTTATGCCTGCGTAATTTGATATGCCAAAATAATCTTCCTTTAAGATAGCAGGGGTAACCTGAACACTTTTTAAATCACCGAATTCGAAAGATTGCGGCTCGGGTACAATTGCTTCATAACTCTCATTACTTGTAATTCCGGAGACCCTTATGATTCTTTTAGATTGTAGGTTTAGAGTATCTATAATATCTGGATCGGTGATCAGTAATAGTCCAGCTCCAGAGTCAACAATGAAGTTATAAGGTCCTTTATTGTTGACCTTCATTTCAACAACAATTAAATTCCTCTTGATTTTAAAAGGCACCGTTGTTTTCTTCTTGTTGTTTGTTATTTCAAAGTGTTGAGCAAAACAATTGCTAGAATGCACAAGCATCATAACAATAAAAGATATAATAAATAGATTTCCGGGCTTAATCATAGACTAAAATTATTAAAGAAAACTATAAAATTAGTTATAATAAATTGATACAAGAAAGTTACGAAATAAAATCGAAAAAACGAAGTTCTTTTCTAATTATTTCACTTTTTAATACTTCGTTTCTGTTAATAAGAGCAACGTAAACTTAAATGTCTTACTTAATTTCGGAGGCATGGATATAGTACTTTTTTTCTATTGCTTTACTAACAAATAAAGAGCGTTCATTCTCATTAAATTTAGAGGTTTTCCAAGTGGTAGTCGGTTGAATTTTTACAATTGCATTTTTTGATGTAAAAACCAATGGTAAATCAAATAAAGGGATACTGTTTGTATATCTGTATCTAATTGTCCCTTTTATTTTATCTATAGAATATTCAAACACTGGGATGTCAGTATTTCTCAGATATTGATCAAAAACATATTGATAATCAAATCCAGAGATTGTAGAGATGTATTCTTCTACTTCTTGTGTGGTGGTCATTTTTTTGTGGAAAGTGCTATTTAGACCTCTCATTATTTTTCTGAATTTCTCATCATTATTGATGCTGTTTCTAATAGAATGAAGCATATTAGAAGCTTTTGCATACATATCACTGCTCCCTTGAGAGTTTACATTGTATGTTGAAATAATATTTTTATCATTTAAAATATTGCTTCTGGTGCCGAAATTGTATTCATTCCCCATTTCATTACCATAAGTGTAATCTACATACATGGTTTCTGCATAGCTCGCAAATCCTTCATGGATCCACATATCTGCTATATCTTTCGTAGAAATACTATTTCCAAACCATTCATGAGCAGACTCATGGACGATGATAAAATCCCATTTGGTGCTGGGGCCACCTCCAGAAATGTCTCTGCCAGCAAATCCATTTTGATAATCATTACCATAAGCAATAGCGCTTTGATGTTCCATGCCCGGATAGGGTGCATCTATTAATTTATAACTGTCTTCATAAAAGGGGTAAGGCCCCATCCAATATTCAAAGGCATCTAGCATAGCGAAAACCTGTCCCGGAAAATGATTTTTCGCTTTAACTAAATTGTAATCTAGTACCCAAAAACTTAAATCTAGGTTGCCTTTAATCCCTTCAAAATTACCTGTGAAATTTTCATATTTCCCAATATAAGGTACTATAAGATGAGGGTTAATGCTATTTTTCACCTCCCATGTAAATACTTTTTTATCATTTATGGTGGCTGTTGAGATTAACCTGCCATTAGAGACCCCTACTAATGAGTCTGGAACTATTAATTTTATACGGGTACCTTTGTCTGGTTCATCTCCTTGATAATCTTTACTAGGGAACCAGATAGAGGTGCCTGCATCCCCGTGACTCGTAACGGTTACCCATGGTCTGCCCAAAGCATCTTTCTTGAAAATCCATCCGCCCTGCCAGGGTGGATTTATTGCTTCAATAGTTTTTCCTCCATAAAAAATGGAAATTTCGTGGATGCTATTTCTTTGTTGATTGGGAACAGAAACATAGTAAACATCAAATTCCCGGTCAAATTTAAGTGGCTTGCCTAATAATAAAATGCTATCTATAGCTAAGGGCGATTTTAAATCTATTTGTAATCTTTTCCCCTTATTGGATTCTAGTACTTTATAAGTAATGATTGATTTTCCTATGACTGATTTTTTTTCAATTGATGGCTCTATTTCAATGTCATAACGTTGTACGTCCCACCATTTTCTCTCTAAGTTATTGCTTCCTCGTAAACTATCTGCTTTCGTAAATATTGTCTGGGCATTTAATGACAGGTAATTTATTAAGAGTAGAAAAATTAGGTTTATAAGGATTTTTTTGGAGATCATATTGTCAAAAATACATTCAAATTAATAGCATTTTAGGGGTCGTTTAGGCACTTATTTTTTTAAATATAATAGTAAAATTTTTACCCAATCTTTATTTGCGATAATTATCATGATAATTTCTGGAAAAGTAATTTTATAAGCGTAATTATTTGCGTATGCTCTTTTTGGTTTTGTTCTTGTAAATTATTGGTTAAGTTGTTTTTTTCTAAACAATTTAAAAAAACGGATGTTTTTTGTTAAAAATATTGGTTTAGTATAAGGAAAATTTGCTTTGATCAGATTTATATTATTAATAAATAGTGCATGAAAGAGATACTCGAAGAGCGTGCAAAAAAAGTAGCTAAAAATATACGAGGTGTAAGAGAGTTTAGAAATTATACGCAGGATTACTTAGCTGCAAAATTAGGGATTTCCCAAAATGCATATAGTAAAATAGAACTGGGGTATAGCAAAATTAATTTAGAGCGATTATTTTATATTGCTTTTCTATTAGAGGTAGAGTCTAGCAAGCTTATTGATTTTGATCAGGTAGAGATAATTCAGTCTATTTCTAAAAAGTAGGCTTTTTAAGAATCGGGGAACTGACGTTCGCTTCGAACAAACTCCCACTTGTCGTTATTTTTTACAAAGTGGGCTTCGTAACTTTCTGACGGAGGTATTGTAAAGCAAAAGCTTAAAGTAGTAGCATTTTTATCTTTTGGAATAAAACTATCTAAAAGACTCTCGGCAATAATCTGAATTTTTGTTGCTGATTGCATGCGTTTTTAATGTTTATTCCTGTATAGTAAATGCAATATCTTCTCTTTTTAGAATATATTGGAATAAAGAATCAATAGGTTTTTGAATGATATTGCCTACCCGGATGTTGTTTTTTGTGCAAACTGCTTTTAATTTGTCCTGAAAATGATAGGCTATAGATCCCACAAAATTAAAAGGTAAGTTGTTGGGATTATCTTGGTCTTTAAGATTTGTGTCCACAAACTCTTGAAAACCTTGCGTTAACAAATTCTGAATAAATGGGTGATTAATATGTTTACTCATAAATCTGGTAAAGCTGGCCAAATAAATATTTGGGAAAGGCTTCATGTAAACATTTGTGATGATAGATGATTTATCTAGTGCGTATGTTTCGGCAAAATCTATAGATAAGTTGGCGGGCATTTGCTTGTATAACCAGGATACCAATAGCTTTTTCCCAAACCAAGTTCCTGACCCTTCGTCACCAAGTATATATCCTAATCCGCGTTTTCCATGATGTACTTCCTGTCCGTCATAAAATGAAACATTAGACCCAGTTCCTAAAATACATGTATATCCTGCTTTTTCACCACAAGTAGCATAAGCGGAGCCGATTAGGTCATTGTCTACACATATATATGCGTTGACAAACACACCCGATAATCCGTTAGAAATGATTTCATGTTTATCAGGAGATGAACTTCCTGCGCCAAAAAAGTATATTTCTCTAACTTTATCTGCATGTTTTATCAAATTTTTATCCTTTGCTAAAACTTTAGCAATTTCTGTTGAATTTAAGAAATACGGATTAATTCCAGGAGTATTAAATTCATAAATCTCCTCTTTGTAAGAGCCACGCCAATCTGTTTTTGACGAGCCACTATCTGCAACAAGAATCATATTACTGGATATTTAAAGTACCGCTTATTTCCTTAAGGGTAATTTCATTTATTTTTACTTGAAATTGTGCTTCAACTTGTCTCGTTAAGGCTGTTAAATAAGCTACTTGAGCTTCTCTTACATTTAATGGTGAAATACTTCCGAGTCTATACTTCTCTAAAGTGATGTCTAAATGTTCACGAGCTATTTCAATATTCTTATTCTCTAAATTTAGCAACTCTTTCCCTGTATCATAAGTTCGGTAAGCACTTAATAACTGTGCATTTATCGATTCTGTAGCTTGAACCAAATTTAGTTCACTATTTTCAATATCAATTTTGGCATTTCTTTCATTCTGTTTTTGCAAAGAACCATTGAAAATATTCATACTAGCGGTTATGCCGTAAGTATAGCCATTACTTCTGGCTCTCTGGTTAAATCCGGTAGGTGTACTACTTCTATTAAACGCATAGCCAGAATTTAACTGAATAACCGGAAGTCGTTGTCCTTTAACTGCTTTTAAATTTAAAGCCGCTATTCTATTGTTAATTACAGAATTTTGAATAACCGGGTTTAAGTTAGCTGTACTATTTAAGAGCTGTGTATAATTAAGGTTTAAATCACTGTCTAGATTATCTTCAACTGAAAAAATAATATTAGGGTCTCTTGCCATTAATCTATTTAAATTGATCATGGCTTGACGCGCAGTATTTTTAAGTTGTAAGTATTGTGCGGTATCTGCATTGTAATCTACTTCTGCAGTTAAAACATCTAGTTTAGAACCTCTTCCAATTTCAAGTTTATTTTGAGCAATTTTTAATCTGAAATTAGAAATATCTATTGCTGTATCACTAGCTACTACAAGTTTTTGCTGGCGTACCAAGTCATAATAACCAGCAATTACATCAGATACTGTAGCTAAAATTGTAGATCTAATTCCTACTTCTCCTAACTTTTGTAATTCCTGAAGACGCTCGTAATTGGTAAACATTTGGAGTCCGTCGAATAGTGTCCATCCTAAATTTATGCCATAAGATAAGTTGTTGTTTCGTGCACCGTCTACAACTCTTTCTACACCTGTTGAACTTGTTAAAACGGAATTTGATTTACCGCCACCGGTAGATAAATCGGCTGTTAAACGGGGTAGAATTCCGGCATTACCAAGATTTACATTATTTGTTGCTATTGCTGCCTGGTTATTTACGATTTTTATATCGTAGTTATTTATTAAAGCTTGAGTAATTGCTTCATTTAACGTCAATATTTCCTGTGCCTTTAAAGAGTAGGCGCCTGCAAATAATGTAATAAATAGAATATATTTTTTAAACGACATGTTGCGTATTGTTTTTTGAGTCTGGCTCACTTTCTAATGCTTTTTTTAATGATTCTTCTAGGTCGGTATTGGCAACATGCTCTTTACTCCAGTATGAATAAATTGCAGGAATAACAAATAAAGTAAGTATAAGCGAAAACATAGTGCCACCTATAATTACAATTCCCATACTCATCCTGCTTTTTGCTGCTGCTCCCAAAGCCATAGCGATAGGTAGCGCACCTAATGCAATGGCTAAACTTGTCATCAGAATAGGCCTTAATCTGCTCACCGAAGCTTCTCTAATAGCTGCTGCTACAGACATGCCTTCTTCTTTTAGTTGATTTGCAAATTCCACAATTAGAATACCATTTTTAGTTACTAATCCAATTAGCATGATGGTGCCTATCTGGCTAAATATATTCCAGGTTTGACCTGTAAGCCATAGCGATAAGAATGCTCCGGCTACAGCCATAGGAACTGTTAAAATAATAATTGCAGGGTCTTTGAAGCTTTCAAATTGAGCAGATAATATTAAATAAACGAGTAGCAAAGCCAATCCGAAGGCAAAAAGTGTATTTGATGAACTTTCCTTAAAATCTCTAGATTCACCACTTAAGTCGGTAGAAAAACGTTCATCCAGTACTCTGGAGGCAATTTCATCCATCGCTTCAATACCATCGCCTATACTTTTTCCTGGAGCTAATCCGGCCGAAACCGTGGCGGAGATAAAACGATTGTTTCTGTAAAGTTGCGGCGGACTACTTTCTTCGTGGGCACTTACTAGATTATCTAACTGAATTAAGACACCTTTATCATTTCTTACATAGATAGTACTTAAATCTAAAGGATCAGAGCGATCGTTTTTGTCGAATTGACCAATAACCTGATATTGTTTTCCATTCATAAAGAAATAAGAAAAGCGTTGTCCTGATAAACCCAGTTGTAAACTTTGAGCAATATCAACAATACTCACCCCTAGGTTTTTAGCTTTATCTCTGTCAATTGTTAAATTGATTTCCGGCTTATTAAATTTTAAGTTTACATCTGAGATTGAAAATGTAGGATTTTTACCTACTTCTTCCATAAATTCAGGGATTTTCTCTCTCAATTGATCAAAATTTTGTGCCTGAATAATATAACTTACTGGTAAGCCACCCCTTCTGCCCACCGAAATAGTTGGCTGCTGAGATACTACCGTTCTTCCTTCGCTATACTTTTTGGTCATTGCCGTCAATTTATCGGCAACTTGTTTTTGTGATAAATCTCTTTCAGACGGATCGGTTAATCCCATTCTTAAGAAACCATTATTTGAAGCTCCGGCACCTCCAAATCCAGGTGAGGTTAAGGTAATCATCACTCTTTTCTCTGGAATTGAATCGTTAATTAACTGGGTTAAGTTCATAATGAACTTATCTGTATAACCGAATGAGGCTCCTTCTGGAGTAGAGACGTTTACAGTTATTGCACTTCTGTCATCATATGGAGCTGTCTCTTTTTGAAGTAAATTCCAAAACAATGCAATTAACCCTAAGCAAGCAAAAATAATAGGTGCAGCTAACCAACGCTTGTTTAAAAATTTCTCTAGATTGGAAGCATATGCCTCGTTCATCTTAACGAAATAAGGTTCGGTAAAGTTGTAGAATTTAGATTTCTTATGCCCTGTGTTTTTCATCAAATAGGCATTTAACATCGGCGTTAATGTTAAAGAAACAAATGCCGAAATTAATACTGCTCCGCCTATTACGATCCCAAACTCTCGGAATAGCCGACCAACAAACCCTTCTAAAAAGACTACTGGTAAAAATACTGCCGCCAATGTTACAGAGATAGATATTACGGCAAATATAATTTCATTAGACCCTTTAATTGCTGCTTCGAAAGGGGAGTACCCTTCTTCTAATTTTTTAAAAATGTTCTCTGTTACTACAATTCCGTCATCTACCACAAGCCCTGTAGCAAGTACAATAGCGAGTAGTGTTAATACATTGATTGAGAATCCACAGATATACATAATAAAGAATGTAAACACCAAGGAAACCGGAATATCTACCAATGGTCTTATTGCTATAGCCCAATCTCTAAAGAATAAATAGATGATTAGAATTACAAGAATTAGAGAAAGAATTATTGTTTCTGCTACTTCTGTAACTGATCGTTTAATAAATATAGTATTATCTAAAGCAATGTTTACGCGTATATCGGGAGGGAGGTCTTGCTTTAAAATTTCTAGTCTTCTGTAAAATTCTGCTGAAATTTCTAGATAATTTGCTCCTGGTTGGGGTTGAATAGCAACGGCAACCATTGGTTTGCCAGATTCACGAGCAATTGTTTCTTCATTTTCTGGACCTAAAACTGCACGGGCAACATCTTGTAATTTAATAACATTATTGCCGTCGTTAACAATAATTAAATTATTGAATTGATCTTCATTGGTTAGTTTACCCAATGTTTTCACTGTTAGTTCTGTAGTAGAGCCTGTTATTTTTCCAGAAGGTAGCTCAACATTTTCTCTATCTAAAGCGTTAACAATATCTCTCGATGTTAATCCATATGCAGCTAATTTGTTTGGGTCAATCCAAATGCGCATGGCGTATTTTTTTTGTCCCCATATTTGCACTCCACTTACCCCGGGAATGGTTTGAATTCTTTCTGCAATTACATTCTCTGCATAGTCACTAAGCTCTAACTGATTTCGCTTATCACTTTGGATAGTCATTGAAATAATCGCATCGGAATTTGCATCAGCCTTGCTTACAACCGGTAAGCCGTCTATGTCTTTCGGTAAACTTCTTGCCGCCTGCGAAACTTTATCACGGACATCGTTTGCTGCTTCTTCAATATTTTTACCTAAGTTAAATTCAATCGTAATATTGCTACTTCCCTGATTACTCGACGAAGAAATGTTTCTAATACCATCTATACTGTTAATGGCTTTTTCTAAAGGCTCTGTAATTTGAGACTCTATAATATCAGAGTTTGCTCCAGGATAAGAGGTTCTAACAGAAACCGTAGTAGGGTCTATGGAGGGGTACTCTCTAACACCAAGAAAAGTGAAGCCAATGATTCCAAAAAGGACAATCATCAGATTCATTACAATGGCCAGTACGGGCCTCTTAATACTAAGGGTGGCTATACTCATCTCTATTCTTCGATTTTAACGATGTTAACTTTTACTGCAGAACCTTCTTTTAATGTTAACGCGCCCGTGGTTAGCACAGTATCACCTTTCTTTAATCCTTCTGTAATTAAAATATTGTCGGCCGTTCTTGTTCCAGCTTCTACAGGAACCTGCGTAGCTTTTCCATTTTTACTAATGTAAACTACTTTTCCTTTAAGAACAGGAATTACAGCTTCATTAGGAACCAGAATCGCATCCTTAATTGTATTTAATGTAAGTTTAATTTTAGCAAAAGAACCGGGTAATAATAAATTGTTTGGATTGTCCGCTAAAGCTTTTATCTGTAATGTTCTGGTTGCCGTATTAATTCCAGGCTCAATAGCATAAACTTTTCCGACATGTTCAGTAGCGCTTCCGTCGGTTGTAAATAAAATTTGAGAACCCGTTTTAATTTGTGACATGTATTTTTCAGGAATTGAAAAATTTATTTTAATCGGGTTGGTACTTAATAAATTTGCAATTGCAGTAGATGGCGTTAAGTATTCTCCAACTGAAATAGCTCGTAAGCCAATTTTTCCGCTAAAGGGAGCAACAATTGATGTTTTGGCTAATTGTGAATATATTAATGCTGTTTGTGACTTTAAGGTGCTTAAATCTGCCAATGCAATATCATATTCTTCTTGACTTATAGCGCCTTTTTCTAAAAGTTGTTTTGCACGACTTTCACTTGTTGTTGATAAAGACTCTTTAGTTTTTGCTTGTTGTAATTGTGCTTGAATATCGCGGTCATTTATTTTAACCAAAAGCTTGCCTTTTTCTACATAAGAACCTTCTTGAAAATAAATTCCGGTTACAAGCCCAGAAACTTCACCATGTAAAGTTACTGACTCATTCGCTTCTATACTTCCTGTAACTTCTAACGCATTATTAAAGTCAGAATATTCAGCTATTATGCCGTTTACACCCATACCTGCACCACTACCCGCAGCACCTCTGCCCGCACTTCCACCACCTTGTATTTTTTTGTTTTCTCCTATTCTGTAGTATACGAGCCAGGCAAGTCCTAAGGCTAAAACAATATAAAAAATGTATCTTTTTTTCATGGTAATGTGGATGAGCTATAATATTAGATATTGTAAACCAAATACTGTAAATATTTGGTTCTTAAATTTAAGTAATATAATTAGTAGAATATAATTTAAAGTAAACAACAAAATTATTAAATAAACCGCCTATCAAAACCGTGTATTAAGTATGTTACAGCATTTTGATTAAAATAATGTCATAAAAATTATTCTTTTTAAATTTTGAACGCTGGTTGAAAAAACTAGACAATATTTTTAACTTTATCTGTTCAGTTCTATCTGTTAATTTTTCTTTAAATAATTAATAAGAAAGGAGTAAATAACTGCATCCTTATTCGAAATAAATAAATAAAAAAGTAACTAAATGATTTTAAAAAAAATAAGTCTAACCTTTATTGTTATGTTATCTGTTCTTTTTAGTGCAATGAGTCAAGTAAAAATTGCATTTGAAGTTAGTTTTACAGAGCCTCAGGCACATTATGCAGATGTACAGATGCAAATGAGCGGAATAGTTAAAGATTATATAGATGTTAAAATGCCTGTATGGCAGCCTGGCTCTTATTTAATTAGGGAATTCTCTAAAAATGTAGAGTTTTTCACTGCTACAGCAGCCGGAAATCCAGTTCGTGTTAGTAAAATAAATAAAAATACTTGGAGAATTTATTCAGAAAAGGCTGCAGAGATTAAAGTTAATTATAAAGTTTATGCATTTGAAGTGTCGGTAAGAACGTCGTTTGTAGATGATTCACATGCATTTTTATCGCCAACAGGTATTTTTATGTATCCCGATGGTTATTTAAAAAGCCCGAGTACTGTGAAAATTAATCCTCCTAAAAACTGGGCAAAAGTGTCTACAGGTTTAGCGTCAATAGATGGTCTTTTTACCTATTATGCGCCCGATTTTGATATTCTATTCGATAGTCCTATTGAAGTGGGTAATCAGGATGTTTTTGAGTTTACGGCTTCGGGAGTTCGTCATGAAGTGGCTATGTATGGAGGCGGTAATTATGATAAAGAAAAGTTGAAAAAAGATATGGCCAGAATTGTAGAATATCAGACAAATATTTTTGGCGAGAATCCCAATAAACATTATGTTTTTATAGTTCATAATTTTGAAAGTGGAAGAGGGGGGCTGGAACATTTAAATTCTACTACTCTTGGGGCAACCAGAAATGGATACAATATTCCGGGTATTTATTTTAGTTATTTACGATTGGTGGCTCATGAGTATTTTCATCTCTGGAATATTAAGAGAATGAGACCAGTAGCATTAGGGCCGTTTGATTATGAGAATGAGAATTATACAACCAACTTATGGATTTCTGAAGGTTATACTACCTATTATAGTACGAAGTCTATGCTTAAGGCCGGATTTAGCGATACGCAGGGTTTTTTAAATACAGTGGCAGCATCTATCTCTGGAATTGAAAATTCTATTGGAGGTAAGCAACAATCGGCTTCTGCATCAAGTTTTGATACTTGGATTATACAATATAGACCGAATGAAAACTCCTCGAACAACTCTATTTCTTATTACAGTAAGGGAGAAGTAATTGGGATATTAATGGATTTAGAAATAATTCACGCTACAAAAGGAGCAAAAAGTTTAGACGATGTTATGAAAGCAATGTATTTGAAAGGGGAGGTTGAAAATAAAGGTTTTACAGATGCAGAATTTAAAGCTATGGTTGAGAAAATAAGTGGTGTTAGTTTTACTGATTTCTGGGCAAAGTATGTAGATGGAACTGAAGAGGTGGCTTATGAAAAATACTTAGGATATGCCGGATTAAAAGTTAAAGATGAAGGAGTTTCGGCTGTTAGGCTTGGGGCAGTGAGTAAGAAAGAGGGGGATAAAGTTTTAATTTCAACTGTAGCAAGGGGTTCGGCAGCATGGAATGATGGGTTGAATGTTAACGATGAAATTTTGTTAGTTGACGGAAAAGCACCTGAAGCAATATTGGAGTCGATGAAAGAGATTACGGAGAAAAAAGTGGGTGATGTAATTAAATTTACAATTGTTAGAAGTGGCATTACACGCGATATTTTGGTGAAGTTAACAGCATATAAACCTGTTAAATTAGCTATTTCAATGGATCCTAATGCAACAGCATTACAAAAAGAGGTGTTAAAAAAATGGACACAGAATTAGAAAATAAAAAAACTCCGGCTTGCCGGAGTTTTTTTATCCTTGAAGTTGATCTTCAATAAGTCGGTTGTATTTTTCTAAAAGCTCCAGGTATTTGTCTTTCCAAAGATCTCTTTGTTTTATAAGTTCTTCTGTTGTTAAGTTTGTTTGATAACCGGGAGTAGGCTCGTCTAACCGCATGTAGGGTTGTATTTCGGGTAATTCTCTCGAAAAATCATGACCCAACGCTTTTCCATATTTTGTTAAAATGGTGAAACTTAAATCAGGTTTTAAAATGTGGTTGTAATAAGAACTTCTATTATAGCCTGCACGATTTGTAATAATAGTGATGTTTAAATCGCTCATCGCTATTATTGATTTAAGTAGTTCACCTCTATGAATGTTGTTGAATTTTCTCACGATACACAAAATAAGTTGTGAACGTGTTCATGTTTATGAACATTTATAGTGGTATTTGTGTCTATAAATGTTTAATAATGTCTAGATGGAGCGTGCTAAGGATAAAAATTGGGAGGACTTAAATGATTAAGAGAAAGAAAGGGTTAAAATTTATTACTTCTTTGTCTATATTTTTTTGTTGTCTTCCCAATTTAATGTTGATCGTTTATTTTAGTTTAAGCAAATAATCGGCAGTAATTCTTTCTAAATCTAACACAGCAACTTTAATAGCTGAACCTACCTTGGTAGTTTCACTTTTTACGGGCATGCTGTTAATAGTTGCCAAAGCGTCGATATAATATTTGCCCCAAACTTCAACAATTCTTTTTTCTTTGTCTATAGGCAATCCATATTCTATGTTTTTAGAGCTCAGTTCAAACTCAGTTTTAAGTCTTATTTTTGCAGCTTCTAATACCTCTTTAACAGTTTCTAAAGCTGTATTCTCATCTGCGTTTACGAGTTTAAAGGCAGCGGTTAAAGCAGAAATACCAACATTTTGCATGGTTGTAGCAGAAACTTTGTCGATACGATCATTATCTGTATGATAGAAAACATCTGTAAAGTGCCACATCAGTAAACCTGGGATTTTACTTCTTAAAAATGGTGTATGATCGCTACCGCCTTCAAAAGGATTAAAGTTTACTACCCAGTTGGCGTGTTTTCCTTGTGCTTTTAAAATATTATAGATGAAATCGTTGTAATAATGAGGGAAAAGATCTTTTTCGGTTACATTTCCTGCACCCCATTCGCTATGTTTGTCTTCTCCTCTAGTCCATATGGCAGATGGATCGGGCATTTTTTCTAGTAAGAAAGTTCCGCCGGTTACATCGGTGTTTTCGCCAACCATATCTAAGCTCATACCCCATAATATTCCTTTTGCACGTGTAGTGTCTTCTGCAATGTATCTGGCTGTTGATCTAATTTCATCGCCCCATAAAAATGTTAAGGTGCGTTTTGGCTTAAACTTACCTGAACTATATAGAGAAGCGCTTAATCTAGCCATCTCGGCGAGCGTTCCTACACCTGTAGCGTTATCGTTTGCTCCTGGTTCCTGAACGTGGGCACTGTAAACAAATCTTTCTAATGGGTTGTCTGTTCCTTGAATATTAGCAACGATTGTTAATTCCTCAGCCATGTAAGATTTGGTTTGTACCAAAGCATTTAATTTTACAGGACCTTTTGTTAAGGCTGCTTTTAATTTTTCTTTTACGGCGAATGAAGCATTAATGGCAAACCCTTTGTTCTCCGGGTTTTGAATAGAAGAGAATTGTACTGAGGTTTGATGAATTTCAGGTTTATTATATGCAGGCATGCTGTATCCAATAACACCTACAGCACCTGCTTTCATAGCCGATGCAAACAGTCTGCCTGAAGATGTTTCGGAAAATACAATCTTGCCAGCCACATTAAAATCTTCAAGTTTAGAATCTTTTTGTAGCCATACAACTTCTGCTTCAATCCCGTTTTCTGGTGTTGAAGCAGAATTTATTGCAATCATATTCCTATTGGTTTTAAATTCCATTAAAGGTGATTTTTCTCCAAGAATGGTTAAGCTGGCATTAACTGGTTCCCATGTATTGCGTTGCATAGGACGTTTTTCTAATCTATAGGTAAGCGGGCTTTCTTGTTCGTTGTTTTTTTGTTCAACAAATCCTGCTTCTTTCAAAATAGCTTCAACTTTTCTAATACTGGCATCGAAGCCGGTATTACCTGGAAGCCTAAAATATTTTTCGACAAATGCAGTGGTATTATAGGCATTGGTTTTGTTAAAGCCTTCTCTTGTTAACTTAAAATAATTTTCTGTGGTATTTTGCGCGAGTGTTACAGTGGCAAATCCGATAAATAGCAAGGATAGGAGGTTACGCTTCATTTTGATGTTTTTATTTGACTGCAATTTATAGATAAGATTTAATTAAACACGTAATATTTTAGCAAGGTTTATAATTGAGAATATATTTGGAAATGTGATAGGTTTTTGGTATATTTATAAAATAGCCTACAAGCTACAAGCTACAAGCTACAAGCTACAAGCTACAAGCTACAAGCTTTCCCCTTTAATTATTCATATATAAGCAGTAAATTTGAATATCTTTTGAAGGGTAGATGTATATAAGAATTATCATTTTCTTGATTTTTATGATAGGAGGAGTGTCTACCTATGGTCAGATTCCAGAACCTGATTCTTTGGAGGTTGTTACTCCAAGGCGGTATTATGTGCGAGATTCTGCCTATTATGCTGAAAAATTCAGAATTCAAGATTCAATACTGAAGTCTATGCTTGTTTTAAACCGAATGCAGTCTAACTCGAGCCCAATCTTAGATAGTATTATCGAGGCCAATAGACGTGTTGGGTTAAATGTTCATAATTTTAATCAATATTTCAATTACAATAAAGATACTTTAGCGAAAAAACAAGGGAGTTACTTGCCTAAAGGAGAGCTCTGGGGCTTGGCATTTATAGGCGGATTACTAGTCTTATTTTCTTTGTTGAGATTATCGGTTTCTAGGCAATTGCTAACCATTGTACAGGCATCTTTTAGCAATAGAATTCTTGCGAATCTGAATAAAGAAGAAAATTTATTTACTTCGTGGCCATTTATAATGTTGTTTACCGTTTTTGGTTTTATAATAGGGATGTTTTATTACCTGGTATCTCAGTATTATCAATTATCAGGAGGGTTCACTTATTTCATAACCATAAGCTTAGGAATTATATTTTTGTACTTTGGAAAGATTGTTCTTTTAAAAGTATTGGGCTTTTTACTGGATATTAATAAAGTGATTCATGAATATATAACCATATTATTTTTAAGTTATTTTAATGCTGGTTTAATGTTTCTTCCTTTGGTGGTTGCTTTTGTGTTATCGCCTTTAAATTACGGTGTTTACTACATCATTGCGTCTTATATTATATTGGTTTTAATAGTTGGAACACAATTAATACGGGCGGGTATAAATATTTTATCTACCAATCGGTTTCCTAAAGTGTATTTAATTTTGTACTTTTGTGCCCTCGAAATTTGCCCTATATTAATATTAATCAAGGCGATAGGCTTTTAAGGAATTAACACAGTAGAATGCAAGAAAAGACAGATGACAGATTGCGTAAAGTAAAGAGTATTCTCATTACGTTACCCAAACCAGAAACAGAGAAGTCTCCCTATTTTGACTTAGCAAAGAAGTACAACTTGAAAATTGATTTCAGATCTTTTATTCATGTTGAAGGGGTTCCAGCACGTGATTTTAGAAAAGATAAAATTAATCTGGCCGACTTTACCGCGGTTGTATTTACAAGTAGAAATGCTGCAGATCATTTTTTCAGAATTTGTGAGGAGATGCGTTATGAAGTGCCCGTTGATTTAAAGTATTTCTGTATTTCGGAATCTACGGCTCTTTATCTTCAGAAATATATCCAATATAGAAAACGTAAAATTTTCTTTGGAAAGCAAACAGCAGCAGACTTAGCTGAGGTATTAAAGAAGCATAGTAATGAGAAGTTTTTATATCCATGTTCGGATGTAGCTACTGAAGATACAATGAGATTCTTAGAAAGTAATGGTTATGATTTTACAAAAGCAGTATTGTTTAAAACAGTAATTAGTGATTTGTCAGATCTGGCTGAAGTGTTTTATGATGTGATTGCTTTTTTCAGTCCTTCAAGCATTCATTCACTTTTTGAAAATTTCCCGGGTTTCAAACAAAATAATACTAGAATTGCAACGTTTGGAGCTAATACGGCTAAAACTGTTGAAGATGCGGGCTTAATAGTAGATATCGCTGCTCCTAGTCCAGAAGCTCCTTCGATGATTATGGCTTTAGAAAATTATATTAAAAAATCTAATAAATAGTAGATTTTATAGAAAGCTTTAAATTCTTTTACTATTTTTAACTGTATAACTCGTAAGAAATTTGAAAAAATCAGCTAAATACCTTGCAATCGCAGTGGTTTTATTTTCTTCTTGTGCCAGTGTAATAGGATTAAATCCGGCGCAAAATTATCGTTCAGTTACACCTCCAGTTCCCGGACAGGTATTTATTCCTTCAGGGACTTTTGAGTTGGGTGCCGGAGCAGATCCTGATGTGTTTGATCAGTTTTCACAATCTAAAAAAGTAACTGTTGGCGCTTTTTTTATTGATGTAAATGAAGTAACAAATAATGAATATCGAGAATTTGTAAATTGGGTTCGTGATTCAATTGCTATTACAAATTTTATAGAAAATAAAGAGCAGTTTTTAGTAAAACCAAAAAATAAAGAAGAAGAAAATAATCCAAATAGGCCTATTAATTGGAAACTCGTTGGTACTGGTAAGTTGTTATGGTCTAAATCTGCAAGAAAGAAAAATCCGAAATTGGATGAAATGTTCTACAAGCAAGATCATTTGTTTAATAAAAAAGGGGAATTAGATACACGTATTTTAAATTATGCTTTTGGTGTTTTTGATTATAATGAAGCATTCAAAAACAGAGATAATTTAGCGAAAACGAAAGCCGATTTTACAATCAGAGATACAATAAATGTTTATCCAGATACGACTGTTTGGGTGAAAGATTTCGATAATATGGCGAATGAGGTTATGGTTAAGGATTATTTTTCAAACCCTAAGTTCGGTAATTATCCTGTTGTGGGCGTTACTTGGAAACAAGCTAAAGCTTATACTATATGGAAAACACAAAAAATTAATAGTGAATTCATCAGTTCTAAAAGAAAACCAGTAGAAATTCGTTTGCCAAGCGAAGCAGAATGGGAATACGCCGCAAGAGGTGGAGTAGAAAGAATGAATTATCCGTGGGGAAATGAATTGCATGGTCCTAAAGAGTGCTTAATGGCCAACTATAAAGTTGCTCCTGGAAATTATGTCGCAGACGGAGGTTTATTTACCAAACCTTCTAGATCTTATTCAGCTAATAATTATGGTTTGTATAATATGGCTGGAAATGTTGGCGAATGGACTGAAAATTTTTATTCATCTTCTCCTCAGGGAATTACTGGCGATTTAAATCCTAGATTGCTGAGTACAGATGGTAGCGCCGTTAATGCAGGAAAAAGAGTGGTAAAAGGAGGTTCATGGAGAGATGCCGCTTACTTTATTAGAAATGCCTCCAGAACATTTGAGCATCAAGATACTGCGCGCTCTTATATTGGTTTCAGAACAGTAATGACCGCTTCTATAGAGCAATCAATCAAAAAATAAGATGGCAAATAAAAAGAAATTTAGAATTACCATTAACACCTTAACATCTTGGGGAGCCTCAGTCGTTATTATTGGTGTAATGGCAAAATTACTTCGCTGGCATGGAGCCGATACCTTAATTATTGTTGGTATGCTAACCGAAGCTATTTTATTCTTCATTCTAGGCTTTCAAAGTGACGAAATTAAAGTAGTTACTGAAGAAGGAGAACGTCTTCCTGGTAATGCTGTTCTAGTTTCTAATTCCGAAGTTATCGCTCCAGCCTATACGGCTTCAGCTATAAATCAACCGGCTTTGAATACGCCCAATTTCTCTATCCCAGATACGACTCAATATCAGGAAGAAATGGATAAAATGACCGAACATCTTAAAAATCTAAATGCTGCCTATCAAAATATGACGGCCGATTTAAATAATGTAGAGTCTATGGCCGCTCATACTACCCGCGTTAAAGAAGAATCAGAAAAATTAGCTAAAAATTTAACCGCATTAAATTCGGTATATAGAAATATGCTTAATGCGATGAATATGCCTAACGCTTAACAGGTATGTCGAAGGTTAAAGTAAATCCCCGCCAACGATTTATAAGTCTTATGTATTTAGTCTTATTGGCGATGCTTGCTTTAAGTATTCCCGATACCGTACTAAATGCATTTAATAATATCAGTGATAATCTTACCAATGGGACTGAGCGTGTAAAAAAAGAAACGAACGATTACATGAGTTATTTTGAGCAAAATCGTTTGAAAAATGATACTGCTCGTAATATGCCTGCCTACAGAAAAGCTGTAGCCGCCAGAGATGTTGTTAAAGAATTAGACTTTTTTATAGATTCACTTAAGACAGCTTTTATTCAAAGAGCCGGTGGATTAGATGAAGAAACTTTTTTGTTAAACAGTCCCGAAAATACCGATATTACTAATCGATTCTTTCAAAAAGAACAAAATGCAAGTTTGTTGAAGAATAAAATTCAAAATGTTCAAACAAGATTGGCAACTTTGTTTTCAGAAGATGAAAGAAAGGATCTTAATCTAAAGCCAGATATCAGAGATGCCGCTAGCGGAAGCAATAAGAAACTAAGTTGGGAAGATCATAATTTTGGTCCCGAAACGCCGGCCACAGCTGCTTTGGCAATTCTTTCAATGTTTAGTTCGGATGCGGCCAATACAGAAAATTTAGTTGTTAAGAAGATATTAGGAAGATTAGATGAAACTATTCTGAATTTGGATAATTATGTGGCTGTTGCAGCAGCTCCTTCGTCCTATGTTTTGGCTGGACAACCTTATTCTGCTGCAGTTTATCTAACGTCTTATAATTCACAACAAAAATCTACCATGTCTGTTAACAACCAATCTATTCAAGTTGTAAATGGAGTAGGTAATTATAATGTTAATACAAGCAACCCTGGTATTTATTCATGGAAAGGTTTAATTACGGTTAAGCAAACTGATGGTAAGTATAAAACTTATACTACTCCGGAGCAAACCTATCAGGTAGCTAAACCTGCGGCAACAATCGCTGCAACTCGTATGAATGTAGTGTACGCAGGCATAGAGAATCCAATAGAAATAGCTTCAGCCGGAATCCCTGACGATCAGCTTTCTGTTGTATTAAAAGGAGCTGGAAGCTTAAAGAAAGTAGGGAAAGGTTATGAGTATTTTGTAAATGGTGATGCTATTGGACAAAGAGTGGTATTTGAAGTGGTGGCTAAACTAAACGGGAATTCAGTTCCTATAGGGTCTCAAGAATTTAGAATAAAAAGAATTAAAGACCCAATTGCTAAAGTTGCAGGAAAAACTGCTGGCACTATGACTGCTGTAGCCTTAAGAAATCAAGGGTTTATATTTGCTAGCTTAGATGATTTTGAATTCGATATTAAATTTTCAATTGTTAGATTTAACCTTATTAAGATTGGTGGTAATAGAGATGTTGTTACCGCAAGAAATAATGGCGGCGATTTTAATAATGAAGTGAAAAATATTTTAGAAACTATTACCCCTGGTAATAGAGTTATTTTTGATAATGTTATTGCCGTCGGGCCAGATGGTAAAGAACGTTTATTAAATTCTATAATAATTAATATAATTTAAGTAGACACAACGTTATATAAGTAACTAAGCTAGACATACATTAATATACAAAGGAGATACCTTTTATCTTACAGAATGTTAAATAAAGGATTATTAGGTTTTCTCTTGAACATAAATAAATTCTAATGAAAAAGATATTATTAATACTAGTTGCGATTTTAACATCATTAGCTGGTTTTTCACAGAATAATAAAATACAACAACAAGGCTTCGGTTATTACGGATCCCGGTTTTTGGGCGGAAATGTAATTGATTATAAGTTCGTACAAGAATCGGATGTTTTATTTTCTAAGCGTGTATGGCGCGAATTAGATTCTAAAGATACGGCCAATTGGACTATGATGGCACCTAAGTCTATGCTTGCCGACATTATGGTTTCGTCTTTACTAAATGGAGAGCTAACAGCTTACGAAGTTCCGGATAACAAAGGGATAGATTTTTTTACGAAACCTTTAAAGTCTGCTGAGATCTTGAAAAGATTGGCAGATAGTACTTTTGTTCCGCAGTTTGATAGAGATGGAAACCAGATTGGCGGTAGAATGATGCCTCAGGATTTTGATCCCGCTTCTATTAAGAAGTTTATGTTGATGGAAGATTGGATTTTTAATCAGCTAACAGGAACTTTTGAAGTACGCATCTGGGGTATCGCTCCAATAGCTGACTTAAAAGTAGAAGGCAACGTAATTGATGAATATGTGCCTTTTTGGGTATATTTCCCAGAGTTCAGATACATTATGGCTACCCGAAAAGTAGCTTTGGCAGATAATGATGCTACCAATCTGAGCTACGACGATTGGTTTACCCGAAGAATGTTCAATGCTAAAGTTTATAAAGTTTCTAACCCGTTAGATTTACCATTAAGTTCTTTTTTTGAGGGCGACGCATTAATTAAGGAGCAACAACGTGTTGATAAAGAACTATTAGATAAGCTAGAATCTTTAACGCGCGATTATAGTATCAAAGCTAAAGAAAAGGTTAAAAAAACTCCGAAAGAAAGAAGAAGTAGAGGATAACGTGCTAGGTCTTTAAGACCAAATCTCTAATAGGAAAGATTGATACGTTAAAATTTTGGATACTCGATTTTTCCTTTTTGATAATTGTTTCGATACCGCCAGATCACTCGTCTTTGCGAGGTACGAAGCAATCTTAACAAAGATATTAATACGGATAAAGCTAGAGATTCGCACATTGAGCGACTCGGGTTCTCTGATTTCAAGCTTTTTGCTTTTCGACTTTAATGAACGAAAGATTGCTTCTTCGTTCCTCATCGCAATGACGGTAGTTATAATTATAACTTTTTTTGCTCCTTGTCTTACACCTCTTAAGCTTTTCTCTTTTAGCTTTTTCTCCTTTCCCCTTTTAACTTTCTGCTTCCTGCTTTCCGCTTTTAGCTTTTCCCCCTTCAAGCTCTCAACTTTTCGCTTTAGGCTCCCCCAAAAAATAATCCATTAACGCTTTCGTTTGTTTCAAATTAATCACACCTAACAATTCTATTTCTGTTGCTTCTTTTATTCTTTTTACAGATTTAAAAGCCCTTAATAGTTTATCGGCCGTTGCCTGCCCAATACCAGGTATAGAAGATAGTTCAGTTTTTAACGTGCCCTGATCTCTTTTCTTTCTGTGAAAGGTAATTCCAAACCTATGCGCTTCATCTCTTAACTGTTGAATAATTTTTAAAGTTTCCGACTTCTTATCTAGATATAAAGGAACGCTGTCGCCCGGATAATACAATTCTTCTAATCGCTTTGCAATACCTATCACTGTTACTTTCTTATCTATACCTAATAACTTTAAGCTGGCTAAGGCCGACGAAAGCTGTCCTTTTCCACCATCAATAATAATTAATTGCGGTAAGGACTGATCTTCTTCCAACATACGTTTGTAACGTCGATAAACCGCTTCTTCCATAGTTGCAAAATCGTTTGGCCCTTCTACGGTTTTTACGTTAAAATGTCGGTAGTCTTTTTTCGATGGTTTAGCATCTTTAAATACAACAATAGCCGAAACGGGATACTTTCCCTGAAAGTTAGAGTTGTCAAAACATTCTATGTGTTTAGGAAGCTGGGTTAAACGCAGGTCTTTTTGCATCTGTGTTAAAATGCGATCAGTTCTTAAATCAGGATTCAGCTTTTCATATTGGTTTAGTTTTTCCTTTTTAAAGAACAACACATTTTTCTGAGAAAGCTCTAGCAATTTCTTTTTTTCTCCCAATTTTGGGATGGTAAATTTCAGGTTTTCTGATTCAATTTCTATAGGGAAGGGAACAATTACTTCTTTAGATGTACTGTTAAATTTGTTTCTAAATTCGGCCAAAGCTAAAGTCAGTAATTCTGTGTCGCTTTCATTTAACTGCTTTTTTATTTCAATGGTTTGAGTTTGAATGATACTACCATTGGCAATTTTTAAAAAATTAACAAACGCATATTTTTCGTCACTGGCAATGCTTACTACATCCACATTATTAATAGAAGCATTTACAACTGTAGATTTACTCTGATACTTTTCTAATATGTTTAGTTTTAGCTGGTATTGATGCGCCAGTTCAAAGTTTAGCGCTTCTGAAGCTTGTTTTATAACTTGTTTTACGTCTTTAATAACGTTGCCAATTTTGCCGTTTAGGATTTCCTTAATTTCAACAATATTTTGGTTGTAATCGTCGGCCGACTGCAAGCCTTGACACGGTCCTTTACAATTACCTATCTGGTATTCCAAGCATACTTTAAATTTACCTGCAGTGATGTTTTTAGGCGTTAGGGGGAGATTACAGGTACGTAAGGTATAAGTTTCCTTAATCAGCTCTAAAATAGTATGCATCATGCCTACAGAGCCGTACGGACCAAGGTAGGTAGAGCCATCTTTTACAACATTTCTGGTCCAGAATACTCGAGGAAAATCTTCTTTTTTAATAATAATCCACGGATAGGTCTTGTCGTCTTTTAAAAGTATGTTGTAGCGAGGCTGATGTTTTTTAATCAAGCTATTTTCTAATAGCCACGCATCTATTTCTGTATCAACAATGGTAAAAGAAATGCGTCGGATCTTAGAAACCAAGACTTTTGTTTTGCCATTTATTTGTTGCTTATCTTGGTTAAAATACGACCCTACACGATTGCGAAGATCTTTTGCTTTTCCAATATAAATAAGCTGATCTTCGGCATCGTAATATTGGTATATGCCGGGTTTGTGAGGTACATCGGCCAAAGCCTTTTTATGATCGAAAACAGCCATCTGTATAGTAAAGATACGGAAAATGCACCAAAATTTTGTTTTATAAAATTTATTGATCTGGCAAATTTTAAGAAGTTTAATTTTATATCTTTAAAGGATGTATAAATGCGTAATTATTGATGACGAAAAGCATGCGATTGAGGAGCTGAGTAAATTTTTAGAGTCAGTACCCAATTTTGTTTTATTTAAGTCATATCTGGATTCTTCAGAAGCTTTAATCGAAATTAAAAAGGAGCACAAAATTGATGTGGCTTTTGTAGATATCGACATGCCTAAAATTAACGGGATTGAATTGGTTAAAGCAATTAGAGATAAGGTTGATAAGGTGATTTTTACAACTGCCCATAGCAAATATGCATACGATGCTTTTGAAGTAAATGCTGATGGATATTTATTAAAGCCTTATTCTTTAAGCAAATTTATTACAACCTTACATAAAATTTTCCCAGATCAAGAAGCAATAAACCAATCAAAATCTGACGATGATTTTTTCTTTGTTAAAAGCAGAAAAGATCAATTGGTATATATGAAAATTAAATATAAAGATGTTATTTATATACAAAGTGAGTTAAATTATGTTATTATTTATACGGTTAATGAAAGTATAAAATGTTATCTTTCTTTAACAGAAATATCGAAAGAACTAAATTCACAAAAAGGTTTTTTACAATTTCATCGAAGTTATTTAATTAATGAAGAGCATATTTTATCGATTTTAGGTAATGTGTTGTATTTATCAAATGAAATTAATATTCCGGTGGGCGAAAAATATGGACATAATCTGAAAAACTACCTTCAGGAGAAATTAATCAATAGAAAATCGAAAGAGGTATAGACTTGATGTTTTTGCAAACTTACCAGACTGGTTACTTACTAACAGTTATTGTGAAGTTGTTTATCATTTAATAAATGACCGTATTTTACATTTCATCTTGTTTCGATTCGCTTTAATATCGAAAAACATCCTGTTCGTATCGGTTATCTGCCTTTCTGTCCTAGAAATTTTTTTATTGAATTGTAGCCAATTATATTGGGATTTAATAATTTAAGATCTATGGCAAGCCTGTTTATTTCGAATAAAGTTAATATTGAAAGCGTAGTTGATAAATTGCTTCGAAAGCTACAAGTAAAAGTTAGCCATACCACGATAGTTCAAAATTTACAGGACCATCCCGAATATCCCAGCTTACTTTCTATAAGTGATAGTTTAAATGAATGGGGTGTAACCAATCAAGCTTATAAAATAGATCTGGCTGAATTTGATCCGGAGGATTTATATTTTCCGTTTATTGCTCATATACCCGAAAATGGAGGACGTTATTTATTAATAACAAAAATAGAAGGGAATCAGGTTTATTTTTCGGATGAGAAATCTGATAATCAGCAGATATTATTGGAAGATTTTTTAAAGAGATGGCAGGGAATAGCGTTACATGGAACACCCAATGCTATTAATGGAGAGCAAAGATATGCCGATAACCGAATTAAGGAGCTTTTACAAGCGGCAATAATTCCTTTGGCAATATTGTCATTTATTGCCTTAATTGTATTGAACTTTAGCGGCCAGTCATTTAATTTATCAGCGTTACTTTTAAGTTTAATTAAAGTGGCGGGTGTTGGAGTAAGCATATTGCTTTTAATGCAGAGTTTAAATGCAAATAATCCTTTTATTGCAAATCTATGTACACTAGGCGGAGGTAATAACGATTGTAACGCCATTCTTAAATCTGATGCTGCAAAATTAACATCTTGGTTAAGCTGGAGCGAAGTTGGCTTCTTTTATTTTACAGGATCATTATTAGCATTGCTTCTTTTGCCGGTTTCACTACCGTTTTTAGCTTGGTTAAATGTTCTGGCATTGCCTTATACGTTATATTCTATAGGTTATCAATACAAACATAAAAATTGGTGCGTGTTTTGTTGCGTAGTTCAGGTGTTATTAATGCTTGAATTCGTCGTCAATCTAAGCTTTTCTAATCTTCAGGTCGCCGCTTCCTTAAATGTCCAAGGAATGATAATACTCATCTTAGCTTTTCTTATACCCGTGTTAATATGGGCTTTTTTGAAACCATTTTTTTTAAAATCGGCCCAACTATCACCTGTTAAACAGCAGTTAAAGCAGTTTAAATATAATGGAGATTTGTTTATGCAGGCGCTTAAAAATCAGCCCCGTTATGCTGTGTCAGATGATTTGATGCCTATTATGTTGGGAAACAAAGAAGCTGATACTGTTATCACGATGGTGAGTAATCCGTTCTGCGGCCCGTGTGCTAAAACACATCAAATCTTAGATGAATGGTTAAAATATAAGGACGATTTTTTAGTAAAAGTTATTTTTACTTCTTCCGATTCCCCTGATGATCCCAAGACAAAAGTTTCTCGTCATCTGAGTGCATTGAGTAAATTAAATGATAGGACATTATTAGAGCAATCACTGAATGATTGGTACAATGCTGTAAATAAAAATTATGAAGTATGGGCAGCAAAATATCCTATACAGGTAAATGAAGAATTTTCGATTGTTACCGAAAGGCAAAAAAAATGGTGCAGAGTTGCTGATATACAACATACGCCGACTATTCTGGTAAATGGATACAAACTGCCTGAGCCTTATAAACTGGAAGATATAAAATATTTAATGCCCTAAAAAAGTAAGGGAGATACATCCCCCTTACTAACAAGCATGAAGTTATAAAATCCATGTCGCTTAAGTTAGCCGGGCGTGACCGGATAACAAAACTTTAACAAACAAATTTAAATTTTTAATTATGAAAAAAGTGAATTTACTCAGCAAAGCTGAGATGAAGAATGTATTAGGAGGGAACCCACCAGAAGATGGGGGTGAGCCAGGACCTAAGATAAAAGCATGCGAAGGCAAAAAAGTAAATGACCCTTGCTTTTGGGAGTGGAATGGTACACCACAATCAGGTTATTGCCAATCATATATGGCTCAACCTTTGCACTGTTCTAATTTACTTTAAATTTTTTAATCAAAGCGGAGCGGGAATTTGCTCCGCTAAATTTATTTAAAATGTCGTTTTTCCCAAACTTAATATCAAAACAATCGCTATTATTTTTTTTTATTATTTTCTCATTTCCAAGTTTTTCATCAAGTATTAATGTTGTGAAATTAGGTAAGTCTAAGTTACAAGGTATTATTGAACATTCAGAATTGAGTAAGTTTAAGGATCCTAAAGTCAATATAGCAATTTCTCTACCTGTAACTGCTAGAATGGTTGAGTACTCTGCCGCCATAGATGCTAAGGGTAAATTTGAAATCACATTAGATACTGAGCTTATAGAAAGTCGTATTTCTTTCAATGTTAGTATTGACCCTTATAGTTATTTAATGTTGCCGATATCTATTAATTCTACTACAGATTTGGAAATAAAGTTTGATTTGGATAACAATTTGAAGAAGGTTGTTTTGAATCGAGGATTAAATATTTATGATGTTATTGAAGGATTTAATTTGACGAGTAAAGTATTTTCGTATAGATCTGCGCAACCGCGGCTATCTTTTCATGATAAAACGCCCGATTTTTATTTGTTACACTCGAAAAAAGCTTTGGAAGAGAGACTTAATATAGTAAGAGCAGACTCTATGGCGTCGGGAGAATTAAAACAGCAACTTCAGCACGACCTGAAGTTTTATTATTATGATACTCATGTCTTTGATTATGAGCGGGAAATGCGATTAATTTATAAGAATTTCGGCTATGACATAGACACCGTCCCTAAATTTAACACTGTAGATAAGAATTATTTTAGATTCTTGAAAGAACTAGGCCTTAATAATCCTCTAGTTATTGAAAATATCAGTTTTTTTAAGATTCAACAGAGTATTCTCATTAATGGAATTTTGGCTGTGCCAGAAATTGGAGATGAGCAAATTACTTCTTGGATTGCTAATTCGAAGTCTATTTTATCTGATTTAGTTGGCTTTGCTAACGGGGAGTATTATGATATTTTGGCTGCTAATTCTTTTGCGTTGCAGTTGAATCAATACAAACCCTTATCTGACCTACAAATAAAAAATATAGATACATATTGGAGAGGAAAAGATTTAGCAAAGATATTGTTTAGAAGAAATGAGGAAGTTAAATTAATTAGCAATAAAATTAAACCAGTAAATGTAGTTGATGTCTCGAGTTTGGCATCAGGAGAAGTAATACAATCTATTTTGACTAGGAATAAAGGTAAAGTAATTTTAATCGATCTATGGGCAACTTGGTGTGGCCCATGCTTACAGGCTATGGATCGATTTAGGGTTACAAAAACAGCATATTTTGACAGAGATATTTCATTTGTTTATTTGTCTAATTCTTCTTCACCGAAAGATTTATGGAGTCGACATATTGTTGGAATAGGAGGGGATCAATATTATTTAAGTGATAAGCAATGGGAATTTGTAATGGAGCAATTTGATTTTGAGGCTATCCCATCGTATTTACTTTTTAATAAAGAGGGTGTTCTCATTAAAAAATTCACAACATTTCCTGAAAATGAGGAGATGAAGAAGATGATTAATAATTTACTGTAGATAAATTTAATGATAAGCAAATATATTTGTTTGTGAAAATCTCTTTTAATTTAAATACTAGATGTTTACAAGTACATGTAGTTTAAATTGGCAAATCGGGGCCACTTCAGTATGGTAATCCCTTTCCTTTAATTAAAGGAAAAAAATTGAATGATAAATCTTTCGAACCAGCTTTTGAAACTAACAAATTAACGCTTGTTAATTTTTGGAGCTCTTCTAATAAAGCAAATTTTGAAGAGCAATTAGATCTTATACCTATTTATCAAAATTACAAAGCTAAAGGTTTTGAAATAATAAGCGTATCCATAACAGAAAACGAAGAGCAATGGAAAAAATCCGCCTTAAACTACGGATTTACCTGGAGTGGTCATTATATAGACAAAGCGTCATTGGAAAAATCAGAAAATGCTGTAGTATTTGATTTGTATACTTTGTCTCAAAACTATTTGGTTGATAAACAAGGCAAAATAGTCACCAAGAATATAAGATTTGAAGATCTTGAAGAATTGTTAAAGAAATTATAGGGGTAATTTATTATTCCTTAAGCATCTATCGAACCTTTAATTTCCTGATTTATTTCTTAGAGTCGACAGGGGGAAATTTTATTTAATATCGAAAAATACCGTGTTCGTATCGGTAATTACCCTATCCGTCCTAAAATTTTTTTGTTGCATTTAAAGTTAATAACTTAAGCAATATGCATTATTGAATTAACCAATATGAAGTTTTAAAATGCATGTCGCTTAAGTTAACCGAGCGTGATCGGTCGACAAAATTCTAACTAACCAATTAAATTTTATTATGAAAAAAGTGAATTTATTAAGTAGAGAAGAGTTAAAAAAAGTACAGGGCGGTATTCCTCCTTATACGTATTACTTGATGTATTGTGTTAATGCAGATCATGTCCTATTGGGGCCTCCGTTTGAAGTTCCGGATTGTAATACGTCTAATTGGGAAAACTATTGCCACACCAATGGATATTATACAGCATTTGCTGCTGATGGCTATTCCTATTGTCATGGGGGTTGGTAAATAAAAATTCTGAAACTACTAGATTTCTGCGTTTTGAGTTTGCAGAATAGTAGCTATTTATTTAATATTAAAAAATCATTTGTATCAGCATTCTGCATTCTATTGTGACTTTGATAGGGTAATGATTTATATGTTAGCAAACTAATTTGCAACCAACATGAGGTTTTAAAACCTATGTCGCTTAAGTTGGCCGAGCGTGATCGGTCGACAAAATTCTAACTAACCAATTAAATTTTATTATGAAAAAAGTGAATTTATTAAGTAAAGAAGAGTTAAAAAAAGTTCAAGGCGGAGCGCCTCCATTTACGACATTTTGGATGTATTGCGTTGATGGAGAGTACCAATTAATGGGGCCGCCAGTTGAGGTGCCTGAATGTAATCCATATTGGTATGAGTCATACTGCACAGGAAATGGCTATCCTACTGCGGTTATATCTTATTCTTACTGCCAAGGAGCTTGGTAAGATTAAAAAATCGGAGCATTCCCGCTCCGATTTTTTTAATTCTTAATTTCCATTATTGTAAAGAAGTTGTGGTGCTTTAAATTGCTCTTATTCCTCATCTTATTATAAAAAAAAGTTGTCAAAATTTCCATTTTATAAACAACCCGACCAAATGGATTGCGGACCTACGTGTTTACGGATGGTTGCAAAACATTATGGTAAAAATTTTAATCTTCAACGATTGCGTGATATTAGCGGAATCAATAGAGAAGGTGTTTCTTTGTTAGGAATAAGTGAAGCAGCAGAAAAAATTGGTTTTCGTACCAGTGGTGCCCGGATTGATCTGGATGAACTTCATGATCTAAAATTACCGCTTATCCTGCATTGGGATCAAAATCACTTTGTGGTTCTATATAGAGTAAAAAATAATAAATATTTTATTGCCGATCCGGGAAGGGGGCTAATAATTTATTCAAAAGATGAGCTTCTTAGACATTGGGTAAGTGATAAAATAGATAATAAAAATTTTGGAATTTTACTTGCTCTGGAGCCAACACCTGAGTTTTATAATAATGAAGGAGATAAACAAGAGGGATTAAGCTTTGGTTATCTTCTAGGTTATTTAAGAAGTTATAAACAATTAATTTTGCAATTGTTTGTAGGACTAGGTGTAGGGAGTTTATTGCAACTGGTTGTCCCTTTTCTTACCCAAAGCATTGTAGATATTGGTATAAACACCCGTAACCTTAATTTTATCTACATTATTCTCATAGCCCAAACTATGTTGTTTTTAGGGCGTACCAGTGTAGAGTTTATACGATCCTGGATTTTACTGCACATTAGTTCCCGTATAAATATTTCTATTTTAACGGATTTTATAATTAAGCTCATGAAACTCCCTATGAGCTTTTTCGATACCAAAATGACAGGCGATATCATGCAGCGCATGAACGATCAAAATAGAATACAGAGTTTTTTAACTGGTTCTACATTGAATATTTTGTTTTCTATGTTTAATTTGGTGGTATTTGCAGTTGTATTAGCCTGGTACAACGTAAGTATTTTCTTTATTTTTTTATTAAGCTCTGTCGTTTATGCACTTTGGATAATTTTTTTCTTAAAGAAAAGAAGGGAGCTCGATTTTAAGCGCTTCGATATTTCTTCTAAGAATCAGAGTTCAGTTATACAACTTATTGGCGGAATGCAGGAGATTAAGCTTAATAATTGTGAACAGCAAAAAAGATGGGAGTGGGAAAGAATTCAGGCTGGTTTATTCAGGTTTAATATAAAAAGCCTGTCGTTAGAACAAATTCAAAAAGCGGGCACTTTTTTTATCAATGAAGGTAAAAATATCGTGATCACATTTATTGTTGCAAAGGCAGTTATAGACGGTCAGTTAACCCTGGGAGGTATGATGGCTATTCAATATGTAATAGGTCAACTGAATAGTCCTATAGAGCAAATGTTAGGATTTATACAACAATTGCAGGATGCTAAAATCAGTTTAGAACGTTTAAATGAAATTCATCAGATGGAAGATGAGGAGCCCGTAAATAAGGTTTTCATGAATGAGTTACCGACCGATACAAGTATTCACCTTCAGAATATTTCATTTACCTATCCGGGAGCCGGTAATGAACCCGTCTTATCAGATATTAATTTATATATCCCACATGGTAAAACAACGGCGATTGTGGGTATGAGTGGTAGTGGTAAAACTACTATTTTAAAACTTTTACTAAGGTTTTATGAACCTCACAAAGGAGAAATTAAAATTGGAGCAAATTATTTAAATCAGATTGGATTCAAGTCTTGGAGAGGAACATGCGGCACCGTTATGCAGGATGGCTTTATATTTTCTGATACCATTGCGAGAAATATAGCTGTGGGTGATGAATATCCGAACACTGAAAAGTTACAACGTGCCATAAAAATGGCGAATATTAATGATTTTATAGAAAGTTTGCCATTAGGTCTGAATACTAAGATTGGTGCCGAGGGGAATGGGATTAGTCAAGGTCAGCGACAAAGAATACTTATTGCAAGAGCTGTATACAAAGATCCTAAGTATATATTTTTTGACGAAGCAACAAATTCTCTGGACGCGAATAACGAAAAGACAATTCTAGAGAATTTAGAAACTTTTTTCAAAGGCCGGACAGTTGTTGTGGTAGCGCACAGGTTAAGTACGGTTAAAAATGCGGATAATATTGTTGTATTAGATAAAGGAAAAATTATAGAACAAGGCACGCATTTAGAATTAACAAAAAATAAAGGGGAGTATTACCAGCTTGTGAAAAATCAGTTAGAATTAGGTAGTTAAATAAAAAATATGAGCGAAGAAGAAAGTTTTATTGTACGGAATTCACTTTATAAACAGGAATTGAGAAGTGAAGAAGTACACGAAATAATTACGGCAGTTCCCCGCTGGATTGTGCGATGGGGTATAAGTTTGGTGTTCGCAATTATAGGAGGCGTAATTTTACTGGCCGCATTCATTAATTATCCGGATGTTGTAAAAACTACTTTAAGAATTAACAGCTTAAATGCTCCTAAAACCCTGTTAGCAAATAAAAACAGTAAGTTAGTATCTTTACTAGTAAAGGATGGAGATAGTGTAAAAGAAGGACAAATTTTGGCTTATGCAGAGAGTACAGCTAACCCCGCTGATGTTTTAAAAATATCCGCCATTTTACGTCAATTGCAAGATGAAATAACCTCTGGATATAGTATTAAGAATCATGAAATTCCTGAAAGTTTAAATTTGGGTGAGTTACAGGGAGCTTATCAACGCTTTTTTCAAGATTATTTACAATTCCAGGCAACTCAAAAAAGTGGATACTATATAAATAGGCGGGCATTTTTGAAGAGAGAACTTCAAGATGTATCGGCATTAAAAAATCAGATACTTAAACAGCAAGAAATTCAAGAGCAGGAATACGCAAATGCTGAAGAGGAATATAAAAGATACCAGACGTTATTTAAAAAGAATGTGATATCACGCAGTGAGTTTGTAGCTCAGGAAAATAAATTTTATGCCTCTAAGCATCCCTTACAACAAACAGAAACTTCTATTTTAAATAATTCTACAAGTTATAATGCTAAAGAAAAAGAATTATTAGAACTAGAGCATACTATTTCCGAACAGCAGTCAAAATTTGTACAATCTTTAAATCAAGCTATAACGGAAGTAGATAGCTGGATTTTACAAAATGTATTTAAAGCACCTACCGATGGCAAATTAAGCTTTGCTGGTATTATTCAGGCGGGACAAAACATCTCTGCCGGACAAGAGTTGTTTATCGTTAATCCAGGAAATGAAGATTTCTTTGGTGAAGTTAAAATTCCGCAATATAATATGGGGAAGATTAGAACAGGCGAAAAAACTTTAATAAAATTGAGAAGCTATCCTTTTGAACAATATGGGATGATTAAAGGAACTTTAAGCTATGTTTCGGACGTAGCTTATAGAGATAGTGTATTTATTGCGAAAGTAACTTTCGATCATTTTGAAAACAAAGACCCAAATAGAAAAATTGTTCTTAAAAACGGCATGCAAGCCGATGCCGAGATTATAACGGAAGAGAGTTCTTTATTGCAAAGATTTTTTAGAAATGTAACAAAGGTTTTGAATAGTGGAGGGTAAAAAGGATCTATTAAAGTAATAAGATAAAATATATTTTATCTATTCCATTTTAATGAAAAACTTTTTTTAAATCTGGCTGAAATAGGTAATTCAACCCCTGATATTTTTAATTTTGATGTGCTTACTTCTTCAATTTTGTTTAGAGAAATAATATATGATTTATGAATCCTGCAGAAATAGGGGGGTAGAAGTTCTAGTACTTCTGATAAAGTTATACGTGAAATTGTTTGCCGGTGTTTTTCATAAAAAACAGCATAGTTATCTGCAGATTTTATATAATTAAGTTCTTGCAGGTTAATTCTAACGTGGTCGGTTCCGCTTTTAACAAATAAATAGTCTACATTTTTGGCAGAATGATGATTTTCTATTGCACGTTTACAAGCACGTTCAAATCGGTCAAAGCCTATAGGTTTTAAGAGGTAATCTGTAGTAACCATGTCAAAAGCTTGAATAGCGTAATCAGAAAATGCTGTTGTGTATATAATTTGTGATGAAATATTGTTGTTTTTTGCGAAATCGAGACCAGAACCATCCGGCATCTGAATGTCTAAAAAAATCAAGTCAGGTTGGTATTTTTGAATATAGATTAAGGCTTCAGTTTGACTTAAAAAGTATTTTCTGATATCTATAAAAGCTATCTTCTCACCATGTTGCTTTATAATTTCTAAAGCAATTGGTTCGTCATCTACGGCAATAGCATGTAATTTCATTATTCTTACTTAAAAGAGTAGGATTCAATTAATCCGTTTTCATCAATTATTATTTGATTCGGCAACATGCTAATTTCATAGGTAATTGCAAATGGAGATTTAAATCCTCCATTTCCTGCAAATAACTGGATGCCTTTTGCAGGATGTCTTTTCCGGAATTGAATCCATTCTTCTTTTGTGTTGTCTATGGAAAGATAAACAAAAATAGTATTCGGGTCTTTGTTTTCGTCAACTCTTTTATTCCAAGTAGGAATGTAGGCAATACATGGGCCACACCAAGAAGCCGAAATATCTATTATTATCTTTTTTCCTTTAAAATCTGATAACTGTATTTTATTTTCATTGACATCATATACGGTAAATTGTGGGGCTAAAGAACCTTTTGCAAATTTTTTTTGTATTAGGATGGTATTGATTCTTTCTTTTAATTCATTGTAGTTTTTATTTTTGGTCGGCTTGTCTAAAGATAATAACAAAGGCAGTAGCGATTCTAAATCTTTGGTGTTTTTATTTCGGTCGAGTTCATCGGTTACCGCTGTTATAAAAAGCAGTTTTAAATTTATTCGCGTACTTTCATTTCTAGTTAGTTCGTTTATTATAGATAAAGCATTTTGAACGGTATTATAATAGGAGAAAATCTCGTTGTTTGATGCCCTTCTTTTACTAATTTCGGCTAATAACATGGAGTAAATTAATCTTTGATAGCCTGGCACAAAAGTAAACTCGTTGTTATCTATATTAAAGTAATTTGAAAAACGATAGTAATTGTCGCTTTGCTTCCCTAAACGTTGCGCTATAAATTGGATTCTTTCAGCCGGAGCATTATTATAAGACTGCTTATAGAATAAATCGGAGGCTAAGTAGTTCCATTCGTAATACTTTATAAATCGTTTTTCTATATCTAACGTATTTACACTAAAATGGGTTTTCATGAAATTTATCCGCTCTAAGGTTATAGAGTCGTGAACCAAAAAATAGGCATCAGTTCTTTGAAAATCACTTCTTTCTAATAAAGGATTACGTTTGTGGTATTCATCGTATATTTTTTTAAAATAAGCTTGTTCCACATCCCGAAACTGGGCTACTCTTTGTAAATTTCCTCCAATAATAGCAGGCTTAGTGTTGGGCTTAATTTCTAAAGTCATCTTTCCTCCACTTAATCCTATTAGTTCGATGCTTTTTAAGCTGTCAATATTTAAAGTGAAATTATAAAAAGGACGATCATCTGATACGAAAGCTGAAAAGCTCCCATCATTAGAAAGTATAACAGTATCTTTTTTTATGACGCCAGAAAATGGATTATGTGTTTGAATAATTATAAAAGGTCTGATTTTATTGAGGACTGTGCCGTTAATTTCAAATGTTTGAGCCGTTGCAGTTTGCGCAAGCAGTAAAAGTATAAATCCAATGTATTTCATTTTTTATATAGGTATGTTTAACATTACTTTATAGGTGTTATTCTGCTCATGATGGCTAAATACTGCGTTTTTGTAAAGAATTTTTAATCTTTTTTCTGTGTTTTTTATTCCTGTACCTAGTCGAGCTGGAGTAGTAGAACTTATGCTATTCTCAATCTCGATATTTAGACGATTGACTGTGATAAAGACTTTTATGTTTACATAGCAATTTTTATCTACGCTAATTCCGTATTTAAATGCATTTTCAATTAATGGTGTAATTAGCATTGGCGCAATCATAGCTTGAGAAGGTATCGACTCTGGAAATAAAATATTTAAAGAAATATTTGACTTTTCAGGTATTCTAAGTTGTTGCAGCTCTATATAATTATGAATAAACTGTATTTCATCTTTTAAAGGCACACGCTCTTCTTGAGCTATGCTCATTGTATAGCGCATCATTTCTGTCATCATTTGTATTGCCTTGGCGGTTTTGGGCGCATTTTCGAGCATAGCAGTACCATATATATAGTTGAAAGTGTTGAAGAAAAAATGCGGGTTTACCTGTGCTTTTAAAGCATTTAGTTCTGATACAGCTTTTATTTTGCGTACATCCTTTATATATAATTTTTGCTCTATAAATTCTCTACAAACAGCATATATAATTGCATATAGAATGAAATATTCAATATAATAGGTTGTGGTCCATGAGTAACCTGCGTTGACTTTTAGATTGTGGTATAAAATGTTTAGTGTAGACCATATAATAGCTGCTCCAATTACAGCAAAAACAAATACATGGAATTTTTTTGGTTGATAGAATTTAGTTCTAACTAATTCTACCAATAAGATAAAGATTAGTGAAAAGGCCCAAATATAGCTGTAAACCTGCATTTCATAAAATCTATCCCAAACAGTGGTTGGAGAACCATCTTCATGCCATAGATAATTGCCGTATCTTAATAATTTTATTTTATATATAGCAAGCGTATAGCCATTTGTACCTACCCAATACAATAGTGAGTGTAAAAGCCATACTTTTATAAATTTGCCAGTAGTAAGATTGTTATTTCTCATTGATTACGAAGAAACATATTTTAAAATAGATATATATAAAATATGTGGCGAATGCTTATTGATTTGGGGTGAAATTTAAAAAGCTCTTGTTAAATAAGAGAATCGTTGCGAAAGCAGGAGGTGTAAAATGTAATTTTTCTTTTTTACTTCATATAGATAAATAACCCATTCATATCGGTTTTTATCCTATCTATCCTAAAAATTTTATTATCGAAAATATTGTTAATATCTTACGGTATAAATTGATAAATTTATTATTAGGGCTGGTTAAAAAGTGCATTAAGGTTATTTCTGAGGGATTGAAAAAACATTTAAGCTTTTTGATACAGCCCTATGTTATTTGTTTAGTCAGAGGAGTTAACGATGTGAAATCGTTAGAACATGAGGCTTTAAATAAATTGATGATATATTAATTTTAGTTCTTAACAAGAAAGGAGATGTTGAAAACATCTCCTTTCTTGTTTTAAAATCCCAGCTTCTGATCGAGCTCAGAAGTAGTTTGCTCATGTTGCTGCTGATATTGCGAACAATCGGTAACAATACTTACCCCATTTCTTGGAGGTTCGAAATCACCCTTGCTGATTTTTATCTTAGGATCTGCATATACACGCTTCATAAAACCGGCGTATATAGGTAAGGCAGTTTTGGCACCTTCACCCATACTTGTGCTGATGAAGTGAAAAGCGCGGTCTTCGCAACCCGTCCATACGCCTGCTACCAAATCTGGCGTAATGGCCATAAACCAGCCATCAGAATTATTTTGGGTAGTTCCTGTTTTTCCACCCACAGGCGTTCTTATACCATATCTCCAACCTAAACTGCCACCCGTTCCTTCGCGCACAACGCCTTGCAGCATACGTGTCATAACATAAGCTACTTCTTCGTTCATAGCTGCTTTAGGAATGGCCTTATCTTCAAAAAGCACAATGCCATTCTTGTCTTCAATACGTTCTATATATAAAGGCTTGGTCCAATAACCCTTATTTGCAAAAACGCTATACGCACCCACCATGTCGTACACAGAAGCATCAAAAGAGCCTAAGCTGATGGATGGCACCACAGGCACATCTGTTGTAATGCCCATTCTTTTAATCTGAGTTGCTACGGCTGTAGGGCCTACCATTTTCATTAAAAAAGCAGCAATATAGTTTTGAGAAGCCGCTAAAGCTTTTTGCAACGAAATGGTACCTTCTATGGTTCCTGAAGAACGCGGCGTCCAATCGGGACTTCCCGGATTGGAAATGGTTACTGGTTCATTTTTTACCATATAACAAGGAGAATATCCGTTTTCTACTGCTACCGCATACGTAAATGGTTTGGCGGTTGAACCTACCTGACGTGTTCCCATTTTTACCTGGTCGTATTTAAAGTGTTCGTAATTTATCCCTCCAACCCAAGCTTTCACAAATCCTGTTTGTGGATCCATCGCCATCATGGCGTTACGTAACAACATTTTATAATATTTTACCGAGTCTATCGGTTTCATTAAGGTGTCTATATCACCCTTCCAGGTAAATATGTTTAATTGGGTAGGTGTATTAAAATCTTTTTGAATCTCTTCTTCCGATTTGCCTTCTAAAGTTAATGCTTTGTATCGATCAGACCTTCTTATTCCTTGGTTTATCTGTAGCTCCATTCCTTTGAATGGGTTGCGACCTTTCCAACTATTGATAAACTGATCTTGTAGCGTCTTCATATATTCTTTTTGCGCTTCTTCAGCATATTGTTGCATATCATAGTGTATAGTAGTGATGATGCGCAAACCATCTGTATCTAAATTATAAGGCGTGCCGTCCGATTTTAAGATAGAGCGTTCCGCTAAAATTGCTTTAACATCACTTTTAACAACTGCTCTAAAGTAAGGAGCAATACCCTCATTTACAGTTGCCGCATTAAATCTTAATCCTAATGGTTTTTCTTTCTCTTGTTCGTATTGTTGTTCTGTTAAGAAGTCAGATTTCACCATTAAAGACATAACTGTATTTCTTCGAGCTAAAGATCTTTCAGGATTACGTGTTGGCGAATATCTTGTAATACCTTTTTGTAACCCGATTAATACTGCAGCTTCTGCAACCGTTAGTTTATCGGGCGTAGTATTAAAATATACGCGTGCTGCCGATTTGATTCCATAAGCTTGGTTGCCAAAATCTACCGTATTTAAATACATGGTAATAATTTCTTCCTTTGTATAGTTTCTTTCTAGCTTTACTGCAACCACCCATTCCTGGAATTTTTGAATTAGCCTTTTAAAGAAATTTCTTTGACGACCTTCTTCCGAAAATAAATTAAGTGCCAATTGTTGGGTAATGGTACTTGCTCCTTGACGTTTTCCTACTAAATTATAGAAGAAAATGGTAAAGGTTCTTTTGAAATCTATTCCGCTATGCGATAAAAAACGGATGTCTTCTGTCGCGATTAATGCATTAATTACATTTGGTGAAATCTCTTTATAAGAGATGTTTGATCGATTTTTGGCAAAATAAGTCCCCAAAACACGTCCGTCTTCAGCTAAAACTTCTGTTGCTTGGTTGCTTTTAGGATTCTCAATGCTTGCGGTAGTAGGAAGTTGACCAAAAAGTCCGAAACCTACAGATAATATAAATAAAGCAAATAGTACAATAATACCTATGAAGATTTTCCAAAGGTTGTTGTTGTATTTCTTGATTTGCTCTTTGGTTAGTTGTTTATTCATTTAATATTTTTTGAAAAAAAAGTAATATACTGAAGTATTCTTGCTCTTGAGTTCAATTTTTCGAAATTTTCTTTACTTATCATAAAGTATTGATACCTGTTAGCCGGTATTTTCATAATTGAGCCCATTTGTCCGCTTATTCTTGTGTTGTATTTTTTTATACTTTCTAAGTCTGTAAAGTTACCTACAAATATCAATTGATCGGCTTCTAATTCTTGCAATTGATGTCTTAAATTTTCTGTTGGATAATTACTCCTGTTAAATTGACCTATTCCAAACCTAGACGAGCTTAAAGTTATAGACGGGTCATCAATATATATTACAAAATAATATAAATCGGAAGGACTATTTGTGAAAGTTCCATCGTTTACGATAGCATCTTCGGTATCGACAGGTCGGCCTACAACCGGAGGGGCAATTTGTGGTTGGGTAATAGTAGGTTTGCTTGGTGGAGGCTGATTGCCAGTTGCAGATTCTACTTTCACTGGGTTAATTTTAATAGTATCTATTTTATTTTGCGCCGTTTCTGTAATTGGTGGGTCTATCGCTTCTACAGGAGGTACAACAATTGGCGTTACAATTGGTTTTTCGATCGGTGTAGGTACAGTTCTGATGGGTGCAACTGTATTTTGAGCTAAAAATCGCGGGTCGTTTATATCAAAATCGTTTAAAGCAAAAGTTCTGTTTCTAAATTCATTAATATTGTTGTTAATAAATTCAATATGTTCTTTTACCAATGGGGTAATGATGCTGTCTTGAGGATGATTAGCCACTATATTATTAAAAACTGTTAATAAAGTATCTACACTGTTTGTTCTTCCAATGGCTATAGACTTTAGATAGTCGTATTGTGCGCTTATTTTATTATTTGGATATTCTGTTAAAATACTATCTACCTTACTGATTACTGTAGAATAAGTTTTATCTTCAAATTCTTGGTATACTATATTGTATAATTCTTGAACTTTTAATTCTTTTTCCGATTCTTTGAATGTTGCTAAAGGATCTAATACAGCATTTGCATAAGCCGTATTCGGGTATTCTTTAATGATTAAGTCTTTATATTTTTCAACTTTATCTTCATCAATTGTTTGATATGCTCTAAATAAGCTGTAATAGATTACATCTCTTTTATAATCCGGGAATCTTCTTAAGAGTTCTTCATAGTATTTTATTGCTTCTAAAGGTTCGTTTAACTCTTGCTGATAAAAACTTGCAATTTCAAATAAAGCCGATTTGATGATGTTATTGGATGCCAATTTTTTATCCGGAGTAGAAGGAATATTATCTAAATATCTTTGAATTTTTAATTCTCTGCTGCTATTGTCCATTTCAAGTGGTTTTTGATTGACAGACTCGCCGCTTGCATTGTTTCCGGTATTTTGAGCAGATAGTTGTGACGGTTTAGAAGATTGTCTCCAATTGTCTTCTAATGGTCTGGAACCCCATTTCCTTTTAAAATCGGTAAACCCAATAGATATTGCAGTTGGATTATTGAAGTAAAAATTTGTGTTGTTCTGGCTTGAAGTAGTATTAAATTGATTAGCGTTATTTTGAGGCGTATTATTGTTGTTTACAGTTGGAAGTGGGGCCTCTGGGCCTAATATTAGATTTATTCTATGTAAACGCTCTGCATCTGTTAAGTTTGCTAATAACTGTAAGGTGTCTTGAAAAGCAATGTTCTCAAATCTTGAAGATAAATACTCTAAGCTATTCGATTTTTTTTCAATTGCTTTATAAGCTATATAAGTTTTCGGAAGCGTTGTTAAAGCACTGTCGTAATATAATTTAGAAGTTAGATAATCTTTTTTGTTGGAAAAATTTAAATCTGCAAGCTTTAAATAAGCTAATCCTTTTTGATGGGTGTTTTGAGTGCTTTTTGCAATAGATAGCTTATAGTATTTTTCCGCATTTATAAAATCACCATCTTCGGCATATAGCTCGGCTGTCTTATAATAGATCTGATCTATATAATCCTCATTTTTATCGTCTTTTAAAAGGGCTAAAATTTGTTCCTCTTTATTTATAGAATCTGTAGAGAGTAACGACTGTAATTTTACTTTGTTTAAATTGGCATTAAAATACAAATCGAAAGGAGCATTAGATCGGGCAACTTTTTTATAGTATTTAAGACTTTCTTGGGGGTTATTAACTTTGTCATAAAGTTGAGCTAATATATATTCCCATCTATCGGCTTCAAGCTTGGTTTTTTTACCCTTTAAAGCCAGCTTTAAATTGAAAATAGCTAAGGGATAATTTCCTCTATTAATATGCCATTGCGTAATGGTGGCATAAGATTCGGTCTTCCCCTTTTTAAGAGTCGACAATAAAGAGTTTATAGTTGCTATCGTTTCTTCAGCATCTTTGATTTTATTTAATTGAATTTCGCTTCTTGCTTTCCAGTTTAGCGCATTAAGTTGTCGGCCTTTAACATGAACAAATGCTTTTTGAACATAGTTGAAATATTCGACCGCACTGAATTGAAAATCCTGGTAATAATTGGCTTTCCCTAAAAGCATGTAAGCCTCATCTAAATAATTGCTGATATTCTTCTCCGAAATGATAGCTTGTGCTTTAGATATGATCTGTATTAAATTTTTGTCAGAAGAAAGAGCCGCATCTGGGAGTGTATATACTGGTAATATTTCTTCGAAAGACCCGCTGAAATTTTTGGAAAGTAGTAATTCGTAATCTTTTAATAAAAGGTTCGAATTATAAATAAAGTTATATTTTGCTGATAGATTCTGTAAACTTCTGTTAAATGAAGTGTCTTGTTGGGTAGAGCAGCCAATTGTAAGACTCACAAAAACAATAAATAGTAAAGATTTATATATGTTTGATAAGTTTTTCAAGAGAATATTATTAACTGCTTAGCGTTTTGTATTTGAGGTAGTAGCTGTCTAACGTTAGAAAACTTAAGTTTGTATATTTTAATTCAAATCTATTGTTTTTATGCTAAATAATGAGGGTAACAAAGAAGAAAAAAGATTAACGTCTATTGCAAAATTTTCGGCGACGGGTTTTCAGATGTTGGCTACTATAGGTCTTTTTGCTTTTATTGGACATAAAATTGATGAGAATCGGAACGCTGAAAAATTAATTTTTACGGCTCTTTTCGGATTAGCAGGGACTATTATTTCTTTGTATCAAGTAATTAAGGCTCTCAAAAAAAGGTAATGTGATCTTTTTTAGTTTTTAAAACCCTGTAAAGAGTCATATTCTTTATTTCAAAAAAGTAATCCTAGCTTTGTAAAAAAAGGACAATTTTGAGTTTACAAAAATTTATTATTTATTATCTGCTATACGTAGGGCTTTTAGCTAGTGTTGCTGTATTACTTCCTAAATTATTCCCTGATGTAAAATTATTGGCCGATAAATTTTGGCTGGTATTTGGATTTTTAGGTGGGCTAACTTTTATAGCTTATGTGGTTGCTTTTTTAGGTATAAAGCGTAATCCGGAAACAGGGGTGATGGCGATTATGGGATCTATCATTTTAAAGTTGATTTTTTCTATGGGTTTTGTGTTAATTTATAGCTTAAATCATGCTGGAAAGGACCTGATTTTTGTCTTCAACTTTTTTTCTTTATATTTATTGTTTACCTTCTTTGAAATATACGGTTTGTTGCGTAACTTGCGCCACCAAAATAAATAGTAAAAATCTCCGAGTAAATGGATTGTACCCGTGTTTTAGAGTTTAAGTTTAAGAGGATAATTTTCGTTTTTGCGCTTTTTTCAGTGTTTTTCCTCCGTTCGTTTGATGTAAATGCTGCAATTGAGCCTACTCAAACTAGCGTTTCAGAGCATGCTGAATCAACCAAAGAGAAAAAATTTGAAATAGGTAAGTTTGCATTACACCACGTAACAGATGCGCATAGCTGGAATGTTATAGGTGATGTTTATATTGGTTTGCCTGTAATCCTTTATTCTGAAGGTAAATTGGTGATGTTTAACAGTGATGAATTTCAGCATGACGACAATGCAACTGTAGTTGTTGAAAAAGAAGGGCTTCGCTTCGTTAAATACCATGAAAAAATTTATTCTGCTTCTGCTACAGCAAATAAAGATGGTCAGTTTATTGAGTATAATGATGAACATGAAAAAGTAAATGCCAAACCATTAAATTTTTCTATTACCAAAAATACGATTACGCTATTTTTATCTGTAATAGTGTTATTAGTTATATTTATAAGTGTGGCTAATAGCTATAAAAAACGTCATGGAAAATCTCCTAAAGGATTGCAGTCATTTTTAGAGCCAATTATTTTATTTGTTCGTGACGATATTGCTAAACCAAACTTAGGTCATAAATATGAGCGTTTTATGCCTTATTTATTAACAGTATTTTTCTTTATCTGGTTTAACAATATGTTGGGATTGGTTCCATTTTTACCAGGTGGTGCTAACTTAACCGGTAATATTGCAGTAACAATGGTATTGGCATTATGTACATTGTTTATTACGTTGTTTAATGGAAATAAATATTACTGGAAGCATATCTTTTGGATGCCGGGTGTACCTGTTCCGATGAAAATATTTTTAATGCCTATTGAGTTAATAGGAATTTTTACAAAGCCAATTGCGTTAATGATTCGTTTATTTGCGAACATTACTGCTGGTCACATTCTAATTATCTCTTTAATAAGTTTAATATTTGTTTTCGATAATTTGTTTGTTGCTGCTGCTTCTATTCCTTTCGCTATTTTTATTGGAGGTATAGAGTTGATGGTTGCGTTTATTCAGGCGTTTATTTTTACAATTTTATCTGCTTTATTTATTGGTATGGCAGTGTCGGAACATCATTAATTAGCATAATTTTTAACAATAAATATATAAAATCATGATTACAGGAAGTATCGCTGCAATTGGTGCAGGTTTAGCTGCAATTGGTGCAGGTCTAGGAATTGGACGTATTGGTGGTTCAGCTATGGACGGTATTGCTCGTCAGCCGGAAGCTGCTTCAAAAATTCAAACTGCAATGTTAATCGCTGCTGCATTCGTTGAGGCAGTTGCATTATTCGCAGTAGTTGTTGCATTAATGTAATAACAAAACCCATTAGCCATGTTATAAAAGGTTGTTTTATAACATGGCTTTTATTAAAAGAATAAGTAAAAAAATATATATAATATATCAATATGGATTTATTAATACCTGAAGTTGGTTTAGTTGTATTTCAAACTATTGCATTTTTGATTTTATTGTTCCTGTTGTCAAAATTTGCTTGGAAACCTGTGTTAGGCGCAATTAAAGAGCGTGAGCAATCTATTGACGAGGCTTTAAATAAAGCTGAATTAGCGAAGCAGGAAATGGCTCGCTTAACATCACAAAATGAAGCTTTGATGCAGGAAGCACGCAACGAGCGTGACGAAATTTTGAAAGAAGCTAAAATTCTGAAAGATAATATTGTGAACGAAGCTAAAACGCAGGCTCAGACAGAGGGCGCAAAGTTGATTGAGAAAGCTAAAACTGAGATTGAGAATCAGAAAAAGGCAGCTTTGGCTGAGCTAAAAGGACAGGTTTCTACTTTGTCTTTAGATATCGCAGAACGTGTTTTACGCAATCAATTAGCAGATAAATCTAAACAAGAAGAGTTGGTAGCAGACCTTCTTAAAAAGGTTGAATTAAACTAATAAAGTACAACTTATTATAATAACCAATAATGGTACATACTAAAGCGGCTTCTAGATATGCAAAATCATTAATTGATCTCTCTATTGAGCAAAATGCCTTGGAGAATCTAAAAAATGATATGATGCTTTTCAGAAAAGTTGTGGATGAGAATCCGCAATTAGAAGCAATCTTACAAAACCCAATTGTGCCTCTAGATAAGAAGCGTGGTATTTTAAGTGCAACTTTCGATAGTCATGTACATGAAATCACAAAGTCTTTCTTTAAGCTCATTGTAAGTAAAGGCAGATCTGCCATTTTATTCGAAGTTTCAAGACAATTTATTAAGCAGTACAATGCATTAAAAGGTATTTTGACTGCTATTGTTCAATCTGCAACGCCTTTAACAGAAGAAAGCAGAGCGAGCATTATAGAAACGGTAAAGCGTGAGTTGGGAGCTAACGAAGTGCTTATTAACTCAAGCGTTGATGAGTCATTAATAGGTGGTTTCGTAATAAAAGTAGGTGATAAACAATTTGATGCAAGTATATCGGGTAGTTTAAACAAACTTAAAAAACAATTTGCCGGAGGGGCAGGGCTTTAAGAGCTTGATAATAGTAAACGTTACAAACGTATTGGTTTGTAACCACAGAAATTAAAATTTTTAAAAGAAAATTATATTATGGTAGAGGTAAGACCAGATGAAGTATCGGCAATCATCAGACAACAATTGTCGGGCTTTAAATCAGAAACTGAGCTGGAAGAAGTTGGTACCGTATTACAAGTGGGTGATGGTATTGCCCGTGTTTATGGACTAACCAAAGTTCAGTCAGGAGAATTGGTAGAGTTTAACAATGGTCTTCAAGGTATAGTTCTTAACCTTGAGGAAGACAACGTAGGTGTTGTATTGTTAGGCCCATCAAACGAGATTAAAGAAGGTGATACAATTAAACGTACTAAGAAAATTGCCTCTATTAAAGTAGGTGAAGGTATGCTTGGTCGCGTTGTGAATACTTTAGGTCAGCCTATAGATGGTAAAGGCCCAATTGTAGGACAAACTTATGAAATGCCTTTAGAGCGTAAAGCTCCAGGTGTACTTTACCGTCAGCCGGTAACTGAGCCATTGCAAACAGGTATCAAAGCTATTGATGCGATGATTCCAATTGGTCGTGGTCAACGTGAGTTGGTTATTGGTGACCGTCAAATTGGTAAAACTGCGGTTTGTATCGATACCATTATCAATCAAAAAGAATTTTATGAAGCTGGAAATCCAGTATTCTGTATATATGTAGCTTGCGGACAAAAAGCAAGTACAGTTGCGAATATCGTTCGTACATTAGAAGAGAATGGTGCAATGGCTTATACAGTTGTTGTAGCTGCTTCTGCTGCCGAGCCTGCTCCGCTTCAGTTTTACGCTCCTTTCTCAGGTGCTGCAATAGGTGAATTTTTCCGTGATACAGGAAGACCAGCTTTAATTGTTTATGATGATTTGTCAAAACAAGCAGTAGCTTATCGTGAGGTGTCGTTATTATTACGTCGTCCTCCAGGTCGTGAGGCTTATCCGGGTGATGTATTCTATCTTCACAGTCGTTTATTAGAGCGTGCTGCTAAGATTAATGCAAACGACGAGATTGCTAAAAACATGAACGATCTTCCTGATTCAATTAAAGGAATCGTTAAAGGTGGAGGTTCATTAACGGCACTTCCAATTATTGAAACGCAAGCAGGTGATGTTTCTGCATATATCCCAACTAACGTAATTTCAATTACTGATGGTCAGATATTCTTAGAGTCTAACTTGTTTAACGCAGGTGTTCGTCCAGCAATTAACGTAGGTATCTCGGTATCGAGAGTGGGTGGTAATGCTCAAATTAAATCTATGAAGAAAGTTGCCGGTACTTTAAAGTTAGATCAAGCACAATACAGAGAGTTAGAAGCTTTCTCTAAATTTGGTTCAGACTTAGATGCTGCTACTAAATCAGTTCTAGATAAAGGTAGTCGTAACGTAGAGATGTTAAAACAAGGTCAGTTCTCTCCAATGACAGTAGAGAAACAAGTTGCTATGGTTTACATAGGTACTAAAAACTTGATGCGTACTGTTCCGGTTGAGAAAGTTAGAGAATTTGAAATTGAATACTTACAACAATTAGAATTACGTCACCCAGAAACTTTACAGGCTTTAAAAGCAGGTAAACTGGATGATGAAGTTACTACTGTACTTGAAACTGTTGCTAAAGAACTTTCATCTAAATATTAGATAAATGGTCTGAAGTCTTAAGTCTGGAGTTACAAACTTCGACTTAAGACTTCAACTTGATATTCCAGATTAATAAAATATGGCTAATTTAAAAGAAGTAAGAAATAGAATTTCATCTGTTCAATCAACACAACAGATTACCAAGGCTATGAAAATGGTCTCGGCTGCAAAGTTGAAAAGAGCAACCAATGCTATTCTTGCTTTGCGTCCTTATGCTACCAAGCTAAAAGATATTCTTGGAAATCTATCCTCAAGCTTAGAAGGTGCCTCGTCTCCGTTTATTGAAGAAAGAGAACCTAATAAAGTGTTAATTGTTGTGATTTCTTCAAATAGAGGTTTAGCAGGTGCATTTAACATGAATGTTATTAAGACGGCTAATCAGCTTATCGCTGAAAAGTATTCAGATCAACTTCATAAAGGAAGTGTAAGCATTATCTCTATTGGTAAAAAGAGTCAGGACTTTTTCGAAAAACGTAATTTCAATGTTATTGGCAATAATAACGAAGTTTTTGCCGACTTAAGTTTTGAAAATGTTTCTCTAATATCTACTTCTATTATGGAAGGTTTTGAGAAAGGGGAGTTTGACAGAGTAGAATTAATCTATAATAGATTTAAAAATGCTGCTGTTCAAATTCTTACAACAGAGCAATTGTTGCCTTTACCAAAATCAGAAGACCAAGAAAATGTATCAATCAATGCGATTGATTATATTTTGGAGCCTTCCAAAGAAGAAATTGTTACTCAATTAATTCCAAAATCAATTAAAACGCAATTGTATAAAGCGGTTTTAGATTCGCATGCTTCTGAACATGGAGCCAGAATGACTGCAATGGATAAAGCTACGGATAATGCTGGTGAATTGTTGAAAGCACTTAAACTTTCATATAACCAGGCTCGTCAGGCAGCTATTACCACAGAGCTTACAGAGATTGTAAGTGGTGCAGCAGCGTTAAACGGCTAGTTAAAATAAAATTTTCTTTTAAAAAAAGCTGAACAGAGATGTTCAGCTTTTTTTGTTTGTCTAAAAGCAAGAAGCTGAAAGGAAAGGCTAAAAATTTGATCAGAGTTTCTATTCTAAAGATGATTTAAGAATCCCATTTTTTAGTTAGATGGCTACTTCCATTCTCCTCATAATACTGGATGAACCCCGCTACTTTTACTCTAAGTTTTTATACGAGCTTCGCTTCCGAGCTTATTTCAGTATCTAATAATACAGAAATAGGACAATTCTCCTCTGCTTCTTTTACTGCCTCCTGAAATGCCGCATCATCAATAGATGGTACGGATGCTTCAACAATTAAATGTGATTTAGTAACCTTTCCATTTTCGAAAGTTATATTGCACTTTGTACTTAATGATTCGGCTGTAAATCCTTTTTCATTTAATATAAAACTTAATTTCATAGTAAAGCATCCGGCATGTGCCGCAGCAATTAATTCTTCAGGATTTGTTCCGATACCATCCTCAAATCTAGTCTTAAAAGAATATTGTGTTTTGTTAAGGACGCTACTCTGGGTAGTTAAATGGCCCGATCCCTCTTTTCCACTTCCTTGCCAAACGGCAGTTGCATTTCTAATCATAATTATTTTTTTAATCTTTAAATAGTAACAATTTATATGAGTTATAGTTTCTTATTTAATAAATCTGGATTATTTGATTAAATGATTTTCATCTCCTTAAAAATAATCATACATTTGTATTATAAGTATAAGAAAATGGAAGAAAATAAAATTCAAAATTCAGATAGCATTAAAAAAGCGAATGATCCTGCAATTTATAAGACCATGGTTATAGGATTGATATTGTGTATGATAGGTACTTTTGGCCGCTTTGCATATGATTCTTTTGCAGTTTCTTTAATCACTTGGATCATATTGTTTATAGGTACATATATCTGCTGTAAAGCAGTTTTTAAAATATTGGATTCTTCTAAATAGCCCCCAATATTAATATTATTGAAAGAGTTAATTTGTTGTTAAATTTTAATGACAATTAACTCTTTTTTTATTTTACTCTCTTTTTATTCCCGGCTACAAATGCCTCCCATCCTGAGTAACTTTTTTTTGCGTCGGATGGTATTTTCTGAAATGAATGACAGACGGCTATTGCCAATCCATCTGTAGCGTCTAAAAATTCGGGTGTTTCTTTAAATTTTAACAATCGTTGAAGCATTGCTGCTACTTGTTCTTTTCCTGCATTGCCATTTCCGGTAATACTTTGCTTGATTTTTCTGGGCGCGTATTCAGTAACGGGAATATTTTTGGATAATGCTGCTGCCATAGCAACCCCTTGTGCTCTTCCTAATTTTAAGACTACCTGAATGTTTTTCCCATAAAAAGGAGATTCTATGGCTAATGTATCTGGCTTATGTTCGTCTATTAGATGTACGGTTTTCTCAAATATACGTTGTAACTTAAGGTAAGGATCGTCTATATGATCCATACGTACTATACCCATTGTAATAAGCTCTATGGTAGTTCCACGTTCTAAAATGAGGCCATAACCCATAATAGAGGTGCCGGGATCAATACCCATAATAACTCGTTCTTTTTTTTCTGTCATCACACAACAATATTAAGCACACTCTAATATAACTATTCTCAAATACGAATTGCGATAATTATATCCTACTTAAATTTAGTTTTTCCGAGCAACTAAAGCATAATGATTAAATAAGAATTCTTTCTTAATTAATACCATTTGAAGAATAGAACAATTTAAACTTGTAAGCATTTCTTTATACTCCTTCAAGTCATATTGATGCGGGTGAAGAATGTCTGCAGGTTGTAACCTAAATAAATGTTTGAACAAACTAAAATTATGAGCGTCTATCGAGACAACCATAATTCCTCCGGTTTTAGCACTTTGATGTAATTTCTCGAATGCAGTTTTAAGATCAGATACATGATTTATGGCATTAATACAGAATATTAAATCAAAATCCTCTTTTCTGTTAAAATTTTCTAGTTCAACGGTTTCAAAGGTGGTTGAAGGATATAATTCTCTCTTGAAATGATTAAGATTGTCATTATATTGATCTAGTAAAGGATCAATAGCGGTAACGTCGTATTCACGAAGTGCAATAAAAATGCCCGCAGGTCCGCATCCTGCATCTAAAATTCGGGAATTTTCTTTTAAACTTATGTTTTCCTCAATCTTGCTAAGAAAAGCTTTCCAATAATCTGTTTTCCATGTAAGATAATCGGTTATATCTTTATTTTTAAGGTAATTTTTCCACCATCTAATTTCAAAATACTGAGCTACCCGCCAACGACTAGATTTTTTCATACGAATGTCGAAGGTAGTGTATTTTTTTTACCTTTACTAGGAGTTTATAAATTAGTAATACTAAAGAATGACTTTAGAAAATATTTGCTGTCTCGTAAATTTAGACGCCCTTTTTTAATGTTATTCATATTTTAATAGGCATTTTTGCTAAAAAAATATAAATCTTGACTAAGAAACATAAGAAGTTATTTTCTATAACGCTAAAAATTGCGATTGTTGCGCTTACTCTATGGTTTGTATATGCCAAATTAATTGCAAATAACGATTTAAAATCTTTTTTAGAATTGATTACAAATCTTCCATCAACTCAGGTGTTTGTTGTAATAGGGATAGTTTTTGCATTAATGTTGGTTAATTGGGGTTTGGAGGCAGTTAAATGGAAGTTTTTAACCCGCAAAATTGAGCCCATAACGTTATGGAGGGCTATAGAATCTGTTTTTTGTGGTTTAACCTGGGCTATATTTACACCTAACCGAATTGGAGAATACGGAGGGCGCATATTCTTTCTCAGACCAAGAAACAGAGCCGTTGGTGCTGTTGCTATGGCTGTGGGGAATGTTGGACAACTAGTGCTTAAAAATATTTTTGGCGCTGTCTCAATTTGTGTTTTTGTTTACAAATTTACTCCAATCGACAGTTTTTTATTTTCTGCACTTTGTCTTGTCGCGTTTATATTTGTCATGTTTTTCGTGGTTTTCTACTTTAATATTAGATGGATTAACGGTATTTTATTGTCATTTAAGTTTACCCGTAAGTATAAGAAGTTTTATGCACTACTGGGGCGATACAGTAAAATGGAGTTATTCAAAATATTATTATTGTGCATGGCAAGATACATTGTGTATAGTGTTCAGTATCTAATTATATTTAGTTGGTTAATTCCAAGCATTCAGTTAAATGATACATACATTCTTATTAATGTGTTGTTTTTTGTTCAATCATTTTTACCATCTTTAGATTTACTTGATTTGGGCACTAAAAGTATAACTGGAGTTTTCTTTTTTCAATATGTGACAACTCAGAATACAGCGGTAGTAGCCTGTATTGCTAGTATATGGTTTGTAAATATTATACTTCCCGCTGTTTTAGGGTCTTATTTCGTCTTTAAACTCAATTTCTTTGGAACTCCTAAACATAGTTAATATCGTATCGGCTTTGTTGGCTTTAGCTTATGTATATACAATTATACAATTTAGCCGTGGTTGGAGAAAAATCGCTTATTTTAAATTGCGAAATGAAGTTTTTTCAACTAAGGTATCGGTAATAATTGCAGCTAGAAATGAATCTTCAAATATTGAAAACACACTCAATGCTATTCTAAACCAGGATTTTCCATCCCACTTACTGGAAGTTATTGTAGTAAATGATCATTCTGAAGATAATACAGCCGAGTTGGTCAAAAATTATGCCCCTAAAGTAAAGCTTATAAATTTCATAGATAACCGAACCATTAATTCTTACAAAAAAGCGGCAATTGCAGTTGCGATTAGTGAAGCCTCAGGTAAATTAATCATTACTACAGATGCCGATTGTATTATGGAGAAGAAGTGGTTACAAAATATGGTGGGTATGTATGAGCAAAGCTCGTTTAAAATGATCTCTGGTCCCGTGGCATATTATAACGAAAAATCATTTTTTGAGCGCTTGCAATCATTAGAATTTTTGTTTTTGATAGGAATGGGTGCGAGTACTATTGGGAATAAAAGGCCTACAACCTGTAATGGAGCTAACTTATTATATGAAAAGGAGGTTTTTTTAGAAGTAGGTGGGTTTGCTGGAATAGATAATAAAGCATCGGGCGACGATGAGTTATTACTCCATAAAGTAGTGGCAAAATATCCGGATGCTATAGGATTTGCTAAGTCATACGAATCTATTGTCCGTACTTATGCCAAGCCAAATTTAACCGAATTTATAGCTCAAAGAAAGCGCTGGGCCTCTAAAAGTACCAGTTATAAAGACAAGTATATTATTTTATTAGGAATTGGAATTTGGTTGTTTAACCTTAGCATTTTTACTCTTTTAATATCCGGATTTAATAATATTGGGTACCTCAACATGGGTTTAATTTTGTTAATCATTAAGATTGCTCTTGAGTTTTATTTTATTGTTAAAGTAGCGCAATTTGCTAATAGAAAGAGACTTATGGTATTGTCGCCCATTTTAAGTTTGGTGCATATCATATATCTTATTTATATTGGCATTGCCGGAAATTTAGGAAGTTATAAATGGAAAGGTAGAACGGTAAAATAAATGAATAATCTAAGTCCCTCAGCAAAAATTTGGAAACGATTTAAACGCAATAAATTAGCGATATCGGGTTTAGTATTTATTCTGTTTATGGTTTTGTTAGGGGTGTTGGGTTATCTGGTAACGCCAGATAGTACACCTAACGCTAATACAATGCAACTTTCTCTGAGTAATAAACATCCCGGCAGAACCTTTAAATTTCTTATAATATCTAAAAATCCAGCTATCGAAAAAGTAAATGTATTTGAAAAAATGCTTTTTGGTCAGGAAAGTGATATTAAAAGTATTCCTATTACGCATTACCGGGAAGAAAATGGCAAAGCAGTTGTTCGTGAGTATATTGGCGATGATGAGCCAGCTGAAGAAAGCACATACCCTATTATAGATAAAAACAATACTTATGAGCAAACATTTTGGTTTGGAACCGATATGTATGGAAGAGATCTCTTGAGTCGTTTGATATTGGGTATTCGTGTTTCGTTATCCGTAGGACTAATGGCTGTGTTAATTTCGTTGTTTATAGGCGTGTCATTAGGAGCAATTGCAGGATATTTTGGAGGTAAAATAGATGCTGCAATTTCTTGGTTTATGAACGTTATATGGTCTTTACCATCGTTACTGCTTGTAATAGCTATTTCTTTTGCATTAGGAAAGGGCTTTTGGCAAATTTTTATAGCAGTTGGACTTTCTACATGGGTTGATGTTTCGAGATTGGTGCGCGGTCAGGTAATGGCTTTAAAAGCGGTAGAGTTTGTGGAGGCCAGTAAAGCATTGGGTTATAAAACACCAAGGATAATTATTAAACACATTTTGCCAAATATAGCTGGGCCAATTTTGGTAGTAGCATCTGCTAATTTTGCTTCTGCGATAATTTTGGAGACGGGATTAAGCTTTTTAGGATTTGGTGCACAACCTCCAATGCCGAGCTGGGGAGGGATGATTAGAGAGCACTATGGTTATATAATCATGGATGCAGCTTATTTAGCCATGCTTCCTGGATTGGCAATAATGCTTACGGTGTATGCTTTTAATTTATTAGCTATCGGACTAAGAGACGCATTTGATGTAAAGGGGGGAAGTGTACAAGTTTAATGTCTTTCTAAAAAGCGGTTTTTACAGACTCGGTATCTTTAAATGCTGATCTGATTTCAAAAATGCTTTTTAAAATTTCTATGGTGAATTTGCTGTCACACGGTAAATGAAACCATTCTTGATCTAATTGATTGGATGGTACGTCAGATAATAAATCTTTATGCCATTTCATAGCCAATCTAGCAGGTTCTTCTCCCCATTTTCCATACGCTATAGTAAACCCATCTTTTTCATAAAGAATGGTGTGAACTGTAAAGGGTTGAACTTCGTTTTGAATTAATTTCATATAGATTAAACAGATGTGATTATAATGTGTCAAAAAGAATAGTTATTTTCAATTTTATTACACCAAGTATTCAATATATTTTACGAAAGTACTTTGTCTGTAAATCTTAGAATCTAATATTGAATAGATATTGAGGATTTGTTAAATTTGAAAATGCTATTAAATTGCTATCAACAAGAATACATAGAGGCTGGATGTGATGAGGCAGGCAGAGGTTGTTTGGTTGGGCCGGTTTTTGCCGCTGCGGTAATTTTACCGATAGATTTTTCTTGCCCCATTTTAACGGATTCTAAACAATTGAATCATGGTCAGCGTGAACTTTTAAGAGTAAAAATTGAAAGAGAGGCTTTGGCATGGGCCGTTGCATCAGTAGATAATGAGGAAATAGATAAAATTAATATATTAAATGCTTCTTATTTAGCAATGCATAAGGCCATAGCTGGTTTAAGTATAGATCCGCAGTATTTAGTAATAGATGGTAATCGGTTTAAAGCATACAAAGACCTTCCGCATACTTGCATTGTAAAGGGTGATGGAAAATATTTAAACATTGCTGCGGCTTCGATATTGGCTAAAACTCATAGAGATGCTTATATGGCTAAACTGTCTTTAGAATACCCAGATTATTTATGGCATCAAAATAAGGGATATGCTACCTTAAAACATAGAAAAGCAACTATTGAATATGGGTTTACGCCTTATCATCGCCGTACATTTAGAGTGGTAGATCCGCAGCTAGATTTATTTGCTGTTTAACCACTTAGTTTCTTAGTCTATTTTTATTACTTTTGCGCATCAATTTCAATATAATGAAGAATACTGCTCTTACCTCTAAACACATTCAATTAGGTGCTAAAATAGTCCCTTTTGCTGGTTATAATATGCCTGTTCAATATGAAGGCATAAATGTTGAACATGCGGCCGTTAGAAATAGCGTTGGCGTATTTGATGTTAGCCACATGGGTGAATTTATTTTAAAGGGAGAGAAGGCTTTAGATTTAATTCAGCGAGTATCTAGCAATGATGCGTCTAAATTATATGATGGGAAGATTCAATATTCTTGTTTGCCAAATGAAGATGGGGGTATTGTAGACGATTTGTTAATCTATAGAATAGATGAATTAACCTATTTGTTAGTAGTTAATGCAAGTAATATAGAAAAAGATTGGAACTGGATATCTAAATTCAATACTGAAGGTGTTGATATGAAAAACATTTCTGACGAAACCAGCTTATTAGCAATACAAGGTCCGAATTCTACTAATGCGCTACAAAGTTTAACGGATATTGATTTGGCCAGTATGGAGTATTATAGTTTCAAAAAAGGGACTTTTGCTGGGGTTGATAATGTATTGATTTCTGCTACCGGATACACAGGTGCGGGAGGCTTTGAAATATATTTTGAAAATCAATACGCTGATAAAATTTGGAATGCCATTTTTGAAGCAGGAAAAGAATACAATATTAAGCCAATTGGTTTGGGCGCTCGTGATACGCTTAGATTAGAAATGGGATTCTGTTTATATGGAAATGATATTGATGATACAACTTCTCCAATAGAAGCTGGATTAGGCTGGATTACTAAATTTACGAAAAAATTCACAAATTCAGAAGCTTTACAAGCTCAGAAAGAAGCGGGGGTAAAACGTAAGTTAGTGGGGTTTGAAATGATTGATAGAGGAATTCCTCGTCATGGTTACACTATTGTAAATGAATCAGGATCGGAAACAGGTGTTGTAACATCAGGTACTCAATCACCAAGTTTACAGAAGGCAATAGGTATGGGTTATGTTCAGGCTGATTTAGCTAAAGAAGGTACAGAAATTTTTATTAGCATCCGCGATTCTAAGGTTAAAGCAAGAGTGGTTAAATTTCCATTTAAATAAGCGGAAAGCTTAAACATTGTATGCAAAAAATTGAAGTTTGTTTTACGCCAGCGCTCTTAGACTTATACGATATAGAAGAGAGTATTGTTGTTGTAATAGATATATTAAGGGCTACATCTTCTATAACTTACGGTTTAGAAAATGGTGCGGCTTCGATAATTCCGGTTATGGATGTTGAAGATTGCAAAACTTATAAGGATTCAGATTATTTATTAGCTGCGGAACGTAATGGAGAAGTAGTGCCGGGGTTTGATTTTGGAAATTCTCCTTTTTCTTATACGAAGGAAAAGGTTGATGGCAAAACAATTGTATTAACAACAACCAATGGTACTAAAGCGCTTAGAATGGCTCAAGAGAGGGCGCATAAAGTAGTAGTAGGTTCATTCCTTAATTTAGAGGCTTTAAGCAGTTGGTTAATTAAAGAGCATAAGAATGTTTTACTACTTTGTGCAGGTTGGAAAGATAAATTTAATTTAGAGGATTCACTTTTCGCGGGAGCAGTAGTTAATAGATTACGTAAAGATTTTGCTCATTTTGATGATGCCTCTGTTGCTGCAGAAGATTTGTTCTTGATGGCGAAAGATGATTTAAGAAAGTATTTGTATAAATCTTCGCATAGCCATCGTTTAGAGCAGCTTAATATTGAAGAAGATGTACAGTTCTGCCTTCAGATGAATACTTGCACAACTATTCCCGTGCTAAAAAATGAAGCTTTAATAATATTAGAACAATAAATATTAGCTTTTTTTTGATTTCAATGTAGCAATTAAGTCTTGTAATTTCTCGTTGTTTTTTATTGCTTTTAATGTTTCTTCGTAAGCTAGCCAATAAATGGTTTCTGCTTGCTTCATGTCGAAAGTATTAATTTCTCCCAGTCCTTTCGGTTCTATTAGAGCATCGCAAAAGGTAGCTTTCCGTTCCATGTCATGATTAATAGACATTGTGCCGGCTCGGGCCATTAAATTAACAATACCTGTTACTTTGTCTACAGCTCTTAAATGGTTACAGCTAGATCCTATAATGAAATCGCATTTCCCCAATAAAGGTTCAATAGGAAAATTGTTTAATACACCTCCGTCTACGTACATTTGTCCGTCAATAGTTATTGGTTTAAAAATTCCCGGAATACAGCTAGAAGCTTGTACAGCTCTAATTAATGGTCCTTCGGTGAAATAAACCAGTTTACCTGCACTAAAATTTACTGCGGCAATGGTAAGCGGTATTTTTAATTTTTCAATTTTATTTTCGGGGAAATAGTCGGCAAGTATATCGGCCGTACGTTCAATGTTTATTAAACCTAAAGAACCTAATGCAGGTCTTATAAATTTCCAGAGCTTGGTTTTTTCAAAAATTTTCAACCCTTCTTCCGGATCTATTCCACCAGCGTAAAATGTGCCCGCAATTGCGCCCGCACTGGTTCCGCTAATGTGGCTAAACTCTATTCCAGTGTTTGTGAAAGCTTTCAATACACCCAAATGTGCCACACCACGAATGCCTCCTCCTGAAAGAACAATGCCTACATTGATTTTCTTCGCTTCTTTGGTTTCCATAAGGGATGTTTAGAGATAAAAATAAATTAAGTTTGTACTAAACTTAACTGAATAATAATTTTACGTTGAAAGTTAATAAAAAACTTGAACCTAATATTCTTATAAATTGAATTATGAGATATATAAAACATTGTTTATGAGTTTAGGTTTAAACGTATTATATAAAAAAAAGGATGAAAATAGCACTTGCCCAACTTAATTACCACATTGGAAATTTTGAATCTAATACTCAGAAAAATATTGAGTACTTAAATAAAGCAAAGGCAGCAGGGGCTGATTTAATAGTATTTAGTGAACTTTCTGTATGCGGTTATTCTCCTCAGGATTTGCTAGATTATAATTCATTTGTAGACGATTGTGAGAAAGCAGTTTATGAAATTGCTAAGCATTGTAATGCCATAGCTTGTATTATTGGTGCGCCAATGCGTAATGAGGTTTTGGATGGAAAAGATTTTTATAACGTTGCTCATTTTATTGAAGCGGGAGAAATAAAAGGGACCGTGAAGAAAGCATTGCTACCCACTTATGATGTTTTTGAAGAATATAGATATTTTGAGCCTGCAACGGAATTTAAATGCATAGATTTTATGGGGAAACGGATTGCATTAACAATCTGTGAAGATCTATGGAATATTAATGATAATCCCATGTATGTTTCTTGTCCAATGGATACGCTAATGGAGGAATCGCCAGATTTAATGATAAACATTGCTGCTTCGCCATTTTCGTATTGTCATGATGAAGAACGTATAAAAATACTGAGCGATAATGCAAAAAAATATGCATTACCGCTATTTTATGTAAATACTATAGGTGCTCAAACAGAGGTGATTTTTGATGGTGGCTCATTGGTCTTTGATAGTGAAGGAAATTGCGAGGCCGAGATGAAGTATTTTAGAGAAGATATGCAGTTGTTTGATCTCGATGAGGTTAACCTTGTTAAAAATAAATATCCCGCAAAAGAGCGGGATACAGATATAGCACAAATACACGATGCACTGATTATTGGTATTCAGGATTATTTTAGAAAATCTGGGTTTACCAAAGCGGTGTTAGGCTTGTCGGGCGGGATAGATTCTGCAATAGTATGTGCTTTGGCAGCTGAGGCCTTAGGAGCAGAGAATGTACATGCTGTTTTAATGCCATCAAAATATTCGTCCGATCATTCTATCAAAGATGCACTTGATTTAGTTCAAAATTTAGGCTGTAATCATCAAATAATTTCTATTGAAAAGGTTGCAAAAGCTTATGATGTAGCTCTTTCGGAGAGTTTTAAAGGATTAGAAGCTAATCTTACTGAAGAGAATATTCAGGCTCGTTGCAGAGGAGTATTGTTAATGGCTTTGTCTAATAAGTTTGGGTATATTTTATTAAATACATCTAACAAAAGTGAAGTTTCTGTTGGTTATGGAACTTTATATGGAGATATGTGTGGTGCTCTGGGTGTAATAGGAGATGTTTATAAAACACAAATATTTGAACTCGCAAGATTTATAAATAGGGAGCGAGAGATTATACCACTCAATACAATTGTTAAACCACCTTCGGCAGAATTGCGCCCTAACCAGAAAGATTCGGATTCTCTTCCTGATTATGAGGTTTTAGATAAGCTGTTATTTGAGCATATTGAGTTAAAGAAAGATAGAAAATCTTTAATTGCTTCTGGCTTCGATGCAGATTTAGTGCAACGGATATTGAAGTTGGTAAATATTGCGGAATTTAAAAGATTTCAAGCTCCACCTATTTTGCGCGTTTCTCCCAAAGCTTTTGGTGCTGGAAGAAGAATGCCTATAGTTAGTAAATATGTTTAAATTAGGTTTGAGATAAGGAATCTTTTTTAAACAAGCTTTTATACAAAAAGTAAATAAAGCCGAGGAATGCTAAGATCATACTAAATCCAGCTATCAGATCTCCGTTTTTAGTATAATAGGTGAGCTCATTATTTAAATTAATATCTGCATTAATAGCAGCCCGTTTCCACCACTCAGTTTGATGGGTAACTTCTCCACGCTGATTAATTACCGCAGAAATTCCGGTGTTGGCTGATCTGACAACATACCTGCGCATCTCTATAGCCCGTAATTTAGCATATAATAAATGCTGATCTTTACCTGATGTATTACCCCACCATCCGTCATTTGTTATTATGGTAATAAACTGAGCGCCATCTTTTACCGCTTTGCCTATCCAATTGCCCCATAAACTTTCGTAGCAGATAACCGGAACGGTACCAATTCCACTTTGTGTATAAAAAACTGTTGGATTATCCTGCCATCCCCATCCTCCCACTGAGCCACCTAGTTTTGCAAATACGGGTTTTAAAAATGAAAATACCTGAGGGAAGGGTAACTTTTCTACGCCGGGTACTAATTTGGATTTATGATAGATATCTACTTTTGCTGAGTTCTCTATTTGTAAAGCAGAATTAAAATAATCGAGATACATATCCTTATCTGGAACATGTCTGGCAGATTGAGTGGCTTCTGTCGGATACCATTTTACAGTTTCGGCACCAGTTATTAACGTGCCATTTGCGTATTTGGACAGAAAATTTTGCGCAATTATAAATTCTCTGTTATTTCTTATTAAATCTTCGTCTGCGTAATTGGGTATTGCAGTTTCAGGCCAGATAAAAAATTCTGTGTTGGGTTGTGCTACGCTGTCAGATAGATGTATAAGTGTACCTAATTGTTCGAAAGCAGTTAAGCTGCCATATTTTAAATAAGGATCTACATTTGGTTGTACAACAACTACATTAGATGGGTTAATCGTTTCTGTATAAGAAGTATATCTATATATAGAATAAGAAGCTGGTATTACAATAAAGGCAAGAGTAGCGGCGCTAATTTTTAACTTATGGGTTTTGTACGTCTGTTTTATTGCTTTTATAGATAGGAATACTAAAATATTACTGCCTAATATCCAGGCACTACCTCCGTAAACGCCCGTATGTTCGTACCACTGTACCAATGTATGCATTCCTGCAAAACCATTTCCTAAAGTCATCCATGGAAATGCAAGATCCCAGCTTTGTTGTAAATATTCTGCGGAAATAAAAAGACCTATAAAGACTATAAAAAATAACGTTCCCTTTATGTATTTATAAAATTTAAATGCAAGCCAAAATATAAATGCCAGGAGGAGCGGGCCTAACGTGTAAGGTATTAATGATACAAAACCAGAAATAATTATGCCTATAACACCTGTATTATAAGCACTAATGGCATTAAAAATCCAATAAATACTAAACGTATTAAATAATAAAAAGGTAAAGAAAGATAGCCTGAATACTGCTTTTCCTTGCTTTTTATCTACCGTTTTAATAACATCGTCTATAGCTAGAAACAATGGAACTAATGCCACTAATAATAATGGTGTAAACCACGCTATAGGGGGCCAGGCTAAGAATAGAAGAGCCGCGCTAATAGCAGCATATCCAAAACGTTTCTTTGTAGACATTTTATTATAATGTATCTAATATATCGGCTTTTTTTGCTTCGTACTCTTCAATTGTAATTAAGCCTTTATCGAAAAGTGTTTTCAATTTTCTTAACTTTAAGGTTGTTTCATCTTCTGTTTCTTCAGCTACTACTTCTACAAAAGTATCGTATACGGGAGATGATTCTGTAACGACAGGCTGAGGGTCAATCTGAATCGGGTTTTTTGCTGCTTCTAAGTTGGCTTTATAACGTTCCAATTGCTCATTAACCGCTTGATGTAATTTACGTGCCTGAACTTTTGGAATGTATTCCGTTACAATGTTTTCTCCCTGCAACGGCACACATATAAATTTAGAACCAAAAAATTCTTCTTTAAAAGAAGCTTCTTTTATGTTTTTCCAGCTTATATCCTTAAAATTCATGGTTAAGCCTAGGTTGCCGGGCTCACAGTAAAAAATACGTTTATTAGTAATCGCGATACTGTCTGGCAACAATGTTACCGCAGGCTTCTTTTGAACAGCCAGATATTGAATTTCTTCGCCTGTTGTTAATAGATCAGCTAGTTTGCTAAGAACTTTTTCTACTGTTTTTGGATCTTGATCATCCAATAAAAATTTATCAATTGTTATCATTATATCTATTCTTTTTCTTGTCTTTAATAGGTTCCGAACCAGCAATGCAAATTACGAATTCTCCTTTTAAAGTATTGTTTTCAAAATGTGTTTTTAATTCAGAAATTTCACCTCTTACGGTTTCTTCAAATAGCTTTGTTAACTCTCTACTAATTGAAGCTTGTCTTTCTTCCCCAAAATATTGGCCAAACTCTTCTAAAGTTTTTAATAATCTATGCGGACTTTCATAAAAGACCATCGTTCTTTCTTCTGCAGCTAGCTTTTTAAGTTTCGTTTGCCTGCCTTTTTTTACAGGTAAGAAGCCTTCAAACACAAAACTTTCTGTTGGAAGACCAGAATTAACCAGTGCAGGAACAAAAGCTGTAGGACCTGGTAAACACTCTATATCCAGACCTTCTTTAATAGCTTCTCTAACCAAGAAAAAACCGGGGTCTGATATAGCTGGTGTTCCGGCATCCGATATTAAGCCAACTGATTTTCCAGACTTCAAGAATTTTATTATTTCCTGGGTAGCTTTATGCTCATTATGCTGATGATGTGCATAAGCCTTTTTATCTATCTCTAAATGCTTTAATAAAGGCCCACTTGTTCTTGTGTCTTCAGCTAATAGAATGTCTACTTCTTTTAATACCCTTATTGCGCGTAAGGTTATGTCTTCCAAATTGCCAATGGGGGTAGGAATTAAATATAGTTTTCCGGACATTTTAAAATGTATTGTTCGTAATCGGGATTAAATCTGCGTAATTTATTCCTAAATCAAGGTTAAAAAAATATTATTTTAAATTCACAAAGCATTTTATCTTTTCATTTAACATTTAAATTGCAATAGGTATCTTTGCAAAAAAAATATTACCATGCTGCAAGTTAACTATATCCGTGAAAACAGAGAGAAAGTTTTAGAGCGTTTGGCTATCCGCAATTTTGATAAGCCTGAACTAATTGATCTAATTATTGCTTCCGATTCGTCGAGAAGAAAAGCTCAAACGGATTTAGACTCCTTATCTGCATTAGCAAATGCTGCGGCAAAGGAAATAGGCGATTTAATGCGTAATGGACAAAAGGAAGCCGCAGAGTTAAAGAAAATTGAAACTGCAAATAATAAGCAGGCAATTCAAGAATTAGGTGCGAAATTAGAACAATTAGAGCAAGAACTTTATGAGCTAATTGTACAACTACCCAATTTACCACATCATATGGTTAAACAGGGTAAAACCCCCGAAGAAAATGAAGTGGTTGAAGTAATTGGAAGTCCTGTAAATTTAGATGCACAGTCTTTACCTCACTGGGAATTAGCCGCAAAATATGATTTAATAGATTTTGAGTTAGGTGTTAAAATTACTGGGGCGGGTTTCCCGGTTTATAAAGGAAAAGGAGCCAGGCTCCAACGAGCTCTTATTAATTATTTTTTAGATCAGGCAACTAATGCCGGGTATAAAGAAATGCAAGTGCCACATTTAGTGAATGAGGCATCTGGATTTGGTACAGGTCAACTGCCTGATAAAGAAGGTCAAATGTATCATGCAGGTGTAGATAATTTATTTTTAATTCCTACCGCAGAAGTACCGGTAACCAATCTTTACAGAGATGAAATTGTTAAAGAAGAGCAATTGCCTGTTAAGAATACAGCCTATACACCTTGCTTTAGAAGAGAGGCGGGTTCTTATGGTGCACATGTACGTGGGCTAAATAGATTACACCAGTTTGATAAAGTAGAGTTGGTTCAAATAGTACACCCAGATAAGTCGTACGATGTTTTAGAAGAAATGCGTGCTTATGTTCAAGGTTTATTGCAGAATTTAGGATTACATTATAGAGTATTGCGATTATGTGGTGGTGATATGGGTTTTACCTCCGCTATGACTTACGATATGGAAGTGTGGAGTGGCGCTCAGCAACGTTGGTTAGAGGTTTCTTCTGTGTCTAACTTTGAGACATTTCAGAGTAACCGTTTAAAATTGAGATTTAAAGGTAAGGAAGGAAAAGCTCAGCTGGCGCATACTCTAAATGGTAGCGCTTTGGCTTTACCGAGAATTGTGGCCTCTATTTTAGAGAACTATCAAACACCTGAAGGAATTGTGATTCCAGAAGTCTTAAGGCCTTATACCGGTTTTGATATGATTAACTAATAATGTAAGTTGAATATTTAAAAAAAAGCTGGCTAAAGTAATTTTAGCCAGCTTTTTTTATGGTTAGATATTTATAGGATTAAAATCAATAATAAGATGATAATGATTATAGCGCCGAACGATAAATATACACCATTACTTATCGCCCTTGCTTGACTCTTAAGTTCTTTAAGCTCTGATTTTAAAGCTTTGCGCTCTACTTTAGTTAAGTTAGATTTATCCATATCTCGGATTTCTTCTACTCTATTCACTATACGGTTTAATTTTATTTGTTGTTCTACAGTTAAATCAGCCGTTTTTTTAGCTTTAGTTTCGTTGGCAAACGCAGGATGAATACTTAAGCTGAAAACAGCGAATAAGGATAATACATAAATAATTTTTTTCATAATTCTTCGTTTTATTTTGTCAATAACAATAAAACCCTTGAGAATGTTTTTTCACAAGGGTTTTAATTTTAAAAAGTTGAATAATTAATTATTTGATTTCAAATACAGCATTCATTGTATAATTAAGCTTTATTTTTTTTACATCAATTTCTGGAGCTTGCATGGCATCAGCAGTTTTCATTTCCATTGATGCTACCGCCATGGTTCTATACATCTGGTTGCCATAGTTATTGTTTATTTCCTGAATGTCTATTGCATCTCCTAATTTGTTTCCAATAGCTTCTACTAAAGCTTTTGCTTTGGTTTGAGCATCCATTAATGCTTTTATCTGAAGATCTCTTTTAATGTTCAGAATATCGCTGTGGTCGTAACTTTCTATATAAGTACTTTGAATTCCCTTTGCATCTATAGCGTCTAAAATTTGATTGTATTTGAAAAGATCACTTACTTTTAATCTGTATTGCTTGCTAGCTAAGAAGTCTGGATTTTTTTTCCTTTTGTTATAGTCGTAATTCCAGCTACTTAAGTTACTAATTGTTAAGTTTTCTTTTGGTATACCTGCTTTTAATACTGCATCGTATAATTGCGTTTCTAATTCTGTTATTTCTACTTTTTTCTTGCTGTTGTTATCTCTAAAATATTCTTTTAGTGAAATACTGATATAAATAATATCAGGGGTAATTTCTAATTCTGAGTTTCCGCTAACTGATATTTTTTTTCTTAAATCTACTTGTTGTGCCATAGCCTGCACGCTCATGAGCGCAACAAATGCTAGTAATAGTACCTTTTTCATATTTTTTATTCTTATGTGTTATAGAATAGATGTGATTGACCACAAAATTCCATAAATAACTTTTATTTTTTGTTAATTATTTTATTTATTCTTCTAAAAATAAAGTCTAACACTCTTTTTTTTTTAAGCTTATTTAACACTATTTTAAACTAATTGTTTGAAACTCATTCTTTTTAATAAGAAGGTCTTTTATTCGTTTAATTTGTTAAATTATTTGTAATTATTCTAAATAAGTAGTCTCTTTGTACTTTATAACGGTGTGATTCTATGAGATTCTATTTTATACTGCCTCTATGTTTTTTTGTTTTGTTAATAAACTCTTCGGCTATTGAGCCAAAAGAACAGAGAAGTTATGTGCGCAATTATGAAAATGTTTTAGGAACATCTTTAGAAATAAAATTGACTGCCAATGGTGCGAGGGCTGCTGATCGAGCAGAAGAGGCTGCTTTAAAAGAAATAGATAGACTTAATTTAATATTGAGCAGTTACGACGAAAAGAGTGAGTTTAAAAAATGGGAAAATACTTTTAATGTTCCTGTTCGAGTATCTGATGAACTGTTTGAAGTTTTTTCTCTTTTTAATAAGTGGCAATTGGCTACAAATGGAGCTATAAACCCGGCAGCCGAAACAATTTCTAAGCTATGGAAGTCGGCTAGCTCGAATGGGATATTGCCTATAGAAGAAGATTTAAATAATGCGATAAAAAAAGTGGAGCAAGTTCATTGGTTGTTAGATAACAACTATAAATCTGCTACACACATTAGTGCTGCACCTTTAGCATTAAATACTTTTGTGAAGAGTTATATTATTAACAAAGCTGCTGATGCTGCTTTAGAAGTTAGCGGTATAACCGGAGTAGTTTTAAATGTGGGAGGGGATATTGTGGTACGGGGAAATATATCTGAGAAGATTGATATTAGCAATCCTTTAGAAGATGCGGAGAATGCAAATTCATTAAGTACAATTGTTTTAGAGAATAAAGCGATTGCAACCAGTGGAAATTATAGAAGGGGTTTTAAGATAGGTGATAATTGGTATTCTCATATTGTTAATCCAAAAACTGCCCAACCTTCAGATAAGGTAATCAGCGCTACGGTAATTGCTGAAGACGCAACAACCGCAGGAGCACTAGCTACAGCAATGAACGTGCTAAATGTTAATGAATCTATTGAATTGGCGGCGAAGTATTCTGGAGTAGAGTATTTAATAATTGATCATTTAGGTATAGAAACGAAAAGCACTAATTGGGATAGTTTTGCTGTTAATCTTCCAAATAATACTAATTTGGAATTAATGCCTGCCCAGACTAATTTTGAGCTGTTAGTGAATTTGGAATTAGCACTTATTCAAGGACAGCGTATTTATCGCCCATTTGTTGCAATATGGATTGAAGATGAAGCTAAAAAGCCGGTAAAAAATATTGCAGTTTGGTATAACAAAGATCGTTGGTTACCGGATATGAAAAACTGGTTTAGAGTATATGGAGCTGATTATAAATTAGAAGGAGGGCCGGTTCATTCTACAACGAGCGCTACCCGATCGCCGGGAAAATATACCTTGAAATGGGACGGATTAGATGATAATAATAAGCCTGTTAAAAATGGAATATATACGGTTAATGTTGAGGTTGTGCGTGAGCATGGTACTTATCAGCTGATAACCAAAAAGATAAATTTTAATAATACACCTCAAAAATATACCTTCCCTGCAAATGAAGAAGTTGCCTCAGCCTCCTTTGAATACAGAAAAAAAGCAAAATAATAGAGGTAATCTCAACAAGAAAACTCAAGAGAAATCGAAATTTAAAAGAACGGTTGCCACTACTTCGAGGTGGTTGCATATTTATTTGTCGATGATCAGCTTTGCTGTATTGCTTTTTTTTGCAGTTACAGGACTAACATTAAACCATCCAGATTGGTTTGCCAGTCAGCAAACAACCAATCAGTTGGAAGGTAAACTTAATGTTAACTGGGTAAATGTAGAAGATACGAGCAAAGTTTCGAAACTAGAAGTTGTTGAGTATTTGAGATCACAAGATAAGATTAAAGGTGCATTGAGTGAATTTAGAATTAACGACTACGAATGTTCAGTTTCTTTTAAAGGGCCAGGTTATTCGGCCGATGCGTATATTAACAGGGAAGATGGTACGTATTCTATAAATGTAATAAATAGCGGGTTGGTGGCAGTAATGAATGACCTTCATAAAGGTCGAGACAGCGGTAAAAGTTGGGCTTGGTTAATTGATATTTCTGCTGTTTTAATGACATTAGTTTCTGCTTCGGGTCTTATTTTAATTCTTTTTATAAAGAAAAAGAAAACAAACGGATTAATTATTGCCGCCATTGGTGCGGCGGTATGCTATTTTATCTATTATATTTTTGTTCCATAAAGATTTAGAAAGAAAAAGTAGTAAAAAGAAATAGAACTCATTTTACTAAAGACTTTATGTTCGAGATGAGCATAGGATAGTTCGAGATTACGTTTTGTAACCTCCAAAGCAGATCGGGAAGGACTACGTTATCCACCTTTTTGCTTTAAGGAACAGGGTGTTATAATACTATCTTTCATTTTAAACAAAGACAATCTCTTCTTACTTTATTTTCACATTTCCCAAATAATACCTAACTTTCATACCCCCCGCACTATTGGGGTTATTGCAAATGTCTACTGAAATTAAATGTCCTAATTGCAGTCATTCGTTTCCTATTGAGGAAGTAATGGCCGAAGATTATAAAAAAGAGCTTCGTGAGCAAATGCTTGCCTTTACGAAAAAAAAAGATGATGAATTTAAAGCCAAGGAAATTCAATTTGAGCTTACTCAAAAGCAGCAAGAGGCACAGTTTATTGCTAAATTAACTGAGGAAAAAGCTAACCTTCAGAAAAATTTAGAGGAGAATTTAAGAAAAAGCATATCTACAGATTTCGAGCAGAAGCTTAAAATGCTTGAAGAAAATAATATTGAAAACCAAGAGAAGTTAAAATTAGCTAGACAAAAAGAAATTGACTTTCTAAAAAAGGAGCAAGATTTAAAAAATAAAGAAGCAGAACTGGAGTTGCAAGTTCAGCGTAGACTTGTTGAACAAAGTGCTGTAATATCAGAACAGATACGAAAGCAAGAAGCTGAGAAGAATAATCAAAAAGAAACCGCACATCAGCTACAGGTTGCAGAGCTAAAAAAGCAATTAGACGATCAAAAAAAATTGGCTGATGAGATGAAGCGTAAAGCTGAACAAGGATCTATGCAATTACAAGGTGAAGTTCAGGAAATGATATTGGAAGATTTACTTCGCACCACTTTTCCTTACGACATGATTGCAGAAGTAGGCAAGGGCGTAAGAGGTGCAGATTGTACGCATCATGTAAGAAATCAATTTGGGGTAGATTGTGGAGTTATTATTTATGAGAGTAAACGTACAAAAGAGTTTTCCAATGAGTGGATCGAAAAATTGAAAAAGGATATGCGTGCTCGTGGTGCAGATGTGGCAGTTATTGTTTCACAATGCTATCCAAAAGGGATGGAGTATTTTGGTGAACGCGACGGCGTCTGGATTTGTTCTTTTGAAGAGGTAAAGGCTGTTTCGTATATGCTTCGGGAAGGAATAATAAAGCTTTATAATGCTACTAAATCGCAGGAGAATAAAGGCGATAAAATGCATATGTTGTATGACTACCTCACGAGTAATGAATTTTCAGAACAGTGGAAAGCCATTCGGGAAGGATTTACAAGCATGAAAATATCTATTCAGCGCGAGAGAGATGCAATGGAAAGACTTTGGAAAGCACGAGAAAAGCAGCTGGAAAAAGTGTTGTTAAATGCTGCTCATATAAGAGGATCGGTAGAAGGAATAGCTGGTTCGGATAATATTCAACTGAGCCTAACAGATGAAGATGAAGAACCTATACTAATCGACTAAATAATACTTTTTATATAATTAAAACTTGTCTTAACCGATTCCATGGGGTTAGGGACATAGTTTGTTTCTTGCTCAACAAATGCATGTTTTAGGCCTAGCTCTTTGGCATTCTTAAATAAGGTGACAAAATCTATCCCTCCTTTGCCAATTTCTGTATTTAAGTCACGGTTATTTTTAGAAATATCCTTAACATGCCATAGAGAGAATCGATCCTTATGCTTTTTTAATAATTCTAGTGGGTCATAACCAGATCTAGTTGCCCAATATATATCTAATTCAAAATCTACTAATGCGGGGTCAGTTTCATTTATTAAAATGTCTAATCCAGTGGTATTTTCAAACTTTTTAAATTCGAAATCATGGTTGTGATAGGCTAATTTCATGCCTGCTTTTTTACATAACTCTCCGGCTTTATTGAATGAAGCAGCATGTTTTTTATAGTCATCTATATTTCGTCTATAATGTGGTTCAATCCAAGGTATTGTGAGATATTTGCTGTTTATTTGAGCATTTGCTTCGATATATTCTTCAATTTCTGACATACCACCGTCTTTAAATAATATGTCGACACCAAAGTGACTACTTGGAGCGGATAAGCCATTATCTTTTAGGAGCGTATAAAAATCGGCCGGCTTAAGTCCAAAAAAACCAGATTTTTTATGGTAACCAAATGTTTCAACTTCTTTGTATCCAATTTTCGCAGCTTGAGCTATAATATCAACTATGTTGTTTCCTATAATATCTCTCAGTGTATATAGTTGAAGCCCGATGTTATGATTAACTGGCGCACACGCCCAACTAGGTAAGGTTATTAGACCTGCACCTACAATTGAAACATTTTTTACAAAAGATCTTCTGTTCATAGATTTTATATATCGCAGATTTGAATAGCTTGTTTTAAGGAGTTTAACTTATTAGCTTCTTTAGGTATAAATTCTTGAGCTACATAGCCTTTAAATCCGGTTGCAAAAATTGCCTGCATAATTGCAGGATAATAGAGTTCTTGATTATCGCCAATTTCATTTCTGCCGGGTACTCCTGCTGTATGATAATGCGCAAAGTACTTATGATTTTTACGGATAGTAGCAATAACATTACCCTCATCTATTTGCATGTGGTAAATGTCGTAAAGGAGTTTGAAATTTTCTGACCCTAAACGTTTACATAATTCTACTCCCCAATTAGATGTGTCGCATTGATAATCTTTATGGTCTACTTTACTATTCAGTAATTCCATAACAAGTGTTACACCATATTTTTCAGCGATTGGTGTAATTTGTTTTAGACCCGCTACGCAATTATTCCATCCTTCTTCATCTGTTTTACCTCTTTTATTGCCACTAAAACAGATTAAATTTTTATAGCCTGCTGCAGCTACTTTTGGGATCATTTCTGAATAACTCTTTATTAAGGTGGAGTGAAACTTAGGATCATTCCATCCGTCTACTAAATTTATTTCAGCTCCATTGCACATAGAAGAATCTAAGCCATGTTTTTTTAATATTGGCCAATCTTCTGGTCCAACTAAATCAATAGCAGTAATGCCTAATTTTTTTGATTCAATACATAGTTCTTCTACAGTTAAGGAGCTAAAGCACCATCTACAAACTGCATGGTTAATATTACCTTTTCTGGAAGAAATAGGTGCTGCTGCTAATACTTCAAATGGAACAGCAGGCAACATGCCTGCAACTCCTACCATTGTAGTGCCAGTAATTATATTTTTTAATGCTTTTCTTCTATTAACTTGATTACTCATTCACATCAATTTTTATAGGTTTGTTAGAAAAAGAAATAGCAAATAATAAAAATACGGCAAAAGATATTCCTGCAGGAACTAACCAAACCATTTGCCAGTTTGTTTGTCCGTCAACTAATTTATAGTTATCAGTTATAAATCCGGCAACTTCAAAACCAATCAGCATTCCAATACCATAAGTGGCTAAAGTAATTAAACCTTGTGCGGCGCTTTTATATTTCTCGCCGGCCATAGAGTTGGTATAAATTTGACCTGAAACAAAGAAGAAATCATAGCATATACCATGTAAGGCAATACCAATTATCAGCATAAAACTTAAATCGCCGGCGTTGCCATATGCAAATAACGCATAACGTACAGCCCACGCCAACATTCCTACTAAAATGGTTTTTTTGAAGCCAAACTTTTTAAAGAATAATGGTAACAAAAGAAGGAATAAAACTTCCGATATTTGCCCAATAGTCATTTTCCCAGTAGGGTTATCCATTCCACTGTTAGATAGAAATAAATTTGCGTTTTGATAATAAAAAGCAAGCGGAATACAGATTAGAATGGATGATATAAAAAATATCAGGAAGTTTTTATCTTTTAATAGTTTTAAGGCATCAAAGCCCAACAGATTACTAATGCTTATAGAATCTCCTTTTGCGACTTTAGGAGGTGTTTTAGGCAACATAAAACTAAATAATCCTAATGCCAAAGATGCAATACCAGCCATTAAGAAAGTATTTTTAAGCATTCCGCTCTCTGCCTGTTCTTTCGTGTCCCAATGAAAATAAAAACTGATCAATAACCCGGCCGCAATCCATCCTATTGTGCCCCAAATTCTGATTGATGAAAAATCTTTTTCCGGATCATTCATTTGGTTAAATGAAACTGAATTTACCAGGGCTAAAGTTGGCATATATAAGATCATATAGCCTAAAACATACGGGTAAAAAACGGATATTTCGCTAGCATTGTACATTTGATACATTAGAAATGCACCAATTAGGTGTAATAATCCAAGTATTCGTTCGGCATTTATATATCTATCGGCTATAAGCCCAATTATAAAAGGTGCAATAATAGCACCCCATGATTGGGTAGAAAAAACAGACGCCATTTGAGAACCCGATGCTGATAAATTTGCAGACAAAAAAGTTCCGAGCGTTACAAACCAAGCTCCCCAGATAAAAAATTCCAGGAACATCATAAATGATAGCTTGAAGCGAATACTTGAATTCATACAGTTTAGTTTAGTTGGTTTTGCTTTATTGGTTACAGTTCTTTAATCATAATATTTCTAAACCACACTTCATCTCCATGGTCTTGAAGTGCAATTTTTCCAGTTTTATAAGTTCCAAATCCTGGCCATTTAGCGAATTTACTGCCATCTAATAATTGTTTCCAGTTGTCGTCCCAAAGAGTTGTTTTCACAATAGATTTACCATTTAATTTAAATTCTAAATTACCCTTGTTACTTATAATTTCGGCTTCGTTCCATTGTCCAACAGCTCTTACAGGCTCTGAAGAACTTTGAACTAAATCGTACAAATCGCCAGCCCTGTGTTTAGTGATTTTTCCATCTGGATGTCCGTCATTATCTAAGATTTGCATTTCAGGACCAGAGCTATAGGTGGCGCCAAATTTAGGAAGCTCTTCATGAACATAAAAAATGATTCCACTATTTGCCTTAGGTGAAACTTTCCATTCTATTTTAAGATGAAAGTTGCTGTAAGCTTTATCTGTTACAATATCGCCACCATCTTTTTCTGAAGGATCAAAGCGTAAGACTCCATTTTCTGCTTTCCAACCTTTAGTAACGTGCGATTTGCCATAAGTATGCCATCCGTTGGTGGTTTTACCGTCAAATAATTTAACCCATCCGTTTTGTGCAAAAGCACCGATAGTTAAAGCGGTTAGTAGGAGCAATCCTGATATTTTTTTTAACATAATACTATTTTTATTTACCTAATGAATAACCATCACGGTAGGTTCTTTTTACAAATTGATTAACTTCATCGAAATTAGTTACACGCATATTGGCGTTATCCCATAGCAGTTTTTTATATCTTCCAGGGTAGGTTATTTTTCCATCTGCTGCTTTTCTTTGTACGTCTGCACCCCTAATCGCTAAGTTGGCCATTAACAAGGCTTCTGTAAGTGGCCCGGCTATAGAGAATGGAGAGCTTAATTCGTGCTTACCATAACCGGCGATACTTGCCTCAACCCATTGTCTGTAATGTCCGTTAGATTGATCTTTTACTCTTGCAAATTTTTCTGGAACATTAATAGATGCATTTCTTGAAAGTGGTAACAATCTCGGGTTGGCACTATATGTACTTGCCATCATTTTACCTTTTGTGCCGATGAATAGCGTTCCATTTCCACCGTCGCCAAAAACCTCGTCTGCTTCTAATTCTGCAGGTCTCTCAGGTTGGATACCACCATCCATCCAATGTACTTTTACATCTCCTAAAGTTTTTTCAGTTTTAGGGAATTTTAGAATTACATGACTGGAAGGAGGGCAGCTGTCTGGGAAGTATCCGCGCTTAAATTCGTCGATATATACAGATCCTACACTGGCTTCCACTTCAGTGGCATATTTTAAATTTAGTACACTGAAGGGAGCTTCTAATAAATGGCATCCCATATCACCTAAAGCACCAGTTCCGTAATCCCACCATCCACGCCAGTTAAATGGCACTAATTTGTCTACAAAATCTTTGTATGGCGCTGTACCTAGCCAAAGATCCCAATCTAATTCTTTAGGAATAGCCGCCTTATTTGCCGACCATGGAATACCTTGTGGCCATACTGGGCGATCGGTCCAAGCATATATTGTATGAACATCGCCGATTAACCCAGCATCGTACCATTCTTTCATTAATCTAGGACCATCGTTAGATGCGCCTTGATTACCCATTTGTGTTACTACTTTGTATTTATCGGCCGCTGCCGTTAAAACACGTGCTTCATAAATATCGTGCGATAATGGTTTTTGAACATAAACATGCTTACCTAACTGCATTGCTCCAAGTGCCTGTACGGCATGATTGTGGTCGGGTGTAGAAACAGAAACGGCATCGAAATTTTTATGCTCTTTGTCGTACATTTCTCTCCAGTCTTTATAATATTTGGCTTTTGGAAATGCTTTTACGCTATTGGCAGCTCTTCTATCATCTACATCACAAAGGAAACCTATATCGGCCTTGCCAGAAGCGTAAAAACTCGCTATGTCTGATTGTCCTTTACCACCTACACCTACACCAGCAATAATTAAACGATCACTGGGCGCTAAAAAGCCAGGGCCACCTAAAACATATCGCGGAACAATCATAAACGATGCTGCGGCGATAGCGGTATTTTTGATAAAATCTCTTCTGCCATTTTGGGCAGGCTCATTTGTTTCCTTCATGTTGTTATACTTTTAATGACAATATGTATTTAACCATTTCTTTTGCGTCTTCGGTAGATATTTTATTATGTGGCGTCATTGGGATAGTGCCCCAAATACCTTTACTTCCGTTAATAATTCTATTGGCAATGGCACTGATGTTTTCATCATTTGCCGCATATTTCTCTGCAATGTCTTGATAAGAAGGGCCTATTAGTTTTTTGTCTTTTGAATGGCAACCAACACAGTCAGATTTAGCTATTAATTTTTGACCTGGGTGCATGCTCGAAGATTGATTACTAGTGTTTACGGTAGATGTAGGTTCTGGAATAGTCGATTTTTCTTCTCCACCGCCGCATGCCATAATAAATAATGCTGCTCCACTCAATATTAATAATGATTTTTTCATTTTATTCCCAGTATATTTTTGTTAAAGTTTTCGTCTCCACCAGAAGCAGCAAAGTCATCAAATGCTTTTGTTGCTACCGGAATAATGTGTTTTTTTATGAATTCAGCACCTTCTCTGGCCCCGGTTTCAGCATCTTTAATGCAGCATTCCCACTCCATTACGGCCCATCCTTTAAAATTGTATTGTGTAAGTTTACTGAATATTTTTTTAAAATCAATTTGGCCGTCGCCAGGTGATCTATATCTGCCAGCTCTATTTGCCCAGTCTTGATATCCGCCAAATGTTCCTTGTTTTCCGGTCGAATTAAACTCGGCATCTTTAACATGAAACGCTTTTATTCTCTCGTGATAAAAATCGATATACTGGATATAGTCTAATTGTTGTAATACAAAATGTGATGGGTCATAAAGTAGGCATGCACGTGTGTGATTGTTTACTTTTTCTAAGAACATTTCGTAAGTAGTACCGTCAAAAAGATCTTCTCCAGGATGTATTTCGTAACATAAATCTACGCCGTGATTGTCGAATTCGTTTAAGATAGGAAGCCATCGTTTGGCAAGCTCGGTAAACCCTTCGTCAACTAATCCCGGTGGGCGTTGTGGCCAAGGGTGAAAGGTATGCCATAATAGCGAGCCACTGAAAGTAGCGTGTGCGTTTAATCCTAAATTGGCAGATGCTTTTGCAGCATATTTCAATTGCTGGATGGCCCATTCTGTTCTTGCTGTCGGAGCATTTTTATACTCATTAGGAGCGAAAGCATCAAACAAGCTGTCATAAGCCGGGTTTACAGCAACAAGCTGACCTTGTAAATGCGTTGATAACTCGGTAATTTCTAGGCCGAAAGAATTAACAGTGCCTTTAAGTTCATCGGCATAGGTTTTGCTGTCGGCCGCCAATTGTAAATCTATAAATCGGCTGTCGAGCGTAGGCATCTGAATACCTTTAAAACCCAATGCAGCCGCCCATCCACATATATCTTTTAGCGAGTTAAATGGAGGGTTATCATCTATAAATTGGGCTAAAAATATGCCGGGGCCTTGTATGGTTGTCATTTTTAAATTTTAAAGTCGTGCCATTTTTGATTAGATTTAGAGGAGGCAATTACATTCTCTATAAAGGCCATTCCTCTAACGCCATCTTCAATGGTGGGATATTCTATAACTGAGTTATTTTCGATTTTTTCTAAATAATTATTTAGAGCAAAGTAAAAGTTCCTGTATAAATTGGCAAATGCTTCTAAGTATCCTTCGGGGTGTCCAGATGGAGTTCTTGAATTAAATTTAGTATTTTCACAGTTGTAAGCGTTTCCGGTTCTGTATGTCTGAGCAGGAGCGTCTAACCATTTAACAATTAAAGAATTTGGCTCCATTTGATGCCATTCTAATCCTCCAGTTTCTCCATATACTTTTATTTTTAGAGCATTTTCTTCTCCAGCTGCAATTTGAGATGCTATTAAAACACCATTAGCCCCGTTATCAAATTTTAATAGTACGTTTCCATCGTCATCTAATGCTCTACCATCAACTACTGTATTAATATCGGCACATAATTGGGTGATTTTTAATCCTGAAATGTATTCGGCTAAATGGGCAGCATGTGTTCCAATATCTCCCATGCATCCACTTATTCCACTCTTTTCAGGATTAGTTCGCCAATTAGCTTGTTTACTGTCAGTTGCTGTGCTTAACCAACCTTGTGGATATTCTACTATAACCTTTCTAATTTTACCTAGTTTTTGTTCTTTTATCAAATACTTAGCTTGCTTTACCATGGGGTAGCCTGCGTAAGTATGGGTTAAGCATAATAGCAGTCCTGTTTTTTCTACTTTGGCTGCTAGCATTTTAGCTTCCTCCAATGTTAGCGTAACAGGTTTGTCAATAACTACATGAAAACCGTTTTCTAAAGCCATCATAGCGGGCTCGAAGTGGGCAAAGTTTGGCGTAACAATGGTAACAAAATCCATTCGTTCTGAAGCGGGTAGTTTTGCTTCACTTAAGAACATATCTTCATAATTGGAATATGCTTTTTTATCGTCTAATGATAAAGCGGCAGCAATTTCTTTGGTTTTAGCCGGGTCTGAACTAAAAGCTCCACAATGGAGTTCAATTAGGCCGTCCATATTTGCAGCAATTCTATGAACTGCTCCTATAAATGCACCGGGGCCGCCGCCAACCATTCCCATTCTAAGCTTTCTTGGCATGTTATATTGGTTTCCTTATATATTATTCTTTTTTAATTCAGATACAGCATAGTCGCATGCTCTCGCCGTTAAAGCCATAAATGTTAATGATGGGTTTTGGCATCCTATAGATGGCATACAAGAGCCATCGGTCACAAAAACATTTTTCACTTCATGCATTTGATTCCATCCATTTAAAACAGACGTCTTTGGATCTCTTCCCATTCTGGCTGTGCCCATTTCATGAATGGCCATTCCAGGAGTGGATCCGTTATCGTAAGTGTTTATATTTTTAATGCCTGCAGCTTCGAGCATTTCCGCTGCGTCGTTCATCATGTCGACACGCATTTTCTCTTCATTACCTTTAAAGCTACAATCAATAGCCAATACATACTGACCCCATTTATCTTTCTTGGTTTTGTCTATATATACTTTGTTTTCATAATAAGGTAATGCTTCTCCAAATCCTCCTAAGCCCATGCTCCATCTTCCTGGGGTGGTACTTAAATCTTTAAAGTCGCCTCCAAATGCTAGTTCTGCTATCTCTTTATGCCATCCAGATCTGCTGGCACCACCTTGATAACCAAACCCGCGTAAATAATCACGTTTATCGTTTCCGATATTTTGATATCGTGGAACATAAATGCCATTTGGTCTTTTACCGTATACATATTTGTCTTCAAAACCTACTGCTTCTCCTGATGCTCCACATCTGAAGTGGTGATCCATAAGATTATGACCTAATTGCTCACTTCCGTTTCCTAATCCGTTTGGATGTTCAGCAGATGTAGAGTTTAACAATAAGAACGTAGTACCTAAAGTAGAACCGTTTAAGAAAAGAATTTTGGCATAAAATTCTATCACCTCCATGGTTTCTGAGTCGATCACTCTAACACCTGTAGCTTTCTGAGTTTCCTTGTCATAAATTACTTCTGTAACCAATGAGAACGGGCGTAAAGTTAAATTTCCTGTAGCCACAGCTGCTGGAAGGGTAGAAGATTGTGTGCTAAAATAGGCGCCAAACGGACAACCTCTGCTACATAAATTTCTATATTGACAGCTTCCTCTTCCTTCGTGCTCTACAGTTAAATTGGCAGTTCTGCCAATTGTCATAATTCTCGTTCTTTTATAATGATCTTCGATGCGCTTTTTTACAGATTTTTCAACACAATTCATTTCCATAGGAGGTAAGAACTGTCCGTCTGGAAAGTGAGGGAAGTTCTCTACAGAGCCACTTATACCTGCAAAACGTTCAACATAATCGTACCACTTCTCAATGTCTTTATAGCGGATAGGCCAGTCGTTTCCATGTCCGTCACGTAAGTTATCGGTAAAATTTAAATCACTTAATCTATAGCTTTGTCTGCCCCACATAAGCGATTTTCCACCCACATGAAAGCCTCTGTACCAGTCAAATCGTTGAACTTCTGTGTAAGGGCATTCATGATCGTTTACCCAAAAACTCTCGTTAAATTCTGAATATGGATAGTCTCTTTTTTGAACTGGATGAGATTCTTTTTGAGCTTCAGTTAATCGACCTCTATGTTCGAACTCCCAAGGTTTCATCATAGCAGTGGTATAGTCTTTTACGTGTTCAATATTTCTGCCACGCTCAAGTAAAAGCACTTTAAGTCCTTTTTCTGTTAATTCTTTTGCAGCCCAACCGCCGCTTATGCCTGAGCCCACCACTATAGCATCGTATGTATTTTGAGGTGTAGCTTTTAAATTTAAATTCATTTTGAGAGGGAATAAAAGTTTAAGACCAAAGTTTTTGTCCGGGTTTCAAATCAACACAACCGTCGTATCGGCCTGGTATTGGGAGATATGAATAGGCTTGAGTAGCTCCAATTTCGGACGTTGAAAAACCAAGAATTGTTAAGTCGCGCATAATGACGAAGAAATAAGATTTGCCTTTTGGCTTATCCTTAACCCCAACACTGCTTCCAGGAATTTTAGGCTCGGCTGCTGCTTTTAATTTCGCCTTTTCGTCTAATACTTTTCGTTCCTCGCGTTCAACGCCTTGCTCTTCTATGGTTTTTAGTCGAACTTCTTCAATTATTGCAATTTTCTGTTCATTGGTTAATTCCCCAAATTTTTTCGAGAAGTTTTTAGCGGAACGCGTTTCTACATCTTTCAAGCCATCCTTAAAAATTGGTCCAACTTCTGCAGGAAAGCAGTCAGCGATCATCATGGGAATAAATGGCCCAACACCCGCTTCTCTCGCACCAGGAGAACTAGCTGTTGTAGGTATAATTACATCAGCAATGTCTGTAATTAAATTTAGTTCATCTTTATTAAAAATTAACGCATTGGCAGAATTTGTGGGATTACTACAACCTTCTAGTATTGTGGCAAGTGTAGTGGCCGATAAGGCACCACCAATTAAAAAAGCGACATTTTTAACGGCTTGTCTTCTATCCATTTGATTTTAGTTTGTTTAGTTAAGGTAATAATAGTGATTAATAGATAAAAGTGTGAAATATACACAGTTCACAAATTGTAACTAATTAGTGACATTTGGTTTCTGTGGTTGGAATTGCAAGAATTTAATAAGTGTTTAATACAAATTTTTAACTTTGCTTAAATTCAATAATAAATGCAGGAAAATATTCTGGTAATTGGTTCTAATGGTCAAATAGGAACCGAACTTGTAATTTCTTTAAGAAACATCTATGGCAATACAAACGTTGTTGCATGCGATATAAATAAACCTACTAACGAAAATCTTAATTCTGGACCTTTCGAACTCGTAAATGTTTTAGAGAAGGAGGCAGTAAATAGTATATTTAAAAAGTATAAACCTACTCAAGTATATTTATTAGCTGCAATGCTTTCTGCTACAGGTGAGAAAAATCCTGCTTTGGCATGGGATTTAAATATGAACGGGTTATTTTATATATTAGATTTAGCGTTAGAATATAAGGTTGCTAAAGTTTATTGGCCTAGCTCAATTGCTGTTTTTGGTCCTAATTCTCCAAAAAATAACACTGAACAATTTTGTGTAATGGATCCGAATACTGTTTACGGAATTAGTAAATTAACCGGAGAAAGATGGTGCGAATATTATTTTCAAAAGCATGGGCTTGATGTACGTAGTATTAGGTATCCGGGCTTAATAAGTTGGCAGGCAATGCCAGGGGGAGGAACGACTGACTATGCGATTCATATTTTTCATGAAGCTTTGAAAACCAAATCTTACAATTCATTTTTATCTGGTTCTACAGAACTTCCGATGATGTATATGGATGATGCAATTCGAGGTACCTTAGAATTGATGGATGCACCAGCAGATAAATTGCGAATTCGGTCATCTTATAATTTTGCCGGCGTTAGTTTCACTCCTGATACTTTAGCAACGGAAATTAGAAAACATATTCCTGAGTTTACAATAGGATATGTAGATAATGATCCACGACAAAAAATAGCAGATAGCTGGCCGGCTTCAATAAATGATGATTATGCAAGAACAGATTGGGGATGGAAACCTAAGTTTGACCTGTCAAAAATTACGGAGGATATGTTGGTGAATATTAAAAATACTTTAAAATAATAGAATTTTAGGGATGTTGGATTTCCTCTTCCCTGCAAAAATACATTAAAATGGGAAGAGCATTCGAATTTAGAAAAGAAAGAAAATTTAAGCGTTGGGCCAAAATGGCTGTTCAGTTTACGCGTATTGGGAAAGATATAGTAATAGCTGTTAAAGACGGCGGACCACATCCCGAAACCAATTCGCGTTTGCGCACAGCTATACAAAATGCGAAAGCAGTAAATATGCCCAAAGATAGGGTAGATGCGGCAATTAAAAGGGCATCCGATAAATCGATGGCCAATTATGAAGAAATTGTTTACGAAGGTTATGCGCCACACGGAGTAGCGGTTTTAATTGAAACTGCTACAGATAATACCAACCGAACGGTTGCCAATGTTCGTAGCTATTTTAATAAGACCAATGGTACATTAGGAAAAACAGGGTCGTTGGATTTTGTTTTCAGCAGAAAGTCAATTTTTAGATTCTTGCCGGGCGAATTAGATTTAGAAGAGCTTGAATTTGAATTAATAGATGCCGGACTAGAAGAACTTTATGTAGAGGCCGATGAAGAAGGCAATGATGTGGTAGTTGCACAGGCTGCATTCGAAGATTTTGGCAGAATTCAAAAAGCTCTGGAAGAAAAAGGAATTGAGCTTAAAAGTTCCAAATTGGAGCGTATAGCTCTTTCACATCATGCTGTTAATGAAACTCAGGCAGCAGATGTTTTGAAATTAATTGATAAGTTGGAAGAAGATGATGATGTACAGGCTGTATATCATAATATGGAAGAATAAGCTCTCTATTTAGTTGGTGTGAAAGCTTTAAGCTCTAAGCTTAAAGCTTATTCACTGGCTGCGGTATTTTCACATAATATCCAGTGCCATCGTAAGGGCGCTTTCTAGGATTGGTAGTGCAGGCAATTGAGCAACACCCTTCTAAAGTTTCGCCACAATTGTCGCATTGAGTGATATGCTCATTGCATTCAGGATTTGCACAATTAATCATCTTTGAGGTAGTTGTTCCACAATTAAAACACTTCGAAACAACAGTGGGGTTAACTGAATTTACATCTACTGCAATACGGTTGTCAAAAACATAACATTTCCCTTCAAAATCTTCACCACCTGCTTCTTTGCCATATTTTATGATACCTCCATGTAATTGGTAAACATCATTAAAACCATGATGTAACAGCAAGGCTGATGCTTTTTCACATTTTATACCACCTGTGCAATAAGTAAGAATTTTTTTATCTTTATATTGAGCAAGTTCATTTATCTTATCTGGGAAATCTCTGAAGTTTTCAATATCTAAAGTTATGGCATTTTTAAATTTACCTAAATTATGCTCATAATTAGATCTTACATCTAATATTACTACATCTTCTTGGTCTTTCATCGCTAAGAAATCTGTAGGTTCTAAATGCTTCCCGGTCTGCTTATTAGGATCAATTATGCTATTATCTCTTAATCCTGAGTGTACTATTTCTGACTTATACCTGCAATGCATTTTAATAAATGAAGGTTCAGGTACATCGTCTATTTTAAACTCTGTTTTTTGGAAACGTTCATCGCTATGCAAAGTCTTCATATAGGTCGCACATGCATCAGCTGTGCCAGAAACAGTGCCATTTAAGCCTTCGTCCGCAATAATGATACGTCCAACAAGGTTTAAAGATTTACAAAATTGAAGGTGGTTAGCGGCAAATTGTTCCGCATCTGCTATTGGTGTATAGCAATAATAGAGTAAAGTCTGATAATTCATAAAATATTGATACCGCTGCAAACGGCGTTTAATTCTACAAAGATAAAAAAGTTTATCTCTTTCCGGGTAAAGCTATTCGAAGATTTATTTCAAAATCGCCGTTGGCATAATCTCTCATTAAGTATACGTAGGCAATCTATTTATTCTGATTGATTATTATATAATTAGGTAATAAACGTATTCTCGGTCGTTTCGCTTTTTAAGAATAAAGTGTTTATTGTAGTCTTTTCATACTCTCCACAAAATTATCCGATACCGGAATCTCAAATTTGCCAACTATCACACTTCGATTGCTATATTTGCTTATCTTATTTTTATTGACAATATATGCTCTGTGCGTTTGTACGAAATCGTTTTCTGAAAGTTCTTCGACCATTTTTTTGATAGTAGAACGAGTCTTAAGTACTTTTTCATCGGTATGAAAGAGTAGATAATTTCCATCTGATTCTATATAATTGATCTGTTCTGCAAGGAGTTTTACATTATATTTGCCATCTTTTAAGACGATTGATGCTTTGTGTTTTTGTTCCTTTGCAGATTGTCTGATTGCTATTTCTACGGAAGCAATGAGGTCGCTGTTTTTGAATGGTTTTGTGAGATAGGAATAAGGCGAAGTATCAACGGCTCGCCCAATGATTTCAGGATTTTCGTAAGCGGTGAGATAAATATATGGAACAGCATATTTTTCTCTGATTTGTTGGCCAAGCGAAATCCCGTCTTGCTCATTTTCGCCAAGGTTGATGTCGAGAATGGTAAGCGTTATCTGTTTCTTTTGCAGCAATTCTAATGCTTCTTTTGCATTTTTGGCTTCTAAAACAGCATAGCCATTTTCTACCAATGTTTTTTTGCAAAGTCGCCGGTTTAGAAAATTGTCTTCTACCAATAATATTGTTTTTTGTTCCATGTCTTGGGGTATAAAGTCGTTTCGTTATTTTGATCGCAGCGCAGTGACTGGAGAAATTTTTTAAATATTATAGGTCATGCTGAACTCGTTCTACTTTGTAATTTTCCGCTTTATTGGCTAAAAAACCTGAAATAAATTCAGAGAGACGTTTAAAGATTTCTCGGCTTCGTTTTACTTCGCTCGAAATGACGACCCTTCTATTTTTAAAATAAAACCGTCAGCTCAAATCCGTTGTTGCTTTTTGTTGTCGTTTTTCCGTCCAATTGGTCAATTAATCCTTTTATAATTTCTTGCCCCAAACCTTTCTCACTCTGTTTATTAAAATCGAAACCGCTTCCATTATCAGAATAATAAAGTTGTTTGTTCCCTGTTTCATCAAGTTTTGTAATCTCGATATTGATGACACCCACAGTTCTTTTTTTGAAAGCATGTTTCATGCTATTACTGACCAATTCTGTAATAATTAGGCCTAATGGCAAAGCTTTTTCGATGGATATTTCTTCAATTTCACATCTTACACTCAGATTGATTTTCTTATTTTGGTTGTCGTACGATTCTTTGACCAATTCCGAAAGCTCGGTAACGTATCTTTCCAGATTCACCTCATTAACGTTGTCGTTAACATTCAGTTTTTTATGCAGCAATGCCATAGAATGGATGCGATTTTGATTGCCTCTAATGAGTTCATCAATATTGTTGAAATTCACACTCTCTTTCTGAATTTCCAAAATGCTGATAACATGCTGGAGGTTGTTTTTTACACGATGCTGTAACTCGGACAGCAATACTTGTTTTTGCGCCAGCGTTTTAGTTAGCTCTGCCAACTGCCTATTAATGACTTTATTTTTTCGGCCTATTTCTTTGTTTTTACGGAATAACAAAACCGATGCTAATACAATTACAGCAAGTAAGCTCCCTATCCAAATCACCTGCTTGCTCTTGTTTTTGATAACCGCTTCTTTTTTGTCGCTTTCGTAGCGTTCCGAAATGTCTTTAATTTTGCTTGCTTCGCGGGTTTGTAAATTGCTGAAACTCAGATTGTGAAAATCCTCCAAATATACGAAGGCCGAATCCCATTTGCTTTCTTTGGTATATAAATCCAACCGCATTAAAGGCAAAAATTCTTTGTAGAAATAACTCATTTTATCGTAGTACAAATAGGCCGAATCGATATAGGTATGGGCCTGTTTTAATTCGCTATTCTTAAAATATTCACGGGCGATGTTTCGGTACATCATTGCCAAGAAAGTGTAATTATATGTACTTTTATAATAGGGAATTACTTGATTGAAATGGTCTATCGCTTTCTGTTGCTCTCCCTTGCCTGCATAACCACTACCAAGCATGGTATGGGCATGTGCAATATCTTCCGTATTGCGGTATTTCTCTCCGTATTTTAATGCTATTTCGGAATTTGCTATCACACCGTCAAAATCTTCTTTCAGCCTAAGAAAAGATGCTTTTTGATAGTAGTAACTGCTGTAAAGGTCATCAAACTGATGTGCTTTTATAGTATTTTGCGCAAGTTTCAGGTACTTTTCGGTTTCTTTCAAATCATTACCATTGCGCTTTACCTGTGCCAACAGTAAATAGGCTTCTGCAGTAATTTTATGAAATTGGTCGGCTGTTGATTTTTCAAGTATATCTAATAAAATGAGCAGTGCTTTACCTTGTTCAAAATTGCGGTCGTATACTTTTGCCTTGAGTAAAGCCAGCTCTAAATAAAATTTGTGCAAATCCTTTTTAGAAAGGTTTTTGTCGGGCTGTTCGGCAAGCAAATCTATTTGTTTTATCGCCTCTTCTGTTTCGGCATGATTCATCAAACTATCTGCCGACACCACCTTTCCCTGAAAAAAATAAACCTGTTGGGCAGATATATTTATACACGCCGTTAAAAGTATGCTAAGTGATAAAATAAGCTTTGGTTTCATTTAGTTGTTTTTTCTCAACGGCCTACAATTATTTAATTGCCGAGTTATTTATAAGTTAGTTTTATGGTGTAAATATGCGTGTTCCTTTTTGTATTTTGGCAATCATTTTGGATAAAAAAGCCTGCTCAAACAATAAGCAGGCTTTCCCTTAGAAACTACTGTTTATAGCATCTTTTTAATAACAGATTATTAAACATTTACTTATTATAATGATATTCTATCTTATAAACAATTTTTTCTGTTCTTAAATCAGTTGCAATTGTTTCAGTAGGGTAAGGAAAGCCCCTAGCAGGATCATTGGAGCCTCCTCTGGTATAAGAAAGTCGATAAATGGCGCTGGAAGCAGATTCGAAGTCTAATGAATAATCAGAAAGATTTTTCTTTGAATATAAAAGCGGATCTAATAACTCTAATCTAGTCCAACCCAAAATATTCTGGAAGGGGTTGGACCAGGAAGTTGAAAGAAGACCATATATAAAAGCATTGCTTGGGCCATTTGAGGACCTAAAAGTCTGCGCTGCGTTAATGGCACTATTATTAGCATGAGTAACTATAACTATATTACGTACCTCCTTGTCTTTTCCTGCATAATATTTAATCGTTTGGCTTCCATCCGTATTGTAATCAATCGTTACCGATATTTCGCAGGCAAAGCAGGTTTCAGAATCCGTGTCGTAGTTTTCAGTCCACATCATTAGTTTATCGTCAACGTATATAAAACTCTGGCTTTTTACAATACCGTCCTCATTCTGCTCTACAATTTTGGTAATGTTATCTCCCGTATAGGTATAGGTAAAAACAGTGGTTCCCAAATCAGAAGTTTCTGTAATTTTTTTGATTTTTGTACCATCGTATTCAAACAAACTGGTAGCTTTTTTGCCTTCAGCATCTGTTTTAATCATTTTAGTAGGCAGTACAGCGTCGTTGTTTTTTTGATTGTCTTCTTTTTCACAAGATACAGACATTGCTGCGATGATAAGCAAGGTTAAAAATAGTTTGAACTGTTTCATTTTAATGAATTATGTATTAATAATGGAACAAATGTATGCGCTGCTGTTTCGTTTTCTGATTTTTAGGGATAGAAAAGCGGATTTAGGGATAGATATTTTTATCAGTAGCTTTCAGTCGTTTTAAAATAACATTATATATCATGTATACTTCTACTACTTAATGAAAACCTATACAGAGATGCAGATAAAGGTTACAAGCTCTTATCATCAATGTATAGATTAGTCTTTTGTAGATTTGATCAAAAAGTAAGGATACTGTCCATTAAAACAAGCTGTTTCTACCGCCTATTTTTCCGCCAAAGTTTCTAATGTTGTAGGTGAAAGTAAGTAGTCCGTGTCGCCTAATAGTGCTTCCCTGCATATCCTCTATGTAGTTTTCTCTTATTACTCTATTGGCTATGATATTTTGATCTAAAATATCATTTACTGCTAGCTTTAGCTGTCCTCTGTTTCCTTTTAAAAATAAGTAAGAAATAGCAGCATTCCATTTATAATAATCTTTTAAGAGACCAGGAATTGAATTAGAATTGTATCTATAGTCGATAGTAGATTCTAATACTATTTTTTGAGTAGGTCTAATTATAATCTCGCTTTTAGAATCATGAAAAATTAGCTTCTGGTCTTCAAACAGCGTACTTTTATAGCTGTTGTTAGCGCTCGAAAAGCTGTAAGACTGATTAAACTCAAATTTATCATTCAGGTTCATTCTAACTTCTCCGGAAGGGCGTACGCTGAAGGATTCGAGATTGCTTTTTTCTCCATTTACCATTACAAATGAATGATAGAACGATAAGTTGTTTGAAGCAACTAATGATATCTGTTTGTTGTTTTCAAGTTTCCAATCTTTTTGTAACGATAAGCTGTTGCCCGCATTCCAGGAACCATTCGCATTTATCGGAAATGTTCTTTGTACCCCAGTAGCATCTATTGTACGGCTAATTATGGTAGCATTGTTGATGAACGAACTAGAAATACCGGCATTATAAGTTAATGATTTTTTGACATCATATTTTCTGATATTTAGGTTTAACCCATTCGTATAAGAAGGTTTTAAGTTAGGATTGCCGGTTCTTAAAAAAAGTGGGTTTGTATTGTCGGTTAAAGGTTGAAGATTCGCAATTGCGGGCTCCGTATAAAATGTCTGATAACTTAAACGTAGAATATCATAAGAGATTTCTGCGCTAGGCAGTAAGAAATAATAATTCTGATTGATCGGAGCGCTTTTACTGAAAGTATTTTTGGCGTTAAAGTTACTTGTTGTTATACCTACATTAACAGCGTATTTATTTTTCTTCCATCTTATAGCCATATTCGCGTCGATTTTATGGCGTTTTCTTGTGTAGCTCTCCGTTAAATAGTCAATTGGTATTACATATTGGCCATTAACGTCGGAGAAATAGGTGTCGATGTCATTTATGTTTGTATTATATTGATGAACAATTCCCGCATTTAACGTAAACCGATTATTCAGGGGTTCTGTGAAGGAAGAGAAGTTGAAAATCTGGTCATTTTGACGATAATTGTCTCTCAGTTGATCTAATTTTGAAATGGAAGAAGGCTGGAAAAAAACATTCTCTACATTATTAAATAGTTTAATACGTGAGCGATCTAATACCGACGAGCTGGAAATAGAAAGAGATCTTCCGGGCTTTGTAAACTGGGGAGTTAATCTAGTCCACAAGTGAAAGGTTGTATTGTCTGTCAAATTCTCCTGAATGTTTGTACTCGTATTTAGAGGTCCGGCATTTTCGGACGATGAGTTAATTAAGAAATGCTGATTCATTTTGTCATTGAAGAGAACCAGTTGCGGTTTAATATCGAGCGTCAATTTTGGCGTAATGTTAAAAACTACTTTGCTGCTTATTAAATGCGCATCGTTATCGCCCAACTGTCGCATGGTTTGTCTGGTATTTAATAAATCGTTATTAAACGTTTGTGTATTGTTTCGCAACTCATCATATTCAGAATCTACCGCTCCATAAAAATAGTTTAAACCGAGTTGAACTTTTTTGTTAATGATGGTATTAAAATTACCCCCGCCACCTGTAGACTTCATAAGTCCAGAGCCGAAACCGCCGAACGAAACTTTATCTATAGATAAACCCCCATTACCGTTTCCGTTTGCATTTCCCCAGCTACTTCTGTTAAATCCGCCGACAGATCTGATATCCGTAAAGTTAAAGGCTGCCTTATTTAAGTTGTTGGAATAAGCTAAGATGCTCACCTGTGTGGTGTCTCTAAACAAATTTAACAAAGCTCCGGCCTCATGCTTTTCTTGTACACCACCACCTGCATATATTTTACCAAAAATACCTTTTTTTATGCCGGGTTTAAGTTTCAGATTAATAGCCAAAGGTATATCTGCTTCATGCATGAGGGGGTTAGCTTTAAGAACTTCTTGATCTGGAGTTACTTCAATTTTATCAATGGTATTAGCGGGTAAATTTTTTGAGGCTATTCTTATATCTCCCCCAAAAAAATCCTTTCCGTCAACATACATAGTGTTAACCCTTTTACCATTAACTAATATATTACCGTCTTTATCTACAGTAACACCTGGTAGTTTTCTTAGTAAATCTTCAACAAGTGCGTCGGGGAGTGTTTTAAATGCTGCGGCATTAAATTCAATGGTGTCTTTCCGAATCATTACAGGAGGTCGTTCTGCTCGGATAATGATCTCGTTAATATCTTGGACAGTAGGTTTAAGAAAAATGTTACCTACGTTAAGGTTAGGCCGGTTTGGAGTTAATTCAAAAGAATTCCGTGTAATAGAGTATCCCATGAAAGTAACAACATACCTATAGGTCGTATTTAAAGGAATTTGTGCTATTCTAAATGTGCCTTTTTCGTCGCTTAGTTTGTATCCAATTAAGGTAGTGTCGGTCGTAGAGTATACACTTACTGTAGCATAGGCTATAGTTTTATTGGTTGTTGAGTCTATTAAAGTTCCAGATATGCTCCCTTTTTGTTCCTGTGCTTTTGAGGTTAACACCGCAATGAGTAAGCATAAACTAAGTAGTGATTTTTTCATTTAAAATAGTTGGATTGGTCAATATGTGACATGACGCAACTATTTTAAAGATGTTGCAGCTAGTATTAAATAATACTTGTACAGCTACGTAACAAAATGTATTGTTATAGAAACAAAAAAGCAGTTTTTCAATTAAAATTATGGTTTAATGACCCAGCCAACCATATAAATCAAGGCCAATGCGGCTACAAAAACGAGAATAGAAATAGGATTAGCAAAATTAATTGTCCAACCCATTTGAGCTATTCTTTTAGGAGGAAATATTCTTTTATCTTCCTTATTGTAGTAAAATATGCCTAGCTTATAATTGGTTGGATTTTTAACTGGATCCATAGTAGTAATGATTAAATGTCTATACCATTAAGATACATAAATTTTTTGAATAAACCAAATAATTCTGGCTTATTTTATATTTACGGGCCACAATAACAACTCTTCGTATGCATTGCCCTGTATATTTAGCATCTTACCAAATGCCGGTTCAGTTTTAAATCCCATTTTTTTTAGCTTAATAATTTCTTGCCTAAATTTTTCGTCTCTTTCTTTTAAAATTTGGTATTCAATAGCCATATGTTTATAAGCATTTTGAAGGTGGGAGGGAGTGGTTTGACCAAATATTTCTATTTCAAATCCGCCTATTTCGAAATTAGCAACTACGGAGGTTATTTTGTTGGCGGTTGTAATAGCATATCTGAAGCCTTTATGTGTCAAAAAAGAAGTTTTGAGCGTCTCTATAAAACCTTCTATCGTACTGTAACAACATATAATGTCTATATCGCTATTGTCTATATCTATCTCGATAGGTATGGTGCCACAAACAATAGGGTTGTACTCACTTAGCGTCTCTAGAATAGCGTTTTCTTTTAGAAGATTATAGACAGCCTGTTGTTTTAAATTGCCGCGCGATAAATATGAAATATCTCTAAAGTCCATATTAAAACAATCACCTATTGTTTTCCATAGGTTTTATTTACAAAAGCGATACTTTCCAGCATCAACTTCTCTAAAATATCTAAATTAATATCATTTAGTTTTTTTACATAAATACATGCTTTACCCATTTTGTACTTTCCGAGATCTTGTAAATAGTTAGAACCTTCCTGATTACAATCGTAAACATATAATGAAATAGCTGCTTTTCTAGGAGAAAATCCTAATAAAGGTGCATCACCGCTATGACCACTTGCATATACATAATGATAGGTGCCAAAACCAATAATGCTTGGTCCCCACATTTTAGGAGGTTCGCCAGTTATATTTTGCATAATTTTTATAAGCGTAAAACTATCTTCCTGTTGTTGCGGAGTGGCAGTTTTTTCAATGAAATTAAAAACGTCTGCCTCGGTTTGTTGGGTTTTATTGGAAGCCATTTTTTTATAGGTATTTATCGTTTAATCCCAATCCATTTAAAATCATGGGGATAATTTTTTCTAGTCTGGTTTGCTTGGTTTCATCCCGCTTTGCGGTTGCTATATATTCTATATAATCTTTTTGTTTATATGGAGTAAGTTGTTTAAATGCCACTTCCAATTCTGAATTTTCATTAAAAGCACCGCTTAAAATTTCAGGAATAGGTAAAGGAGCAGATTTATTAGGTTTAATAGTCAAACCTGCATCTTCATTTATAATAGCTTCCTGGATATATTCTAGAATTAATGGGGCGTCTATTTCCTCTTTAGATGTAAATCTCCATTGTCTTAATGATTTCGTTTTCCCTTCTTGGGCATTTATCAGCACTTTGGCTTTGTCTTTTAGATGAACACCATTGTAAAACCATATTGTAAAATGATTTTTAAACCCGCCGGCACTCACAATATTTTTGCCTTTGTAAGTGTAAACAGGAGCGCCCCATTTAATGGTTGAGTTAAGTCCTGAAGAACTTATAATTCTATGCAGTTCGGCTACTTCACTCGCCCATTTTTCGTTATTAAACATAAGCTGTTAAAAATATCTGTTAACAAATTTAAAATAATAACTGACTTTGTAATGCCGAAATAAATAAATCTATAATCTAAATGAAACTCTTATTCCATTGCTGTCTTTTTTGCCATTCAAAAATGTTTGTCCGTACGATAACTGAAATCCAGATAAATGAGTAATGCCTACATAAGCCTCTAAATAGTTGGTTAAATGAGGGGTGGTCAGATAATTTACACCAACAATTTCTTCTAATTTTAATTTTCTGATTAATGGGAATTTATTCAAGATAAATCCAGAAAAATTATGATCGGCATGTGCTTCAAAGTAAGATTTTGCGATGCTGTGCTGATATAAATTTAAAAATAAAAAGGCATTGTTTCCTGGTGTATATAGGGTACTCATATTACCATTAAAATGCTTAAAGTCTGGGTAAAAAATATACTTATTGTTTAAGAATTTTCCAGCACCTACCATAAAGCCAAATTTGCCGTAAAAACCTAAGCTGATATTTCTCTTAGAGATCTCTGAATAAATAAAATCATAATCTACATCAGAACCTAAAATATTTGGAAGTCCTTTGTTGTATCCTACTGTAACTGTAGGGTATTTAGAAGGGATATAATATTTTCCGCTTGGATAGGTAATGTATTTGCTGCTAAAATTATAACTTAAGCGAATGCCTATTTTCATGGATTGGTTGTCTGGGAATAGCGGAACGTCTAAATTTGGAGAGAAAGGGTTGTTAGATGTAAACTCTCTGTTTTTCCAGTCTTTAAATTTATAATCAGATGTGTTGATTAAGCTCGATCTGTCTGCATATTCAGAGAAAAAACTAGCATATATTCCGCCAGGAAGAATTCCATTTATAGAAGCAAATCCATAAGTTTTTTCATATAATTTCAGAAAATTTCGCTCATAAATAAGAGAATTAAGAGAATTTCCTAAAACGGATTGGTTGGCTACATTGTTTAAATCTAGCACATCAGCACCACCAGCTAAGTTTAAAGTGAATTTTTTAAATGGGATATTGGCAGTGGCCGATGGATAAAACTTTTCTGAAGAAAATCCATATCTCAATTTAACAGAAAGGCCTAAAAATTTATTTCTTACCGAATCTATTTGCTTTCTGTAGCTGGCAGAATAGTTAAGGCCAAAACCTTCAACCGTATTGTAAAATGCAGCATCGGCTAGTGAGCTGAACGAATACATTGTTTTTTCATACCTGTTAATATGTCGGTAGCCTCCTATAAGTACTTTAGAGATTTTGAACTTATTGTTTTCTTTGTCTAAAGAATCTAGATAGGGTTTAGATTCTCTTTTAGCTGCCAGAATGGCTTTCTTCTCATAATCCATTTTCTCTTCTTCAGTGAGCGGAATGGGTCTGTTTTGTATCCAATAAAGAGAGTCTTTTTTATTCACATCTGCCGTAACGCGCATTACCTCTGCATAGGTTTTTTTATCTCTTCTGGTGTCTAAGTCATAATCTCTAAACACAGCTGTAAAATAACCCCCAAATCGAAAACCGAATAGTCCGCCTACGAAGTCAAATTGTATCGTAGAGGGCATCCAGATATTATTTTTTATCGGTATAAATTGCTGTTTCACTTGAAGTGAGTCAACAAAGTTTAAATTTGCTTCTTTAGAGAGCACTAAATTTACATCATACAATCTCCATAATTCATCTATTATGTATAGTGTACCCCGATAAACCGGATCAGAATTACGCTTTGGTATGACTTGAATTTTAAATACTGTTACACCATTTTCTTCTGAAGCACCTAAGTATTTGTATTTATAATAAAATAACGCATTGTCGGCAATTGGTGAAACCAACGGCCGTAAGCTTAAGCCATCCCATTCTTGCAGATTTTCGTAAAAGTCTACTTTTAAATCAGAGGCCCTGTTAAAACTAAAAGCCCTGTTATTGCCTGATACTTTTGAAGAAATCATTTCTTCGTGCACATTGTTGGGAGCTTTAAAATTATAGATAGACTCAGATTCAGAAAGATAAATAATGCCTTGTCTGTTAGAATCTAATCCCATTTCTGCCGACATTTTTTGAATATCCTGACCTAAGAATTTTTTGGGTGCCTGGAGCATTTTTTGCATCCCTTTTATATAAACACCGGTACTAAATTCTTTAACCTCGTTTAAATGTTGCTTTCTTTTTTTAATAGCGTTTCTGATGATGGCATAGGCCGGATCTTCAGCACCAGCAGTAATCGTTACATTTTCAATATTAAAGGCTTCGTCTACTAACTCAATTAACAGAGACTCATTTTTAGAAGCTGAAATTGTTTTTTCCTGCATTTTATAGCCAATTGCTTTAAATACAAGTGTTTGATTTCCTGTAGGAACACTTAATTTAAATTCCCCATCGGCATTTGCGGAAGTAGCAATAGAAGTGTTTTTAAGGTAGACTGATCCATAAGGAATGGGGCTTTGGTTCTTGTCTATTATTTTCCCATTAATGACTATATTTTGTGCATAAATAAATGCTGGTAATAATAAAAATAGAATTAAATAGCTTGTTTTTTTCATGGGTGTAAATATCTATCAACTTGCTGAACAATTTATCGTTTAAGTTGTTAAACTTTGTTAATGCTTTTTGTAAAATGTTTTATTAGGATAGATGCATAAAACCGTGAAATGGTTGCATTTTATTTATATAGAAAATATAATTTATAATGATTGGTATAACTGAATATGGTAAATTTTATGTTTCTTTAAGTTTAATCTGATTTTATTACATGTATAAAATAACCAAAAGGAATAATAGATATAAATGTATGGCTTTTGTGCATGTATATATGCTGTTGTTTTTTTTTGAGGCACATTCGCAAACAGCAGTATCTAAAAGCTTTTTATTGGGGAAAATAGATTATGCTGCAGATACGTCTTTTATTAAAGTTGGTAGTCTATATGCAAATAAGACGATCTACCTGAATAAAGAAGTATACAAAAGCTATCGAAAAATGTATGATGCGGCATTGAAAGATAATGTGAAGCTCAATATTTTATCAGGAGCCAGGAATTTTAATTACCAGAAAAATATCTGGGAAACCAAATGGAATAGTGCGGAGTACACGAAGTACAAAGATCCGTTAACCAGAGCCAAGAATATACTAAAATGGTCTTCCATTCCAGGTACATCCAGACATCATTGGGGAACTGATATAGACTTGGTAAGTTTAAATTCAAGTTTTTTTTCGACCGATACGGGTAAAAAAGTATATGATTGGTTGCGAAATAACGCTTCAAAATATGGATTTTTCCAGCCTTATACCGCTGGCAGAAATAGTGGATATCAGGAAGAAAAGTGGCATTGGAGTTATGTTCCTTTATCGAAAATATATTTAGCCGAGTATTTAAAACAGGTGAGTTGTAACGATATATCCGGATTTTTAGGCGCACAGCATATAATAGATTTAGATGTTATAGCCAATTACGTAGCGGCTGTAAATGTGGAGTGTAAGTAGAGGTCGGAAAGCTAAAAGCGGGGAGCTGAAAATATAAAGCTAAAAGTTAAAAGCCAAAAGGGGAAAGCAGGATGCAAAGATTTTATCGTCTTTGCGAGGAACGAAGTAATCTATTTGGACTAAAAGTAAAGAACTAAAAGCTGAAAGCGAAAAGGTAAAAGCTGAAAGATGGAAAGCT
>CAZOVM010000005.1:80139-95062 GCA_964583395.1 uncultured Pedobacter sp. | reverse complement strand
AAAGGGGAAAGCAGGATGTATAGATTTTATCGTCTTTGCGAGGAACGAAGCAATCTATTTGGACTAAAAGTAAAGAACTAAAAGCTGAAAGTGAAAAGGTAAAAGCTGAAAGGGGGAAAGCTGAAAGGCAAAGATGGAAAGTAGAAAAGCCAAAAAACTCAAAACAACGAGCCTAATATTAAATATAATCATTTTACCGATAAAAAACAAATATATTTTAAAGCATAAAGTAAAGCTTTAAGAGTATAATAATCTTAACATTTAGATTTCGGGTATATTCTTTTTGTCTATGGCTATTTTTCCTAACTTTGGTTCATTCAAATACCTATAATTATGTACAAAACATTACAACCTGTTCTCCAAAAAGAACTTCAGGAAATAGAAGCAGCAGGCTTATATAAAAGAGAAAGAATAATTACAAGCCCACAGGGCGCAGAAATAACTGTTTCTACTGGTCAGCACGTAATTAATTTTTGTGCAAACAATTATTTAGGGTTGTCGTCACATCCGGTAGTTCTGAATGCGGCAAAGCAGGCATTGGATAAGTACGGATACGGGATGTCTTCTGTTCGTTTTATATGTGGTACTCAAGACGTTCATAAAGAATTGGAAGCTAAGCTGGCTAGCTTTTTAGGGACCGAAGACACCATTTTATATGCGGCAGCTTTTGATGCAAACGGAGGCGTCTTTGAGCCGCTTTTTAATGAAGAAGATGCTATTATATCAGACGAGTTAAATCACGCTTCAATTATCGACGGAGTGCGTTTATGTAAGGCTAAAAGATTTAGATATAAGCACAACGATATGCAAGACTTAGAGCAGCAGTTAAAAGATGCTGCGGGTTGTCGCCATAGAATTATAGTAACCGATGGAGCGTTTTCTATGGATGGCACCATTGCTCAGTTGGATAAAATTTGTGATTTGGCAGATAAATATGAAGCATTGGTGATGATTGATGAGTCGCATTGCTCGGGTTTTTTGGGTAAAACAGGAAGAGGAACGCACGAACATTGCGGTGTGATGGGGCGTATAGATATTATTACCGGAACATTTGGTAAAGCTTTAGGGGGCGCATCTGGCGGATTTACATCCGGAAAAAAAGAAATCATAGATATGCTGCGTCAGCGGTCAAGACCTTACTTGTTTTCTAATACTTTAGCGCCTTCCATTACGGGAGCAACAGTAGCTGTATTAGATTTATTAAGCGAAACCACCGATTTAAGGGATAAACTAGAAGCTAATACCCAATATTTCAGAGAAAAAATGACGAATGCGGGTTTTGATATTAAACCGGGAGTACATCCAATTGTTCCCGTTATGTTATACGATGCAAAATTAGCTCAGGAATTTGCTTCCAAAATGCTGGAAGAAGGTATATATGTAATTGGATTTTATTATCCGGTAGTACCACAAGGAAAAGCTAGAATTAGGGTTCAGATTTCGGCCGCACATGAACGTGCGCATCTCGATAAAGCTATTGAAGCCTTTGTTAAAGTTGGAAAAGCCTTAGAAGTAATTAAATAAAAAGTTTAATTTCAGAAAGGCTGTAAGTTGTGGAAATGTCTTTGTTATTATTTACTTTAATCATTCTGGTTGGAGCCTTTCTGGCTGGATTGGTAGGATCGTTAACCGGCTTGGGCGGTGGTGTAATTATAATACCGTTACTTACTTTAGGGTTAGGTGTAGATATTAAATATGCAATGGGGGCTTCTATTGTATCGGTAATTGCCACCTCTTCTGGGTCTGCCGCGGCATACGTGAAAGAGGGAATAACCAATATCCGGATAGGGATGTTTCTGGAAATTGCCACAACCATTGGTGCCATTATTGGTGCTTTATTATTGGTGTATATAAATACGAGTTATATTGCTGTTTTTTTTGGGTGTATATTAATTTTTTCTGCCATTATGATGGTAGTGAAAAAGAAACAGCGAGAAGATAATGAAAGCACCAGTAAACTGGCTAAGGTGTTTAAATTAAATGGTAGTTATCCAACTCCAGAGGGTATAAAGGAATATAAGGTGCATAGGGTAGCGGGCGGATTTTTTATGATGATGTTTGCAGGTGTATTGTCTGGTTTGCTGGCAATAGGTTCTGGTGCTTTAAAAGTAATTGCGATGGATAATATTATGCGTCTGCCATTTAAGGTATCTACAACAACCAGTAATTTTATGATTGGAGTAACAGCTGCAGCAAGTGCTATAATTTACCTGCATAGAGGGCAAATAGATCCAGGTATAGCGATGCCTGTATGCATTGGTGTATTAACAGGCGCTACCTTAGGGGCAAAATTGTTGATAAAAACGAAGACAGATAAATTGAAGATTGTATTTGCAGTAGTTATCGCATTTTTGGCATTTCAGATGATTTACAACGGATTTACCGGAAGAATATGAAAAAAGTTACACATTATACTGCCGATAAAGATTTGCAATTGATATTGGGAACACTATTAAGAGCGGGTGTAATTTCTTCGATGGTAATTGTTCTAATTGGAAGTGTCTTGTATTTATATGAACATGCCAATGAAACGGTAAATTATGCAGATTTTAAAGTTAGTATAGATACTTATAATTCTATACCAAAGATATTTAATGATTTAATACAACTGAAAAGCAGTGCGATAATTCAATTCGGAATTTTGCTGCTTATATTCACGCCCATTCTCAGGGTTGTATTTTCAATTTATAGTTTTTTAATAGAGCAAGACTACTTGTATGTAGTAATAGGAATGATTGTGTTAGGGATTATTTTGGTCAGCCTGCATGGCGGATTGGCGGGCTAACAGGGCATCTGTATGAAAATGTAGTGCTAAGTGTAAAATATTTTAAAAAATATTTACGTAACTATTTGAAAATTAATAAAACTTTCCTATTTTTGCCGTCCCTTAACGGGGATGTATAACCACCTTGAACGAAGCCCTACTGCTTCGATGGGTGTTAAAATTAAATAGAAAATGTCAGGAATTATTGGAAAAAAGGTAGGAATGACCAGCATTTTTGACGCCGATGGAAAAAATATTCCATGTACGGTGATCGAGGCTGGGCCTTGTGTTGTTACACAGGTTAAGACCGAAGAAAAGGACGGTTACGTTTCAGTTCAGCTTAGCTATGGCGAAGCAAAAGAGAAAAACACAACTTCTCCCCTAAAAGGACACTTTGCTAAGGCTAACACTACGCCAAAGCGCAAAATTGTAGAATTTCAACCATTTGAGGAGCCTTTAAATTTAGGCGATACAGTTACGGTTGATATTTTTGCAGAAGGCGACTTTGTGGATGTGGTTGGTACTTCAAAAGGTAAAGGTTTTCAGGGTGTTGTTAAGCGCCACGGATTTGGTGGTGTGGGTGGTCAAACTCACGGTCAGCACAACAGATTGCGTGCACCGGGTTCATTAGGAGCTTCATCTTATCCATCACGTGTATTTAAAGGTATGCGTATGGCTGGAAGAACAGGTGGCGACAGAGTAAAAGTTCAGAATTTACGTATTTTGAAAATTTATGCTGATCAAAATTTATTAGTAGTTAGTGGTTCAATTCCAGGGGCCAAAGGTTCTTACGTAATCTTAGATAAATAACCATGGAACTTAAAGTAGTAAACATATCAGGAAAAGAGACAGGTGCCAAGGTGCAGCTTTCTGATTCGGTTTTTGGGGTTACACCTAATGACCATGCGATTTATCTGGATATAAAGCAATACTTGGCTAATCAACGTCAAGGAACGCATAAATCTAAGCAGCGTAATGAGATCGCTGGATCGACACGTAAATTATACAAACAAAAAGGTACGGGTGGTGCACGTGCTGGAAGCATTAAATCTCCATTGTTCAATGGTGGTGGTCGTGTTTTCGGTCCTCAGCCTCGTGATTACAGTTTCAAATTAAACAAGAAATTGAAATCTTTGGCTAGAAAATCTGCGCTTTCATACAAAGCACAAGATAACAACATCGTTGTATTAGAAGATTTTACTTTTGATACAATCAAAACCAAAAACTACATCAATCTAGTAAATGCTTTAAATTTAGCTGGAGAGAAAACATTATTGGTTTTACCGGTACAAAACAACAATATCTATTTATCAAGCAGAAACATTCAGAAAGTAAAAGTTACTACTGCTGATCAGTTAAATACATACGATGTATTAAACGCAGGCAAACTTTTATTTACTGCAGACGCTGTTAAAACTGTGGAGGAGGCATTTGCCAAGTAATATGGAATTATTAAAAAAACCAATATTAACGGAGAAAGCTTCTGCATTAACTGAAAAGTCTAACCGCTTTACTTTTAAAGTAGAACCGAAAGCAAACAAATTGCAAATTAAGGCTGCCATAGAAAAAATGTACGGTGTTAGCATTTTGGCTATCAACACAATGGTAGTGTATGGCAAAACTAAATCTAGAAATACAAAAGCTGGATTGGTTACAGGTCGTACTGCAAAGTATAAAAAAGCGATTGTTACGCTTAAAGATGGCGAAACAATTGATTATTACGCAAATATTTAATAAGAATTCAATATAAACTATGGGCTTAAGAAAATTTAAACCAGTCACTCCAGGTACCCGCTTTAGGGTAGGTGCCAGCTTTACGGAGATTACAGCAACCAAGCCCGAAAAATCATTGGTTGTATCTTCTAAGAAGTCAGGAGGACGTAACAACACAGGAAAGATGACTATGCGCTACATGGGTGGTGGTCATAAGAAGTCTTACAGATTAATCGATTTTAAACGCGATAAATTTGATATTCCTGCAACAGTTGCTACGATCGAGTATGATCCAAACCGGACTGCACGCATCGCATTATTACATTATGCAGATGGCGAGAAACGTTATATTATTGCTCCAGAAGGGTTGCAAGTTGGTCAGACAGTAATGTCTGGCGATCAAGCATCACCTGAATTGGGTAATACTTTAAGAATTTCAAACATTCCTTTGGGATCAATTATCCATAATGTGGAGATTCACCCAGGAAAAGGTGCTCAATTGGCACGCAGCGCTGGAGCTTATGCTCAGTTAGCTGCACGTGAGGAAAAATATGCGACTTTAAAAATGCCTTCAGGCGAGACGCGTTTAATCCTGGTTACTTGTCTAGCGACAATCGGCGCTGTATCTAATTCAGATCATTCGAATGAAGTTTTAGGTAAAGCAGGTCGTAAGCGTTGGTTAGGTCGTCGTCCAAGAACCCGTCCAGTAGCGATGAACCCGGTAGATCACCCTATGGGTGGTGGTGAGGGTCGCTCATCAGGAGGTCAGCCACGGTCAAGAAATGGCATGTTCGCGAAAGGATTTAAAACTCGTGAATTGAAAAAATACTCAAATCGTTTCATCGTAGAGAAAAGGAAGAAATAATGGCTCGTTCAATTAAAAAAGGACCTTATATAGATCATAACGTAGAGAAAAAAGTAGTCTCTATGAATGATTCAGGTAAAAAGTCCGTAATCAAAACTTGGTCTAGAAGATCAATGATCTCTCCAGATTTTGTAGGACATACATTTGCAGTACACAATGGTAACAAATTTATACCAGTGTATGTAACAGAGAATATGGTTGGTCATAAGCTGGGAGAGTTTGCACCAACTCGTACATTTAGAGGACACTCTGACAAGAGAAAATAAAATCAGACAATGGAAGCAATAGCAAAATTAAACAATTGTCCAACCTCACCGCGTAAGATGCGTTTGGTTGTAGATCTTATCAGAGGCGAACGTGTTGAGAAAGCCCTACAGATTCTAAAGTTCACAAATAAAGAAGCAGCATTAAAAGTTGAGAAACTTTTGTTGTCAGCAATTAAGAACTGGGAGAACAAAAACGAGGGTTCAAGGCCTGAAGAAAACCAATTATATGTAAAAACAATAATGGTTGGCGGTGGCCGTCAATTAAAGCGCCTACGTCCTGCACCGCAAGGACGTGGTTACAGAATTCGCAAAAGATCGAATCATGTAACGCTGATTGTAGATAGTAAAAACGTAGAAACGCAAGCTAATTAATAATGGGACAGAAAGCACATCCAATAGGTAACAGATTAGGAATCATCAAAGGTTGGGATTCTAACTGGTTCGGTGGCAACAACTACTCCGATAAATTAGTTGAAGACGAAAAGATCAGAAAATATCTTTCAGCTCGTATCGCTAAAGGCGGTGTAGCGAAAGTTGTGATCGAGCGTACATTAAAGCGTATTACTGTAACTATCCATACAGCCCGTCCAGGGATTGTGATTGGTAAAGCAGGTCAAGAAGTTGATAAAATCAAAGAAGAGTTAAAGCAATTAACTAAGAAAGAGATTCAAATCAACATCTTCGAGATTAAACGTCCAGAATTAGATGCTCAATTAGTAGCAGAAGGTGTTGCGAAACAACTTGAAGCTAGAATTTCTTTCAGAAGAGCAATGAAAACAACTATTGCTTCTACCATGAGAATTGGTGGAGAAGGAATCAAAATCATGTGCTCAGGCCGTTTAGGTGGAGCAGAGATGGCTAGAACTGAGCAGTATAAAGAAGGAAGAATTCCTTTGCATACATTCCGTGCCGATATCGACTATGCATTAGCAGAAGCATTAACTACTTATGGTAAAATAGGTGTTAAAGTTTGGATATGTAAAGGTGAGGTATATGGTAAACGTGATCTTTCTCCTAACATTGGCGCAGCAAGTAATGCTCCAGGTAAAGGAAACAGACCAGAAGGATCATTTGGAGGCCGCGATAGAGATAACCGCGGTGGAGATAGAAGAAATAATGACAGACGTGGTGGAAACCAAGGTGGTCGCTCTAACGCTGGCGGTGGCCGCGATAACAGAGGTGGCAACAATGGCCCTCGTAGATAATTAAGTTAACAGATCGTATAACGATAATTTAGAATATAATGTTACAGCCAAAAAGAACGAAGTTCAGAAAGATGCAAAAAGGCAGAATGAAAGGTTTAGCTACTCGTGGAGCTGAATTGTCATTCGGGTCTTTCGGGATTAAATCTCTTGAAGCAACTTGGATTACAAGTCGCCAGATTGAAGCTGCCCGTATCGCAGTAACTCGTTTCATGAAACGTGAAGGACAAGTTTGGATCAGAATATTCCCGGATAAACCAGTTACTAAAAAGCCTGCAGAAGTACGTATGGGTAAAGGTAAAGGTGCTCCAGAATATTGGGTTGCAGTAGTAAGACCAGGACGCATCATTTTTGAAGCAGAAGGTGTTCCTATGGAAGTTGCTAAAGAAGCACTTCGTTTAGCAGCTCAAAAACTACCAATTCAAACAAAATTTGTAGTACGTAGAGATTACGTAGAAGCATAATCAATTGGAGTTGTATGTTGTAAGCTTGTTATTGCAACCTCTAGACTCCTAAATTAAATAACAACAGGAATCTATGGAATTATCCAAGATTCTTGACATTGAAAAAAAATATATCAATGAAAAATTCAGAGATTAAAGAGCTTTCAAAAGACGAATTAACTTCTCGCATTGCAGAAGAAAAAGAAAATTTAGCGAAGCTTAAATTTGCACACGCAATCTCTTCAATTGAAAATCCTTCTCGCATTGCGGTTGTAAGGAAAAATATTGCAAGATTGAATACTGCATTAACCATTCAGAGTAAAGCTCAACAGGCTGCTGCTGAAGAAACTAAATAAATTCAGAGTCGAAATGGAAAGACAATTAAGAAAAACAAGAACAGGGCTAGTAGTAAGCAACAAAATGGAGAAATCTATTGTTGTAGCTGTTGAGCGTAAAGTAAAGCACCCTATTTATGGTAAATTCGTAAAGAAAACTACCAAGTTCATGGCGCACGATGAAAAAAATGATTGCGGTATCGGTGATACGGTTTTAATCATGGAAACACGCCCATTGAGCAAAAATAAAAACTGGAGATTAGTTCAAATTTTAGAGAGGGCTAAATAACATGGTACAGCAGGAATCAAGATTAAATGTAGCCGATAATAGCGGCGCAAAAGAAGTACTGGTAATCCGTGTACTTGGTGGAACTGGCAAACGTTATGCTTCTATTGGCGACAAAGTTGTCGTAACAGTAAAAAGTGCATTGCCTTCAGGAAATATTAAAAAAGGAACTGTTTCAAAAGCGGTAGTAGTTCGTACAAAAAAAGAAATCAGACGTAAGGATGGTTCTTATATCCGTTTTGATGACAATGCGGCAGTATTGCTTAATGCTCAAGATGAGCCGCGTGGTACACGTATCTTTGGCCCGGTTGCGAGAGAATTACGTGAAAAACAATTCATGAAAATCGTATCATTAGCACCGGAGGTATTATAATATGGAAAATAAAACTAAAAGCGCTAAATTAAAGATCCGTAAAGGTGATTTAGTGAAAGTTATAGCCGGAGATTCTAAAGGACAGCAAGGTAAAGTACAAGAAGTTATCATCGCTAAAAACAGAGTAATCGTTGAAGGCGTTAACCTTGTATCTAAACATACAAAACCAAATGCTGCTACTCCAAATGGCGGTATCATAAAAAAAGAAGCTGCGCTTCATATATCAAATGTTATGCTTGTTGACCCTACTTCAGGTAAACCTACGCGTGTTGGCAGAAAAGCGAACGCAGACGGTAAATTAGTAAGGGTTGCTAAAATTTCTGGAGGGGAGATAAAATAATGGCTTACGTACCAAGATTAAAAACAAAATATAAAGAGGAAATAGTTACTACTTTGAAAGATAAGTTTAACTACAAAAGCGTAATGCAGGTTCCTAAATTAACAAAGATTTCAATCAACCAAGGTGTTGGACGTTTCTCTGTAACCGATAAAAAAGTTATGGATAGTTCAATTCTTGAAATGACGACAATTTCTGGTCAGCAGGCGGTTGGTGCAAAATCTAAGAAAGATATCTCAAACTTTAAATTACGTAAAGGAATGCCAGTAGGTGTTCGCGTAACTTTAAGAGATAACAACATGTATGAGTTTTTAGATAGACTTATTGCAGTTGCTCTTCCAAGGATTCGTGACTTTAAAGGTATCAACGATAAAGGTTTTGATGGTAAAGGAAATTACACATTAGGTGTAACTGAGCAAATCATCTTCCCTGAGATCAATATTGACAAAATCAACAGGATCATGGGTATGGATATTACCTTTGTTACCACTGCTACAAATGATGTTGAAGCAATGGAACTTTTAAAACAATTTGGATTACCATTTAAAAATCAAAACACAAATCAATAATGGCAAAAGAAGGTGTAAAAGCTCGCGAAATTAAGCGCCAGAGATTAGTAGCAAAATATGCAGAAAAACGTGCAGAATTGAAGGCTGCTGGAGATTATGAAGGTCTAGATAAATTACCTAAAAACTCTTCTTCAGTACGTTTGCACAACCGTTGCAAACTAACTGGAAGACCTCGTGGTTATATGCGTACATTCGGTATTTCAAGGGTAACATTCCGTGAAATGGCGTTAGAAGGCAAGATCCCAGGGGTTAGAAAAGCTAGCTGGTAATCAGTATAAAAGTACAAATGAATTAAAATACAAGATAATGTCCTGTATTTTAATTCATTTCTCGTACCTTTGGCTTTTTAAAATTGAATATTAACCGATAAAAGGTCCTTTCCAAATGGTTTGGAATGGAAACCCTTATCAAAATTGAATATAATGAATACAGATCCAATAGCAGATTATCTGACTAGATTAAGAAATGCGATTAAAGCAAATCATAGAATCGTAGAGATCCCTGCTTCCAATCTCAAAAAGGAAATTACAAAAGTACTTTTTGACAAAGGCTACATTGCCAATTACAAATTTGAGGATACTACCGCTCAAGGAACTATTAAAGTTGCTTTGAAGTACAATCCAATCACTAAAATCCCAGCAATTCGTACATTAACTCGTATTAGCAAGCCAGGATTAAGGCAATATGCAGGCGTAGAAAATATGCCAAGAGTATTAAATGGTTTAGGTATCGCAATCTTATCTACCTCTAAAGGTGTAATGACCGACAAAGAGGCTGCCAAATTAAATATTGGCGGTGAGGTTTTGTGTCACGTTTATTAATAGGAGGAAACACAAATGTCAAGAGTAGGAAAATTACCGATGAATATTCCAGCTGGAGTAACCATCACAGTAGATAAAAACAACCTAATTACAGTTGCCGGTCCGAAAGGAACATTAACTCAAGCTGTAGACCCGGATATTACTTTTAACCAAGAAGACGCAGTATTAACTGTTGTACGTCCTTCTGACCAAAAAAGACATAAAGCATTACACGGATTATACCGTGCATTGGTTTATAACATGATTGTAGGAGTAACTACTGGTTATAAAATTGAGCAAGAATTAGTAGGTGTAGGTTATCGTGCATCTAATCAAGGAAATACTTTGGATCTTGTTTTAGGATATTCTCACCACTATGTATTCCAGTTACCAACAGAAATTAAAGTAACAACTACATCAGAGAAAGGACAAACACCTAAAATTATCCTTGAAAGCATTGATAAACAATTAATCGGTCAAGTGGCTGCGAAAATTCGTTCATTACGTGCTCCAGAACCTTATAAAGGTAAAGGTATCAAGTTTGTAGGTGAGGTATTAAGAAGAAAAGCAGGTAAATCCGCTTCTAAAAAATAATTATCATGGCAGGGAAAAAATTATCTCGTAGAGATCGTATAAAAAAAGGTATCAGAAAAAGATTAACAGGTTCTGAAAACCGTCCACGTTTATCAGTATTTAGAAGCAATAAAGGAATTTATGCTCAAATCATAAATGATGTAACTGGAAGCACTTTAGCTTCTGCATCTACAGCATCTAAAGATTTCGCTGGTACAGGAAATAAAATTGAACAATCCATCGCAGTAGGGAAACTTATAGCAGAAAAAGCGATTGCAGCTGGTGTTAAAGAAGTTGTTTTCGATAGAAATGGATATTTATATCATGGTCGCATTAAATCTCTTGCAGAAGGTGCGCGTGAAGGTGGTTTAGTATTTTAATTTGAAAGTAGAAAAATGTCAACTATCAATATAAAAAGAGTAAAGACTAGCGAAATCGAATTGAAAGATCGTTTAGTTAGCATACAACGTGTTGCCAAAGTAACCAAAGGTGGACGTACATTTAGTTTCTCAGCAATTGTTGTTGTTGGTGATGAAAATGGCGTTGTTGGTTATGGTTTAGGTAAAGCGAAAGAGGTTACTGAAGCTATTGCTAAAGGTGTGGACGATGCTAAGAAGAACTTAGTAAAAGTGCCAATTTTAAATGGTACTGTTCCTCACGAACAAATCGGTAAGTTCTCTGGTGGTTTTGTATTAATTAAACCAGCAGCAGTAGGTACAGGTGTAATTGCTGGTGGAGCTATGCGTGCCGTACTTGAAAGTGCCGGTATTCATAACGTACTAGCAAAATCAAAAGGTTCATCAAATCCTCACAACGTGGTTAAAGCTACAGTAGATGCATTAACGAAATTACGTGATGCTTATACAGTAGCACAACACCGTGGCGTTGATTTAAATAAAGTTTTTAACGGATAAAATCATGGCTAAAATCAAAATAACCCAAGTTAAAAGCGTTATCGATAGAAGCGAGCGCCAGAAACGTACGATGCAAGCATTAGGTTTATCTAAATTAAACCAGTCTGTAGAAGTTGAAGCAACTGATGCTATTATTGGTATGGTTAGGAAAGTTAACCACCTAGTAGCAATCGAGCGTATATAATTGTATCAAGGCAGTTTAGAATATATCTGAGCTGCCTTGATCTTGTTTAATCGTTGTACCTGATTAGTGAAAGCGAAGGGCAACACAATAACATACTAATGAATTTAAGTAATTTAAAGCCCGCAAAAGGGGCTACCAAGAAAAGTAAAAGAATTGGACGTGGACAAGGTTCTGGCCGTGGTGGTACATCAACACGTGGTCATAAAGGAGCTGGTTCTCGCTCAGGTCATTCAACTAAGATTGGATTTGAAGGTGGTCAAATGCCACTTCAACGTCGTGTTCCTAAAGTTGGTTTCAAACCAATTAACAGAACTGAATACGTAGGTATCAATTTGGATGTACTTCAAAACTTGGCAGATAAATTTACATTATCTACAATCGATTTTGCTACATTACAATCGCATGGTTTAGCTTCTAAAAATGACTTAGTTAAAATCTTAGGTCGTGGAGAAGTTAAGGCTAAATTGGATGTTAAAGCACATGCTTATTCTGCTTCGGCACAAAAAGCAATTGAAGCTGCTGGCGGTTCAATAGAAAAACTGTAAATTACCAAACTAACTGAGCTTATTCAGCCAGCTTAAATTAAGGCTTGACTGGCTAAGCTCATTCGCCATTTGGCGAAAGACAACTATTTAAACTATTTGCTTTAATGAAAAAGCTATTTACTACATTAAGTAATATCTGGAAGATCCAAGAATTAAAGGAGCGTATTCTTTTTACGCTTATGATATTGTTGATCTATAGATTTCTTTCACATGTGCCACTTCCAGGGGTAGACCCTCTGCTGTTAAATACAGAAGCTAAAAGCGGACTTCTTGGTTTGCTTGATATGTTTGCTGGCGGTGCATTCTCGAAAGTCTCAATCATTGCTTTAGGGGTTATGCCTTATATTTCTGCCTCAATTGTAGTGCAGTTATTGGGGATAGCTGTTCCTAAATTCCAAAAAATGCAGAAAGAAGGGGAGAGTGGGCGTAAAAAATTAACTCAAATTACCCGATATCTTACGGTAGTTATTACCATTGTTCAAGCAATTGGTTATGTTAAAACTCAAGTACCTGTTACTGCAATTATTCCAGGAATAGATCATACTATTTTCTATGTTTTATCTACTATTATTTTAACTGCAGGTACTTTATTTGTAATGTGGTTAGGTGAAAAAATCACGGATAAAGGTATAGGTAATGGTACATCATTAATTATTATGGTTGGTATTATCGCAAGATTGCCACACGCTTTACGCCAAGAATTCGATTTAAGAATTACTGGTGATGGCGGACCATTATTAATTTTTGTAGAGATCCTAGCATTATTTGCTGTTGTTATGTTTACGATTCTTATTGTACAAGGTATACGTAAAGTGCCTGTGCAATACGCAAAGCGAATTGTAGGTAACAGACAAGTAGGTGGTGTTAGACAATACATTCCTTTAAAAGTGAATGCTGCAGGTGTAATGCCAATTATTTTTGCGCAAGCATTAATGTTTTTACCAGCAGCGCTTACGGGATTTGTACCTAGTTTACAGAACGGTTGGTTAGCGCAATTTTCTAATCCATTGTCGCTGGCATATAATTTAACCTTTGCGTTTTTAATCATTGCATTTACCTTTTTCTATACAGCTATTACTGTTAATCCAACGCAAATGGCTGATGATATGAAAAAGAATGGAGGCTTTATTCCGGGAATTAAACCAGGCTTAGCAACAAGTACATTTATAGATGATGTGATTTCTAAAATTACGTTTCCAGGTGCTTTCTTTTTAGCCATCATAGCTATTCTCCCTTCAATTGCTAATAAAGCAAATGTGGGTCAGGAATTTGCTCAGTTTTTTGGTGGTACTTCATTATTAATTTTGGTGGGTGTTGTGCTAGATACACTTCAGCAAATTGAAAGTTATTTGTTAATGCGTCATTATGATGGATTAATGAAAACTGGTAGAGTAACAGGGCGTAACGCAATTCCTGCATCATCAGGTAGTGGCAGTAGCGCTGTGATTTAATAATGGATAGAAAAATTATTTATAAAACTCAGGAAGAGATAGAGGGCATTAGAGAGAGCGCAATGTTGGTCTCTCTAACGCTTGCTGAGGTAGCTAAAGTTATTGCTCCAGGTGTTACAACCTTGCAATTGGATAAGTTGGCTTTTGAATTTATAAGTGATCATAATGCTGTTCCTGCTTTTTTAAATTATAACGGATTTCCTTTCTCATTGTGTATTTCTCCAAATGATCAGGTAGTTCATGGTTTTCCGAGTGATTATGTAATTCAGGAAGGCGATTTAATATCGGTAGATTGTGGAGTTATTAAGAACGGATTTGTAGGCGATTCTGCTTATACTTTTCCGATAGGCACTATTAGTGCAGAACAATCGAAGCTAATAGAGGTTACAAAGCAATGTCTTTATCTTGGAATAGAGAAAGCCGTAACAGGAATGCGGACAGGCGATATTGGTTATGCTGTTCAGCAACATGCAGAATCTAATGGGTTTGGAGTTGTTAGAGAGTTAGTAGGCCATGGGGTTGGACTGAGTTTACATGAAAAACCAGATATCCCTAATTATGGAAGAAGAGGTCATGGACCTAAGTTAGAGGAAGGAATGGTGATTGCAATCGAGCCAATGATTAATGCAGGTACTGCAGATATTAAGTTTTGGAATGATGGCTGGACCGTTACAACCAGAGATAAAAAACCATCTGCTCATTATGAACATACGGTAGCGATAAGAAAGGGGAAAGCGGATGTTTTATCTTCTTTTTCGGTGATCGAAGAAGTTTTAGAGAAAAATAATAAATAATTAAAATTTTTTGTTTAATTTTGCAACCCTGTTTAAGAGCAGCTAAATAAGTAAAAATCAGTAAAATATGGCTAAACAAGCCTCAATTGAGCAAGACGGAGTAATAAGAGAAGCACTTTCAAATGCTATGTTCAGAGTAGAACTAGAGAATGGGCACGAAATTATTGCGCATATTTCAGGGAAAATGAGGATGCACTACATTAAGATCCTACCTGGTGATAAGGTGAAATTAGAGATGTCGCCATATGATCTTACAAAAGGCAGAATTACTTATAGATATAAATAGAATAGATTTCTTTTAAAGAGGAATCACTAACAAGATATAAAATTAATACAATGAAAGTAAGGTCATCAATTAAAAAACGCAGCGCTGATTGTAAAATCATTCGTCGTAAGGGGAAACTTTTTGTTATTAACAAAAAGAATCCTAAGTATAAACAACGTCAGGGATAGTAAAAATATTGGAACGAATCCGTACAACGGTGGCCCGCCGTTCGGTCGTTCATAAA
>CAZOVM010000005.1:0-80129 GCA_964583395.1 uncultured Pedobacter sp. | reverse complement strand
CATCAAACGTTTAATGGATATTGGATGTTACCGTGGACTTCGTCACAGAAAAGGATTACCTGTTCGTGGTCAACGTACAAAAAATAATTCTCGTACTCGTAAAGGAAAGAGAAAAACAGTTGCTAACAAGAAAAAAGCTACTAAATAAGATTAGTATCGCAATATAATTATGGCTAAAAGTAAAAAAGTAACAAAAAAACGTATCGTTGTTATTGAGCCTGTAGGTCAGGCGCATATCAATGCTACATTTAATAATATCATCGTTACCTTGACTAATAACAATGGTCAAACAATCTCATGGTCTTCAGCTGGAAAGATGGGCTTTAAAGGTTCTAAGAAGAACACGCCTTATGCAGCAGGTCAGGCAGCATCAGATTGCGGAAAGGTAGCATTTGATTTAGGTCTACGTAAAGTTGACGTATTTGTAAAAGGACCTGGTTCTGGTAGAGAATCTGCAATCCGTACTTTACAAGTAGCAGGTATTGAAGTAACATCTATTAAAGATATTACGCCACTTCCGCACAACGGATGTCGTCCACCTAAGAAAAGAAGAGTTTAATATTAATTTTTAAAGCTAAGAGTCTCCCATATAGTTGGGAAGATACTTTAAAACAACACAATGGCAAGATATACAGGACCAAAGTCCAAAATCGCACGTAAATTCAGAGAACCAATTTTTGGTCCTGATAAAGTTTTAGACCGTAAAAACTACCCTCCTGGGCAGCATGGTGCTTCTAAAAGAAGAGGCAAGCAATCAGAATATGCTGTTCAATTAATGGAGAAGCAAAAAGTTAAATATACTTATGGAGTTTTAGAAAAACAATTCCGTAACATATTTAAAAAAGCTTCTGCAAGAGTGGGTATTACGGGTGATAACTTATTACAATTATTGGAAGCTAGATTAGACAATACAGTGTATCGTTTAGGTATTGCTCCAACCCGTTCAGCAGCTCGTCAGCTTGTTAGCCATAAGCATATTACTGTTAACGGTGAGGTAGTTAATATTCCTTCTTACCAATTACGTGCAGGTGATGTAGTTGCTGTTCGTGAAAGATCTAAAACATTAGAAGCGATTTCACTTTCTGTAGCTGGACGTACAATTAACAAGTTTAATTGGTTAGATTGGAATGCTAAGGAACTTACAGGAACTTTCCTGACGCATCCTAATCGTGATGAGATCCCTGAAAATATCAAGGAAAACTTAATCGTCGAGTTATACTCTAAATAAAACTAGTTAGACCTGTTCGATTTATTCGTTCAGGTCTCATTTTAGTTTATCCATTCACAACGATCTAATAAAACATATTAAATGGCAATTTTAGCATTTCAGAAACCAGACAAAGTTATCATGCAAAAATCAACGGATTTTGATGGTACGTTTGAATTTCGCCCCCTTGAGCCCGGTTTCGGTGTAACAATAGGTAATGCACTAAGAAGAATCCTTCTTTCATCTTTAGAAGGTTTTGCGATCACCAGCATTCGTTTTTCAGGTGTTTCTCACGAATTCTCTACCATGAAAGGCGTTGTAGAAGATCTTACTGAGATTATTCTTAATTTGAAACAAGTACGTTTCAAAAAAGTAGGAGATACTGGTGATTCTGAGAAAGTATTCATTATTATCAATGGTAAAGATCAATTCTTAGCCGGTGATATCACTAACTTCTCTAATAATTTTGAAGTTCTTAATCCAGAGTTAGTTATCTGTAATATGGAAACTTCAGTTACTTTAGAAGTAGAATTGACCATTAATAAAGGTCGTGGTTATGTTCCTGCTGAGGAAAATAAAGTTACAGATTCTGTAGTTGGTGTAATCGCAATCGATTCGATCTTCACGCCAATGAAGAACGTTAAGTACACGATTGAAAACTATCGTGTTGAACAAAAAACTGATTACGAGAAATTAATTTTAGATATTTCTACTGATGGATCTATCAATCCAGAAGATGCATTAAAAGAAGCAGCTAAAATTCTTATTCAACACTTCATGTTGTTCTCTGATGAGAACCTTGTGTTAGAATCGCAAGCAAAAGAAGAATCTAAAGAAGTTGATGAGGAAATTTTACATATGCGTAAAATCCTTAAAACTGAATTAGTAGATATGGATCTTTCAGTTAGAGCATTAAACTGCTTAAAAGCTGCTGATATCCGTACGCTTGCTGATTTAGTTTCTTATGATGTTGCTGATATGTTGAAATTCAGAAACTTCGGTAAAAAGTCTTTAACAGAAATTCAAGAACTGGTTAAATCTAAACAACTTTCGTTTGGTATGAACCTTTCTAAATTTAAATTAGACGAAGAATAAATAATATTCACTGTGTATAATTCCCTCAGATTAATTTCAAAGAGACGGTATACACTTAATAAATAAAAATGAGACACGGTAAAAAATTTAACCACTTAGGCAGAACCACTTCGCATAGAAAAGCTATGTTAGCGAATATGGCTACGTCTTTAATTACGCACAAACGTATTACAACTACTTTAGCTAAAGCTAAAGCGTTACGTACTTATGTTGAGCCTATCATCACTAAATCAAAAGAAGATACTACTCATTCTCGTAGAACTGTTTTCAGTTACTTACAAGATAAAGATGCAGTAACACTTTTATTCCGTGATATTTCACAAAAAGTTGCCAACCGTCCAGGTGGTTATACACGTATTATCAAATTAAACAACCGTTTAGGTGATAACGCTGAAATGGCATTGATCGAATTGGTTGATTACAATGAGGTTTACGGTAAAGATACAGCAGCAGCTGAGAAGAAAACAACTCGTAGAAGTAGAGCTAAAAAATCTACTACTGCACCAGTTGAAGAAGCAGTAGTAGCTGAAGAAACACCAGCTGTTGAAGAAGTAACAGAAACTCCAGTTGCAGAAGTTGAAGAAACTCCAGCGACAGAAGAAACTTCTGAAGAAAATAAAGAAGAAAAAGCTTAGTTTTTTCTCCCAATATTTGAAAGCGCTCAAGAAATTGAGCGCTTTTTTTATTTATATCTACATGATATAATGCCTATTTCAGTTAACTTTACTTATATGAATTCTAATCATTTTTTAACTTTTATTCGTTGCCTTCTGGAAAGTGTAAAGGAACAAAAGTTGTTGAAATTATCACTTGGTAATTACAAAGGTTTAGAGCCTGATCTTAAAAATATTTATATCAAACCTGTAGTTATTAAAAATGAGCAGAAACTTTCATTTAATTACAGATATAAAACTAAAGACATAACTAAAAACTTCTTGCCTGACGAAGCATTGTCACTCATTGAAGAGTTTTTAACAGCTGATTTTAAAATTGCTACATTAACGACTGTTGACCAGGAATTTCAATTTGAAATTTTATCAAGTGGTAAGTCTGTGTTACGTACCAAAATTTTAAACAATAAGGGGGCTGTTATTACTACACATAATAAAGAAAAGAATAGATTAATTACTGCTAGTTCTAATTATTTGCATGCACTTAAAATTACGGATGCAAATGGCAATATTTATAATAATGCTCAAGATAAATTTAAACAGATTAATAGATATGTAGAGATTTTAGCTCCATTAATTAACGAGTTGAACATCCAGAAATCTTTTAATGTTGTTGATATGGGTGCTGGCAAAGGTTATTTAACATTTGCTTTGTACGATTATTTAGTTAATTCGTTGAAAACGCAAGCTTATGTTAAAGGAATTGAATTTAGGCAAGATCTGGTCGATATTTGCAATTTGATTGCTAAACAGTCCGGATTTCAAAACTTAAGTTTTGAGCAAGGGACCATACAAAATTATCAAGGCCCTACAGACTTATTAATAGCCTTGCATGCTTGTGATACTGCAACAGATGATGCAATTGCTAAGGGAATTCTTGGAAATGCACAGTTGATTATTGTAGCACCCTGTTGTCATAAACAAATTAGAAAAGAAATAGAAAAAAGCAAAGTTAAAAATGATGTAAACTTTCTCACAAAACATGGAATATTTCTAGAACGACAAGCAGAAATGACTACAGATGGTTTACGTGCTATGTATCTAGAATACGCTGGTTATAAAACCAAAGTTTTTGAGTTTATATCTGACGCCCATACTCCAAAAAATGTAATGATTGTAGGAGTTAAGAAAAATGAAGAAAGTGAGCAGTCTAAAACAGAGAATCAAGTTAAATTGTTAGCCACTATAAAAGAAGCTAAGTCTTATTTCGGGATAGAAAAACACCATTTAGGAAGTTTAATGGGACTTTAATGAGTTTCATGAATGCAGCTGAATAATTTGTATATTTAAGGTGTCGCAAAATGCGACACCTTAAATATATTATTATGGCTATTAATCAACTTAGCTCAATCATCCCTGATGAAGTTTTGATTAATAAGATTTATCTTTTAAGGAATCAGAAAGTTATGCTCGATAGAGATTTAGCCGATTTATACGGCGTAGAATCTCGAAGATTAAGAGAACAGGTAAAAAGAAACACAGGTAGTTTTCCTTCTAATTTTATGTTTCAGTTGTCGACAGAAGAGGTAGAAGTACTGGTGTCGCAAAATGTGATACCCTCTAAAGGAAGCTTAGGTGGGTCTCTGCCCTATGTTTTCACTGAACATGGAGTTTTAATGTTGGCGAATGTGTTACGTAGCAGCCAAGCTATCTCCGTGAGCATTAGAATTATAGAAATTTTTATCACTCTTAGAGATAAGTTGTTGGATAATATAGAATTGAGAAATGCGATAATGAAATTGGATAATGTAAGTAAAAACAATTCAAAAAATATTGAATTAATTTTTAACTATATTGAAGAGTTATCTGAAAAACCCACGTCTAATTTTGAAAATGATAAGATAGGGTTTAAGCTTACAAAAAAACAATAACATTCATTTCTGCCAAGCTGTCAGCCAGATTGTCGAATAATTTTACCTTTTAGCAGACATAATTAAGTTATTTCTGCCAAAACCTATTTGGCACATACCTTGTTTATTAGCAGTTGTAAACATTAAATTTTAATACAACATAAATAAAATGGGAAAAATAATTGGAATTGACTTAGGAACTACCAATTCATGCGTATCAGTAATGGAAGGTAATGAGCCTGTAGTTATTGCAAACAGTGAGGGTAAACGTACAACACCATCAATCGTGGCTTTTGCAGAAAATGGCGAGAGAAAAGTTGGTGAGCCTGCTAAACGCCAGGCAATCACAAATCCCACCAAAACAATTTCTTCTATAAAGAGATTTATGGGAAGTAGTTTTGGGGAAGTTAGTAAAGAATTAACACGTGTACCTTATAAAGTTGTAAAAGGCGATAACAATACACCTCGTGTTGAGATAGATGATAGAAAATATACACCTCAGGAAATTTCTGCAATTATTCTTCAGAAAATGAAGAAAACTGCTGAAGATTTTCTAGGTACAGAGGTAACAGAAGCGGTTATTACTGTTCCTGCTTACTTTAATGATGCACAACGTCAAGCAACTAAAGAAGCTGGAGAAATTGCAGGCTTAACAGTTAAGCGTATTATAAATGAGCCAACGGCAGCTGCTTTAGCATATGGCTTAGACAAAGCACACAAAGACATGAAAATTGTTGTGTTCGACTGCGGTGGTGGTACACATGACGTTTCTGTTTTGGAATTAGGTGATGGCGTATTTGAAGTAAAATCTACTGACGGTGATACACACCTAGGTGGAGATGACTTTGACCACGTAATCATTGATTGGTTAGCAGACGAATTTAAAAATGAGTATAGCATGGATTTACACCAAGATCCAATGGCTATGCAACGTTTAAAGGAAGCAGCTGAGAAAGCTAAAATTGAACTTTCGAGCACTACTGCTACAGAAATTAACTTGCCATATATTACTGCTGATGCAACTGGACCTAAACACTTAGTACGTAATTTAAGTCGTGCAAAATTTGAGCAGTTAGTAGCAGAGTTGGTAAAACGTACAATTGAGCCATGTAAATCGGCACTTAAAAACGCAGGTTTAAAAACTACTGATATCGACGAGATTATTTTAGTAGGTGGAACAACCCGTATGCCTGCTATTCAGGACGCTGTAAAAGCATTCTTTGGCAAAGAGCCTTCTAAAGGTGTAAACCCTGATGAAGTTGTAGCTATTGGTGCTGCTATTCAAGGTGGAGTTTTAACTGGAGAAGTAAAAGATGTATTGTTGTTAGACGTTACACCATTATCATTAGGTATCGAGACAATGGGTAGTGTAATGACGAAATTAATTGAAGCGAATACTACTATCCCTTCAAAAAAATCAGAAACATTCTCTACAGCAGCAGATAATCAGCCTTCGGTAGAAATTCATATTCTACAAGGTGAGCGTCCAATGGCTAGTCAGAATAGAACAATAGGAAGATTTATCTTAGATGGTATTCCTCCTGCACCTCGTGGTGTACCTCAAATTGAAGTGGCATTTGATATTGATGCTAACGGTATCTTACATGTTAGTGCTAAAGATAAAGCTACAGGTAAAGAGCAGAAAATCCGCATTGAGGCTTCATCTGGTTTAACAGACGAAGAAATTAAAAAGATGAAGGAAGAAGCTGAAGCAAATGCTGAGGCAGATAAAATTGCAAAAGAAGAAGCAGATAAAATTAATAGCGCTGACGCGTTAATATTCTCTACTGAGAAACAATTAACAGAGTTTGGTGATAAATTGTCTGCAGATAAAAAAGCGCCAATTGAAGAAGGATTAACTAAATTGAAAGCAGCTCATGCTGCCCGTAATTTTGCTGATATTGATGCTGCTCAGGCAGAATTGCAAAACGCTTGGAACGCTGCTTCAGAAGAAATGTATAAAGCTGGCGAAGGTGCTCCACAGGGAGATGCACCACAGGCAGAACCTCAACAAGGTGGTGATACAGTAACCGATGTTGACTTCGAAGAAGTAAAAGATGACGACAAAAAGTAAGTCGTTTTGAATAAACGAAAAAGGGTTGTTTTTAGTTAAACAACCCTTTTTTATGTCCCAGTTTTTGCGCTTTTAAAATATTGTTTACCATATCTTGCAATATAGTTTCCTGCGCATATATATCTTTTAATAATGCAAATTGATTATTTGCTCTGGATAAATTTTGTTCCGGATAATCTACTCGATAATAAATATTTCCATTTAAATAATCAATCAAAAATCTCAAAGCTTGCATATAGATTATATACTTACCCGAAAATAGAATTAATTCTTTTTCTGTAGCAGTCATAATAGGCCCCATTTCAGATAAATAGCCTTTTACAGTAGCTTCAAAATAAGGTAGTCGGATATTTATTTTAGACAAATCCTGTTCATTTTCTGAAAATGCGCATAAATATGTACGCATCATATCTCCCAGATCGGAAATGAATTTTCCTGGCATTAACGTATCTAGGTCAATTACACAAACGCCCTCATCAGTATGTCTGTTTAACAATACATTGCTTATTTTAGTATCATGGTGAATAACTCTATCCGGAAAATCCGGTCTCTTTAAATAAGAGTTGTAGTATTTTGAGATATACTGAAAGTACTCGGCATCTTTAATAGCACTTTGTGCCTGATTTTTTAACGATAAAGGAGCATTAGCCAATGCTTTTTTAAATTGTTGGATCCTCAAATCTAAATTATGGAAATCTTTAATAGGAAATCCTAATGTTTTTATAGGGAAGTCTTTAAGTAATCTGGTAAGTTTTCCAAATTGTGCCGCTGCCTGGTATGCTTGATCAGGATTAGAAAGTGTTTCGTGTGCCCAAGTGTTTTCAACATAAGGCATTAATCGCCAATAAGAACCTTCATATTCAGTTAGTAATTTGTTCTGTATAGAAGGTAGGGAAGCAGGGAATAAATAATCAGGATGATTTTTTTCTAAATAATTAGATACCAGCTGTATATTGTGCGCTATAATTTCAGGCTCTTTGAAAACGGCAACATTGATTTCCTGAAGAATAAATTTTCTCTCCGATTTTTGCTCAGAAACTAAAAAGGTTCGGTTTATAAAACCCGAACCAATTTGTTTAATATTCTCTTCTCCAAGAAGATTGTAACTTGATAATATTTCGGCTGGAATTAACTCCATAGATTTTTTGGATAAATATCTTGTTGAATTAAATTGTCGATGCTGTCTTGAACAATTGGCTTGTCTTCTTTATAAGTTACTCCAAACCATTTGCTAGAGGTAGGAATTACTTTGAAATCTGCTTTTTGTGTACCAACTAATGATTCGGCTACCAATGGAATGAAAAATTCTGCTTTCGGGCTCAATTTATTTTCTAAAGCAAATTCTTTGAATAAAGATTCTGTAATGGCAAATACCTCCGGTGTAAAACCCCAAAAATTCATGGATACTCTTGTGTTAGAATCTAATGGGTATTTTTGTCCATCTTCTTCATAAAAAATAACACCGTTTTCACTGAAAACTTTAGTCCTTTCCACAATTTCATTCAAATTTCCAGTATCATCAACCTTGCAAACACCTCTACTTACTGCACCAAAATCAGAAAGTGTTTTTCCAATTTCATATCCAACCATACAATAATTACTTCCAGTAACTTCATTATTTAAGAAGTTGGCCATTTTTTGAAAAGCATCAAAGCCATAAAAATCATCTGCATTAATAACACAAAAAGGTTCTTTTACGCAATCTTTTGCAGAAAGAATAGCATGTGCAGTTCCCCAAGGTTTTTCTCTGTATATTTCTTCTTCAATGCCAAATTGAGTTAAATCTAGATTTTGAAATACATAATCAACTTCTATTTTACCAGCTAATTTAGGTTCAAAAATTGATTTAAAATTTTCAGCAAACTCTTCTTTAATTATAAATACAACTTTACCAAATCCAGCTTTAATTGCATCATATATAGAATAGTCTATTATTGTTTCTCCGTTAGGTCCAAATCCATCAATTTGCTTCATGCTTCCGTAGCGACTAGCCATGCCGGCAGCGAGTATTAATAATGTAGGTTTCATAAGGCTAAAATACTAAAATTTTTGTGCTAGTTGGTGGTAAATTAGAAGAGTTTCAAGAATGTAGATAACTTTCAAAAAAAAATATATACCTTCCATTATGGAAAGAAGAACCTTTATTAAATCTGCGGCAACAGCAAGTGCTGCGGCTGCCGTTATGGATCCAATACTTGGATATTCTCAGGTAGTTTCAAAAATCAGAGTAGGTATTATTGGAAGTGGATTAAGGGGGCAAAATCATTTGGATTTGCTTTTGCGAAGAGCAGATGTTGAAGTGGTAGCAATTGCAGATCCAGATACTAAATCGGCCGTGCCTGTATCTTTAAAAATGTGTGCAAAAGCTGGAAAGCGAGAGCCGGTAATTTACAGCAATGGAGATTACGATTATAAAAACCTATTAAAACGAAAGGATATAGATGCAGTTATTATTGCAACTCCTTGGGAATGGCATGCAATTCAGGGTGTAGATGCTATGCGTGCTGGAATACACATAGGGATGGAGGTTTGTGGTGCTACTGATATTCAGGAATGTTGGGATTTAGTAAATGCAAGTGAAGAAACCGGTATCCAGATTTTTGCCATGGAGAATGTTTGCTACAGACGAGATGTGATGGCTGTATTAAATATGGTTCGTGATAATTTATTCGGTGAGATTTTGCATTTGCAAGGGGGCTATCAGCATGATTTAAGAGGCGTTAAATTTAACGATGGAATAACACCTTATGACAGTGGAGTGGAATTTGGAGAGAAAGGATTTTCGGAGGCAAAATGGCGTACCAATCACTCTGTTTATAGAAATGGCGATTTATACCCGACGCATGGCTTAGGTCCTGTTGCAAATATGATTAATATAAACCGAGGAAATAGGTTACTGGCTTTAACTTCTGTTGCTACAAAAGCTAGGGGATTAAATAGATATATTGTAAACCATCCGAAAGGAGGACCAAATCATCCGAATGCAAAGGTTAATTTTAAATTAGGAGATATTGTTACTACTTCTATTACTACTGTTAATGGAGAAACCATTGTGCTTCAGCACGATGTTAACTCTCCTAGACCTTATTCTCTAAACTTTAGAGTTCAAGGAACCAATGGGTTGTGGATGGATGATTTTGACTCCATTCATATTGAAGGAAAAAGTCCCGGTCATAAGTATGAAAAAGATACAGAGTATATGAAGCAATACGATCATCCGCTATGGAAAAAATATGCATCAGATACTGCTGGAGCCGGACACGGTGGGATGGATTGGTTTGTAATTCATGCTTTCATTGAATCTTTGAAGCGTAAAGCGCCATTTCCAATGGATGTTTATGATTTAGCTACATGGTATGCTATTACGCCACTTTCTGAGCAAAGTATTGCGCAAGGAGGGCAGGTTCAGGCTATTCCAGATTTTACAAAAGGTAAATGGATGACCAGAAAGCCAATTTTTGCTTTAGATGATCAGTATTAGAAGCTAAAAGCTAAAAGCTAAAAGCCGAAAGCTGAAAGCTGAAAAGGGGAAAGCGATGAGCTAAAAAGCAAAGAGCGGAAGAAGAAAGTCGAAAGTTCGAAAGAAGACTAAGAACGAAAATTGAAGAGAAACAGCGAAAAGCCTTAAAGACTAATTTTGGCTTTTCGCTGTTTAATTTTTAACTACAATTTCTCTCTAAAATCGTGGCCATTCTCAATTTTCAGGAGGCTTTCGTAAATTAAGCGGATCACATTATCTACATCTTCTTTATGAACCATTTCAACCGTAGTGTGCATGTAACGCAACGGTAATGAAATTAAAGCAGAAGGTACACCTTCATTAGAATAAGCAAAAGCATCCGTATCTGTACCGGTAGATCTCGAAGAGGCCTGACGCTGGAATGGGATTTTATGATCTTCGGCCGTTTTTTCCAATAACTTATTTAAATTGGTTTGTACTGCCGGAGCATAAGACAAGACAGGACCCTTGCCACAAGATACATCTCCATGCACTAATTTATTAATCATAGGAGTGGTCGTATCGTGGGTAACATCGGTAATGATTGCCACACGTGGTTTAATTCTATGAGCAATCATTTCAGCGCCTCTTAATCCAATTTCTTCTTGAACAGAATTAACGATATATAGGCCAAAAGGCAGTTTTTTCTTGTTTTCTTTTAATAACCGCGCTACTTCTGCAATCATAAATCCGCCTACACGATTATCTAAAGCCCTGCCAACATAATACCTGTCGTTTAATACCAAAAACTCGTCTTCATAGGTGATTACGCAACCTACATGAATGCCAAGCTTTTCTACCTCTTCTTTACTTGTACAACCACAATCTAAGAAAATGTTTTTAGTCGAAGGATTTTCTTCTTTTTCTCCACCTAATCTGGTATGAATAGCTGGCCACCCAAATACTGCTTTTACAATGCCCTTTTTGGTATGAATATTAACACGTTTAGACGGGGCTATCTGATGATCAGATCCGCCGTTGCGTAAAACATAAATTAAGCCATCTGGTGTAATGTAGTTTACATACCAAGATATTTCATCAGCATGTGCTTCTATAACTACTTTAAACGCTTCATCAGGATTAATAACTCCGTATGCTGTTCCATAATCGTCTACAAAGTAATCGTCTATATAAGGTTTTAAATAATCTAACCACAATCTTTGACCTTCCCACTCAAAGCCGGTAGGAGCCGCATTGTTGATATATGCTTCAAAAAAATCTAATGATTTCTTATTAACAATTTTTGTATGTTTTTCTTTGTTTTCTTTCTTTGCCATATAAACAAATATAAATTATTTTCGAAGATAGACCAATTTGAGCTGTGTCAAAAAAATGGAATATTTATGATTGTTCACAGAAATTAATTTATGTTATTATATTTACCCGTTAACGTTTGCTAGAAGTAGCATGAATTAATTTTTCAAATTTAAATTATAGTAAAATGAATGTATCTAAATTAGCAATTCCTGGTTTCCTATTTGTAGTTTTAGTAATTGTAGCATTAATGTATGGCTTACCTGTATATAATGTATGGCAGCAAGAAATGGTGGGTAAAGCAGAAATGGCGAAAGCGGAACAAAATAGAAAAATTTTAGTTGAAGAAGCGAAAGCGCGATTGGAAGCTGAAAAATTAAATGCATCGGCAGAAATTGAAAGAGCTAGAGGGATGGCAGAAGCGATGCGTGTAGAAAATGGAACTTTATCTACTACTTATAATCAATACCTTTTTATTAGAACTTTAGAGAAAATTGCTGATAAAGGAAGCTTGCCGCAGATTATATATGTTCCGAGTGAAGGATTAACACCTATTATGGATGTAACCAATGGTGTTAAATTAAAACAATAAGATTTTTGATTATAAAATAATTTTCATAGCTTTATATAAGCGGCCTTTCACTTCCCAGTGAGGGCCGTTTTCTTTTAATCCAAATTTGGAATAAAAAGATGCTGCTTCTACTCTGGCATTACACCAAATTTCACTTATATTTAAAGATTTACTGTACTCCAGAATATACTTAAACAGTTGTGTTCCTAGCCCTTTGCCCTGATATTCATTTAATGTAGCAAATTTTCGAAATTGAAGAGAATGTTCTTTTTCAAATAGAGATATTACAGAAATCAATGTACGACCTTCATAAAGCCCAAAATGTAAACCCTCTTTGTCTTCCGGCAGCTGAACAGACGAGATAGGTTCTTCTGGATATAATACTTCCTGTCTTATTTTCCAGGTTAAGTAATAAGGAATTTGTTCTATTTGTATATCAGGCTGATTTTCTTTTATAGACATAGTATAGAATAAAATTAATTAAAATCAGTGCAAAGCTGCCAATACAAAATGCAAACCATCCGCCTAACTCCCATAAATATATGCCTAATGCCGAACCGCAGCTTGCACCTATAAAACTTACGGACATAAACACGGTATTTAAACGGTTTCTTGCAGCCGGAATTAATAAATAGATTCTTGTTTGGTTGGTTACATGTATGGCTTGCTGACCAATATCAATTAATATGATACCAATTATAAATACTATTAAGTTGCCAGATAAAATGAATAGTAAAACGCTTATAATTTGCAGTATGAAGCCTGTTTTTAAATTAACTCTTGGGTTTTTATTGCTGCTAAGCTTACCAACCAAGGGAGCCGCTAATGCACCAGCTGCACCAGCAATCCCGAATAAGCCTATTCTAAGCGTTTCGAAGTTATAAGGTGGGTTGGCTAAGTAGAGCACCATAACTGTCCAAAAGGCACTAATTAAAGCAAAACCGAAAAAATTAATTAAGCTAGCTTCTCTTAATATGGGTTGTGATTTTAAATAACCCAACATGGTTGAATATAACCCCATAAAGTTCCCCTTAAAGCTAGGGTAACTTTTAGGGAATTGCTTGGCCATTATAACACATAAAATAGCACATATAGCTCCAGCTATCCAAAAAACGGAGCGCCAGCCCAATAGAAAACCAATAGATCCACTCACTGCTCTAGAGGCTAGTATACCGATTAAGAGACCACTCATAATAATGCCGATGTTATACCCTCTATCTTTGTCGCTACTTAAATTAGCAGCTAACGGCAAAATTAATTGAGGGACAATTGAGGTGGCACCAATAAAAAAGCCAGCTATTTGTAATAGAAGGAAACTTTTAGAGATGGCTGCCATTATTAAAGCAATAATGGAGATTGCCGTTGTTATTAAAATCTGATTTTTTCGCTCAAATTTATCGCCCAGCGGAACAAGTAAAAATAGACCGGTAGCGTATCCAGCCTGAGTGATGTAGTTTAAATGCCCGGCATAACTTTCAGAAATTGTAAATTCTTTAGCAATTAATATGATGAGCGGTTGGCAATAATAAATATTAGCAACTATTAATCCCGTACAAATAGCCATGAAAATGATATTTGATCGGGATATAGAAGGTGTAGGAGAGGGAGGTTGAATAATGGCCGACATGACGGTATAGAATCAAAAAATATCTATTAAAATAAAGCCCTGAAAATTTTTCAGGGCTTTATTAGGTGATTTAATTATAATGGGATATTTCCGTGTTTTTTACGTGGATTATTTACCACTTTGTTTTCAAGCATTTTAAATGCTTTTATTAACTTTTCTCGGGTTTGAGCTGGCTGAATTACTTCATCTACAAAGCCTCTTTCTGCGGCGCGGTAAGGGTTAGCAAAAATATCTGAGTACAATTTTTCTTTTTCTAACCATTTTTCTTGAGGATTTTCTGCTTCTTTGATTTCCTTTTTGAAGATGATTTCTGCAGCTCCCTTTGCGCCCATTACAGCGATTTCTGCCGAAGGCCAGGCATAATTCATGTCGGCACCAATGTGTTTACTATTCATAACATCGTATGCACCACCATAAGCTTTTCTGGTAATTACAGTGATACGAGGTACCGTTGCTTCACTAAAGGCATATAATAGTTTAGCGCCGTTGCTTATAATACCATTCCATTCTTGGTCGGTTCCCGGTAAAAACCCCGGAACATCTTCAAAAACTAACAATGGAATGTTAAAAGCATCGCAAAAACGAACAAATCTTGCTGCTTTAACGGATGCGTGATTGTCTAAAACACCGGCTAAATAGGCAGGTTGATTAGCAACTATACCTATGCTTCGACCGGCAAGCCTCGAGAATCCTACAACAATATTTTCTGCATAACCTGCATGAACTTCAAGAAAAGAGTCTTTATCTATTACGTGTTCAATTACTTCTCGTATATCGTAAGGTTGAGTGGTGTTTTGTGGTAAAATAGTATCGAGCTCAGCTCTGGTTTCATCTCCTGAATCGTAAGAAATGTTAGGGGCATTTTCTTCGCAATTTTGAGGCATGTAGCTTAGTAAAGCTTTAAGATGATTAATTGCATCGATTTCATTCGAACAAGCAAAATGTGTTACTCCAGATTTTGTAGCATGCGTTTGAGCACCACCTAATTCTTCAGAAGAGACCTCCTCATGTGTAACCGTTTTAACTACATTTGGTCCGGTAACAAACATATAAGATGATTTTTCAACCATTAATATAAAGTCAGTAATAGCGGGAGAATAAACTGCGCCACCAGCACATGGACCCATAATTGCAGATAGTTGTGGTATTACACCCGAAGCTTGAACATTTCGATAAAAGATATCTGCATATCCCCCCAGCGATACAACTCCTTCCTGAATTCTCGCTCCGCCACTATCGTTTAAACCAATTAATGGTGCGCCGTTTTTAAGAGCCATATCCATTATTTTGCAAATCTTTTCGGCATGTGTTTCTGATAAAGAGCCTCCAAAAACAGTGAAATCTTGAGAAAACACATAGGTTAAACGACCATTAATGGTTCCATATCCAGTAACAACTCCGTCACCAAGATATTTTTCTGATTCCATTCCAAAATCAGTACTTCTGTGTGTTACAAACATTCCGATTTCTTCGAAACTGTTTTCATCTAATAGAAAATGGATCCGTTCTCTAGCTGTGAGTTTTCCTTTTTTATGTTGACTTTCTATTCTTGAAGCTCCGCCGCCTAACTCCGCCTGTTTGATCTTATCGTGTAGTTTTGCTATTTTGTCTTGCATTCTTATTTTGTTTAATCTACCATCTATATTGTAAGCGCGTGGTAAATACATTGTCCTTTATATCATTTGTATATTCGGGTACTAAGGTATTTTCGTTCTTAATGTGTTCGTTATACAAAGTTAATTTAATTTGTTTGCTCAAATCATAAGTTAGGCCATATCCCAAAGTGGCATATTTTATATCTCCTGAGTTGGTGTTACTCCCTGCTCTTCCAATTTCTAAACCTTTAACATCCGTATTAGCATCGTAAACATCATAGGCTAAAATGGCTGTTAATCTGGTTTTCCATAATTCTTGTCCAACCCAAAAGTAGTATCCATTAAAGGGTCTTACATATAAGGATGTTAAAGGTTGGGTTGTAAAGCTCATGGAAGAGGTAGGACCTTTAATACTGGATGTGCCTTCTACACCCGGTTGAGTGCCTGCTACATACTCTGTTTTAAAAGAAGCCAAGCCAATAGATGTTTTATATTCTAGTTGTAGATTTACGCCATAGTAATTACGTGCACCAAAAGCCCCTTCGTTATTTGGATCAATATCTGCACGGTATCCACCTTTTGCACTCCTGTATATTGTTTGTGTATTATTTCTTACGTGACCTTGATAGAAAGAGCCTCCAAATCCGATGCCCAATTTATTGAAAGCTAGGCTATCAAATTTAAAGCTTAAGCTACCCACTATATCTTTTTTTGAGTCGTAATCTCTTGCACTTATTCCACTGCCATTAATTACAGCAAATTCGGCGGTTAAAAAGTTTAGTTTACCCAACGGGTTATAACCTAACATGGCTCCAAGATCTCTTTCCCTAGGCATAAGCGTTTGAAATACGCGAGCACGCTCCGGATAATCTCTATATCCTGAAGAATAAACGATAGAATAACCAAATGGTCTGTTAAATAAGCCCGCAGTTAAAGTGAACTCTTTTCTGTTCGGATCATGAACCTGAATAAACGCATCCATTAACTGAACACCGTTTTGAGTTCCATCTAATTGAAAAACAACATTTGTGAATTTATCTACTCTGTCTATTTTAAGTCTTCCTCTTCTAATCATAAATCGTTCTCTAGAATCTTTTCCAAAATCACCTCCGGAGAATGTAACTACTCCTGGAGATTGAGCACGTTGATATTGAGTTTGAAGATAACCAGTAATTGTTAGTTCATGTTCTTCTTTAGAAGATGGTAAGTTGTTATTTTGGGCCAACATAATTGTCGGCAAAAATAAAAACAAGAAAAAAATGCCTGATTTGTTCAGTACGTTATTCATGGCATAAATTTAAGCTATTTAATATAATTAATAAGCTCATTTTTTATTTTAGCTATGGCTATTTTAGGTAACGTATTAAATAAATGACAAAAAAATTAAAAACAAAGGTTCGTTTTTCTGTATTTAGGAAGTACTTTTGTAGTTAATAAAATATATGAAGTCAAAGAAAATAAGAAATTTTATAGTTTTTCTGTTTGTAGGCATTTTTACAGCAAAAATGATAATTTCTATTGCACCCGCATTTTCTTTGAAATTTGATAGCGTTATGATGAATAGCGTTATTATGCAATTAGAAGTTGAACACGGCGAGAAAGATTCTGGTAAATCAGGCGTTAAGCTTGTTGAGACTAAGTTATTCTGCAGTTCTACTTATACATTTAGTCCTATTGTTAAAGGGTATGCTTTAAACAATAGTTTTATAGAACATTCTAAGAGATATTTGGATCCTTATCATCCATCAGTTCCAACCCCTCCTCCTAATTTCTCGTAAAATTATATCACCAAAAAATTTTGGTGACCTTTCAACAGTGTGTAGACCACACTAACTAAGTAAATAAATATTTACGAATGCATTGTTTTTTGCGACCTCCATTTTAGGTGGTTGTACAGGATAATTTATATAAAATTTTATGATAAATAGAAATTCGAACCGCTCTAGGCTCGATGCGAAAAGATATATTCTTAAGAAGAATTTAAAGAAAGATTTGCCAGCCAGTTTGGTTGTGTTTTTAGTTGCTTTACCTTTATGTTTAGGTATTGCATTGGCCTCTGGTGCTCCATTGTTTGCGGGTCTTATTGCCGGTATAGTAGGGGGAACTGTTGTAGCGTCTATTAGTGGATCGCAATTAAGTGTGACAGGTCCGGCAGCAGGATTAACGGTTATCGTTTTAGGCTCTATTGCTCAATTAGGTAGCTATCAAATTTTCTTATTAGCCGTAGTTCTAGCAGGTGTTTTTCAGTTAATACTGGGGATGGTAAAAGCCGGAACTATTGGTAATTATTTTCCGTCGAGCGTAATTGAAGGGATGTTGGCTGCTATTGGTTTAATGTTAATATTAAAGCAATTGCCACATGCTTTGGGCGTAGACTCTGCTCATTTTACAGACGAAATTATGTCTACCGACAGTGGTAGTGTTATTGGAGGGTTTATAAATGCCTTTAGCAATGTTGGATTGGCTGCAGTTATTGTAAGTGTTGTTTCAATCGCCTTACTTATATTATGGCCGAAAATTAAAATGTTTAAGCTAATTCCTGCTCCTTTAATGGTGGTTGTGTGTGGGGTGGTTATTGCTTTAGCGTTTAAGGGAACGGCTTATGAATTAGGTGCAAGTCACATGGTTAATATTCCTGTTATAGGAGGCTGGAGTGAATTAACAGGATTACTTCAATTCCCCGATTTCTCTGCTATAGGTAACAGCGATGTATGGGTGGTTGCAGGAACAATAGCAATTGTAGCAAGTTTAGAAACTTTATTAAGTATTGAAGCTGTTGATAAAATAGACCCAATAAAAAGGGTGAGTCCTACAAATAGAGAGCTTGTAGCCCAAGGTTTTGGTAATATGACGAGCGGATTATTAGGTGGATTGCCTATGACATCTGTAATCGTTAGAAGTTCGGCAAATGTAAATGCGGGTGGTAAAACGAAAATGTCATCAATATTCCATGGTGCGTGGTTATTGCTTTCTCTTTTGTTTATTCCAACACTTATTAATATGATACCTCTAGCATGTTTAGCGGCCATTTTATTAGTGACAGGTTATAAACTTGCCCGCATTGCTTTGTTTAAACATATGTACCACAAAGGCTGGGATCAATTTGTACCTTTTGTGGTAACAATTGTAGCTATTTTATTAACGGATTTATTAAAAGGAGTTGCAATCGGCGTTCTTATTTCTATTTTCTATTTATTAAGAATAAGTATGAGAAATCCATTCTTCTACAGAGTAATAGAAGAAAAAGAAAATAAACAATTAAGAATAAAGCTTGCAGAAGAAGTTACATTTTTAAATAAAGCAGCTATTCAGGTTATTTTTAATAAAATACCTAAAGAAACGAATGTTGTGATAGATGGCTCTTCATCTAAATACATTGACCCTGATGTATTAGAAGCTATTTTCAATTACAAACATAATGCTATTACTAAAGGAATTATTGTAACTTTAGAGCACATTGACAAACAGTATAATGTGCCAAAATTAAATACAAAAATTGAAGACCAAATTAAAAATTAAGAATATGAAGGCACATACGTTAGAAACACAAACTACAATTACTCCTGAAAGAGCATTTGAAATCTTAAAAGAAGGTAATGAAAGATTTGTGCAGAATTTAAAAGCCAATAGAGATTTATTAGCCCAAGTAAATGATACAAGAGCAGGACAGTGGCCATTTGCTGTAATATTAAGTTGCATAGATAGCCGTACATCTGCTGAGTTGATTTTTGATCAAGGGTTAGGAGATATTTTTAGCGTGAGAATTGCTGGAAATTTTGTAAACCAAGACATCTTGGGTTCTATGGAGTTTGGCTGTAATGTTGCAGGATCTAAATTGGTTGTTGTTTTAGGACACTCAAAATGCGGTGCTTTAAAAGGAGGACTAGATTCTAGTGCAATTCGAGAAACCGGGATGGAAAATCTTATCCACCTAGTAGATCATTTTAATCCAATTATTGATGAAATTCTTATTGAAGGAGAAGAGCGTTCATCTAAAAATAGTGATTTATTGGAAAGATTGAATTTGCAAAATGTAAAACAAACTATAGAAGATATACGTAGCCAAAGTACTACTTTAAATCAAATGGAAAAAGATGGGAAAATAAAAATAGTAGGTGCAAATTACAACGTCGAAACTGGTGTTGTAAGCTGGCTATAGTATTTTAAAATCATTTAAACCCCGTTTGAGTTAGAAAGTTTGAGCTCAGTTTTGAACTTTCTTCAACAAAAATAAAATGGTTGTTAATAACCAATAAAAAAAGCCCTCAAAATACTTTGAGGGCTTTTTTCTTGGTTTGCTTTTTTAATATTATTCTGCTAAAAAAGGATAGCGATAATCTTTAGGTGGATCAAATGTTTCTTTAATTGTACGTGGAGATACCCAACGTAGTAAATTAATCATAGAACCTGCTTTGTCATTTGTACCAGAACCTCTGGCTCCGCCAAAAGGCTGTTGACCTACAACTGCACCTGTACATTTATCGTTGATGTAGAAATTCCCTGCTGCATTTCTTAAACGCTGAGTCGCTTTTTCAATTGTATATCGATCCTGCGATATCACAGCTCCGGTTAAGGCATAAATAGAAGTAGAGTCTATAATGTCTAATACTTCGTCAAATTTATTGTCATCATAAATGAACACTGTTAATACCGGTCCAAATAATTCTTCACACATCGTAATGTATTTTGGATCGTTTGCAACGATAACAGTTGGTTCAATGAAATATCCTTTAGACTTGTCATAATTACCACCAGCAACGATTTCAACACCTGCATCTTTTTTAGCCTGATCAATATATTTTGCAATATTATCAAATGATTTTTCGTCAATTACTGCATTTATAAAGTTAGAGAAATCTTCGGTAGGCCCCATTTTTAAAGTAGCTAAATCTGTTGTTAGCTGCTCTTTAATAGCAGGCCATATGCTTTTCGCAATATAAACTCTAGAAGCAGCAGAACATTTTTGTCCTTGATATTCGAATGCGCCTCTTAATATAGCGGTAGAAGATACCTGAGCATTAGCAGAACCATGAACCAGAATGAAATCTTTTCCGCCAGTTTCTCCTACAATGCGCGGGTAGGTTTTGAATTTATGGATGTTATTTCCAATAGTTTTCCAAATGTCCTGGAAAACTCCCGTTGAACCTGTAAAGTGAATACCAGCAAAATCAGGATGAGAGAAAATTACATCTCCTGCGTCAGGTCCTGAAGCATAAACTAAGTTAATTACTCCGTCTGGTAATCCAGCCTCTTTAAATACTTGCATAATTACATTTGCAGCATAAATTTGAGTGTTCGAAGGTTTCCAAACAACCACATTGCCCATCATTGCAGCCGAAGAAGGTAGATTTCCAGCAATAGCAGTAAAATTAAATGGTGTAAGAGCGAATACAAATCCTTCCAATGGACGCTGTTCCACTCTATTCCAACTTCCTCTTGGAGAAACAGGAGGTTGTTGCTGATAAATTTCTGCCATATATGCTACGTTAAAACGAAGGAAGTCTATAAATTCACATGCTGCATCAATTTCTGCTTGGTAAGCATTTTTGCTTTGTCCCAGCATTGTTGCGGCATTTATTTTATATCTATATGGACCAGCTAATAAATCAGCTGCTTTTAAAAAAATTGCGGCTCTGTGTTCCCAGGCTAAGTTTTCCCAGTCAGATTTAGCTTCTAAAGCGGCTTTAATTGCATCTTCAACATGTTTTTTCTCACCCTTGCTATAAGTGCCTAAAATGTGTTTGTGGTCATGAGGTGGCGTTAATGTAGCCTTGTTTGCAGTGCGGATTTCCTTACCCCCAATATACATAGGAATGTCTAATTCTTGAGATCTAGCCTCTCTAAGTGCAGCTTGTAATAATTCACGCTCTTTAGTTCCAGGAGCATAGCTATTTATCGGTTCATTAACCGGTGTTGGTACATTGAAAAAACCTTTTAACATAGTTGAAAATTTTAAAGCACAAAGATAAGATAATGTGCTTTATAAGTGCATTTTTTATGTCATTTATATGATAGGATGTAGGTTTGTTTAACAAAGGTTAGACTGGGAGCGAGTTTAATGCTTAATGGTTTTCCAACTTCCGCTTAGTTATTTTCCTTTTAAAATGGACTTCCAGAATTCCGATGTATATTTAGTTAATAGTTTTCGCCGATTTGGTATTTTAACGTTCATAACTCTTGCTCTTAGCTTTTCCCTTTTTGGGCGTGCCCTTCGTACCTCAGGTCCGGCTGTTCAGGGCTTCGGTTGCCTTCGGCGAACAGACCCTTTCCATCCGTCACGCAAAATCCTCAGATGACAATTCATTAAAGTCTTAGATCTCGGGTTTCTACTTTGCTCGAGGGTTTTTACTTTTTTCAAAGGGATGCCGACTATTTTCTATTTACTGCCGGATATTATTTACTTTTGAATGAATGATTCATTTTCTTCGTTATTTATTATTTCCAATAACACTTATTTATGCAGCTATTACATGGTGTAGAAATAAGTTATACGATTTTAATATATTGAAGTCTCATTCATTTTCTATACCTATTATTTCTGTGGGTAATTTAATGGTAGGCGGAACAGGTAAAACTCCTGTAACAGAATATTTAGTGCAGTTATTCCCAGACAAACGATTGGCAATTTTAAGTAGAGGATACGGTCGTAAAACAAGTGGATTTATTCTTGCTAATCAATACAGCACGGCAGAAACTATAGGTGATGAACCTATGCAATATTTCACCAAATTTAAAAACGTTACAGTAGCTGTTTGTGAAGATAGAGTAGTAGGTATTCAGAATTTGCAAGCTACCCATGATCTTATTCTTTTAGATGACGCCTTTCAACACAGGGCCGTTAATCCGGGGCTTAAAATTCTATTGTTTGATTATCAAAGTCTACAGACGCCACAATTTCCTTTCCCAACAGGTAATATGAGGGAAATTTGGTCTGGATATAAAAGAGCGGATTTGATACTTGTTACAAAAACGCCCGTTGAGTTGATGGAGAGTAAGAAGCTTCTTTTGAAAAAGAAATTTCCTGAAAAGGAAGTGTTTATTTCAAGGTTATCGTACGGAAAGCTTACTAAATTTGATGCGAGTGAAATACTTGAAAACCTAAATAAGAATTTAAAAGTTATTGTATTAACGGGTATCGCAAAGCCAACTCCTTTAATACAGTATTTAAAAAGTATCGTCACAATTGTAAAACATTTTGATTTTCCAGATCATTATCAATTTCAGGAGAAGGATTTTAAAGAAATTGTTGCCTATTACAATAAACTGAACGATTCAAATGTTATATTGATTACTACCGAAAAGGATTTACAACGGATAAATGCCACCAATTTCAGTGAAATACTGGTAACTTTACCCTTATATTATTTGCCAGTTTCAATAGATTTTTCTGGTGATCAAAATTTATTTAATAATAGAATATTACAATATGTCACAAATACTTAATGAAACCGTAGAATATATTCAAAAGAAAATTTCCGGATTTAATCCCGAAATAGGAATTGTTTTAGGTTCGGGATTAGGAGGGCTAGTCAATGAAATAGAAATTTCACATAGCCTCATGTATTCAAATATTCCTAATTTTCCCATTTCTACTTTAGAATTTCATTCTGGAAAATTAATCTTTGGAAAGCTTGGAGGAAAAAACATTGTTGCAATGCAGGGTAGGCTACATTTTTATGAAGGATATTCTATGCAACAAATTACTTTCCCAGTGAAAGTTATGAAAGCATTGGGGATTGGTCATTTATTGATTTCAAATGCAGCAGGATCTCTAAACCCAGAATTTAAAAAAGGAGAATTAATGATTATTAATGATCATATAAATCTTCAGCATGATAATCCTTTAAGGGGAATTAACAATGAGAATTTAGGTCCTAGGTTCCCAGATATGAGTGCGCCTTATAATCAGAAATTAACAAATTTAGGTCTTGAAATAGCAAAGCAAGAGGGTATAATTTGCCATCAGGGCGTATATGTAGCAGTTACAGGACCTAGTTTGGAAACAAGAGCAGAATATAAATTTTTAAGAGTAATAGGCGGTGATGCTGTAGGAATGAGTACAGTGCCGGAAGTTATTGTCGCAAATTATTTGTCTATTCCGGTATTCGCTATATCAGTATTAACTGACGAAGGTTTTCCGGAAGTTCCTCAACCTTTTAATATAGATGATATTATAGAGACAGCAAACAAAGCAGAACCTGCTATGACAAAAATTCTACGGGCATTAATAGAAAAAATCTAATGTATAACAAAGTTTTATATATACTTTTTCTTATTTTATCTATAAGCTTTTCTGTTAGTGCACAGGATTTAAAAACTAATATTGGCGATAACAAAGCGCTCGATTCATTACGTAAACTCGAAGCTAATAAACAAGATTCGGTTGTTTTTACGGCTAGATATATCAGATACACCACCATTGGATTGAGCAAGGATAGTATTCAAACATTACAAATTGATACGTCATTGTCAAATTTTCATAATTATAGTGTTTTATTTCAGCCTCGTCGTCCAACAACAGGTTTAGGAAATCTAGGGCTAGCAGCTCGAACTCTATTGTTTGAGAATGACAAGAGTATTGGTTTTAATACAGGTTATAATAGTCTGGAATTTTATTCTTTAAATCACACCGATTTATTGTTTTATCGAGCAAGAACACCGTTTAGCAGTTTGTACTATGTAAGTGGAGGTGAATCAGAACAAATATTTAAAGCTACTTATAGTCAAAATGTAAATAGGAATTGGAATATAGGGTTTAATTATAATAGAATTGGAGCAAACGGAACCTATAATCGCCATAGAGGAGACGATTTGGGAGCTTCTCTTTTTTCTTGGTATCAAGGACCTAATAAGAGATATAATCTTTTTGCAAGCGCAGTATTTAATACACTCAAAGCAGGTGAAAACGGATCATTAAAAAACGATACTATTTTTGATGGAAATAGTATTGACATAGATCGCAAAGCGGAGGTGGTTAATCTTAATAACGCAAAACAATTGTGGCGTAAAAATTCTCTATCCTTGAGAAATACGTATTTTATTGGACGTATAGACAGTTCTAATACGGGCGATATCAATAATGTGTTGCCCACAAATACATTAAACTTTAATGTTATTTATACGCGGCATTCTTATTCTTTTAATAAAGATGAACGCGATGATCATACTGTTCTGCCTGTCGGGATGACTGATGTAGGTTTTGACCCCTTAGCAGTAGGTTTTACTAAAGACACCACTACCGTTAATCACTTAAGCAATGAATTCTCTTATGGTTTTTATTTAAGACCCAAATCTGGCACTTTCTTTAAAAATGAATTGAAGATAAATGCAGGAGTAAAATATGACTTATATCAGTATCGTCAAGCTACAGAATTTAGAAACGGTAGTAATTTGTTTTTAAAAGAAGCATCCTTTCAGAATATTTCTTTAACAGGTAATGCCGGATATAAATTTAGTACGAAGTTCGATTTAAATTTAAAACTGGAGCAAATTATTCAAGGACGAAATTTTGGAGATTTTCTGTATGAAGCAAGAAGTAATGTTTTTATAAGTGAGCAGCTAGGTGTTCTCAAAGTGCATGGTTATTTACAAAATAAATCGGCAGATTATTTGTTCACCAGTTATTATGGTAATCATAGACAATGGCGACGAGATTTTGAGAAATCAAAAAATTTAAATTTTGGTGCAGGTTATGAAAATGAGAAACTGGGACTAGATTTAAATGCAGATTACTATTTGTTGGGTAAATATATGTTTTACGGCAGTGATTTAAATGGACAGATAGTTCCTATGCAGGCTGCCGGAGATATAAGTTTATTAAAGTTTTCTGCAGGGAAGAAGTTTAATTTCGGTAAATTTTCTACGGAACATTATGGTGTTTATCAGAAAATTGATAATGAAGATGTGATCAGATCTCCTGAGTTGTATTTATATAATAGTATCTCTTTTAATCAAACATTTTTTAAATTTTTGAAGACTCAAATAGGATTAGATGTACGCTATAATTCTGGTTATTTAGCGCAGTCTTACGCTCCTGATGTGAGTCAATTTTATAACGAAACATCAATAAGATTGGGCAGTAAACCCATTGCCGGAGCATGGATTAAAGCAGCGTTGAGAAGAGCAAATGTATTCGTTAAATATGATTATATAGATCAGGGTCTATTTAATCTGGGATATTATACTACTAATTATTATCCAATGGGCGATCGCTTACTTAAGTTTGGTGTACTTTGGAATTTTTACGATTAAAGAAAAAGGCAAGCTGAATAGCTTGCCTTTTTTCTTTTCATAAGTAGATGGTAGTATTAAAATGAATAGCCAACTGAGAATCCTAAAATTCTGTTAGTTGCCTTGTTGTCATTAGATCTGTTGTCTTTAGGAATTAAGTTACCCATCCCTAAGCCATAATTAGCTCCTAATAAAAAGCCATTGTTCATTCTGAAACCTAGACCAAAATTAGCACCATATTCAACAGAAGATAAATCATCTGTGGTTGAACTTCCGAATTTAAGATCTGACTCAGTCTTACCAACTGTTCCGCCAGAAGTTACATTTGTGGTTGATTTACCATCAATATTAAAGCCAATGTAAGGTCCTGCGCTAATATGAACCGCACCAGCATCACCAGCAGGGATTCTTAATACTGCATTAACAGGTACTTCTATAGCCATAACATCCACTTTGTTTGTGCCAGTAACAGTGCCGCCACTCGGATTTGGAAGTGTTCCTTCTAGTTTTGTTCCTTTATTTTGAAGGGAAATACCAGGTTGAATAAAGAAGTTTCTGCCTACCCCAAAATCACCAAATACGGTAAAATTATATCCTACATTATCTTTAACATAGTCATTAATAGTAGACGCATTTGGTCCTGAATAATTTATTCTAGATAAGTTTACACCAGCTTTAACACCTATTCTAGCTACACTTCCACCCATTTCCTGAGCAAAAGCACCAATTGCGAACATGAACATTGCTGAACTTAAAATTAACTTTTTCATAGTATTTAATATTTTATAGTTTTCTGTTTTATAATTCCCGTAATTATCGGATTAATTACTGGTCTTTATCCAAAAGCCATGCCAGTTAATAAAAATAGTTCAAAAATAATTGTTAAATTAATTTTGAATATATATTAACCTCCTGTTAAATAGTGTTTTGAGAGAAATACTATGGTTGAAATTATACCATTGTTGTTAAAAGTGTATATAAAGCCACTTTTCAATAATTTAGGTCTTTTGTGGTTTCTTTTTTGCGGCAGGAAATAAAACATTATTCAATATAAGCCGATATCCGGGAGAGTTGGGATGTAAACTTAAATCGGTAGGAGGATCATTTACCTGATGTTGATAGTCTTCAGGATCGTGCCCCCCATAAAAAGTAAATTGTCCCTTGCCTACGCTTCCATGTAGATATCTAACTTCTGCGGCTCCTTTATGTTCGCCTAAAACAGTTATCTCGGGTTTTACCAATTTTTTTCTAAATGCAGTTGTTTGACCCATAAAACCTTTTATAACTCTTTCATGGTTTTGAGTGAGCATGGTGGGTACAATATCCCATTTTGCCGAAAATTCAAATAGGGTAAAATAATCTTCAGGCTGAGCTAGTCTGCGATCTTCAGTAACATCTATATCTGAAAATTCGTAACGTAAAGGATTTTTATCAATCGTGAAATCAGTAAAAGCGATAGACTTACTAAAATCTAATTTAGATTGTGCATCGGGATCGGCTGCATCTCCGTCAAACATACGCTCTATTATATCTACACCTTCTGCAGCAAGGGCAATGTCAAAACTGTCAGTGCCAGAACACATGGCAAATAAAAATCCGCCACCTGCGCAAAATGCTTTTATTTGCTTTGCAACGGCTAATTTCATTTCAGAAACTTTTTTAAATCCATTTCTTTTGGCCGCGGCCTCTTGTGTTTTTACATCTTCTATGTACCAATTTGTAAATCTAAAAGAATTGTAAAAACGGCCATATTGTCCAGTAAAGTCTTCATGATGCAAGTGGAGCCAGTCGTATCCGGAAAGTTTATCTCTTAAAATTTCGTCATCATAAATTATATCGTATGGAATTTCTGCATAAGTAAGCACTAAAGTAACTGCATCGTCCCATGGTAATTTACTCTTTGGACTGTAAACGGCTACTTTGGGGGCTTTTTCTAATTTAATAATTTCCATATTTGCTTCCGGATCACTCATTTCATTTAGTAAAGTAGTAACCTTGGCATCGGCTAAAATCTCGTAACTAACCCCTCTTATTTTACATTCTTTTTCTACATCCTGGCTATACTGAACTAAAAAGCTACCTCCTCTATAATTTAAAAGCCAGTTTACCTCAATCTGCTTAGAAATACTCCAGTATGCCATACCGTATGCTTTGAGATGATTTTTCTGCGCCTCATCCATATAAATTAACATAGAAGAAGCTTTTGCACCGAAATAGCTGATTGTTAAAAAGAAGAGTAAGAAGTATTTTTTAAACATAATAAAGAGGTAATATCGCAGATACTGCTTTAAATATATTTAAAATTCCTCTTAAATTTGTATTTTCGAAGTTCAAATAAAATGAATATGAGTAAAGCGATTATACAAACAGAAAAAGGTGATTTTAAAGTAGAGTTTTATGATAATGACGCACCTAAAACCGTTGAAAATTTTAAAAAATTAGCTTCAGAGGGTTTTTACGATGGTGTTACATTTCATAGAGTGATCCCTAATTTTGTAATTCAAGGAGGTTGCCCGAATTCTAAAAGCCCAGAAACAGCGCATTTAGCTGGTACGGGTGGCCCGGGTTATAAAATAGACTGTGAATTAGATGGTAATAACCAATTTCACGATAGAGGCGTTTTATCTATGGCGCATGCCGGTAGAAATACAGGAGGATCACAGTTTTTTATTTGTCATAGCAGAGAAAATACAGCTCATTTAGATAGAAATCATACTTGTTTCGGAAAAGTCATAGAAAATATTGACCTTGTTGACGAAATTAAAGCAGGTGATAGAATCATTACCATTAAGTTAATTGAAGACTAGTCCTTAAAGGATAGTTAAAAACCCTATAAATATGAATTTAAGAGGCATAGTTGCTGTTTCTGGCAGACCAGGATTGTATAAATTAATTGGACAAAATAAAGTAGGTTATATTTTGGAGAGTCTTGATGCTCAAAAGCTGAAAATAGTTGCTAATATGACGAATACTAAATTAGCATCTTTAGAAGATATAACTGTTTACGGAGAACAGGCAGAAATTAGATTGAAAGATGTTTTTGAAAACATTAAAAAATCTAAAAATGCTATTCCTGATGCTAAAGCAGATGGAACTACTTTACGTAATTTTTTCAGAGAAATTGCCCCAGAGCACGACGAAGAAAAAGTATATGGTTCGGATATGAAGAAAATTATTTCTTGGTATTTAATCATCAAAGAATTGCCTCTATTTACAGAAGAAGAACCAGCAGAAGCAAGTGAAGAAGGAACTAAAATAGAAGAAAAAGTAGCAGAGAAAAAACCAAAGGCAACAGCTAAGCCCGTAAAAGCTAAAGCAACGGCTAAAGCGTCTGCACCTGCTAAAAAAGCAAATATGACTAGTAAAAAAGGTGTTTAATGATAACCTTTTAGATATTGAAAGCGATTCGAAAGAATCGCTTTTTTATTTATTCAAGAAAATACAAAACAAGTATTCCGCCAATTAAGCCTACTACCCAGGCAATCCAATGGTTATTGCCGCCCCCACTTTTAAAATGGTACTTGTTTTTAAATTTATCTAATAACATAATCCCTCCTTTATTCTATAGGATGCAATAATACCATAAATTCCATAAATTATGCGTGATGGTAGGGCTCTCCTCGTTGAATAGTGAAAGCCCTGTAAAGCTGTTCAACAAAAAATAGTCTAACCATCTGATGAGAAAATGTCATGTTGGAGAGTGATAATTTACTATTCGAGCGGTTGTACACGGTTGGGTCAAACCCATAAGGACCTCCAATCACAAATACCACGTGTTGTATACTTCCAATCATATACTTGTTCAATTGTTCTGAAAAACCAACAGAAGTGTAGTTTTTTCCACCCTCATCTAATAATATAAGCATATCAGATGCGCTTACATTTTTAAGGATTAATTGAGCTTCTTTGCTTTTTTGTTGCTCCTGACTCATGTTTTTCACATTTTTTATATCAGGAATGATGACCAAATTAAATGAAATATAGTGTTTTAATCTATTTAAATATTTATCTATCCCTTCGATTAGATATTTATCTTCTGTTTTTCCCACTGCAATTAGCGTGATTTTCATATTAATAGGATTCTTTTTTTATATTTAAGATTTACCAAATATAATGTTTAAAAACAGACAAGAATTATTGGAAGATTATGCTTCCTTACAAAAAGATAACCAAGAAAAGGTAGGAATACTGAAGAAACAAGTAAGTATGCAATCGTATTTGCGTGTGTCTGTGTTTTTAATAGAGATAGCATTTTTTGTTGCTTTCGTAAGTGTTGAAATTACGTTTTTACAATATTTATTCGGATTTGGTCTAGTAATACCCATTATAGCATTTGCTTTTATCGTTAAAAAGCAAAGCCGGCTAGAGCGAAACCTACTCTTTCAAAAGAATATGCTATGGGTAGTAGAAAACGAGATTGCAGCTATTTCGACAGGTGTTAACGGTTATAGTAATGGAGTTAATTATACGGACGAAAATCATTCTTATACGTCTGATTTGGATGTGTTTGGAGTAAGTTCCCTGTATAGCAAAATAAATAGAGTATCTACCAATAGTGGAATGGATTTATTAGCAAGTTGGCTAAGAAAACCCGCAGATAAAAAAACTATTTTAGATAGGCAGGTGGCGGTAAAGGAACTCAAAAGTGTTACTAAAGATTCTTTCAAATTCAGAGCATTACTAAAATCTCAAAAAGCTGGATCATTAGAAATGATTATTGCCAAAGTGAAAGATAAACTGCCTAAAGAGGTGACTTTTACCCGAAATAGTACATTGCGGTTTTATGTAAAACTTGTCCCATTTTTAATGTTAGGGTTGCTAGGCTTATCGGTCTTTTTAGATGGATCTATTGGATATTTATTGCTTTTATTAGGCTTAATTAATTTGATAATAGTCTATTCTTTTTCAAAGAAGGTACAAACCATTCATGTAGGATTTAGCGGATTTGCAGGTAACCTAGAAGATTTTAGTGAAGCAATTTCTTGGACCGAACAACAGAAGTGGAAGAGTGCATATCTGCATAAATTTTTTGAAGGTGGGGTTCAGAATACAGAGGTGAGTGGCCAGATCAAAGAATTAGCCGCTATTATAGGGCAGTTCGATGCTAGAATGAATATGATCATGAATGTGATATTAAATACGTTCTTTTTATGGGATTTAAAATGCGCTATTAAATTGGATGTTTGGTACAGTAAATACTCCACAAGCATTGTTGAAGGATTGTTGCGTATCCCGAAATTTGAAACCATTATTTCTTTAGGTACTTTAAGTTACAACTACCCTGGCTGGACTTTCCCAATGGTTGGAGATGAATTTAAGTTGGCTATGGAAGATATGGCGCACCCCTTGATAGATGAGAACATTGTTGTGAAAAATAATTACAACATGGAAATGCCTTGTGTAGATATCATTACCGGTTCTAATATGGCGGGAAAGAGTACTTTTTTAAGATCGGTAGGCTTAAACATGGTTTTAGCTTATGCCGGGGCTCCCGTGGCGGCAAAAAATATGCAATTAAGTGTAGTAAAAATACTTACCTACATGCGTATTAAAGATGCGTTAAATACAAATACTTCTACTTTTAAAGCCGAGTTAAACAGATTGAAATTAATCTTGCAAGAAATAAGTGGTCTGCAACCTAGCATAGTGCTTATAGACGAGATGTTGAGAGGTACCAACAGTGGAGATAAGTATGAAGGATCGAAAGCTTTTATTCAACGAATGGTCGATTTAAAAGTGCCTACCTTATTTGCTACGCACGATTTACAATTGTCGGAAATGGAAGCAAACAGCACTGGGAAAATTAAAAACCATCATTTTGACATTTATATATCGGCCGACGAAATGCGGTTCGATTATCTACTCAAAGATGGCCCGTGCAATGTTTTTAATGCTGCGGTGTTGTTAAGAGAGATTGGATTGTAGTTAAATTGAGCATCATGAAGAAAATATACAAAATCAAATTTTTAATGTTATCGGTTGGTTTTATTTTCATCAATCAATCTATAATGGGTCAAACATCTGAGTTATCTGAAGCTCCTCACATTTTTTATGAGAATGATAAAGTAATTGTGAAGCAAATAAAAAACGGGAACTTGATAAATACGGAAATAAATAACAGGAAAGATTTTGAAGTTACTGTGAATGTATCATCTAGCTCTAGTTTCTCGTTTAAACTTAAAGAGCGTTTATTGAATGAGCCTGCAATTTCTAAGGGCGCATCAAAGATGTTATTTCTTTCTGATGTAGAAGGGACATTTCAAGGGTTTAAGTCTTTGTTAATAGCCCAAAATGTAATTGATGAATCTTATAATTGGACGTACGGGGCGGGGAAGTTAGTTATATGTGGCGATTTATTTGATAGGGGTAAGCAGGTTACTGAAGTTCTTTGGTTACTTTATAAGTTAGAAACTGAAGCCGTTAAACATGGTGGTTACGTACATACTATTTTGGGTAATCATGACATCATGAATTTGAGTGGCGATTTGCGGTATGTAGATGCTCGTTATATGGAAATATCAAAAGCGATGGGGCATGAATACGGCGATTTGTTTAGCACAAATACAGAACTAGGTAGATGGCTACGTAATAAGAATGTGATTGAAAAAATAGGAGATAATCTATGTGCACATGCTGGCATTTCTTCGGCCGTAAACGATGTTGGTATGCCATTACAACAAATAAATGATAGTTGCCGCCCATTTTACGATAAGGCCATGTATTTAGATCAATTAGGAGAAAGAAATCCAGGTATAGCGGCATTTTATGGTTCAAAGACTTCTTTGTTTTGGTATCGGGGCTATTTTACAGAGCCTAAAATAAAAGAAGAAGAGGTAGATAAAACTTTGAGACTGTATGACGTAAAACGTATAGTAGTTGGTCATACCATTAGAGATACAAATATTGGTTTTTACTACAATGGTAAAGTTTTGGGGGTCGATGTAAACCATCATGCTGGTATCCATCAAGCCGCGCTATATTTAGATGGAAACTGGTATAAAGTAGATAATAAAGGAATGAAAGTGGCTTTGATGCCTTAAAAAAAATCCCATTTCAGAATTCTGAAATGGGATTATATTGTTTTAGCTGTACGTGTTTTTCTAGCCTTTTTCTGCAGCTTCTTTTCTAATGATATTTAAAGCGCCTCCAGCTTTAAACCATTCAATTTGTTGTGCATTGTAGCTGTGATTTACTTTGAACTGCTCTATAGAACCATCTTTATGATTTAAAATCAAAGTTAAAGGAACATTAGGGGTAAACTCTGTTAATCCAATGATGTCTATAACATCATCCTCTAAAATTTTATTGTAATCTTCTTTATCTTCGAAAGTTAAACCTAACATTCCTTGTTTTTTAAGGTTTGTTTCATGGATTCGTGCAAATGATTTCACCAATACAGCACGAACACCTAAATGACGAGGTTCCATGGCAGCGTGTTCTCTTGAAGAACCTTCGCCATAATTCTCATCACCTACCACGATAGAGCCAATTCCATCTGCTTTATAATCGCGTTGCGTAGCCGGAACTGGACCATATTCGCCAGTTAATTGATTTTTAACAGTGTCAGTTTTATCGTTAAAATAATTTACTGCACCGATGAGCATATTGTTAGAAATGTTGTCTAAGTGACCTCTGAATTTCAACCATGGGCCAGCCATAGAGATATGGTCAGTAGTACATTTTCCTTTAGCTTTAATTAATAATTTTAAGCCTTTTAAGTCAGTTCCTTCCCAAGGTTTAAATGGATCCAGTAATTGAAGTCTATGAGAAGTTGGAGAAACAATTACTTCAACTTTTGATCCGTCTTCTGCTGGTTGCTGATAGCCTGCGTCTTCTACAGCAAATCCATTTATAGGTAATTCATCTCCAGATGGAGCGTCTAACATCACTGATTCACCTTTGTCATTAACCAATGAATCGGTTAAAGGATTAAAGTTTAAATCGCCCGCAATGGCCAAAGCTGTAACCAATTCTGGCGAACCAACAAATGCAAATGTATTGGGGTTGCCATCAGCACGTTTCGCAAAATTTCTGTTGAAAGAGTGAACTATGGTGTTTTTTTCTTGTTTTTCAGCACCAACGCGATCCCACATACCAATACACGGTCCGCAAGCATTAGTAAATAAAGTAGCACCTATGTCTTCTAAAACATTTAGGTATCCATCTCTTTCAATGGTATATCTTATTTGTTCAGAACCTGGGTTAATGCAATATTCTGCTTGGGTAACCAGACCTTTGCTTTTTACTTGTTTAGCAATGCTAACGGCTCTAGAAATATCCTCGTATGAGCTATTTGTACATGAGCCGATTAATCCTACTTCAATTTTGGTTGGCCATCCGTTTGCGGCAGCAACTTCTTTCATTTGCGAAATAGGCGTTGCCAAATCTGGTGTAAATGGACCATTTAAATAAGGCTCTAGCTCATCTAAATTAATCTCGATTACCTGATCAAAATATGTTTCAGGATTGCTGTAAACTTCTGGGTCTCCTGTTAAATGTTCTTTTATATTATTTGCTAAATCAGCAACTTCGTTTCTGTTGGTAGCGCGTAAATACCTTTCCATGCTTTCGTCATAGCCGAAAGTTGAAGTAGTAGCACCAATCTCGGCACCCATATTACAAATAGTACCTTTACCAGTACAACTCATATTGGTTGCGCCTTCACCAAAATATTCAACAATGGCACCAGTACCACCTTTTACGGTTAAAATACCAGCCACTTTTAGTATGACATCTTTTGCTGAAGTCCAGCCATTTAATTTACCTGTTAATTTTACGCCAATTAATTTTGGGAATTTAAGTTCCCAAGGTAACCCGGCCATCACATCGCAGGCATCTGCACCACCTACACCAATAGCAACCATACCTAAACCACCCGCATTTACGGTGTGACTATCGGTACCAATCATCATTCCGCCTGGGAATGCGTAATTTTCCAATACTACTTGATGGATAATTCCGGCACCTGGTTTCCAAAAACCGATACCATATTTATTTGAAACAGAAGCTAGGAAGTCAAAAACTTCAGCACTTTCCGTTTTTGCATGTGGTAAATCTTGATTTGCCCCATCTTTAGCTGTAATTAAGTGGTCGCAATGAACGGTAGAAGGAACGGCAACTTTTGGTCTGCCTGCCTGCATAAATTGTAATAATGCCATTTGAGCTGTTGCATCTTGCATGGCAACACGGTCTGGGGCAAAGTCTACATAGTCTGTACCACGATTAAAAGCGGTTGTCGGATTCCCATCCCACAAGTGTGCATAAAGTATTTTTTCAGATAGAGTAAGCGGACGGCCAACTATATTCCTAGCCGCTTCTACCTTTGTACTGAAGTTTGAATAAACTTCTTTGATCATTTCTATATCAAAAGCCATCGAGAGAGATCTTTATTGGTGATTAATTCTTAAATGCGAATTTACGAAAAAAAATAGCCATAGCTATCACCTAATTTTCATAAAATTAAATATAATAGCGGTAAACCTAACTAAAGTGTTTGAAAACTGAACCCTAAATCCTGAAAATGTTGCAAAAACAGAGGTAAAGTATATTGCATATTTTTTGAGGCCTTTAAACTATCGTGAAAAACAACAATAGACCCATTTTGGGTGTGCTTTAAAACATTTTTCAAACATTCTTCGGGAGAAGTACCGGGGTCGTAATCGCCACTTAGCACGTCCCACATTACAATTTTATAGTGTTTTCCAAATGTTTCCCTAATCTTTTTTATCTGACTTTGTTTTATTCTGCCGTAAGGAGGTCTAAATAAATTTGATTGAGTGATTTGTTCACATTTTATAGTGTTATCGAGATAAATATCGGAAGGAGTATCCCATCCTTTTAAATGGTTAAAAGTATGGTTTCCAATGGAATGTCCATTTTTTTTGATGGTTTCAAATATTTCCGGGTGTTTAATAACATTATCGCCGATACAGAAAAAGGTTGCTTTAACTTTATAGGTTTCTAAAGTTTTTAATACAAATTCTGTAACATCCGGTATAGGTCCGTCGTCAAAGGTTAAATAAATGATCTTTTCGTTTCTGGATTCGTTCCATATTAAAGATGGATAGAATAGTTTTAGGAATAGGGGTGGTTTAACCAGATACATACGTAAAAGTAGGTAAATATGGGGAGATGGCCACTAAAATTGATGAGTTTATTGTATAATTGTAAAATTTAATATATGAAAAAAAATTCCGCCTTCATAAACATGCATAAGTTTTTTGTACTTATTCTAGGCGTTTTTACTTTAAATGCAGCTACGGCAAATGCTCAGCAGGTAATTACTATACAGCAAGCTGTAGACAGTACGTTAAAGAACAACTTACAAGTTAGACAAGCGCAGTTAACCACCAATTTAACCAGTGAACAATTGTTGCAATCTAAAAATAGTTTGATTCCTACATTGAACGCGAATACGAATCCTTCATTAAACTTCGGACGTGGTTTGGATCAGAATACTTTCGAGGTAGTAAATCAAACTTCATTTTTCTTTAATGCAAGTGTTTCAAGTAATGTTGATGTGTTTAATGGATTTTCTAAACTAAATACAATTAAGCAGAATAAAATACTTTTAGAAGCAGATCAGACGAATGTTAACAAGGTTAAAAATGATTTAATTATACAGGTTGTGACCGCTTATTTACAGGTGTTATTTAACACTGATTTGTTAAGAGCTTCACAAGAACAGTTAACAGTTGCTAATCAAACTTTAAAAAGAGAAGAGGAGTTAATTAGTGTTGGAGATAAAACTTTAGCAGATTTGTCGCAGGCTAAATCGCAGGTAGCTACAGCAGAATTAAATGTTACTAATGCAGCGAATGCGCTAGAGATTTCTTATTTAACGCTGGGTCAGTTAATGGAACGTCAGCCTACTGAGCCGTTTTTAGTTCAGGCACCTTTGTATAACGATGTTGCCGGCATTAGCTCAAAAGTAAATCCGAATGAAGTTTTTCAAAGCGCATTAGCTACTTTCCCAGATGTTGGCTTATTTAGTTTAAGAACGCAAGCCGCAAAAAAAGGAATAGAGATAGCAAAAGCTAACTTTTATCCAAGCATAGGTTTAGGTGCTAGTATGTCTTCTTCTTATTCATACCAATTTGGTTATGATGCGGTTAATCCTGTTACTGGGTTGCCCATAAGACAATCATCATTTGAAAAGCAGTTTGGCGATCGTTTCGGACAAGGAATAGGAATGAGTATTAGAATTCCAATATTCAATGGTTTTAATGCTCGTTCAAATGTAAGACAAGCAAAAATCAGATACGAGAATGCTCAGGTAAGTGAGCAATTGAATAAAAATAATTTACAGAAAGTCATTTACCAGGCAACGGCCGATTTGAAAGCTGCAGAAAGTAGATTTACAAGTAACACCAATACATTTTTGGCGTCAAAAGATGCATTCTTTGTAATTGAAGAACGTTATAATGTTGGTTTGGTGAACTCTTTAGATTATAGTACTGCTAGAACCAATATGAATAAAGCTGAAACAGACATGATTCAGGCCAAATACGATTTAATATTTAGAGCTAAAGTGATTGATTATTACTTAGGCAAACAAATAACTTTTTAATAAAAAATAAACCCGCATAAATAAATACTATGAAACTTAAGCACATATTAATCGCAGTAGGCGTACTGGTTGTCTTACTTGTGGTTGCTAAAGCAGCTGGACTAATTGGTGGTGAAGATATTCAACAAGTTACTGTTGAGAAAGCATCTACTAGAGAAGTTATTGAAACTGTAACAGCAAGTGGAAAAATACAACCTGCAACAGAAGTTAAATTAAGTTCTGAGGTATCAGGAGAAGTTGTAGAGTTGTTGGTAAAAGAAGGAGACGTTGTTAAAAAAGGTCAGTTACTTTGTCGCGTACGTCCAGATGTTTTAAAATCTGGTTACGATAGAGCTACAGCATCATATAGTGCTCAAAAGGCAAGTGTTGCTGCTTCTGAACAACAATTAGAACAAGCAAAAGGTAATATGGCAAACGCTGAGATTACTTTCAAAAGAAATACAGAGTTACACGATAAAAAAGTAATTTCTGCTTCCGAGTTTGATGCCGCAAAAGTTGCTTATTTAACGGCTAAAACAGGTTTGGAGAGCGCTCGTCAAAATGTGATTGCCGCAAAATTTAATTTAGAGCAATCAGGAGCAAACGTACAAGAAGCCGGAGCAAATTTAGCGAAAGCTACTATTTTTGCGCCTGTAGATGGTGTGGTTTCTAAATTGTCTATAGAGTTGGGTGATAGAATTCTTGGAACTGCTCAAATGGCAGGTACCGAAATTATGCGTATCTCTAACTTAACCAATATGGAAGTAAATGTTGATGTTAACGAAAATGATATCAATCGTGTTAAGGTTGGAGATAAAGCTACTATTGAAGTAGATGCTTTTGCTGATGAAAAATTTGAAGGTATTGTAACTGAAATTGCTAGTTCGTCTACAGCGGTAGGAGCAGCAGCAACATCTGTTGATCAAGTAACCAATTTTACGGTTAAAGTGAGATTAATTGTAGATTCTGAAGGTGGTGTTTCTCAATTCCGTCCAGGACTTTCGGCAACAGTAGATATTCAAAGTAGCTCTGAAAAAGGTTTGTCTGTGCCTATTCAAGCTGTATTTATTGATTCGAAAAAAGACAATACCAAGTCGGATAACAATAATGGAAATACAGATCAGCAAAACGCTGATAAACAAAAAGCAAGGTTAACCGACAAGCAGACTAAGCAATTTGTATATTTATTTAACAACGGTACGATTAAGAAAGTAGAGGTAACTACAGGTATTCAAAATGATCAGTATATTATTGTTAAAACGGGTATTAAAGAAGGTGAAGAATTAGTGACAGGCCCTTATTCTGCGTTTCAAAATAAACTTAAAGATGGTTTAAAAGTAGAAAATAGTTCTAAAGATAAATCAGACTCATCTACAAAGAAATAAACGATAAAACTTAAATCAAAGCCCCATATGTTGTGTACGTATGGGGCTTTTTGCGTATGTTTAAATTTTTAAGTAAATAAATGTCAACAGTTGCTATGATTGGGGGCGGGAGTTGGGCTACCGCAATAATAAAAATGCTCTCCGATAATACCACGGAAAAGAAAATTAATTGGTGGATGCGTAATGCTTCAGCAATTGAACATATTCAGCTATTTGGTAATAATCCTACTTATTTAAGTTCTGTTCAGATAACATTACCGGCAGCAAATATTTCAACTAATATTAATGAAGTAATAGCTGATGCTGATTTCGTTATACTGAATGTTCCGGCAGCCTTTTTAAAGGATGCATTAAAAGATATTAAACCTGATGGGTTAAAAGGGAAGAAGATTGTTTCAGCAATTAAGGGGATCGTTCCGGACGAAAATTTAATAATTGGAGAGTTTTTAAATCGATTTTACGATGTTGATTTAAACGATATTTTAGTAATTAGCGGGCCATGCCATGCTGAGGAAGTAGCGTTAGAGAAGCTCTCTTATTTAACAATTGCATCGCCAGATAATAATGCAGCAACAACCTTTGCGGGGTTATTAAACACCCGTTTTATAAAGACGAATGTTTCTGACGATATTTTTGGTACCGAATACGCTGCGGTATTGAAGAATATTTATGCTGTTGCAAGCGGAATTTGTCATGGAGTAGGTTATGGAGATAATTTTCAGGCAGTTTTAATTTCGAATGCTATCAGAGAAATTAAAGCCTTTGTAGACGTGGTACATCCTATTGAACGGGATATAAAAGAGTCGGCCTATTTGGGAGACTTGTTAGTTACGGCTTATTCTCAGTTTAGTAGAAATAGAACTTTCGGAAATATGATTGGGAAGGGGTATACAGTTAAATCTGCTCAACTAGAAATGAATATGGTTGCAGAAGGTTATTACGCTGTTAAATGTATGCATGAAATTAATAAGAAATACATGGTTTCCATGCCAATTTGTAAGGCTGTACACGATATTTTATACGAACGTAAATCGCCTGCAATAGAAATGGCTTCGCTTACTAAATTCTTAAGCTAGAAGTAAAGCCGTAAAACAAAAGTCTATTTTTCTTGTTTTTTATAAAAATAAATGCGCTATGAAAAAGAAATTTATAATGGCATTTGCTGCGGTTGCTATGTTTGCCGTAATGCCGATATTGGCGAAAGCTCAAGAAAAAAAGAAAACGGAAGCTGGTAAAGTAATTCAGAAGACAACTAAAGCTGTTGAAAAGGGAGCAAAAGCTGCTGGAGATAAAACCGCAGAGGTTGCTGTAAAAGGAGCTTCTAAAGTAGCAGATCAAACCTATAAAGGTAAAATGGCTCCTGATGGTTCAAATGTTTATATTGATGGAAAGAATAACAAATATTATATCAATAAAAAAGGAGCTAAAGTTTATTTAAAAGCTTCGCAAATAAGAGATAAACCAAGTTCATAAGATTGAAAATAATATTATATAAAAAGGCCATTTTGAATATCAAAATGGCCTTTCTACTTGAATAGATAAGTTTAATATTTTAGGATGTTTTCTATTCTTAATGAGTTTTAGTTTCGTCCAAGATTTTTTAATTCTACTTTTAAAATCTCTTGTACACTACCTGCTTTTACTGTTACATACATGTGAGTTGTACTGTTCCAGTTGGATAAACGGTGATCTAATTCAAGTTTGCTACCTGCTCCAATATTTCTTGTGCTTTCGTAGAGTCCTTTAAGTGTTCCGTTAGCGTCTTTAACTTCAAATTTTAAAAACTGAATTTCCGAATCACTATTGTTAATAACATCAACTTTAGATGTTAAATCGGTTATGTTTACAGAGATTAAATGAATCGTAGATTGTGTCTGTTTTAATTCTACTAAAGAAGCTAAACTCTTAACTTCCACAGCACATTGCGCTACAATTGTACTGTTTTTGTCAGCCTTTACAGAAATCACTGCTTTTCCAACTCCTACTGTTCTTACTCTGCCATGTATATCAACAGTAGCAACATTATTGTCGCTAGAAGACCACTCAAGATTGTTAACGTCAGCATTTGACGGAGTAAGAGATACCGTTAAATCATAATTCACGGAAGTTGGTAAAACTACACTGGTTTTTGACAAAGTAATTTTTGAGATTTGTACAGGCGTAATTTGCACGGTATATGTTCCTTTTTTCCCATTACTAGACGTAACAGTAATCGTAACGTTTCCAGCTGCTTTACCTGTAATTAATCCTGTTGAACTAATTGTAGCAATATTTGAGTTAGATGATGCCCATGTTAATGTTTTGTTATTAGTGTTGGCAGGAAGAATGTTATATGTAAGCTGAAGAGTCTTGCCGATTTCTAAGGTATTACTACTGGATGTTAAAGTGACTGATTGAGCAACTATTTCCGGAACTGTTACCTTGTATGTTGCAGTTTTATTTCCATCGGTGGTTTCAACTGTAATAGTTGCTGAACCAGATTTTAATGCTTTTAATACGCCTGCTGAAGAAACGGACACTACTGTTGCGTCAGACGAAGTCCATTTAACATTTTTATTAGAAGCATTGGCCGGAAGTACCGTAGGAGTTAATTGAGCTGTCTGATTTATTTCTAACGTTCCTTGCGACTGAGGTAATGATACACTCGTTACAGATATTGGAGTTACAGTTACTTTAAATGTAGCTGTTTTATTGCCATCTTCGGTGGTAGCTGTGATGTTGGCAGTGCCCGTGTTTTTAGCTTGTATTATACCTGCGGCAGATACCGTAGCAACATTTGAGTCGCTGGACGACCAATTAATGTTTTTGTTGGTAGCATTTGCTGGTAAAATTGTAGCTCGGATGGTTTTCTCAGATCCAATATTTAGAGAGCCTGATTGTTGATCAAGGCTGATTGAAGATACGCTAATAGCTTTAACTGTAATATTAAATTTTCCTGTTACGTCTGTATTTTTAATTTTAGCAGTAATCTCGGCTGTCCCTACAGCAATACCTGTTACTTCTCCATTTGTTACTGTTGCAATAGCGGGTTTATCTGTAGTCCACTCAATAACTAAATTATTTTTATCGGTTGTATTTAGTGGTAAAATTTCATAAGCAATTACTGTTTTTTCTCCTATATCTATTGTGTTTTTATCAGAAGTTAACACCAATGAATTTGCACTAACAGGTATCACTTTAACAATTATTTGTGATTTAAGTTGTGTAGATGCGACTTCTGCTGTAATTGTTGCCTCACCAATTTTTAATGCATTTATTTTGCCGTCTGTTACGGTTGCTACAGTCTCATCAGAAGAACTCCATTTATAAACAGGAGCAGCAATATCACTGGGTGTGTGCTTAACTGATAGCGTAGTGCTTTCTCCTAAGGATAATTCAAAGTTGCTTGCATCTATGCTAATTGAAGTTATTTTTTTTGTTGGTTCAGGCGTAGGGTCGTCCGTTTTAGAACAGGATAGTAAAATAATAAAGGTTATTAAACTAAAGATCCCCACTTTGTAATGATTAAATTTCATAAATAATTGTTTTTTAAAGAACTTATTGAATAGTGTTTTTTTAATTTGATAGTGAATAATTTTGCAAAGATGAATTCTCTGCAATAATTGTAATGAGTAAGTTTACCAAACTGTGTTTTTAGCACATGAATCTGCTATTTCGGTTGATAAGAAGTGAATCTGTACAAAGAGGGAAGTTTTATTCTCCTAAACCGAAAACACTATTTCGTATTATGATAATGAGCGTTCATATATTAGCTCTAAAAATTAAAATCATAAAATGTACTTTTGGGCATTCAATGATTTAATAGTAAGCGCTTTTGGTTCATATCTTTTTTAAATATGTTTTCTTCATTTTTTTATTGTTGTTTAGCGTTATTACACAAGCACAACAGCCCTATTCAATAACACTGAACAGCTTAAACGGGCTGCCTTCTAATGCTGTTTATAATCTTCATCAAGATGAAAATGGTTTTATATGGCTTGCAACAGATGAAGGGCTTTTTAAATACGACGGATTTCAATACATATCTTATAAATCTGCTAAACAAACTTCTGTTGCTGGAAGTAATATACAGGAGGATGAATATGGTCGGATCTGGTATCAGAATTTTGATGGTTTTATCTATTATGTAGAAAAAGACAGTTTGCACCAACTTGCTCAAAATGAGCCAGTTGGTTTTATTTCTTATGGAATAACCAAACAATACCTCTTTGTTGTTCAGAAAAAAGGAATCGATGTTTTTAGTATGGAGTCATTGTCTTTATTAAAAACAATTCCGTTATCAATTATAGAGGCAGAACATTCAACCGTTTTAAATAAAAATTTTTACCTCATATCAGATGATATTATTTATAAGATAGACCACAATCTGAATGTGACTTCAACAGCTTTTTTTGAGAATAAGCAATTTCATGTTAAATATATTTTTCCTTATAAGGAAAAACTCTATGTTGTGTCAAAGCATAATGAAAGTAAAACACTTTATTTTTTTAATGAGCAGTTAGAGTATCTTGAAAGTATTCCTATTCCTCAGCTATCTCATATACAGGGTAGTGATGTTCTTGATGGAGTTATTTGGTTGCATAGTCCTGATGGCTTATACAGATATAATGAGCAAGGAAAACAAATGGATACAAAAGCTATGTTTCCGTTAAGCAGTAGCTCAAAGGTTATAAAAGATTATCAAAAAAATTATTGGTTTGCGTCAGTTAATAATGGAATTCATATAGTGCCAGAATTGAAAGATAAGATTTATAATATTCATCCGTTTTATATTCGCACTTTTATTAAAACCAGGGAAAATTATCTATTTGGAACTCAAGCTGGAGAGTTATTATTTACGGATCATCAATTTGAAAATAAAAAAATACGATATGCCATTCCACAGAATTTACAGACTTATTATATCTATCAGGATAGTATAGATAGAAATCTTATATTTTCTAACAATGGTTTTACTATTATATCGGGCAATCTATCTTATAAAAAAAATCACAATGTAGCTCTAAAAGAGGTAATTCGTTTAGATGATAAATATTATGCTTTTGCAGCAAGTGGTTTTTTTGGTTTATTAATTAATCCTAATGCAAATAAAGCTTCTTATTCTATTTGGGATAATTTATTTTATAAGAACCAAGATAAAGACATTCCGGAAGTAGCTCGTCTTAAAAGCGGGTTCCGTGCTAAATCTGTAGGTTTTTTTCAAAAAGAGCAAAAAATTTTTTTTGCTACCAGTATTGGGGTATTTGCTATAACTCCAAATGGAGAAGAAGAACTCAAATATAATAAAGAACCTATTTATGCTGATAAAATAATATGCTCGGAAAATAGAATTTTTTTTCTGGATACAAAAGGAAATCTATTTCAATTTGATGGTGATAAAACATTAGTTAGTTTGAGCAAAAAATGGAACCTTCCTAAGGAAAGAGTTCAAATACTGAAAAAATTTGGGAATGATATTTTGCTGTTATGCGATAACCATATTTATTTAATGAATGATAAAGGTCCCGAAAAAGTTGATATTTTAATCAAGAACAATTCTATTCGAGATTTTTGGTATGAAGAAGGAAGCCTAACTGTTTTAACAGATGAGGGCGTGTTATTATTGCCTTTAAGTATTAACCGGACTAAGAAAAATGTGTTGTTTCATGTTAACCAGTTGTGGGTGAATAATAGCCCAATTTCTTGGTCAAATTTTCATCGTTTAGATTATGAAAGTAATAATATCCGAATTGATTTTTCGGTTTTGGAGTTTATTAAGAAAAATATAGCCATATATTACCGTATGAATAAAGGAGCGTGGGTTTTGATTAACAATGAAACACGAACATTGCAATTTCCGTCGCTGGCTTCAGGTAAATATTTAATAGAATTTAAGATCGGAGAAGAGGTTAGCGATAAAAAAATAAATTTTGAAATTGTGTTGCCTTTCTGGAAAAGAGGATGGTTTTATCTTATTTTTTCATTAATTCTGGTGTCTTTGGTGTCTTTATATTTTAGATGGAGATCAAGATTAATGCAAAAACAGATCACATTGTTAAACGAAAAAGTGGCGCTAGAAAAAAGTTTGGGAAAATCAATCTTGTCTTCTATAAAATCTCAAATGAATCCCCATTTTTTTTATAACGCATTGAATACTATTCAAGCTTATATTTTTACGAATGACAAAGCTAAAGCCAGTAATTATCTTTCAAAGTTTTCAAAACTGACAAGGATAGTTTTGGAGATGTCAGAAAAAGAAAATGTAACTCTTCATGAGGAAATGGATGCAATAAAACTTTATCTGGATTTAGAAAAAATGAGGTTTTCAGATAGTTTTACTTATGAAATTGTTCTTAAGAATGATTTGGATCCCGATATGTTGGAGTTTCCTCCGATGTTACTACAACCTTATATAGAAAATTCGATTAAGCATGGTTTATTACATAAAAAGGGAGATAAAAAGGTTTCTATTTTCTTTGAAAAAAAAGGTGAACTGCTTTTGGTGTCTATAGAAGACAATGGTATAGGTCGTAAACGTTCAATAGAGTTGAATACGATTAAAAATAATAAACATAAGCCTTTTTCCACTGCAGCAAACGAAAAACGACTGGAAATATTGAATAAAGGTAGAAAAGAAAAGATTTTTGTGAAGATTATAGATCAATTTGATGATACAGGAAGCCCATGTGGAACAACCGTTCTTTTAGCCATTCCTACTAAATAGATAAAGATGTATAAAGCAATTATTATAGACGACGAAGAAATGGCAAAAACACTTTTGGAGGGGATGATAGAGCAATATTGCCCAGCCATAAAAGTTTTAGCGCTGTGTTCCGATCTGCCCAATGGAGTAAAGGCTATTCGGAAGTACAAGCCAGATATTGTTTTTTTAGATATTGAAATGCCGGGGCACAGTGGGTTAGAATTGCTTGACTTTTTTGATGAACATGATATTGATTTCTCGATAATATTTACTACTGCTTATCATCAATATGCTATTCAGGCATTTAAAATGTCGGCCGTAGATTATTTGCTTAAGCCCTTTGATGCTGACGAATTAATTCAAGCTGTATCTTTATTTGAAAAGCAAATAAAGAATAAGAATTATAGCGTTCTTAAGGAAAATATGTCTTCTTCTTTTAAGAAAATAGCTTTAAGTACATCTAACTCAGTGTTGTTTGTTTCTGTAGAAAATATTCTGTATTTAAAGGCAGAAGGGGCATATACGCATGTTTTTTTACATGGGGGAGATACGCTCTTGACAAGTAAAAACCTGAAGTATTATCAAGACTTATTGTCATTGGATAAGAACTTCTATAGGTGCCATAAATCTTTCATTGTTAACATGAATCATATTACAGAATATGTTAGGGCAGATGGAGGATATTTAAAAATTGGAGAACACAACATTAATATTTCGTCGGATAAGATTCCTGCTGTTTTAGAAAGGCTAACGTCTTAGTTCTTTTGTAAAGATAAATGCGAGTCTGTTTAAAAGTTTCGCAAATATAAGATAGGCCAATTTGGTGATTAAATTTGTTTCAAAAAAAAGCCCTGAAGAACTTACTTTAGGGCTTTTTATATAATAGTATCAGAGATTAATCTCTTCTTCTTCTTTCTCCACCTTCTCTTCTTGGGGTAGAACGTTCTCCTCTAGATCTGCCAGAAAAGTCTTTAAAACCACCGCCCGAATTTCCACCTTCTCTTCTGCGTTCTCCACCTTCTCTTCTGCTATTGCTAAAGTTTCCACCTTCTCTTCTTCCATAACCGCCGCCACCGCTTCTGCGTTCGCCACCACTCCTTCCGCTTCCGTAACCGCCTTCTCTGCGGCCACCATCACGACGACCACCATCTCTGCGACCACCTTCGCGTCTATTGCTTTCGCCTTCTCCGCTTTTTTCGATGCGAACATTACGGCCATTAAATTCAATTTCTTTAAAATTGTTAAATAAAGTTTCTACAACTTCATTTTCAACGTCGAAGAATGAATAAACACCTTTAAGGTCTATTTTACCAATGTTTTTTCCGCTAATTTTGCCATTGTTGCATACAAAAGATAATAAATCTCCTCTTGTAAAGTCATCAACAGAGCCTAAATTGATAAACATTCTGGTGTAGTCTGCTCTAAAACCTGGTCTGTTTAAGCTGTCACCACGTTCGCCACGCTCATCAGCAGATGCATTTAAATCAGGTGCGTTTTTATAATATTCTAAGAATCTATTGAACTCCAGAGAAGCAAATCTCTTAATCACATCTTCTTTTGAAAGATCTTTGAACTCATCCATAATTCTAGGGATATATTGTTCGATTTGATTATCATTTACTTCAACATTGTGTACTTTGTGAATTAAAGAGAACAATTGTTTTTCGCAAACATCGAAACCAGTAGGTAGTTCAGCTTTGGTGAATTTTTTACCAATGATTTTTTCTATCTGACGAATTTTACCGATTTCTTTTGTGTTTACAATACAGATTGAAATTCCGGTTTTACCCGCACGACCTGTACGACCACTTCTATGGGTATAACTTTCTATTTCGTCTGGCAAAGAGTAGTTAATTACGTGCGTAACATTATTTACGTCGATACCTCTAGCAGCAACATCTGTAGCAATTAATAATTGCATACTGCGCTCTCTAAATCTTTTCATAACCTTATCACGTTGTTGTTGTGATAAATCGCCATGCAAAGCATCTGCGTTGTAACCATCTCTGATCAAGTGATCGGCAACATCTTGAGTGTCCATTTTAGTTTTACAGAAAACAACTGCAAAAATTTCTGGATTAAAATCTACGATACGTTTTAAAGCAGCATATTTATCGCGCGCTTTAACAGTGTAGTATTCGTGTTCAATGTTTACATTACCTGTATTCTTGGTTCCCATTGTTAATTCAATAGGAGAATCCATGTAATTTTTAGCTATGCGACGTACCTCCGGAGGCATTGTTGCAGAGAACAACCAGGTTTTTTTGTCGTCTGGTGTGGTCGACAAAATGTCATTGATGTCTTCTTGAAAGCCCATATTGAGCATTTCGTCGGCTTCATCTAGAACAACATATTTAACATTTGAGAAATCGATCGCTTTGCGACCAATAATGTCCAGCATTCTTCCGGGAGTAGCAACTACGATCTGAACACCAGATCTGATTTCACGCAATTGCTGCATGATGTTTGCTCCTCCGTACACTGCTACGACGCTTGCGCCGGGAATGTTTTTAGAGAAATTTCGGATGTCGCTTGCGATTTGCATACAAAGCTCGCGCGTTGGGCATAAAATCAATGCCTGTGGCTTATTGCTTCTGAAATCTAATAATTCTAACAGTGGTAAGCCAAATGCGGCTGTTTTCCCTGTTCCTGTTTGGGCCAAACCAACGAAATCGTTAAAGCCTTCTAATAAGACAGGAATAGACTGTTCCTGGATAGGAGTGGGTGATTCAAACCCTAGTTCCTTTACGGCATTAACAACGTCATCACTTATCCCCAATAACTTAAATGGGTTCATGTAATAATTTTAAATTGAGGCGCAAAGGTACGGATTATATTTTGTATTTCGTTGATAGTCAGGTAAAATAATTTCTGTTATAGATTGTTATAAATGAGTGGTTTATGATTTTTTTAGGCAAAAGATAGCGTTTTAGCGAGCGGACTGTTAATTTTTGATGCGTGTTTTAATAATGATTCGCTTAAAAATTGATCGTTAGCACGTTTTAAAGACAGTCATTCTGGAAGTCTAGTGTAGTGGAAGTTTATCCTGTGGGGGAAAATCTTATGGTGTAACATTGTATGCGTTAATATTCCACCTTTTGCCTTTACCCTGTCATCCTTTAGGTCTAGCGTAGCTACCGAAGGATCTTCGTTCAACGCTTTTGCTGCGCAAGGCTTGCCTCTGCTCAGCGCCACGGAATGGCGCTTAAGAGTTCTCGTCATTGCGAGGCACGAAGCAATCTTAAGAGTACATTTATTAATTGCTGCTTTTAGATTGCTTTGTCGTTCCTCCGCGCAATGACGGTTTATCGGTTATGATAATACTCAATTTCAAATCAGCACTGGATGGGTAAAATAACACAGGCGATTTTCATCTGTGCAATGACTATTGGTCTTCCCGACTTCAGACTCTCGACTGCATTACTAATTTGAAACCGCTGCACTTTGCTTTTTAACAGAAATCTTGATAGGCCGGATAACAAGGTGTTTACTTAGTAGTTATCGTTTAGGAATTATTGTTATCCTCGAGGTCTAGTGTAGCGGAAGTTTATCCTGTGGCGAAAGAATCTTATGGTATAATGTTGTGTACGATAATTTTTCGTTTCCCTTTTCCCTTTTCCCGCTTTTAGCTTTTAGCTTTCCGCTCTTCGCTTTCAGCTTTCTCCTTTAAGCTTTCCCCTTTCCCCTCTTCGCTTTCTGCTCTATCTCAACCTTTCTGCAGATTGAATCAATTTTTCGTCTTTATTAATCCCACGAATAGCCAGCCCGGCAAACATCATCGCCAGCATAGGCATAAAAACGCCAGGGCCAAATTCGGCGTTATCTAATCCGCCTGGAATTTGGTTGGCATATCTGCTACAAGCAAATGATAAGCCTAACATCAGCACGATTGCAATAAATATGCCTCTCTTTTGTAAAAAGCGCTTTCTGAAATTAAATATATTAGCAAAACAAAATATGGCTACTATAACTGTACCTGCTATTAACGGCAAAAAAGTTTCTAATTTTTGACTTACTCCATCTACATTGCTAAATAGCCCACTGGCTGTTACTTTATAAGAAGTATTTCCATCTATTGAAGAAACCATTGGAAAAAATAATAAGCTTAAAACCGTTAATCCGGCCAGAAATAACCATATAGTTTGTATTCTTTGAATCATAATCGAAAAATATTAGATAACAAAGATATTAAAAACAGTATTCTGCTGTACTTAATAGATTGAAAAAAGTATTTTTGCATACCTTGAAAATTCAGAGATACTTTTTAGAGCTTTCTTACGATGGAACAACTTTCCATGGATGGCAAACACAGCCCAATGCTATTTCTATACAAGAACATATAGATCGTGCATTAACAACTGTATTTCGCCAACCCATAGAAACTGTTGGTTGTGGTAGAACGGATGCGGGTGTACATGCTAAGAAATTTTATGCGCACTTTGATGTTCAAGGTCTAGAAGCAGAAAAAGTACTTAAATCGATAGGAAATATAAATGCGCTTCTTCCTTATGAAATAGCTATTCATAGTGTTTTTAAGGTAGAACCATCTGCCCATGCCCGGTTTGATGCCACGCAACGATCGTATGCTTATTATATTCATTTTGCTAAAAATCCATTTTTATTAAATAGATCGTGGTTGGTAAAAGATCAGTTGAATGTTGAATTAATGAATAAAGCTGCGGGTTATTTGCTGAATTATACTGATTTTTCATGCTTTAGTAAATCTAATACCCAAACCTTCACCAATAATTGTACAATCACCAAAGCAGTTTTTGAACAGCAGGACGATATTTTAATTTTTCATATCAGTGCAGACCGATTTTTGCGAAATATGGTTCGGGCAATTGTAGGTACCTTGGTTCAGATTGGGAAGGGTGATTTTTCTACAGAAATGATGCACGAAATAATTAATAGTAAAAATAGATCGATGGCCGGACAATCAGTTCCTGCATGTGGATTATATTTAACTGAAGTAAAATATCCATATATAAATGAGTAAAGTAGCGGGACAGGCTTTTAATTATGGTTTATTGAGACGGGTCTTGCAATATATAAGGCCTTATAAGAAGCTATTTGTTTGGTCGTTCATCTTAACTATTTTATCAGCTATAATAGCGCCTATCAGACCTTGGTTAATAGGGCATACGTTAGATGAATATATTTTTAAGAGCAATTACAATGGCTTAGTAACCATGACTATTATAATGGTTGTGTTGTTGGTGGTACAGACGGTTACGCAGTACGCTCAATTATTAACTACCAATATGTTGGGTCAATCGGCTATCCGCGATTTACGCATAAATGTTTTTAAACATATTACTAAGTTACGTTTAAGATATTTTGATAAAACGCCGATCGGGCAGTTAATAACTAGGACCGTTTCTGATATGGAGACCATCTCTGATATTTTTGCTGAAGGATTGGTTGCTATTCTGGGCGATTTATTGCAGGTTGCAGTTATTTTAACTTGGATGATTTATAAGGATTGGGAATTAACCGCTGTTGTATTGGTGCCAATTCCTTTATTGTTAATCGCAACGTCTATTTTTCAAAGAGCTATTAAAGGAGCATTTCAGTCGGTTAGAACAGAAGTTTCTAATTTAAACACTTATTTACAGGAACATATTACCGGAATTGCAATCATTCAATATTTTGCAAGAGAACGCCAGGAATACAGGAAATTTAAAGCAATTAACGGGCGTTATCGCGATGCGAACATACGTTCTAATTGGTATTATTCTATATTCTTTCCGGTAGTTGAAATTATTTCGGCTGCGTCGTTGGGTTTGTTGGTTTGGTATGGGGCAAAAAGTGTATTGGCAAAGCCGATGGATGTTACGCCGGGAACAATAACAGAATTTATTTTGTATTTAAATATGCTGTTTCGCCCAATACGGGAGCTGGCAGATAAGTTTAATACCCTGCAAATGGGAATGGTAGGTGCGGAGAGAGTTTTTAAGGTATTAGATACGGATGATAAAACGGAGAATAAAGGAGTTTTGCAACCTGAAAAATTAACGGGAAGTATATCTTTTAACAAAGTGTGGTTTACATATAGCCAGGGTGAAGATTCTTCTAATTATGTTTTAAAGGATATTAGTTTTGATGTAAAGTCCGGGCAAACTGTTGCATTTGTAGGGGCTACCGGAGCCGGTAAATCGACCATCATAAATATTTTAAATAGATTTTATGATATACAGCGCGGAGAGATTAAGGTAGATGGAGTTCCAATAGAACAATACGAGCTTTCTTATTTGAGAAATAATATAGCTACGGTACTTCAGGATGTATTCTTATTTTCTGATACTATTTATAACAACATTACCTTAAATAATCCGGATATTTCTTTAGAACGGGTGGTAGATGCGGCTAAGAAAGTTGGGGCACACAGCTTTATTGAGAAGCTTCCTGGTGGTTATAATTACAATGTAATGGAGCGTGGAGCTACTTTGTCGGCTGGCCAGGCACAACTCATTTCTTTTATCAGAGCGTTGGTTTATGACCCCGCTATATTGGTATTGGATGAGGCAACTTCATCTGTAGATACCGAGAGCGAGATGATGATACAGTCTGCTATAGAAAGATTAATGGAAGGTCGCACGTCTGTTGTAATTGCGCATAGATTGTCGACCATACAAAAGGCCGATAAAATTATTGTGCTTGAGAAAGGCGAGATTATGGAGATGGGTACACACAAGGAATTGTTGCGCTTAAACGGGTATTATAAAACGTTATACGATTTGCAGTTTTCGAGTGTAGGAATTGCGAATTAGTAGGTGAGTTTTCTGAAATAATAGAGTTATAGAAACGTATTATTTTTTTTACGGATAAGTAAAACAGACATTAAACGGGGTTTCGGTAATTTAATGTGTGAAATTTCACTTATAAATTCGGAATTTACCTTGTAAAGTAGGCTGAAATAATTAGATTTGCATAAAATAAAGAACATACATGAGTGTTTTAGTAAATAAAGATTCGAAGGTTATCGTTCAGGGTTTTACCGGAAATGAGGGTACTTACCATGCTGAACAAATGATTGCATATGGAACAAATGTAGTTGGTGGTGTAACGCCCGGAAAAGGTGGTCAGACGCATTTAGATAAACCAGTTTTTAATACAGTTAAAGATGCTGTTGATAAGGCCGGAGCTAATGTTTCTATTATTTTTGTACCTCCTCCGTTTGCTGCAGATGCAATTATGGAAGCTGCTGAAGCTGGAATTAAGGTAATTGTTTGTATAACTGAGGGAATTCCAACAAAAGATATGATTCAAGTAAAATCATATTTATCTGATAAAGATTGTAGATTAATAGGACCAAACTGTCCGGGAATTATTACTGCAGACGAAGCTAAAATTGGTATTATGCCAGGTTTTATCTTCAAAAAAGGTAAAATTGGTGTAGTTTCTAAATCAGGAACACTTACTTATGAAGCGGTAGATCAAGTTGTGAAAGCTGGAATGGGTATTACTACTGCAATAGGTATTGGTGGAGATCCAATTATTGGAACTACAACGAAAGAAGCGGTTGAATTATTGATGAATGATGATGAAACTGAAGGTATTATCATGATTGGTGAAATTGGTGGTGGAATGGAAGCTGAAGCTGCACTTTGGATTAAAGAGCATGGAACCAAACCTGTAGTAGGGTTTATTGCGGGTCAAACAGCGCCTCCGGGACGTAGAATGGGACATGCAGGTGCTATTGTAGGTGGAGCCGATGATACGGCTGCAGCCAAAATGAAAATTATGGCTGAATGCGGAATTACAGTGGTTGAAAGTCCGGCAGAAATTGGAGCTGCCATGGTTAAAGTTTTAGGAAAATAATTTCTTTAAATCAAAATATATAGCCTCTTCCAAATATTTGGAAGAGGCTTTTTTTTTATGCTTTTACAATTAAATAGACATTATTGCCATATAGTTTCCTTAAATTTGAATATTAAGCTGTTAAAATCACGTATTTCGTTTAAATATTACAATATGTATAATGCTTTTAAAATTGGGATTCTTATAGGATTGGTTTGTTTATTTGCAAGCCTTAATTCATGTGCGCAGGAAAAAAATAAATCGACGAATACAAAAACGAGTCAAAAAATGGAATGGAATAAATTAACTAAAGAGGAAGAGGCGGTTATTGTTCATAAAGGAACTGAAATGCCTAATACAGGGAAGTTATTAAATAATAAAGAAAAAGGCACCTACATCTGTAAGCGTTGCAATGCACCGCTTTATCGCTCGGAAACTAAATTTGAATCGTATTGTGGATGGCCAAGTTTCGATGATGAAATTGAAGGTGCTGTTTTAAGGTTGCCAGATGTGGATGGTCGTAGAACGGAAATAGTTTGTGCTAAATGCAACGGACATTTAGGGCATGTTTTTGAGGGAGAGGGATTTACGGCGAAAAATACAAGACATTGCGTAAATTCTATTTCTATGAATTTTGTGGCCGATAAAAAATAAAACTTCCAGATTAATCATCTGATTTTAGATAGTAGATAACGCCGCATTAGTTTTAAGCAGCGTTATTTTTTTGTCTGAATTTTTGGGTATTTCAAATTTTTTTATTATATTTAATATTGAACCAGCGTTAATTACGTATGATTAAATCTATTCTTACTGTTGTTTTTTTATTTTCTTCTGCTTGTTTATTTGCGCAAGGCGATTTAAAGAAAGAAATAGATTCTTGTACCAAAACAATTTATGCCACTTATTACCACAAAAAATTTGAAGGTAGAAAAACGGCTAGTGGTGTAAGATATAGAGGAGAAAAATTAACTGCAGCCCATCTTACACTACCTTTCGGAACGGATGTAACAGTTACTAATTTAAGTAATGGAAAGTCAGTTACTGTAGAAGTAAACGATCGTGGTCCACATAGTAAGAAATTTGGTATCGATTTAAGCGAACGTGCAGCTAAAGAGATTGGACTGTATAAAAAAGGGGTTGCAAAAGTTGAGATTTTCTATACATTAGAGATTGATAACTAACAAGGTTTTCAAAATAGATAATGCCATTTTCATCTTAGTTAATCTATGCGAGATTAATATGTATAACAAATTGATTTATTGATTTTTATGTTGTTTTTTGTTGGTGGTTATTACCTAACTTATTAGGTGAATATGCACGATGATTTCAATCTGTTTAAAGAGAAAAATAAAACTTATTAACACCTTGTTTTTTTTCGTAACCCCTTAATTCGAAATAATTACCTTTTTTTTTAGTCGAAAATGGCTGTAAATAGTATATGTTTTTAACGATATAATAAATTGTGTTAACAACTTTAATAGGCTTCGACGGCATTCATTTTTATATTTGTTTTAAGAAAGTTCTTTAAAAAAACCACTCTCTCAATTTTTATAACCGTTTAGTAATTAAACACCTTATGCTCTGACTTACAGCAAGATAGTTTGGGCTTGTGCGCTCGACGGCTATAATTTTTTAAAGAAACGGCTTTTAGGAAACCTTAAAATTAGATACGATGAAAGAAGAAGAAGAATTATTGCTTAAAGAGAACAAAGACCGCTTTGTATTATTGCCTATTAAGTATCCTGAAATTTGGGAGATGTATAAGAAAGCAGAAGCTAGTTTTTGGACAGCCGAAGAAATAGATTTATCTGATGATTTAAAACATTGGGAAAATTTAAATAGCGGAGAGCGTCACTTCATTTCTCATATTCTAGCGTTTTTTGCCGCGAGTGATGGAATTGTGAATGAGAATTTAGCAGTGAATTTCATGAGCGAGGTTCAACTTCCTGAAGCTAGATGTTATTATGGTTTTCAAATTATGATGGAGAATATCCATTCAGAAACCTATGCATTATTAATAGATACTTATGTTAATGATCCTGAAGAGAAAAACAGACTTTTTAATGCAATAGAAACGGTTCCTTGCGTTAAGAAGAAAGCAGAGTGGGCTTTACGATGGATAGAGAACGGAAGTTTTGCAGAAAGATTAGTTGCTTTTGCTGCAGTAGAAGGGATCTTTTTCAGCGGTAGTTTCTGCTCTATTTTTTGGCTTAAGAAACGTGGTTTAATGCCAGGGCTTACTTTTAGTAATGAACTAATTTCTAGAGACGAGGGTTCGCATTGCGAGTTTGCTTGCTTGTTGTATGGCATGCTTAAAAACAAACTGTCACAAGATGTAGTACATGGCATTATTAAAGATGCGGTAGAAATTGAAAAAGAATTTATTACCGATGCATTGCCAGTAGCATTAATTGGAATGAATGCTAAATTAATGAGCCAATATATTGAGTTTGTAGCTGATCGTTGGTTACAAGAACTAGGTTACACTAAAGTTTACAACGCAACTAACCCATTTGATTTTATGGAGATGATATCACTTCAAGGTAAAACCAATTTCTTTGAGAAAAGGGTTGGTGATTATCAAAAGAGTGGTGTTTTAACATCAACAGAAGATAAAGCGCAAGCTTTCTCTTTAGACGAAGATTTCTAGAAATTATTTGAATTATTTTAACTAAAACTAAGTAACCTATAGAAGACCTTAGGTTACTCTAAATACCAGAATTATATGTTTGTACTTAAAAGAGATGGCCGCAAAGAAGCGGTACAATTTGACAAAATCACAGCCAGAATAGAAAAGTTGTGTTATGGTTTTAACGCCGAACTGGTAGATCCTATTGATGTAGCTAAAAAAGTTATTGAAGGGTTGTATGATGGCGTAACTACCTCAGAATTGGATAATTTAGCGGCAGAAACAGCTGCATCTCTTACAACCAAACATCCAGACTACGCGTTGTTGGCTTCCCGTATTGCAGTTTCAAACCTACATAAGAATACAATTAAATCGTTTTCAAAAACAATGGAAATGCTTTATAATTATGTAGATCCAAAAACGGAAAAAGAAGCTCCTCTATTGGCTACTGATGTATACGAAGTAATTAAAGAGAATGCAGATATCTTGGATAGCACCATTATTTATGACCGCGATTTTGGATTTGATTATTTCGGATTTAAAACTTTAGAAAAATCGTATCTGCTAAAGTTAGATGGAAAAATTGTTGAGCGTCCTCAACATTTATTTATGCGTGTTTCGGTAGGTATTCATAAATCGGATATAGAAAGTGTAATTAAAACCTACAACTTAATGAGTGAGCGCTGGTTTACACATGCTACACCAACCTTATTTAATGCAGCTACGCCTAAACCTCAAATGTCGTCTTGCTTTTTATTAACCATGCAAGAAGATAGTATAGAAGGTATTTATGATACATTAAAACAAACGGCAAAAATATCTCAAAGTGCCGGAGGTATCGGATTGAGTATCCATAATATCAGAGCTACAGGTTCTTATATAGGCGGTACCAATGGTACAAGTAATGGTATTATTCCAATGTTGAAAGTCTTTAATGATACAGCCAGATACGTTGATCAAGGTGGAGGTAAAAGAAAAGGTGCTTTCGCCATTTATTTAGAACCTTGGCATGCAGATATCTTTAGTTTCCTAGATTTAAGAAAAAATCATGGTAAGGAAGAAATGCGTGCTAGAGATTTATTCTATGCTCTTTGGGTATGCGATTTATTCATGCGCAGAGTAGAAGAAAATGGTGATTGGAGTTTATTCTGTCCACACGAAGCACCTGGTTTAGCAGATTGCTTTGGCGCTGAGTTCGATGCGTTATATGAGCGTTATGAAAAAGAAGGTAAAGCCAGAAAAACCATCAAAGCTCAAGAACTTTGGTTTGCTATACTAGATGCTCAAATAGAGACAGGTACACCGTATTTATTGTATAAAGACGCTGCTAACAGTAAATCTAATCAGCAAAATTTAGGTACAATTAAAAGTTCAAACTTATGTACCGAGATTATCGAGTATACCTCTAAAGATGAAGTTGCAGTATGTAACTTAGCTTCTTTAGCATTGCCTAGATTTGTTATTAATGGTGAATTTGATCACCAAAAACTATATGATGTTACTTATCAGGCTACATTAAACCTTAATAAAATTATTGATTATAACTACTATCCGGTAGAAGAAGCACGCAATTCTAATATGCGTCACAGACCGGTAGGGTTGGGGGTTCAAGGATTAGCAGATGCATTTATCTTATTAAGAATGCCATTTGAAAGTGATGCTGCTAAACAATTGAACAAAGAAATATTTGAAACCATCTATTTCGCTTCAATGACAGCTTCTAAAGATCTTGCAATGCAGCATGGATCATACGAAACATTCAAAGGTTCACCACTTTCAAAAGGTAAATTCCAGTTTGATCTTTGGGATGTTAAACCAGATAGTAACAGATGGGATTGGGAAGGATTACGTAAACAAGTAGTAAAACATGGTGTATATAACTCTCTATTGGTTGCGCCAATGCCTACAGCTTCAACTTCTCAGATTTTAGGAAATAACGAATGTTTTGAGCCATATACATCTAACATTTATACAAGACGTGTTTTAAGTGGAGAGTTTATTGTTGTAAACAAACACTTATTGAAAGATTTAGTAGCATTAGGGCTGTGGAATAACAGTATGAAAGATAGAATTATCCTTGCTAACGGATCTATTCAGAACATAGATGAAATTCCTGATTACATCAAAGAATTGTATAAAACAGTTTGGGAAATTAAAATGAGAAACATTATTGATATGGCGGCCGATAGAGGTGCTTATATCTGTCAATCTCAATCATTGAATTTATTCATTAATGCTCCAAACACTTCAAAACTGACTTCAATGCACTTCTACGCTTGGAAAAAAGGCTTGAAAACAGGAATGTACTACCTGCGTACACAAGCTGCTTCTCAAGCAGTGAAATTTACAGTAGAAAATCAAGCTGGAAAAGCAATTGAAGCTGTTATACCGGAACATGTAGAACAAGTACAAGACGAAATTCCAGCAGGACCAATGTGTTCAATGGAAGAAGGTTGTATTAGTTGCTCTGGATAATTAAGAGAACAAACTAACTGAGAATATCCTAAATCCCGGCTGCATTGTAGTCGGGATTTTTTTTACGCAGTTTTTCGTATTGATGAAGGCTTTTTCAACTTTTAATTTAACAACAAATTTTAAGCGTATGAAAAAGATAGTTTTTGGTTTGATCATCTCATTAGTTGTGAGTGCCTGTGGTAAAGAAGATATAGAGAAAGATTTAGAAAATTCTGACGGACAGATTTTAACAAAAGTGCAGTATGTAAACGGAAGCACGAAAGTAGCTACAACTATAGTAGAAGTACAGTTTGATGCCTCAAATACAAATATTTCTTCTATAAAAACATTTAGAACAGACGAAACACCCATGGTAGAATATACCAAAGTAGAGCGTAACGCCGCCCAGAAAATAAATAAAATAGAAGGAATAAATAAGTTGGAAGGTAATGAGCCAATAACATGGGAGTTTGTTTACGATGCCAATGGAAACATTACAGAATCGAAAAAAGATTTTAAAAGTAGAATTACTACCTATTATTTCACCTACGATGCAAGTAATAGAGTGTCTAGCAGCATGAATGATGATGCTTCTTATACCTATCATTATGATGGAGCTTCGAAAAATCCTGCCACTGCAACAGTATTTAATAACTATACTTTTCAAAATAGTACAACTAAATATACGTTCGATGATAAGAAAAATCCTTATTCTACTATGAGTAGAATCTTGTTTTACATGAACAGTGGAGAGTTTTATGAGAATAATCTTAAAGAAGTAGACAATGCTGGATTTATAATTAAATACAATTATGAATATAATAAATCTGGTTATCCTACTACCAGACGAGATGCAAGTGGCGGTGGACTAAACTTTATTTATAAATAGAGGTTATTCTTTTTTAGGATAATTTTTCGTTTGTACTGCAGAGAGCAGGTATATTTGTTGTTAATGAATGACCGCTCAAAACATGAAGAAATAAATTGCGAACGTTGCAAAGAACTAATAGTTTGTAAGGCAAATGCCTATACAAAATGTCAATGTAGTGCTGTGCAATTAAATATTTCTGAAACGCAATATATAAGCGAACTTTTTGACGGGTGCTTGTGCGCAAAATGTTTAACAGAGTTAAAAGCTCAATATCTATTGGAGTTCACATAAAAAGAAGATGCTTTTTAATAAAATAGTATTTTTTAAATAAGGATATAAGTCTTTAGGGTATAAACTATGTTGATAGCCCGTTTTTCCATAACTTTGTAACTTAATTTAAATTTGACTGTTTATTCTTAATGAAGAGTGAATAAGTTGAAATAAGAATCAAAAATTATGAGCAAAGTTAAAGTTGGATTAGTACAAATGACTTGTTCTGCTAATAAGCAGGAAAATTTAGATAAAGCCATTGTAAAAGTTAGAGATGCTGCCGCAGATGGAGCACAAATTGTATGCCTGCAGGAGCTTTTTACATCTTTATATTTTTGTGATGTAGAAGATTATTCAAATTTTGATTTGGCCGAGTCTATTCCTGGTCCTTCAACAGATGCTTTATCGGCTGTTGCAAAAGAATTAGGTGTGGTTATTATTGCTTCACTTTTCGAAAAAAGAGCGCAAGGATTGTATCACAATACAACAGCAGTTTTAGATGCCGATGGTTCTTATTTAGGGAAATATAGAAAAATGCATATTCCTGATGATCCGGCTTACTATGAGAAGTTTTATTTTACGCCCGGCGATTTAGGTTATAAGGTTTTTCAAACCAAATTTGCTAAAATAGGTATCTTAATTTGTTGGGATCAATGGTATCCGGAGGCATCTCGTATTACTGCGCTAATGGGTGCAGATATTATGTTTTATCCAACCGCAATAGGATGGGATACTACCCAAGATGAAGAAACCAATCAAGATCAATATAATGCTTGGCAGACAATTCAACGCTCGCACTCTGTTGCTAACGGGGTTCCGGTAGTAAGTGTGAATAGAGTGGGGTTTGAACAAAACGGAGCTATGAAGTTTTGGGGTGGAAGCTTTGCTACCAATGCTCAAGGCAAATTACTTTATTTAGCTTCACACGATCAGGAAGAAACAAAAGTTGTAGAGTTAGATTTAAATCAAAGCGATTATATACGTAAGCATTGGCCGTTTTTACGCGATAGAAGAATTGACTCCTATCAACCCATTACTAAGAGGTTTATAGACGAGGACTAAGCGGAATGCTTAAAGCTTTTAGTCTTTTCGCTCAGCGCTTAATAACAAAAAATAATGAACAACATATCTACTCCAAATAAATTAGGTTACTCTTTTCCTGCCGAATGGGCAAAGCATGAAGCAACTTGGTTAAGTTGGCCGCATAAGGAAGCATCGTGGCCTGGCAAGTTACACACTGTATATGAGCCTTATAGCTTATTTATAGCGGCTGTTTCGCAAGGTGAAAAAGTACGCATAAATGTAAAAGATGAGGCAATGAAATCACTGGCTTTGTCTCATATTGAAAAAACGGATGCAATTTTAACCAACATAGAGTTCTATTTTAACGAATCTAATGACGCTTGGTGTCGCGATCATGGTCCAGCTTTTCTAATTAATGAAAGTGCAGATATACGAAAGGTAATTGTGGATTGGGGCTATAACGCATGGGGAGATAAATATCCACCGTACGATTTAGATGATGTAATTCCAACCAAAATTGGTACGCATTTTAATATTCCGGTATTTCATCCGGGAATCGTAATGGAAGGAGGCTCTGTAGAGTTCAATGGTAATGGAACCATTCTCACCACTACGGCATGCTTGTTAAATGAGAATAGAAATCCACATCTTTCAAAGCAGGAAATTGAAACGTATTTAAAAGAGTATTACGGAGCTTCTCAAATTCTATGGTTAGGAGACGGGATAGTTGGCGATGATACCGATGGTCATATAGATGATATTACACGTTTTGTAAACGAAGACACAGTAGTAACTGTTGTAGAAAGTAATATTGATGATGAGAATTATGCCCTGTTACAAGAAAATTTAGAAAGTTTAAAAAAGATGCGCTTGTTAGACGGTAGACCGTTAAATATTGTGGAGTTACCTATGCCATCACCGGTAATTTATGATGATACCAGACTACCGGCATCGTATGCTAATTTTTATATTGCCAATGCAGCGGTCATTGTTCCAGTGTTTGGAGATGTTAACGACAATAAAGCTTTGGAAATCTTGCAAAAGTGTTTTCCGGATCGTAAAGTAATCGGAATTAATTCTGTAGATGTAATCTGGGGGCTGGGAAGTTGGCATTGCTTAAGTCAGCAAGAACCGGCATAAATATTATAGTTAACTGAAATTATGGATAGCTTTCAAAATTGAATAGATATCTGTATTTTCGTTGAAATTCAAATAAACATGAAACTACTAGAAGGAAAAACAGCATTAATAACAGGGGCATCTAAAGGGATCGGCCGTAAAATAGCAGAAAAATTTGTTGCACATGGTGCGAATGTTGCATTTACCTACCTTTCATCAGTTGAAAAAGGTTTAGCATTAGAAACAGAGTTACAAACTGCTGGTACTAAAGTAAAAGGATACCGTTCTGATGCCTCAAAATTTGACGAAGCAGAGCAACTTATCAATAATATTATCGAAGATTTTGGTACAATAGACATTGTTGTTAACAATGCTGGAATTACTAAAGACGGCTTGTTAATGCGCATGAGCGAAGAGAATTGGGATGAAGTACTTGAAGTTAATTTAAAATCAATTTTTAACGTTACTAAGGCAGCGTCAAAAATTATGATGAAAAACAGAAAAGGTTCTTTCATTAACATGAGCTCGGTAGTAGGCGTGCAAGGAAATGGTGGTCAGGCAAATTATGCTGCTTCAAAAGCAGGTATAATCGGTTTTTCTAAATCTATTGCTAAAGAATTAGGGTCTAGAAATATTAGAACAAATGTAGTTGCTCCGGGATTTATCCGCACAGAAATGACGGATGTTTTAGATCCAAAAGTGGTTGAAGGATGGGCTGCAAATATTCCATTGAAACGTGCAGGAGAAGCAGATGAGGTTGCAGATGTTTGTGTGTTCTTAGCTTCAGATATGAGCTCGTATGTAAACGGACAAGTTTTGCCGGTAGACGGAGGAATGTTATAGACTACTTTTAGGTAAAAAATCTTGTTTTAATGTACTGTTTTGCCTTATTCTAAAGATATGGTGGAAAATTTTCAATTTTGTTGGATAAAGAATCTGAATATTTGAGTTTTGAGTAGGAATATTGAGTATAGTTATAACCAATAAACCGTCATTGCGCGGAGCAACGACAAAGCAATCTAAAAGTAATAATTAACAAATGCATTTTTAAGATTGCTTCGTGTCTCGCAATGACGATGACGCCTCTACTTCTCGCTATCTAACCTATCAAAATTTCTGCCGGAAAACAAAACATCGCAGTTTCAAATTGGTAATGGATAGATGCAAGAATCAGGAATCTAACAATTGATCGTTCAATAAATATATTCAGAGATGTTCATTTTTTAGTTTTGAAAATGCATCTTTAGAGTAGAAATATGCAAAGTTATTTTACACTTACTGCTTTAGCTACCTTTATTTTATGTCTTATAATCGGACTGGGATATGCTTGGTTATTGTATAACAAGAACACTGTTTTCACGAATATTCAGAAAAAAGGCTTATTTACATTTAGAGCTGTAAGTGTTTTTTTAATTGCTTATTTAATTGGTGCTCCGTTAATAAAAACAATTAGTTATACGCTAGAGAAGCCCATTATTGTAATAGCTCACGACAATTCTACATCGGTTAAAAGAGTTTCTGAAGTTGGTTATGCTCAATATAGCAGCGATTTGTCAGCTTTAAGAGACCAATTATCGAATGAATATGAGGTTAAGGTATACAGTTTTGGTGATAGCGTAAAAAATAGACTAGAATTTTCGGGTACTGATATTATTACAAATGCTGCTAAATGGGTTCGTCAGATAAACGATGAATTTCAAAATAGAAACGTAGGTGCCGTTATTTGGGCCACAGATGGATTGTTCAATAGAGGTGGGAATCCTCAGTTTGATATTTTAAAACTAAACGCGCCTGTTTACGCTATTGCCTTGGGCGATACAATTGCACCCAAAGATTTATTAATTGCCAATATTAATTATAATGAGTTTGCATTTGTTGGGAATGATTTTTTTATAGAAGTACAGGTTCAGGCAATAAAGGCAAACAATGAGCGTGTTCATTTAATTATTACGGAAAATGATAGAGTTGTATACGAGCAAACGGTAGCCGTTAACTCTAATTTATTTGTTAAAGATTTTCAAATAAAATTATCAGCAACATCTACTGGTATTAAAAGATTAAAAGCCCATATTGTTCCTATTGATAAGGAAATTACAAACACAAACAATAGTCAAAATTTTTTTATTGATGTTATAGACAGTAAACAAGATATTTTGATTGCTGCAGCAGCTCCTCATCCAGATTTAGCCGTTATAAAAAGAGCGCTTGAAAACAACAAACAATATAAAGTAAAGTTGGCACTGGCCGATGAGCTTATCGCTGTTGATCTTTCAAAGTACGGAGTTGTGGTGCTTCATCAGTTACCGTCTACACAGTATCCTGTTAAGCCTTTTATTGAAGAAATTCAAAATAAAAAACTACCCTTTTGGTCAATTTTAGGTGCTTCAACTAATTTGGGGTTATTTAATTTATCGCAAAACTCGGTGAGCCTGAATTCTAATATTAAGTCGTTGCAGCAGATTTTTCCTGTATTAAACGAGCAGTTTTCTACTTTTAATTTACAGGCCAATTATAAAGAACAGGTAAAAAAACTAGATCCTTTAATCTCGCCGTTTGGAAGATTATCGATAAATGGTACATATTCTGCATTGTTAAATCAGAAAATTGGTAGTTTAGAGACCACACAACCCTTATGGTTTTTTACGGATATTAATAGTCAGCGAAATGCGTTTCTTTTGGGCGAAGGATTGTGGAGGTGGAAGTTTATTGAAGACGAAGAAGAGTCTGATGAGTATTTAACCAACGATCTTATTCTTAATACAATTCAATATTTATCAGTTAAGGACGATAAGAGAAGCTTTAAGGTATTTCCGTCTAAGCGTAGTTTTGATGAGTTAGAGTCAGTAATTATCAATGCAAATCTTTATAACGATAACTACAATCCCATAAATACGCCAGATATACAGATTGTAATAAAGAATTCTAAAGGAGAAGCATATAATTATAATTTTTCCAGATCAGAAAATGCGTATAAGTTAGATGTAGGAATGTTTAAACCAGGTATATATACTTATCAATCTTCTGTGCAATATGGAAATAAGACACATACGGCTAAGGGTGAATTTTATGTGAATGAGGTTGTTGCCGAAGTTCAGCAAACTGTAGCAAACCATTCTTTGTTAAAGTCTATATCCGATCAAACAGGCGGTAAGGTGGTAAATCCACAAAATATGGGTGAAATTGTTAAAGACTTAAAATCTGGGGATCAATTAAAGACTTTAAGTTTTGAAGATCGTAAATATGAGGAGCTGATTAATTTTAAGCTTGTTTTTTTTATAATACTAAGCTTGTTAAGTGTAGAGTGGTTTCTGAGAAAGCGTTTTGGAGATCTATAAGCTTATTTATTATTTTTTGCCGCTCTCTCTTATAATAACAAACACATCTTCGTTATCTTTTTTCATAAAATATTTTTCCCGAGCAAACTTTTCTGCAGTATTTAAATTGGTGTTTAGCTCGTTTAAGTCCCTTTTAATTACTTCTATTTCTTGAGTGTAAAAGTCTTTTTCTTCCTGGAATTTTTTTACGTCTACCCTGTATTCATGTTGTGAAAGAACATCATTTTTATCAAAAAATACCATCCATGCAATAAACGCGAAGGTTGCGATAAAATACTTATTCTTAAAGAGTGTTACAAGCCGGGTCATAATGAACAAATATAAAAAGAAAAACTACCGAAATTAAGGTTTCGGTAGTTTTTGATTATTTGTTTTTCAACTTCTTAACAATTCTTATTATCGAATTGCATATTTAAAATTTTTGCCTATAAATCTTGCTGCATCTCCTAGCTCTTCTTCAATTCTTAAAAGCTGATTGTATTTTGCAATCCTATCTGACCTAGAAGCCGATCCGGTTTTTATCTGACCACAGTTTAAAGCTACTGCTAAATCTGCGATGGTAGTGTCTTCCGTTTCACCGCTTCTATGACTCATAACGGAGGTATAGCCATTGCCTTGAGCTAAAGAAACAGCGTTAATGGTCTCGGTTAAAGAACCGATCTGATTAACTTTTACTAAAATTGAGTTTGCAGTTTGTGTATCTATACCCTTTTGAAGCATTTTTACATTGGTTACAAATAAATCGTCGCCCACTAACTGCACTTTATGACCAATTTTTTCTGTTAGCAATTTCCAGCCATTCCAGTCGTTTTCATCCATACCATCTTCAATAGATATGATAGGGTACTTGTTCACCAATTCGGCTAAATAATTAACCTGTTCTTCGCTGGTTCTGATTGCTCCACTCTTTCCTTCAAATTTGCTGTAATCGTATTTGCCGTCCTTATAAAACTCTGAAGATGCACAATCTAAGGCTAAACAAATATCTGATCCGGCTTTGTATCCGGCTTTTTCAATAGCTTTTAGAATAGTTTCAGCAGCATCTTCTGTTCCTTCAAAATTTGGAGCAAATCCACCTTCATCGCCCACTGCTGTAGATAATCCTCTGTCGTGTAATATAGCCTTCAAGTTGTGAAAAACTTCAGTTCCCCATCTCAGTGCTTCAGAGAAAGAAGGCGCGCCAACAGGCATAATCATAAACTCCTGAAAAGCTATAGGTGCGTCAGAGTGTGATCCTCCGTTAATAATATTCATCATCGGGATCGGCAAAGTGTTGGCATTTACACCACCAATATATCTGTATAATGGCTGGCGACTTTCCTGAGCTGCGGCCTTAGCTACGGCTAAAGATACCCCTAGAATTGCATTAGCACCTAACTTACCTTTGTTCTCCGTTCCGTCAAGATCTATAAGTGTTTTGTCGATCAGGTTTTGCTCAAAAACATCCACGCCTAAAAGAGCGTTAGCAATAGTTTCGTTTACATTATTTACAGCATTTAAAACGCCTTTACCCAAGTAAATGGCTTTGTTGCCGTCTCTTAATTCTACTGCTTCGTGCATTCCGGTACTTGCGCCACTTGGTACAGCAGCACGGCCCATATTTCCGTTTTCAGTAATAACTTCCACCTCTATAGTTGGATTGCCTCTTGAATCCAGTATCTGACGGGCGTGAACATCAATAATTAAACTCATTTTATATGTTTTTTAGTATAAAATACCTTAGTGTTATTTGTACAATAAGATAGCTGATACTCAAAGATATAATAAATTTCAAATTATATAAATGGATGAAGGATATTTTTTGACGTATAAAAAATATTTAGTAGAAGTAATCTTTAAAAGCATTTGTTCTGAGTCAATATATTTGTTTTCAAATAAATATATTCTATTTTTATTTACTAAAATTATTCTTTGTAATAGCTTATGGCTAGAATTTTTTATTTCTCACTATTGATTTCATTTCAATTTAGCTTTTCATTGTATGGGCAATCGACCTCAGCCCCGAGCCCTACAAATTTTATGAAGTTAAGAATTGATCCAGCAACAGCCACAACAGTTAACGCGAATGATATTTACCAGAAGATAGAATATATCCCTTTGGAAGCAAATACTCAAAGTATGATTGGTTCAATCTCTAGAATGGAAGTTGCGGACGACAGAATAGTGGTTTACGATATGGATACTAAGAATACCTTGTTTTTTAAATCGGATGGAAGTTTTGTTAGCAAGTTAACACCTAGACAGGTTGGGAATCATGCGGGTTTGTCGAGCGCCGTGCCAGAAGGTAATGTGTACAATAGTTTTACATTGATAAATAAAGACGGTGAAAATTATGTCCTGATTAGATCAAATAAATTATTTATATACTATAATTTGGACGGCGTTTTTTTAAGAGCGGAAAAAGAGCTTAAACCTACAGCGCTTTTAACTTTTTCAGACGGTACGGAGTTGCATAATTATTATACAGATAAGGATAAGTCTATATACGCCTATGCCTTAATTAAAGATACGGAAATAAGAAAATATCACATCTTCTCTGAAGAACATTTAATGACAGATGAGTTATATACACAAGGGAGTGGATTCTACCCAAGCAGAGATAAGAATAGTATATTGTACTTAGATTACTACTCTTATGATGTACATGAAACAAATGCCGAAGGTTCTGAGTTAAAATATCAATTTATCTTTCCCAGTAGCCACAGTTTACCGCCAAGCTTTATGTTTGACTCAAAGTATAAGGGGAAAAAATATGACTATTTTATAGAAAATAAGCAAGCTATTTATGGCGTACACAATGTTGTGGAGGCCGGCGATTATCTCTATTTTTCCCTAGCCAGTTGGACAACCAGCTCTTCAGAAAAGAAGAACTTGGCTTTGCACAAACCAAGTGGAAAACTTATTTCTTTACAACATATAATACCTGATGAAAGCACTTATTTTTTGCCAACAAATGATGCGCATTACGGCGGTTATTTTATGCGTAAGGGTTTCATGACATACGACTCTAAATATTTTTATACCTTAATTTCTCCTGTATCAATGGCTAAGTTTGATGCTGACAATAAAGAAAGAAAGGAAACTTATCCAGAAAACCTAGCGAAGAGTATTTCTAAAGGAGCTAATGCGAATCCAATTGTTGTAAAAATCACGCCTAAACTTAAATAATTGATAAAAAGTATTGTTTCTTTAGCGATATTAATCTCTTGTGCTGTGCTTGCAAATAGAGCCAGTGCACAGCAAGATCAACCTTTTAAGATCAGCGGAAAGGTTGTAGATAAAGTACATAAAAACACACTAAACGCAGCTACTATTTCGGTTTTTGATGCCGACAGTAATGTAGTGAGTTTTCAAATTAGTAACACGTATGGTGATTTTACTTTCAATATTCCTAAAATAAAGTATCCTGTTCAAGTTAGATTTTCTAATATTGGTTATAACGTAAGAAATATAAATTTTAATAAGTATGTAGCCGAGCCTATTGAGTTGGGTAACGTTGATTTAATACCTAGCGAAACTGGAATAGAAACTGTTGAAATTCGAGTCGCTCCGGTAACCATGAATGGTGATACGCTAGAGTTTAATCCTCAAGCATTCAAATTAGATAGCAACGCTGTATTAGATGATTTCCTGAGGAAAATTCCAAATGTTACCATTTGGGGTGATGGACAAATTACAGTAAACGGTAAGGAAATTAAATCGTTGGTAGTAAATGGTCAACCATTTTTTGGAACTGATTTCAAAGTGGCGCTCGGTAATTTGCCCAAAGATGCAATACAAAAAGTCCAAGTTTACAAGCAAGAATCTCGGAATCATAATATGCTAGATAGTTTGCTTGAGATGAATGTAAAGTTAAAAGCTGATATGGATCATGGTTACTTCGGAAAATTTTCTGCTGGAACTGGCACCAATGATAGATATGATTTATTAGGTAACATTAATTATTTCACTAGGAAGTTGCAAGTTTCTTTAACAAGCACCTATAATAACATAAATAAAATTGCAAATAATAATAAAGATCTTATTGCAGTAAGCACCTACAAAGCATCGTCTGTTGAGGGAAATTATCAAAGTAATTTTTCGTTGCCAAATGAAAATATTGCATTTTCGACTGGGCTCACCGTTAACTATAACTTTTTAGACAAGCCAAATCCCAACTTAAGGAACCGTTTGTCGGCAGAATATTTTAGAAAACGACTAAATGTTGAAGAAGGTAGACGAACTGTTTCATTAATTACGCTGGCAGAACAACAGACTAATAATGAAATTGATTTGGTGAACAGAGATGGAATTAGCGATGAGGGATTGATGCAATTGAGCTATAATTACAACGACCGAATTAATAACCTTAGCATTCAAAGTAGTAGATTGGAAAATAGAGATAATTACGAATCTTTACTTTCTACAATGGTAGATAGAATGGGCTTTGGCACGGTAAGTACATATAAAGGGAATCATACCTCAGATATGCAAATAATAGGACATAACTTATCAGTAAATTATCAATATAGCCCTAATTTGGAAGGAGGTTCTAAGTTTATACCTTTTGAACTTGGTTATCAATTTAATAACTATAGAAAAGAGGGAAGAGAACATACAAATACTCAATTCTTGTCGTTTGTAAACCCGAGTCAAAATATTGCATTTAATAGAAATATAGATTTAGTCGATCAAACTAATCACCAACAAATAGAACTAAAGGTGCCTAATATTTTAGGTGCATTGAGGATTTACGTTCTACCATTTAATGTATCCTTAAATAGTAATTATACACATAAAAAAAATCGTAAGGAGCAGTTGGCAATGGAGACGATCGACGGTAAAGATCGACGACTAGATTATTTAAGTAATATAAGTGAGGAATTATTGAAAAGATTGGAATATGGTGTGAATTTGTCTAAATCCTACGAAAAGCGGCTGACGGATCGTTTTGAGAGGGCACTATCTTTCTCCGTAGAACCTTTATTTACTAAAATTGATTTTGATGTGGCTTCTCAGAATACACAGCAAAATATGCAAAAGAAGGTAGATTATTTTACCCCAAAGGCAAATATTAGGTTTACTAACAACTTATTTGGTAAAACGCGCTATAGTACGGTAGTGAGTTTCAACACGGAACTTAACTACCCAACACTTCAGGAAATTATGCCTTTGGTAGATAGTACACAAGTCTATCAACTCAGATTTGGAAATAGTGCTTTGAGCGGTGAGAAAATTTTTAGATATCAATTACAATACGATAGAGAGTATTTTGCTTCTGCAAACACATTGAGTTATATTCTTAAAGTGGGTTACGATTATTCGAACAGTAAAATTTCTGACAGCTTGGAAATTTTGCCTGATAATAGACAGAGAATTTGGTCGGTCAACGTTGCTGATTATGCGAACCTTTTTGTAGAAGGACAACTAAAAAAAGCTTTTAAGTTTAAAAAATCCAATTTACAGTTGGTTTTAAATGGAAGTCTTAGCAAAAGAATACTGCCTACTTTTATTAATCGTAATTTAGTGTCTAATGAACAACGAATAACTAATTTAAGTGCAGTTATAAATTATTCATGGAATGACTTGGTTTCTGTAGAACTCAAAGAATCTGCTTTTCTATTCCGTTCTAAACAGCCATTTTTTGAAGCAATATTTTCTGGGAACTCTTTACAGCATGTTGTAAATTTAGGTTATAGGATAAAAAAGTCTGTTTTGCTAAACACTGATCTAAACTTGTACACCAATAAAACATCGAGTTTGCCTGCTAGTAATTTTACTATATGGAACGTGCATTTAAGTCAACGGTTAATGAAGCAACAGAATGTTGAATTAAAACTTTCGGCGCAAGATCTTTTACGACAAAATAAAAGTATTGTGAACACTATTGGTGTAAATAGATTTGTTACCCGATATCAAAACAGCTTGCAAAACTATTTCTTGCTATCCATTTCCTACTATCCTAGGAAATTTGGGAATTAAAAAAGAAATTACTCCCACTTAAAAAATTTCACGGCAAGTGCGTAGATGCCGATACCCCAGGCAACTAAGATTAGAATTTGAATACGTACATCCCAAAGACTTAAACCTTCAAAAGCTACTTTTCGCATAGCATCATTTAAATAAGTTAGTGGTAATGCTTTACTAATTACTTGTAACCATGGCGGAAATATACTGATAGAAAAAAAGGTGCCCGATAATAAAAACTGAGGGAGGGTAATAATATTTGAAATAGGAGGGATTGTACTTTCGCTTTTTGCAATTCCGGAAATCACAAACCCGAATCCCATAAACACCAACACCCCTAAAAAGGAGAGCAGGAGCATATTTATGACCGTGACGTATCCGTTTATTAACGTAAATCCGAAGAATAGGTTTCCTATTAATATAATAATTAGCGCGCCTAATAAAGCAAAGCCTATTCTGGCTATACCTTCTCCCATTACAATACTTGATCTTCTAACCGGAGTAGCAAAGAATCTTTTTATTACTAAATTTTGGCGTAAGCTAAAAAAAACAAATGCAGTTCCAAAAACGCCGGTGCTTAGTAAAGAAAAACCTAATTGACCGGGTAATATAAAATCAATAGTACTATAAGGTCTGCTTTGTAAAGTAGTTTCTTGTATCGTTGTTACGGTTGGAACTTGTTCTGCACTATTAAGTTGAAGTTGCAAGCTCTGTATAAGCGCTCTAAAAATATTGGTTTTATCAGGGCTAGCTGTTGTATAAGTTATATTGGTAATGTATTTAGGAAATTCCTCTTTTTTATTAGGTTGAATATCTATTAAAGCATCATAATTTCCTTTAATCAAAGCATTTTTGATATTTGAGGTGTCTGTGTCTTTGATTATTTTAATAACCGAATTATCTTCCAGAGCTGTTAATATTGGGTTATTAGTATCTGAGCCCGGAGCAAGGGCCAAATCAATTTTAACACCTCCAGAGCTTAAAAATCCGAATACTAAAATAAAAACCAACGGAAATGCCAGTGTAAAAACCACTGCCGACGGACTTCTTAAAATGGATCTAAAGCTTGCCCTTGCCAGTGCAAGGGTAGCTTGAGTATGATTGTATTTTTTGTTCATTCTTAATTTTATATTATCCTTCTCTCCATTCCTGTCCGGTTAAGGATATAAATACATCCTCTAAGTTGGCTGCTTTTACTTCTTTTTTACGCTCAAATCCCGATTGAATTAAATCATCAATTAATTTATCAGGGGTATCAATTGCAATTATTTTGCCTTGTTCTACAAAGGCTACGCGGTCGCAAAGTTGCTCTGCTTCGTCCATATAATGCGTTGTCAGTACAACGGTAGTTCCTGCATCTCTAATTTCTCTTATTAAATCCCATAAATTTCTTCGCGCTTGCGGGTCTAAACCAGTTGTTGGTTCATCTAAAAATACGATTGTGGGGTTGTTGATAAGCGTAGTAGCTATAGAAAATCTTTGTTTTTGCCCGCCAGATAGTTCTTTATATTTAGCTTTTGCTTTATCCTGTAAATTAACTTTCTCAAGCATCTCTAAAGGTTTTACAGACACATTGTAAAGCCCGGAAAATAATTCCAGCAATTCTGTTAAATTTAGATTAGGATAATACCCTGCGGCTTGTAACTGGACGCCGATTAGCTGTTTTATTTGATTTGGTTGAGTCTGAACATTTAATCCACAAACCGTAACCTCGCCCGCAGTTTTGGCTCTTAATGTTTCAATTATCTCTAAAGTAGTAGTTTTACCAGCTCCATTGGGGCCTAATAATCCGAAAATCTCATTTTCATAAACATCAAAGCTAATGTCTCTAACGGCTTTAAAATTGTCATAATCCTTAACGAGATTTTTAACACTGATTATCACATTCTTATTCATGGCTTAAAGATAGTAATTACTGAGCCAACATATTTTTAAAATGTGCTATTAAATAGTAATTTAGACATTGAGTTAACTAAACAATATACTAAAATTTTATGATAAATCCAAAATATATTAAATGTTTTATTGTTATTGCTATTTTTCTATTTCAAGCAGTGCTCACTTTAGCACAAGGAAAATTAGAAGACTACCAACGTGCCGAAGCATTTAATGGCGCTTTTCAAAATAAGGTGCTTTTTGCACCAGAAAAATTTGTTTGGAACGACGACGGATTATCATTCGTATATGCGATGCGAACATCAAAAGGAAATGAATTTGTATATGTAGACGCTAAAAATAAAACAAAAAAAGTAGCATTTGATCACGAAAAATTAGCGACAGCATTATCAGCTGCAGCTAATAAGCAGTACGAAGCCTATAACCTGCCCTTCAGAGAAATTCAATTTAATAAAGAAAACGAGGGTTTTAGTTTTTCATTTAACTCGACCAATTGGAAATATAACCCAACTGAAAATTTATTAGAGCAGGTTGCTAGAAATCAAAATTCTGGAAATGCCGGTTATTGGGGCGACAGAGCAGACGGACGAGGAAATGCGAAGACTAAATCGCCCGATGGCGTATGGCAGGCATATGTAAAGGAGCATAATATTTATATTGCTAAGACCGATGATTTGTTGAGTGAATTTCAGCTAACCACAGATGGGAGCGAAGACGAATATTATTCGAGCTTTTTATATTGGTCGCCCGATTCTAAAATGTTGGCCACCAATAAAATTACACCTGGAGATAAACGCCAAATTTATTTAATAGAATCGTCGCCCAAAGACCAATTGCAGCCTAAACTACACACGAGGAATTATCTGAAGCCCGGCGACAAGCTATTGCAGATGAAGCAGGCTCTCTTCGATATAGCTTCGAGAACAAAAATTAAGGTGAATGACGAAGCCTATTCCAATCAATACAATATGAGTACACCGCAATGGCGGAAAGACAGTAAGTCTTATACCTTCGAATATAACCAACGCGGACATCAGCAATATACCATCACGGAGGTGCGTATAGATGGTAGCGTAAAAGATTTGGTTAAAGAGCAAAGCCCAACGTTTTTTCATTATAGTGGTAAAAAATATCGCTTCGATGTAGAAGATGGAAAAGAAATTATATGGATGTCGGAGCGCGACGGATGGAACCATTTATACCTATATGGAAATGAAGGAAAGGTTAAAAATCAGATTACCAAAGGCGAGTGGGTTGTACGAAGAGTTGTTAAAGTAAATGAAAAAGAACGAAACCTAATATTTGAAGGGAGCGGAAGAGAAAAAGGACAAGACCCTTATTTTATTCAATATTATAAAGTGAATTTTGACGGAACCGGATTTACAGCTTTAACCGGCGAGAATGGAAATCACTCAGCAACCTTTAATAAAGATTATACACAATTTATAGATACGTATTCTACTTTAACCCAGCCACAGGTTGCCGTATTAAAAAGTGCAAAAGATGGTAAAGTGATTATGAAATTGGAGGAGGCCAATATTGAAGGATTGCTTGCTACCGGATGGAAAATGCCAGAAATATTTACTGCAAAAGGAAGGGATGGAAGTACAGATATATGGGGCATGATCATTCGCCCAAGTAATTTTGATCCGTCAAAAAAATATCCGGTAATAGAATATATTTATGCTGGGCCGCATGATTCTTTTGTTCCTAAAAGTTTTGTTGTAGACTCTCGTGGCTCACTTCACGAATTGGCCGAATTAGGATTTATTGTTGTTCAGATGGACGGAATGGGTACTTCTAACAGATCTAAAGCTTTTCACGATGTTTGCTGGAAAAACCTTAAAGATGCCGGATTCCCAGATCGCATTGCCTGGATTAAAACGGCGGCTAAAAAATATCCTTATATGGATATTGAAAGAATAGGAATTTTTGGCAACTCTGCAGGCGGACAAAGTTCGGCAGGGGCCTTAATGTTTCATCCAGAATTTTATAAAGTGGCGGTATCTTCTTCCGGTTGTCACGACAATAGAATGGATAAAATATGGTGGAACGAGCAATGGATGGGATATCCTATAGGGCCACAATATGCAGAATCATCTAATGTAGACAATGCACATAAGCTGCAGGGTAAGTTATTGCTGATTTTAGGCGAGTTGGATGATAATGTGGATCCATCGTCGACTTTTCAGGTAATGGATAAACTAATCGCAGCAAATAAAAATTTCGACTTTTTAATGGTCCCTGGAATGAAACACTCACTTGGAGGAGATTATGGAGAACATAAACGTCGTGATTTCTTTGTAAAGCACTTGCTAGGCGTTGACCCGCCTGAGTGGACATGGAAACCGAATATTACTATTCCAAAACCTTAGTTGGTAGAATTCTACCAGCTAAGCTCGCCTTGCATTAACTGCTTAAAATCGTCGAATAAGTAACGGCTATCGTGCGGGCCTGGCGAACTTTCCGGGTGGTATTGAACAGAAAATGCTTTTTTATCTTTTACTCTGATGCCTTCAATAGAAGCGTCATTTAAATTAATATGCGTAATCTCTACCTTATCAGATTTTTTAACCTCATCCGGAATAACGCCAAAACCATGATTTTGTGAAGTAACCTCACATTGATCTTTAATAATGTTTTTTACCGGGTGATTTAAGCCTCTATGGCCATTAAACATCTTCATGGTTCCAATGCCGTTTGCTTCAGCAAGTAGCTGATGGCCTAAGCAAATACCAAACAGTGGTTTGTTTTCGCTCATAATATCTTTAACCGTTTCTATTGCGTATGGCATAGCCGACGGATCGCCAGGGCCGTTAGAGATAAAATATCCATCAGGATTCCACGCTTTCATTGTTTCAAAAGAAGTTTTTGCAGGGAAAACCTGAACATAAATATCTCTGTCTTCAAAATTTCTTAGAATATTCTTTTTGATGCCTAGGTCTAATGCGGCTACTTTTAAAGAAGCATCCGGGTTTCCGTAAAAATAAGGCTCTTTAGTAGACACTACAGAAGAAAGTTCTAAACCATCCATAGAAGGAACTGCATTTAGTTTTTCCATTAAAACCTTAACATCTGTTATTTCAGAAGAGATGATTGCATTCATAGCACCTTTATCTCTAATATGTCTTACCAATGCTCTGGTATCAATATCAGAAATACCTACAATATTTTCTTCTTCAAAAACATCTTGAATAGAGTTAGAAGCTTCTTTTCTACTGTATAATATATTGTAGTTTTTACAAACTAAACCAGCAATTTTAATGGATTCAGACTCTATTTCATCTTTGTGCATGCCATAATTACCAATATGAACATTGGTGGTAACCATAATTTGTCCGAAATAACTAGGGTCAGTAAACACTTCCTGATACCCGGTCATGCCTGTGTTGAAGCAAATTTCTCCGGTAGTTGTGCCGATTTTTCCAGCAGCTTTTCCGTAAAAAATAGTTCCATCAGCTAGCAATAGCACAGCAGGCAACTTCGTGTAGTTTGTCATGGTAATAAATGATAATAGACTTTGTGAATAAAAAAGAAAAAAAGCGGTTTTTTGGAGTAAGAGCTCCATTTTTTAAGAAAGGCATTTTGCTGATGCTGATAAACCGTCATTTCAGGATACAAAGATAGAAAAATCATCTTTATTATTGCAAGCTTAATATAAATTTCCATCAATTTGCCCTACCTTTAACCCATCAATATTAAACGATACAGTTATGTCAGTTCATAAAGAAGTAAAAAGAGTGACCACTCATACATTACAGGAAATGAAAGAGCGTGGTGAAAAAATAGCGATGCTAACGGCATACGACTATTCTATGGCCACCATATTGGATGATGCCGGCTTAGATGTTTTATTGGTGGGCGATTCGGCCTCTAACGTGATGGCCGGACATGAAACTACGTTGCCGATTACTTTAGATCAAATGATATACCATGCAAGTTCTGTTGTTAGAGCAGCAAAACGAGCGTTTGTGGTGGTCGATTTACCTTTTGGTTCTTATCAGGGTAATTCTAAAGAAGCATTAAATTCTGCGATTAGAATAATGAAAGAAAGCGGCGCTCATGGAGTTAAACTAGAAGGTGGCGCAGAAATAGTTGATTCCGTTAATCGTATTATAACTGCCGGTATTCCGGTAATGGGACATTTAGGGTTAACGCCTCAATCGATTTATAAATTTGGTACTTATACTGTAAGAGCAAAAGAAGAAGCGGAGGCCGAAAAATTAATGCTGGATGCAAAACTGCTTCAGGATGCTGGATGTTTTTCTGTTGTTTTAGAGAAGATTCCTGCAGCATTGGGGAAGAAAGTTTCAGAATCACTAGCCATTCCTACTATTGGTATAGGCGCCGGTGGCGATTGCGACGGACAGGTATTAGTTGTAAACGATATGATTGGATTAACAAAAGGATTTCATCCACGCTTCTTGCGTCAGTATATTAATTTATATGATGGAATTTTAGGCGCAGCTCAATCTTATATTAAAGATGTAAAAGCGAAGGATTTTCCGAATGCTAAAGAACAATACTAATATATTTTGATTTCAGAAGCAGATATACTTTTCGAAGACAACCACTTAATTGCGGTTAATAAGCGTGCGGGCGATATTGTACAGGTAGATGAAACCGGCGATGAGCCGCTGGATGAGCAGGTAAAAAGGTATTTGGAGAAAAAATATGATAAGCCAAATGCCTTTTTAGGAGTTATTCATAGATTAGATAGGCCTGTAAGCGGGGTAATATTATTTGCTAAAACAAGCAAGGCTCTTGAAAGAATGAATAAGCTTTTTAAAGATCGCAAAACAAAAAAAATATATTTTGCTGTTGTTAAAAATAAGCCACAGTCAATGAGTGGTACTTTGTCTCACTGGTTGGCGAAAGATCAAAAAAAGAATTTTGTTGCGTATTATTCGCGTGAAGTAAAAGGAAGCCAGTTTGCGGAATTAAATTATGCGCTTATTGGTGAAATAAATGGATTTTACTTATTAGAAGTAAATCCGATAACGGGACGTTCACACCAAATTCGTGTGCAATTAGCTAGTATGGGATGCCCAATAGTGGGTGATAACAAGTACGGCTACCCGAGAGGCAGTAGAAAAGGAAGCATTTGTTTGCATGCCCGTAAATTGCTATTTGAACATCCTGTTCAGAAAATACCTGTAGAAATTTTCGCAAAATTGCCTGTAGATGGGTTTTGGGAAAGATTTGAACATTTTAAGAATACGTTTTAACGGTTACTCTTTTTATAATATCGGAGATAATTTTTACTGTCCTAAGAAATTGATATTTTTGAAACTATGGTGTTTCAAAAAATAGCTCCTCATCCCGATTTGTCCATATTCATAGAATATTATTGGATGATGGAAGACGATACGCTTGAAGCACAAATTGAAAAAATTATCCCCGACGGATTTAATGAGATCATATATAACTATAGAGGTTTATATCAATCGTCGGTAGTAGACGGTTGGCGCCTTCAAAACCGCTTTGTAATGGCAGGTCAAATTAGTCAGCATTTCTTTTTGAAAAATACGGGTGCTACAGGAATGGTCGCTGTTAAATTCAAACCATCGGCATTAGCTTATATATATGGTGTAAACATGCCACAGCTAACAGATCAAATTGTAGATATAGATTATTCCGAACAATCTGCTTTTTATGACTTGTATTTAATTGTTAAAGAAGAGGCTCCATTTGAGCAAATTGCAGAAAAACTGAACGTTTATTTTTTACAAAAGGTTGGAGCAATAAAATTAAACAGAGAAATAGAGATTGCCATTTCATTAATATTTAAGCATAAAGGTATTATCTCAGTTTCGGCAATTGCCGATGAATGCTGTATAACCGAGCGTCAGCTTCAAAGACTTTTTGCGCATTATATAGGTCTTAGTCCTAAGTTTTATATGCGCATTATTCAGTTTTCTTATATTTTTAAAATTATTCAAATGCAAAATCCCACCTGGAGTGAATTGGCTCAGCTTGGCGGATACTTTGATCAGTCGCATTTTATAAGAAATTTTAAATCTTTTACAGGTGAGGATCCTACAAAGTACAGGTTTTCTGAAACCAATATGGCGAATTTCTTTTTGTCTGAATAAATAGTCGTATTTATACAATACAATTTCTGTCAGACTATATAATTTGGTCTAAAAAAAATATGAAACACATTTTAACTGTATTATTAATTATGACAAGTTTATCGAGTTGTACCAATACCAATAAAGAGCTTAATGCGGCAACAAAGCACAACATGGAAGTTGTAAATAAAATGTTCGATCATTTTAATAAGCACGAGTGGGATAAGATGTCTGAAGTATATTCAGAAGATGCTTTATTCTTAGATCCATCGTTAGGAACGGAATATGTACCTCAAACGAGAAAGGAAATTGCGGCGAAGTATTTGGAGCTAGCTCAATTTATGCCTGATTTGCAGGATAGTATTGTCAGTATGTATGCTGTAGACGATAAGGTTTTTGTAGAGTTTATTGCGCATGGTACTACGCCTGAAGGCCCTTTTAAACTCCCTATTGCGGCCGTTTTAACGGTAAGTGGCAATCATATTATAAAAGATGCTTCTTATTATAACAACGCTCAATAGATAAATAATCTCCTTAATCAGTTATTAAAGCATGTTAAAAGACTTTCTTTAATAGCTGAAACTTTTGCTCGTTAATTTGGGTGTATCCTTGATGGTAGCAGAATTTATAAGTTTTTCCATTTGGTAGTATATATATGTGTGTGTAAAAATTTAAATCAATACCTGTAGCTAAGAGTTGTTGTGTGTGAATAGTGGTTTTTGAATTGGGATTCAATTTATTTAGGATGGAGAGATTTCTTTTTAGGGTTTTGTTAATATGATGCACCTCTTGAAATTGAAGACCATTTAATATGTTGTGATAATTGCTGCGGCAAGCATCATTGCAGAATTTTTTGTCAGATCTACCGAATAGAGGTTGTTTACAGTCGGCACATAATTTTTCCATAATCGATGTATTGATTAGGGATGAATATATAAAGTTAATAAAATTATTTAATAATTAAAAAATAATTGGTAATTTATTTTGTTTATGACTGGAATGTATAAGGGGGGTCGTCATTCTGGAGGTTTAACGCAGTGCTTTTTTTGAATATATATTGAATGGATGGTCATTTTAGAGGTCTAGCGTAGTAGCCTAAGAATCTTAAGAGGATTTGCTTGCGCAATGGCATGCTTTCGCTCTTCGCGGCGGAATAGCACGTAATAGTTATCGTCATTGTGAGATACCAAGCAATCTTAAGAAGGTTTTCTGTGCTGTTATCCTCGAGGACTAACGTATCGGAAATTTATTTCTGTTGAAAAAGCATCTTATTATATATGGTAACGTTCCTTTTAGCTTTCCGCTTTATGCTTTTCGCTTTGTCCTTTCCGTCTTTCAGCTTTCCGCTTTCCGCTTTTCGCTTCCGGCTTCCGGTTTTCATTTTTTCTTATTGTGGATCATAGAGTTAAGTAAATAAGGTT